>NZ_CP026514.1:2400000-3600000 GCF_002953935.1 Arthrobacter sp. PGP41 | reverse complement strand
CCCGGGCCTGAAGTCTCCATCCAGCCCCGGACGTGGTTTCCGGCTCCTGGGATCCGAGGCGGGAATGGCGACCGCCGAATATGCCATAGCCACTCTTGCTGCCGTGGGCTTTGCCGGGCTGCTGGTCTTCATCCTCCGCAGCGAGGAAGTCCGTGGCTTCCTGCTGACTCTGATCCGCACCGCGCTGGCCCTGCCATGACCGTCGCGCCGGCCGTGCTGCCGCCCGTTCGTCCGTGCCCCTCCGCGCAGGCCGGCTCCCGGCTCCAAGGGGCGGGCGGGCCCTACGCCAGTCCCGGGCCGGAGGAATCATGCGGCGCCGTGACGGCCGAGTTCGCCGTCACGCTGCCTGCGGTCCTGCTGCTGCTGGCCATGCTGCTGTCAGGTGCCTCGGCCGGGGTCACCCAGTTGCGGCTTGAGGAGGGAGCACGCGCTGGTGCCCGGGCCCTGGCCCGCGGTGACGATTCAGCCGCGGTGGAAAGGATCGTCCATACGCTGACAGGCGGATCCGCGTCGGCAGCGGTTTCGGCCGACGGCGAGTGGCTGGACGTCACCGTCACCGGTCGGGTGGGCGGCCCGCTCGGATCGTCCATTCCCTGGCTGCTTACTGCCCGGGCCTCCACCCGCGCCGAGACGGCCGGATGATGCGCGTCCGGCAAGGTAGGCGGGCCAGGAGTTTTCGCCCGTACTGTCCGGGTCTGGCGGACTCAGGCTGGCGCGGGCAGGCTTCCGCCTGCGGCCGGGAACGCGGGTCCGGGACGGTTTTGGCGGCCGGTCTGGCCCTCGTGGTGATGACGGCCATGGTGCTGATGCTGTTGCTGGCACAGTCGGCTGTCCTGTCAAGCAGGGCCGCGTCCGCTGCCGACCTCGCGGCACTTGCTGCGGCCGACGCCCTCCGCGGCGTTACTCACGGGGAACCCTGCACCATAGCGTCCCAGGTTGCAGCCCGGCACGGGGCTGCGGTCCTTGGCTGCACCGAGGGTGCAGGGCAAACGGTCGAGGTCAGGACGGAGCTGATGGAACGGACCGTGTTCGGGGCAGCAACCGGGCGTTCCCGTGCCGGACCGCCGCCCTGAACCTCGGCCTCTGCCCTGGGGGTGGCTGGCAGGCGCGGCTCCTGTGCTGGTTTCCTGTCTGCCGGGAAGACCCGGGCGAGCAGCCTGCCCCGTCAGCGCCGCGCTTCCATCCTCAGGGAGCTGCCCTCGGTGGCGTCCTTGAGCAGGACGTCGAGGAGGGAGACCGCGGCGGCCTTGTCCAGGGGGTTGTTCTTGTTCCCGCATTTCGGTGACTGGACGCAGGAGGGGCAGCCGGAATCGCACTCGCAGGCCTTGATGGCGTCCCGGGTAGCTGTGAGCCATACCTTCGCCTTGTCGAAACCCCGTTCGGCGAAACCGGCGCCGCCGGGATGCCCGTCATACACGAAGATGGTGGGCACCCCGGTGTCCGCATGCAGGGCCGTGGACACTCCACCGATGTCCCACCGATCGCTTGACGCCACCAAGGGCAGCAGGCCAATGGCCGCATGCTCCGCGGCATGCAGCGCACCGGGGAACTGGGCTTCGATCAGCCCCGCCCCGGTGAGGGAACGGTTGTCCACCACGAACCAGACGGCCTTGGTGAAGAGATCGCGGGCACCGAGTTCCAGCGGCTCCTCGCCAAGGATTTCGTTGGAGATCAGGGCCTTGCGCTGAAAGGACACCACTTGCGTCGTGACTTTGACATCACCGAAGTGCACCGAAACGTCACCCCACTGGACCGTGCGCTGCGTCTCCAGAACCTCAATCTGGGTGACGTCCCGGGCGGTGGTGTAGTAATCGGGATTGGCACGGCGCACCATCACGCAGTGGTCATCTTCATTCAGGTCCTCCACGACGTAGCTGTCACCCTGGTGGATGTAAACAGCGCCGGTGTGGGCCTGGTAGTGGGTCTGGGGGGAATCCATGGTGCCCAGGAGGGACCCGGTTTCGGCATCCACGATGCTCACCGGTCCGCCTCCGTCGGCCCGCAGGTTCACCATGGCCGCCGCGCTCTGTGAGTGTGTCCAGAACCAGCCCGCGGGCCTCCGGCGGAGGTACCCCTGGGCCACCAGCCGGTCCAGGAGGGACTCCGCCGTGCTGCCGAAGAGGTCGAGTTCGGCAGGACCAAGCGGAAGTTCCGCTGCTGCGGCGCACAAGTGTGGACCCAGCACGTAGGGGTTTGAGGGGTCGAAGACAGTTGCTTCCACTGACACATCGAAAATCGCTTCCGGATGGTTCACCAGGAAAGTGTCCAGGGGATCATCGCTGGCAACAAAGGCCGCGATGGCGTCCTGCCCGGCCCTGCCCGCCCGGCCGATCTGCTGGAACAGGGAGGCGCGCGTCCCCGGCCAGCCCGCCACCAGGACCGCGTCCAGGCCGGAAATGTCGATCCCCAGCTCCAGGGCGGAAGTGCTCGAAACACCCAGGAGCCGCCCTGAGCGGAGCGCCTTTTCCACTGCGCGGCGTTCCTCGGGAAGGTACCCGGAACGGTAGGCAGCCACCCGCTGCGGCAGGCTGGGGTCCACCTCGTCCAGGAGGCGCTTGGTGATGGAGGAAATAGTCTCCGCCCCGCGCCGGGATTTGATGAAGGCTATGGTGCGGACTTGGGCCGACACCAGGTTCGCCAGCAGGTCTGCGGTTTCGGCCACAGCCGTCCGCCGCTCCTTGGCGCCGTTTTCGCCCCGAACCTCGGTCAGGGCGGGTTCCCAGAAAGCCACCGTGGTGGCGCCGTGCGGCGAGCCGTCCCGGGAAACTGCCTTCACCGGGGCCCCGATCAGCCGGGCGAAGGAGACTTCGGGCTCCGAAGCTGTGGCGGAGGCCGCGATGAATACCGGCCCCGGATAGGCCGTGCCCGCACCGTAGTACGCGCAGATCCGGCGCAGCCGGCGCATCAGGTTGGCCACGTGGGAACCGAAGACGCCCCGGTAGCTGTGGGCCTCGTCAATCACCACGTAGCGCAGACGGCGGAAGAACCCGGCCCACCAGGCGTGGTTGGGAAGAATCCCGAAGTGCAGCATGTCCGGGTTGGCAAGGATGAAGTTGGCATGGTCCCTGATCCAGCGGCGCGAGGCGGGGTCGGTGTCGCCGTCGTAGGTTTCCGCCCGCACGGTGGGCAGTTGCAGGGCCCTGATGGCATTGAGCTGGTCCGCCGCGAGGGCCTTCGTGGGGGACAGGTAGAGCGTCACGGCGCCGTCGTCATGGATTTTCCCGGGCTCGGCCATGACCCGCAGTTCGGAACGGTGGATGGCGTCCAGGGCCGGCAGCTGGTAGGCGAGCGACTTTCCCGACGCCGTGCCGGTGGCCACCACAACGTGTTCGCCGGCGTGGGCGATTCCGGCTGCTTCCACCTGGTGCCGGTAGGGCTCCTGGATGCCCAGGGACCCGTACGCCGCAACCAGGTCCGGATGCACCCACGCGGGCCAGGGCTCGTGCTCGGCCTCACGGGCCGGGATAGTGCGGACATGACGCAGCTGCTCCGGTTCCGGGCCGCGGCCCAGCAAGGAAATCAGGGAGTCATGGGGGTTCACCCGAACATTGTTTCACCCGGCAGCGGCCTGCGGGCCCCGGTTCGCCGTCGGGGTAACAGCGTGGGGGGGTAACAGTAAGACTCAGCTCAGGGAAAGGTCCAAACCGTCGTGGGAAGCGGACAGCATGAGTACCCGGGAAACCGTGGTCCAGCCAAGGTGGGAGTAAAGTTTCTGGCCGTCCGCGGAGGCCAGCAGGAGCCCCTCCTGCACGTCGTGCTCGAAGGCCTTGGCTGCAAGGGCCCGCATGATGAAACTGCCCAGGCCCCGGCGCTGGAAGGCCGGCTCCGTGATGATCTTGTCGAACACCGCGGTATCGCCCACCACGTAAACCCGTCCGCTGGCGGCCAGCGCGTCGCCGGAACGGACCTCTGCGTAATGGACGCCGTTCTGCAGGGACGTGGTCCAGGTCAGTTCGTCGTCGGAAAGCCAGGGATCCTCGGCGTCCTGGGTCTCCATGTCCACAATCATCATCGCCTGCGAGTCAGATGTGACATTCAGCCCGTGCCTTGCGGCCAGGGCAGAGTAGCGGGCCGTGTCATTGGTCAGGATGGTGAGGACCCTGGCCGGAACTTCGGCCGTTTTGGCGGCCAGTACCGCGAACTCATCGTCCGTGGGCTCGGACGCGAAGAATTCCCACTCGCCGCTGGTGTCGGCTCGCAGCACGGCGGGAAAGCGTCCCTCTGTGGATGTCCTGTAGCCGCGGCAACCGGCCCAGCCCGCCACCCACACCTCAAGAAGGCCAGTGATGTCTTCAACCATGGTTTCCGGGGTCATGGGATGAGAATATTCCAGCCCGAACTTAAGCAACAGGGGGTGGCAGAGAGCTTATGCAATCGTGATGAGCCGAAAACGCCCGGGACCATCGCGGAAGCCGGAGCGGACCGGCCAGCACCCTTCGCTGCGGAACGTGCCGGTACCCTTAAATACGTGGCTTTGAACCGAATTGTGCTTTTTTACGGCTTTACACCGATCGCGGACCCCGAAGCGGTACGGCTTTGGCAGCGCGCGCTGTGCGAGAAGCTCGGCCTGACCGGGCGCATCCTGATCTCCAAGGACGGCATCAACGCGACCGTGGGCGGGGAGATCGGCGCAGTCAAGCAGTACGTGAAGACCACCCGCGAGTACAAGGGCTTCCGCGGCATCGACGTGAAATGGTCCGACGGCGGAGCCGAGGACTTCCCCCGGCTCAGCGTCAAGGTCCGGGACGAGATTGTCTCCTTCGGCGCGCCCGGGGAACTCAGGGTGGATGAGAACGGCGTGGTGGGCGGCGGTACGCACTTGAAGCCGGAGGAACTGCACGAACTGGTGGACAGCAAGAAGGAAGCCGGTCAGGACGTGGTCTTCTTCGACGGCCGGAACGCCTTCGAAGCCCGGATCGGCCGCTTCAAGGACGCGATCGTCCCCGACGTCGCCACCACCCACGACTTCATCCAGGAGTTGGAGTCCGGCAAGTATGACGACCTCAAGGACAAGCCGGTGGTCACCTACTGCACCGGCGGGATCCGCTGCGAGGTGCTGTCCAGCCTCATGGTGAACCGGGGCTTCAAGGAGGTCTACCAGCTGGACGGCGGCATTGTCCGCTACGGCGAGGCATTCAAGGACCAGGGGCTCTGGGAAGGCTCGCTCTACGTCTTTGACAAGCGAATGCACCTCGAGTTCAGCGAGGACGCCAAGACCATCGGCCAATGCACCCGCTGCGCGGCGCCCACCAGCAAGTTCGAGAATTGCTCAAACCCCAGCTGCCGCACCCTCACCCTGTACTGCGCCGACTGTGCGTCCAGCCCGGAAACCCTGCGCTGCCCCGAAGGGTGCGCAGCCTAGGGAACAGGCTATGAGAGAAGCCGCAGCCGGTACGCGTAGTTCGCCCCGGTCCGGGCTTCCACCCGGATGGTGAGGGCTGTTTCCGAGGAAAGGTAAATAACGTTTTCCCGGTTGATCCCGCACCGAAGCCCCAGGTCCACCAGCGTGAGGGACTCGCTGCGGACAGTGAAGGTCACACGGCGCTGGCTGCGGCACGCCAAGGCCAGCGCGTAGGTGCCGGTCCCCAGGACGGGCGTCGACTCGGCCCGTATTTCCCCGGCTGCCATGAGCCCTGCGCTGGCGTGGGCCACCGGTTGCCCAGTGTCCGGCAGCGTCCGGGTTACCCAAGCGCCAAGTTCAGCCTCACTGACGGGGTCGTTCTGCAACGGGTCGCGGGTGAACACCGGCCCGGGAAGCCGCGTTGGCTCTGCCTCGACGGGCCCCGGCACGCTCCGGCCGTCGTCGTACGTATACTCGCAGCCGCCCAGCACCATCGCGGCAGCCAGCGCAGCAATGACGACGGCGGCGCGCGGCTTCCGGGCCAGCGGCACCGGCGCTGTGCGCACGTGGGGCGTCCGCACGGTACAAGGCGCGGAGGCGATCCGCACACTGGGCATAGTCAGACTGTATGCCCGCCGCCGCCGGCGGGCCAGAGCTGAAGGGACCGTTATCCGGCGGGTGCCAGCCGGTACGCGTAGAGGAGGGGCGCGTCCACGCTGGAAGCGCTGATCTCCAGGGTGCCGGCCTCGGGCAGGGTGATTTTGGTTGTCTCCCGGCTGCCGTTGCACGCCGCTCCTGCGTCCGCCAGCATCGTTCCATCGAGTGACACGGCGAAGAACGCCTTGCCGCCGCCATCGCACGTTGCAGTCAGGATGTAGCGCCCTGCGGGAACATCTGCGGCTTCCTTAATAATGCGGTTCCGGTTGAGGATCTTACCGGCGTCCTCGATGACGGCGCCCGGCGCCGGGGGCAGCGCGGTGGCCTGCCACTGGGGGACGTCCGCGTTCTCGACGGAAACCACGGGTGAGCAGCCGGCCAGGGCAAGGACGGCCGCGCCTGCGAAGACTACGGACCACGGCAACCGGCGGGCACGCCCCGCCGGCCGGAGCCGGGCGCGCAAAAGGACGGCAAAACTGGAAGGCATGGCTCCACGCTACCGCGTCAACGCCGCCTGCAAAGCCTTGCAGCCCGCCGGACTAAACTTGAGCGGTGCCTGAATCCCCATACGAGTTCACTGCCGGCAACACCCCGGACGCGCCCCGCAGCGACCGGCCGGAACTGCTCGCCGCCCTCGCCGCGGACCTGCGCCGGCTCGACTACACACCCGACGGCGTCGCCCGGTTCCTGGGCCCCGCCGCCTCCGCAGCGCTGGACCGGGACCAGATCATCCCGGCCCTGCTGGCCGCGGACCGCGCCATGCGGCAGGACGAAGGAAGCAAGGCGCTCGCCGCCGTCGTCCGCCTCTGGCTTCTCGCCGAGCCGCAGGCGGCGGAGACGCTCGACGCAGTCCTTCCCGGCATCCGTGCGGAAGGCCTGCTCACGCTGGGGCTGGTTGAACCCGTTCCCGGCTCCCGGCTGCTGGCAGCGAAGGTGGACCTGCGGCCCTACGGCTGGGACGGCGCCGCAGGAGACAGCGCAGCCGGCGGCACGGAACTCTGGGTGGCCAGCGACCTGGCGGCGCACCAGCAGGAAGGGGTGCTCCGGCACAACCACGTCCTGGGGATCGGCCATGCCTCCACCACGCTGGTGCAGACCACCGTCCGCCGCCCCACCGAACGCGCCCTGGACCTGGGCACGGGCTGCGGCATCCAGGCGTTCCACCTGCTCCACCACTGCCGGCACGTCACCGCCACGGACATCTCCGAACGCGCCCTCGCCTTTACCCGCTTCAACATCCTCCTCAATGCGCAGGCCCTCTCCGTTGATCCCGCGCGGCTCGCGGACCGGGTCAGCCTGCGCCTGGGCTCACTCCTGGACCCCGTGGAGGGCGAGGAGTTCGGGCTGGTGGTGTCCAATCCTCCGTTCGTGATCACGCCGCGCAGCGCAGGGGAGGACGCCGCAGGGCAGTTCACGTACCGCGACGGCGGCCTGCCGGGCGACGAGATCGTCTCTTCGCTCGTCAGGGCACTGCCGTCCGTCCTCGCGCCTGCCGGAACAGCCCAGCTTTTGGGCAACTGGGAGGTCATAGCGGGAGCGTCGTGGCAGGAACGGCCGCAAAGCTGGGCCGGTCCGGGCATCGATGCCTGGTTCATCCAGCGCGAGCAGGTGGGGCCCGAGGAATACGCGGAAACATGGCTCCGGGACGCCTCCGAGGGCCGGGACCGGCAGCACTACCGGGAGGCCTACGCCGCCTACCTCGCAGACTTCGAATCCAGGGAGGTGGAGGGCATCGGTTTCGGCATGGTCTGGCTGCGCCGGCCCGTTGAACCGGGGCAGGCCGCCATCAGCCGGTTCGAGGAAATCACGCACCCCATTGAACAGCCCATCGGACCCCACCTGGGGGCCGCCGTCGAACGCATCGACTGGCTGGCCGCGCACGGCCTGGAGGATGCGCACCTGCTGGTGGCGGACGACGTCACGGAGGAGCGCCACCAGCGGCCGGGCGCCGAGCATCCGGGGGTCATCCTGCTGCGCCAGGGCGCCGGGCTGCGCCGGACCAACCTGCTCAGCACCGAGCTGGCCGGCTTCGTTTCAGCGTGCGACGGCGACCTGACTGCCGGCCAGATCGCGGGGGCGCTGGAGGCGCTGCTCGGCGGCGGAATGGCGGGGGAGGAGGGGTTCGACGCCGGCTCGTTCCGGACCGGGCTGCTCACCGACGTGGCCAATTTGGTCCGCGACGGTTTCCTGATCCCCGCCGCGGAATAGGGCGCCGAAGGCCTGCCTGGGAACCCCCTACTTTTCCACATGGATGCGCACATTTCTGCAAAATATGGTGAACTAGGCCAGTATGGGCGCATCTGCCCGAGCAACCTTTTTCTGTAGGAGCACCGTGCCAAGCAAGGCCAAAACCGGCAAGAAACTCGTGATTGTGGAGTCTCCGGCCAAGAGCAAGACCATCGCCAAGTACCTGGGCGAGGGCTTCATCGTAGAGGCCTCCATTGGTCACATCCGCGACCTTCCCCAGCCGTCCGAACTCCCCGCCGAACTGAAGAAGACCTCGGTGGGCAAGTTCGCGGTCGACATTGAGCACGACTTCAAGCCGTACTACGTGGTCTCCCCGGACAAAAAGAAAAAGGTGACTGAGCTCAAGGCCGCGCTCAAGGATGCCGACGAACTTTACCTCGCAACCGATGGGGACCGCGAGGGCGAAGCCATCGCGTGGCACCTGCTCGAAGTGCTCAAGCCCAAGGTCCCGGTCTACCGGATGACGTTCGGCGAAATCACCAAGGAAGCCATCCAGCGCGCCATGGGCAACCTGCGCGATGTGGACACCGCGCTGGTGGATGCGCAGGAGACCCGCCGCGTCCTGGACCGGCTGTACGGTTACGAGATTTCCCCGGTGCTGTGGCGCAAGGTGGCACGCGGCCTGTCCGCCGGCCGCGTGCAGTCCGTGGTTACCCGCATGGTGGTGGACCGCGAACGCGAGCGGATGGCCTTCAAGGCCGCCTCGTACTGGGACCTCACGGGCCAGTTCGGTGCAGATGCCGGCTCCTTCAAAGCGAAGCTCGCCGCCGTGGACGGCGCCAAGGTGGCCAGCGGCCGGGACTTCAACGACGACGGCGTCCTCACCTCCAAGAACGTCGCCCACCTCAATGAGGAGCTGGCTGCGTCCCTGGCGGCCGGGCTGCAGGATGCGGAGTTCCGTGTCCGCTCCGTTGACACCAAGCCGTACACCCGCCGTCCCGCTGCGCCGTTCACCACCTCCACGCTGCAGCAGGAAGCGGGCCGCAAGCTCCGCTTCTCCTCCAAGAGCACCATGCAGGTAGCCCAGCGGCTGTACGAAAACGGCTACATCACCTACATGCGTACGGACTCCTCCGCGCTGAGTGATGAAGCTGTCACGGCCGCCCGCCGCCAGGCTTCGGAGCTCTACGGCCCGGAGTACATCCCCCAGTCGCCGCGTGTGTACACCGGCAAGGCAGCCAACGCCCAGGAAGCGCACGAGGCCATCCGCCCCGCCGGTGACTCGTTCCGCACGCCGGCCCAGGTGGCCAAGCAGCTCTCCGGCGACGAATTCCGGCTTTACGAGCTGATCTGGAAGCGAACCGTCGCCTCCCAGATGGCTGACGCCAAGGGCTCTACGGCCACCATCCGCCTGGGCGCCGTGTCCGCTGACGGGCGGGACGCGGAGTTCTCCGCGTCCGGAACAGTGATTACCTTCCCCGGCTTCCTTGCCGCCTACGAGGAAGGCAAGGACGAGACCCGCGGCGACGACGACTCCGACGAAGCCCGCCGCCTCCCCAATGTGGCCAAGGGCGACGCCCTGAAGGCGTCCGACATCATCGCCGTGGGCCACGAGACCTCGCCGCCGCCGCGCTACACGGAAGCATCGCTGACGGCGGAGCTGGAGAAGAAGGGCATCGGCCGTCCGTCCACCTACGCCTCCACCATCTCCACCATCCAGGACCGCGGCTACGTCCGGAAACAGGGTTCGGCCCTGGTCCCCAGCTGGATCGCCTTCTCTGTCATCAGGTTGCTGGAACAGCACTTCAGCGACTACGTGGACTACGAGTTCACCGCAGACATGGAAGGCGACCTGGACAAGATCGCCAACGGCCAGGCCGTGGGTGCCTCCTGGCTGCGGCACTTCTACTTCGGCGAGGACTCGGATCCGGGCCTGCTGAGCATCGTGAACAACCTCGGCGAAATCGACGCGCGGGAAATCAACTCCATTCCCATCACGGACCAGATCACGCTGCGGGTGGGCAAATTCGGCCCGTACCTGGAAAGTTCCGCTGCCACGGTTGACCCGAAGACGGGGGAGATCGTGGAGTCGCCCCGCGCCAACGTGCCGGAGGACCTGGCTCCGGACGAGCTGACCGCCGCGAAGGCCATTGAGCTGATGGAGACGGCTGCCCCCGAGGAACGCGTGCTGGGCACGGATCCTCACACAGGCCACACCGTTGTCGCCAAGAATGGCCGCTACGGCGCCTATGTCACCGAGATCATCCCGGAAATGACCGAGGAACAAATCGCTGCACAGCCGGTGGAGTACTACAAGAACGGCAAGCCCAAACCGCCCAAGAAGCCCGTCAAGGCCAAGCCTCGCACGGGCTCGCTGTTCAAGTCCATGACCGTTGAGTCGGTGACCCTTGACGAGGCGCTCCAGCTCATGAGCCTCCCCCGCGTCCTGGGCGAGGACGCCGAAGGCAACCTCATTACGGTACAGAACGGACGGTTCGGTCCGTACCTGAAGAAGGGAACCGACTCCCGGTCCATCGGCTCGGAGGAGGAGATCTTCACCATCACGCTGGACCAGGCGCTGGAGATCTACTCCCAGCCGAAGCAGCGTGGAGCCCGCGCTGCCGTCCCGCCGCTTGCTGAGTTCGGCCCGGACCCCGTGTCGGAGAAGAACATCGTGGTGAAGGAAGGCCGGTTCGGCCCCTACATCACGGACGGGATCACCAACATCACCGTGCCGCGGGCCACGTCCTTGGAGGAACTGACGCGCGAGCAGGCCGTGGAGCTCCTGGCCGAGAAGCGTGCCAAGGGCCCGGTAAAGCGCACTGCCACCCGCAAGGCGCCGGCCAAGAAAAAGGCCACCGCAAAGAAATAGCCAGGCGTTTGCATGCGGCACGGGATCGTGATCGGGTATAGGGATGACTGAACAGCCAGGAATTGCAGACACCACGCCCTTGAACGACCTCGAGGAGAAGCTTGCAAAAGGCGGGCAGCCCGACGCGAGCCCCGTGGACGTCATCCTGTCCTTCCTGAACAGCGAGGTCTACATCATCAGTTCGGATGGCATCGAGGGCGAGGACTCGCAGGTGGAGCCGCTGGTCCTGGGCAATGCCGACGGCGATCCCGTGCTTGCCGTCTTCTCGCACCCCAGCCGTGTGGACCAGCAGTACCTCGAAGCCGCGCCCAACGTGCTTGGGACCCAGGGCGCAGCCATCATCGCGAACATCGGCGAGGAGCTGGGCATGGTCATCAACCCGGGCGCCGCCTATGGGTTCGAGATCAACCCCGAGGGCGTTGCCAACATCAAGCGCGACTTCAAACGGGCCGACGAGCAATAATGTCACCATGCGGCTAGGCGTCCTCGATATCGGGTCCAATACTGTCCATCTCCTCCTGGTGGATGCCCACCCCGGCGCGCGCCCTGTGCCCTTCGCCTCGCACAAGCGGCCGCTGTCCCTGGTCCAGTACCTGGAACCGGACGGCAGCATCAACGACGCCGGCCAGCACGAGCTCACCGAATTCGTGCTGGAAGCCTGGGAGTTTGCCGCCAGGCACAAGGCCGAGGACCTCCTGGCCTTCTGTACGTCGGCCATCCGCGAGGCCACCAACGGCCCTGAAGTCCTGGCGCGCGTCAAACACGAAACCACCGTCACGCTGCAGGAGCTCACCGGCAGCGAAGAGGCGTCGATGACCTTTTTCGCGGTCAGGCGCTGGCACGGCTGGGGCGCGGGGCCAATCCTCAACCTGGACATCGGCGGCGGCTCTTTTGAGATGGCTTTCGGCCAGGACGAACTTCCGGAAGTTGCCACCTCCGTGCCGCTGGGAGCCAGCCGGCTCACCAGGGACTGGCTTTCCGAAGACCCCCCGTCGGCCAAGAGCGTCAAGGAACTGCGGCGGTACATCCAGGCCACCCTCAAGCCGGCCGTGCGGGAATTCGACGGTCTGGGCCGTGCCAACGTTGTGGCGGGCACATCCAAGACCTTCCGCTCGCTTGCACGGATTGCCGGTGCGGCGCCGAGCGCGGCCGGCCCGTACGTCAAGCGGGAGCTCCATGCCACGGACCTTGGAGTGTGGGCGCAGCGCATCTCGGCGATGAAGGTCGAGGACCGCCTGCACCTGCCGGGGGTTTCCGAGGCGCGGGCACACCAGCTGCTGGCCGGAGCACTCGTTGCCGAGGCCGCGCTGGAGCTCTTCAGGTTCAAGAAACTCCGGATCTGCCCTTGGGCCCTGCGTGAAGGCCTGATCCTGCGCCGCCTGGACCAGCTGGTGTTTTCGGGGCCGCTGGACCCTGCGCCCCATGTGGTGGCGCCGCAGGTTGTCGAAGCCCCGGCCTAAGGCCCTGGGGACCGCCCCGGAGCAAAGCGGCGGTTAAAAGCGGAAGCACCGGCGTCCGCAACAGGAAAATGGGGGAAAACCTGTTGCCGACTGCCGGTGCCCTGGCAGGAATCCCCATCCCTGCCGCATCACTCGCACCCTCAATGAGGTAATAACTACGTTAGAACCCAAAGTTGTGAGGCACCTGCGGCTTACATGTGAGCAACCTGTGAGTGCATTTCAGCGAGTTCCCTGATGATTGGGTGTCCACCCCTGGTCATCAATTTCGGCGCCGGCCGGGCCTAACTGTAATGATGGAGCCATGAGCAACCGAATCGCCTTCCTGGGCTGTGGATCCATGAACGAAGCAATTCTGAGTGGCCTGCTGGAAGCGGGGACGGACCCGGCGGACGTCGTCGCAACGGTCCGGCGTGCCGGGCGTGCCGCGGAACTGGCCGAGCGGCACCACGGCGTGACCGCGATTGCCGGTGAGGAGGAGCCGGACAACAACAAACAGGCAACCAAGGGCTCCGGCGTTGTCATCCTTGGCGTCAAGCCTGTTGGCATCCTTGACCTTGCCCGGGAGATCAGCCCCTCCCTCTCACCAACCGCCGTGGTGGTCAGCGTGGCTGCCGCGGTGTCCATCGCCCAACTGGAGGCCGCACTGCCGGCGGGACAGCCGGTAATCCGCGCCATGCCCAATACGCCGGCAAAGCTGGGCCGCGGCGTGGTGTCGGTGTCGCCGGGGACGCACTGCACCCCGGAGCAGCTTCAAGAGGTCAAGGACGTCCTGCAGGGTGCGGGAACGGTGGTGGAGGTCCCCGAGGAACAAGTGGATGCGGTCTCGGCCATCAGCGGCTCCGGACCCGCCTACGCCTTCTACCTGGCGGAAGCAATGGCAGCAGCGGGCCGGGAACTGGGCCTGGATCCGGAACTGTCCGTTCTCCTGGCCCGGGAAACCGTTGCCGGCGCCGGCTTCATGCTGGCCGAGCCCGGTGCGGATCCAACAGCGCTGCGCAAGGCGGTGACCAGCCCGAACGGCACCACTGAACGGGCCATCGCCACCTTCGACCAGCGGGGCCTTCCTGCCATCATTGTGGCCGGTGCCCGCGCGGCAACGGAGCGGGCAGCCGAAATCACCAGGCAGCTCGGCTAGTCCCCACCCGCTCCCTAACCTCGCAAGCTCGGCCAGGGAACCCGGCGGGCGTGGGCCCAGGCACCCGTGCAATTACGGCCGTGCCGCGAACCGTTCCAGCAGGTCTACATGTCCGGACACGATCAGCATGTCCCGGGAGGACACCTTGGTCTCCGGGCGGGCATAGGTGAAATCCTCGCCGGGTGACTTCACGCCCACGATCGTCACGCCGTACTTGGAGCGGACCTTTGACTCGTCCAGGGTGAACCCCACCGTTTCCCGCGGCGGGTACATTTTCACGATCGCGAAGTCGTCGTCGAACTCGATGAAGTCCAGCATCCGTCCGGACACCAGGTGGGCCGCGCGGACGCCGGCGTCGGCCTCCGGGTAGATCACGTGGTTGGCGCCGATCCGGGTGAGGATCTTGCCGTGGGACGGCGTAATCGCCTTCACCCACAGGTGCTCGATGCCAAGGTCCACCAGGTTGACCGTGATCAGCACGGAGGACTCGATGGACGTGCCCACGCCCACGACGGCGGAGCTGAACTCCTGCGCGCCGAGCTGGCGGAGCGCATCGATGTTGGTGGCGTCGGCCTCCACCACGTGGGTCAGCAGCGGTGCCCACTTCTGCACCAGGGACCGGTCCCGTTCAATGGCCAGGACTTCCCGGCCCTGCTTGACCAGTTGTTCTGCCGTGGATGAACCGAAGCGGCCCAATCCGATCACCAGCACTGGAGCGTTGTGGGCGGGGCGCCGGGGGGCGTCTGGGGAACTAGCCAATGATCGGCCTCTCTTCGGGATAGTGGTACAACTGGCTGCGCTGGCGGAGGGCAAGGGCGGCCGCAAGGGTCACGGTGCCGACGCGGCCGGCGAACATCAGGGCCGCGAGGACGTAAACGCCCTCCGGCGGCACCTCTGCGCTGAGGTTGGTGCTGAGCCCCACGGTGGCGAAAGCCGAAATGGTCTCGAACAGCACCCGGTCCAGGGACGCCCCGCTGATGTGCAGCAGCAGGAAGGCGGAGACGGACACCAGGGTGGCGCCCGCAACGATCACGGAGATGGCAACGCGCATGGTGCCCTGCGGGATGGTCCTGCCATAGACCTGCACATCGGCGTCGCCCCTGGCCTCCGCCACGATCGCCAGGAACATCACGGCGATGGTGGTGACCTTGATGCCGCCGGCCGTGGAGGCCGAGCCGCCGCCGGCAAACATCAGCGCGTCGGTCAACAGCATGGTGGTGGACTCCATCTGGTTCTGGTCCACCAGGTTGAAGCCGCCGGACCGCATCATCACGGAGGCGAACAGGGCATGCGTCACCTTGTCGTCAAAATCCATGGTCCCGATGGTCCGCAGGTTGTCCCACTCCATCAAGGCCCACAGGAATGTGCCGGCAAACAGGAGGATGAAGGACACCTGGATGGTGAGCTTGGTGTGCAGGTTCCACTTCTTCCAGTTCAGCCCGTTCTGGTGGAGAACCATTACCACGGGAAAACCGAGGCTGCCCAGGAAGACGCCGAGCATCAGCGGGACCAGGATCCAAAGGTCCGTTTCGTAAGGCACGATGCCATCTGAATGCGGGGTAAAACCGGCGTTGTTGAAGGACGAGATGGAGTAGAAGATCCCGTGCCATACGGACTGCCAGAACGGCTCGCCGAGGGTCAGGAACCGCGGGACCAGGGCCAGCGCCAGGATTCCTTCGATCACCACTGATGTTGTGATGACAATCCGCAGCAGGGTGCCCACTTCGCCCAGGCGGCCTGCATTGTTCATGGATTCCGCCGCGATGATTTTCCCCCGCATGCCCAGCCGCTTGCTGACCATCAGGGCAAGCAGCGAGGCCAGGGTCAGCGTACCCAAGCCTCCAATGAAGACGCCCACCAGGATCACCAGCTGCCCGAAGAAGGACCAATGAACCGCCGTCGAGACGACCGTCAGGCCGGTGACGCACACGGCTGAAACGGCCGTAAACAGCGCCTGATGGATCGGGGTGGGGGTGCCGGCGGCGGAGGAGACCGGCAGCGAGAGGATGAGTGTGAAGACCAGGCATACGGCCGCGAACACCGTCAGGGCAAGCCGGGCCGGGGAAGTGTTTGCGATGTCGTCAATGAAGTCGCGCAGCCGCGTAAGAATCCAGAGGCCTTCCCGCTCCTGCGCTGCGGGATGCCAGCTGGCCGGGTTCCGGGGCCTCGACTGGCTTTGCGTCATGTGTGGCTTTTCCTCGGTAGAAACTGCTTCCCTCAGTAGTAAACCACTAATGCCGGCGTTATGGCCGGGCAGGAGGCGCCGCCGGCTCGGGTAGCCTGTGATTGATGACATACCTCCCGGGTCTCAGCCAGCCCGCGCCCCCAACGGTGGTGGCGTGGAGTTCTGACATGACTGCCTACAATTTCGGTCCGGGCCATCCGATGGCACCTGAGCGGATGGACCTGACCGCCCGCCTGGCCGGCAGCCTGGGTTTGTTCGGCCTGGACCACGTGGTGGTGGAAGCGCCCGAAGTGGCGGACGACGCAGCGCTGGAGTCGGTGCATTCCGCAGACTTTGTTGCGGCAGTCCGCAGGGTCAGCGCCAATCCCGGCGAGCCCGATGAGGCCCGCGGGTTGGGCACGGAGGACGATCCCGCCTTCGCGGGCATGCATGAGGCGGCAGCCCGGCTGGCCGGCGGTTCGCTGCTGTCTGCTTCGCGGATCCTGGACGGCTCCGCGCTGCACGCGGTTAACTTCGGCGGCGGCATGCACCATGCCGCCCGCGAGCGGGCCAGCGGGTTCTGTATCTATAACGACGCTGCACTCGCCGTGCAGAGGCTGCTCGACGGCGGCATCAGCAAGGTGGCGTATATCGACGTCGACGCCCACCACGGGGACGGGACGGAGAGCATCTTCTGGAATGATCCCCGTGTGCTCACCATTTCGCTCCACGAGAGCGGCCTTACGCTCTTCCCCGGGACGGGATTCGCCAATGAGATCGGCGGTCCGCAGGCCGAGGGGACGGCGGTGAATGTCGCCCTGCCGTCAGGGACGGGGGATGCCGGCTGGCTTCGCGCCTTCCACGCGGTGGTGCCGCAGCTGGTGGCCGCTTTCCAGCCGGAGGTTATCGTCAGCCAGCACGGGTGCGACTCCCACCGCACGGACCCGCTGACGCACCTCAACCTCAGCGTTGACGGGCAGCGGGAGGCCGCATCCGCCGTCGGCAGCCTCGCCGCCCGCCACTGCGGCAACCGCTGGATCGCCACCGGTGGCGGCGGGTACAACGTTACTGACGTGGTCCCGCGGTCCTGGAGCCACCTGATTGCCATCGCGTCCGGGCGGCCCGTGCCGCTGCGTACGCCCGTCCCGGAGAACTGGCGTGCCTATGTCCTGGCCAAGTTCGGCAGGGACGCCCCCCTCCTGATGGGCGACGACGTGGAACTGTGGTGGCGGTCCTGGGAAGTGGGCTTTGACCCCAACGATGCCGTGGACAGGACCGTCATGGCCACGCGGAAGGCAGTCTTCCCGCTCCACGGGCTGGACCCTTGGTTCGACTGACTGCCGGGTCAGTCAGCTGCTGGGCTTCTCCGTCTGGAACACCACCCCGGCGGCGCCGATGAGCCAGTCCAGGAGGGACAAAGCGAACGCGCCGATCACGTCCGTTGAAGCCGTCCCCTTGGCCAGCCAGAGCAGCAGGACAGCCAGGCCCGCGGCGAGGTAGACCAGGATTGTTGCCATGATCCGCCCGGACAGCCTGGCCGTGACCTCGGCAGGATTGAAGGCCGCGGGCCTGCCCGGCTCCCGCTGGAGCTCGTCCCGACGGACCTCGGCGATGGATCCCAGGGCCGACGCGCAGCAGCACCGCGCCCCAGACTGCCGCGAAAAGGCCCAGGAACACGAACGCGATGACATTGAACAGTTGCTGGCGAAGGAACTCCATCACCGTCCACCCTCAAGCCGCGGCGGCCGCCGCGCGGGAATCCGGGCAGAAGTGACACCGTTCCAGCACTGCCGGGAAACCTGGGCAATGGTGACGTCTGCAGGCCGAAATAGTTGATGCCTTTCGGCGTATATGTCGCTAGGGTGGGAGGCATGGTGACAGACGACGTATTTGCCGTCATAGCGGAATCGACCCGGCGGGACATCCTGCTCTCCCTCCGTTCCGGAGACAAGGCCGTGGGCGAACTGGTGGAGGAACTGGCGGCAAGCCAGCCCACCATTTCCAAGCACCTCAAAGTCCTTCGCGAAGCGCAGCTGGTGAGCATGAGGGCGCAGGGCCAGAAGCGTTACTACGCGCTGAACCGTAAGCCGCTGGAGGGGATTGCCAGCTGGCTGGAAACGCTCGACGTCGGTTGCGCGGTACCGGCCGCAGCCGCTGATGCCGGACAGGCCGAACCTGCGCCTGCGCAAGCCAGGAAGGCGGCAGCTGCACACAAGGAGGCCGCGACCGCCGGCGCAGTAGCGGCCGAGGCCGTGTCCGCCGGAGTCCTGGCGAGGGACGGTGCAGACCTGAGCCCCGCCGTCGTGATTCCCGGCGGAACCACAGCGCCGCTGAGTGATGACAGCGTGCCCCAGCAGATCGGCAGGACCGTGGGCCGCGCCGCCACCAAGGCCGCGGACCTCCTCGCCAACCTCCCCAACCTGCCGAAGTTCGGCCGCAAGAAATAGCTCCTCACCCCAACTAGGTAGCGCCAAGTGTCGTTTTGACCCCTCAAAACGACACTTGGCGCTACCTAGTTGGGTGGCCGCTTAGTTGCTGAGCAGCCGGACGTGGTCCGGGGTCAGCTCGGAGATCTTACTGACGCCCAGCAGGGCCATGGTGCGGGCCATGTCCTTTTCGAGGATCTGCAGGGTGCGGTCAACGCCCGCCCGGCCACCGGCCATCAGGCCGTACAGGTAAGCGCGGCCGATCAGCGTGAAGTCGGCGCCAAGGGCGAGGGCCGCCACAATGTCGGCGCCGCTCATGATGCCGGTGTCCAGCATGATCGCCGCATCCGTGTGGTCCTTGGTGAAGGCTTCCTTGACCTCAGGGAGCAGGTGGAACGGGATGGGAGCCCGGTCCAGCTGGCGGCCGCCGTGGTTGGACAGGATGATGCCGTCCGCTCCATGGTCAACAACCCGGCGGGCGTCCTCCACGGTCTGGATGCCCTTGACCACCAGGTTGCCCTTCCAGGTTTCCCGCAGCCAGTCCAGGTCCTCGAAGGTGAGGGTGGGGTCGAACATGGAGTTGATCAGGTCCGCCACGGTGCCGGTGTAGCGGGACAGGGAAGCGAAAGTCAGCGGCTCATGCGTGAGGAAGTTGAACCACCAGGCGGGCCGGTAGGACGCATCCAGGACAGTCTTGATGGTCAGCGCCGGCGGGATGGTCATGCCGTTGCGGACGTCGCGGAGGCGGGCACCGGCGACGGCGGTGTCCACGGTGACCATCAGGGTGTCGTTGCCCGCCTTGGCGGCGCGCTCGATCAGTTCCAGGGAGCGGTCGCGGTCCGTCCACAGGTAAAGCTGGAACCAGTTGCGGCCGTTCGGTGCGGCGGCGGCAACGTCCTCGATGGACGCGGTGCCCATGGTGGACAGCGTGTAGGGGATGCCGGCCGCCTCGGCTGCCTGCGAACCGGCGTACTCGCCCTCGGACTGCATCATCCGCGTGAAGCCGGTGGGTGCGATCCCCACCGGAAGGCGGGACGGCTTGCCCAGGATGTCGGTGCTGAGGTCGATTGCGGAGACGTTCCGCAGGATGCCGGGCCGGAATTCGATGTCCAGGAAGGCCTGGCGTGCACGCCGAAGGGTGATTTCCCCTTCGGCGGCGCCGTCCGTGTAGTCAAAGGGCGCCTGCGGGGTCCGGCGCTTTGCGATGTCCCGCAGCTCCCAGATTGTGCTGGCCCGCTTGAGCCGGGCCTCCTTGCTGAATTCGGGCTTCTTGAACTGCATCAGCGGAGCGAGGTCCGAGTACTTCGGGATGCGGCGCTTCAGCGCGGCCGGCACGGCAGCTGCAGCCGGTGCTGCAGCCGATTCCTGTGCAGTGGACGGGGCCGGCGCGGCTGAGGCCGGAATGTCAGTCGCGTCCGGTGCGGGAGTTGCTTCCGGATTGTTGGGCTGGATGGTGTGGGTCATGGCGTCCTCCATTGGGCCGGCAGGTCCGCGTCCGGGACCTCCTGTGGTCTAACCACACTGTAGGCCATGTGGTCCAACCACATCAAGTACCATTGCCCTATGCGGACGCACCAGCTTGTTTTGTCGTGGATCGAAAATGAGCTTTCGGAGGGCAGGCTGACCGTGGGCGGCCGCCTTCCGGCCGAGCGCACGCTTGCGGAACAGCTGAAGGTGTCCCGAACGTCCGTGCGTGAGGCCATCCGGATCCTTGAGGCGATGGGCGTGGTCCGGGCCGGGGTGGGCTCGGGTCCGGAGGCCGGCACGGTGGTCATTTCGGATCCGACGGCGGCCCTCGGCTCTGCCCTGCGGCTGCACGTTGCAACCCAGCACCTTCCGGTGGCGGACATCGTGGAAACCCGGGTGCTCCTGGAGTCCTGGGCGGCGTCGAAAGCCAGGCCGGACGCGCCGGAGCTGGAGGCGGCCGCTGCCTTACTGGAGCAGATGGCCGCGGAAGGGCTTACCGTTGACGAGTTCCTTGCGCTGGACGTCCGGTTCCACCTGGCCCTGGCCGATGCCGCCGGCAATGCCGTAGTGAGCGCCATGATGGGATCGTTGCGCGAATCCATCCAGAGCTATGCCGCCCAAATCACCTCCAACCTTCCCGACTGGGAGGACACGGCGTCGCGGCTGAAGTCGGAGCACCGCGGCATCCTCGCGGCCATCAGGAATGACGACGGCGAACGCGCGGCAAGGCTCGTTGCGGCCCACATCGAGGGCTACTACAAGGAAGCGGGACTGGATCCGGCGGGGGCCCGGCCGGCCCCCTGAACGGATGTCAGCCGTGCACCGCGGTGCGGGCGGCCTTGGCCGGGCCGGTACTGGCCCGCACTTCGAGCCTCGGCTGGTAGTGGCTGCCGGGAGCCTGGCTCTGTTCGTTCCGGATGAGGGCCCGCAGCTGGTGCCATGCCTCCGCGCCCAGCTCGGTGATGGGAACCGCTGCCGTGGTGAGTGTCGGCGTCGTGTATTTGGCGAAGGGTATGTCATCGAACCCGGTGACGGAGATGTCGCCGGGAACGTCAAGGCCGCGCTCGTGCAGCCCGCTCATCAGGCCCATGGCCACCAGGTCGTTGAAGGCCAGGATCCCGGTGGCACCGCTCTCCAGCACTGCGTCCACTGCCCCATGGCCGGTGTCGAAGTCGGAGCCGCCTTCAAGCATGGTGACCTCGACGTGCGGATGGGCGGTCTTGAACGCCTCCAGGCCCTGGAGCCTGAGGTCGTTGGAGGCACTGCGGGGAGGCCCTGACAGGAAAGCTAGGCGCGTATGCCCGAGCTCCACCAGATGTTCGGCGATGTCCTGCACGCCCTGGCTGTAGTCCACCACCAGGCTGGGAACATCCGCCGCTGCTGTGGTGCGGTTTATCAGCACCAGCGGGCGCAGCGACGGGGCAAGCTCTTCCAGCTCGGCGTCGCTCATGCGTGGAGCGCACAGGACCAGGCCATCGCAGCGCCGGCGAGCCTCACCCGCAAGGATGGACTCCTCGCTGGAGACTTCAAAGGAGTCGGCGATGAGGACGCGGTAGCCGTCCTGGGCGGCCGCCCGGCTCAGGCCGCGGAGGATGGCCTGGAAGGTGGGGTTGGCCAGGTCCGGCACCACGATGCCGATGGTGTCGGTCTTGCCGAGCGCCAGGCTTCGTCCCACCGGGTTGGGCTGGTACTTCAGTTCAGCAGCAGCGGCCCTCACCCGGGCGGCGATCTCAGGGTCAACAGTGAAATTGCCGTTCATGACGCGCGAAACCGTGGCGTGCGAGACGCCCGCCTTGAGGGCAACATCCGCGATGCCGATCCGGCCGGAAGCCGATTTCCTGACCATAAGTGGCCCCTTCCTTCGCGCCGGAGCCGGCAGGGCCGGGCGCAGTCCGCTGGCAGGGGGACCCGGCCAACTCCTTGTCGACGTCCTGGTCAAAGCACATCGTGAGTGAAAGCATATAACGGGAGGGGGAAAACGATTTCTCTTGGTTTCCCGAAATTTCCCACCCGGTTTTCCCGGGTTTTCCAGTGCTGGGGCTGCACTCTGGCGGAAAGCGTTTTCTGCCAGTGCTGTCAATGGTTGACGGATGGACGGTCCGGTTGATACAAATCTTATAGCAAACCGGGAAAGCGTTTTCTCACACGCCCTTCAGCATGAACCGGATCTACACGCAACAACGGCCCAGCGGGCCGGACCTAAGCCTTCGAAAGGGACCCTCATGGTCAACACAGCCGAGTCGACTTCTGCTTCAGAGGCCCGGCCCGGGTCCACGGACGGCCTGCACGCTGTTCCCGGCGCCCCGGCCGCTCCCGCCCGCCAGGGCGGCAAGGCCCGCATCGCCCTGATCGGCACCGGGGGCCGCTCCGAGATGTACATCCGCGCGATCTTCGGCAAGCATGCGGGCACTGCGGAGCTCGTGGCGTTGTCCGACGTCAACCCGGGCAGGGTGGAGTTCTACCAGAAGCTCATCCAGGAACTGGGAGCTCCGGGACCCGTTGCGTCCTTTGACCCGGCGGACCTCACGGCCTTCATCCAGGCCAACAACATTGACCGCGTCATTGTCACCACGCCGGACTACACGCACGCGGATTACATCGTGGAGGGCCTGCGCGCCGGGGCGGACGTCGTCGTCGAAAAACCCCTCACTATTGACGCTGAGGGCTGCCGCCGCATCACCCAGGCCGTGCATGAGACCGGCCGGAACGTTGTGGTCACGTTCAACTACCGCTACTCGCCGCGCAACAGCGCGTTGAAGGAGGTCATCCAGAGCGGCGTGATCGGCAAGGTAACGTCCATCGACTTCAGCTGGGTCCTGGACACGGTCCACGGTGCGGACTACTTCCGCCGCTGGCACCGCGAAAAGAAGAACTCCGGCGGCCTGCTGATCCACAAGGCGTCCCACCACTTCGACCTGGTCAACTGGTGGATCGACGACGTCCCGGAGCGGGTCTTCGCGTCCGGCGGTCTGAAGTTCTACGGTGACAGGAACGCCGCCGAGCGCGGCCTGGGCCCCCGTCCGGAGCGTGGAACGCCCGACGCCGATGCTTCCGCCGCCCGAACAAGCACCGGCGCAAAGGACCCCTTCGCGCTGGACCTGCGGGAGGACGAGCGGCTCAAGGCACTGTTCCTGGACAACGAGCACTACGACGGCTACCGCCGCGACCAGGACGTCTTCACCGGCGGCATCACCATCGAGGACAACCTCGCGCTGGTGGTGGAGTACCAGGGCGGCCCCCGCCTGAGCTACTCGCTGAACGCCCACAGCCCGTGGGAGGGCTACCGCGTCGCTGTCAACGGCACGGAAGGCCGAGCCGAGCTTGAGGTCGTGGAACGCGCCGCCGTGCTTCACAGCACGGACAAAAAGACCGTCGTGGATCCCAGCGCCACCCCGGTGGAGGAAGAAGACGCCATCCGCCGCAACGGGGAACGCCTGGTGGTCCAGCGCCACTGGGAAGCAGCCTACGAGGTGCCCATCGTCAACGGCGAGGGCGGCCACGGCGGCGGGGACGAGCTTCTCCTCTCGGACCTGTTCAACGGCCCGGGCGAGGACCCGCTGGGACGCCCCTCCGGCTACCTGGACGGGCTGAGGTCGGTGTCAGTCGGCATCGCCGGCAACCGCTCCCTCGAGACCTCCCTGCCCGTGCGCATCGAGGACCTGGACCTCGGCGTCGACCTTCGCCGCGGCAAGTGACCGGCCTGAGAACCTGAAGGAACAACCATGAGCAGGATCTTTGTCACCGGCGGCTCCGGCCGGCTGGGACGCAGCGTGGTGGCCGGGCTCGCCGGGAAAGGCCACCACGTCATCTCCGTGGACCGCGACGCCGTCCCGGCGGACCAGCTTCCCGCCGGGGTGGTACAGGAAACCGCCGACCTTCTTGTGCCGGGTGAGGCTCTGCGCCTCCTCCGGGAAGCCACGCCCGACGCCGTCATCCACCTTGCGGCGATCGCGGTGCCTTTCAGCGCGCCCGAGGACGTCATCTTCGCTACGAACACACGCCTCGCCTTCGCCGTGGTCAGCGCCGCGACGGAAGTGGGCGTACCGAAGATCGTCACCGCCAGCAGTCCCACCGTGCTGGGCTACGGCTCACCTGCGGGCTGGCTGCCGCCGTCATTCCCGCTGGATGAGCGGACGCCGCCGAAGCCTTGGAACGCGTACGCGCTGTCCAAGCTCATCGCGGAGCAAACCGTCCAGGCCTTCGCGGCAGCCCAGGGGGGAAAGATCCGCTATGCGGCGTTCCGCCCCTGCTACGTGATCTCCCCGGAGGAGTGGAACGGCGCACCCACCCAGCAGGGCCACACCCTTGCAGAACGGCTGGCCGACCCCGCCCTCTCCGCCCCCGCCCTGTTCAACTACGTGGACGCCCGGGACGTGGCGGACTTCCTCGACCTGCTGCTGGAAAAGATGCCGTCCATCCCCAACGGGGAAACCTTCTTCGTCGGAGCCGCTGACGCCCTCGCCACCGCGCCCCTGGCCGAACTGATGCCAAAATTCCTGCCCGGAAGCGAAGTCCTCAGCGCTGGGCTCACCGGCACCAGCCCGGCCTTCTCCATCGCCAAAGCGCAGGAACTCCTGGGCTGGCACCCCGCGCGCAGCTGGCGCACGGAACTCAAGTCCCGTTCCACCCTCAACGACGAGAACTCCGCGCTGGTCAGAACCGGCGGCGGAGCCAAGGAGACACCATGAAATTCGACGGCGTACTGTTCTTCCCCGTCACCCCGTTCACAGCCGTTGGCGCCGTTGACGTGGAACTGCTCAAGGAACACATCAGCTCGCGGCTTCCGTTCGGGCCGGGCGGTGTTTTCCCCGCCTGCGGCACCGGCGAATTCCACGCCCTCAGCATCGACGAGGTCCGCACCGTGGTGGCAGCCGCCGTCGAGGTTGTTGCCGGAAAGGTGCCCGTAGTCGCAGGAGCCGGCGGTCCGCTGGGCCATGCCCTTGCCGCCGCCCGTGCCGCGGAAGAATCCGGCGCGGACGCCCTCCTGGTGCTGCCGCCGTACCTGGTCACCGGACCCGCCGACGGTCTGGTTGCCTATATCGAGGCCGTGGCCAACGCCAGCAGCCTGCCGGTGATCGTGTACCACCGCGGCAACGCCAGGTTCACGGCAGCTTCCATGGCTCGGCTGGCCGCCAACCCCAAGGTCATCGGCTTCAAGGACGGGCTCGGCGACGTTGGCCTGGCCCAGGAAATCGTGTCCGCGGTCCGTGCCACGGGACGCCAGGACTTTGCGTTCTTCAACGGCCTGCTGACCGCCGAACTGACCCAGGGCGCCTACCGCGGGATGGGGATCCCGCTGTACTCCTCGGCCGTCTTCGCCATGGCGCCGGAGATCGCCACGGCCTATTACGACGCATACATCTCTGGCGACGAGGACCGCCGGAACGCCCTGCTGGAAGGCTTCTACGCGCCGCTGGTCCGGCTCCGCGACCAGACTCCGGGCTTCGGCGTTTCGCTGATCAAGGCAGGCCTGCGCCTGGGCGGCCTGGCGGTGGGTTCCGTCCGCCCGCCGCTGGTTGACCCCACCGAGGAACAGTTGGTCCAGCTCAAGGCCATCCTCGCCAAGGGCTACGAGCTGGCCGGCCGCTGATGGGCGCCCCGGCCGCCGCGGCAGTGCGTACCGCACCGCGCATCACGGGCATCTCCACCCGGCTCATCACAGTTCCGCTGCGTCGCAGCTGGGGCGTGGAGGCGCCGGAGAACCACGTAATCGTTACGGAGATCCATACGGACGACGGCGGTGCGGGGCATGGTTTTTCCTGGACGCCCACCATCGGACCCCAGGCGGTTAAGGCACTGCTGGACTACGACATCGCGCCTTTCGTCGCAGGGTTGCCGGCTAATCCGGAGGTGGTTTGGGACGCGCTGTGGAAAAGGCTGCACGAGGCCGGCGGCGGGGGACTGACCACCATCGCGATGGCCGGAGTGGACCTTGCCCTCTGGGACCTGCAGGCCTCCCGCGCCGGAACGTCCGTCACCGGACACCTTGGCCAGCGGCAGGAGTCTGCCGAGGTTTACGGCTCCGGGGTGAACCTGCACTACACCCTTGAGGATCTCGTAGCCCAGACCGAACGGTGGGTCGCGGCAGGGCACCGGGCGGTGAAGATCAAGGTTGGCAAGCCTGATCTCCGCGAGGACGCCGAACGTGTTGCCGCGGTCCGCTCGGTGCTGGGGCCGGACCGGAAGCTCATGATCGACGCGAACCAGCGCTGGGACCTGCCCGCCACCTTCCGCGCCCTCGACGTCCTGTCCGAATTCGGGCTGGAGTGGCTCGAGGAACCCCTCCGGGCGGACGATCTCTGGGCTTACCGGCGGCTCCGCAAGCATTCACCGGTGCCGATTGCCCTTGGCGAAAACCTGCACACCATCTACCGGTTCCGCGATTTCATTGAGGCGGAAGCGGTGGACATCATCCAGCCCAACATCATCCGGGTGGGAGGCATCACCCCGTTCCGGCGGATCGTTGAGCTGGCACGGACCAACAGCATCAGGGTCATGCCGCATCTGTTGCCCGAACTGTCCGGGCAGCTGGCCCTGACCCTGGCGGAGCCCACCATGGTGGAGGACGTGGAGGAGGCATCCTTCGAACAGTTGGGGATCCTGGCCGGCCCGTCGCCGGTCCGGTTCAGCAGCAGCCGGGTGACGCTTACGGGCCAGCCGGGGCTCGGCTTCAGGTTCACTGACAACCCGCAGACCTAAATCACGACGAACAGGATCCCAGTGACTACTGCAACCCTTTCCCTTAACGAGCTGACAGCCGCGGCCACGGATGCGGCCAGGATCTCGGCGGCTGCCTCCGACGCCCAGCGCGCTGGCTGGCTCAACGCTGTGGCCGACGCTTTGGACGCCAACGCCGCCGAGCTCGTGGCGATCGCCGATTCCGAGACCAGCCTGGGCGCAGCCCGCCTCACCGGCGAAGTGGCACGCACCACCGGGCAGTTGCGCCTCTTCGCCCGCGTGGTCACCGAGGGCTCCTACCTCGAAGCGGTCATCGACCACGCGGATCCGGCTGCCACCCCGCCCAGGCCGGACCTGCGCAGGATCCTCAAGCCCATCGGCCCCGTGGCGGTCTTCTCGGCGTCGAACTTCCCGTTCGCCTTTTCGGTGGCCGGCGGCGACACCGCATCCGCCCTCGCGGTCGGCTGCCCTGTGATCGTCAAGGCGCACTCAGGCCACCTGCGGCTGTCCGAGCGGACGGCGGAGATCGTGGCGGACGCGCTTCGCGGCGCGGGCGCCCCGGACGGCCTGTTCGCCCTGGTCAGCGGCCGTGAAGTGGGAACAGCCCTGGTCCAGGATCCTGCCATCAAGGCCGTCGGCTTCACGGGCTCCATCCCCGGCGGCCGGGCGCTGTTCGACCTTGCCACGTCCCGTCCCGAACCCATCCCGTTCTACGGCGAACTGGGCAGCCTCAACCCTGTAGTGGTCACGGAGGGGGCGCTGGCCGAACGCCCGGACCAGCTCGCTGCCGGGCTTGCAGGCTCCTTCACCCTGGGCGCCGGACAGTTCTGCACCAAGCCCGGACTGGTGTTCATACCGGCCGGCACGGATTTCGCAGCCAGGGTGGCGGAGGCCAGCAAGGACAAGCCGGCCCTGGGCATGCTCACCAGCAGGATCGCCGAGGCTTATCCGGACGGCCTGCGCGGCTTCGCGTCCGTGGAGGGCGTTGAGGTGGTCAGCGGCAGCGTGGACCAGGATGCTGTGGCCAACGGGGCAGCGCCGGTGGTCTTTTCCACCACCGCTGCCAGGGTCCTGGAGAGTCCCGGGGAACTGCTGGAGGAGTGCTTCGGCCCCACCACCATGCTGATCGAATACGCGGACCAGGAGGAGCTGTCCGCAGCCCTGGCCAAAGTGCCGGGCAGCCTGACCGCCACGGTGCACGCCCAACCGAATGAGGACATCTCCGCGCTTGTGGAGCAGCTGTCCGGACTCGCAGGCCGCGTCCTCTTCGACGGCTGGCCTACCGGAGTGGCCGTCAACTGGGCGCAGCAGCACGGCGGCCCCTACCCGGCCACCACCTCGCTGTTCACCTCGGTGGGCGCGACGGCGGTCCGCCGGTTCCAGCGTCCGGTTGCCTACCAGGATGCGCCTGAAGCGGTCCTGCACCCGGCGCTGCTCGAGAGCAACCCGCTGGGCATCCCGCGCCGGGTGGACGGCGAACTCGTACTACCCTGACAACCCTCTCTCACTTAATGTGGGCTTATCCAACACGCTCTTCCACTTGATGTCGCTTTAACCAAAACGCTCTATCAGTTGTTGCCGGTACTACGGCTTCAACTGATAGAGCGTTTTGGGTTTTGCTGCAGGAACTGATCGAGCGTTGTGGGTTTTGCTGCAGGAACTGATAGAGCGTTGTGGCTAGAGCTGGAGGGTGGCCGGCCGCCCTAGTCCGTTGACCGCCGTCGAGGGCCAGCGGGGGTCGACCGTCAGGACCTGCAAGCCCGTTCCGGTGAGCTGGACCGTGTCCTCGATCTTGACGCCGGGCCCGGACGGGTTCCAGGTAAAAGCCTGGTCCAGGACCACTGTGTCCGTTGCGGCGGCGGTAACCCGCGGGTCACGGCCGGCGTAGCCGGCGGGACCGCCCTGGTGGTGCTGCTCCCATTGGTCGGCGCCGAAGCCGTGCCGGGCGTAGGCGGCCTGGATCTCGGTGAAAATCCGGTCCAGCCGGGCGCCGGGGACCGTGGCGTCGAAGATGTCTGCTTCCACTGCGGCGATGCGTGCCTCGGCGTCGTGCTCTTCCGCCGTGCCGGCGTCGAACCTTACCCAGCGGGTGATGTTGGCAACCAGGCCGTCCCGACGGGCGCACACGACGGCCATTGCGCGGCGGCCCAGCGGTGAGTGCGTGGCCAGCGGGTGCCGGAACCCGCTGCGGCTGCTGCCGTTGCACAGCAGGACCAGGGGCTCCGCGCCGGCGGCGACAACCCGGCCGGCCAGGGCGGACACCAGCTCGAACTCCGTGGTCTCCGGCCGGGCCGTGGAGAGGACGTCCGTCATGATCACCGCAACCTCGGCGCTAAGCCGTGCGTAACGTGCGCTCTCGGCCGGGAGCAGCTGCTGGCGGGCCGCGCGCAGCTCCGCCGCCACCTCCGCTTCGGCCAGCGGTGCTGTGCCACGCCCGGCTGTGCCGCCTTGGGCGGCAGTTCCAGCCGAGCCAGTACGTCCGACGGCGGCGGCGGCCTCGTGCAGGTTGCCGTACCAGGGCACGGAGTGCAGAGCGACGCCGGCAGGCAGCTCCTCGGCGGCGATCCGGCCGGCCTCATTGTTGAAGGTGACGAGGTGGTCGCCTCCGCGGTCCACCAGGAGGGCGGCGATCGGATCGCCGGCCAGGCTGATGTGCACCCGGCTGCCGTCCAGGTACCACGTCAGCGCGGTGTTGGTGGTCAGAAGCAGTGACTCCTGCCCCTTGGCTTCAAGGATGTCCAGCACGCGCCGGCGTTTAATGGCGCGGTCAGTCGCGGAGGCCGGGGCCGTCCTGCCCGGATGCAGCGTCCTGTCGGCTGTGGTCTGGCTCATGAACGGTTCCCCTGCTGGTTGATGAGTGCTTCGATGTCGGTGGTGTCCAGGATCCCGTCTGCTACGAAAACGGTGATGCTGCGCTGGACCGGACGGCCCGGTTCGGGGATGACCGGGGTGTCCCAGGCAAGGGACCGGCCAACGCCCGGGTAGCCGTCCACGCGGACGAACCACGGGTCGGTGGAGCCCTCAGCGGCCACGAAGACGAGCGTGGCGCTGCCGGCGGGCGCCCCGGCGGCCGGGCCTCCGGCGGCTGGTCCTCCGCCAACTGGTGTGCCGCCGTCGAACTTTCCGGCCCAGGCGAGCCACGGCGTGACTGAACCGTGCGCCCCGGACTCGCCGGAGCCACCGGATGTCCATACGGTGGCGCCTTCGCAGGCGGGCAGCCGCCAGAAGAACCCGCCGTAACCGCCTTCGGGGCGGCCGTTGGAGCCGGGGCTGCCGAGGCTGACGGGCTGGCCGCCCGCAGGGGAGAGGGCGAAGTCCAGGGATATCTGCCAGATGGACGGGCTGACGCCGGACCAGGTCCAGGTGCGGTCTTCGACAAGCACCGGCGCACCGTCGGGACCGTTCCAGGCCAGGATTTCCTGCAGCCTGCCGCCCCGGGCTCCCGTGAGGGCAGCTGTTTCTTCAACGAGGGTGTCCCGGACCGTGATGCTGCCGTGGTCCGGGCGCCAGACGTACTGGCCGGCTTCACGGGTGTAGGTGCGGCCGCCCCAGAAGTTGATGCCGTCCACGTCCTGCAGCGCCACCCCGACGCCGAGATGCCACACGTGGTCCAGCGGCTGGTGGTCCGTCACCACCGTGCCCGCCAGGGTCCGGACGGGATGCAGGTAGGGGCGCGGCGAGGACACCGCCCGGATCCGGCTCCCGTCCTGGTACCCGGCAACGGCCTGGTGGTCCACAGTGAGTGTGCGGGCCGGCGGCAGGTCCCGGGCCCAGGGAACACCCAGCTCGGCGAAGGTGGCCTGCGCCGCGAGCGCCCGTTCGATGACGGCCGCGATGCGGTGAACCACGGGGTGGGCGTCGTCGCCTTCGCCCTCCCAGGTGACATGTTCCGGCGGGATGGGCTGTGGCAAGGGGGCTGTCCGGATGGCTTCCAGCACTGTGGTGAAGGCGCCGGTGTCCGCCAGCGAACACAGCAGGGGAGCACCCGTGGAGCGCGCAGCCAACAGGTTCTCCAGCAGGTCCGTGCGGCCGAACGTCTCCCGGCGCTCGCCGTCCGCGGTGCTGGTGACCACCTCGTCCTCGGTGTAGAAGAAGGTGATCTCGCCCCGGGTGCCGTGCACCGTCACGGACGGGTTCCGCTGCTCCGGCGCGCACAGCGTCAATCCGCAGATGAGGGTGGTTCCGGTGGCCGTTCGCACGCGGAGGACGGAGGTGTCATCGCTCTCGGTATCGTGTGCCCGGTACAGGTCCGTCTCCACTGATTCCACGTCCGCCAGGATGTGCGCTCCGGCCATGTGGAGCGCAGTGGCCACGGCGTGGGCCAGGGCGTTGGTTGCCACCCCGTCCACCACGTCGATGCCGTCCAGGCTGCGCTTTCCGGCCCAGCGGGAGCGCTTGAAATACGCCTTGCTGCGCACCCATTCGCCCCTTGCGCTCACGCCGAGGACGTCACCGATCCCCCCTGATTCGACGTGCGCCCGGATGGCGGGAAGCGCGTGGGAGCCGAGGCTCTGGAACCCCACCTGGACCAGTCGTCCCGCAGTTTTGGCTGCTGCCAGCACTTCCCGGAACTGGGCCAGCGAGGCCACCGGCGGCTTTTCCACATAGACGTCCTTGCCCGCTGACAGGGCTGCCAGGGCCAGGGGAGCATGGGTCTGGATGGGGGTGGCGAGGATGACGACGTCGATGCCGGGGTCTGCTGCCAGCAGCTGGGCCAGGTCGTCGAAGACAGCTACGGATTCCGCAAGCCGTCCAGGGGCGGGCGGGTTGGGGTCCGCGACGGCGACGAGTTCCACGGTGCCGGCCTGTTCGAGCCTGGCGAGATTGGCAAGGTGTTGTTCGCCGAAGCCGTGCACGCCCACCAGGGCGATGCGCTGGACGCTTGCGGGGACGGTACCTCCCTTGGCGATGCGGCCGGGTTCCGCTGTTGCGGATTGATCGATCATGAGCAGGGTCCTTGGTAGCTGAAGGGAGGAAGGGTATTAAGATCATTGGCGCCGAGCGAGGCAGACAGGAAATCGATCGCTTCCCGCTGCATGCCGGCGGTGAAGATGTGGCCCCCCGGCCAGAAGCTCCCGGTGTAGCTTTCGGGGCTGTGCAGGGACTCCAGTATGCGGTGTGCGTTGCGCATTCCGTCTTCGGGGAAGAGCTGGTCCGCAAGCGCGTACTGCACCAGCAGGCGGCTGGCCCCGGCCCTCGCGGTGAGTTCCGGCCAGTCACCCAGCCTCCAGAGCCCCGGAGTCTGCAGCAGCCATGAATGGGCGTCGAGGAAGGCGGGCAGAAGCGCCTGGAAGGTGGTCATCATGCACGTCACCACGTAGCTCTTGATGCGGTGGCTCAGCACGGCGAGGGCAAGGGAACGGCCCCCGCCGCCGGAGAAACCGATGCAGCCGAGCCGTTCCTGGTCCACGTCCGGCAGCGCGGCGAGGATCTCCAGGGCTGCGAGGTCGTCGTGGGCCACCATCCCGGCGAGGCTGGTGCCCAGCAGGCCGGCGGTCCTGGCCAGCGTTTCCTCGTGGAATCCGGCGGCGGCGTTGTACACGTCGGCCCCGGAAGGTACGACGCCGTCCTGCCGCCACTGTGCCTGCCGCGCCTCCAGCGCGGCGGCCGTCCGCCGGGGCGGAACCGATAAGTCAAAACGGCGGCTGCCCCAGCCGAACGTGTCGTGGGCCAGGACGGCGAAACCGGCGCGGGCCAGGTCCGTGGCCAGGGCGCGGCCGTCGTAGTGGCCGGCCCGGGCGTTTTCTGCGGAGGGATGGGACTCGGGGAGTTCCACCAGCCGGTCCGCGCCGCCGAACTTGTTGCCGCCGTGGCAGTGCAGCGCCAGGATGCCGGGCACCGGCCCGGACGCGCCCGCCGGGCGGATCAGCCAGCCCGTACTGCGGGGGCCGAAGCCCAGCTGCCAGCCGAGCTGGGAGGTGGTGACGCCGTCGTGCGTCTCCTCCCAATGGACGGTCACGTCAGGGGAGGGAAGCGCCCCCGGCACGCCGAGGGCGTCCGCAAGTTCCTGGGCTGCAGCGGTGGCAGCGTGGTAACGGGCGTGCTGCTGAACATAGGCAGGCCAGTCTCCGTAGCCGGCGATGGCGCTGGGCCGGGTCGGCTGGCCCGTATCAGTCATGGGCATGCCTCCTGTTCGGACGTTTTCTGATGGCGGGATCGATAGTGGCCCAGGCCCGGTTGGGGTCGACCCTGGGATGGGGCCCGTTGGCGCCGTCATGGGCCGGCATCTTCCCGAACAGTACATCCGGGCTGAAAGGGTTTCTTGAGGCGTAACCGCACTGTGCTGCCCCCTAAGGCCTTGTGCTTCTTCGTAGTGGCGGGTCAAGCGGAAAGCGTTTTCTCAAAAACTAACAAAGGGCTATACACGAGTCAAGAAAACGTTTACTTTGGTACGGAACCGCTTTTTCAACCCCCCATTTCCCGGCGGCGCAAGGCCGCCGACTGCCAGTGCCTCGACGGGGAAGCCGGGCCGCAGTGGGAGCGCACAACCGCCTCGCGCGGACACCGGAAACGTGGAGGCCACGATGACCAAAGGAGACCACATGGCCGCTAAGCACATACCCAGGGCACTGCGCCCGGCAGGAATGCCGGCCGCAGGGGGCCTATTGACAGGAACGGGGCGGCACCAGTGAGCGCCATCAGCGAACTCAGCTCCATTACCCGGCGGAAGGGCAAGCCCACCGCCGCGGAAAAGAAGGCCAACGGCCGGGACAACAAGGCCGCCTATATCTTCCTGCTGCCCTGGCTGGTGGGCCTGGTGGCAATCACCATCGGCCCCATGCTGATGTCCCTGTATCTGTCCTTCACGGACTACAACCTGCTCCAGCCTCCGGAATGGGTGGGCCTGGACAACTTCACCCGCATGCTCACGGACGCACGGCTGCACAACTCGCTTGGCGTGACCTTCGCATACGTGTTTATCGGGGTCCCGCTCCAGCTCGCGGTGGCGCTGCTGATTGCCCTCGTCCTGGACAAAGGCCTGCGTGGCCTGCCGTTCTACCGCTCGGTGTTTTACCTGCCGTCCCTCCTGGGCGGCTCTGTTGCCGTCGCTATCCTCTGGAAGCAGATTTTCGGCACCACCGGCCTGGTGAACCAGGTCCTCGCCATGTTCGGCATCCAGGGGCCCGGCTGGATATCTGACCCGAGCACGGCACTGGGGTCGATCATCCTGCTGCACGTCTGGACCTTTGGCGCCCCCATGATCATCTTCCTGGCCGGCCTGCGGCAAATACCGAACATGTACTACGAGGCAGCCAAGGTTGACGGCGCCACCACCCTCCAGCAGTTCTGGCGGATTACCCTCCCCATGCTGAGTCCGATCATCTTCTTCAACCTCGTGTTGCAGATCATCGGGTCCTTCCAGTCGTTCACCCAGGCGTTCATCGTCTCGGGCGGCAACGGCGGCCCGTCGGACTCCACGATGTTCTTCACCCTGTACCTCTACCAAAAGGGTTTCGGCCAGTTCGACATGGGCTATGCCTCCGCCATGGCATGGATCCTGCTGGTGATCATCGGCGTGTTCACTGCCATCAACTTCATCGCTTCTAAGTATTGGGTTTTCTATGACGACTAAGCTGGAGACGCTGCCCGCCTCGGACAAGAAGTCCGGAGGTGCCGGTAAGCCTACGAACCATCGCAAGCCCCGTGAGTCCCGCGGAACACTGGCCTTCAGCAAGGCCCAGCGCGGCAAGGCCTTCATGAAGCACGCTGTCCTGATCCTTGCCGGCGCGTTGATGATCTACCCCCTGCTGTGGATGGTGGTTTCATCGCTTCGGCCCAACGAGCTGATCTTCCGCGAGCCCGGACTCTGGCTCAACAGCCTGGAAATGAGCAACTACACCTCAGGCTGGTCGGCCCTGACGCACCCCTTCGGCCACTACATGATCAACTCCGCGATTGTGGTGATCGGTTCCATCCTCGGCAACCTGATCTCCTGCTCCATGGCCGCGTACGCCTTCGCCCGGCTGCAGTTCACCGCCAAGAAATTGTTGTTCGGCATTATGCTCCTGACCATCATGCTGCCGTTCCATGTGGTGATCGTTCCCCAGTACATCCTTTTCTCGCAGATCGGCTGGGTGAATACCTTCTGGCCGCTGATTGTGCCCAAGCTGCTGGCCACCGAAGCGTTCTTCGTCTTCCTGATGGTCCAGTTCATCCGCGGCATTCCACGGGAGCTTGATGAGGCTGCGAGGATCGACGGCGCAGGCCACCCCCGCATCTTCCTGCGGGTCATTCTCCCGCTGATGGTCCCGGCCCTGGCCACCACCACAATCTTCACGTTCATCTGGACGTGGAACGACTTTTTCGGCGCCCTGATCTACCTGACGGACCCCGACATGTTCACGGTTCCTGTCGCACTGCGGGCCTTCGTGGATTCGCAGTCGGCTACGAGCTGGGGATCGCTGTTCGCGATGTCCATCGTGTCCCTCCTGCCGGTCTTCCTGGTCTTCCTCTTTGGCCAGCGGTTCCTCATCAAGGGCATCGCCACCACGGGCATCAAATAGCGGGTTCCCGCTATTCCGCCCCGCCCTGTTGGCCACGGCATGACCTCCGCTGCACGGAGCTGCCCGTCCGCCGACGGGCCGCTCCTGAAGTCCAAAACATTCCCGACACCGTCTTGTATTACAAGTTTGCTACTTGTAACATCGGACGTAGAAAACGGTTTCCCGTTTCGGTTCCACCCAGTTTGATTCCATCCCCGAACTCCATCCCCAGCACCAAGATCAAAGAAGATCGGAGAACCAGTGCCGCTTTTTTCCCGCTCTGCCTCTGCTAAAGCCAAGCAGCCGGCAGCAACATCCTCCACGGGCGGACGACGCCCCCTTCGTAAGACTGGCGTTGCAGCAGTTGCTGCCGCCGTCGTCATGGCCTTGAGCCTCAGTGCCTGCGGCGGGGGCTCCGGCCAGCAAAGCGCTGATGGCCCCGTCGAACTCCGGTTCTCCTGGTGGGGCGGCGACAAGCGGGCCCAGCTGACCCAGGAAGCCATCAAGAAGTTTGAGGCTGAAAACCCCAACATCAAGATCAAGCCCGAGTTTGGTGACTGGAGCGGTTACTGGGACAAGCTCGCCACCCAGGTGGCGGCGAATGATGCTCCGGACATTATCCAGATGGACGAAAAGTACATCACCGAGTACTCCAGCCGCGGGGCCCTTCTTGACCTGTCCAAGTACGACATCGACACCTCCAAGCTCGACGAAGCGGCACTTAACGCAGGCAAAGGCGAGGACGGCCTGACTGGCATCCCCGCTGGCATCAATGCCGCCACCATCCTTGCGAATCCGAAGGTTTTTGAGGCTGCCGGCGTTCCGCTTCCTGACGATTCAAAGTGGACCTGGGAGGACTTCGAGCGGATCGCCTCCGAGATCACCGCCAAGTCCCCGAAGGGCACCTATGGCGCTGCCGCTTACGGGACTGATGAGGCGTCACTCGGGGTCTGGCTCCGCCAGAACGGCAAGTCCCTGTATACCTCCGACGGCAAGCTGGGCTTCGAACCGGGCGACATCGCCAAGTGGTGGGCGTTCCTGAAGCAGCTCAGCGAGAACAAAGCCGTTCCCACGGCATCCGAGGTCGTCGAAGCTGAAGCTGCTCCGCTTGACCAGTCCGGACTGGCCACGGGCAAGAACGCCCTGGCGTTCTGGTGGTCCAACCAGGCCCCGGCCTTGGAGAAGGCATCCGGCAGCGACTTGAAGATCCTGCGGTTCCCCAGCAAGACCGGGTCATCCGCCGACGCGAAACTTTGGTACAAGGCCTCCCAGTTCTGGTCCGCGTCCTCACGCACCAAGCACCCTGAGGAGACCGCCAAGTTCATCAACTTCCTGGCCAACGACGTCAAGGCCGGCGAGACCCTGCTGGCGGACCGCGGTGTCTACCCGAACTCCGAGGTCCGCGCGGCCATCGAGTCCAAACTGACGCCGGCGGACGTCAAGGTGGTCAAGTTCATCGACCAGATCAAGGACGAACTGGGCGAGGCCCCCGCGCCGCCGCCGAAGGGCGCCGGCGCAATCCAGGAAATCATCAAGCGCTACACTTCCGAGGTTCTCTTTGAGAGGCTGTCCGCTGAGGAAGCCGGCAAGAAGGCCCACTCTGAAATGAAATCCGCAATCAGCAGCTAGTCTTCACGCCGCCAACACGGCTTGGGACACCGTGGGTGGACGCATCTCCGCCCACCACGTCCGACGGCGGGTGGCAGCTTCGCCCCGGAGGGAACCACCAGGTTCCAGCCGGGGCAAAACTGTTTAAGCTTGTGGCGGCCAGGGAAGGGTGCTTTCCCTGGGCCTTGGCCGTCGGACACCTGCTCCTTGCGAATAGACGCGTTCTCCCGGCCCATAGACGCGCGGCGGCATCACCCTTCCCGGGACGTGGACGGCCTGGTGGGGTGGTGACTGTGCGACTGCCGGGGCCACGGTGGGACGGGCCTGATGCGCAAGAGTGAACGGCTCCGCTCCCTGGTCCACATGGTGTGGCCCCCTACGGTCCTCTTGAGGTACCGAAAATGTTCCGGGGAGGGGTGGTGCGGTGGAAAAGTAGGTGTGGCCGGTTGGGGTGGTGGTTGCCACGGTATGCCGCGGGCCTGGGACGCGTTCAGCCGCCCAGCCGCCCGTTTCCTTGAGGTGGTTGCAGGCTTCGCAGAGGCCTTGGCCGTTGCCGGCGCTGGTGGCTCCGCCGTTATGCCAGGAAGCGATGTGGTCGTGATGCCTGATGGGGGCGTCGCAGTACGGGGTGCGGCAGGTGTCGTCCCGGACTTGAAGGAAGCGTTTCAGCCCAGCCGGAAAGAGCCGGGCTTTGGAATCCATGGCCAGCAGGTCCCCGTTGCCGGGAGCGGTGTAAAGCCGCCGGATCCACACATCAAGCTCGCGGCGAACAGCAGCGGCGTGGTCGCTTGCGGCACCCTCGCCTCCGGCACCGTCACCGGCGGTTCCGTCAGCGGCAGGAGAACCAGCGCTGCCGGTGCTTGGGTCTGTTGCCGGCATTCCCGCGGCTGATGTATTGGTGAGGGCGATGTTTCTGGCCCAGCATGCGGGAATGGTGCCGTACCCGGGAAGCCGGGCGGGCTCTGCGTCGGCATGGAGCAGGGCGCGGTCGGTCATAACGAGCTGAATCTCCACCCCGCTGATGCCGGCTGGGGTACCGGTAACCCTCTCGACGAGGGTGTCGGCCATAACTTGCCCCCGGGACCGTTCGTCTCCTGCAGAGCGGGCGGTATCGGCGGCCCTGGCCAGGGCGGCGTAGGCCGCAACGCCTTGGGCAACGGGGAGCAGCGCGGTCAGGTAGGTCATGGTGTCAGGGGCCGGGCGAAGGTTCACGGTCCGTTCGGTAACCGCTCGTGCGGCCCGCTTTGCGATGGAGCGGGGGTCCCTACGGTACGCCGCGGCGCGGACTGCGGTGACGATGGCGCGGTCGCCGGCGCCGTCGAGCGTGCCGGTGTCGGCGGCGAGTTCCTCATCCACGCCGGCACGATCCTCCACCGTGAGGCAGATGGTTTCCTTCACGATCAGGGTGGCGCGCCACTCGTTCAGCTGGCCGCTCCGAAAGGCGGCGAAGGTGCGGGGCATGCCCGTGAGGGCTTTGGCCAAGCCCAGTAACCGGGACCCCCTGGCCGGGGATTCCCGCCGTGCCAGTGCGATCTGCGCCGCGACACCGGCGCCCTGCTCATCCACGGGCACGCCGGCGTCAGCCTGCTCCTGCCGCTGCAATAGATCGAAGGCCACAGCAAGCCGGGCCTGCTGCGCGCCGGCCAGGCATTTCATGTCCTCCCACTGCCGCATCTGCTCAACCATCCCCGCACTGTCGCGGGCCACAGGAACACCAGCCAGAACGGCCAATGCATCAGCGAGGGTCGGCGCGGCAGGCGAGGACGCAGGCGCGCCTCCGGAAGCCGGAACAACAGGCGTTGGGTGGGGTGTATCGGCAACGGTCGGAGCGGCAGGGGAGGAGTCCGGCTTTTCCGCTTCCATAATCACAGGCGAGGGCTGCGGCACGCTGGCAGCAAGGGGCACCCGAGGCTCCGCCCCCAGCACTGCAACCGTCCCCAATACCGCTTCCATGACCAAAGTCTTCCACCAGGGTGTGACAACGACAGCCACCCAAAAGCCCTATGTGGAAAACGGGAAAGCCGCTCCGCCCTGTGCCGCTCCGCCCCAAGCCGCCCCGCCTCCAGGCCGCCCCGCCTCCAGGCGCCCTGTGCAAAGCGGAACGGGGACGCCAAAGGAGGCGCCGCCGTCGCACGTTCTGAGGCGCGGGTGACTAGCCCTCCGCAACTACCGCCACGCCGCCCGCCGGGACCAGCCCCGGAAACGCTTCGCCGGTCAGCAAATCCTGGCCGGATGCCTCCACGGCGGCATCCGAACGCGTGTGGTTGATCGCGAAAAGGAAGCCCTGCCCGTCGGCAGAGCGCCGCCGCACCAGCTCCACACCGGGACCGGCCGCAGCGGGGGCTACGCCGGACTCTTCCAGAAGCCGGTCCACCACGGAATCAATGCCGTCCGGGCCGGGGAACGTGGCCAGGTACCAGGCCGCGCCCGAACCCACGGCCCGTCGCGTGAGGGACGGAACGCCTTCCAGCGGATACTCGGTAAACGCCTGCATGGCTTCGGCGCCGGCCAGGTGGACGTGCTCGCTCCAGATGGAAGACACGGTCCCGTCGCTCAGCTTCAGTTGGGTCCCGGCCAGCAGCGGATGGAATTCCTCCACCCGAACGCCCAGCAGCTCCCGGAACGCGCCCGGATAGCCGCCCAGCCGGACATGGTCCTTCCCGTCCACGATCCCGCTGAAGTAGCTCACCAGCACAGTGGCGCCGGCGGAGGCTGCAGCGGAAATGTTGGCCGCGGCCTCGTCAGTGACGGTGTACAGGGTGCACACCAGCACGAGGCCGTATCCATCAAGGGAAGCGGAAGGGTGCACGAAATCCACGGACACGCCCCGGAGGAACAGCGAGCGGTGGAACGCCCGCTGCAGGTCAAGGTACCGCACGTCAATGCTCGGCTTGGAGTCGATCTCACTGGCCCACCAGGCCTCGTAGTCGAACACGATCGCAACCCGGGATTCCACTCGCGAACCGCGCACCGGAGCCAACCGCTTCAGGTCCGCCCCCAGCTCCACCACCTCGCGCCACACCCGGGTGTCCCGGCCGCCGTGCGGCACCATGGCCGAGTGGAACTTCTCCGAGCCGGCGAAGCTCTGCCGCCACTGGAAAAACATGACGGCGTCGGCACCGCGGGCCACGTGGGCGAGCGAGTTGCGCAGCATTTCTCCGGGCATTTTGGGCTGGTTGCGCGGCTGCCAGTTGACGGCCGACGTCGAATGTTCCATCAGGATCCACGGGTCACCTCCCGCGATGCCGCGGGTGAGGTCCGCGCTGAATGCGAGTTCGATGTGCCGTTCGGGGTCGGCGGCCACGAGGTAGTGGTCGTTGGCGATGACGTCCAGGTCCTTGGCCCAGTCGAAGTAGTCCATGGACTTGGTGGCGCTGGAGGCCATCAGGTTGGTGGTGCACGGAACGCCCGGGGTGACCTCCCGCAGGACCGCAACGAGTTCGCGATAATAGTCCATCAGGGCCCGGGAGTTGAACCGCTGGAAGTCCAGCTGCTGGCCCGGGTTCAGGGTGGAAGGCGCAATGGCGGGCGGCAGGATCTCCTCGAACGAGCCGTAGTTCTGCGACCAGAACGCCGTGCCCCACGCTGCGTTGAGTGCATCGATGTTCCCGTACCGCCGCTCCAGCCACGCCCGGAAGGCCGCGGCGTCCTCCTCGCCGTAGAACTCGTAGACATGGCAGCCCAGCTCGTTGTCCACGTGCCAGAGCGCCAGGGCGGGGTGGTCCTTGTAGCGCTCGGCCACTGCACGGGTGATGCCGCTGGCGTAGCGGCGGTAAACGGCCGACGACGGCGTGTAGTGCCGCCGTGACCCCGGTCCCAGCACGGTTCCGTCAGCCGTGACCGGCAGGATTTCCGGATGCTTCCGTACCAGCCATGCCGGGGGAGCAGCGGTGGCGGTGGCCAGGGCCACCTTGACGCCGATGCCATGGAGGTTGTCCAGCACCTCGTCGAGCCAGCCAAAGTTGTACTTCCCTTCGGCGGGTTCCAGCAGTGCCCAGGAGAAAATTCCCACACTGAGGAAGTTCACGCCCGCTTCCTGCATCAGCTCCAGGTCCTCCAGGCGGACGCTGACCGGCCACTGCTCGGGATTGTAGTCACCGCCGTAAGCGATGCCTTCGACATGGTTCCAGACGCTTGCCGGCCGGGGGATGTCCTGCGAATCCATGGGACTCCTTCATCTAGTGGGTGGCTGCGATACCTGAATAAAACGTGTTCTTGGAAAACGCTTGCCCGAATTCTTGGAAAACGCTTGCCCACAACCGGTAATCCCGATATTGTATCGATTCAGAAGCCGTGTAAGCCAGCTCACCACACTCGTGGCAGTGGGCGACAGCATTGCACAGATCGAGCAAGGAGGCTCCCATGATCAACAGAAGGCATTTCCTCACCACCGTGGCTGTCGGCACCGCATCTGCTGCGGCGCTCGCGGCGTGCGGAACGGGCTCCAGCTCTTCCGGGGAGACCGGCACCGCCGAGAAGCCCGTGACCATCAATTACACCTGGTGGGGCAACGATGACCGTGCGGAGCGCACCCGCAAGGCCATTGCCCTGTTCGAGTCGAAGAACCCGGATATCAAGGTCAACGGCAACTTCACCGACTTCGCCGGCTACTGGCAGAAGCGTGCCACCGAGGCCGCCGGCGGCGGCCTGCCCGACGTTATGCAGTGGGACCTCTCCTACTTGCGCGATTACGGCCAGCGCAACCAGCTCCTGGACCTGGGCACCCTGAAAATCAATACGGACGCCTTCGACAAGTCCCTCCTGCCGTCCGGCCAGATCCGGGGCAAGACCTACGGCATCCCCACCAGCACCAACGCTTTCGCCGTCTACTACGATCCCGCCAAGCTGGCCTCCCTGGGCATTGCCGAGCCGAATGGCACCTGGACCTACAAGGAGTACAACGCCTTCCTCGCCGAAATAGGCACCAAGAGCAACGGTGCGCTTTTTGGCTCAACCGACTACACCGGCGTCTGGTGGATGTTCAACATCTGGCTGCGCCAGAACAACATCCAGGCGTTCACTGAGGACGGCAAGCTCGGCTTCACCAAGGATGACCTGAAGAAGTGGTGGAACCAGACCGCCGCCCTTCGCGGCACCCCTGCCCTCGTCTCCGAAGAGCGCGTCACCCAGCTCGCCCCCAAGTCCCCGTTTGGCTCGAATGTCACCGCCAGCGAAGTCACCTGGGACAACTTCATGGCTGCCTACCTCGGGGACAGCGGCGCCAAGGAACTCAAGCTTGTGCCGGTGCCCTCGGATGACCCGGACAACCTGGGCCTGTTCCTCAAGCCGTCCATGCTCATGGTGGCCAGCGCCAAGACCAAGTACAAGGATGCTGCTGCCCGCTTCATCGACTTCATGGTCAACGACCCCGAGGTGGGCAACATCTTCAAGACCTCCCGCGGCGTTCCGGCGTCGAAGACCCAGCGGGACGGCACCACCTTCGAAGGTACTGACAAGCTCGTCGTCGATTACGAAAAGTCGATAGAGCAGTACCTCAAGGACGCTCCCGAGCCGCCAATCGTCGGTTTCGGCACCCTCGAGACATCCTTCAAGCGGGTCAGCTCGGACCTGAACTACGGCAAGCTGACCATCGACGGTGCAGCCGATTCCTGGTTCAAGGAAGCCGAAGACCTCATCAAGCAGAACGCCTGACCAGGCAGACTGCCTGGCCAAGACGTCCACAACTGACGGAATGAACTCGTGACTCAAAGCCCAACCCTGAGCAGGCGTTCGACGTCGTCCGCCGCCCCGCTGCCGCGCAAGTCGCGGCAGCGGGGGGTGGACGCCCGCGCCGGATACACCTTCCTGCTGCCCTGGCTGCTGGGATTCATCGTCCTCACCATTGGGCCGATGATTTCCTCGCTGTATCTGTCCTTCACCAACTACAACTTGTTTGATCCGCCCAAATGGATCGGTTTCGACAACTACACCACCCTCTTCCAGGACGAGCGGTTCCTGCAGTCGGTGGGCGTGACCGTCAGCTACGTTGTGTTCGGTACCCCGCTCAAGCTCGCCGCCGCACTGGCAGTGGCGATGCTCCTGAACAGCAAGCGCCGCGGCCAGGGGTTCTACCGGTCAGCGTTCTATGCTCCGTCGCTGATCGGCGCGTCCGTGTCCATCGCGATTGTCTGGAAGGCCATGTTCGGCGATTCCGGCCCGGTGGACCAAGGACTGTCTCTCTTCGGGATCAACCTGGGCGGCTGGGTGGGCAACCCGGCCATGACCATGCCCATGTTCATCCTGCTGACCGTCTGGCAGTTCGGCGCCCCGATGGTGATCTTCCTGGCCGGCCTGAAGCAGATCCCTAATGACCTCTACGAGGCGGCGTCCATGGATGGTGCCGGGCCGGTGCGGAAGTTCTTCAACATCACCTGGCCCATGCTTTCCCCGGTGATCTTCTTCAACCTGCTGATGGAAACCATCCACGCGTTCCAGATCTTCAACTCGGCCTACATCATCTCCAACGGTGAAGGCGGCCCGGCCGGGTCCACCCTCTTCTACACCCTCTACCTCTACCTGCGGGGCTTCAGCGACTTCCGGATGGGCTACGCCTCGGCCATGGCCTGGCTGCTCCTGATCGTGGTTGGCATCCTGACCCTGATCATCTTCCGCACGTCCAAGTCCTGGGTCCATTACAGCGGTGATGCAAAATGACAACCATGGCAACCCCCACCCAGTCCGCCACGGACGCACAGGTGCCGCACTACAACCCGAAATCCGAATCAGCGGGTGCCAGGCGCGCCAAGAGCACCATTTTCCACATCGTGGCGTTGGCGCTCACGGCCGTGGTCCTGTACCCGGGCCTGTGGATGATCGCCTCCTCGTTCAAGCCGAACGCAGAAATCGGCGGCGCGAACACGTCGCTGTGGTCCAGCAACTTCAGCTTCGACAACTTCGTCACCGCGATGGACGGCATCGGCGGGGTGTCCACCCTGCAGTTCTTCACCAACTCCCTGATCCTGGCCGTCGGCGCCGTGGTGGGAACCGTCCTCTCCGCGTCGGTCTCGGCGTATGCGTTCGCCCGGATCAAGTTCCCCGGCCGCAGCGTGTTCTTCGGCATGATGATCGCCACCCTGCTCCTGCCGTTCCACGTGGTGATCATCCCGCAGTACATCGTGTTCCAGCAGCTGGGCCTGGTGGACACCTACGTGCCGCTGCTGATCGGCAAGTTCCTCGCCGCCGACGCGTTCTTCGTGTTCCTGATGGTCCAGTTCATGCGCAACCTGCCCGGTGAGCTGGACGAGGCAGCCAGGATCGACGGCGCCGGGCACGTCCGGATCTTCACGTCCATCATGCTGCCGCTGATGAAGCCGGCCCTGATCTCCACCTCGATCTTCTCCTTCATCTGGAGCTGGAACGACTTCCTGGGCCCGCTGCTCTACTTGAACACCCCGGAAAAGTACCCGCTGCCCCTGGCGCTGCGCCTCTTCGTGGACCAGACCCAGTCCTCGGACTACGGCGCCATGATCGCCATGTCCGTCCTGGCCCTGCTCCCTGTGCTGGTCTTCTTCCTGGTCTTCCAGCGCTACATCGTCGAAGGCGTCTCCACCCAGGGCCTCAAGGGCTAGTGCCGGAAACCCGAGACAGAAAAATGAGCGTCATGGACAGCACCACACCAGCACCCAACCATCACGAACCCGTCCCGGTGAACCGCTTCGCGCTGTTCTCCGAGACCCTCCTGGCCGGTGTCCTGGTCCTGGTGCTCTCCATCCCGCTGGTGACGATCCCCGCCGCGTATGCGGCGGGGATCGCCCACCTGGAACGGCACCTCTCCGGCCGCGACGATTCCGTCCGCGGCCTCTGGGGCACGTTCAAAGCTGCCCTGCCTGGCAGCTGGAAGCTGGGAATCACAACGGCGGCAGCCGCCGTCGTGATTGTCCTCAACCTGCTGCTCGCGTGGGTGGGGCAGCTGCCCGGCCGCGAAGTGGTCCTGCCGGCCACCCTGATCCTGGCCGCCGGCGCGGCCATCCTGCTGCTGCGCACCGCGGCGGAGTGGTCCGACGCCGCAGTGTCTTCAACAGATGGAAAAAGTGCCTGGCGCTCGGCCCTCGAGAATGCCCAATCGCTGTCCGTCAGGGACTGGACCGGATCGCTCCTGCTGGCTGCCGCACTCTTCGGGGCGGTGGTTTTCGTCTGGATGCTCGCCGCGCTCTTCGTAGTGGTCCCCGGCACCCTCATCCTCGCCGCCGCGGCGGTCAAACTGCGTTCCGCCCGCTGAACATTTTTCCCGGTCCTGCCCGCCACTATTGAGTTGAGTCCGACGTGTCTTCCGACCGCCAGCGTTCCGAACAGTCCGTCCATTCGTCGCAGAACCAGCCCCGGTGGTACCAGCCCCTGAAGCAGCGGAACTACCGGCTCTTCCTGGCCATGGTGTTTACGGGGAGCGTTGGTGTGTGGATGCAGCGGCTCGCCCAGGACTGGCTGGTGCTGCAGCTAACGGGCAGCCCTGCCGCCGTGGGTGTGGCCGTTGCCTTGCAGTTCCTTCCCATGCTGGTTGTTGGTCCCCTGAGCGGGCTGCTGGTGGACATGTTTCCCAAGCGGCGCATCATGCTGATCTGCCAGGCCGTCATTGCTGTCCTGGCCCTAGGCCTGGCGGCGTGGGCGGCGAGCGGGACCATCACCGTGTGGGCCGTTTATGCCAGCTGCGCTGCCCTCGGCGTGACGTCCGCGATCAACCAGCCTGCCATCCAGGTGTTCGTCAACGAAGTAGTAGGTGACACCAACCTCCGGCCCGCCATCGGCCTCAACAACGCCATTGGCCAGCTGGGCGCCATGGCGGGGCCCGCCCTGGCAGGAGTTGTCATTGCGCAGGCAGGATCGGCTGCGGCGTTCGCGGCGAACTCGCTGCTGTGCCTGCTGGTCCTCGGCCTGATTGCGGCCATCCGTCCTGCCGAGCTGCATCCAAGCGTTCCGGTGGTCCGCGGGCGGGGCCAGCTCCTGGCCGGGTTCCGCTACGTCCGGGAACGGCCCCAGATGCTGCTGGTCATTGCCCTGGCCGGGCTGTTGGGAATGTTCGGCATGAACGGGCCGGTGGTTTTGGCAGCGTTCGCCGAGCGGGTGTGGCACAACGGTGTTGAAGGGTTCGGCCTCTTCAACACCGTCAGTGCCGTCGGTGCCCTGGCCGGGGCGCTCCTGGCAGCCCGGCTGAGAAGCCTGGGCCGGAAGGGGATCGTGGCCGCCGCCGGGCTGTTCGGGCTCTCCCAGCTGGTGGCTGCCCTGATGCCCAACCTCATCCTCTTCACTGTGATGCTTGTGGTGGTGGGCCTCATGACCCTCTTGTTCCTGACCAGCGCCGCCACCGTGGTCCAGCTTGACGCCGGCCCGGAGATCCGCGGCCGCGTAATGGCCCTCTACCTTCCGCTCCTGCTCGGCGGTCATGCCCTGGGCGGCCTCCTGGCCGGCTGGTTGACGGAGCAGCTCGGGGTGCGGCTCGGCTTGGTGGCCACCGGCGCCGGAGGGATGCTGTCGGCCGCCGTAATCGGACTACTGCTCTGGCTGAACTCCCGAAGCCACGGGTCACAGAGGCCACGGCCACAATCCCTCTGAATAAAAGTTTCTTTCTGTAAGTTCTTGATGTGTAGTGCGGATCAATGAAGCCCAGAAGTTCATCGATTTCCTCGTCAACAGCACCAAGGCCGGCGACATCGGTCTGGCGGACCGCGGCATCCCCCTCCAACTCGGAAGTACGGGCGGCCATCACCAGCAAACTAAGTCCTGCCGATGCCGCCACCGCGCCTTCATCGACGACATCGCCGACGAGCTCGGCGCCGCAGTCCCGGTGCCGCCAAGAAGGCCCTGGACGAGGCTAAGAGCGCCCTCCCCTGATCCCGCGCGCCCACCCTGTTGGGCCGCTACCTGGTTGGGCAGGGCGGGGATCAGTTGGCTGGCGTAAAGGTCCAGGATCCCGGATGGATCCGGAAGTCGCGCACGGCTTTCGCGCCCGCCACGCCGGTGCCGCCGCCGTCGCGCTGAGCCGCCGTGTCCTGGCGGGAACGCTCGACGGCGGGCCCGGCCGCCGTCGGCCCTTCAACCCCGTAGGCACCGGCCGGCAGCCGGACCGTGGCGGTGACGCCGGCGGGAACCGTGCACTCCAGCCACATGCCCTGGGACGTCCGCTGCCAGCTGACCGCGGCAGGCCCGTTGGGCAGCGGGACGCGTCCCGAGGCGTGTTCGAGCCTGCACACGGGCGGCTCGATCAGCAACTCGCTGCCGCCCGGAACAACGGTCCGCACGCCGAGCAGGAATTCAAGGATCTCCTTCAGCACAGATGCGGACCAGGCATGGGATTGGCTGTAGTCCGTGCCCGCCACCAGCTCCCAGGCCTCCCAAGTGAACGTGGCGCCGCGGTCCAAAAGACGTGCCCATCCGGGCTGGTCCTTGTTCGTGAGAAGGTCCAGCGCCGCGTCCGCCAGTCCTTGGGAAAGCAGCGCCCGCACCAGCCGGTGCACGGTCATGGGCCCCTGCCGCATGCCTTGGTCCGCGATCCGTTGCGCGTCGGCTGCCACGTGGGCGGGATCGGTGATTCCAAGGGACAGCGGGAAGGACGTGGCGTGCTGGGACGCGTGGGTGCTGGGAGTGCCGTCGGCGTGCAACCCGTCCACCATCACGCCGTCTACCCGCAGGCGTGTGCGGATGGTCTCGGCCAGGGCGCGGGCTTGGGCGGCGTACCGCACGGCCGCGTCCTCCTGCCCCGCGAGGCTGCTGAGCGTGGCCGTTGACAGCAGGGCGGAGTAGGCCTGGGCATTGACGGTGGTCTTGGCGGCACACTCCATGTCGTAACCGAACCGGCCGGGGGCGGGCCAGTCGACAATGCCGTGCAGGTAGGGCCCGGAGCCGCCGCCGAGCCCGGTGACCAGTCCCGCCGTCGGGCCGTCCGTGGCGAGGTACCGCAACGCGTAGTCTGCCGTGTCCCGAAGGTGCGGCAACAGTTCGGTTACCAGGGCGAGGTCGCCCGTGCGGAGGTGGTATTCCTGGACCCACTCCGGCATCATGAGCGAAAAGTCGGGGATGTCCCGTTTGCCGTCGCCGTTGGGATAGACCGCGTTGTAGCGGCCCCGGTCCTCGCCGGTGGTCCAGTACCGCCCCGCTGACCAGCCGAATTCCCGCAGCGCCTGGGCGGTGTAGGCGTGCTCGCCGAACAGTGCCATGGTGGCGTAGGAGATGTTGACCGCGTCGGCCAGGAACTGCCCCTTCTCCCTGGTGGGCGTGTCCACGAACTGCTCCTGGATCCCGTACAGCGCGGAGTCGCGCAGCAGCCCAAAAACCGCGTCCAGGGTTGGGTCGGAGCTGCTGAAGCTGCCTTCGGCCGGGTGGCGGCCGTGGACGACGACGGCACCCACCCGGGAGAGGTCAGTCGCCTCCACCCCGGGGATCTCCAGGTATCGGAAAGCCAGGTGCACGGTGGCCCGGAACTGCTGCGGGCCATCCGCCTGCGTGTAGGGGAAGGACATGTCCGTGTTCTGGCTGGCCGTTTTGCCCCGATCCACCCGACCGTCGGCGTCCAGGGTGTAGCCGGCGCGGATCGCCAGCGTCCGTCCGGCCACGCCCGTGCGGAAGTCCACTTCCGGGCGGGCCGGGACGACCTTGCCAAAGTCCGCCACGAGCGTGCCGTCCGCGGCGGCCAGGAAGGATTCCGGGGCGGCAAAAGTCTCGGACAGGGCAGTCCTTCGTGGGTGCAGGGCCGGGAACTCGGCGACGGGGTGGGGACCGTAGCTCAACGCGGGCGGCATATCCTGGCTCGCGTGGAGCGCTGCGGCGGCCTGTCCGTCGAGGTGCTCCACGGGGTCGCCCTCATCGTTGCGGTAACCGGCCTGCCGGTACGGGGCCTCGGCGGCAGTCCAGTCCGGCCCCGAGCCCAAAGTCTCCCGGCGCCCGTCCGTGTAGTCCACGCTGAGCCGGACCAGCAGGCCGGGGACGCTGGCGGCCCTGCCCTGGCCCGGACCGTACCAGTGCAGCAGGGCGGTCAAGGGGACCTGGACCGGCTCGTCCAGCAGCGCGGACTTCCCCCTCCGGCCCGGCCCCGCCGGCTGGCTGGGTGAGTGCGCCGCGAGCAGGCCGGTGACGTCGGCGGCGTCGTAATATCCCTCGCCGGGGTAACCGAAGGAGGTCGTGCTGAGGCAGGCCGTGCCGTTCAGGGCCACCTGTGCATGGTGGCTTGCCGCGACGAAAAGCCGCGCCCGGGCAACAGTCCCGGTGAGCCGGACCGTGCTGCGGAAGAGCGTCCACTCGTCCGGCTGCCGGTGCGACGTGGTGCCCGCCCAATGCCCCAGGAACGCCCGCGCCTCCTCCGGACTTTCGTCGAACCGGTGCTCCAGGAGCACTGCATCTTCAGGAGCCGCGCCGCGGCGGATTGTGCCGCCGGCAGCAGCTGTGCGCGCCCGGCCGGTGATCCGCAGCGAGGCGTACTCGGCCTGGCTGCGCGGACCCTGGTGCAAAGCGAGGTGGCCCTCGAAGCCCGCGGGGAGCGGGTCATTTACCCTGAGCAGTTCAACGCCGTCGAGGGTGACGGTAATGGTGGTGCCGTCGTCGGACACAGCCAGATCCTGCCAGGCGCCGCTTGCCAGGTCGTTGCCGGGGAGCCGTTCCTGGCCGGCGACGGCGTTGCGTTCAAGCCGGGCGCTGGCCAGCACGTCGGTCTCCGGCATGGCGGGGGCAGGGATTTCCCATTCCGGCGCGCGGCGCAGCACCACATGGCCTGCAGTGTCCAGTTCCAGCAGCAATCCAGTGCCCGCGCCGGTGCTGCGGAGAAGCACGCCGGCCCGCCCCATGACCGGCCGAAGCCGCGCCTCCAGGGTGAAGTGGCGCAGAACAGGGCAGGGGACGGGCAGGAACGGCGAGCCGGCAACCCGGAGGGCGCCGTCGAGGATGTCCAGCGGCGCCCGGCCGCCCGGGGCACGGTGGATCCAGTCGGCGCCCCACCCGGTGTCCGAAAGCCCGGTGCTGAACGGCTCGGGTTCGGACCAGGCCCCGTGACGGCCGCCGGCGTCGCTCACCCGGACCCGCCAGCTGTAATCGGCGTCCTCGGCCAGCTCCGGACCGCCATAGGGGATCCCGGATTGGCGGGCTGACGGAACGGGGCCTGAAAACCAGACCTCCGCTCCGGCCGCATCCTCGACCGCGATTTCGTAGCCGGTCTGTTGGGCAGCGGCGGGATCCGCTTCGTCCGGCCGGGTCAGCCTCCATCCGAACACCGGGCGCAGCGACGCCGTGAGGGAGCCGGCGAGGCCATCGGTCACCAAACCGGTAGCCTGCAGCTCGCCGCGTCGGACCAGGGCGGGGGTGACTTCGGGACTGGGGGAGACTGCCATCATGATGCGGTACCGCGTGCCGGGAGCGCCCAGGGAAGGCCCAGTTCGCTGAACGTGGCATGCTCCTTTGCGGCTTGCTCCAGTGCATCCTCGATCCCGACGACCACCGCGTGTGCAGCGTCGCCGTCACCTTCCCAGTGGACGTAGTCGGCGCCGATCGCGGCCGGCGGCGGTGCTGTCCGGATGGCTTCCAGCACCAGCATGAAGGCACCGCTGTCCGGGAGGGGGCTGATTAGTTCCGCGCCTTCGCGCCGGTGGGCCAGCAGGTTCTCCGTGAGGTCGTCCCGGCCGAAGACCTGCCTGGTCACCCCTTTTGCGGTGTGCACGGTGAGGCGGTCTTCGGTGTAGTGGAAAACGGCCTGGCCCCGGGAGCCCTGCAACGTCACATACGGTTCCACGGATTCCGTGGCGCAGATCGTGAGCGCACACGTGACGGGCAGTCCCGTGTTGGTGCGGATCCGGATAACGGAGGTGTCGTCGGATTCGATGTCGTTGGCATGGTAGAGGTCCGTTTCCACGGAAGCAACGTCCTCGACCGTGCGGGCGCCGGCGATGCGCAGCGCCGTGGCCACCGCATGGGCCAAGGGATTGGTGGCGACACCGTCCACCACGTCGACGCCGCCAATGCTTCGCTTCCCCGCCCAACGCGAACGTTTGTAGTACGCCCTGTCGCGCACCCAGCGGCCGGTGGCAGAGATGCCCTCCAGCGTGCCGATGGCTCCGCTGGCCAGCAGTTCCTCGATGGCCTGAAGCGCGTGTGAGCCCAGGCTCTGGAAGCCGATCTGCACGCTCCGGCCGGATGCCCGGGCCGCGTCGCACAGCGTGTTGAAGTCGGCAAGCGACGCCACCGGCGGCTTCTCCAGGTAGAGGTCGGCGCTGGTGGCGAGGGCGGCGAGCGCCAGCGGGGCATGGGTCTGGATGGGGGTGGCCACAATGATCAGTTCCAGGTCTTCCGTCGCTGCCAGCAGTTCGCCCAGGCCGGGGAAAACAGCAGCCGTTGCCGGCACGGACCCCGGTCCCGGTGGCTGCGGATCTGCCACTGCGACGAGGTGGACGACGCCGGCAGCCTGAAGGCGCTCAAGGTTGCCCAGGTGGTGGGCGCCGAAGCCGTGGACGCCGACGAGCGCCACGCGGGCCGGACGGACTGGCTGGGCCACAGTTCCGGGGCCCTGTCGATGGCCCTGGCCTGGAACCCGGGCCCGGACAGGCTCTTCATTCCGGGGCTGTGACGCGGCGTCGGTGCCGGCTGGCGTTCCCATTGGTCTCCGTTTCTGCCCGCAGGCACCAAACCAGGCTCCGCGGCAGCGTTGGGACGGCCCCGGAGAAGTCATTGCGGCGTCCCTTTCACACCGGCAGCGGCAGGCCGGGACGGGGCTAAATGCCCTGTGCTCTCGCCGGAAGATTGTCCAGCAAGCGCTTTCCAAGGTCCAGTGTGCGGCACGCCGGGGTGGCACGTCCAGTAATGTAACGATTCAAAAATTGGCTTGACCCGCCCGCCATCCGGGGTCTAGATTTCGAGAAACCGATTACTCACGTGACGCCCGCCACTCATGGAAGCGTTTCTGCAACGACGGAGAACCGAAGGGAGCTTGGCCATGCTGGCCGGAAATTTCAATGCACGGGCCTACTCGTTCTTTGACACGCTGCTGTGGATAGCCTGCCTCAACTTGCTGTGGATCCTTTTCACCCTGCTCGGCCTTGGTGTCCTGGGCGCCGGTCCTGCAACAGCCGCGGCGCAGATCCTGGTCCGGCGGAGGGCCCGCGGAGAAGCGGCTCCGCTGCTCCGGTCCTTTACCAGGGAATACTTCGCGAACTTCATCCGGGCCAACGCCCTGGCACTGCCTGTCATGGCGGTGGGTGTTGCCCTGGCCATGAACTGGAACTACTCATCCGGCGCAGGGGACCTGGTGTCCCAGCTCGTCGCGGCCGGCACCTTCGTGGCGGCTATCTTCCTTGCGGGCGTGGTCTGCTACCTCTTCCCCATGTACGCCCGCTACGAACTGCCCCTGGGGCGCTACCTGATGACCTGCTCCCGGTTCGCTGTCCGCCACCTTGCGGGGACCGTAATCCTGCTCTTCATCACGGCCGCAACTGCCTATGCAAGCCGGGCGCTGCCGGGACTCATTCCGTTCTTCAGCATCGGTGCCTGGCTGTACGTCACCGGCTGGTTGTGCGACAGGTTCTTTGCCGCGAACGACGAGTCCGTCGCCGCCCTCGCGGCGAGCCAGGAATGCAGCGGGGCCGTGGCCATCACGGGCGGCGCCAGCACCGCCGTCGGACGCTCCACCCCGCAGGGGGCGCCCGTTGGATGAGCCGCTCCCTGTCTGCGCGGACCGCGGTGAAACGTATCAACGAGTCTGACCGAATCCCGGTAGCCCCAATTCAATGACTTGCACCAACTGACCCCGGCGGATAAGCCCCGGATCCAACCCCGAAGAAGTGGAAAAGGAACAACATGTTTACCAGAAAACTCGGCCTGGCCGCCGCCGTCGTGACCGCCACGGCCCTGACGCTCACAGCCTGCGGAGGCGGTGAAACCCCGTCCGCGGACATGGCCACCATCAACGTGATGGCCCCGTTCCTCGAGGCGCAGCCGCCCACTGCTGACGGCGCCGTGCAGCAGAAGCTGGAGGAACTCACGGGGAAGGACGTCAATATCACCTGGACGCCTAACGCCTCCTACGAGGACAAGATGAACATCACCCTTGCCTCATCCGAGATTCCCCACGTCCTGGTGGTCCAAAGCAAATCGCCGGGCTTCGTCAAGAATGCCGAAGCGGGTGCCTTCTGGGACCTCACGGATAAGCTCAAGGACTACCCCAACCTGAAATCCACTTCCCCGGCGGTGGAGCAGAACGCCAGCATCAATGGCAAGGTTTACGGCGTCTACCGCGCCCGCAATCCGATCCGCTCGGCTGTCATGTTCCGCCAGGACTGGCTGGACAAACTGGGGCTGCAGGCGCCCAAAACCACCGAGGACCTCTACAGGGTGGCCAAGGCCTTCACGGAAAAGGACCCGGACGGCAACGGCCAGAACGATACCTGGGGCATCACCATCCCGAAGTGGGGCGCATTGGGGTCCAACAGCCCCTACGACATGATCGAAACCTGGTACGGCGCCGGCAACCGCTGGACCGAACGGGACGGGAAACTGATCCCGAGCTTCGAGACTGAAGAGTTCATCGAAGCCAACCGCTTCGTCAAGAAAATGGTGGATGAGAAGCTCATCAACCCGGACTTCGCCACCTTCGACGGCACCAAGTGGAACGAGCCCTTCTTCAATGGCAAGGGCGGCATCATTGTCGACGTCGACTCCCGCGTCAGCGTGCTGATCAACCTGTTCAAGCAGGCCAACCCCAACGACTTCGAAAACAAGGTCGGCTTTGTCGGTGGGCTCGAAGGCCCGGACGGTGAACTGCACACACATCCCACGGACGGGTACTCAGGCTTCCTGGCCATCCCCAAGACCAGCGTCCGCACCGAGGCAGAGCTGAAGACCGTCCTCGAGTTCCTGAACAAGATGAACTCCAAAGAAACGGCCGTCCTGCTGAACAACGGCATCGAGGGCGTGAACTTCACGGTTGAGGACGGCAAGGCCGCCACCATCAAGCCTGAGACCCCTGAAGGCAAGGTGGTCAACACCGACATCAAGAGCTACGCCCAGCTGGGAATGAACGTCACGGGCAACAACTTCTACCCGGTCAAGCAGGCCTCGGACTACGAGCAGGAAGTCTTCGATAAGCGGGTTGAAGTCATGGCAGAGGACCTCAAGAGCGCGGTCTACAACCCGGCAGCCGCCTTCGTCTCACCCACCTACGTGGCCAAGGGTGCGCAACTGGACAACATCGTGGCGGACGCCCGGATCAAGTACCTGGCCGGCCAGATTGATGAGCAGGGCCTGAAGGATGCCATCAAGCTGTGGAAGACCAGCGGCGGCGACAAGGTCCAGGAAGAGATCAACAAGCTCTGGCAGGACAACAAGTAAATGGCAGCCCCTGTCATTGACACCCAGGCCGGGGAGCGGGCGCAGTCCGTGTCCGCTCCCCGGCCGCGGGGCAGGTTTTCCGTCCATTTCGCGCACTACAAGTGGCTGTACCTCCTGCTGTTGCCCGGCGTGCTCTATTTCGCCGTGTTCCGCTACGCCCCGATGTACGGGGTGTCGATTGCGTTCAAGGACTATGTCCCGTTCCTCGGCGTGAACGGCAGCCCGTGGGTGGGGTTCCAGCATTTCCAGGACTTCTTCGCCAACCCGGACTTCCCCAGGCTGCTGGGCAACACGCTGATCCTGGCGTTCCTGAACCTGGGGATCGCCTTTCCGCTGACCATCGTCCTGGCGCTGCTGCTGAATGAGGTCCGCCTCTCCATCCTCAAGCGCACCGTGCAGACCCTGGTCTATATCCCGCACTTTTTGTCGTGGACCATCGTGGCGTCGCTGAGCTTCCTGCTGTTCGCCCTGGACTTCGGCCCGCTGTTCCTGTTCGTCAACAACGTGCTGGGCACGGACATCGACTTCCTCTCCGACCCGGCCTGGTTCCGGCCGCTGATCGTGCTCCAGGAGATCTGGAAGAACACCGGCTGGGGCACCATCATCTTCCTCGCCGCCCTGGCCACCGTGGACCAGGACCAGTACGAGGCCGCCATCATTGACGGCGCCGGCCGGTTCCGCCGGGTCTGGCACATCACCCTGCCCGGGATCCGCTCCACCATCATCGTGATGCTCATCCTCGCGATCGGGCAGATGCTCAACACCGGCTTCGAGCAGATCTACCTGATGACCAACGCCCTGAACCGCGACGTCGCTGACGTCTTCGACACCTACGTCTACTTCGTGGGCATCACCCAGGGCGCCTACTCCTACTCCACCGCGGTGGGCCTGTTCAAATCCCTGGTGGGCATCGTGTTGATCTTCGGCACCAACGCCCTGGCCAAGCGGTTCAACCAGAGCGGACTGTTCTAATGAAGATTCACAACACCCCCGGCGGCCGGATCTTCGACGCCGCGAACTACGCCTTCCTGACCCTGGTCGGCATCATCACCCTGCTGCCGTTCATTTATGTCTTCGCCGGCTCCTTCGCCACCGAAGCCGAAATCACCCGGCGGGCCTTCTTCGTCTGGCCCGAACAGTTTTCCTTCGGCTCCTACGAGTACATCTTCTCCACCCCGGCGTTCATCCGCGCATTGGTCACCACCGTCCTGGTCACAGCCGTGGGCACCGGGGTCCAGCTGATCCTGACAGTGACCATGGCCTACCCGCTGGCCAAACGGAACCTCCGCGGCCGCAAGCTCATCCTGTCCCTGGTGGTCTTCGCCATGGTCTTCTCCGGCGGCATGATTCCCACCTTCCTGCTGGTCAAGGACCTCGGCCTGCTGAACAGCTACTGGGCCCTGGTCCTGCCGGCGGCCATCAACCCGTTCAGCCTCATCATTATCAAGAACTTCTTCCAGGAACTTCCCGCTGAACTCGAGGAGTCCGCGAAGATGGACGGCGCTACCGAGGTCGGGATCCTCTGGCGCATCCTGCTGCCGCTGTCCAAACCCGTCCTGGCCACGTTCGCCCTGTTCTACGCCGTCGGCATCTGGAACGACTTCATGTCACCCCTGCTCTACCTGAGCGACAACACCAAATGGACGCTGCAGATGTACCTGCGCCAGGTCACGGCTTCCTCGGACCTGCTCGGCACCGGCAACGTGGACCCCAATTACATCCCGCCGGAACAGGGCATCAAATTCGCGGTCATCGTGGTGGCAACCCTGCCCATCCTGGTCTTCTACCCGTTCCTGCAAAAACACTTCGCCAAGGGCATGCTCATCGGCTCCGTCAAGGGCTGATGGGGGAGCCGGACTACCAGAAAGCACAGCATGAAAATCCTGCTCGCCGGAGATTCGACGGTGGCCAACTGCCCCACGCATGAGTACCCCATGAGCGGCTGGGGAGCGCAGCTTGCGCCGCACGTCCACAGGCGGGCGGCTGTGCACAACTTCGCCAAAGGCGGGGCAAGCACGGAGTCCTTCCGGGAGGAGGGGCTGTGGGGCCGGCTGCTCTCGGAAGCGGCGGAAGGGGACCTGGTGCTGATCCAGTTCGGCCACAACGACCAGAAGAGGCAGCACCTTGCGGCCCGCACAGGTTACGCGGCGAACCTGCGCACCATGGCCGGGGACGTGCGGAGCCGCGGGGCTCTTCCCGTCCTGTGCACCCCGGTGGAGCGGCGGCACTTCCCGGACGCGCCGCCGTCGGACACTGCTTCGGAAAGGATCCTGGAGCCGAGCCTGGAGGACTACCCGGAGGTGGTCAGGGAAATCGGCCTGGAGCTGGGACTTCCGGTGGTTGACCTGAACGCGTGGACGCGCGGGCTTTACCTTCGCCTGGGCCGGGAGGAATCCGCGTCCCTCTTCTGCCACTTTGCGCCGGGCACGCACGCATACTGGCCGGACGGGCTGGCGGACAACACCCACTTTTCCCAGCGGGGAGCCGCCCTGGTGGCGGAGTATGTTGCCGCGCAGCTCCACGAGCTGGGGCTGGCCGCGGACGGTGTATTGAGTACGACGGCGGGGCGCAGCTAAGTGGGCGCGACTGGCTGGGGAACGCCTGGCCCGGGGACGAAGGTGCTCTACAGCAACGCACTGACCGGGCCGGGGGATGTTGCGGACTGGGTGGCGGAAGGACCGCTTGCCAGGGCCGGCTACGGCGGTGCGCTGGAACTTTCCGGTTCGCTTGACGACGCGGAATTCGGCGACCACGCGCACTGGACGTTCTGGTGCCCGGTGGAGTTCCCGGATGGAATCCGGATCAGCTGGGAGTTCCTTCCGCTGGAGGAGCCGGGCCTGGCCATGATCTTCTTCGCTGCCCGGGGGCACGGCGGGCGGGACCTGTTTTCGCCCGGGCTCGCACCGCGGACGGGGTACTACCCGCAATACCATTCCGGGGACATCGATGCCCTGCACATCTCCTACTTTCGGCACAAGTACGAGTCAGAGCGGGCCTTTCGGACCTGCAACCTGCGCAAGAGCGCGGGTTTTGAGCTGGTGGCACAGGGTGCCGATCCGTTGCCGCCGGCCGGGGACGCGGTGGACTTCTACCGCCTGGAGGTGGTGAAGGACGGGCCGCGCGTGGCCTTTTCCATCAACGGGTTGCCGCTGCTTGAGTGGCAGGATCCGTCCGGCAAAGTGCTTGGCGCCGGCTACCTGGGCTTCCGGCACATGGCGCCGCTCCGGGCGGCCTACCGGCACCTGGTGGTGGAGGAACTCTAGCTAGGGAGCGGGATCCGCCTTGTGTTTCGTCGGCCGGTAGCCCGCGAGTTCGGCGCGGACGTCACCCTCCTCATGCTGGCCCTTCTCCTTGCCGAACGGCAGGGCCTTCAGCAGCGGGTGCAGGACGGCCATCACGGCGAGGCCCCACACGAGTCCCAGGACGGCTGAGCACAGGGTGTTCACGAGCCAGGCCAGGAGGCCGCCAATGCCCGCGATTCCGGCCACCGGGGCCTCGAGGGCATGCACCAGATCGTACGGCAGATGCCAGCCGAGGTCGTAGGCCCCCTGCAGCATGATGTGGCCGCCAACCCACAGCATGGCGACTGTCCCGATCAGGGTGATTGCGGACAGCACGGCAGGCATCCCCTTGACGAGCAGCTCGCCGAAGCGTTGCGAGCCCGCAGATTCCTTGGCGGCCAGGTGCAGGCCAATGTCATCCATCTTGACGATCAGTGCCACCGCACCATACACAAGCACCGTGATGGCGAGGGCCACGACCACGAGAATGACAGCCCGGGCCCAGATGGATTCGGCGGCCACCTCGTTCATCGAGATGACCATGATCTCGCAGGACAGGATGAAGTCTGTGGTGATGGCGCCCTTGACCACCTTCGCCTCCGCCTCCGGACCCCGCTGGACGGCCGGTGCTTTTTCGTCCGCGTGGTCCCGGCGGAGCTTGTGCCAGACCTTCTCGGCACCTTCGAAGCACAGGTACGTGCCGCCCAGCATGAGAATGAACGGGATGGCCCACGGGAGGAAGGCGCTGATGAGCAGCAGGGCCGGCAGGATGATGAGCAGCTTGTTCCGGAGCGAGCCCCAGAAGATCCGCTTGATCATGGGCAGTTCGCGGGACGGGTCCGCCCCGGAGACGTACTGCGGGGTGACAGCGGCGTCGTCGATGACCACGCCGGCGGCCTTGGCTCCTGCCTTGGCGGCTCCGGCTGCGACGTCGTCCACAGAGGCGGCCGCGATGCGGGCCAGGGCTGCGACGTCGTCCAGCAGGGCGACGAGGCCGCCGCTCACAGACCGCTCCCGCAGAGTTGGCGTTCCGTCGGCTGGGCGTGGCTGCCTGGATGCAGGCGCGTGATCGGCATGCTGAGATTATACGGTGGCGGGCAGCCGGGCCCGGGCTGCGCCGCAGCGGGCGGCCAGTATTCCTTCGAACTTCGCCCCTACCGCAGCCGGTCAGGCCCCGGCGACCGGGAGCACCATCAGGTAACCGGCCGGCAGTTCGCTGCTCCAGCGCCGCGGCTCGCGGACCACGAATTGCGTGGCCAGCTCCTCCGGAGTGAGCAGGCTGTTGGGCGCGGGTGACAGGCCCCACTGCGCGCTGCCGTGCGGGTAGAGCGGATCCTGGACGCGGACGCCGGTGACGGAGAACTCCTGGAACCGTGCGGGGTCGCCGGTCGACTCGAAGCCGCTCATCACCCACGCGTGGCGGCCGCGCCACATGACCAGCCCCACTGGCCGGCCCGTGGCGGCGATGGCGCGTGCCGCCGTCTGGAGCGCGGTCCCGTAGTCGGCGATGCTGACTACCGTGTATGGCCCCATGCCAACTTCCGTCAGCACCTGCGCCCACCCGAGGGGGTTGGCGCCGTTGAACGAGTTGGACGACCTGGCCCGGGCCATCTCCCACAGTTCGCCCTGCTGGGTAGAGCCTGTCCACGTGCCGCCGCCCGTGTCGTCCACGAGGTTGTGGGCCATTTGGATGCTCGCTGCCACACACCAGTCAAAGGTGTACTGCGGCACGAAGTCGCCCTCCTGGTAAAGGTTGAGGGCGAACGGCTGGGGTGCCGGCGGCGGGGCGGGCGGAGCGGCTGATGCCGGGGGCGGGGCGGTCGGGGCCGCTGTTGCCGGCGGCGGGGAAGCCGGGGCCGCTTGCCCGGTTACGGCGGCGTTAATGCCGACGGCGGGCGTGCAGGCCCCGAGGAAGGCGGCCAGGACGAGGAGCCAGGCCAAGAGACGGAGACGGGCGCCGGCCATGCTTCAGTCTAGCGCCGCGCGGCGCGGCAGGCCCTGGCGCGAGGCCGGTTTCGTGCCCGACGCCGGCCCGGGAATCCGTGCCCTCAAAAGGCGTACCGGATGCGGCAGTAAGGAGCGATTTTCCCAATCAGGGCGGTCAGTTGCCGTACGTAGCCGGCCTTGGTTCCGGAGCGGTAGCGGACGTTGGTGAAGCCGTTGGATGAGACCTTCGCCTCCTGGAGGTCCGGGCGCCACAGCACGCTCTCAGCCTGCGGATGCCAGCCGAGGTTAACCTCATGGAGCCGTTCATTGTGCGTCAGGAAGATGATTTCCGCAGCCAGCTGGGACTTCGCAGCGTCACTCAGCGTCGCGTCGAGTTGGCGCAGCAGCTCCTCCCAGTCGCTGAGCCAGGTGTCCGTGATAATGACGGGGGAGAAGTTCACGTGCACCTCATAGCCGGCGTCGACGAAGTCGTTGATGGCTGCCATGCGTTCAGCCACCGGCGAGGTGCGGACGTCGATCGATTTCGCCAAAGCCGCAGGCATAAGGGAGAAACGGATCCGGGTGTGGCCGCCGTGGTTCCAGCCCAGCATCGCCGGGTTGACGTACTTGGTGGCAAAGGACAGCTTGGCGGTAGGCAGGTCGCGGAAGAGTGTGACCAGATCCTCCACGTTGTCGCTGACAAGGGCGTCCACGGAGCAGTCACTGTTCTCACCGATGTCGTAGACCCAGAGCTCCGGATCGCACTGGTTGGGCTCGAGCTTGATGCCCTGGCGCGTAACGTGGCGCTCCAGCGACCCCGCAATCTGGTCAATGTTCGCGAACACGGTGACGGGATTGCTGTACCCCTTGTGCCGGGGTACGTAGCAGTAGGCACACGCCATGGCGCAGCCGTTCGCGGTTGAAGGCGCAATGAAGTCCGCGGACCGGCCGTTCGGTTTGACGGTCAACCCCTTTTTGACGCCGAGGACCAACGCCTCCGTTTTGATCCGGGACCAGCGCGGCACGTTCGTCTCATCACCGTGCACATCCGGGATGTTCCAGTGGTTCTCGACAGGAATGATGTCGGCGTCCGGCCACCGTTCCACGATGTCCCTGCCCCTAGGCAGTTCCAGCGCGGCAGGCTGCGCGTAGATGCGGCGGATCTGCAGCAGCCGGTTGAAGTCCATCAGGCCATTGTTGCAAGAAGCGGGGATGGCTTCGGAGGCATACGGCAAGATAGGGAGGAAACAGGAGCGCGCCTAGGGAGGGAGGCAGGTTATGGAGCCTGTAATTGTCGAGGGCGGCAAGGGGACGGTGGAGCTCCGCTCCGACGGCATCATCCACCTGATCTGGGAACCAAAGGTCCGGATAGAACTGCAGGACGCCCGGGCGGCCATGGCCGCCGTTAACCGGATAGCGGGCGACAGCACTTACCCGATGCTGGTGGACATGGCCACCACCGAGGACGTCACCAGGGCGGCCCGAGCGGTCTTCTCCATCCCCTGTGCTGCCAACCGGATTGCGCTCCTGGGAGCAAGCCCAGTAGACCGGATCATCGCAAACTTCTTCCTGGGCGTCCACATCCCGCCCTGCCCCACCCGGTTTTTCACCTCCCGGACAGAGTCCATGAGCTGGCTGCAGGAAGGCAGCTAACCGGAGGCTGCCTACTTAACCGGACACTGCCCACTTAACCGGACAGTGCCGCATCAGCCGCCTGCGGAAGTCCCCGTGCTCTGCCGGACCACCAGCTCAGGCGTGAAGACCACTGAACGGTGCGTGGGGTTCTGGGACTCCACCTCTTCGGCGAGGAGTTCGATCGCGGTGCGCCCCAGCGCCTCCGTGGGCTGCCGGATGGAGGACAGCGGAACCACGGCCGAGACGGCGAAGTCAATGTCGTCATAGCCAATCAGCGCAACGTCCTCGGGGATGCGGAACGTGTGGGTCATGGTCAGGGACTGCATGACCCCCAGCGCCAAGAGGTCGTTGGCGCAGAAGATGCCGTCCGGGAGTTCTTCCCGGCCCCGCTCCACCAGCGCGTTTCCCACGCTTCGCCCGGCCAGGACCGTCATCGCGTCCGATGCCAGGACCTCCAGCGTGGCACCGGGTTCTTCGATGATGGCACGCTGCGCGCCCTGCAGGCGGTCCGCGACCTGCCGGATGGAGGTGGGGCCACCCACAAAGGCCAGCCGACGGCGGCCGGTGTCCAGCAGGTGCCGCGCAGCCAGGTACCCGCCGGCGTCGTCGTCCACTGCTACGGAGCTGAACTTACCCTCGTCAGCCAGCCGGTCCACCAGCACAGTGGGTACGCCGCGCTCGCGGAGGACGTCAAGGCGCTCCGTCACATCACCCACCGGGGAGATCAGCAGCCCCTGGACGCGCTGTTCCTGGAACAGATCGATGTAGTTGGCTTCCCGGCCGGCGTCGTGGCCGCTGTCCCCAAGGAGCACCGCACTGCCGTGGAGGGCAGCGGCGTCCTCGGCCGCGCGCACCACGGAGGTGAAGAACGGGTTGCCCACGTCCAGGACGATCAGGCCGATGGTGCGGCTGTGGCCGGCGCGCAATTGGCGGGCGGCGTCGTTACGGACGAAACCCAGCTCATCGATCGCCTTGAGCACCCGGTCCCTGGTCCGCTGCGAGACCCTGTCAGGATAATTCAGCACATTTGAGACCGTGCCCACCGCCACGCTGGCATGGTTGGCGACGTCCTTGATACTGGCTGAGCGGTTCATGATTCTCCGTGCTGCTGTGTGATGTGCCACGCGTTCGGGCCGCTGTACGGACCGCTTGCCGGAATGCTTGACACCTACTCCTGTTCAAGAGTACTTTGAATCGTAACAATGAAACGATTCAAAGTTTCCGCGAGTTTAGGAGAGTCCGGCATGAGGGTGTGTTTCCGCTCATCGGTCCAGCCAGCGCTGATTGGCGAATACCGCCGGCGGCATGCCGCCGTGTGGCCGGAGATGCTGCGGGCACTCAAGGACGCCGGCTGGAACAACTACTCCCTGTTCCTGGCCGAGGACGGGCTCCTGGTTGGCTACGTGGAATGCGACGATTTCGATGCCGTCCGCGCCCGCATGGCACTCACCGAGGTCAACGCCCGGTGGCAGGCGGAAATGGGCACGCTTTTTGAAAACCCAGGCCAGGCTCCCGACGAAGGGTTCCAGGTCCTGGAGGAAGTCTTCAACCTTGACAGCCAGCTTGCGGCGGCACAGGCCTCCACCTCCTAAAGCCGGCGGGCCGGCAAACAACAGGCTCCAGCAGCGGGGCAGCATCCAGCAGACCAACAGCATCACAAGACACCGGAAAGAACCATCATGAATGACGTAGCAACGGCGCTGGGCAGGCTCGGGGAGCTTGCCATTGAGGTCCCTTCGTGGGCTTATGGAAATTCGGGTACGCGATTCAGGGTGTTCGGCACGCCTGGCACCCCGCGCACTGTGCAGGAGAAGCTGGCGGACGCCGCGAAGGTCCATGAACTGACCGGCCTGGCGCCCACGGTGGCGCTGCACATCCCGTGGGACAGGGTGGATGACTACTCGGCGTTGAAGGAGTACGCGGCCGGCCTGGGCGTTGGCCTGGGCACCATCAACTCCAACACGTTCCAGGATGACGAGTACAAGTTCGGTTCGCTGACCTCGTCCAATGAGTCCGTGCGCCGCCGGGCCATTGACCATCACCTGGACTGCATTGAGATCATGCACGCCACGGGTTCCAAGGACCTGAAGGTCTGGCTGGCGGACGGCACCAACTACCCGGGCCAGGATGACATGCGCGGCCGCCAGGACCGCCTGGCCGAGTCGCTGCAGGAGATCTACGCGGCCCTGGGGGACGGGCAGCGGCTGGTGCTGGAGTACAAGTTCTTCGAGCCGGCTTTCTATCACACCGATGTTCCGGACTGGGGCACCTCCTACGCCCAGACCCTGGCGCTGGGCGAGAAAGCGTTCGTCTGCCTGGACACCGGCCACCACGCCCCGGGCACCAATATCGAGTTCATCGTGATGCAGCTGCTGCGGCTGGGCAAGCTTGGCTCGTTCGATTTCAACTCCCGCTTCTACGCGGATGATGACCTGATTGTGGGCGCGGCGGATCCGTTCCAGCTGTTCCGGATCATGCATGAGGTGATCCGCGGCGGCGGGTTCGGCAAATCGTCAGGAAAAGAGTCCGGCGTCGCGTTGATGCTGGACCAGTGCCACAACCTGGAGGAGAAGATCCCGGGCCAGATCCGCTCGGTCCTGAATGTGCAGGAAATGACCGCCCGTGCCCTGCTCGTGGATACGGCGGCGCTGGCCGAGGCACAGCGCGCCGGTGACGTGCTCGCGGCCAACGGCATCTTCAACGATGCCTTCTACACCGACGTCCGGCCCGTCCTGGCCGAATGGCGTGAATCCCGCGGCCTGCCCGCGGACCCGCTGGCCGCGTTCAAGGCCAGCGGTTACCAGAAGAAGATCAACGAGGACCGCGTGGGCGGCCAGCAAGCCGGATGGGGCGCCTGATTAGTTATGACGAACAAGACTGTTGAAGAGCTGATTTCCCGTTCGAACCGCCTGGGCGCGGATAAGCGGAACACGAATTTTGCCGGGGGTAACACGTCCGCGAAGGGCACGGAGAAGGACCCGGTGACGGGCGAGGATGTCCGGTTGTTGTGGGTGAAGGGTTCGGGCGGGGACCTGGGGACGTTGAAGGCGGAGAACCTTTCGGTGCTGCGGCTGGACCGGCTGAACGCGTTGAAGAACGTCTACCCGGGTGTTGAGCGCGAAGACGAGATGGTGGCCGCGTTCGATTACTGCCTGCATGGCAAGGGCGGCGCCGCTCCCTCGATCGACACCGCGATGCACGGCCTGGTGGACGCGGCGCATGTGGACCACCTGCACCCGGATTCCGGGATCGCCATTGCAACCGCGGTGGACGGCGAGGCCCTGACCACCAAGATCTTCGGCAACAAAGTGGTGTGGGTGCCCTGGCGCCGGCCCGGGTTCCAGCTGGGCCTGGACATCGCGGCGATCAAGGACGCCAACCCGCAGGCCATCGGAACGATCCTGGGCGGGCACGGCATCACCGCCTGGGGCGCCACCTCCGAAGAAGCCGAGACCAACTCGCTCTGGATCATCGAACAGGCCGAGAAGTACATCCGGGACAACGGCAAGGCCGAACCGTTCGGGCCCAAACTGCCCGGCTATGGCGCGCTGCCGGAGGCGGAGCGGCGCGCGAGGGCCGCCGCGCTGGCGCCGGTGATCCGTGGCCTGGCCTCCACGGACAAGCCGGTCCTGGGGCACTTCAGTGATGACGCCGTCGTCCTGGACTTCCTGGCAGCTGCAGAGCACCCGCGCCTGGGTGCGTTGGGCACGTCCTGCCCGGACCACTTCCTGCGCACGAAGGTCAAGCCGCTGGTCCTGGACCTGCCCGCCGAGGCGTCCATCGAGGACTCCATTGCCCGGCTCAAGGAACTCCACGCGGAATACCGGACGGATTACCAGGCCTACTACGACCGTCACGCGACCCCGGAGTCCCCCGCGCTGCGCGGCGCGGACCCGGCCATCGTCCTGGTCCCGGGCGTGGGCATGTTCTCCTACGGGGCGGACAAGCAGACCGCCCGCGTCGCCGGCGAGTTCTATCTCAACGCGATCAACGTGATGCGCGGCGCCGAGGCGGTCTCCACCTACGCCCCGATCGAGGAATCCGAGAAGTTCCGGATCGAGTACTGGGCGCTGGAGGAAGCCAAGCTCGCCCGGATGCCCAAGCCCAAGTCCCACGCCACGCGCATCGCCCTGGTCACCGGCGCGGCCTCGGGGATCGGCAAGGCGATCGCCACCCGCCTCGCCGCGGAAGGCGCCTGCGTGGTCATCGCGGACCTGAACCTCGAGAACGCCCAGGCCGTCGCCGAGGAGCTCGGCGGGCCCGACGTCGCCATCGGTGTCCAGGCCGACGTCACGGACGAGGCGCAGGTCGCCGCAGCCATTGACGCCGCGGTGCTGGCGTTCGGCGGGGTGGACCTGGTGGTCAACAACGCCGGCCTGTCGATCTCCAAGCCGCTGCTGGAAACCACCGAGAAGGACTGGGACCTGCAGCACAACGTGATGGCCAAGGGCTCCTTCCTGGTGGCCAAGGCCGCCGCAAAGGTCATGATCGCCCAGGGCCTGGGCGGGGACATCATCTACATCTCCTCCAAAAACTCCGTGTTCGCCGGCCCGAACAACATCGCCTACTCCGCCACCAAGGCGGACCAGGCCCACCAGGTCCGGCTCCTCGCGGCCGAACTGGGCGAGCACGGCATCCGCGTCAACGGCATCAACCCCGACGGCGTGGTCCGCGGCTCCGGGATCTTCGCCGGCGGCTGGGGTGCCAAACGCGCCGCGGTCTACGGCGTGGACGAGCAGGAACTGGGCAAGTACTACGCCCAGCGCACCCTGCTCAAACGCGAAGTCCTGCCCGAACACGTGGCCAACGCCGCCGCGGTCCTGACCAGCAGCGAACTGTCCCACACCACCGGACTCCACATCCCCGTGGACGCCGGAGTAGCCGCAGCCTTCCTCCGATGAACACTGCACCCCACAGCGGATCCGCTCCGGCTCCGGCCGGGGCGGATTCCGCCGGTACAACCTCCAGTGTCTTCGCCGCCGTCGATATTGGCGCTTCCTCCGGCCGGGTCATCCTGGGCAGGGTCGCAGGACGCGGCGTGGAGCTGGAGGTGGTCCACCGCTTCCCCAACGGGGTGGTGGAGATCGACGGCGGCCTCCGCTGGGACTTCGACGCCCTCTTCGCGGAGGTGCTGAAGGGCCTGACGGCGGCGGGCACCGTCGCTGCCGTGCAGGGTGAGCGGATCGCCGGCATCGGCATCGACACCTGGGCCGTGGACTACGGACTGGTCAACGCCGCGGGCGAGCTGACGGCCCCGCCGTTCAGCTACCGCGATGACCGCAGCCGCGCCGCCGTCGAACCCGTGCACCGGAAACTGGACCCCGCCCGCCTCTACTCCACCACGGGGCTGCAGTTCCTGCAGTTCAACACGATCTACCAGCTGGCCAGCGAAAAGAACCTGGACGGTCTGCAGGCACTCCTGATCCCGGACCTCATCGCGTTCCTGCTCACCGGGCAGCGGCGGACCGAGGCGACCAACGCCTCCACCACCGGCCTGTTCGACGCCGTGGCGGGGGAGTGGGCCACCGAGTTCTTCACCGCCCTGGGACTGCGGAAGGACCTGTTCCCGCCGCTGATCCAGCCCGGTGAAACGATAGGCACCCTGCTGCCGGAGATCGCCGCCCGGGTGGGACTGCCGCAGGACACCCGCGTGGTGGCGGTCGGCTCGCACGACACCGCGTCCGCCGTCGCCGCCGTCCCCGCGCAAGCGGATGACGGCGAGGAGAACTTCGCGTACATCTCCTCGGGAACCTGGTCCCTGGTGGGGCTGGAACTGAAACACCCCGTCCTCACCGAAGCCGGCCGCGCGGCAAACTTCACCAACGAACGCGGCGTGGACGGCACCATCCGGTACCTCCGGAACATGGGCGGGCTCTGGCTGCTCAGCGAATGCCAGCGGACCTGGGAACAGGAGGGCTACCAGCCCGAACTTCCCGTACTCCTGGCCTCGGCTGCCGCTCTGCCGGCCGGCGGGCCGCAGATCAACCCGGACGACCCCTACTTCATCGCCCCGGACAACATGCCCGAACGCATCCGGGCCGCCGTTCGCCGCACCGGAGACGCGCTGCCCAACGATCCCGCGGCCATCACGCGGTGCATCATGGACAGCCTCGCCGCCGGCTATGCCCGCACCATCCACGACGCCGAACGCCTCGCGGACAGGGCCGTCGACGTGGTGCACGTAGTGGGCGGCGGCTCCCAGAACAGGCTGCTGTGCCAGCTCACGGCAGACGCCACGGGCAGGAAAGTAGTGGCAGGACCCGTGGAAGCCACCGCACTGGGCAACGTCCTGGTGCAGGCACGGGCGGCCGGTGCCGTCTGCGGCGGGCTGGCTGAGCTCCGTGCCCTGGTGGTGCAGGGCCATGACCTGCAGGTGTTCGCGCCGGAACTCTCGCGGCTGTAGCCTGACCGCTCTGCGACACGTCAATACAAGACAGGATTCGATAACCATGCCGCTCTTCGATCTCCCGCTCGCCCAGCTCCGTACCTACACCTCGGACGTGACGCCGCCGGAGGACCTGCGCGAATTCTGGGACGCAACCATCGCGGAAGCCCGGGCGTTCCCACTGGACGCCAGCTTTGAACCCGTGGAGAACTACCTTTCCGTCATCGACACCTTCGACGTGACCTTCGCCGGCTACGGCGGCGCTCCGGTCAAGGGGTGGCTGCACCTCCCAGCGCACCGGGAGCCTGATGCGGTGCTGCCGGTGGTGGTCCAGTACGTGGGATATTCCGGCGGGCGCGGGCTGGTCAACCAGGACACCCGGTGGGCGCAGGCCGGGTATGCGCACTTCATCATGGACACCCGGGGGCAGGGCTACGGCGGCACCCTCGGGGAGACGCCGGACCCGCACCCCTCCGCCGGGGACGTGGCCCATGCCGGCCTTATGACCCGCGGCATCGCCAACCGGGAGGGCTATTACTACCGCCGGGTCTACGCGGACGCCTTCCGGGCCGTGGAAGCTGCCCGGTCCCACCCCGCCGTCGACCCGTCCCGCGTGGTGCTGGCGGGCGTCAGCCAGGGCGGCGGCATCGTTGTGGCCGTCGCCGGCCTGGTGGCCGGAAGGCTCGACGGCGTCATCGCCGTCCTGCCGGACGTCCCCTTCCTGCAGGACTTCCCCCGGGCCATCGACATCACCCCGCGCGGGCCCTATCCCGAAATAGCGCAGTTCCTGGCCCGGCACCGGGACCGGTACGACGCCGCCCTCGCTGTGCTCCGCTATTTCGACGGCGTCAACCTGGCACGCTGGGCAACCGCGCCGGCGCTGTACTCGGCGGCGCAGATGGATGACATTTGCCCGCCGTCCACCGTCTTTGCCAGTTTCAATGCGTACGGGTCCGGGACGCCCGGCGGGCCGAACACCGGTGCTCCGAAAGAGATTGAGGTGTACAGGTTCAACAACCACGAGGGCGGCCAGGAACACCACTGGATAAGGCAGTTGCAGTTCCTCCGCAAGCTCCTGGGCTGACCCCGGCCCAACCAGGTCGCGCCAAGTGTCGTTCTGAATGCTCAAAACGACACATAGCGCTACCCAGATGGCCGGGATTTGGTGTGCGTCCCGAAGCGCGGCTATGGTTCATGGCATGACTAACCGTTGGTATGCGTATTTTTCGTTGGCTCTGGAGGGGCCCGCGTCTAACTGACACGCATCCAACTTTCCTTCAGAGCCAACAGGGCAGAGATTATTCTCTGCCCTTCGCCGTTTCTCCGGCGGGTTCTGATCCGGGCCCGCTTCCCATCTGGAACAGGACCCGAACATGAGCACCGCAACAGCAGAAGCATCCGCCACAGCCCAGGCCGCCGCCGGCGCCGAAGCCGCAAAATCGACGTCCAACCTGCGTGTCAGCGAATTCACCGCGCTGCCGACGCCCCAGGAAGTCATCGCGGAACTGCCGCTGGACGCCCGGGCGGCGGACGTCGTCGAACGCGGACGCGACGAAGTCCGCGCCATCATGGACGGCGTGGACGACCGCCTGCTGGTGATCGTGGGACCCTGCTCCATCCATGATCCGAAGGCGGGACTGGAGTACGCGCGGCGGCTGGTCAGCCAGGCCGAGAAGCACCGGGAAGACCTGCTCATCGTCATGCGGACCTACTTCGAGAAGCCCCGCACCACGGTGGGCTGGAAGGGCCTGATCAACGATCCCCGGCTGGACGGCAGCCACGACATGGTCACCGGCCTGCGGACCGCGCGGCGCTTCCTGCAGCAGGTCACCGCGCTGGGGCTGCCCACGGCCACGGAATTCCTGGAGCCGATCAGCCCGCAGTACATGGCGGATTTGATTTCCTGGGGCGCCATCGGAGCCCGCACCACCGAAAGCCAGATCCATCGGCAGCTTGCCTCGGGCCTGTCCATGCCCATCGGCTTCAAGAACGGGACCGACGGCGACCTCCAGGTAGCCATTGACGCCTGCGGTGCTGCGGCGGCGGCCCAGGCTTTCCTCGGCATTGACGGCGAAGGCCGGGCCGCGCTGGTGTCCACGGCCGGAAACCCTGACGCCCATGTCATCCTCCGCGGCGGACGCAAGGGACCGAACTACTCTGCCGCCGACGTCGAGGCAGCCTCGGCAAAGCTGGCAGGCAAGCAGCTGAACCCCCGCCTCATCGTCGACGCCAGCCACGCCAACAGCGGCAAGAGCCACCACCGCCAGGCCGAAGTGGCCCTGGAGATCGGTGCCCAGCTGGAAGACGGCGGCACTGCGGCCCAGGCTATTGCCGGCGTCATGCTGGAAAGCTTCCTGGTGGGCGGCGCGCAGAACCTTGATGTTGCAGACCACGCCGCGGGACGCCCGGAGCTGGTGTACGGGCAGAGCGTCACGGACGCCTGCATGGAGTGGGATGTTTCGGTCTCTGTCCTGGACCAGCTGGCCGCCTCCGCCCGCAAGCGGAGGAAGTCGGCTCCCACTAAATAGGGGACGAAATAGGGGACCGTACTACTTTCACTTCTGCCACAGGAACATCTAGAGTATCTGGTAGGTGGTTGGTGGATGGCTCAGCATCGGAACACCGCATTGGCATGAACATGGGGTCACTGTTGTCCATCCGTCAGCAAAGGAATATGGGAAATGTCGCCAGAACAGAACTTCTCAAACGCGAAGTTCCTCACCGTGGCTGAAGTCGCCCAGGTTATGCGGGTGTCCAAGATGACCGTGTACCGGCTGGTCCACTCCGGCGAAATGCCCGCAGTGCGCTTTGGACGCTCCTACCGCGTCCCGGAACAGGCGGTGGAGCAGTACCTCAAAGGTGCTGTGGTGGACGGCCACACCGAGACCGCCTGACCAGTTTGTCCTTAGCCGCCTCCCGGAAGCGGTACCCTGTTAAGGAACGTTTTACGTCATTGTAAGAATCTGTCAGTTGTTCAGTTCGTAGCTCTGTCCACGAACCTTTTCCATCAGACAGGTACTGCATCTAGTTTGTGAGGAACTTTCGTGGGTTCAGTTATTAAGAAGCGTCGCAAGCGTATGGCCAAGAAGAAGCACCGCAAGCTGCTTCGCAAGACCCGTCACCAGCGCCGCAACAAGAAGTAGCAATACTTCGAACTGCGTGGAAAAGCCCGCCGCCTTCCGAGGTGGCGGGCTTTTCTGTTGCTGCCTGCCCAAACTAGGTAGCGCTAGGTGTCGGTATGGGGGCTCAAAACGACACTTGCTGCTACCTAGATGCGGGGGCCCCGGATGCGGGCGAACCCCTTCCAGAGTCCGTAGACGGCACCGCAGGCCGTTGCTGCCTTGAGCCCGAGCGTGGCTGCCCGGCGGCCTGCACGGAAGTCGTAGACGGGCCAGTTGTTGTCCCGGGCGTGCCGGCGCAGGCGGGCATCCGGGTTGATGGCCACGGGGTGCCCCACCAGGGTCAGCAGGGGGATGTCGTTGTAGGAGTCGCTGTAGGCCCAGCAGCGCATCAGGTCCAGCTCTTCGGCGTCGGCCATGGCCCGGACGGCAACGGCCTTGGCGGAGCCGTGCAGGATGTCCCCCACCAGCCGGCCCGTATACATGCCGTCATGTATTTCGCCCACCGTTCCCAAGGCTCCAGTCAGTCCCAGCCGGGTGGAAATCACGGTGGCCACTTCGATGGGCGTGGCGGTCACCAGCCACACCCGGCGGCCAACCCGCAGGTGCTGCTCCGCCAAGGCTTTGGCGCCGGGCCAGATCCTCGAGGCGATCATCTCGTCGTAGACCTCTTCGCCCAAGGCTTTCACGTCGTCGACCGTGATCCCCGCGGCCAGGGTCAACGCGGAGTCGCGCACCGCATGGACATCGTCGATGTTCTCGCCGCGGGCCACGAACTTGAACTGCTTCCAGGCAAAGCCGGCTGCCTGGGTCATGGTGAAGGCGCCGCGCTGGTGCATCTTCCGTGCAACGTGGAAAAGGCTGGCGCCGCGCATCAGGGTGTTGTCCACATCGAAGAACGCCGCCTCGCCAGGCTGCGGCGCAGCAACCGGCTTGGTGACTACGGCGACGTACTTCTCCTCGGGCATGGACTCGAGTCTAGTCAATCCACTGTTGATTCCACTGCGCTCCAGCGCTGGACGTCGCCGCGCCCGGGCAACGGGGATACCGTTAAGGCATGGCCACACCCCGCGTCCTCCTCATCACCAAAGAAGACTGCCACCTTTGCGAAGACGCGCGCGACGCCGTCGGGCGGGTTACGGCCTCCCTGGGACTTGAGTGGAACGAGGAGTTGGTGGACCACCAGCCGGAACTACGTGAGCGCTACGCGGAGGAAATCCCCGTGGTGCTGGTGGATGGCGTGCAGCGCGATTTCTGGAAGATTGACGAAGCCCGCCTTGAACGCGTGCTCCGGCAGGCAATGGCGCAGTAGGGGAGCAGCTCCTGTGATGGCGCGGGCACCGGCGTCACCTGCTTTGTTGGCAATGCTGATGGGGCTCTAGAGTGGAGTCACAACGCAATGCGAGGGAGGAGCTGGTGGCTTCGCTGGATTCAACTCCCCAGGCTGTTCCGGACCTGCCGGGAGCCACGGGCACGGCAGCCAAGCAGATTCCGCCGGCTGCGGTGGCGCGGCTGACCCTCTACCTGCGCGCCCTCAACACCCTGCTCGCCGAGGGGGTGGAGCGGGTCTCCTCAGAATCCCTCGCCGAGGCTTCCGGCGTCAGCTCCGCAACCCTGCGCAAGGACCTCTCCCACGTTGGTTCGTATGGAACCCGCGGTGTGGGCTACGAGGTGCAGTACCTTAGCCGGCACATCGCCGCCGCCCTGGGACTTACGCACGACTGGAAAGTGGCGATCGTGGGTGCCGGCAACCTGGGCAAGGCCCTGGCCCGGTACGGCGGCTTTGAATCCCGCGGCTTCGACGTAGTTGCCATTTTTGACGCGGACCAGATGGTGGTGGGCAACGAAGTGGGCTGGCTGCGGGTCAGCGATGTGGCGGACCTGGAAACCGTGTTGCACCGGACCGGGGCCAACATGGTGGTGCTGGCCCTGCCGGCCGCCGTGGCCCAGGACGTTTGCGACCGGGTGGTGGCGGCCGGCGTCCGCAGTATCCTGAGTTTCGCGCCCGTGATGCTCCAGGTGCCGGAGGGGGTCAACCTCCGCAAAGTAGACATGGCAACGGAGCTGCAGATCCTGGCCTACCACGCACAGCGGGCGCAGGCCCCGGGGCAGACCGCCTAGCTTCCTTCGCGGTTCTGGCTGCTTCGGGGACCCACGCCCGCAGGGTGGTTTGTGCCCGGACTACCGGCCGTAGGGGTTGCCCATGTTGCCGCCGTACGGATTGGCAAACGGCTGCTGCTTCCGGAAATACGGAGCTGCCGCCGGAAGGTAGAGCAGCACAATGGCCGCGATTCCCAACAGCGTGCCGATGGTTGCGAAACTGGGAGGGCCGAAGAGGCCGAGGACGGAAAGTGCCGCAAAGACGGTGCCCAGGACGCGTGCCCAGTTCTTGCCCTTGCGGACAAAGAATGCCACCAGCAGGTACAGTGCCAGGCCGATGATGGTGAAAACCACCAGGGTGCCGGCGATGACGCCCTTCATATCCTCGTACGTGACCCCCGCGCCGGTGCCCTGGACCTGGCTGTCGAAGACATCGCGGAACCGGGGATCATCCAGCGTGGCGAGGCCGGCAAGCGCCGAGACAACGAAAATGGCGGCCGAGGCGATCAGCAGCCAGAACGAAATGTTGACCAGCTGGGGAACGCCCGTGCTTCCGGACGGCTGCGGCTGCTCCGACGGGTACTGCGCGTAGGGCGACTGCCCAAACGGCTGCTGCCCGTAGCCCGGAGCCCCCGGCGGGTTCTGTCCGTACTGCGGCGGGTTCTGCCCGTACTGGGGTACGCCGGACTGCTGGCCGTACTGGGGTGCGTTCTGTCCGTACTGGGGTGCGCCGGACTGGGGTGCGTTCTGTCCGTACTGGGGTGCGCCGGACTGCGGGGCGTTCTGGCCGTAGCGCGGACCCTGCGTGCCAGGCCCGGACTCGGGATCGTTCGGAACGGGAGGCGGGACAGGGGGAGTACTCATGAGCGTTCCTTTTGCATGTCGGGTTCCAGGGAGGCTGCAGGGAATAGACCTGTGCCCTACCCCCAGCATGGCTTAAGTCCACCGTACCCCCGGGCGGACGGCTTGTGGGTCATTCGGAAGAGGTATTCCCGCGCCGTCCTGCTGCGGCAAAGAAGGCCTGGGAACGGGGCAGCCAGAGAAGGACCGTAGCGGCCAGGCTGATGAGGGAGGCAGCCCAGTTGCCCGCCTGGCCCACGCCCATGGCCCCGTTGGCAACGGCCAGGACCAGGGTAATGCCGGTGAGGGCCGTCAGGCCCAGCCGTGCCCGGCGCTTCCCCTCTTTCATGGCGAGGGCGAACACGATCTGGGCTGCCCCCACGCCGGCCGCCAGCACCATGAGCAGCAGCACCAGGGTCGCGGCTCCCGGCGCAGCAACAAAGAGCACCAGGGACGCGAGCATGCCGAGGATTCCTCCCAGCAAGCCCAGCATGCCGCCCATGAACCAAATCCAGAACGAGACCTTGAGTCCGGTGGGAAGGCCCGCCACCGCGAACATCCGGGTGAAACCGGTCCGGGGCGCGCTGGGAGAGTTGCTCATGGCCCTCACTGTAAACCCCTCCGGCGAGGGGGAGGGGAGCGGGGAACCTAACGGGGAACTTAAAAGGAGGCACCCCGGCACCGGACTGCGGAAGTCCAGTGCCGGGGTACCGGCAGGAAAGGCGATTTACGCTGCGGGAGCGATGAACGCCAGTTCCAGGTTGATGGCGACCTTGTCGCTCACCAGGACGCCGCCGGTCTCCAAAACAGCGTTCCAGGTCAGGCCGAAGTCCTTGCGGCTGATGGTGGTCTCAGCCGAAACTCCGGCGCGGGTGTTGCCGAACGGGTCCACGGCCACGCCGTTGAACTCGGTGTCCAGGGTGACGGGGCGGGTGACGCCCTTGATGGTCAGGTCGCCGGTCAGCTCGTAGCTGTTGCCCTTGGCCACCAGGCCGTTGGAGACGAAGGAGATCTCGGGGAACTTCTCCACGTCGAAGAAGTCCTCGCCCTTGACGTGGCCGTCGCGGTTGGCATCACCGGAATCGAAGCTGGCCGTGTTGATGGTGGCGTTGATCTTTGCGCCGGACACGTCCTCGGGAAGGTCCAGGGTGGCTGCGGCTTCCTTGAACTGGCCGCGGACCTTGTGGATGCCCGCGTGGCGGACGGTGAAGCCGATCTCGCTGTGGGAGTTGTCCAGGATCCAGGTGCCGGTGGTGACGTCTGCGGGAAGTGCCATGATGTTGCTCCTTGTGTGTGCGTGCTGTCGGGGTCTGCCATTGAAGCTTCATCTGTTGAAGTCTCAACTAACTGCTGCATCCAGTATAAACATGCATTTGCATGTTTCATTCCCGCCTTCGGAACATTTCTTCAAAAACTTCAGTTCTACTGTTTGTAGAAAGCCGTGCAGGAGATTTCGGATCGCACGCCATCTTTGAGAAACTGGTAAACATGCCCCAAGCCACTGTCCATCTGCTCCGCCACGGCGAGGTCCACAACCCTGACGGCGTCCTGTACGGAAGGCTGCCCGAATTCCACCTCTCCGAGCTGGGGCAGGAGATGGCGAGCATGCTCGCCGAGCACTTCCGCCGCCGCGCTGCAGGCGGTGCCCGCATCACCTACCTGGCGGCATCGCCGCTGGACCGTGCGCAGGAAACTGCACGGCCGACGTCGGACGCCCTCCACCTGGAAATCCACACGGACGAGCGGATCATCGAGGCGGAGAACTATTTCGAGGGCATGAGGGTTACCAAGGCGGAGCTGCGCCGGCCCAAGCACTGGCCGCGGCTGGTCAACCCGCTGCGGCCCTCGTGGGGCGAACCCTATAAGAACCAGGCCGCCCGGGTGATGGAAGCGGTGCAGGATGCACGCCTGCGCGCCATCGAACTGGCAGCCGGGGACTTCGGAACGGACGGGCCTGAAGCGATCATGGTCAGCCATCAGCTCCCCATCTGGGCCACCCGGCTGAGCGCCGAGGGCAGGCCCCTGTGGCACGATCCCCGGAAGCGTGAGTGCACGCTGACATCCATCACGTCGCTGGTGTTCGACGACGACGGCGCGCTCCTGCGCGTGCAGTACAGCGAACCGGCGGCTTCCCTTCTTCCGGGTGCGGCAAGCACCCCTGGAGCCTAGTAGTGACCGACAGTAATAAAAGGAACGGGCAGCTCCCTGCGCCCGTCACCTCCCGCCGCAGCCTGCTCGCTGCCGGCGGGCTCGCCCTGACCGCCCTGACCCTGGGAATGTCCGGCTGTGCGCAGGAGGATGCCTTGGCGCAGCAGGCCAAAGCGGGGGACAACAAGAACTATGTGGCCGGGGACGGGTCCGTCACGGAGTTCGCCGCCGGAGACCGCAAGTCCGCCATCCAGGTCAACGGCACCCTGTTCAACGGCACCGCGGTTGCGCCCGCCGACTTCCAGGGCAAGGTGACAGTCCTGAACTTCTGGTTTGCCGCCTGCGCCCCCTGCCGGGTGGAAGCCCCCATCCTGGAAGAGCTCCACCAGGAGTTCAAGGACCAGGGCGTGCAATTCTTCGGCGTCAACCTCCGGGACGAGAAGGCCACGGCAGAGGCTTTTGAGAAGAACTTCAACCTGACCTACCCGAGCTTTGACGACAAGGACGGCGGCGTCCTCCTGGCCGTCTCCGGCCTGGTTCCGCCCGGCGCTGTTCCCACCACCCTGGTCCTGGACAAGCAGGGCCGCGTGGCCTCCCGCGTCCTCGGAGAAGTCCAGAAGGGCACCCTCAAAGCCCTCGTCGCCGCCGCCGTGGCAGAGTAGCGGCGGCCGGACCGTGAACAGCCCCTTCGCCGAAGCCATCCTGAACGGCTCGCTCCTCCTTGCCATCCCGGTGGCACTGCTGGCCGGACTGGTCTCCTTCCTCTCACCCTGCGTCCTGCCCCTGGTTCCCGGGTACCTGGGCTATGTCACCGGGCTGAGCGGCGTGGACCTGGAAAAGCAGAAGCGCGGCCGGATGCTGCTCGGCATTGGACTGTTCGTGCTCGGCTTCTCCGTGATCTTCGTCCTGTTGGGCGGAGCCTTCGGCCAGTTGGGAACCCTCATCACGGGCACGCAGAACGCCTGGATCACCCAGCTCCTGGGCGTCCTGGTCATCGTCATGGGCGTGGTGTTCATGGGCGGCTTCAGCTGGCTGCAGCGCGACGCCAAGATCCACGCCAAGCCGCCGGCCGGGCTGTGGGGCGCGCCGTTGCTGGGCCTGACCTTCGGGCTGGGCTGGGCGCCGTGCATCGGCCCCACCTACTCCGCCGTCCAGCTGCTGAGTCTCTCCGGCGGCTCCTCCGCCGCCAAGGGCGCCTTCCTGGCCTTTGTCTACAGCCTGGGCCTGGGCATTCCCTTCCTGCTGATCGCCCTGGCGCTCCGCCGGGGAATGGGTGTGATGGTGTTCTTCCGCAAGCACCGCCTGGCCATCCAGCGCATCGGCGGGGGCATCCTGGTGGTGCTGGGCCTGCTGATGGCCAGCGGCGTCTGGGGGACCTGGGTGACCGAGCTCCAGTACTGGTTCCAAACCGATGTGAAGTTGCCGATCTGATGAGCGAGCGCGTGAACGTAGACAAGAAATCTTCCGCCCCGGAAACTGGCGCCGGTGTGCCAGGGCCCAAGGCGGACGCCGCGCTGCCGGCCCTGGGCCCCAAGGAGATGCTGCGCTGGGCGTGGACCCAGCTGACCAGCATGCGCACGGCGCTTTTCCTGCTCCTGCTCCTGGCCGTCGCGGCCGTGCCGGGCTCGCTCTTCCCGCAGCGCCCGGCCAATCCGTCCATCGTCACCCAGTACATCAAGGACAACCCGGACTACGGAAAGCTGCTGGACACCCTGCAGCTGTACGACGTCTACTCCTCGGCCTGGTTCTCGGCCATATACCTGCTGCTGTTCATCTCGCTGATCGGCTGCGTGGTGCCCCGCGCCATTGCCCACTACAAGGCCATGCGGTCCCAGCCGCCGCGAACCCCCAAACGCCTCTCCCGCCTGCCCGAGTACGGCACACTGGTCATACCGGCCGACGCCGGGATCCCGGCGCCCGCGGCCATCCACAGTGCCGCCGGGCTGCTCAAGAAGCGCGGCTACCGCGTCGAGGTAAGGGACGACGACGGCGCGCGGCCGTCTTTGGGAGCCGAGCGCGGGTTCATGAAGGAAGTGGGAAACCTCGTGTTCCACACTTCCCTCATTGGCGTGCTGGTGTCCGTGGCCGTCGGCGGCCTGTTCGGCTACAGCGGCCAGCGCATCCTGGTGGAGGGCGACACTTTCGTGAACACCCTGGTGGGCTATGACCAGTTCAACCCCGGCACCAATTTCCAGTCCGGCCAGCTGCAGCCCTACTCCATCCAGCTGGACAAGTTCGACATCACCTTCGACCGCGAGTCCCAGGGCAAGTTCGGCCAGCCCATCGATTTCTCGGCGTCAGTCACTACCAAGGAAAACCCGGACGCGCCCGCGCGCCAGGAAACCCTGAAGGTCAACGATCCCATCACCCTGGGCGGCACCAGCATCTACCTCACCGGCAACGGCTACGCTCCCGTGGTGACCATCCGGGACGGCGCCGGCAACGTGGCCATGCAGGGGCCCGTGGTGGCGAAGCTGCAGGGGGACAACTACTACTCTTCCGTGGTGATCAAGGTTCCCGACGCCAAGCCCGACCAGCTGGGGTTCGCGGGTTTCTTCCTGCCCACCGCCTTCGTCACCAACGAAGGGGTCTCCTTCAGCGGGGACCCGGAGCTGTTCAACCCGCAGCTGACGCTCAACTCCTATTACGGGGACCTTGGCCTGGATGACGGCGCTCCGCAGAACGTCTTCGAACTGGACGTCAAGGAGCTCACTCCGCTGAACGCACGGAACCTGGACGCCGGCGGCATCACCCTGTCCCCCGGGACCGGCTACACGCTGCCGGACGGCAAGGGCACCATCAGCTTCGACGGGGTCAAGCGCTACATCGGAGTGGACATCCACCACAACCCCGGGCAGGCCTACGCGCTGGTGTTTGCGCTCCTGGCCGTGGCCGGACTGATCCTCTCGCTCTACGTCAACCGCCGCCGGGTGTGGGTCCGCACGGGCACCCACGATGACGGCCGCACCATGGTTGAGTACGGGCTCCTGGCCCGCGGCGAGGACCATCGCCTTGCCGCCGAAGCCGCTGCCCTCCGGCAGCTGCTCAGCGGGGAATGGCGGCTGGACCACGAACCGGACACTGCCCGGCCCGGGGATTCCCGGCAAACACCCAGCAGCGTGCACGAGAATAGCGCCGGCGCTGCCGCAACCACAGGCCCAGCCACCACCCCAGCCGGCCCCTCGGGGCCCGAAAAGGACCAGTAATGCCGTTTGGAATCAACGAAACCATGGGCCAGTACAGCGAGCTGTTCATGCTCCTGGCGGCCGGCACATACACGGTGGCCTTCATCGCTTTCGCCTGGGACCTGGCCAAGAGCAGCAAGGCCCTGCGCGCCATCGACCTGAAGGCCGCGCAGGCCGGCCTCGACGGCAAGGCCCAGGAGGCGGCCAGCGTCCCGGTTGCAGCCGGGGTGGGGGAGCGGGCTGACACTCACCTTGCCGGGCCTGCCGGCAGGGCCGAGCGGCCGTCGTCGTCCACTGCCAGGACTGCAGGGGCAGGGGCCGGAGGCGTGGCCACCGCCGACGCCGACATGCGGTACGCCGCTGAACGCCGTGCCCCCGCGCGGGTGGCCGTGGCCCTGACAATTCTCGGCGCACTGATCCATGGTGCCGGCGTCGTGACCCGCGCCTTGGGTGCGGGGCGCGTGCCCTGGGGCAACATGTACGAATTCCTCACTACCGGCGCCTTCGTGGCGGTTGCGGTATTCCTGCTGGTCCTGGTCCGCCGTGACCTCCGCTTCCTGGGTACCTTCGTTGTGGGCCTGGCCATCATCATGCTGGTGGCCGCGTCCGTGGCTTACTGGACGCCGGTGGGCCACCTGGTTCCCGCCCTGCAGAGCTACTGGCTGATCATCCACGTGTCCATCGCCGTGCTGTCCTCTGCGCTGTTCACCCTGACATTTGCCATGTCCGCGCTCCAGCTGGTCCAGTCGCACCGGCAGAAGACGGTGGCTGCCGGCGGGGCTGACAAGCTCGGCTTCATGCGCCTGGTGCCGTCCGCGCTGAGCCTGGAGAACCTGTCCTACCGCATCAACGCCATCGCCTTCATCGGCTGGACCTTCACCCTCATGTTCGGCGCCATCTGGGCCGAGAAGGCGTGGGGGCGGTTTTGGGGCTGGGACACCAAGGAAGTGTGGACCTTCGTCATCTGGGTGGTGTACGCGGGCTACCTGCACGCGCGTGCCACGCGCGGGTGGACGGGCACGCGCGCGGCGTGGCTGTCGATCGTGGGCTACCTCTGCGTGATTTTTAATTTCACCATCGTGAACCAGTTCTTCAACGGCCTTCACTCCTATTCGGGGCTCTGAACAGGGGTTTCTTCCGATCGCACGGCGTAAGCCGCGGAAATAACAATTCGTTGTAGCAATAGGGGTGTTCGCGGTCCGGCCGTGGTGCTACCTTGGTGACGTTCGCTAGTGATGAAGCTTGCAGGCGAAACGACAGTATTCCTGAGGTACCCCATGAGCTACGTTCTGGCCATTGACGTCGGGACCAGCTTCACTGCTGCTGCCGTTGCACGCTTTGATCAAGGAACTTCTTCGTCTCCCGAGTGCCTGCCACTGGGAATCCGTGGAACCTCGGTACCCTCCGTGCTGTTTTACCCGGAGGAAGGCCCCATCCTGGTGGGGGAAGCTGCGGAACGCCGCGGCCTTGATTTCCCGGCCCGGGTGGTGCGGGAATTCAAGCGCCGGGTGGGCGACGCCGTGCCGATCTCCGTGGGCACGCTCTCCCTGCCGGCCGAGGACGTCTTCGCCACCATGGCCCGCTGGGTGGCGGACCGCGCGGAGGAACGCGAGGGGGCGCCGCCGTCGGAAATCATCCTGACCCACCCGGCCGCCTGGGGCAGCCACCGCACCTCGCTCCTGAAGGAAGCCCTGGCCGCCAGGAACCTGCAGGACGTTGCCCTGGTGACGGAGCCGGAAGCTGCAGCCCTGCATTACGCCTCCCAGGTGCGGGTGGAAGAGGGAAGTACCATCGCGGTCTACGACCTTGGCGGCGGAACCTTTGACACAGCGGTCCTGCGGAAGGCCGGCAGCAACCGTTTTGACCTGCTGGGCCGCCCTGAGGGCATCGAAAACCTCGGGGGAGCCGACTTTGATGCGGCGGTCCTGCGCTACGTTGCAGGGAATACCGGCGGCGCCCTCTCCAGCCTCGACACGTCCGATCCCGGGGCCCGTGCGGCGCTGGCCAGGCTGCAGCGCGAATGCGTGGAAGCCAAGGAAGCGCTCTCCGCGGACAGTGAAGCCAGCATCTCCGTCCTGCTGCCGGGATTCCAGCAGCAGGTGCGCCTGGTCAGGTCCGAGTTCGAGGCACTGATCGACGAGCCCATCCGGGACACGGTGGACGCGCTGGAACAGTCCCTGGCCGACTTGAAGCTGGCACCGGCGGATCTTTCCGCCGTGCTCCTCATTGGCGGGTCCTCGAGGATCCCCCTCGTTGCGCAGATAGTCTCCGAACAGCTGGACCGCCCCATCGCCGTCGACGCTGATCCCAAGTCCTCCATCTGCCTCGGTGCTGCCGCCGCGGCTGTCCTGGCGCGGGAGGCGGCCGCCGCCGAGATTGCGGCGCAGGCGGCGGCGGAAGCGGGCCCCGCCGCGGCACCTGAAGGCGCCGCACCGGGCCACGTACCCGGGCGGCCGGCGAGCTGGTCCCGGAAGAGCACGACGGCGGCAGGCGCCATGGCTGGAGCCGCAGGGCAGGGTGCCGCGCACGGCCAGCACGGACACCGGGGCGGTGCTCACGCGCCGAAGCCTACGGTGCGGCTGACCGCCATCGCGGCCGCTGCTGCCGCGTTCACTGTCCTCTCGGCCACCGCGGCCCAGAGCCCCGAGGGCCTGAGCAGCCTGACATCCATCTTTACCCCCAAAGCGGACGCCGCCCCCGAGAAGGATTCTTCCTCAGCCGGTTCCGGTGGCGGCGGAACCGGAGGCGCGGCAGCGGCCGGTGCCGGCGCGGAGGCGCAGGAACCTGCCAGGGGCATCGAAGCCAGTGCCAGCACGAAGGACTCCGCCCCGGGCACCGTGGGCCTGGAAGTGGCAGCCTCGCCCACCAGCAGGCCGGCGTCCAGCGCCGACGGGGAGCTGGCGGCTGCGGGCTCCGGCGTCACGGGCGCCCTTGACACCGCTCCCGGTACGACTGCCGCCCCGGGAGCTGGTGCAGGTGGAGTGACGGAGCCCCTGGCCGCTCCCGCCGCCCCTGCCGGTAGTACTGATCCTGTTCCGGGAACAAGCGAGCCAGTGCCAGGTGAAACGGGGACGGCGAGCCCTGTCCCGGTGGACCCGCCTGCGACCGAGGAGCCACCGCCGCCTGTGACGGAGGAACCGCCTCCCCCGGTGACCGAGGAGCCCCCGCCTGCGACGGAGGAGCCATCTCCCCTGGTGACGGAGGAGCCACCGCCGCCTGTGGCGGAGGAACCCCCTCCGCCCGTAACGGAGGAGCCGTCGCCTCCGGCACCGGAGCCCACGGCGTCCATGGCCACGGAGTCCGCGCCAGCCACCGATCCGGCCACGGCCGCTGAACCGGCGGTTTGACCATGACCGGGAATGAGATCCGGCCGGTGTCCCTGTTGCCGGAGCTGAACCACCACGGGCAGGAGCCCGGCGCCGCCGAGCAGATGGCCCGGCAGCTCAAAGGCGAGAACGTTGCCGTACGCGAATTGCTGCTGGCCCTTTCCGTCGGTTTCGTTTTGCCTGGACCACTGCCAGCGGACCTCCAGCGCAGGCTCGACAGCGGTGACGTGCAAAGCCTTGCCGTCCTCGTGGAACGGGCAGAAGCTGCAGGACTCCTGACGGCGGACGGGACCGTGGTGGGGCCGGCGCAGCAAGCCCTGCTTGCCGTCGCCCCCACCGCCAAGGTCCATGCGCTCCAGCGTGAGCTCGTCACGGCGTACGCCAGGGACGGCGTGCCCCTTGGCGATTTCGCCCGCGAACTGGCACGCGGTGGCCTGGCAGATCCCCGCGTGGCAGCTGAACTCGAGCATGCGGCCGACAAGGCGCTCGAGCATGATCCTGCGCTGGCGTCCCAGCTCTATGGTGAAGCCCTGCTGGCAGGGGCCGACGAAGCAGCGACCGCCGCCCGCCGTGCCCAGGCCGCAGCAGCGAACGGCGACCTGGACGCAGCCACCCGAATCATCGACTCGCTGCTGGTGGCTGACGATCCGCCCGACGTGCGCCGGGGAGTGGACGTGGCCGCAGCAGTCTGGGCCCAGCGCGGTATGCTGGCGCGGGCGGCGGACGTGTACAGCTGGCTGGGGGCCACCCGGATTGGACCATCAGCCCCGCTCGCGGCGGTGGCCCTGATCGGGTGCGGCAACCGGGCCGGCGCGGAAGCACTTTTCCAGCCAGGCGCTCCACCCGCTTCTCCCACCCTCCTGGCTGCCACGTTGGCAGAAACAGGGAAGGGGATCTACGAGTCAGTCAGCGCGGACCCGCACCAGGCACTGCCTGTCCTGATCCATGCCTCGGACATGTTCAACGCGGCAAACGCGGCGCTTCCGCTTCCGGAGACGCCGGCCGCAATCGCTGCCCTCCTGGCACTGCACGGCGGGGAACCGCGGCTGGCGGAAACCGTGTGCCGGTCTGCCACTGCTGCCGGCCAGGGCGGCAATGCCGCGAAGCCCAGGCTTTTCCTGCTTCAGGCCTGGTCTGCCATGCAGCAGGACAAGCTCGAGGATGCCCGGCTCGCAATCAATGAGGCCTCCAAAGCGAACCACTGGCCGCTCGTGCCCAGGGACGAGTTCCTGCGCGCAGCCTTGGAAGTCGGGCTGGCCCGGCGGAGCGGAGACGTGCCGGAACTCATCATGGCGTGGGAGCGGGCCCGTGAAGCAATGCTCCACACGTCGGTGGACCTTTACAGCCTCCTGCCGTGGGGCGAACTGATGATCACGGCGGCCCGGCTCAGGGAGACCCGGCGGGTGGCGCACTACCTCACCGAAGCGTGGCAGCTTCTTGACCGGCTGGGCGATCCGCCGCTGTGGGCCGTGCCCTTCCATTGGGCGGCGGTCCAGGCAGCGTTGCTGAGCGAAGACCCTGCGGGACTCGCTCCCCATGCGGCAGCCCTGGCACGGGCGGCCCGTGACAGCCACCTTGCCGCGGTGCTTGCCGCCGCAGGCAAGGCCTGGGTGTCGGTCTTGGCCGGGAGGCTGACCCCCGCTGATGTGGAGGTCGCTGCCCGGGGGCTCGGCAGGGTGGGGATGCCCTGGGAAGGCGCCAGGCTGGCCGGGCATGCAGCGGCGAAGGCAGAGGAGCGCAAGGACATGGTGCGGCTGCTGTCCTGTGCCAGGGACCTTCATCCCCAGGTCAGTCCGGCAGTCAACGGCTCATCCGGCCCCGCGGCCCGCAGCACCCCTGCCCCCGCCGCTGAAGCGGCCGGCAGCCTGCAGCCGGACGGTTCCGGGCTGAGCGAAAGGGAAAAGGAAGTGGCCCGCCTGGTGCTCGAGGGCAAGACGTACCGCGAGATCGGCGAGGCCATCTACATTTCCCCGCGGACCGCTGAACACCACATCGCCAGGATGCGCCGCCGCCTGGGCGCGGAAAACCGCTCCGACCTGCTGACCAGGCTCCGCCTTGCCTTGGGTCCCGAAGACGCTGCGCCGGAATAACCCCTAATGCCCTAACGGCACGGGACGCGATTCCCCGGCGGAAAGCCATCCAGTAGGGGGAAGCGGCCCGATGCCCGGTCCTTGGCCCGAACCATACGTTTGATGCAAGCCCGGTTAAAGGACGCCGAGCGCTCCGCAACTCAGAGAAGATTGAGGACAATCAAATGACACTCGCAAACGATCTCGTCCAGTTCCTGATGCACCTCTTCGGCGACCGCCAAGCCGCACAGGACTTCCTGGACGATCCCGAGAAGGTTCTGGAAGACCACGGCCTCGGTGAAGTCTGCTCCGCAGATGTGGATGCCGCAATGCCTGTAGTCCTGGACTACGCGCCAGTCACCACCAACACCTCCCGGTTCGACCGCGAGTACAACACCGGCGGCAACACGTCCTGGACCGGCCACATCGGCGGTGGCGGCGCCGGATATACTCCTCCTGCGGGTGGCGGCGGGGGCGGACACCACGACCACGATGATCACGCCCACGCGGTCCAGCAGCTCCACCATGTGGTGAACAACTACTCCTACACCTCAACGGTGGATGACCGGGACAACATCGTTGACCAGTCCGTCAACCAGAACATCTGGGCCGAGGGCGACGTTGAGCAGTGGTTCGACAACGACTCCGTCATCGCCTCCGGGGACCGTTCCGTCGCAGCGGGCGACGACGCATACGTCCGGGACTCCAATAACATCAGCGATTCCTACAACACGGACAATTCCACCGACAACTCCACGGACAACTCGGTCCACGCCGGCGGCGACGTCAACATCGGCAACGAGAAGACGGACATCGACGACTCCTTCAACACCGACCTCGATGTCGATGTGGCTGATTCGTTCAACGACAACTCGGATAACTCCGTCAACGACTCCTACAACGACAACTCGGAGACCTCCACCGAGCTGGATGTCGCCGTCGAGGATTCCTTCAACGACAACTCCGACAACAGTGTGGACAACACGGACAACTCAATCACGGAGACCAACACCACCGAGGTTGCGATCGAGGACTCGTTCCAGGACAACTCCACCGCGGAGACCAACACCACCGAGGTTGCGATCGAGGACTCGTTCCAGGACAACTCCACCGCGGAGACCAACACCACCGAGGTTGCGATCGAAGACTCGTTCCAGGACAACTCCGAGACCGAGTTGACCCACACCGAGGACAACTCCACCAACGCAGACGTGTACGTGGAAGACAGCGAGGTCAACACGGCCATCGACGATTCAGTCGCCGGCTAGGCATCCCCGGGCGCGGCGGAGTGCCCGGCAGGAGGTTTCTCCCTCCTGCCGGGCATTTCGGGGCTCACCCCACGTCCCAATTCCCAGACTTGAGGCAAAGGACACACTGTGGCAGAAGAAGGATCGGCAGGGCAGCCAACGCCGGCAAACGCGGGGCAGCTCATCAAGCTGGTGGAGCAAGGCCTTCAGCTGGTGGGCGCGGGGGACAGGGCGGATCTCCGCAAACGCCTCGACCAAACCATGGCAAGGTTGAAGGACCCGAGTATCCGGGTGATCGTCGTCGGCGAATTCAAGCAGGGCAAGAGCAAACTCATCAATGCCCTGGTCAATGCCCCTGTGTGCCCGGTGGATGACGACATCGCCACCTCCGTCCCCACAATGGTCCGCTACGGCGATCCCGCCTCGGCGAGCATCCTGGTGCCAAAAGACGGTACGGATGCCCCCGACGAAAGAAACGTGGAGCGGCAGCCCGTCAACATCGCCGAACTCGCCGCCTTCGTTTCAGAACGCGGCAACCCAGGCAACAGCAAGAAACTGGTGGCCGCCGAGGTATGCCTTCCTCGCAGGCTACTGACCGGCGGGCTCACCGTTATCGACTCCCCGGGCGTTGGCGGCATGGGATCCTCGCACACCCTGACCACCCTCACCGCACTGCCCATGGCGGATGCCATGCTGCTGGTCAGCGACGCCTCGCAGGAATACACCGAACCGGAACTGCGCTTCCTCCGGCAGGCCATGCGGATCACTCCCAGTGTGGTGGGAGTCCTGTCCAAGACGGACCTTTACCCGGAATGGCGTCGCGTGGAGGAGCTGGACAGGGGCCACCTGGCCCAGGTTGCACCGGACATCCCGCTTTACCCCGTGTCCTCCGACCTGCGGCTTGAGGCTTCCCGGCTGCAGGATGCCGAGCTCAACGCCGAATCGGGCTTCCCGGTGCTGATTACGTACCTGCGGAACGAGATTGTGGGAAAGGCACAGCGCCTCCAGCGGCGTTCGGCGAGCCAGGACCTGCTTTCAGTTACGGAAAACTTGCGGCTCTCGCTGCAGTCCGAGCTTGAAGCCCTCGAGAACCCGCAGGGTACGCCCCGGATGATCGCGGGGCTGGAGTTGGCCAAAGCTGAGGCGGACGATCTGCGGAAACGCTCCGCGCGGTGGCAGATCACCCTCAACGACGGCATCAGCGACCTGATTGCGGACATGGAGTATGACCTCCGGGACAGGCTGCGGCGGATCCAGCGGGAAGCCGAAGCAGCCATTGACCAAGGCGATCCGGGACCCACCTGGCCGCAGTTCTCCAAATGGCTCGAGGAATGCGCGGCGGCCGCCATCTCGGACACCTTCGTGTGGACCAGTGAGCGGGCCCAGTGGCTGGCGGCGCAGGTGGCAGAACACTTCGCTGCGGATGAAGTCACCCTGCCGGTGTTCCGCGTCTCCGACACCGGGGACGCCCTGGACCCCGTGGACGAGATGCCAACGCTCGACGACGGACGCATCAACCCGGTGCAGAAGGTCCTGATCGGCATGCGCGGGTCCTACGGCGGTGTCCTGATGTTCGGTCTCCTGACGGGGATCTTCGGGATGGCTCTGATTAATCCCCTCTCCGTAGGGGCCGGACTGTTGCTGGGGCGCAAAGCGTTCCGGGAAGACCAGGAAGCGCGGCTCAAGCGCCGTCAGGGCGAAGCCAAGGCGTTGGTACGCCGCCAGCTGGACGATGTCACGTTCCAGGTAGGCAAACAGCTGAAGGACCGGCTGCGGCTGGTTCAGCGCGCCACCCGGGACCACTTCACGGAGATCGCGGACGAGCACCACCGTTCGCTGACGGACTCGGTATCGGCAGCGCAAAAGGCAGCCACCACGTACGCCCTCGAAAAGGACGTCCGCATCCGGGAGATCAAGGCGGAGCTTAAGAAGGTTGACGCGGTGTCCCGCGCCGCCGCAGCCGTTGCCGCAGAGGTATCCGCGGCAACGCCCCGCCAAGCGGGCGGGGGCCAGGGCACGGCCCGGCTTTCAACCGGCCGGCCGGCGGGGGCTCCACCAGTGGCGGCCGTGGGATGAAGAACCCTACGATGGCCGGTGCCAAGGAGTTGGTTGCCGCGGCCCTGGAAGTGTACCGGGATGATCCTGCCGCCTCTGCCGCGCTCAGGGGCTATGGGCGCAGGTTGTCCGAGCCCTTGCGGATCGCCATCGCCGGAATGGTGAAAGCCGGAAAATCCACGCTGCTGAACGCGATTATCGGGGAAGAGATAGCCCCCACGGACACGGGCGAATGCACCCGGATCATCACATGGTACCGGCACGGGCACACGCCCCGCATCACGCTATACCCCGTGAAGGGCGAACCCAGGAACCTGCCGCTCAAACGCGTGGACGGGCGGCTGGTGTTCGTCCTGGGAGACATGCGGGCGGAGGACGTGGAACGCCTGGACGTCCAGTGGCCCGCACCGGGCCTGAAGGAAATGACGCTGATCGATACCCCCGGCATAGCCTCGCTCTCGGGGGACGTATCTGCACGGTCCACCAGCTTCCTGACTCCCTTGGATACTCCGTCGGAGGCTGATGCCATCATCTACCTGATGCGGCACATGCACGCCTCGGACCTAAGGTTCCTGGAATCATTTGCCGACACCGCCGCGGGCCGCTCAGGCACCGTAAACGCCATTGCCGTCCTGTCCCGGGCCGACGAGGTGGGCGCAGGACGGATCGATTCCCTCCTGTCCGCCGGCGACATCGCCGAAAGGTACCGCCGCGACCACAACCTGAGGAAGCTCGCGCTGGGCGTGGTACCCGTCGCAGGCCTCCTGGCCCAAAGTGCCCGGACCATGCGCCAGCCGGATTTCCACGCGCTTGAGCTGCTGGCCGGCATGAATCGCGAGGCCAGGGAAAAGATGATGCTCTCGGCGGACCGGTTCCTCCGCGCAACCGATCCGAAAGGCATGACGGCGGAGGCCCGGGCCTCGCTGCTGGAGAGGTATGGCCTTTTTGGCATCCGCCTGGCGGTGGTCCTGCTCCGTAATGGATTCGACCAGCCCACACCCCTGGCCCATGAGCTTGCCCGGCGCAGCGGCCTGGACCCGCTGCTGGAGACGGTGGGCCGGCAATTCCAGGCCCGGGCAGAGGCGTTGAAGGCCCGGACGGCACTGGTGGGGGTGGAAGCCCTGCTCCGGGTTTCTCCACGCGAGGGGACCGGGCACCTGGCCGCGGCACTGGAGAAGCTGCAGGTCAACGCCCACGAGTTCCGTGAACTGCGGCTGCTGGCGGCACTGCGGACCACCGGCGTTGGCCTGACCCCCGAGCTTGCAGCCGAAGCCGAGGCATTGACCGGGGGCCTGGGTGCGGCATCGCATGTACGGCTCGGGCTGGGCCCGGACGCCACCCCCGAACAATTGGCTGACGACGCCCGCTGTCTGCTGTCCCGCTGGCGTGCGCTGGCGGAGAACCCGCTGACGGACCGGACTGCCCTGGACGCCTGCAGGGTTGTGATCCGGAGCTGCGAAGGCATCGTGGCGGAATGCTCAGCCCGGGAGTTCCAGCGTCAGCTCGCCCAGCACTCGGCGCGTCAGGCCAAACCGTTATCGGCCTGACCTGAGCCACGCGGCAACCGACGGGAAGAAGAACAGCACCAGCCCGATGAACGCCAGCAGGATCTCGATTCCCCAGAGGATGACCACGTAGCTGCCGGCGTCGCCCGGGGGCACCAGGAACGTGGCCGCCACCATCATCACCAGCACATGCGCCGCCAGCAGCGGGACCAGGGCCAGCCGGGCCCAGCCCTGCCGGCCCACCACCACGCCGAGCATTGCCGCCTCAAGGAGCATCACCAGCAGCATCGCCCCAATGCTTCCCCAAAAGACAATGTCCGTGGCCGTGGTAACCGCAGCGTCATCGCCCCCGGGAGCCATTTCCTGCACCACGGTTCGCAGCCGTTCCAGATGGGAGTCCCGGGTAAGGAAGGAGCCCGCCAGGACCGCCAACCCCGCCGCGAAGCTGAACAGCCAGAGGTTCCTGGCGAGCCTGGCGCTGCCCGGAACCGGCGGGACCACCACGATCGGTGCAGGGGAAGAATAGGACAGCCCGGGCCGCGGAGGCGGCGCGGGCTGTGCAGTGGGTGGCCCATCTGGCGGTGAAGCTGCCCCGGCAGGGGTCCGCAGCCGATCTTCTCCGTCAGTTTCGTGAGCCATGGAACAGGTCCCCTACTTCAGTCCGTCGGTGTCGTGTTCGTCGGACTCGTGCTTGTCTTTCCCGCCGTCGTCGTTCTTTGCCTTGGCATCCGACTCCTCCTTCAGCCGCTTCAGGCGAGCAGCCTCGGCTTCCTGCCGGCGGCGCACCTCCAAGTTGCGGAGGAAGTCCGGATCGTCGTCCGGAGCGGTGGAGTGGCGGTAGTTCTGGCCCTGCGCCGCAGTGCCGCGGGGCCGGCCGATCAGGAGCCAGAGGATTGCGCCGATGACCGGCAGGACGATCATGACCACGATCCAGGCAGGTTTGGAAATCCCGCGGGTGAGGCGAGCATCGGTGCGGATCACGTCGACGAGGCCATAGACGAAGATGGCGAGGACTGCGACGGCCAAAACCACACGGAGGAGCATGTCATTAAGTCTATCGTCAGGAGGCGCAGGGGCCGTGGGCGGGAGGCGGCTAAACTTGAATAGTGGCCTTTTTGAAATATTCCCTGATCCGCCTGGCGCTCTTTGCGCCCCTGTTCGTGCTTTTCACCCTCCTGGGCCTGGGCGCCCTGATGTCCGTCATCTGCGCAGCCCTGATTGCCTTCGCCGTGAGCTACCTCTTCTTCCAGAAGCAGCGCGATGCGGCAGCGGCAGCCCTGCAGCACCGGTTCTCAGGCAAGGCCAAGCCGCTGCGTTCAGCCGGCGAGGTCCAGGACGCCCACGCCGAGGACGCCCTCCTGGACGCCAACCCGGACGTGGCCATCAGCAACGACGCCAAGGACCGCAAACAGGGTTAAGCCTAGAACCCGTGGCTGAGGACCAGGCCCAGTGAGAACAGCAGGCTGTAGCCGAGGTTGATCAGGCCGGTCTGCTTCAGGACCGGGATCAGGCTCTTGCGCTTGCGGCCGTTGATCATCAGCCACGCCGGCATCAGGCAGGCCGGAATCAGCAGCAGCACAATCAGCATCCAGGGCCGGCCGGGAGCCAGGATCACCACCAGCAGGATGGCCACTGCGAGCATCAGCACGTAGCTTTCCCGGGCGTGCTTGTCGCCCAGCCGGACCGCCAGGGTCTTCTTGCCGGCCTGCATGTCCGTGGGGATGTCCCGGACGTTGTTGGCCATGAGCAGGGCGGTGGCGATAAGGCCGGTGCCGATCGCGCCGATGATGGAGGGCAGGTTGATCTGCCCGGCCTGGGTGTAGGTGGTGCCCAGGGTTGCCACCAGTCCGAAGAACACAAACACGAAAACGTCGCCCAGGCCCATGTAGCCGTACGGGTTCTTTCCGCCGGTGTAGCCCCAGGCGGCCATGACGCAGCCCAGGCCCACCAGGATGAGCCACCAGCTCTGGGTGATCACCACCAGGACCAGCCCGAAGACCATGGCTGCGGCGAACGCGCCAAAGGCGGCCCGCTTGACGTGCTCCGGACTTGCCGCCCCCGACCCCACAAGCCGCAGCGGGCCCACCCGGTCATCGTCGGTGCCGCGGATGCCGTCCGAGTAGTCGTTGGCGAAGTTCACGCCCACCTGCAGCAGGAGTGCCACGAGCGCCGCGAGGATGGCGTTGAACAGGAGGAACGAATCCATCTCGTAGGCGGCGGCGGAGCCGATCAGCACCGGCGCAATCGCGGCGGGCAACGTCCGGAGTCGGGCGCCTTGGATCCATTGTGCGGCTGTAGCCACGGTCAGTACCTCGCGTGTGGTTGGGGAGGGCGGCAGGAGGGGAGCCCTGCCGGGTGGTGCAGGTCTACTTTACTTTCCCTCGTGGAGGGTATTCAGTTCGGCGGTCATGGCCAGCCGGTCCGGCTTGCCGTTGGGCAGCATCAGCAGCGAGGACGCGGCCAGGACGGTCTTGGGAGCCAGGATCCCCAGCGTCCGGCGCCAATCCTGCTGAAGCACGACGGCGTGGTCCCGGCTGCGCAGGGCATCGTCGGCTTCGGCGCCGCGTGCGGACTCCGCCAGCGCCACATAGGCGGCCACGGCCTGGCCCCATTCCGCGGAGGGCACGCCCGCCACAAAAGCCGCCGCGACGCCGTCGGACTTTTCCAGCTCTTCCTGGACGTGCGCCGCGGAAACCTTAACGCCTCCGGTGATGATCACGTCGTCGGCCCTGCCCAGCACGGTCAGCCGGCCGTCGTCGTCAATGCTGCCGAGGTCGCTGGTGCGGTACCAGCGCACGCCGTCCTCCTCGAAGAACGTTTCGGTGCTTTCCGGGGTCTCGAGGTACCCCGCGGCGATGGTGTCACCGCCGAGCAGGATCCGGCCGTCCCCCTCAACCCGGACGGACACTCCCTCCAGTGGGAAGCCGTCGTAGACACACCCGCCGCAGGATTCGGCGGAACCGTAGGTGGTGATGACCCGCACTCCGGCGTCGCGGGCGGCCGCCAGCAGGGATGCCGGCGCGGGGGCGCCGCCCAGCAGGACGGCGTTGAAGCGGCGGAGCACGGCCAGGGTTTCCGGAGACGGTTCGTCGAGGAGGCGCTGGAGCTGGGTGGGAACCAGGGACGTGAACCTGATCCTGTCCGTCAGTTCCATGGCAGCCTCGGTGAATGCTTCGGGCGTGAAGCCCCGGGACATATCCATGACCCACGGGCGGGTGCCGGCGAACAGGGAACGCACCAGCACCTGGATGCCCGCCACGTACTCCACCGGAAGGGCCAGGAGCCACTGGCCTTCGCCCTTGAGCGCCAGCGCCGTAGCCATGGAGGAGGCAGCAAGGGACTCGACCGTCAACACCGTCGCTTTGGGGGCGCCGGTGGAGCCGGAAGTGCGCACCACCGCCACCGCGTCATCGCAGCCAGGCGTTTCCACATGCCCCACCACCAGTGCGCCGTCGCTCCCGACGGAGAGTTCGACGGCGGGGCCCTCGCCGTGGAGGGCTGCCGCTAATGCCTTGAGGGCGGGCTCTACATTGAGTGGGCCGCTGTTCATATGCCGCTCCTGGCTAGAAGTAGTGCGGGAAGGAGGACCAGTCGGGTTCGCGTTTTTGCAGGAAGGCTTCCTTGCCCTCCACCGCCTCGTCCGTCATGTATGCCAGCCGCGTGGCCTCGCCGGCGAATACCTGCTGGCCAGCCAGGCCGTCGTCGGCAAGGTTGAAGGCGAACTTGAGCATGCGGATGGCCTGCGGCGACTGCCGGGCGATATCGGCGGCGTACTCCAGGGCAACTTCTTCGAGGCGTTCGTGGTCCACGGCCTCGTTCACGGCGCCCATCCGCACCATGTCCTCGGCGGAATATTCGCGGGCCAGGAAGAAGATCTCGCGCGCCGCCTTCTGCCCGATCTGCCGTGCGAGAAGGGCGGAGCCGTAGCCGGCGTCGAAGCTGCCCACGGTGGCGTCCGTCTGCTTGAACTTGCCGTACTGGCGGGAGGCGATGGTCAGGTCCGCCACCACGTGCAGCGAGTGCCCGCCGCCGGCCGCCCAGCCGTTGACGACGGCGATGACCACCTTCGGCATGGTCCGCATCAGCCGCTGGACTTCGAGGATGTGCAGCCTGCCGGCACGGGCGGGGTCGATTGTTTCCTGCGACTCGCCGTCGGCATATTTGTAGCCGTCCCTGCCCCGGATCCGCTGGTCTCCACCGGAGCAGAACGAGTGACCGCCGTCCTTGGGGGAGGGACCGTTGCCGGTGAGCAGCACGGTGGCGACGTCCGGGGACATGCGTGCGTGGTCCAGGGCCCGGTACAGCTCATCCACGGTGCCGGGGCGGAACGCGTTCCGCACTTCCGGCCGGTTGAACGCGATCCGCACCGCGGGCAGGTCGCGCACCCACCCGCCGTCGGAATCCCTTTCCACCTGCCGGTGGTAGGTCATGTCCTGGAAGTCCTCGAAACCGGCCACGGTCCGCCAGCGGATGGGGTCAAAGACGTCGGACACTTGGGCGGGAATCTGTTTGCTCACTGTCCAAGTCTAGTAATCGGCCTCAGCTGATGCAGAACTCGTTGCCTTCCGGATCTGCCATGGTGTGCCAGGAGTGCGCACCCTGGCTGGCGGTCCAGAGGAAAGTGGCACCCCTGGCCTCAAGCTCGCGGCGGACCTCGTCCTTGTCCCGGCCGGCCAGGTTCACGTCCCAGTGCACGCGGTTCTTCACGGTTTTCCCCTCGGGCGCCGTCTGGAAGAGGACACGCCTTGCGGGCTCCCTTGACTCCAGTTCCTCCGGCGGCCGGATGGCGCAGCCCTCACGCCAGACCAGGTTGCCCCGGTGGGTCATGGCGTGGTCCTCCGTGGCGAAGCCCTGCTCGATCATGGAACGGATGAAGGTGGCGTCCTGGGGCTCCACGGACCACTGCAGGGTCTCAGCCCACCAGTCCGCGAGTTCGTGCGGTTGGCTGCAGTCGACGACGATCTGGATGTTCAGTCCCATCCCACCAAGGTACGGTGGCCGGTGGTGCTGCGGTAGGTGCCCACGGCAACGCGAGGTCACTCCTGACCCGAAAAAGCCCCACTTGCGGGCGTTATCTGACCCCGCGCTGGTGGACTACGGCTGCACCCGTTGGAGCTGTTCGAAAACCTCCGGCGGGATGGCGTAGATGAACACCACGGCCAGCAGGTTCTTCGCCGCATGGACGAAGTAGGAAAACATCAGGTTCTTCCCGGTCCAGACGTACACGAAGACCAGAGTGGCCCCCATGGCCAGGTAGGGGAGCAGGGCGGCAAGGGTGATGGCTTCCCGGCCCGCGATGTGCATGGCGGCGAACAGGACCACCGACACGGCGCAGCAGATCCAGATGTTCACCCGCCGGCTCAGCTTGCCTATAAGGAGGTGGCGGAAGATGTACTCCTCCACGAACGGCCCCACCACCACAAGCAGCGGAACCATGAGCCAGGCCGGCACCTGCTGCATCAGCGCCTGCAGCCCCGCCTGGTTCTCTGACGTCTGTGCCCCGCCGCTGGCCGCCACCACGATGGCCGTAAGGATCAGCATGGCAATCACCGCGGCGGGCACCATCATGAGCGTGAACCACGGGCGCGTGGCGAGGACCTTCAGGTCGCGGCCCACCACCTTCCGGGCCGCCAGCAGCGCCAGGATGCCCACTGTGGCGTAAAAAAACAGGTTCGCCGCGTAGGAAGCCGCCGCCGGGGAAGGAGCAACCTGCCGCAGGATCGGCGCCAGGAGTTCCCCGGCCACAGCGAAGAACCCGGCAATGGCCACGTACACGATCAGGGTGGCCCCATCCAGCGGCGAGAAGCGGTACAGCTGTGGCTGCGGAGCAGGGGGTATTCGGTGGGCGGTCGCCATGGTTTCAGCCTATCCCCCAACTAGGTAGCGCTAAGTGTCGTTCTGAGGCTCCAAAACGACACTTAGCGCTACCTAGTTGGGCGGGAAGGGGGGAGGCGGGCCGGGCGCGTTGCTGGAGGAAACGTGCTTCGCCTAGAATATTCGGTATGCCTAAATTTATGTTTCGGTGCGCCAAAGTAGCCGCCCCAATCCGCGCCCGCAGGACGGTGCGCTTCAGGACGGCGGCCGCTGCCGGCGTCGTGCTTTCCCTTCTGCTGACCGCCTGCGGCGGCGGGGCGTCAGGGAACGGCGACAGCAAGCCGGTAGTGCTGACAACGTTCACGGTGCTGGCGGATATCGCCCGGAACGTCGCGGGGGACAAGCTCACCGTGGAGTCCATCACCAAAGCCGGGGCGGAGATCCACGGCTACGAACCCACTCCCGGCGACATCCGGAAAGCCTCCAAGGCCGACCTCATCCTGGATAACGGCCTGAACCTGGAAGCCTGGTTCGCGCAGTTCGTGGACGGGCTGGACGTGCCCCACGCCGTGGTGAGCGAGGGTGTGGAGCCGATGCCGATCAGCGAGGACTCCTACCAAGGCAAACCCAACCCGCACGCCTGGATGTCGCCGCTGAACGTCCAGGCCTATGTGGACAACATGGTGCGGGCCTTCAGCGACCTGGACCCCGGCAACGCCGCTGCCTTCAAAGCCAACGGGGACGCCTACAAAGCCAAACTCCAGGCTGTGCAGGACCAGATGACCACCAGCCTTGCGGCGGTGCCGGAAGCCCAGCGCGCGCTGGTGACCTGCGAAGGCGCCTTCTCATACCTGGCACGTGACACCGGGCTGAAGGAGGTCTACATCTGGGCCGTGAACGCCGAGCAGCAGGCCACGCCCCAGCAGATCACCCGCGCCATCGAGTACGTGAAGGCCAACAAAGTCCCTGCGGTCTTCTGTGAGTCCACGGTTTCCAACGCCCCCATGCAGCAGGTGGTGGAAGCCACCGGCGCCCGGTTCGGCGGCACCCTGTACGTGGACTCCCTGTCCGAAGCGGACGGGCCCGTGCCTACATACCTGGACCTGATCAGGCACGACGCCGACACCATCACCAAAGCGCTCACCGCGGGGGTGGGGCCATGACCTTCCCGGCCATCCAGGTGGACAACGTCACCGTCCACTACGGCGAAGTCCTGGCACTGGACTCCGCCTCCCTCTCGCTTGACCCGGCGCGGATCTGCGGCCTGGTGGGCATGAACGGCTCCGGGAAATCCACGCTCTTCAAGGTGATCATGGGCATGATCAAGCCCGACGCCGGCACGGTGCGGATCGGAGGCCAGCCGCCTTCCAGGGCGCGCAGGGAAGGGGGCATCGGCTATGTGCCGCAGAGCGAGGAAGTGGACTGGCAGTTCCCGCTGTCCGTGCGCGACGTGGTGATGATGGGCCGCTACGGCCACCAGGGTTTCACCCGCCGGGCATCGAAGGCGGACCGGGCTGCCGTGGACGAGGCGCTGGACCGGGTGGAACTGGGGGACTATGCCGGGCGGCAGATCGGCCAACTCTCCGGCGGGCAGAAGAAGCGTGCCTTCGTGGCCCGCGGGATTGCCCAGGGTGCCACCACCATGCTGCTGGACGAACCCTTCGCCGGCGTGGACAAGAGGTCCGAAGCCACCATCACCCGGCTCCTGCGCGAGCTCGCCGCGGACGGCTGCACCATCCTGGTTTCCACCCACGACCTGCACGCACTCCCGCAGCTCTGCGACGAAGCCGTGCTGCTGATGCACCGGGTCCTCATGCACGGCCCGCCGCACGTGGTGCTGCAGCCCGAAAACCTTGCCATGGCGTTCGGCCTGGACGTGCTCAACCGGGAAGGGCGGAGCTAGCCCATGGAACTGCTCCTCGAACCCCTCAGCTACGACTTCATGGTCCGGGCCATCGTCACCACCGCGCTCGCGGCCGTCGTCTGCGCTGTCCTCAGCTGCTGGCTGGTGCTGATCGGCTGGTCGCTCATGGGCGACGCCGTCTCCCACGCGGTGCTGCCCGGCGTCGTCCTGGCCTACATTGTGGGCGCCCCCTTCGCGCTCGGCGCGCTGGTGTTCGCCCTGATCGCCGTGACCCTGATCGGGGTGGTCCGAAATACCAGCCGGGTGAAGGAGGACGCCGCGATCGGCATCGTGTTCTCCTCGCTGTTCGCCCTGGGCCTGGTGCTGATTTCCGTGACGCCCAGCCAGACGGACCTGAACCACATCATCTTCGGCAACCTGCTCGGCGTCAGCATTCCGGACCTCATCCAGGTGCTGGTGCTGGGCGTGGTGGCCTTCGCCATCCTGATCCTCAAGCGCCGCGACCTTACGCTCTACGCCTTCGATCCGACGCATGCGCACGCCATCGGGCTATCCCCCCGGAGGCTCGGGGCGCTGCTGCTGGGCCTCCTGGCCCTGACCTCGGTGGTTGCGCTGCAGACCGTGGGCGTTGTCCTGGTGGTGGCCATGCTCATCATCCCCGGCGCCACGGCCTACCTGCTCACCGACCGGTTCTCCCGGATGCTGGTGATCGCCCCGGTGGTCTCGGCGCTCTGTTCGATCACCGGCATCTACATCAGTTACTACCTGGACACGGCCTCCGGCGCTATGGTGGTGCTGACGCAGGGAGTGGTGTTCGCCGTCGTCTACCTCTTCAGCCCGCGGCAGGGGCTGATCGGCACCCGCCTGGCGAAAGCCCGGCGCAGGAAGGCCGCCGCCCTCGCTGCAGCTTGACTCGGTGGCTTCAATCGGGGCAGTCTGGAGCGATGAAGTCCTAACCAGCAGCCCCGGCCCTACGCCGGGCTGTTCTCCCAAACCAAGGCCGCCGTCGAGCGCTGGATGAAAACTCCCGTTCAGCTCCGGCGGCCACACTGCGGAACTTTGCGAGGACTTCCCTTGACTGAACACCTTAACCTTTCGGACGTCTCCCATGGCTATGGCGACCGTCGGCTGCTGGACCGCATCAGCCTGGTGATTTCGGCTGGCGAGCACGTTGCCGTGGTGGGCGAAAACGGTGCAGGCAAATCCACCCTGCTCCGGATCCTGGCCGGCCTCGAAGCGCCCGACGAAGGCGCCGTGGTGATCCAAGGCAGGGTGGGCTACCTGGCCCAAACCCATGGCCTGCCCGAGTCCTTCACGGTGGGCGCCGCCGTCGACGCTTCCCTTGCCTCGCTGCGTGCCCTCGAAGCGGAGCTTGACCGGCTGGAGACCAACCTCGCCGACGCCGGGGAAGACGAACTGGCCACTTACGGCCGGCTGCAGACGGAGTATCAGCTGCGCGAAGGCTACGCCGCGGAACCCCGGGTGGAGGCCGCCCTGGACCGGCTGGGCCTGGGCGGCCTGGACCGGAACCGCGTGCTGGGATCCCTGTCCGGCGGGGAACAGGAACGCGTGGCCCTGGCCTGTGTCCTGGCCGATCCGGCGGACATCCTGCTCCTGGACGAACCCACCAACCATCTGGACGCCCGCGGAACCGCCTGGCTGGAGGACCGGCTGGCGGCCCACCGTGGCACGGTGGTGGTGGTGTCCCACGACCGCGTGCTCCTCCGCAAGGTGGCGTCCACCATCATCGAAGTGGATGCCGAGCGCCGTGCGGTCACCCGCTACGGCAACGGGTACGACGGCTACCTTCGGGAGAAGGCAGCCGAACGCGCACGATGGGTCCAGCGGTACCACACCTGGCTTGACGCGATGGAGTCCGAAAAACGGCAGGCAGACACTGTGGCAGGGACCATGGGCTACGGCCGCAAACGCGATGGCGACAAGATGGGCTTCGACTTCAAGGCGGGCACTTGGCAGAAGGCCGCCACCAGCCAGGTCCGGAACGCCCAGGAGCGGCTGCGCCGGCTCGAAGCGAGCCCGGTGGACCGCCCGCCCGTACCCTTGCGGCTGAATGTCGACCTGGATCTCCCCGCTGCCGGCCCGGTGCCGTCCGGGGCAACGCAGAATGGCGGCCCCGTGCTGGCTGCGCGCGGCGTGAGCGTGCCCGGCCGGCTGGGCACCACAGACTTCCAGGCAGGCGCCGGCGAGAAGATCCTCATTACCGGGCCCAACGGCGCGGGCAAGTCCACGCTGCTCTCCGTGCTCGCGGGAACCCTGGAACCGGCAGCCGGCTCCGTCACGCGGCCAGACCGGATCGGCTACCTGCAGCAGGAGCTGGAGCTGCCGCCACGGCCCACCCTGCGGCTGCTGCCGGCCTTCGCGGCGGGCCTCGGCGGCACCATCGACGAGCACGCCGAGGCCCTGCTCCGACTTGGCCTTTTCCGCACCAGCGAGTTCCACGTCCCCGTGGGCAGCCTCTCCGCCGGCCAGCAGCGCAGGCTCGCACTGGCGCGGCTGCTGTTGGGCGGCTACGGCACCCTGCTGGTGGACGAGCCGACCAACCACTTGGCGCCCGTGCTCGTGGAACAGCTGGAGGCGGCACTGGCGGACTTCGCCGGGACCCTGGTGATGGTTAGCCATGACAGGGCGCTGCGGGAATGGTTCGCTGCAGGCGCGCGGCGCAGCCGTGGGGCGGCCGCCGGCCCAGCAGGGACCCCGGGCGGCAGCGCCGGTGCCGGGCGTTGGCTCCGGTACTCCATGGACAAGGGCGTGCTCGCGCCGGCTTAGGGGCAGGCCCGGGCAACCAACGGGAAATCCCGACCGGAATGCGTCACTTTTGGCCGCCCGGTGGGGCAGTTGCCCCGGGATGGCAGGGTCTCCTCCCGCCTGGCAGGACATAAGTCACGCATTTGGGGCAGCGGCCAGGCCTGGTGAACGGTGAGTTTGGCGTAAAGCAGTCTTTACCGGGGGACCGGCGGCCGGAAACATCGGCGGCGGAAAATGGGGCCCATGCCCGTCTTTCCGCCGGCCGAAAGGATCTGTCCGTGATCACCAAGAACCTTTTCCTGCAAGGCATTTACCACTTCCAGGGCGTGGGCATGGAGAAGCCCGTCCCCCTGCACAGCGAGCTCGCGCACTATGTCCCGGACGGCGTGATCAACCAGGCGCTGTACTTCCGCGGCGGCAACTCGAGCAGTGAGCTGATCGCCGTGGTGCTCATGCGCAACGGCGTTCCCATGCGCTACTTCCCCATCGGCGCAAAAAGCGAGGTCCACGTTCCGCTGCGCGTGGTGGAGGACATCGACGGCGGCTCGGTGATCGAGCTGTACCTGGCGGCTCCGGAGGGCGTCCACGGATCCGTGGTGATCGACCTGGGCATGGTGGAGCACTGATGGGCAGCGTGGCGGAGCGGGTGCAGGCACCGGCGCAAGCACGGGTGCACACCCCGCCGCTCGCCAGGCCACGGTCCCGGTCCGGTGGCCGCGACAGCCGTCGGCGCCTCGTGGTCATCGGCAACGGGATGGCGGGGGCCCGGGCCGTGGAGGAGATCCTGGCCCGGGGCGGTGCGGAGCAGTTCAGCATCACCGTGTTCGGGGACGAGCCTTACGGAAACTACAACCGGATCATGCTCAGCCACGTCCTTTCCGGGGCGGAAAGCGACCAGGACATTTTCCTCAACCCGTTGTCCTGGTACCAGGACAACGGCATCACGCTGCACGCCGGGGTCCGGGCGGACAGGATCGACCGGTTCGCCAAGCAGGTGTTTTCCAGCGACGGCCGGGTGACGCCCTACGACGTCCTGGTCATCGCCACCGGCAGCCGCTCGCACATGCCCCCGATGGACGGCCTCTACACGCCCGGCGGGTCCGTGAAACAGGGAGTCTTCGGCTTCCGCACCATCGACGACACCCGCAAAATGGCTGCGCACGCGCAGCAGGAGCAGCACCGGCACGCCGTGGTGATTGGCGGCGGCCTGCTGGGGCTGGAGGCCGCCGCCGGGCTGCGCAGCTTCGGGCTGGGCGTGGACGTGGTCCACTCGGGCGGCCACCTGATGAGCGCACAGATGGGGCCCGACGGCGGGGCCGTCCTCCGGCGCAGCGTTGAGGCGCTGGGCATTGGGGTACTGACCGGCTGCCGGACCACGGCCGTGCTTGGCACGGACAGGGTGACCGGCGTTAGCCTCCGCGACAGGCCGGACATTGAGTGCGACATGGTGGTGGTGGCGGCCGGGATCCGTCCCAACGTTGACCTCGCTGTCCTCAGCGGGCTCCCGGTGGAGCGGGCCATTGTGGTGGACGACAGCCTGCGGGTCCAGGACGAGGACGACATCTACGCGGTGGGGGAGTGCGTCCAGCACCGCGGCGAGGTGTACGGGCTGGTGGCCCCGCTGTGGGAGCAGGCGGTGGTGCTGGCCAACCACGTGACGGGGACGGACACGGGCGCCGCGTACCTGGGCTCGCGCACCGCCACCAAACTGAAGGTGGCAGGCGTCGAAGTGGCTTCCATGGGCCTGCACGGGCCGGAACTTGAGACGGACGAACACATCGTCTTCTCGGAGCCCAGCCGCGGGGTCTTCAAGTCCATCGTGGTCCGGGACAACAAGATGGTGGGCGCCACCCTCCTGGGGGACAGCCGCAAGGTGGCCTACCTGACCCAGGCGTATGACCGCGGGCTGCCGCTGCCCGAGGAGCGGATCGGGCTGATGTTCGATCTTGGCACGCCCGGGGAGGAGACCGGGATTGCGGAACTCGACGATGACGCGCAGGTCTGCAACTGCAACGGCGTCAGCAAGAAGGACCTGGTGGGCGCGGTGAAGGGCGGCTGCAGCTCGGTATCCGGGGCCATGGACGCCACCCGTGCCGGCAAGGGCTGCGGCTCCTGCAAGCTCCTGGTCAGGCAGGTGGTGGAATGGGCGGCGGACGGGGCCGTGGAGGAGGGCCCGGCTGCCGCTTACTACGTCCCCGGCATCCCCCTGGACAAGCAGGCGCTGATGGCAGAGGTCCGGGCCCGCGGCCTGCGGTCAGTTTCGGCGGTGTTCCAGGCGCTGGCGCCCGGCGGCGCGGAGGACGCAAAGTCCAAGATGGGGCTCGCCTCGCTGCTCAAGATGATGCTGGCGGACCGGTACATCGACGAACGCGACGCCCGCTTCATCAACGACCGGGTCCACGCCAACATCCAGCGGGACGGCACCTTCTCCGTGGTGCCCCAGATGAAGGGCGGCGTGACGTCGGTCCAGCAGCTGCGCCGGATCGCGGACGTGGCGGAGAAGCACAACGTCCCGCTGATCAAGCTCACCGGCGGGCAGCGCATCGACCTGCTGGGGATCCGCAAGGAGGACCTGCCGCAGGTCTGGGCGGACCTGGACATGCCCTCCGGCTATGCCTACGGCAAGAGTTTCCGGACGGTGAAAACGTGCGTGGGGAAGGACTTTTGCCGCTACGGCACCGGTGACTCCACCAAGCTGGGGATCGAGATCGAATCCCGCTTCCAGGGCCTCGAGTCACCGGCCAAGCTGAAGCTCGCCGTCTCAGGCTGTCCGCGGAACTGCGCCGAGTCGCTGGTGAAGGACGTGGGCGTGGTGGCGGTGGAGGGCGGCCGCTGGGAGATCTACGTGGGCGGAGCCGCCGGTGCCCATATCCGCAAGGGAGACCTGCTGGCCACCGTGGACAGCCCGGACGAGGTGAAGGTCCTCACCGGCCGGTTCATGCAGTACTACCGGGAAGAGGCCAACTGGCTGGAACGGACCTACGCCTTCGTCCCGCGGGTGGGTATCGAACACCTGCGTGCCGTCATCGTGCAGGACGCAGAAGGGATCGCCGGCCGGCTTGATGAAGCGATGCAGGCCTCGGTGGACAGCTACGTTGATCCTTGGCTGGAACGTGATGACCCGCAAACGCCGGGGCAGTTCAGGACTTCGCTGCCCCTGACCGCCCTCCCGCAGGTGCCGGTCCGATGAGCAGCGCCGGAACCAACGCCCATGTCCTGGGCCCGGTGGACCAGATTCCGCTGGGCGAGGGGCGGGCCTTCGGGGTGGGCGGCGAGCAGGTGGCCGTCTTCCGGCTGCGGGACGGTTCACTGCGGGCGGTCTCCGGCGTCTGTCCCCACCGGGGCGGGCCGGTTGCGGACGGCACCGTGGACCGGCAGGTGGTCATCTGTCCGCTGCACCAGCACGCTTTTGACCTCACCTCCGGGTGCTCCACTACCGGCGCGGGACCCCTGCGGACCTACCGGATATCCCTGGACGGGGAGCAGAACCTGGTGCTCCGGACGGCCGCGGTGTAGCGCGCGTCACGTAGCACACCTCATCGTCTTGTAGGATGGACGAGCCGCGCGAAGCTTCGGCTTTACGGAGGATTGCGCTCACAAACGGTCGCCCCAACGGCTTAAGCCCGAATTTTGTGAGCTGGATCATGCTGTAGTCCGGATGCGGCCAACCCCCAACCCACAAGGAATCGTTGTGCCTCAAATTACCCCGACAGATCTTCAGAACCGCACGGCCCCATCCGTCGCCGTCGACCCCACTCTCAGCGCCGAGGGCTATAGCAAGACCCTGGGCCGGCGCCACGTCACCATGATCGCCATGGGCGGCGCAATCGGCGTCGGCCTATTCATGGGTGCCGGCGGCCGCCTCGCCTCCACCGGCCCGGCCCTGATCTTCTCCTACGCCATCGCAGGCGTCATCGCCTACCTGCTCATGCGGGCCCTGGGCGAACTCATCATGTACCGCCAGACCTCCGGCTCTTTCGTGAGCTACGCCGGTGAAATGTTCGGCAAGAAGGGTGCGTTCCTGTCCGGCTGGATGTACTTCATCAACTGGGGCATGACCGGCATCGCCGAACTGATCGCCATCGGCCTGTACTTCCAGTTCTTCTTCCCCAACGTTCCGGTCGAGGCCTCCGCCATCGCCGCACTGTTGCTGCTGGTGGCAGTGAACCTGCTGAGCGTCAAGGCATTCGGTGAATTCGAATTCTGGGCTTCCTGCCTCAAGGTGGGCGCCATCCTGATCTTCCTGGCCGTGGGCACGTTCATGGTCCTCACCAACGCCCAGGTGGGCGACGGCAACGCCTCCGTAGCGAACCTGTTCGCCGCGGAAGGCGGCATGTTCCCCAAGGGCGCCCTGGTGATGGTCCTCGTCCTCAACGCCGTCATCTTCGCTTACAACGGCATTGAACTGGTGGGCATCACCGCCGGTGAAATGAAGGATCCGGAACGCGAAGTGCCCAAGGCGATCCGCGCCGTCGTCCTCCGCATTGTGGTGTTCTACGTCGGTTCCGTCCTGCTCCTTGCCATGCTGCTGCCGTCGGACCAGTACAAGGCCGGTACCTCCCCGTTCGTCACCGTTTTCGGCCAGATGGGCCTTGGCTGGGTGGGTGACGTCATGAACATGATCGTCATCACCGCCGCGCTGTCCTCCTGCAACTCCGGCCTCTACTCGATTGGCCGCGTGTTCCGCACCATGGCCAACAACGGGCACGCCCCGCAGTGGCTCACCCTGATGTCCAAGCGCCACGTGCCGTTCGCAGCCATCCTCGCCGTCGCTGCGTTCTACCTGGTGGGCATCCTGCTCAACATCTGGCTGGGCGGCTCCCACGCGTTCGACCTCGTCCTGAACACAGCCTCCATCGGCGTGATCTTCTGCTGGGGCTCCATCTTCGCCAGCCAGATCGTGCTGCGCCGCCGCAAGGGTGTCACGTCCGGCCTGCCGATGCCCGGTTCGCCGTGGACCAGCTGGGCCGGCTTGGTGGGCCTGCTGGCCATCACTGTCCTGATCGGTTTCGACACCATGACCAACAAGGCCACCGGCGAAGTGTTCTACCTGGGCCTCTGGACCCTGGGCAGCATCCCGCTCTTCGCTCTGCTCCTGTGGCTGGGCTGGCAGAAGGTCAAGAACAACGAACCGAAGAGCGAGCTGTACAGCTAACGGTTCACCCAAGCAGTACGTACGACGGCGGGACGCCCCTTGGGAGGGGAGTCCCGCCGTCGGCGTTTCCCCATCCATTGCTCCGCACCTGCCGTTATAACGTCCCAGAACGGCAGGTGCGGAGCAATGGATGGTGGGGAGCGGTGGTGCGGAGCGCGCCGCCGGGGCAGACTGGGGCCTGTGGGCGAACCCTGGGTGCTGCACGTGGACCTTGACCAGTTCATCGCGGCGGTGGAAGTGCTCCGCCGGCCCGAGCTTGCGGGCAAGGCGGTGATCGTTGGCGGCCGCGGCGATCCCGCCGAACGGGCGGTGGTGTCCACGGCGTCCTACGAAGCCCGGGCGTACGGTGTCGGCTCGGGGATGCCGCTGCGCGTCGCGGCGCGGAAAGTGCCCGACGCCGTCATCCTGCCCGTCGACCATGAGGCCTACCTTGAGGCGTCCGAGCAGGTCATGGCGGTGCTGCGCTCGCAGCCGGGCGCTACCGTCCAGGTGCTCGGCTGGGACGAAGCGTTTGTCGGGGTGCGGACGGCGGATCCCGAGGCCTACGCCCGGCAACTGCAGCGGGCCGTCCTCGAGGAGACACGCCTGCACTGCAGCGTGGGCATCGGCGACACCCTGGTCCGCGCCAAGGTGGCGACGACGTTCGGCAAGCCGGCCGGCGTCTTCCGGCTCACGGAAGGCAATTGGCTGGACGTTATGGGAGGCCGCCCCACCATCGAGCTGTGGGGCGTGGGAACGAAAGTGTCCCAGCGCCTCGCCAAGCTTGGCATCCGGACGGTTGCCGAGCTGGCAGCGTCCAACCCTGACGATCTTGTCCCCGAGTTCGGCCCCAAGATGGGTCCCTGGTATGCGCAGCTGGGACGAGGAGACGGCGGACGGACCGTTGATGACACGCCTTGGGTGGCGCGCGGGCACAGCCGGGAAACCACCTTCCAGCGCGACCTGACCGGGCCGGGGCAGATTGACGACGCCGTCAGGGAGCTGGCAGCGCACGTGCTGGAGGATGTCGCGGCAGAGGGCCGGCCGGTGGTCGGGCTGACGCTCAAGGTCCGCTACGCGCCGTTCATCACCAAGACGTACGCCCGGAAAATCCCCGAGACCTCGGACCCGGCGGAAGTGCTCGCCCGGGTCCTGGACCTGGTGGCGAAGATCGAGCCGGGCCGCCCCGTCAGGCTCCTCGGGCTGCGGGCCGAAATGACGATGCCGGACGACTCCCGGCAGGGGCACACCCCAACCCGCAGCGGCTGGTGACGGGCCCCTGGTCCCGCAAGCGCCGGGCAAACAGAACGGCGGCGGATCCCGTGGGATCCACCGCCGTTTCGCTCTGCTGCAGCCGCCCGGTCCTCCGGGGCTGCGGCAAACGGGAGCTAGTCGCGCTTGAACTCGTCCTTGACGCTTTCGCCGACCTTCTTGGCGTCAGCCTTGACCTGGTCCGCCTGGCCTTCGGCCTTCAGGCGGTCATTATCGGTGGCGTTGCCGGCCGCTTCCTTGGCCTTGCCGCCCATGTCTTCCGCTGCGTTACTGATCTTGTCTCCGAGGCCCATGGTGGTGGCCTCCTTTCGTTTCCGTTGATCAAACAATGCATTTTCACAGTAACACGAAGCATGCTTACTAATTCAAGTCCCTTGACACCGCCGCGGGCGGCTCCTGTTGATTCTCCGTAGCCGCCGCTAGGCTCGAAACCATGGACCACAGCCTCAGTCTCACCCAGCACATCCAGGCGTCACCCGAGAAAGTCTGGTCCGTCATCACGGACATCCCGGGCTCCGCGGCCACCCTCTCCGGCGTGGACTCGGTCCAGCTCCTCACGGACGGCCCCTATGGTGAGGGAACCCGCTGGAAGGAGACGCGGAAGATGCTGGGCAAAGCGGAAACGGTGGAGATGTGGGTGGCGGAAGCTGAGCGGAACCGCAGCACCACCGTCAAGGCCGTCCAGGGCGGCGCGGACTACACCACGCGCTTCAGCCTGGCTCCGCGCGACGGCGGAACGGACCTCACCCTCACCTTCGGCGCCGAGGTCATTAAGCCCACCCTGGCCAGCAGGATCATGATGCTGCTGTTCGGCAGGATGGGCATGGCAGCCACCCGCAAAGCCCTGGCCAAGGACCTCACGGAGATAGCGGCGAAGGCGGAAACGCTGTAGCGGCCGGGCGCATCCCGCGGGCGGGCGGCCCTGGTGTGCGTCGCCCGGTATCCACGGATCACCCCTCCGTGTACTATTTACAGAACGAACGGTCGGTAAGTGGACCCAACTGGGTAGCGCTAAGTGTCGTTTTGGACGCTCAAAACGACACTTAGCGCTACCTGGTTGGGATGGCGCTACGGACCGCAGATGACAGTGCCGTTTATCGCGTGAAGGGTGTTTCCATGGCTGCAACCGCAGGTCCGCAGGCTTTCCTTGTTGGCGGAGTCCGAACGCCGGTGGGCAGATACGGCGGGGCGCTCTCGTCGGTCCGCCCCGATGACCTGGCAGCCCTGGTGCTCCGGGAGGCGGTGAACCGGGCCGGACTGGACCCGGACAGCATTGACGAGGTCATCCTGGGCAATGCCAACGGAGCCGGCGAAGAGAACCGCAACGTGGCCCGGATGGCAACCCTGCTGGCCGGGCTTCCCCTCCATATCCCCGGGATCACGGTGAACCGGCTCTGCGCCTCCGGCCTCAGCGCCATCATCCAGGCCAGCCACATGATCAAGGCCGGAGCTGCGGACATCGTCATCGCCGGCGGCGTGGAATCGATGAGCCGGGCGCCGTGGGTCCAGGAAAAGCCGACCGCCGCCTTTGCGAAGCCCGGGCAGATTTTCGACACCTCCATCGGCTGGCGCTTCACCAACCCGCTGTTCCACAAGGGCGGGCTGTCCCGGGACGGCAAGATGACCTACTCCATGCCGGAGACCGCCGAAGAAGTGGCCCGTGTGGACAACATTTCCCGTGAGGACGCCGACGCCTTCGCCGTCCGATCCCACCAGCGGGCCCTGGACGCCATCGCGGCGGGGCGGTTCAAGGACGAAATCGTTCCCGTCACCGTCAGGACCCGCAAGGCCGAGAATGTCGTGGACACTGATGAAGGCCCCCGTGAAGGCACCACCCTGGACGTCCTCGCCGGACTGAAGCCGGTAACCCACGGCGGGTCAGTGGTCACTGCAGGCAACTCCTCCTCCCTCAACGACGGCGCCTCCGCGATCATCGTTGCCTCGGAAGCGGCCATCGAACGGCTGGGACTAACACCCCGCGCGCGGATCATCGACGGCGCCTCGGCAGGCTGTGAACCGGAGATCATGGGCATCGGCCCGGTGCCTGCCACGCAGAAGGTCCTCAAGCGCAGCGGCCTCAGCGTAGGCGACCTTGCCGCCGTCGAACTTAACGAAGCCTTTGCCACGCAGTCCCTTGCCTGCATCCGGCGCCTTGGCCTGGAACAGGACATAGTGAACAACGACGGCGGCGCGATCGCCCTGGGGCACCCGCTGGGTTCCAGCGGGGCACGGATCGCCATCACCCTGCTGGGACGCATGGAGCGCGAGGACGCCCGGATCGGCCTGGCCACCATGTGCATCGGCGTGGGCCAGGGCACTGCGATGCTGCTGGAGAAGGTCTGATGCCCGGGGCCGTGGACCTGGCCGCGGAGAAGTTCCACGCCCTCCTGGTGGAGGAACGCGGCGACCGGGTGGTGGTGCTGCTCAACCGGCCCGAGGTGCGCAACGCGATCGACCAGCAGATGGTGGACGAGCTGCACGTGGTCTGCACGGCGCTGGAACAGAACCCCAAGGTGCTGATTATCGCCGGCGTGGACGGAGTGTTTGCCTCCGGCGCGGACATCGGCCAGCTGCGTGGGCGGCGCCGGGACGACGCCCTGCAGGGCATCAATTCAACCATCTTCGTCCGGATCGCCAAGCTGCCCATGCCGGTCATCGCGGCACTCGACGGCTACTGCCTGGGCGGCGGGGCGGAACTCGCGTACGCCGCCGACTTTAGGATCGGAACCCCCGGTGTCCGCATCGGCAACCCCGAAACCGGGCTGGGAATCCTCGCCGCTGCGGGTGCCAGCTGGCGGCTGAAGGAACTGGTGGGGGAACCGGTGGCCAAGCAGATCCTGCTGGCCGGCAAGATCCTTGGGGCCGACGAAGCCCTGGCCGTGAACCTCATCACCGAGGTCCACGAGCCGGCGGGCCTCCTGGACGCCGCGCACAACCTGGCGGACAGGATCGGCCGGCAGGATCCCCTGGCCGTTCGCATCACCAAGTCCGTGTTCCACGCCCCTGCGGAAGCACACCCCCTGATCGACCAGCTGGCCCAAGGCATCCTCTTCGAATCCGAGGCCAAGTTCGACAGGATGCAGGCGTTCCTGAACAAGAACGCAGCCAAGAACGCCGAGAACGCAGCCAAGAACGCCGACGCCGAGACCGGAGAAAAGAACTGATGAACACACCGCAACCTGCCCCCGGCCTGCCGTCTGGCCTTCCCGTCTTCGTCGGTGTCCTGGGCGGCGGCCGCATGGGCGCCGGCATTGCCCATGCCTTCCTGGTCAAAGGTGCCGACGTGCTGGTGGTGGAGCGCGACGACCGGTCCGCGGAGGCTGCCCGGGAGCGGGTGGAATCGGCCGCTGCCAAGAGCATCGAGCGGGGCATGGCGGACGCGAACCTGGATGAGATGGCGTCCCGGCTCACTGTCGGCGTGGACTACGACGCTTTCGCGGACCGGCAGCTGGTGGTGGAAGCCGTCCCGGAGGACTGGGACCTGAAAGTCGCCTCGCTGCGCGGAATCGAGGAGCGGCTGGCCGACGACGCCTATCTCGCCTCCAACACGTCATCGCTCTCCGTGAACGGGCTGGCCGGCGAACTGAAGCGGCCAGCCAACTTCCTGGGCCTTCACTTCTTCAATCCGGTCCCGGCGTCCACGCTCATCGAAGTGGTGCTGGGCGAGCGCACGTCCCCCGAACTTGCCGCCGCCGCGAAAGGGTGGGTTGAGGCACTCGGCAAGACCGCCGTCGTCGTCAACGATGCCCCGGGATTCGCTTCCTCGCGGCTCGGCGTGGCCATCGCCCTCGAGGCGATGCGCATGGTGGAGGAGGGCGTAGCGTCCGCTGAGGATATCGACGCCGCCATGGTCCTGGGCTACAAGCACCCCACCGGGCCGCTGCGGACCACGGACATTGTGGGCCTGGATGTCCGGCTGGGCATCGCCGAGTACCTGCACTCAACGCTGGGGGAGCGCTTCGCTCCGCCCCGGATCCTCAAGGACAAGGTGGCCCGGGGGGAACTGGGACGGAAGTCCGGCAAGGGCTTCTTCGACTGGCCCGGCCAGGCAACTGCGGGCTAGTCGAAAAGCCCGACGATGTAGCCGATGAAGTACAGGAGGAACAGCAGCACGCCGGCCCCGATGGCTCCTAGCCAAAAGACCTGCTGCCCCTTCCCGGACCCCTTCTGCCGGGGTTCCTGGGTGCCTGCCACCGACCCTTCACCGGGAGGCGTTTCGCCCGGCGGCACTCCGCCGCCGGGCTCCAGGCCTGTGATCTTGTCGTCCTCCGGGTCCGGATTGGTACCTGACACGTAAACTCCCTCGCTCGCCGTCCTGATGCTGTCCCCAGCGTAACCGGCACTGGTGGTTGCACCTAGGCTGGTGCAGTGACTTTCCTGGAACCCCTTAGCCTGACTGGCACATATGTAACCTTGGAACCCTTGTCCGGGGACCACCACGACGGCCTGGTGGACGCGGCCCTGGACGGTGAGCTGTGGCGGCTCTGGTACACCTCGGTGCCTTCGCCCGAAGGGATGGCCGAGGAGATCGAGCGGCGGCTCGCCCTGCAGGAATTGGGCTCCATGCTGCCGTTCACCACCAGGCTGACCGATCCATCCACCGGAGGCCCCGGGCGGATCATCGGCATGACCACCTATATGAATATCGACGCCGGTACTCCCCGGCTGGAGATCGGCTCCACGTGGAACGCGGCGTCCGTCCATGGCACCGGCACGAACCCCGAGTCCAAGCTGCTGCTCCTGCGGCACGCGTTTGAGGTACTTGGCTGCCCTGCCGTGGAGTTCCGGACGCACTGGCTGAACCACCAGTCGCGGGAGGCCATCGCCCGGCTTGGTGCCAAGCAGGACGGCGTGCTCCGCAGCCACTCCCGGACCCGCGACGGGCTGCTGCGCGACACGGCGGTATTCTCCATCCTGGAGCATGAATGGCCCATGGTCCGGGCCGGCCTGGAGTACAGGCTGGCCCGGCGGGGCCGGGGGCTGGACAACGTCCGGACCAGCGCGTCAAGAGGTATAACCACCTGTGTGGCGTGCGACTCCTGTGGCCAGTGTGATTAACTTTCCCAATGAGGAAACCCGGCGGACCCATGGACTGGGATGGTGCGGTCAACGCGTGTTGCCGAGCTGGATTCCGTGCTGGCCCTCTGCGAAGCAGCCTGCGTATAGGAACCACAATGAGAACCGGCACAGCATTCCGCCGAGGAAAGCGCGGTGTTGCTCTGGGCGCCGCCGCCGGCGTCCTCGCCGCGTCCGCCCTGGGTTACGCTCCCGGCTGGGCCATGGCGGAGGCGGAGGACGCAACACCGCCGGCCCCGGCTGCAACGTCCGGCCCTGCTGCCGCCACGCCGGCCCCGGAGCCGGGGAGCACCGGGCTTACGGAAGCGGGCCTCGCCGGTGCCGTCCTGCGGGACTTGGGCCTCACCCTGGAGCAGTTCAATGCGGCGGGGGAGCTGGGAAGCCGGGCAGCAGCTGCTGCCGGCCAGCTGCGCGGCGTCCCCGGCTATTCAGGCATCAGGCTGCAGGACAACAAAATCATCGTGAGTGGCGCGGGGGCCGAGCTGCAGCTGGCCGTCGACCGATTGTCCGGCGTCGTGGCCGGGCTCTCCCTTGAAGCGCCTGGCACTGCAGGGCCGCAGCCCGCATCTGCTCCGGCTCCTTCGCTGACGGCCGCTCCCGGGTCCCAACTTGCGCTGAGCACCGAACAGCTTTTCCAGGCCTACCTGCGCGAGGTCGGAACCACCGGCCTTCAGGCAGTGGTCTATTCCGGCGGCAAATTCGTCATCCGGACGGGCAGCATCGCCGCGGCCGAATCAACGCGGGACACGGGCGGAACGCCGTCCACCCCGCCGGGAGAGCTGGAGACTACTGCCGCCCCCGGCAAGATCTCGCCGTCGGAATTCGTCGCGAGGTACGCCAACGTAGTGCTCGACGGCGGCGCGCCCCTTAAGCCTGAGGCGGACGTCCCGGGCGGGGTGGGTTATCAAACCGACAACCGCGCCATCTGCTCCACAGGGTTTTCCGCGTTTGATCCCTCGGGCTTGCCCGCAGTCCTCACCGCGGGGCACTGTACGGATGACGGCGTGGCCAGCACGGCGGAACTGTTGCTTCAGGGCGTGCCCGCCGGGCCCTTGGGTACCTTCCAGTTCAGCCAGCTGGGCGGGCCCGGCAACTCTAGGGTGCTGGACCCCAACATTCCCACGGACCAGGACGGCGCGGCACTTACGGACCCCGGCAACGTGGGAACCGACGTTGCGGTAGTCGGAGCGCTCAGCCCTGGCCAGGATCCGTTGCCGGCTGCCAGCACGCATGGTGACGCGCGGCAGCCGGGCCCGGACGTCAAAATCATCGGCACTGCCAGCCCTGTGGTGGGCATGGAGGTGTGCCGTTCGGGATGGAGAACGGGATGGTCCTGCGGAACCGTGAGCGCCGTGGGGATCTTCCTGGTGGGAGGACCCGCCTACCCCGCCGACCCAACCGATGTCCGCGCCTTCAACGGTTTCCTGTCCTACGACGTGCAATCCAGCGGCGGTGACTCCGGCGGTCCGTGGATCAGCGGAAACTACGCGGTAGGAACGCACAGCGCCGGCGACGATCCCCGGCCCAACGAACCCGCACCCGCCAACTTCGCCGTGGCGGCCACGCTGGACGAATCGCTGGAGGTCCTGCCCGGCTACCAGCTGGAGCTCTTCCTCAACAGGCCACTGGTTTCCTCGCCTGCGCCCGGCGGCACGTACGGGTCCGGGCAGGTCATCAGCGGAAACATTCCCGCTGCCCCGGCCTCGGCCATTGCTGCCGGATCCACGGTCCGGATTACCATCCAGGGGCAGGAACCGTTCGAGGTCCCCGTGAATGCCGACGGAAGCTGGAGTTTCACGGCACCGGACAGCAGGCAGACGCTCAGGTTCACCGCGGAGACGGTCAACGGTTTCAGCGCCTCGGGCGCCGCAGGCTTCGAGTTTGCCACTGCTGCCCCGGCGGAACCCGTCTCTTCCGCAACGGATCCAGCCCCGGCGGGCGATGGCGCCGCCGTCGTACCCGGTCCGGCGCCCACCCCTCCTGCCGGCCTGGCGGATACCGGCGGCAAGGCACGGGACGGAGCGGGCAGGGGCGACCTCGCCCGCACTGGCACCAATGCCCTCCCGGCGGCGGGCGCGGCCGCGGCGGCCATCGCGGCCGGCGCGGTGCTCATGCTGCTGGTCCGGCGCCGGAGGCAGCCCACCCGGGACTAGGCTTCGGCAGCGGGCTTCTTGTGGCGCCGCATCAGGAGATTGGTGATGCGGAGGGTGCAGAGCCGCTGGCCGGCCTCGTTGGTGATGAGCACCTCGTGGGTGGTGAGCGTACCGCCCAGGTGGATGGGCGTGGCCGTGATGGTGACCTGCCCTTCCCGCGCGGAGCGGTGGTGGGTGGCCGAGACGTCCACGCCCACCGCCGTCTTGCCCAGGGTGCTCGCGTGTATCACCGCCGCCCAGGAACCCACCGCTTCCCCCACGGCCAGGGACGCGCCGCCGTGGAGCAGCCCGAAAGACTGCCGGTTGCCCTCCACCGGCATGGTGGCCACCACGCGCTGGACCGACTCCTCGACGATCTTCACGCCCATCTTCTCGTCCAGCTCCCCGAGGGTGATCTTCCACTGCTCGTGCGCAGGGGGCTGGTTCTCGGCAGCATCCATGGGTGACGGGGCGCTCATACATTCTCCTTTGGGTGGCCGAATTCAGTCCTGGCCTTCTAGTGTGCAGCACGGCACTTCATGTATGGTGAATATATTACCGAACGGACGGTCAGTAATCATTGGCCGCTTCTGTCTGCCCCCATGTTGGAAGGACCCGTCAACGATGACCACCACTGCCACAGCTCCCCAGGCCACGGTCGACACCGTGGAGACAGTGCCCAGCTTCATCATGGATTCCTGGTGGACTCCCGACGCCGGATCGGCCGGGTCCGCGACGCCCGTCAGGGATGCGAGCACGGGGGAGATCCTGGCCAAGGTGAGCACCGAAGGGCTGGACCTGGCCGCGGTCGTGGACTACGGCCGCACCAGGGGCCAGCAGGAGCTCGGCCGGTTCACGTTCCACCAGCGTGCCCTCAAACTGAAGGAGCTCGCACAGTACCTCAATGCCCGGCGTGAGCACTTCTACACCTTCTCGGCCCAGACTGGCGCCACCAAGGTGGACTCCATGATCGATATCGACGGCGGCATCGGCGTGCTCTTCACGTTCGGTTCCAAGGGCCGGCGCGAGCTGCCTAACTCGCAGGTGGTGGTGGACGGACCCATGGAGGTCCTGTCCAAGGACGGCTCCTTCGCCGGCGAACACATCTACACCCGCATCCCCGGTGTCGCCGTGCAGATCAACGCCTTCAACTTCCCGGTCTGGGGCATGCTCGAAAAGTTCGCCCCGGCCTTCCTCGCCGGCGTCCCCACCATCGTCAAGCCCGCCACTCCAACCGGCTACGTGGCGGCCGCAGTGGTTAAGGCCATCGTCGAATCGAACATCCTGCCCAAGGGCTCCCTGCAGCTGATCTCCGGCTCCGTCCGCGGGCTGCTGGACGTCCTGGACTACCGCGACCTGGTGGCCTTCACCGGCTCCGCATCCACCGCGCTTTCCCTGAAGGCCCACCCCAACGTGGTCCAGGGCGGGGTCCGCTTCACTTCCGAAACGGACTCCCTGAACGCCGCCATCCTCGGCCCGGACGCGGTGGAAGGAACGCCGGAATTCGATGCCTTCGTAAAATCGGTGGTCACGGAAATGACGGCGAAGGCAGGGCAGAAGTGCACCGCCATCCGCCGCGCCATCGTGCCGCAGGAGCTGGTTGCCGCCGTCTCAGCGGCCATCGGCAAGCGGATCTCCGAACGCGTTGTCCTGGGCGATCCCCGGGCCGACGGCGTCACCATGGGTGCCCTCGCTTCAGTGGAGCAGCTCCAGGACGTCCGCGCCGCCGTCCAGTCGATGCTCGACGCCGGCGGTGAGCTTGCGTACGGAACGCTCGATTCGCCGTCGGTCACCTCCGCCGACGGAACCACCGGCGTGGTGGACGGCGGGGCGTTCATGGCGCCCGTCCTCTTGAACTGGCAGGACCCCGAGGCCGAGGAAGTGCACTCACTCGAGGCGTTCGGTCCCGTTTCGTCCGTGATCGGGTACAAGGACATTCCCGACGCCGTCCGCCTCGCCGCCCGCGGCGGCGGCTCCCTGGTGGCCTCGGTCTGCACCAACGATCCTTCCGTGGCCCGCGGACTTGTCACGGGAATCGCGGCGCACCACGGCCGTGTCCTGATGCTCAACCGCGAGGACGCCCGTTCGTCCACCGGACACGGCTCGCCCGTGCCGCACCTGGTCCACGGCGGACCGGGCCGCGCCGGCGGCGGCGAGGAACTGGGCGGCATCCGTTCGGTGATGCACCACATGCAGCGCACCGCCATCCAGGGCTCGCCGAACATGCTCACCGCCGTCACCGGCGTGTGGCACACCGGCGCGGACCGCAACTTCACTTTGGACACCGAGGGGACCCACCCGTTCCGGAAGTCGCTGGAGACGCTGCGGATCGGGGATGCCGTCCGCTCGGAGCTGCGGAAGGTCACCCTGGAGGACATCACCGCTTTTGCCAACTCCACCGGCGACACGTTCTACGCCCACACCAACCAGGAGGCCGCGGAAGCCAACCCGTTCTTCCCGGGCATCGTGGCCCACGGGTACCTGCTGCTCAGCTGGGCGGCCGGGCTCTTTGTGGAGCCTGCCCCGGGGCCGGTCCTGGCCAACTATGGGCTGGAAAGCCTGCGGTTCATCACTCCGGTGGCCGCAGGCGATTCGATCCGGGTGACCCTCACGGCCAAGAAGATCACCCCCCGCGAAACCGACGAATACGGCGAGGTGGCGTGGGACGCCGTGCTCACGAACCAGAACGACGAGATCGTGGCCACCTACGACGTCCTCACCCTCGTGGAGAAGTAGCCCGCCCCCGCGGACGCTCTCTCACTTAACGCGGGTTTTCCCCGGACGCTCTCTCACTTAACGCGGGTTTTCCCCGGACGCTCTATCACCTGCCGGCGACAGGTGATAGAGCGTTGGCGCTTAGACCGCATTAAGTGAGAGAGGGCGTGGGTTTTCCCTGCGGGAAGTGAGAGAGCGTCGGGTCTTTTTGGCGGGCGGAAGCGTAAAATTCTGCCCGTAGGAGGTGGCCCTTATGAGCCTAAGAATGAACACAGCCACAACCGTCCTGCCAGTCGATGATCCCGCCCGCGCCCGTAGGTTCTACACCGAAAAGCTCGGGCTCCCGCTCCGCGGCAAGGCAGACGATGGAAGCGAATTGCTCGGCAGTAGCGGCGGCCCGATGCTGCAGTTGTTGCCGGTTTCGGACGGCAAGCACTCCGAGCACACCGCCCTGAGCTTTGAGGTGACGGACATCGAGGGGACGGTCCGGGACATGGAGGCCAGGGGCGTCAGGTTCCAGGATTATGACCTGCCGAACCTGAAGACGGAAAACCACATCTGCACCACCGACTCGGAAAAGTGTGCCTGGTTCATGGACACCGAGCACAACATCCTCTGCGTCCACGAGAAACTGGGCGTCCAGGCCGAGTACGAGCTGTAACGGCGCAGCGGATGCCCTCGAATACAAAAGCAGGGGCGCCCCGGGTTTCCGGGGCGTCCCTGCTTTGTTTCCGGCAGGTCTGGCGTCAGGACTCGGCGCCGCCGTGCAGGCCGTCGTCGCTGCTGTCATCCTCGCGGCCGGTGCCGTGCCCGCTCTCGCTTTGATCCGAAAGGTCCATGTTGCCGCGGGCCTCCGACATGGTGGGGCCGCCGGAGGGGACGCTGTAGGTGTCCGGGCGGATGCCGTGGGACTGTTCCTCGATCAGGGCCTGCTCTTCGCTGAAGCGGATGGCGTTGGCTTCGTCTCCGGCGTCGCCGGTGAGGTCTTCGCGGACCTTTGAGGGGTCCGGAATGATGTATCCGGCGTCTGCTTCGTCCTTGGGGTGGCTCATGTTCTTACCTTCCTATCGGGTGTTACTTGTGGGCCTGGCGATGAGGTCCGCCTTGACGTCAAGGCTCTGACCTCCCCGCTTGACCTTGAAGCCTACGGTATCGCCGGGGTTGCGTCCGCGGAGTTCCGCCAGGAGCTTCTCCGGTGAATTCAGTTCCACTCCTTCCATCGACTCCAGCACGTCGCCCGGCCGGATCCCCGCACGTCCCGCCGGACCGCCGTCGTCCACTGCGAGGACCACGACGCCGGTACTGGCGTCAATGCCCAGCTGCTCGGCAATCTGGGCCGTAAGTTCGCCGGGCGTGAGGCCCAGGTAGGCGTGCTCGGCAGTGCCGTCCGCCAACAGCTCCTCGGCCACCTCCACGGCCGTGGCGGCAGGAATAGCGAATCCCAGGGCCACGGCGCCCGCAGACGGCGGGATGTAGGCCTCGCTGATGCCGATGATTTCGCCGCGCATGTTGATGACGGCGCCGCCGGAGTTGCCGGGGCTGATGGGGGCATCGGTCTGGATCAGGTCCACGAGGGACAGGCTGTTGGAGGCGGAGCCGGGGATGGAGCGGTGCAGCCCGGAGATGATTCCGGCCGTGGCGGTGTTCTCGAAGCCCAAGGGGGAGCCCAGCACCACGGCCCCCTCACCAACGCGCGGCAGGTTGGCCTGGTAGACGGGTTTGGGCAGGCCGGTGCGGTTTGCCTGCACCAGGGCGAGGTCGGTGACGGGGTCCGTGGCCTTGACCGTTCCCTCCACGCGCTGGCCGTCGGCGAAGGCGACTTCCACCGTGGTGTTGCCCCGGACCACGTGTTCGTTCGTGAGGATGAGGCCGTCCTCGGAATAGACAACGCCGCTGCCCAGGCCGCCCTCGGTGAAGATGGTCACCACGGACGGTGCGAGGTTCTCCACGAGCTGCGGGATGTCGCCCGCCGCGGCCGGGGCGGGAGCCGCGGAGGTGCTCCCCGGCGTGGCGGCGGAGGTGGAGCGGGAGGTGGGGCCGGCGGTTGAGGTGTCGGTGGGCGCCGGGGGACTTGGCGTACCGGTGCAGCCGCTGAGTGCCAGTGCGGCCGCGAGGACGCCGGTCCCAAATGCTGTCCGCAGGCAGCCCGGACGCCGTAATGCCCGGCTGGTGGTGATGCTCATGGGCGGCCTCCCTGCAGATCCTGGCTGGTCCTTCAACCGTAGCCGGGAAACGGCAGGGATACCAAGCACCCTTAGTATTTTTCCTGGGGCTTGGTGGAGTGCAGGCCGTCGAACGCCATGGTGATGACGTCGTCGGCCAGGCGCTCGGGTGAGAGGGAGCCGCCGGGCTTGTACCATTCCACGATGGAGTTGATCATGCCGAACAGCAGGCGGGTCACGGTTCGCGGATCAATGTCCTGGCGCAGGGAGCCTTCGTCCCTGGCGGCGGAGATCAGCCCGGCAACCTTGTGGTCGAACGCGCGCCGGCGTTCCAGGGCGTCCCGCTCTATCTCGGTGTTGCCGCGCAGGCGCAGGAGCAGCGTGACGAACGGCAGCCGGTCCACCAGCACCGCCACGGTTCGCCGGAGCACAAACTCAAGGCGGGCGTCTGCCGCGCCGGCCGCAGCCTGGGGTTCATCCAGGATGGCTTCGAGCCCGCCGAGTGCGTGGTCCAATGCAAGCTTGAGGAGGTCGCCCTTGGAGGGGACGTGATGGTAAATGGCAGATTTCGATATGCCCAGGTTGTCGGCAAGGATGCCCATGGACGTCGCATCGTAGCCATGCCGGTTAAAGACGTCGACGGCGATGCGCAGCACCGACTGCTGGTCGTATCCCGGGCGGCCGCGCTTGGTGGGTGCATCAGTTGCAGACATACCGGCCATTTTCTCATGAACGTTCGGTAAACCAGGCCATGACCGGCGGGTCCTTGGACCCTGTGGCGTTTTCTGAAGCCCGGCCTCCACCCTGCGCCTTCTGGCCCGGTCCGGCCCCTCCTGCGGTGGGGCCGGACCGTTACCCCTTGGGGCGCAGGTCGTAGATCCTGCGCAGCTTGCCGTTGGACCGCTCAAGCGAGCCCGGCTCCACAACGTCAACCGCGCAGGAAGAACCCACGTGGATCTTGATCTGTTCCCTCAAGGTGCGTGCCGCCGTCGTGCTCTGCTCAGTGGTGACGTTGTCCCGGCGCTCGATGCGGACCGTCATCTGGTCCATCCGCTGGCCCTCGGGGCGGGTGAGCTCCAGCTGGAAGTGCGGGCTGAGCTCGGGGATCCGGAGGGCGATTTCCTCGATCTGTGACGGGAACACGTTCACGCCGCGGAGGATGATCATGTCGTCGCTGCGGCCGGTGATGCGCCCCATGCGGCGGTGCGCGGGGCGGGCCGTGCCGGGGAGCAGGCGGGTGAGGTCCTTGGTGCGGTACCGGATGATGGGCAGGGCTTCCTTGGTGAGCGAGGTGAACACCAGTTCGCCGTGCTCGCCGTCGCCCAGCACGTTTTCCTTGCCCACCGCCGGGTTGAAGGCGTCGATGATTTCGGGGCGGAAGTGGTCCTCCCAGATGTGGCTGCCGTCCTGTGTCTCCACCGCCTCGCCGGCCACGCCCGGGCCCATCACCTCGGACAGCCCATAGATGTCGCAGGCCTTGAGGTTCATGGTGACCTCAAGCTCGTGCCGCATCTCCTCGGTCCACGGCTCTGCGCCCAGCACCGCATACTTCAGCGACGTGGAGGCGGGGTCGATGCCCATGTGGGCCATGGCGTCGGCGATGGTGAGCAGGTACGTGGGCGTGGCCAGGATGGCGTCGGGCTTGAAGTCCTGGATCAGCTGGATCTGGCGTTCGGTCTGGCCGCCGGAGATGGGGATGACGGTGCAGCCCAGGGCTTCGGCTCCGGCGTGGGCGCCCAGGCCGCCGGTGAACAGGCCATACCCGTAGGCGTTGTGGACCTTCATGCCCGGGCGGATGCCGGAGGCGCGGAAGCTGCGGGCCACCAGCTTTGCCCAGTCCGCCAGGTCCTGCTTGGTGTAGCCGACGACGGTGGGCCGGCCCGTGGTGCCCGAGCTGGCGTGGACGCGGGCTACTTCGTGCTGCGGCACCGCGAACATGCCGAACGGGTATTCCTCGCGCAGGTCGTCCTTGGTGGTGAAGGGGAAGTTGCCCAGGTCCTCCAGTTCACGGAGGTCGCTGGGGTGGATGCCGGCGTCGTCGAATTTGCGCTTGTACAGGGGCACGCGCTCGTAGGCGTAGGCAACGGTGTGCTGCAGCCGGCTGAGCTGGAGGGCCTCGAGCTCGTCGCGGGAGATGGTTTCCTCGCGGTCCAGGGTGGCGTCAGTGCCTGCGGCGGTCGCTGCGGTGGCTGCGGGGGATTCAGGGGCATGCAGGGTCATGGTTTCCTACTTCTTGGGGATGGTGCGGCTGCGTCCGCGGAACTCGGCAATGAGCTCGCCTGGCTGGCCGGCGTCGGCGGGCGGGGCATCGGCGGCGAAAATCTGGATGTCGTACAGGCCGCTGCGCCCGGCGCTGGAGCGGCGGTCCGCCACCGCGGTGAGCACCTGGCCGCGGAAGGCCGGTTTAAGGAAGTTGATGTCGACGCCGGAGGCCACGGTGATGCTGTTTTCCTCGCCGGGTGCCGGCACGGCCGGGTTGCAGGCGAGGGCGAACGCGGTGTCGCCGAAGGCGAAGATCATTCCGCCGTGGGCCATACCGAAGCCGTTGAGCATTTCCTGCCGGAGGGTCATCCGGATGGTGGCGTGCCCGTCGCTGATGGCGAGGACCTGGATTCCCATCCACTCGGAGGCGTAGTCGTTCTCCAGGATCTGGTGTGTGGGCCCGGAAAGGGCGGTCTCAGCCATGCGTCATTGCCTCCAGCTTTATTTACCGAATGTTCATTAGGTAATCCCATGGAGGGGTCCTGTGTCAAGGGTGGCCGGCCGGATCAGCCCAGTTTTGGAGGGTCCAGGCCAGCAGCCTGCGGGGGCAGTCCGGGGAGGCGTTCGAAAACTGGGCTGCAATGGACGACGGCGGCACGCATCCCGCCGGGGAGGTGCAAGGATTGAGTGACCGGCACCAGCACAGCAAAGGGCGGACCATGGCCAAAGGCATTTACGTCAGCGCAACCACCCCCGGCTCGGGCAAGTCACTCGTTGCCCTGGGCCTGGCGGATACCCTGCACCGGCACGCGGACAGGATCGGCTTCTTCAAACCCGTGGTCCACGGCCCGGATGCCACGGCCGATCCCATGGTGGCGCTGATGAAATCCCGCTTCGCGCTGGAGGATGAGCGGTGCCGCGGCGGACTGACCCACGCCGAAGTCCGTGATCTGCTGGCGGAAGGCAACCGCGCCGAGATCGATGCCCGCTGCGTGGAGATTTTCGCCGACATTTCGCGGCACTGCGATGTGGTGATCGTCGAGGGAACCGACCTGGCGGGCCAGGATGCCGCCGTCGAATTCGATCTCAACGCCCGCCTGGCGAACAACCTGGCCACGCCCGTGGTGGCGGTGGTGGGCGCCAAGGGGCGGACCGTTGCGGAGGCCGTGGCCGCCGTCGAGGTCGCCCGGAAGGAACTTGCCGCCGAACGGTGCGCGCTGCTGGCCATCCTGGTGAACCGTGCGGACCCGGAGGACGTCGAGGCCATCGGGGCGGCGGTAAAGCCCGGCGCGTCCAAGCGGCCCGTCTACGTCCTGCCGGAACTGGAGGAGATTGCCCGGCCCACCACCGGTGAAGTGGCTACGGCGCTGGGCGTCCGGCAGATCGCCGGCCGGCGGGACATGGAGCGCGACGTGAAGGACATCAAGGTGGCGGCCATGAACGTGGGCAACTTCCTGAACGTGCTGGATGAGGGCGCCCTGGTGATTGTTCCCGGGGACCGGGCCGACGTGATGGTGGCGTGCCTGGCCTCGTCCTTCTCGCCCGAGTTCCCGGTGGCGTCCGCGCTCATCCTCACAGGCGGGCTCGCGCCGGACGCCAATATCTACCCGCTCCTGGCGCAGGCGCCGTTTCCCGTGTTCGCCACGAAGGAGGACACCTACACCACGGCCCGCCGGGTCTCCGAAGTCCGCAGCGAGATCTGGTCCGGGCACCGCCGCAAGGTTGCTTCTGCCCTGGGGCTGTGGTCCCGCCGGGTGGATGAAAACGAACTCGTGGAGCGCCTGCACCTGCCGCGTGCCGAGCGGATGACTCCGCTGCGCTTCCTGCACGACCTCATCGAGCGTGCCCGCTCGCAGCGGCGGCACGTGGTGCTGCCGGAGGGGACCGATGTGAGGATCCTGCGGGCGGCGGAGATCCTGCACCGGCGCGACGTCTGCGACCTTACGGTGCTCGGGCCGGAGCCTGACGTCCGCGAACTGGCCGCAGCGAACGGCATCGACCTCACCGGCATCAGCATCGTGGATCCGGCCACCTCGGACCTGCGGCAGAAGTTTGCCGAGAAGTACGCCGAGCTGAGGGCGCACAAGGGCGTGGACCTGGCCAAGGCGCTGGAGATCATGCAGGACGTCAGCTACTTCGGCACCATGATGGTCCAGCTGGGCGTCGTGGACGGCATGGTGTCCGGCGCCGCGCACACCACGGCCCACACCATCCGTCCGGCCCTGGAGTTCGTGAAGACGCGCGAGGGCGTGAAAATCGTGTCCTCGGTGTTCCTGATGCTCATGCCGGACCGGGTGCTGGTCTACGGCGACTGCGCGGTGAACCCGGACCCGAACGTGGAGCAGTTGGCGGACATTGCGCTGGCTTCGGCGGAGACCGCTGCCCAGTTCGGGGTGGAGCCCCGGGTGGCCATGCTGTCCTACTCAACGGGCGGCTCGGGCTCCGGCGAGGCAGTGGACGAGGTGCGGCAGGCCACGGAGCTGGTCCGTGAGCGCCGGCCGGACCTCGCAGTCGAGGGCCCCATCCAGTACGACGCCGCCGTGGACGCCTCCATCGCCGAGTCCAAGATGCCGGGATCCTCGGTTGCCGGGCAGGCCACCGTGTTCATCTTCCCGGACCTCAACACCGGCAACAACACGTACAAGGCGGTGCAGCAGAGCTCAGGGGCGGTCGCCGTCGGGCCCGTCCTGCAGGGCCTGCGGAAGCCGGTCAACGATCTCTCCCGCGGCTGCACCGTGGAGGACATCGTGAACACCGTGGCCATCACGGCCATCCAGGCGCAGGCCTCCTAGGTGTTTCATACAGCAACGCGGGGTCACTCCACGCCCAATTTGGGCGCGTCATCGGGCATGGAGTGACCCCGCGTTGCTGTAAGCGGCCCGTCAGCTGTTGTCCGGCTTGGCCAGGCTCTCCTGGTCCTCCTGCTTGGCAGGCTCGTCGGACAGGCCCTGCGGGGTGAGGTCCAGGTCCTCCGCGTTCTCCGGGGCCTCGGGGGCTTCTCCGGTTTCGGCGGCCTTGAGGTTGCCGGTATCATCCAGCGCCGGGTTGGCGCCCTCCACCACCGTGGGGTCCTTCTTTCCGGAGCCCGGCCGGGCATCCGAGTCCGCCTGGGCGTTCAGGGGAGCGGTACTGCTGGATCCCGTGTTGGTGGGATCATTCTCGTCAATCGACGCGGGTTCGTTCGTCATGGAAGTGTCCTCTCGGGCGTGGTCCAGCCTGTCCGCCCCGACTCTAGGCGCAGCCGCGCCCATCCGCAAGGAAACAGCCGCCGCGCCCACCTATAGTGGGGTTTGAACCGCAGAAGCAAGGCTCAGGAGGCCCCTCATGCTCGTGCTCGTCATCAACTCCGGATCGTCGTCGCTCAAATACCAGGTCCGCGATGTCGCGGCCGGGAGCGTCCTGACCGAGGGGCTGATCGAGAAGATCGGCATGGGCAACGGCGGCGACGGGGACGGCGAGATCGAGGGCCCGCGGGACCATGCCGAGGCGCTGGAACAGGTGGACGCCGCCATCCACCGGGAACTCGGCGATCTGGAGCTGGCGGCAGTGGGCCACCGGGTGGTGCACGGCGGCGAGCGGTTCGCCGAGCCCGTGCTGATTGACAACGAGATCACCCGTGCCATCGAGCGCCTGAACCCGCTGGCGCCGCTGCACAACCCGGCCAACGTGCTGGGAATCCGGGCCATCACCAGGAAGTGGCCGGACATGCCGCAGGTTGCCGTGTTCGACACCGCCTTCCACCGCACCCTCCCCGAGCACGCCTGGCGCTACGCCGTGCCGGACGAGCTGTACACCAACCACGGCATCCGCCGCTACGGCTTCCACGGCACCTCCCACGAGTACGTGGCGCGCCGCGCCGCCGCGCTTATGGACCTGCCCATGGAAGAGTTCGACGGCGTGATCGCCCACCTGGGCAACGGCGCCTCAGCCACCGCCATCCGCGGCGGCCGGTCGGTGGACACCTCCATGGGCTTCACGCCCTTGGAAGGACTGGTGATGGGGACCCGCTCGGGCGACCTGGACCCGTCCATCCTGGTGTTCCTGGGCCGGGCAGGCTGGACACCCGAGGACCTGGACACCATGCTCAACCGGGAGTCGGGGCTGAAGGGCCTGGCCGGCAACAACGACATGCGCTCGGTGGTGGAGGCCTCCGAGTCCGGCGATGCCAAGGCTGCGACGGCGCTCGGCATCACCTCCTACCGGCTGGCCAAGTACATCGGCGGGTACCACGTGGCCGTGGGCGGTGCCAAGGCCCTGGTGTTCACGGCGGGGATCGGCGAGAACTCGCACCAGTTCCGTGCCTTGGTGACGGACAGGCTTGGCGCGCTGGGCATAGAACTCGACGCCGGCCTGAACGCCGAGCGGTCCAGGGAAGCGCGCGTCATTTCCACGGCACAATCCGCCATCCCCGTCCTGGTGGTTCCCACTGACGAGGAGCGCGCCATCGCGGAGGCGACTGCCGCCGTCGTGACTTCCTCGGCCGGGTAACCGACGCTCTCTCACTTGATGTGGGATTTCCCCGAACGCTCTCTCACTTGATGTGGGATTTCCCCGAACGCTCTCTCACCTAAGCCCGGCCCTTGAGGATCAGGTTCCAGTAGACCTGCGGGAAGATGTCCCGGTCCACCACCCAGGACAGCCTGCTTTCGTTCCACGTGGGCACCCGCGGGATGGTGGGCATGGGCCGGTACCGGTCATCGAACTCGGCGAACACCACGGTGTTGCGGGACACCGTGAAGGGGCACACCGAGTAGCCGTTGTACTTTGCCCGCAGGGCCTTGCCTTTCCGCGCGGCCACCAGGTTTTTGGCCAGGACCTTGGTCTGCTTCCGCAGGGCGCCCCCCGACTTGGAATTGGTGGTTCCGGCGGCGTCCCCCAGCGACCAGACGTTCTGGAACCGGATGTGCCGGAGCGTCTGCCGGTCCACCTCCACGAAGCCGCCGGTGTCGCCGGCTGCAGGCAGGTCGGTCGCCTTGAGCCAGTCCGGGGCGGACTGCGGCGGAACGGCGTTGAGGACGTCGTAGTGCAGGTTCTCTTCGGTACCGGCGGCCAGGTCCCGGATGGTTGCTGTCTGGCCGGCCGCGTCCACGGCGACGAGTTCGCTGTTGGTCCGCAGCTCGATGCCGTACTCGGCGATCTTGCGGTCAAGTTCCCGGTCCACCTCCGGCACGCCGAACACCGTGGGGTAGGGCTGGACCATCACCACGCGGATCCGGTCCAGGACACCCTGCTCCCGCCAGTAGTCGCAGGCCAGGTACATGGGTTTCTGGCTGGCGCCGCCGCATTTGACGGGCCCGGCGGGCATGGTGAAGACTGCCGTGCCGGACGCCAGGCCGCTCAACAGGGTCCAGGCCTTGGACGCCAGTTCGAACTCGTAGTGCGAGGTGCCGGAGGGCGAGTGCACGGCCTCGGCCAGGCCGGGCACGGCATCCCAGTCATACTGCAGGCCGGGGCACACCACCAGCTGTCCGTAGGACACGGTGGAACCGGACGCCAGGGTGACGGTGTTCGCATCCGTGTCCACACCGGCGGCGGCGTCGCGGATCCAGGTCACGCCCTGGGGTGTCACGGATTCCTGCGAGCGGACTGCCTCCGTGGCCTGGGCCCGGCCGCCGGCGATGTGGGAGAACAGCGGCTGGTAGAAGTGGTGGTCCTTGGGCTCGACGACGGCCACGTCCTTCACCCCGTAGCGCTCCAGTCGGGCGGCCAGTGACACGCCGGCGTTGCCGCCGCCGATGATGACAACCTCGTGCTGTGCGGCCACCGTGCTACTTCTTTTCGGTCAGGGCAGTAGCCTTGTGCGCGGCCCGGGCTCCGGTCTTGGCCGACTCCACCACATACTGCGGCTCGTCCTCGCTGGCACGGTGCGTGTTCCCGTCCAGTTCAAAGTCACTGGTCTTCTTTTCCACGATCATGCCGTGGGTCTTGCCCTGCGGGGTGTTCCATTCCACGGACGTTCCCTTGCCCAATGACATCTGTTCTCCTAGGTGGGGTTTGCGGTGGGAAGCGGCTCTGCTGCGGGAACCGTGCCCCCAGTATCCGCCGTTGGGAGCGGTGTCTCAACGGGGGCGTACGACGGCGGCGCCTCGCCTGGCACCGGCTGGGTCGCCGGGGCGGTGGCGGGCGCTGTCCCTGCCGGAGCGGTTGCACCGGCGCCCGTGCCGGGTGAGGAAGGGGGAGCAGAAGTGCCTGTGTGGGCCGAACTTTGTGTGGCGCTGGGATCCGCCTGGACGATGGCCATGATCTGTGCCTTGTAGTCGGACAGAGTGGCCTGGATTTCGGAAAGCGGCACGTTCTGGATATTCCGGCCGTACTCGGCAATCTCGGCCCACAGAGCCTGCAGGGAGGCCATGCCCGCTTCGCTCAGCGGACCGTCCAGGGTAAGGACGAGCTGGCTGGCCAGTGCGTAGGTAAGGCACTCGAAGCAGTTGTAATTGGCTGCCGCGGACAGGTTTTCGGGAACAATCACGTCCGTCTGCCCCACGATGAGGACCACCTGGAAGCCCACGGCCACGGCCGCGCACCCGCTGCAGCTGGCAAAGGCATAGGCCTCGTTCCGGGTATCAACGGGTTCGCCGTCCTCGGCCCAGACCAGCGCGAAGGCGACGCTGTAGGTCACGGACCCGTCGGTGGTGTTGACGGCCAGGGCCTGGTTGCCGTCCTCCTCGGGGGCGTCGGGCCGGTCGAACGGGAACACCCAGGACGGGGCCGGGGCGGAGGACGATCCGCCCGCCGGGGCGGGCACGGTGCCGGGCGCACCTTCCACGGGCACCAGCACCATGCTCAGCTGCGGGTTCTCCCGGGTGGGCCTGGCCGCGCCTTCGGGCCATAAGGCGACGGTGCGTCCGCTGCCGCCTTCCTGCAGGGCGGTGCCCGAAACCGGCAGGATCGACGTCGTAGCATCAGCCAGCATGCCGCGTTCGTACGGCTGCACGGGACGGTACGTCCCGCCGTCGGGCCACCATGCCCAGGCGAGCCCGGCCAGCAGGGCCGCCACGGCACCCATCGCCAATGACCGCTGAACCAGCCTGCCGCGGGTTTTCTGCCAGGCGCCGACGGTCAGTTGCCGCAGGAGCCGGAGCAGGATGTAGAGCATGCCGAGCATTGGCAGGGCAACGGCGACGATCGCCAGGATGCGCACGGCGGCGCCGGCCGGGTCGCCGGCAGCGAGACTGTCGGTGAGCAGTTCCTGTTGCTTCGCGGCGCTGTCCCATGCGGTGGCCAACAGCCTGGGCAGGGCGAGCACCATCATGGCCAGGCTGAACAGCAGCAACGGCACAGTCACCAGGACCCACAACGTCACCACGGCCCGGGCCCACGGCTTCAGGACCTTGTTCTCCGGCCGGCCCCAGTGCCACGGAAGAAGCCCCAACAGAGTGGGCTTGATGCGCTGGAACAGGTCCGGGACGCCGGTGGTGTCGGCCAGGATGTGGTAGCCGTCGAACCGCACCAGGGGCAGCAGCTGCCGGACCATCTGCAGGATCTGCGTGACCACCACCAGGAGCAGTGCGTCCAGGCCTGTAGCCCACCACAGGCCCATGATCGCCACCGCAACGATGGCGTTGAAGTAGAGGCCGCCAAGGTCCGTGATGATGCGGCCGCCCCGGCCCAGGCGGTAGGAATCCGTGACGTCCGTGAAGAACGCCGGCCAGATGAGGTACAGGCCTGCACCCATGGCGCCGGGCGTGGCCCCGCCCCTCCGGGCAGCGGCGGCGTGCCCGAATTCGTGGAACCCCGCGGACAGGATGGTGACGGCAAAGATCAGCAGGAGCAGGACAGGCTTTTCGAATGCCTCATGGGTGGCCGCGCCAAGTCCCTTAACCATCAGCACCCACCAGCAGGCCGCCAGGAACGCTGCCGTCACGGCCACCACGATCAGCGGGTTGAACAGAACCGTGAACGGGGACGTGATTTTGCGGGTGCGTTCCGGATCGGTCACTGTGTAGCGGAAACGCATGCCCAGGAGCGGGTCTGCTTTCTTTACCTCGGGCTGGGATCCGTCCGCAAGCCGCAGCAGGCCCAGCGGCAGCAGCTGTGAGTCCATCAATGTCCGGACGTTGTCCGCGCTGATCAGCCTTCCGGACGTCTCGCTGGCGTGCCGGGCCACCTCCTCCATGGTCCGTGTCCCGTCCACTGCCTCCAGCACTGCGAACAGCAGCGGCGTCAGTTGGAGGGTCTGGCCGTCGGCGCGGCGGACCAGCGACGGCGGCTCCCGGTAACCGGATCCCTCGGAAGGCCCGATGAGCTGCACGCCGTCAGCCCGGGCGGGCACCTGCGGCGGGTGTTCGGTGATGGCAGCGGACGACGGCGGGCCCGCCTTCGAGGCCGGCCCGCCGCTTGCGTGGGTCATGGGTGCTTACTGCCGGAGGTCGGACTGCTGGTCGGCAGTGGCGTTGGCTTCGCCCTCGATGTGTTGGGAGATGATGGCATCCTGTTCGGCCACGGCGTATGCCTGGCTGTCGATGGAGCCGATGTTTGCGGCCACCGCGGCGTCGATAGGGGCAGCCACGTTGGCGTTGGCGGCCACGGCACCGTTGATCGGAGCTGCGATATCCGCGTCGGCCGCAAGGTCCACGTTGACGTTGAGCAGGTCGCCGTCGAGTGCGGCAGCCGGATCCACGGGCAGCGCGCCGACGTCCGGCAGGCTTCCGTCCGGCAGGCTTCCGTCGGGGAGCGTGCCGTCGGGAAGGAGGCCGCCGCCGTCGACCGTTCCCGCGGTGGTTCCGGGCTCGGTCCCGGTGCCCGCCGCGCCGTCCTCCACCGTGCCATCGCCAACGGTGTCGTCAGACTGGTCGATGGTGCTGTCCTGGGTGGATGCGGCGTTCGCGTCGGCTACGATGCCCTGCTCGATGATGACGCCCTGGTCCGCCAGGGCCTGCGCCTCGGAGCCGAAGGAGAGGATGTTGGCGGAGGCCGCGGCGTCAATCGGCGCGGCCACGTTGGCGTTGGCGGCCACGGCGAGATCGATGGGTGCCGCCGCATCGATGCCAAGATCAAGGTCCGCATTCAGGTCAAGGACAGAGGCAACTTCTTTGTCCGGCAAGGCCGTTGCCTGTTCCGCCGTCAATTCGTCGTCGGTCAGGGGACGCATTTCTTCCATGCTCACAAAAACCTCCACGTACGGCGCTGGTTGGCCTGCCCCCAGCGGGCAGCCAGCGCCAGACAATAGTAAGCATGATTAGTGTCAATGGATACATCCGTGTCCAGAGCCGCTCATGGTGCGGATGGCACAAGGTGACGGACGGCGGCGGAGGAGGGCCGCCGTCGTCCGCTTACTTCCGGGCGCGCAAACGGTGGGCGGCCCCGGCAACCCTGTTGCACAAAGCCCAGTAGGCCACGCCTGCCGCCAGGGAGGCGGCCAGTGCGAGCGGAAGGCCCAGGCCGGCCAGCGGCGGGTAGACGAGCCAATGGACGAGGTAGATGTGCATGGAGGCGCTGGCCAGCAGGACCGTCACGCGGCCCAGGGCCCGCGGCATGGGGAGGGCGGGCAGCCAGGCAAGCAGCAGGATGCCGGCAATCACCGTGGCGTCGCGGTTGGCATCCTCGAAGAACCCCGGAACCGTGAGGACGGCCAGGGCGGAGACAGTGCAGCGCTGGGCGAGGTTGCGGGACCTGGCCACCGCCCATCCGAGCGCGAAGAGCCAGAGGGCCGGAACGGTGTAAGGCACACCCGGCTCCACGATTTCATAGCGTGTCAGCAGCCCGCCGCCGAACATGATGAGCGGGAAAATGAACGGGAACCGGCGTTCCGCCCGGTGCAGCCACGGGATGGAGAGCAGGGCCGTCATGGCCAGCAGGATGTAGACGATCACCTCGATGAACCAGAAATGCCACTGCGTGGTGATCTGCTCGTCTCCCAGCATGGAGTTCAGGAGCACGATGTTGACGAGGCCGTAGTGGTCTGTGACCAGGTAGGCGAAGGCGATGAACACCATGCTGGGCACGGCGATCCGGGCCACGCTGGTGAGCTGCCGGCGCAGGCGGGGAAGCCTTTCGCCGGAGAGCTGGAAGCGTGCGAAGTTGAACCCGGCCGCGGCAATCAGCACGTGGGCCATGCCCTGCCAGTTGAACAGGCCGATGTGCGTGCCGGCGATCAGGAAGATTCCCACGGCCCGGAGGACCAGGCTGGTGTCCGTGGGGGCAAAGAGCCGTGCGAGCCGGGTCCGGGCGGGCCGGCCTGGCCGGCGCGGCTCAAGGTCGCGGACCGGTGTGACATGCCAGTCCGGGGGCAGGTGGCCCAGCGCCTGCTCGAGCCGGACCGAGGCCGCCACGAAGGACAGGGAGTCGCCGCCGAGCGAGACGAACGTGTCCGTGTCCGCGATGTCCGTCTGCTCCAGCGTGTCCTCGTAGATGCGCCGGACGGTGTCCGGCCCGGCCGAGTTGCCGCGCTCTCCTTGCGGAGCACGTTCGGCCGGGGCCGGGGCAGTTTCCGAGAGCGCCGCCACGGCCGGGTAGTCCACTTTGCCGGTGGCCAGGCGGGGAAGTTCCGCCACGGCATGGATTTCGACGGCGGCGCGTGGCAGGCCGAGGCCCTGGGCGAGGACTTTGGTCAGCAGCCGGGTGTCATGGGTTCCCTCGACGGCGACGACGAGCCCCTGGTCCGTTCCCGCGCTGGCAGCGTGCACGCCGAGGTCCGCCAGAAGGCGTTCCACCTGGCCCAGGTCCACACGCAGTCCCACGATCTTGACGAACCGGCTGCGCCGCCCGCGCACCTCGTAGAGGCCCGCGGCGTTCTTCACCGCGAGGTCGCCGGTACGGAGCTCGGTGACGGTGCGGCCCTGTGCCAGGTCCTCCGGGGTCTCGGCATACCCCAGCATGACATTGGGCCCGGTGTACACCAGTTCGCCGTCCTCGAGGCCGGCCACGGGTTCAATCCGGAAGTCGCCGCCGGGAACTGGCACGCCGATGGCGCCGGGATGGGCGGCGGCAAGGTCCGGCGGCAGGTACGCCATCCGGGCTGTGGCCTCGGTCTGGCCGTACATGACGAAGAGTTCCCAGCCCTGCCGTTGGCCCAGCTCCGCGTAGTGCCGGACGGATTCCGGGGCGAGCCGGCCGCCGGCCTGGGTGACGTAGCGCAGGCTGGGCAGGTCCATGTCCGCGAAGCCCACGCGCTCCAGCAGCTCAAAGGTGTAGGGAACGCCGGCGAACGCCGTGGCAGCTTCCCGCCGGAACAGCTCCCAGAAACACGGATCCACCACTGACAGTCCGGTCAGGACCAGGCCCGCGCCGCGCAGCAGGTGGCTGTTGATGACCGAGAGGCCGTAGCAGTAGGACATCGGCAAGGTGGTGGCGGCCCGGTCCCCGGGCGTGATCCGAAGATAGGTTGCGATGGACTCGGCGTTGGCCTGCAGGTTGGCGTGGGACAGGCGGACCAGTTTGGGGGAGCCCGTGGAGCCGGACGTGCTGAGGAGGAGGGCAAGGTCCGGATGCAGGGTGTGCCGGGTACCGGGCCGGCGTTCGTCGAGGACGCACTCGCCATTCGCGGAGCGGACCACAACGTCGGGGTCGTAGGCCGCCACGAGGGATTCGAGGGCCGCCGGCTTGTCCTCCGGGAGGAGGATCAGCGGGTGACCGGACGCGAGGGCGGCGAGGTACGCCACCAGCGATTCGACGTCGTTGGACGCCGCAAGGGCGATAAGGCGCCGTTCGGCGCCCAGCTTCCGGGAAAAACTGTCGACGCGGTCGGCGAGCTCCCGGTAGGTCAGCGTCAGCCCGTCGGCGAGGATGGCAGGCCGGTTTCCGTAGCGCGCAAGATCGGCAGCGAAAGAAACCCGCGCGAAATCAAGCTGCGTGGTCATCCGACGATCTTATTAGTACAGCCTTACCTTACTAAAATCGAGCGTTAAGAAAAGCGGATGGAGAAATAAAAGGGGTGCGTGCATGCTTCCCCGGGAACCCCCATTGAATGCTCCAAAAACGCCGTTCCGGGGGCTCAAAAAGGGCATTATCGGAGCGCCGGACGGACCATGAGGGGAGCTTTCCGCTACGCCTTGACAGCCCCACGCCGTCGGGCCAAGCTGGCGCTGTGCCTACCTGCCGGCCGAGCCGGGCCGGCATCAGGCCCCTGTCCAAGGAGAATCCAATGCCTGTTGTGGAAGAAACCGTCGTCATCCCCCGGCCACCGCAGGAGGTCTTTGACTTCCTGTCGAAATTCGAAAACATCGCCGTCTATGATTCCTCGGTCCTCGCCTCCGAGCAGATCGGTGACGGCCCGCTGGGCGTGGGTTCCCGTGGCCGCGGAACCAGCAAGGTCATGGGGCGGCAGTTCGACTGGACCGCCGAAATCACCGAGTTTGATCCGCCCCGGCGCATGGTGTCCCGTTCCGTCGAGGGCAAACTGGACTTCACCATTATCATCACGCTCGAACCAGCCGACGGCGGCACCCGCGTTACCGAGCGGATCGAAGCCGCGTCCGGCCTGGGCGGCATCTTTGGCAAGCTGGCCGACCCGCTGGTGGAACGGGCCCAGGGGCGGACGGTCCGCGCCAATCTCGAAACGCTGGCCGAGTGGCTGGCGGAGCATCCACAGTCCTGAGCTGCGTCGCTTTCGTCCTACTTCAGCCCGGCGCCGGGCAGCAGCTCGGTGGCGGCGAGGGAATCGGCGATGAAGGCATAGTCCCAGGCCCGTTCGCGCCACTGCACATAGCGGCCGGACGCACCGCCGTGCCCGCCGTCCATCTCGATCTTCATGACAATCGGCTCGGCGCCGGTGGTCTTGTTCCGCAGTTCCTGCACCCATTTGGCCGGTTCCACGTACAGGACGCGGGTGTCGTTGAAGGACGTGACGGCGGCGATCTTGGGATACGCCGCCTCCCTGACGTTCTCGTAGGGGGAGTATGACTTCATGTAGGCGTAGGCCGCGGGATCGGTGATGGGGTTGCCCCACTCCTCCCACTCCAGGGCGGACAGCGGCAGCTCGGGATCGAGGATGCTGGTCAGCGGGTCCACGAACGGCACCTGCGCCACGATCACTGCATACTTTTCCGGCGCCATGTTCGCCACGGCCCCCATCAGCAGGCCGCCGGCCGAACCGCCCAGGGCGGCGATCCGGGCAGGATCCACCCAGCCGGAACCGGCCAGCCAGTCTGTGGCGTCGATGAAGTCGGTGAACGTGTTCTTCTTGGTGAGTTTCTTGCCGTCCTCGTACCAGTGCCGGCCCAGCTCCCCGCCGCCGCGGATGTGGGCGATCACGAACACCACGCCGCGGTCCAGCAGCGACAGCCGCGCGATCCCGAAGCCAGGATCCATGCTCAGCTCATAGGAGCCGTACCCATACACCAGGCCAGCCGCCGTCGAATCCTGCTTCACGGCCTTGTGCCGCAGTACGGAGAGCGGAATCCTGGTGCCGTCCGCGGCGTCTGCCCATTCCCGGGTGGCGACGTAGTCGCTGCCGTCGTAGCCGCCCAGGACCGGGCTTTCCTTGCGCAGCAGCAGCTCACCCGCGGGCTGCTCCGGCGTGGGCAGCACGAAGTCGTACACGCGTGACGGCGTGAAGTAGGACGTGTAGCCCAGCCGGATGACCGGGGCCTCGTAGTCGGACCCGCCCACGCCCGCGGTGTAGAGCTCCTCATCGAAGGCCGGCTCCACGGGTTCTTCCTGGGCGGGCGTGCCCAGCCCTGCCAGCCCGATGAACTGCACGCGCTCGATGGTGTCCTTGCGGATGGAAACGACCAGGTGCGTGGAGGTGACGCCCGCGCCGTTGATGCGGACGTCGTCGGAATGTTCGACGACGGTGACCCAGGCCTGCTCTGCCAGCGGCTTGGCGAGCGCGGCCGGGTCCGCCAGGGAGACCATGGAGTTGACCGCACCGCGGTTGTGCGTCAGGAGGATGCGCTCCTCTTTTTCGCCGTCCGGCCCGGCAAGCAGGAACGGCTCGGCCTCATAGAGCACGCGGTCGTTCCGCGAGATCACGGTGGTGAGCTCCTGGGCGGGATCGTCAAAGCGGAGCAGGCGGGTTTCGCTGTACTCCGAGCAGCCGATGCCCAGCACGAGGTGGCGCCGGTCAGCTGAGAGCTCGAAGCCCAGCCACATGGCGGCGTCGTCCTCCTGGTAGATGACCACATCATCGGCAACAGGCGTGCCCAGGACGTGCGCCTTCACCTGGTACGGGCGCCACGAGTCATCCACCACGGTGTAGAAAATCCGGGTGCCGTCGGGGGAGAAAGCGACGCCGTAGAAGACGTTCTCGATGACGTCCGGCAACAGCCCGCCGGTGCGGAGGTCCTTGATGCGGAGGGTGAAGCGCTCATCCCCCGAGTTGTCCACGGCATAGGCGTAGAGGGTCCCGTCCACGGTCACGGCCGAGCCGCCCACCGAGAAGAACGGCTTGCCCTCCGCCTCCACGTTGCCGTCCAGCAGGACTTCCTCGCCGGGGATTTCGACGCCGGGCTGCACCGCGGGCGGCGTCCAGTCGGCAACGTTGTCCCCGGTGTCCGCGGCCCGGACCCGGCACTGGATGCCGTACTCCTTGCCCTCCACGGAGCGACTGAAGTACCACCACCCGTCCTTGCGGTGCGGCACGGAGAGGTCGGTTTCCTGGGTGCGGCCCTTGATCTCCTGGAAGATGGCCTCGCGCAATGGTTCCTGGTGTGCGGTGACCGCCTCCTGGTACGCGTTCTCGGCCTTCAGGTGCTCCACCACTTCGGCGGATTCCTTGTCCCGCAGCCACTCGTAGTTGTCCACGAAAACGTCCCCGTGGTGGACACGTTCGGACGGGATCTTCTTGGCAACCGGCGGTGTGGGAGCGGCAGTGGTGGCGGAGTCCCGCAGCGGAGTCTGGGTCATTCCTTCAATATATAGATCCCCGCCGACAATTATCCGGCCGTTCGCTACCGGGGGATCGCCGCCTCCGCGGGGGAGTAAGGGCGTCCGACGGCGGGGCGCGCTGTCGCTGGTGCGCTGCGCCAGTTGCGCGCCTGGTTTCGACCGGTGGGTGCCGTCCCGGGCTGAGGGGCCGGCGGGCCGCCGGCCTAGTGGGCTTGAGGCGGCGGGCGTATCCTGTTCACGCCAAGGCACGTCCATCAAACGTGAGAGGGGAACGTCACATGACCATCCCGCCAGTGCACGAGCCCGAGCCGTTTCCGCCGGAACCAGGCCCGGACCAGCCAGATCCAACCCATCCCGGTCCGCCGGCTCCCAATCCGTTCCCTGCACCGGAACCCCCGGGCCCGCTGCCGGTGCCGGACCCAGGTCCCGCACCGCTTCGGCCGGACCCGACCCGGAGCTGACAACCGAGCATGTGAGGGGCCATTTCGCGTGCAGCGAAGGGCCCCTCAACCATGTCCCGCCAGGGCGCAAAAAACTTCGAAAATCCCCCTCGGAACCCCTTGCAGACCTGAACTCCCAGTGCTAAAAAATCTATATCAGTCAATACAGATCGGCTGATACGAAAAGTGTTGGACCGTCTCTTACGAGGAGGGAAGCCATGTTGATGCGAACTGATCCGTTCCGCGAGTTGGACAGGCTGGCCCAGCAGGTCCTCGGCACGGCGGCGCGCCCGGCAGCGATGCCGATGGACGCGTGGCGGGAGGACCAGGAATTTGTCGTCGCCTTTGATCTGCCCGGCGTCGCACTGGATTCTGTGGATCTGGATGTGGAACGGAATGTCCTGACGGTACGGGCCGAGCGCCCCGACCCTGCAGGCAAGGACACCGAGTTGATCGCCTCCGAGCGGCCGCGCGGCGTGTTCAGCCGCCAGCTGATCCTCGGGGACACCCTGGACACCGACAACGTGAAGGCTTCATACGACGCCGGTGTCCTGACGCTGCGGATTCCTGTCGCCGAAAAGGCCAAGCCGCGCAAGATTGAAATCGAGACGAAGGGGGCCAAGCAAGAGATTGCCGCCTAGTTTCAACACAGGATCGGAAAGTCGGGGATCTACTGACTGCCTTTAGGGCGGATTGCACAGTATGCACGCCACAGCGCTTAAAGCGCACCGGCAGCCTACACCCGCACTTCCCGGTATGGCGGCCCCCGGCTTCGGCCGGGGGCCGTCTCATGCCCGGAGAAGGCAACGCGGGGTCACTTACCGCCCAAAAAACCACGTCGGATGGACCGTAAGTGACCCCGCGTTGCCTTCAACCCGGAGGGGTCAGGTGTTGAGTTCCAGCATCAGCGCGGGCAGCTCGTCCGCGAGTTCGCGCGCCAGGAAGCCCAGGGGTCCCAGCCGGCTGGCAAGCCTGTCCGCGGCAGCCGCATGGAGATGCGTGCCCCAGCACGCAGCCTGCGCTTCGCTGGTTCCCCGGGCGCGAAGGCCGGCGATGGCACCGGCCAGCACATCTCCGCTGCCTGAGGTCCCCAGCCCGCCGTATCCCGTGGTGATTTTCCAGAGCTCCGCCTCTTCCGGCGCATCACCTAGCGGCCTCGCGATCAGGCCCTGGCAGCTCACCACCGCCCGGTACCGTTCGGCAATCTCGGCAACATCAGCCGGCAGGTCCCCCGGCTCACGGCCAAGCAGGATCCCAGCCTCCTTGGGATTGGGCGTCAGGATCAGGCGCCCCTTCCACGGACCGGACTGGTCCTCCACGTTGGCCAAAGCACCCAAAGCGTAGGCATCGAGGACGACGGCGGGACCTCCGCCGTCGTTCCCTTTCCCTGGGGCGGCCTCCCGCCCGAGCAGGGCCCGGAGCAGTTCCTCGGCCAAGTCCAGGTCATCGAGGCCCGGGCCCACCAGCACGGCATCTGCCCCGTCCAGGTACGGGGCGATGCGGTCCAGGCCCTCGGCCGTTACGGACCCGCCAGGGGTTTCCGGCAGCCCCACCGCCCCGCACTCCGGCAGCGCGACGCCCAGCTGGACAGCCACCGATTCCGCGACGGCCAGGGTGAGTTTCCCGGCGCCGGCCCGAAGGGCGGCGGCGCCGGAGAGCAGTGCGGCACCGGGGGTCGCCCGGGCTCCGCCGATCACCAAAACCGATCCGCGGGAGTACTTGTCCTCGCCGGCGGCGGGCAGCGGCCAATCGCGCAGGAGCGACGGCGTCACCAGGGCTGGCTGCCTGGCTCCGGCCCCGGACGCTTCACCGCGGGTGGACACTGGCGTCCCCGGCATGTTCGGTCACGGCAACGCCCTGCTCGGTCAGGTGGTCCGCCACATTAAAGCTTTCGAGCGTCCACGGGCCGGCGCCGGAGGGCCGCACATAGCGGGTCAGGGAGGCGTTCAGCACCGAGGTGGTGGCCGCCAGGTCCAGGAGTTCTGCTTCACTCAGCCCTTCAAGCACGTACCGGAAGAGCATGATCACGGCGTCGTGGCACACCAGCATTACCCGGTGCCCGGTGCCAAGATTGTTCAGTTCCGCCAGGACGGAGCGCAGCCGGAGGGCCACGTCCGCCCAGGATTCCCCGCCCGGCGGCCGGTAGTACAGCTTGCCCAGCCATTCGCGGCGTTCCACCTCATCCGGGAAACGCTGCTCCACGCCCAGCCGGGTGAGCCGGTCCAGGATGCCCAATTCGCGGTCCCGGAGCCGCTCATCGGTGCGCACCTTCACGGGCCAGCCGGCCACCTCCACGGCGATTTCCGCCGTTTGCCGGGCACGGGCATAGGGCGAGGAAACCACGGCGTCCGGCCGGAACTCCTCGGCGATCCGGGCCAAAGCCGCACCCAGGGCCTTGGCCTGCTCCTGCCCAATGTCGGACAGGTTCACGTCGGCGTCACGGGCCGGCACGGCGATGACCGCCGCCCCCGCCTCCCGGGCTTCGGTGGCGGCAACGTTGCCTTCGCTCTCGCCGTGCCGGATCAGCAGCAGTTCCACCGCCCCGGCTTCCTGTACAGCCTCTGTCAGCCCGTCGTCGTTCAAGAGAATCACCCCGTCTGCGTGCCGTTCCGAATGCAGGAACACTACCAGCGGCGTACCCAGCGGGAGTCCAAAATAACCGGCGCTAGGTGCCTATGGTTACCGCGTCATCCAAGTTCTCCGGTCCTCCGGTTTTGACGGGCTCAGCGGCGGGACGCTCTACCCCGCCCTGAACCGGCTCGATACGGACGGATTCGTCAGTTCGGTGTGGCGGGAAGGGGACAACGGCCCCGGAAAGAAGTTCTACTCCCTCACCTCGGAAGGGCGGCAGCGGCTGCACGAGTCGGCCAGGGACTGGACCCAATTCACAGCGCTCATCAAGAACCTGCTAGACGAAAAGAAGGCTCACTAAATGTCGTCAGAGGAATACCTGAAGGCCCTGGCCTACGAACTGCGCCAGCGGAAACAGAACGAAGACATGGTCAGCAGCACGCTGCAGGAGGTCAGCAGCCACCTGGCCGAGAGCGGTGAAAGCGGCCAAACGGCCTTCGGGGCAACCGCGTGAGCACCCTGCGTCTTTCCCGGACCTCCGGTAACCAAATCCGCTGCGGGTTCGGACATGCGCTGCCCGGGCCCACGCAGCGCATGTCCGAATCCGGAGCGAAAGTCCGAAAGCTACCGCTCCGGGGTCAGCACCTTCGAGAACACCGTAGCGCCGTTGGCGTTGCGCAGGCTCACCGTGAAGACTTCGGAATCCAGCTGGACATGCCCGAAGAACTGGTTCTCACCGTTACGGGGCGATTCGCCCGGGAAGCGGCCGGCCTTGGAGAACACCACCTCGGGCCCGAACGTGCCGTCCATCTTGTTCGGGCCGAACGAACCCGCCGCAATCGGCCCGGCCACGAATTCCCAGAAGGGGTCGAAATCAGTGAAGGCCGCACGCTCGGGGGAGTAGTGGTGGGCCGCGCAGTAATGCACGTCGGCGGTCAGCCACACCACGTTCTTAACCCGGTTGTGCTTGAAGGCGCTCAGCACCCCGGCGATCTCGAGCTCACGGCCCAGGGGAGCGCCGTCGTCGCGGTTTGAAACGCTTTCCTGGTTCACCGGGCCGTCACCCACGATGACGCCCACGGGCATGTCCGCTGCGATGACCTTCCACGTGGCCTTGGAGCGTGAAACCTCGCGGATCAGCCAATCCACCTGCTCCTGGCCCAGGATGGCCGTGGCGTACGGTTCCTTCCCGTCGGTGTTGGGCGACTTGAAGGTCCGCATGTCCAGGCAGAAGATGTCCAGTTGCGGTCCGCGGGAAATTTTCCGGTAGATGCGCGCCGGCTGGTACTGCCCGGCGTCGTCAAACGTTCCCGGCCGCCAGAGGGCCGAGGAGTCCGCGATGGGCATGTTCTCCTGCCACGCCTGCCGGCCCCGGGCCGCGAGGGTGTTGACGTCCCGCACGGTGTAGCGGGGATCGTCCAGGATCTCGCCGGGGTACCAGTTGTTGGTGGTTTCGTGGTCGTCCCATTGCGAGATCAGGGGCACATCGGCGAACATCGCGCGCATGTTGGCGTCCATCTGGTTGTAACGGTGCCGGCCGCGGAACTCGGTCAGCGTCTCGGCCACCTTGGACACCTCCTCAGTGACCAGGTTCCGCCACACCTGTCCGTCCTTCTCCACCACGGTCTCCGTGATGGGGCCGTCGGCGTAGACGGTGTCGCCGGAGTGGATGAAGAAGTCCGGACGGGTCTGGTGCATGGCGCGGTAGCCGCGCATCCCGCCGATTTCCTCGTTGATGCCCCAGCCCTGGCCGGCGGTGTCGCCCGTCCACACAAAGCTTTGGGCGGACGACGCCGGCACCTCGCCGCCGGCGCTTGTGTCACCAGTGCGGCCGTTGCCGTTGTACGTCCCCGCGTCCGGAGCCGTGCGGAAGCTGCCGCTGGCCGTCTCGCCGGCCGCGCCGCCGTCGTCCTCGAAGCTGATCTCCAGCGCAAAGCGCGTGTTGGACGGCAGGTTCCCGGCGTGGATCTTGGCGGTGAAGTCGGAGGCCTGGGTTGCGCGGGGCCCGCGGAGGACGCGCTCAAAGGCGCCGCGGCCGCGGAGGACCTCGCCGCCGTCGTCCACTGCCCGCAGCACCGCCGTCATCCGCCCGGCACCTGAAGACCGTGACCACAGGACGGCGGAATCGGAGGTGACGTCTCCGGTGGCGATGCCGCTGGGCAGGGTGAGCCGGTTCCGGACCAGCGCGACGCCGGCGGGCGACTGGGCTGGGGTGGCGTGGGCGGCGGCGGGTGCGGCTGCCAGTGCGGCAGCGAGGACGGATCCCTTGACAATGGTGCGGCGTGAAATGTCAGTCATGCCGTCCAGCCTTTACGTGCAGGGCGCACGGACGTTTTCCCCCCGGTGAACCCCGGGTGAGCCCCGGTTGAACAGCTGCGTGGAGCGCCTTAATCGGACGAGCGGCCCTCGACCGCATTAACGGTGTTGCCCGGCACGTTCATGCGGGGCGGGGCGCTCGTCCGCCAATGCCAGGGGCAGCCGCTACGGAACTGCGAACTCCCCGATCCGCCCCTCCCGCAGCGCTGCCCCAACGGCGTTGATCGCCCCGTAGTCCGGGAAGAGAACCGACTGGCCCGCGATGAATCCTGAGCCCGCCGTGGGCAGGGTCATGGTGCCGATCGCGTTCACGTCCAGGTTCCGCAGGCTGTAGGCAAGGATGGCAGCCTGCACAGGGTCGAAGCCCTTGTTCACCGTGAGGCAGCACGAGGCGAAGTTCACCAGTCCGCGGACGGCATTGACGTCATTCAAGGCGCCTCCACCGGTCAGGCGGGCCAGAATGGCTTTGAGCAGGACCTGCTGGTTGCGCACCCGCTGGAAGTCGCCGTCGGAAAATGCGTACCGCTCACGCGAGAACTCCAGGGCCGCCTGTCCGTCCAGGTGATTCACGCCGGGTCCGAAGACGTGGCCGGTGTCGTGCGTGGACTGGAACGGAACCGGGACGTTGACGTCGATCCCGCCCAGCCCGTCCACCAGGACTTTGAGGCCCCCGAAATCAAGCATCAGCGTGTGGTCGATGGTGATGCCGAGCAACTGCTGCACCGTCTGGGTGGTCATGTCGATACCGCCGTACTGCAGCCCGGCATTGATCTTCCCGCCGCCGAAGCCAGGGATGTCCACCCACGTATCCCTGTTGATGGAGATGATGTACAGGGTTCTGCGATCGGCCGGAACGTGGACCACCATGAGGGTGTCCGAACGGTGGTCCATGGCTTCGCCGGTGGCTGCGGTGTGGGCGGCGGCGTCTCTGGCAACGCCGCGCATGTCACTGCCGATGACGAGCACATTCATCGGCGCGGGCGGCAGCTCCGGGATGGGCTCCGGTGGCGGAGGGGGAGCAGGGGCCGGCGGCGTATCGGAAGGAGTCTCCGAGGGGGTTACCGGCGTGGACGGCGATTCGCTCTGCGTCGCCGCGGGCTGCGCCTCGCTGCCGGAACGGTTGAGGCTGATGACTGCGACGACGGCGGCGGCCGCCAGGACCAGCGCCAGCAGTGCGGCTATCCAGCGCCGGCGGCCGTGCGCCACCCAGCTGCCGTTGTGGGGACCGGGGGAGGGCCCGGATGCGTTGGGGCCGGAGGGATCGGAACCGTCAGGCGTGCTCATTGTGCCTCACCTCTTTGTGAATGGGTGGGATCAGTGTCCGCCAGCCGGTGCCCCGCTGGCTACTAAGTTGTCCAAACTGTCACCTTGCAGCAGGCGGGAACGTCGCCGCCGGGAGTGGCGCCGGGGTCGCGGGAGAGGTGGGGAACGCCGGAACGCTACAGCGACTCCGCACGTGTCCCGCGAGCCGGTGCGTTAAGGCGCGCGTGCCGGAGGATGGACACGATCGCCGGCGCGAGCTCGTCCTCCATCCGCCGGTACACCTCGGGCGCGCGCCGGTAGGGGTCGACGATGTCGTTCTCGGCAGCGTCGGCGGGCAGGGACAGGTGCCGCACCCCCGCAGCCCGTGCCGGCAAGCTCTTCCAGAAGGCGGTGTTGGCGCCCAGCCAGCCGGCGTCGTCGTGGTTCTCCCTCGCGGGTACAGCGGCGGGCATGCTGCCCCCGGACTCTGCTGCGCGCTGGTCCAGGACGTCGAGCATGCGGGCGAACTCGCGGATGGTGAACGTCCGTTTGAGGAAAGAGGCGTCCAGCTGCAGCACCTCGCCGCGGTGAGCGGAGGTCATGGTGAGCACCAGGTCTACGCCGCGGAGGATCTTCGGGGTCAGCTGGCGGGCGGCGAAGTTGTCCGGGCTTCCGCCGAAAGTGCGCACGATGTCCGCGGAGAGCGGCTGCATGGGGTCGCCCACCATGGCCCGGGTGCCCGCGCTGGCCACAACGAAACCGCCCGGCACCACCTGGTCCAGCCCCGCCTGCAGCAGTCGCTCGGCCACCGGCGAACGGCAGATGTTGCCGGTGCAGACGGTCAGGATTTTTACTGGTGCGGACGTGTCCAAGGGGATTTCTCTTTCCAGCCGGTGCGCGGACCGTCCAGCCCGCGGATTTCAACTTAACACGCAACACCCGCACGCTCTCTCACTTGATGCGGGTTTTTGGGGAACGCTCTCTCACTTGATGCGGGTTTTTGGGGAACGCTCTCTCACCTTTCCGGGCAGGAGGCACGATGATATGACCGTGGGGAAAGTTATCGAGCGTGACTGCGTCATTGCCGGCGGCGGACCGGCCGGGATGGTGCTCGGCTACCTGCTGGCACGCGAGGGGCTGCGCGTCACAGTGCTCGAGAAGCATGCGGACTTCTTTCGGGACTTCCGCGGCGACACGGTGCATCCGTCCACCGTCACGCTGCTCGGCGAGCTCGGGCTGCGCGATAAATTCCTGCAGCTGCCGCTCACCCGCCTGCCCGCCATGGATGCTGTCATGGACGGCCGGCGCTTCACCATCGTGGACTTCAGGACCCTCCCGGAGCCGGATAACTTCCTGGTTATGGCGCCGCAGTGGGATTTCCTGAACTTCCTGGCCGGCGAGGCGTCGGTGTTTCCCAACTTCGAGCTGCGCATGCTCACCGAAGCCACTGGCCTCATCATTGAGCAGGATGAGGTCCGCGGCGTACGGGCGGCTACAGAGGACGTCGGCGAGCTTGAGGTCCATGCGACGCTTACCGTCGCTGCGGACGGGCGAGCGTCGGCACTTCGCGCCGCGGCCGGGATGATTCCCGACGAGTTTGGCGTGCCCATTGACGTTCTCTGGTTCAGCCTGCCCAAACCGCCGGAGCCGCCGTCGGCAACCCTCGGCTACATATCCCGCCAGGGCATGGTCCTGACCATCGACCGCGGCGACAGCTACCAGTCGGGCATGGTCATCCGCAAGGGCGGGTACGGCCAGCTTCGGGCTGCAGGGCTGGAGGCCCTCCAGGCCCGGATCATCCATGCTGCGCCTGTGCTGCGCCCTGTTGCCACAACCCTCACGGACTGGGACCAGATCAAGCTCCTTTCGGTCCAGATCAACCGGCTCCACCGCTGGTACCGTCCCGGATTCATCGCGATCGGCGACGCCGCCCATGCGATGTCCCCGATGTTCGGCGTCGGCGTGAACTTCGCCGTCCAGGACGCCGTTGCGCTGTTCAACGCCATCGCCGGGGACCTTGCCGCCGGGACCGTGCCGGTCGGAAAGCTCGCGGCGGTGCAGCGGCGCAGGGAAAAACCGGTGAAGGTGATGCAGTTGCTTCAGCGCAACGGGCACAAGGCCATCGCCCGGGCCGCCGCGGGCAACAGTGTCGCGCCGCGTTGGTTCATCGGGATCCTTCGGTTTGCCTCACCCCTGCTGCGCCGGCTGACTGCCCGGTTCGTCGGCGTCGGAATCCGCCCCGAGCACGTCACGCCCCGCGCCTGACCGCGAAGGGGGCGGCCCCCACATCCCTCCCCAACCGACGCTCTCTCACTTAATGCGGTTTTTCAACGGACGCTCTCTCACTTGACGCGGTTTTTCAACGGACGCTCTCTCACTTTCCCAAAAAAAGTGAGAGAGCGTTGGCCGATTTGGCGCGTTAAGTGAGAGAGCGTTGGCCGATTTGGCGCATTAAGTGAGAGAGCGTTGGCCGATTTGGCGCGTTAAGTGAGAGAGCGTCCGCCGATTTGGCGCGTTAAGTGAGAGAGCGTCGGGGAGGGGAGGAGGTCAGAGCCGGGCCAGCATCTCCTTCATCTGGGCGATCTCAGCCTCCTGGGACGTGACGATGTCCCGCGAGAGCTGGATGGACCCGGCGTGCTTGCCGGCGGCGATCTCCTGCTTCGCCATGTCGATCGCGCCCTCGTGGTGTCCGATCATCTGGTCCAGGAAAAGCCGGACGGCTTCCGTTCCCTGGGCGGCCTTGAGCTTCTCCAGGCCCTGGGAATCCACCATGCCGCCCATGCCGTGGCCCGAATGGTCCGGCATCATGACGGGTACGTTCCACTTTTTGAGCCAGCCGGTCATGGTTTCGATCTCGGGCGCCTGGGCGTTCTTGATCGTGGTTGCCAGCGCCGTGACTTCCGTCGGCAGGTCCGGCTTGGCGAGCATCATGTCGCTCATCTCCACCGCCTGCGCGTGGTGCGGGATCATCATCTGGGAGAACATGATGTCCGCCTGGTTATGGTCCGCGCTGGCGTCCGGCATCATGCTGGCCATGGGGCGGGAGCTGCCGTGGTTCATGGGCATGGTGTTTCCGCCGGAGCTTCCGGAGCCGGCGGCGCACCCGGCAAGGCCGAGCGAGGCTGCCAGGGCAGCGGCGATGGTCAGGGTTTTGATGTTCGTGTTCATTTTTTGAGGTGTCCTTCAGGGAAGTAATTTGAACTGGGCCAATTCGTGCGCGTGGAGCCGCGCGGCGCAGTCCGCTTACGTCCGGCTGATGGACAGGTCGCAGGGTGTGGGGCTTGACGGGATGTAGGAGTAACCGACGACGCCCCGGGCCGTGGCTGTGGGCGCGGGCCCGGCCGTGCCGGCCTGGGGCGGGACAACGGCGAGCGAAGCCGTCTTGGCCAGCGGGATGCAGGGTGCGCCGGCTTCCTGCGCGCCAGGGCAGCCGGAGCTGCAGGACTCTGCTGCTGAAAAATTTGCGACGGCGGCGTGCCCGGCCGGGTGCCCTGCCATATCCCCAGAGTGGGAATGCGCGACGGCGGGGTGCCCCGCATGCGACGAGTGGGCGGCCATGACGTGCATTCCGAAGATCCCGGCCACGATGGCCAGGACCGCAGCCAGCAGCCCTGCGCGGAGGAGTGCGGCCGACAGGACGCGGGTACGTGCGGTCATGCTGCTTCCTCCTTTCTGCGGGACAGGTTCTGCGTGACTGGTTTCTGCAGGACTGGGCCGTTACCAAAGGGACGGGGAAACCGGCCCTGCACGTTCAACGTACCTCGGACGGGTTGAGTTTCACCCGCCGGAGCAACTGGGCGTTCAACGCCACCACAATAGTGGATGCGGACATCAGGACCGCGCCCGCGGCGGGGGAGAGCACCACGCCGGCGAACGCCAGGACGCCTGCGGCCAGCGGCACGGACAGGATGTTATAGCCCGTGGCCCACACCAGGTTCTCCCACATCTTGCGGTAGCTGGCCCGGGACAGGTCCACCATGGACAGGACGGCCCGCGGATCGTTTCCGGCCAGCACCACTCCGGCCGACTCCATGGCTACGTCCGTGCCGGCGCCGATCGCGATGCCCACCTCGGCGCGTGCCAGCGCCGGCGAGTCGTTGACGCCGTCGCCCACCATTGCCACCTTCAGCCCGCGGGCCTGGAGTTCGGCCACCTTCTTGTCCTTGTCCGCGGGCAGGACTTCCGCGAACACCTCGTCGATCTTCAGGTCCGCGGCCACGGCCCGGGCCACCTGCCGGGCATCGCCGGTGATCATGCCGACCTTGACGCCGCGGTTCTGCAGGGCAGCCACAGCCTGCCGCGACTCCGTCCGCACCGCATCCTCAAGGCTGACCGCCCCCAGCACGCTGCCGTCGTCGTCAATGACGTGCAGGACGGCGGCGCCGCGGTCCATCCACCCGCGGGTGGACTGCGCCAGGGCGGAGGGCTCGACGGCGCCAAGCTCGCGCAGGAGCGCAGGCCCGCCCACGTGCACGGTGCGCCCGTCCACAGTGGCCCGGACCCCGCGGCCGGTCAGCGAGGTGAATCCGGCGGCGGCAGGCAGGGCCAGGTTGCGTTCCCGGGCTGCGCGGACGATGGCCCGCGCAACGGGGTGCTCGCTGTCCGACTCGACCGCGGCGGCCAGGGCCAGCAGCTCGTCTGCAGCCACCCCGTCAGCGGCCGCAACGTCCACCAGCTGCGGCTGGCCGGTGGTGAGCGTGCCGGTCTTGTCGAAGAGGACCACGTCGATGGTCCGCATCCGCTCCAGCGCCATCCGGTTCTTGATCAGGACTCCGGCGCGGGCAGCCTGCTCAGTGGAGATGGCGATCACCAGCGGGATGGCCAGGCCCAGGGCATGCGGGCAGGCGATGACCAGGACGGTGACGGTGCGGGTCACGGCGTCCGGAATGCTGCCCATCAGGGTCCATGCGATGAAGGTGACCAGGCCGGCTCCAGCGGCGAAGTAGAACAGGAAGGCTGCGGCGCGGTCCGCCAGCGCCTGGGCCCGCGAGGACGACGACTGCGCCTCCGCCACCAGCCGCTGGATGCCGGCCAGGGCCGTGTCGTCGCCAACTGCCGTGACCCGGACGCGGACACTGGTGTCCGTGGCCACGGTTCCGGCCACCACGGAGTCGCCCGGTCCGCGCGGCACGGTCTTCGATTCGCCGGTGATCATCGACTCGTCGAACTCTGCCTGCCCGTCCACCACCGTTCCGTCGGCCGGCATGCGGGCGCCGGAACGGACCAGGACCAGGTCGTCGGGCCGGAGTTCGGAGACCGGAACGGTTTCAGTGCCGGTTTCCGTGATGCGTTCGGCTTCGTCGGGCAGCAGGGCGGCGAGGGCATCCAGGGCTCCCTGCGCCGACCCGAGGGCGCGCATCTCGATCCAGTGGCCCAGCAGCATGATGGCAACCAGCAGTGCGAGCTCCCACCAGAAATCCAGGTCGAATCCGCCCAGGCCCAGGCTGGTGACCCAGGAGGCGGCGAACGCCACGGTGATGGCCATGGCGATCAGGAGCATCATGCCCGGGCGGCGGTCCTTCAGCTCCTGCAGGCCGCCCTTCAGGAACGGCTGGCCGCCGTAGAGGAAGATCACGGTGCCCAGGACGGGCGGGATCCAGGCTGAGCCCGGAAACATGGGGGCCATGTAACCCAGGATGTGGCCCACCATGGGGCTGAAGTAGACCACGGGGACGGACAGTACCAACGTGAGCCAGAACCTGTTCTTGAACATGGCCGTGCTGTGTCCGGCATGCTGCCCGTGGGTGTGGACGGCGTGGTCGTCGTCGTTGCGGGCGTGCCCTCCCGGCCTGCCGGCGGCCGGGGCAGCCGCGGGTTTGGTGAGGGTCCCGCGTGAGGGCCGGCCGTCGTCGTGATGGTGCATGTGCTGGTGGTTCTGCGGGTGTTCCATATGTTCCTCCTTGGAGGACGCCGCAGCAGGGGCCGTCAGCCCCGGCGGCAAAGTCAGTTGGAAGCCAGGGAGTACCCGGCCGAGGTGACGGCCTGCCGGACCGCCGCGTCCGAAGCGGTGCCCGCCACGGTGAGGCCGGAACGGCCGCCCGCTACCAGGTCAACGGATGCCGACTCAACGCCGTCAAGGGCGGAGACGGCCTTCTCGACGGTCTGGACGCAGTGCCCGCAGGTGAGGCCCTCAACGGCGAACGTCCGCCGGGAGCCTGTGCCGGCGTCGGAAATTACGACGGCGGACGGCGCCTGGCGTGCGTGTCCGGCGGGGGAGCAGCAGCTGCAGCCGGCGCTGGAGGCCAGGGGGAGTGCGGTCCTGTGTTCAATGTCAAACATGTCAGTTCCATTCCTTGTGAAGGATGAGTCCTTGCTGGAGTAGCAGGGTGCTGGGGTTGAACGGCTGTGATGGCGGTGCGGGCACCGGCCGGGACATACCACTTCACTGACAACACCTTGAATATACCCCTAGGGGGTATATTGGTCAAGCTTTTTGGCTGCTCCCCGCCCCGGCAAAGGGGCTATGGGCACTATCCGGCGCGTCTCCGGGCGGCGATACTTAGAGCAGTGCGTGTGCCAACGGCCCGCGGACGTGTCGACTGCTACAAGGAGGTGGCCCGTGACGGATCTGAGTGGCCCTTACACCTACTCGAGCGCGCTGGGGGACAGCCTCTGCGGTGCCGGAACGTTCCATGTGGATCTTGGGTCGGGGAAGATCCACTGGTCCGAAGGCATGTTCCAACTGCACGGATACCGGCGGGGAGAGGTTGTGCCCACCCTCGAGTTGCTTTTCTCCCACAAGCATCCCGAGGACAGGCCTCGGTGCGAGGAGATTGTTGCCCAGGTCGCTCGCACGGGAGGCTACTTCTGCATGTACCACCGGATTATCGATGCCCAGGGGCGGACCAGGCGGGTTCTGACATCCGGCGACGGAATCACGGACGGCGGCAAGGTCACCGCCCTGGAAGGGGTGATGATCGACCTCACCGCGACGCTTCAGCGCGAAACCGAGCAGACGGCGCGGGATGCGGTGGAAGGGGCAACCTCCACCCGCAGCGTGATCGACCAGGCACGCGGCATCCTTATGGGCCAGCTGAAGATGGGATCGGAGGATGCCTTCCAGATGCTGGTCAGCACCAGCAGCCACCGGAACGTGAAGCTGGTGGTGGTCGCAGCGGAGCTTGTGCAGCTGGCCAACTCCGCGGAATCGCGCAACTACCTGGAAACGGCTGTGAAGGCCATTGCGATGGACGGGCAACGGAGGCCGGTGCGCCAGCGGGCGGCAGGCTAGGGCACAGCTCCTGTACCCTCACTGCGGCAGCGGCCGGGCTTCCCGAGCCTGCCTGCCGCTAGGATGGACAAAGGTGCGCCGGGAAGTCTGGTCGGCATGACTTTGTCGACCTCAGATGCCGGGAGCCCCTGTGAACCATCCCTCGCCCACCACGCCCCCTTCTCCGCGACGGAAGCCCGCGGTCTTTTCCCGCGGCAGCTACGCGGAGGCGCTCCGGATCGGGGAGATTCTCCGCAAGGAAACAGTGGGCGGGGCCCTGCTGGTGTCCGCTGCGCTCATCGCCCTCCTCTGGGCCAACTCGCCGGCGTCGGACAGCTACTTTGCCCTCCGCGACTTCAAAGTGGGCTACGAGCCCTGGCACCTTAACCTCAGCCTCGGCGCCTGGGCCGCAGACGGACTGCTGGCCATCTTCTTCTTCCTGGTGGGCCTGGAGCTCAAACGCGAATTTGTGGCCGGGGACCTGCGCCAGATCAGCAAGTCGATAGTTCCCGTGGCAGCAGCGGCGGGCGGCGTAGTGGTTCCGGCGCTGATCTATGTGGCAATCAACCTCACCAGTCCTGAAACCCTGCGCGGCTGGGCCATCCCCACTGCCACGGACATCGCCTTCGCCGTTGCGGTGCTGGCCATCATCGGATCGCACCTGCCCAGCGCGCTGCGGATCTTCCTGCTGACGCTGGCCGTGGTGGACGACCTCATCGCCATCACCATCATTGCCTTCTTCTACACAAGCGACCTGCAGCCCGCGCCGCTGCTCCTGGCCCTCATTCCGCTGGCCATCTATGCGTTCCTGGCCCAGAAGTTCCGCCATTTCTTCGGCCGCAAGGTCTTTGCATCCTGGGTCTTCCTGCTGCCGCTCGGCGCGGCCACCTGGGCGCTGGTCCACGCCTCAGGCATCCACGCCACGGTGGCCGGGGTGCTGCTGGGCTTCGCCATCCCGGTGATCCGGTCACAGGCCGGCGGCGGCCCGGAGGCAGGGCCGGGCCTGGCGGAAATCTTCGAGCACCGGTTCAGGCCTATTTCTGCCGGCATCGCGGTACCCGTCTTCGCGTTCTTTTCCGCCGGCGTGGCCGTGGGCGGCCTGGAAGGACTGGCCTCGGCGCTCGCGGACCCGGTGGCCCTGGGCATCATCGCGGCGCTTGTGCTGGGCAAACCGATCGGCATCCTGGGCACCACCTGGGTCCTGACCAAGGCCACCCGGGCGGAGTTGGACAATTCGTTCAAGTGGATCGACATCTTCGGCGTGGCACTCCTGGCCGGCATCGGCTTCACCGTGTCCCTGCTGGTGGCCGAGCTGAGTTTTGGGCAGGGCACCCTGCAGGACGACCACGCCAAGGTGGGCATCCTGGCCGCGTCCCTGCTGGCCGCCCTGCTGGCCACGGCCGTGCTGAAGGCCCGGAACCGGCAGTACCGGGTGGCCGAAGAGCTGGAGAAGGTTGACGCCGACAAGGACGGCATCCCGGACGTGTACCAGGGCAGGGCCTAACAACAACGCGGGGTCACTTCACGCCCAATTAACCGCTTGGTGAGGACACGGAGTGACCCCGCGTTGGATGGCCGTGAGGCAGACCTAGCGGCGCATTGAATTCCGGCGGCCGGCCACCGCTTCGGCCGTGCCCACCAGGAGCACCGAGGCGATGACGGCCACAATGAAGCCCAGGAAGTTCAGCTCGAAAATGTCACCGGTGCCCAGGAGCGAAGCCACCACGCCGCCGATGACCGAGCCGGCAAGGCCCAGCAGGAGGGTGGCCAGCAGGCCCAGGTTCTGCTTGCCCGGCTTGATGAGGCGGGCAAGTGCGCCGATGATGAGGCCTGCAACGATGAATCCGATCACGGTGTGCTCCTTCGTGGTGGTTGCGGGCGGGTGACGCCCGTACTGCCGCAGCGGTGCCGCAATGGGTCCATTCTATGCACGCCCCGGTGCCGCCCATTTACCCCCGACGGCACCGTCAACATGGCCTAAATCAGGCCGGAGCCAGCGGCTTGGCCTGCTCCTTGACATGCCGGATCTCCAGCGCCTCCGGGTCCAGCAGCTTCCGCGCGCCCGTCCTCGCGTCCAGGATCCAGAACAGTTCCAGGGCGGGTACGACGTCGGTCACCCGCCCCCGGTGGAATAGCTTGCCGTTGTGCCACGCCTCGATCTGGTCGCCGATCCGAAGCTGGCCGGTGAGAACTTTCCGTGCCTCCATGATGCGCCTCCTGCTGTTGTGTCCCCGTATGCCCAGCATGCCGTGGCAAGGTTGCTGAATTGTTTCAATCCAGTGATTTTCGTGTGACCTTCGGGGAGGCGGGGCAGGTGCCGGTTGCACACGTCTTCGAACGCCCCGATGGCATCAAGATCGCCGGGATTTTCGTTCTCGGCATCATCGTGATTCCTGGTTGGGCGGGACTGTCACTCGCCCCTGGACCGCCCGCCCTCCGCGGAGCCGTTCAACTGGTCCCCAAGGGGTGCCAGCAGCGGAGGGGCGTCACGGATGATCAGCTCCGGTGTCTCGCGGATCAGCTCATTCGCCGCCAAGGCCAGCAGGTCGCGCTCGTTGGACGGGAGGGAAAGAAGGCCCTCAAGGTATGCCTGGACCTCATACTCGCCGGCAGACCCGCTCATGCCGAAGTATCGGAGCCAAAGCTCGCCCGCGGTGAGGTCCGCAGCAGCCAGGGCCTTATTAAGGCGTCTGCGCTGCTCCGGTTCGCGTGGATCAAAGCCCACATCCCCTCCTAACTTTCGGAAGGCGGTACCTTGGCGACCAGCCTTTCACTGACCTTGACCAACGAGGCGCCGGCCGCCCGAGCATCGTGGATCATCTGTTGCAGTGCTTGGTCATGGGTGATGCCATGGCGTTCCATCAGCACGCCGCCGCAAGAGTCGCCGCTGCCCCGGCGAACAGGGCAAATGTGCGGCCGCCGTCGTCGTCGGGGCCCGGGACGGCGTCGCTGGACGGATCGAAAACTGTGGCTTCATCAAGGAACTGCTGGAAGTGCGATGTTGCCATGGTTGGCCCATTCGGCTGCTGCATCATGTGCCGCCGGTTTACTACAGCGGCTGCTCCGGGGGCCTGTGCAGGGGGCCGGGAGGGACGGGAAGTGATTCCCGTCGCACTCCTGAGATTACGCGTCACAGAAGGGGAAGTACAGGCGAGCCCCGCCCGGTGGCGGCCCCTGGAGGCAACACCTGATGCGGCGGGAGGGGACTTGGGCAGGGCTTGATCCCGGACAAGCCTTCCCGGGCACTGGTAAGCGTGCTTATCATGTTCTTCTTTTGGCGGTAAGCAAAGCCCGTCACCCGCCGTGCCAAAGCCCCGCCGACACAACCGAGGACACTGCCATGAACGATCCCCTGATTGAGGCTTTGCATGACCACGAGCCACTGAGTGACCCGCTCGAAGAGGTCCACCTGCGCCTGGCCATAGCCGCGTCGGACATCGCCCAGCTGCGGGCGGAGATAGCCCGGCTGGACCGGAGCCTGGATGACTCACGCAGGGCGAACCAGAGGGCCGCGGAACTGCTGGACCTGGTTTATGAGCGCCTGGCACAAGGGTGGGGCACCTCGGGCCGGACGGGCGGACCGGCCGTTCAGGATTCCTCCCCCCTGTAGGGGCGGGGGCACCGAAGTTCAAGGGACGACGGCGATGGGCACCCCGGGCATCGATCGCAGCGGCAGCGGCGGCGGGGGCACCAGGACATTCGGGATCGAGGAGGAACTCCTCCTGGTGGATCCCGGCACCGGGGAGCCTGTTCCCATGGCCGCCGGGCTCCTGGAGGGGCGCCGACCGGCCCGGTCCGGAGATCCCGCTGCCGCCCCCGGCCCTGTCCTCACGGCCGAATTCCAGCAGGAAATGATCGAGGTGGTCACGCCGCCGCACCCCACCATGGCCTCGCTGGAGGCGGACATCATCGCGGGCCGGTCCCTGGCGCATGCCGCAGCCAGCCGCGTGGGGGTGCGGGTTGCGGCCCTGGGCACCTCGCCCCTGCCGTGCGATCCCCATCCGGTGCAGCTCCGGCGCTTCGCGGCCATGGCCCACGAGTACGGGCTCACCGCCAGGGAGCAGCTGACCTGCGGCTGCCACATCCACGTCTCGGTGGATTCCGCAGAAGAGGGGGTGGCGGTGCTGGACCGGATCAGGATCTGGCTGCCCGTACTGATCGCATTGAGTGCCAATTCCCCCTTCTGGCACGGCGAGGACACCGGCTACGCCAGCTACCGCTCGCAGGTCTGGAGCCGGTGGCCGTCCGCGGGTCCCCTTCAGGTCCTTGGCTCACCCGAGGCCTACCACCAGCTGGTGCACGACATGGTGAGCACCGGCGTCGCGCTGGATGAGGGAATGATTTACTTCGACGCCCGGCTGTCCCGGCACTATCCCACCGTGGAGATCCGGATCGCGGACGTCTGCCTGCGGCCTCAGAACACCGTGCTGCTGGCGGGCATCGCCCGTGGACTGGTGGAGACTGCCGCACGCGAGTGGCGGGAGGGCGTCGCACCCGCAGCTGTTCCCACCGAGTTGCTGCGGCTTGCCTGCTGGAAGGCCAGCCGCTGGGGACTGCGGGGAGAGCTGCTGGACCCGCACACATCCCGCCCAACCCCGGCGCTCGCCGTCGTAAATTCCCTCCTGAACCATGTCCGGGAAGCGCTGGAGGACATCGGGGACCTGCCGCGGGTGGAGGAACTGGTGGACGACCTGCTCTATGCCGGCACCGGCGCGTCCCGCCAGCTGGAAGTGCTGCACCGCACCGGGGATTTGGAGGAGGTGGTGGCGGACGCCGCCGACTGTACCGTGTGGATCCCCTAGGATCCCGCCCTGGTCCGGCGAGGGCAGGAGCAGCGAACGACGGCGGGCGGGCGCCCCTGGGCGCTGCGGTGGCCAAGGCCATCATCCATCGACGGTGTGGTTACGATGGAAGTGTTAGCCGCCGGCGGGGTCCGGCGGACACCAACCGTAGGGAGAAACACCATGGGTTTGGATGACAAGATCGAAAACACCGCCGAAAAGCTGGGCGGCAAGGGTAAAGAGGCCGCCGGCGAAGCAACCGGTGACGAGAACCTGAAAGCCGAAGGGCAGGCCGACCAGGCCAAGGGCGACCTGAAGCAGGCCGGAGAAAAGGTCAAGGACGCCTTCAAGAGGGATTAAATGCCTTACGGCAAGTGAAGGTGCGGCTCCAACGGAGCCGCACCTTTCCTTTTTCCTTCCCCTGCCGCTAGCGTTGAGTGCATAGTCATGCACATATGCACTCAAGGAGTTGGGCCCATTGCTGTCGGTGCTGGGGAACACCACATATCGCCGGCTGTTCGCCGCGCAGGTGGTTGCCCTGATCGGGACCGGCCTTCTGACCGTTGCCCTCGGGCTGCTGGCCTACGACCGTGCGGGCGGCAACGCCGGGGCCGTCCTGGGGACTGCACTGACGGTCAAGATGTTTGCCTACGTGGGCCTGGCGCCGGTGATCAATGCGCTGGCGGCCCGGTGGCCGACGAAGCGGGTCCTGATCGGTGCCGACATGGTGCGCGCGGCGATGGCGCTGTCCCTGCCGTTCATCACGGACGCCTGGCAGATCTACGTGGCGGTCTTCCTGCTCCAGTCCGCCTCCGCCACCTTCACTCCTGCCTTCCAGTCGCTGATCCCCACCGTCCTGCCGGATGAGCGGGACTACACCCGGGCGCTGTCCCTGTCCCGGCTGGCCTATGACCTGGAAACCCTGGCCAGCCCTGCCATAGCCGCGCTGCTGCTGACCGTGTTGGACTACGGCAACCTCTTCCTCGGGACTGTTTTCGGCTTCCTGTCCTCCGCCGCCATGGTGGCCATCAGCGCGCTGCCCAAACGCGCACCGGCTGCGGTGCCGCAGGCCTCGCTGTGGCACCGCACCACCCTGGGCGCCAGGATCTTCTGGCGGAACCGGCGGCTGCGGTCGCTTCTGGCCCTCAACCTGGTGGTCGCGGCCCCGACGGCGCTGGTGCTGGTCAACACGGTGGTCTACGTACGGGAGGTCCTGCTGCGTCCGGATACTGACCTGGCCCTGGCGCTGGCCTGCTTCGGCATGGGGTCCATGACCGTGGCGCTGTCCGCCCCGCGGGTCCTTGACCGGTTCGGTGACAGGGCCGTGATGCTCGCCGGCGCAGCCGTCATCCCCATTGCCCTGGCCGGCGCGGCCGCGCTCTCCCTGGGCCCGGCCGGAAGCGGGTGGTGGCTGCTGCTGGGCCTGTGGCTCCTGCTGGGCGCTGCCTGTGCCGCCATCCTCACGCCGTCGCCAAGGCTCCTGCGCGACGCATCCACCGAGGACACCCGGCCGTACGTTTTTACGGCCCAGTTCTCCCTCTCGCACGCCTGCTACATCCTCACCTATCCGCTGGCCGGGTGGGCGGGCGCTGCGGCGGGCCTGGACCGGGCGGCGATGGCCTTGGCAATTGTTGCGATAATAGCCAGTGCAGGAGCGTTCCTGTCCTGGCCGCGGCACGCGGACACGCCAGCCACGGAAGCCGCAGGGGAGGAACAGCACGGTGAGCAGCCAGCCCTTCGGCGAACCACGCCCCGGCCCTGACCGGCCCTCGCTGGTCCACCCGGTCACCCCCGGCCCGGAACTGCTGGAGACGGCCTCCGCCACGCTGCGGATGCTCGCCGAACCAACGCGCCTGCACCTGCTGTGGCAGCTGGCCGAGGGACCCAAGACCGTCACCCAGCTCACGGCAGCGGCGGCGGTGCCGCGCACAGTGGTGAGCCAGCACCTGGCCAAACTCCGGCTGAGCGGGCTGGTGGACACCCGCAAGGACGGCCGCCACGTGATCTATTCACTCCACGACGGCCACCTGGTGCGGCTCATCCGCGAAACCATCAACCACGCTGACCACCGCATCACGGGCGAACCCGCCCACGGCTGACGCCTCGGTGCCGGGAGGCAGGGTCAGGCCATGTCCGTGCCGAGGCTGGGATCCCGCCACTTCGCTTCGGCTGCTATGGCACGGTCGCTGGTGCGTTGCGGCGTGCTGTGACTCCTTGACTGCGTGCCGGGTTCCGGGGCCATAATCGGCTGGGCGCCGGAGTAGGGCCGCTGGGCAGGGCCGCATCATGCCGCCGAATCAAAGGAGTCCTCGAATGACGAAGTACCTGATCTCGTTCCCCGGTGAGGCAATGGTGGTCCCCGAGGAGGAGTTCGAAGCGGTGGTGGAAGACTCCCACGCCGTCATTGAGGAGGCCAAAGCTGCGGGAGTGTACGTCTTCGGCGGCGGGATCAACGAGGCCGTTGCCCCCGTGCTCGTCGCCGGGGACGGCACCGTCACCGAGGGCACCTATCCGGGCCACACCGTACCCAACGGCGGCTACGCCATACTCGAGCTGCCCTCGCGGGAGGCGGCACTGGAGTGGGCCGCGAAGATCGCCGTCGCCTGCCGCTGCGCGCAGGAAGTCAGGGAGTTCCAGTTCGACCCCGCGAGCTGACGACGACTGCCCCCGCCTTCGCGGGCGAAGCACCTCATCAGGCGTCAGGCGTTGCGTTTCAGCCAGCCCCAGACGGCAGTGGCGACGAACAGCACCAGGCCGACGACGGCCAGCCACAGCAGGCCTTTGATGACGAAGCCCAGGATGGACAGAACAAGCCAGGCAACAAGCAGTGTGATTATGAGTCCCATCCCGGAATCGTAGCCGGATTGTCCGCGCGGGGGTTCCGTCGCGGCCAGGCAGATTCCTTCGCGGGGGACTCCTGCTGCGCGTATTGACACTGTGCCTTCGCGGGCGCACGCTGATACCGCTGGGTGCCAATGTTGGCGGTGTTGACTCAGCGTGCGTCGGCCAGCCAACGCCCCCGGGTGCGGTCTGGGCGCCCCGGACGAACAGTCCAAGCACTCCCTGTCTGGAGAATCGAAATGGCCGGAGTAACCGTAAACGCCCTTGAGGCAAAGTCCTTTGACGAACCCGATGAAAAGCGCCGCCCGCCGAAGACCCAGGTGGACGTGGTCACCCTGGGCGACACCACGTTGGGAAGGTTCACCTTCGAGCCGGGCTGGCGGTGGTCCGAGACGGTAAAAACCGTGGTCCACACGGATACCTGCCAGGTGAACCACGTGGGAATCTGCACCGCAGGAACGCTCACGGTGGAATTGGAGGACGGAACGCGGGCCACGGTCAGCCCCGGCCACGCATACACCATTCCGGCCGGCCATGATGCCTGGGTGGAAGGTGACGAGGCATTCGTGGGCTACGAAGTCATGAGCGCCGCGATCTTCGCAAAGCCCGCCTGAGCCCGGAGCCTTATCCGGCAGGATAAGGGGCCGCGGTGAGGGACCGCGCCAGGTGCGCGGCGTTGCGTGCGGCCCCCGCCGTGGCGGCGGCGACCTTCCCGGGGACGCTGTCCAGGTCCTTGTAGTCCACTGTCTGCATGGCCTCGCCCACCCAGTAGGTGGCGCCCTGGGCAGGAATGGTGAAGCCGACGTCGTTCAGCCCTTGCTGCGTGTCCGCTACGGTCTTGTGGGCCCCGTCCTCGTTGCCCACCACCGCCACGACCGCCACCTTCCCGTACATGACAGGCCTTCCGGCGTCGTCCGTCTCGGCGAGGTCCGCATCCAGCCGTTCGAGCACCCTCTGGGTGATGCTGCTCGGGTGGCCCATCCAGATGGGGGTCGCCAGGACCAGGATGTCCGCCGCCAGGATGTTCTCGCGGATCCCCGGCCAGGCATCGCCGGCGCCCATGTCCACCTGGACGCCGGGCATCACATTGTGGTCCACCACCCGCACCGAACTCCCGCTGACCCCGTGCGCTGCAAGCTCGTCCAGCACGTGGCGGGCAATGAGGTCGCTGCTCGAGGGCTCGGGCGAGGGGGTCAGGGAGCAGATAAGGGCGAATGCAGTGAGGTCAGCCATCAGTCTTCCTTGCCGTCGGTGGATTTCCTTGGTGCCACTTTGTGGTTCGCAGCCGGCGGCGGGACGGACTGCCCGGCTTGTGCGTGCGTTCCTGCCTGGTTGGGAGGGGAGTCTGGCGGTTTCGCCTTGCACGATGGATAGCAAGTGTGCTTAGTATCTAAGTAGTAACCATACTTACTATCTCGACATGCCGGGGGGAGGACGCCAACTGTGAAAAGACTGTTCCTATTCTTCCTGCCCACCATCATCAGCAGGGTGCAAAAGGCCCGCAAGGCCAGGCAGCTCCGCGCGGCGCAGGCCAGGCCGCCGCGGAACCGCTTCAAAGGCTGACCCACTGACTGCTCCATCAGCTCACAACCAGGCAGCATTAGAAGGAGAAACACATGATCAGCACTGAGAACCTTTCTGCACTGACCACCGCCGGCGGACACGTCCTCGGCTCCGACGGCAGCAAGATCGGGTCCGTCGGCCAGATCTACGTTGACGACCAGACCTCCGAGGCCACCTGGGTCACGGTCAAGACCGGGCTCTTCGGCAACCACGAGTCCTTCGCACCGCTGGATTCCGCAACCCAGGAGGGCAACGACATCGTTATTGCCCACACCAAGGACAAGGTCAAGGACGCGCCGCGCGTTGCTCCCGACGGCCACCTGGAGCCCGCCGAGGAAGAGCGGCTCTACGCCTACTACGGCGTCACTGGCGGCGCAGGCTTCGCCGGCACGGACCGCGACGCGACCACGAACTCCCATGGCACCGTAGGCCACGACACCTCAGGCCCCACCACGGACGACGCCATGACCCGCTCGGAAGAGCAGCTGCACGTGGGCACTGAGCGCGAAGAGACCGGCCGTGCCCGCCTGCGCAAGCACGTGGTCACCGAGAACGTCACCACCACCGTCCCGGTCCAGCGTGAAGAAGTCCGCCTGGAGCGCGAGCCCATCACGGACGCCAACCGCGGCAACGCCATGGCCGGGCCCGCCATCAGCGAGGAAGAGCACGAGGTCATCCTCCACGAGGAGCGCCCCGTGGTTGAAAAGGAAACGGTCCCCGTGGAGCGCGTGCGCCTGGACAAGGACACCGTCACCGATGAGCACACCGTCACCGAAGAGGTCCGCAAAGAGAACGTAGAGCTCGACGACGACGGCCGCAACCGCCGCTAGGAAGCAGCGCCTTCGGGATCTGCGCTAGTTTCAAGACGCGCGGGCCGCCCTCCATCATGGAGGGCAGCCCGCGCGTTTTGGTGTCCGGTCCCGTTGGTGTCCGGCAGCCTTTACCGCACAGCTACAACGGATTCGAGCAGGTCGTATGCCGGAGTGGTGAGGAAGTCCGTGTACTCCTCCGAGAGGCAGATCCCGGAAATAATCCGGGATGCGGGCTCGTAGTACCGGCTGAACAGGTCTTCACCCACTTCACCGCGGAGTTTCCGGGTTTCCTCGGCCAGCAGGCGCTCCACCAGTTCCCGCGTCACCGTGTTGCCCGTGTCCGCCAGGACGACTGTGTTGCGGATCTGCTGCCACACCTGGGAGCGGGAGATTTCCGCGGTGGCGGCGTCCTCCATCAGGTTGTGGATGGCCACCGCCCCGTTGCCGGACAACCACACGGCCGTGTAGGCAACGGACACGTAGAGGTTGCCCCGGAGGCCGGCCTCGGTGGCTTCTCCGGGCGCCGATTCAATATCGAGCAGCTGCTCGGCGGTGACATTAACCTCAGGCCTGGTCCGCTGCACCTGGTTCGGGGCGTCGCCCAGGACACCGTCGAACACTTCCATGCAGACGGGCACCAGGTCCGGGTGCGCCACCCAGGAGCCGTCGAATCCGTCGTTGGCCTCGCGGGTCTTGTCCGCGCGCACCTTCGCGAAGGCCTGCTCGGTGACTTCCGGCTGGCGGCGGTTCGGGATGACGGCCGCCATGCCGCCCATGGCGAAGGCGCCGCGCTGGTGGCAGGTTTTGACCAGGAGCTCGGTGTACGCCCGCATGAACGGAACTGTCATCGATACAGCCGCGCGGTCCGGAAGCGTGAACTTCGGGCCGGAATCGCGGAAGTACTTGATGATGCTGAAAAGGTAGTCCCAGCGGCCGGCGTTGAGGCCGGACGCGTGGTGGCGCAGTTCGTACAGGATTTCATCCATTTCAAAGGCCGCGGGGATGGTTTCCACTAGGACGGTGGCCCGGATGGTCCCCTGCGGCAGCCCGAGGGCATCCTGCGCGTAAACGAAGATGTCATTCCACAGCCGGGCTTCGAGGTGGCTTTCCATCTTGGGCAGGTAGTAGTAGGGGCCGTGGCCGTTGTCGATGAGCTGCTTGGCGTTGTGGAAGAAGTGCAGGCCAAAGTCCACCAGGGCTCCGACGGCGGGCCGTCCGTCGAACTCCAGGTTCCGCTCCTCCATGTGCCACCCGCGGGGACGCATAATGACGACGGCGGTGGGCGCGTCAGTGCGGAGGGCATAGGTCTTGCCCTCGGGCGACGCGTAGGCCAGGGTTCCGCGGGCGGCGTCATAGAGCGAGAGCTGGCCGTCGATGACGTTGAACCACGTGGGGCAGCTGGCATCTTCAAGGTCTGCCAGCCAAACTTTTGCGCCGGAATTCAGGGCATTGATCGCCATCTTGGCGGGAGAGGCAGGGCCGGTGATCTCCACCCGGCGGTCCTGCAGGGCCGGCGGGGCGGCAGCCACTGTCCAGTCACCTTGCCGGACCGCTGCTGTCTCGGGGAGGAAGTCCAGGGTTCCGGTCCGGCTGGCTTCTGCGCGGCGGGCATGCCGCGATTCCAGGCGGGCGTCGCGTTCGGCGGCAAAACGGCTGTGGAGTTCAGCGAGGAACTCCAGGGCTTCCGGTGTCAGGATCTCGGAGGCGCGTTCAAAGGGCGGGTTGGTGATCCGGGTCAGGGGCATTGCGGGGGTCCTTTCGACGGTTTTCGCATTATGGACAATATATTCTGTCAGATGAAAAAACAATGCCTCAAAGTAAATCGGTCAGACCATTGACTAATGGTCTGACCGATACGTAGTCTCGGATCCACTTGAAGAAATTCTTCTCTCACATCGTGGAATTACTACTGGAACTTCATCCCCGTCCGCGTTTCCTCCACCTCCCTGCTCCAAACACAAAGGAGTTTTTTGTGAGCACTTACCAGCAAGTCGTGGACCCTCTCTGGGGTTCGCTGGGCCTGTCGGCCCTCTGTGCGGCGTTGCCGTTGATCCTCCTGTTTGTCCTGTTGGGCGTTTTCCGCGTGAAAGCCGCGAAAGCTGCCCTGGCCAGCCTGCTGCTGTCCATCATCCTGGCGGCCGTCGTGTGGCAGATGCCGCTGGACCAGGTGTTCAGCGCCACGGCCGCCGGCGCCTTCTATGGCTTCTTTCCCATCCTCTGGATCCTGATCAACGCCCTGTGGGTCTACAAACTCACGGTCGCCACGCCATGGTTCGATGCCCTGGGCCGGACCATCAGGTCCATCTCCAATGACCTGCGCATCCTCTCGATCTTGATCGCCTTCTGCTTCGGTGCGCTGCTGGAGTCCCTGGCAGGGTTCGGCGCACCGGTGGCCATCACCGCGGCAATGCTGATGGCGGCGGGCATGAAGCCCTTCAAGTCCGCTGTTGTGTCGTTGCTGGCCAACACCGCGCCGGTGGCCTTCGGCGCCATGGCCGCGCCGATCATCGCGCTCAACGGCGTCACCGGCCTGCCCTTGCACGACCTCTCCTCGATGGCCGGCCGCCAGACCCCCTTTATCGCCCTGGTGGTACCCCTGCTGCTCGTCTTCATCGTGGACGGCAAGCGCGGCCTGAAGCAGACCTGGCCGGTGGCCCTGGTGGCCGGCGCCGTGTTTGGAATCTTCCAGTTCATTACGTCGAACTTCTTCGCCGTTGAACTCACGGACGTGGTGGCAGCTGTAGCCACGGTAGCCGCCGTGCTGCTGATGCTGCGGGTGTGGCAGCCCCGGGAGATCATCGAGATGTCCGGGCAGGCTAGCGGCTCTGAGCAGGACGAGGAAGGGTTCACCCCAGGTCCCGTCACGGGCGGCCGCCCCTCCCCGGGAAGGGTTCCGGCCTCTGCCTCCGTGACCGAGGCCGTCTCCGCAGCGGCAACCACCCGGGTCATGGCGCCTGCCGGCAGCACCGCACAGCGGCCCGGGCCGCGGGAAATCTGGATGGCCGTAGCCCCGTACCTGATCATCATGGCCATCTTCTCCATCGCCCAGATTCCGGCGGTAAAGAACTGGCTCAGCGTGGCCGGAAGCGTAAGCTTTGCGTGGCCGGGCCTGGACGTTGTGGACGCGGACGGAAAGCACGTGGCGGCGCAGAAGTTCAAGTTCGACCACCTCAAGGCCACCGGCACGCTCCTGCTGATCTCGGGCATGATCACCATGGCCCTGTACCGCATTCCGGCAGCCGCCGGCTTCCGCATCTACGGGGAAACCCTCAAGCAGCTGCGGTGGACCATCGTGACCGTGATGTCCGTCCTGGGCCTGTCCTTCGTCATGAACCTGTCCGGGCAGACCACCTCCCTGGGCCTGGCGCTCGCCTCGGCCGGCGGATTCTTCGCTGTCCTTTCACCGGTGATCGGCTGGCTGGGCGTCGCCCTGACCGGCTCCGACACCTCTTCCAACTCCCTCTTCGGCCAGCTCCAGGTTTCGGCAGCCGAACAGACCGGCCTGCCTCCGGTCCTTATGGCGGCGGCCAACTCCTCCGCCGGCGTCATGGGCAAGATGCTCTCCCTGCAGAACCTGGCGGTGGCAGCAGCCGCGGTGGGCCTGGAGGGATCCGAAGGCACACTCTTCAGGAAGCTCCTGGGCTGGAGCCTTGGGCTCCTGGCCATCATGATCGTCCTGGTCCTGCTGCAGTCAACACCTGTTCTTGGCTGGATGGTTCCCTAAACGTCCCGCCGCCCTTACAAATGAGACAGGGCCGGGGGAGTGCGTCCGCCCCCGGCCCCCATGCCCACAGAAACAAAGAGGTTTCCCTTCCATGAGTACATCGGCAGTTGCAACAGCATCATCGGCGCTTCTTACTGCAAGCGCACATGCTTCCACGGACCTGGACGAACGTGTCCGGGTGAGCACGGACCGCTCCGGCTACGTGCCTCCCAGCCTCCCGGACGGCGTCGTATACGCCACCAGCACGGAGGAGGTGGTGGCCACCATGAAACTGGCGGCAGCCCACAACGTGCCGGTTGTTCCCCGCGGGGCCGGGACGGGCCTGGCCGCCGGAGCGTCGGCCCGGGCGGGCGAAGTGGTCCTGGACATGGCCCGCATGAACCGGATCCTCCACATCGACCCGGTGGAGCAGTTGGCGGTGGTTGAACCCGGCGTCCTTAACGCGGACGTGAACGCCGCCGCCCGGGAGCACGGACTCTTCTATGCCCCGGATCCGGCCAGCACGGCCATCTGTTCCATCGGCGGCAACATCGCCACCAACGCCGGCGGCATGTGGTGCGCAAAATACGGCGTCACCCGGGAATCCGTCCTGGCGCTGCGTGTTGTCCTGCCCGATGGCAGGGTACTGCGCACGGGAAGGAACACCATCAAGGGCGTCACCGGGTACGACCTGAATGCCCTGATGATCGGTTCCGAAGGAACACTGGGCGTGGTGGTGGAGGCCACCCTGCGCCTGCGGCCACGGCCGGTCCAGACCGCCACCGTTGCCGCGTATTTCCCGGATGTGGATGCCGCCGCCCTGGCTGCCTCCGCCATCATCGCCGCGCGCCTGCAGCCCTCGGTGCTGGAACTTATGGACGGTCCCACCCTGGAAGCCGTTGACGCGGCGCACGGCACCAGCCACCGATCCAAGGGCGGCGCCTTCCTGCTGGCGCAGACCGACGGCTACGGCGCATTCCTGGAGCAGGACGTCCTCCTCCAGGCCATCCAGCCGTTCGCCAGCCACATCGAGAAGGCGGAGGACACGGCGGCAGCGGATGCGCTCGTGGCCACCCGGCGGGAAGCCATCCCGTCACTTGAGAAGCTTGGCCGGGTATCCATCTGCGACATCGGCGTGCCGCGGAACCGGCTGGCGGCAGTTTTCGCCGGCCTGGAGGACATTTCCCGGAAGACCGGCGTCCGGATTTTCAACGTGGCGCACGCAGCAGACGGCAACCTCCACCCGATGATCGTCGTCGAACCTGGCGAATCCATCACCGAAGGACCTGCCAAAAAGGCCCTTGGCGACATGTTCTACCTGGCACAACGCCTGGGCGGCACGCTTACGGGCGAGCACGGCGTGGGCCTGCTCAAGCGCGACTGGCTCGAGGATGAGCTCGGCGGGATCTCGCTCGAACTCCAGCGCGCCATCCGCAATGTCTTCGACCCCCAGGGAATCCTCAACCCCGGCAAGGCGATCTAGCAGTCCGAGCCGCCGCAGCGGCGGCGGTGGAAAGGGGTGGCGGCGCCGGTTCTGTTGCCCCTTTCCGCCGTCGGCACTCCGGCGGGAACGCAGTGATGGATGGTCCGGTAGGGCAGGATGGAAGCATGGCCGAATCAGCAGCGGAATCCTCACCGAAGCGGACTTACGATGTCCTGCTGGACGACGTCGAAGCGGGCCTGCGGTCCGGACGCTTCAAGGCAGGGGACCAGCTTCCGGGAGAACGCATCCTGGCGGAAACCTACGGCATCTCGCGTGCCTCTGTCCGCGAAGCCATGCGCCTCCTCGACGCCATGGGGATCCTCCGCAGCTCGAACAAGTCCGGCCCCAAGTCCGGCGCCGTCATCGTCTCAGAGCCGTCGGCCGGACTGTCTTCCACGCTCCGCCTGCACGTCGCCAGCAGCCGCCTTCCCGTGGAAGACATCGTCGAGGCCCGCATCCTCCTGGAAACCTGGGCGGCCCGGACCGCGGCCGAAAGGGACAATCCGGAGGGCATCCAGCGGGCCAGGGAGCTGCTCCTGGCGATGGATGCCCCGGACATCGATCCGGAAACGTTCCACGCCCTGGACGCGCAGTTCCACCTGGCCCTCAGTGCCCTGGCCGGAAACGCGGTAATCGAAACCATCATGGATTCCCTCAGCGGTTCCATCCGCGGCTACATCAAGGACGCCCTTGCGGCCCTGGGCCAGTGGCCGGTGGTGCTCGCTGAGCTGAGGGCGCACCACCACGCAATTTTCAACGCCGTGGAAGCACGGAACGCGGACCTTGCCGCGGACCTGCTCCGCCGCCACATTGGCTGGCTCCACGAGCAGACGGCCAGGGCCCGACCCTGATCATGCCCGGCGCCTAGCCGGCAGCAGCGTCCGACGGCGGCAGGTCGGCTTCCGGCCCCGGCGTGCCTCCCATCGCGGCCACCAGCCGTTCGCGGGCGCGGCCGAGGTGGATGTCCAGCAGCTGGGCGGCTTCGTCCCCGCGGCCGGCCTCGATGAGTTCCAGCAGCTTCTGGTGCTCGGCCTGGATCAGGGCAGTGTCCAGGAGGTGCAGTGACTGCACGCGGGACATGCACAGGCGGACTTCCCCCACCAGGGACAGGTACATCCGGCTGATGCGTTGGTTGCCCACCGCGTCAATCAGGCTTGTGTGGAACCGCATGTCCGGTTCCACAACGTCAAGCGGGGCGCCGGTCTTCAGGGCGGCAATGTCGTTGTTGGCCTGCACGGCACCCGCCGGCACCGTCCGGCCGGACGCCAGCCGCCGGAGCACTTCGCTTTCCAGGTACGCCCTGGCCAGGTAGATGTCGCGGACGGATTCCGGCCCCAGGTCCACCACCCGCGCTGTCTTGTGGGCGCCGCGGTCCAGCAGCCCCTCGGCGACGAGCTTCTCGATCGAGGCCTTGGCGGTGGGGCGGGCCACCTCGTAGGAAGACGCCACGTCCGTCTCGGTGAGCGCCACGCCCGAGCCGAGTTCACCGGAGAAGACGCGGCTCCGTAAATCCGCGGCGATCGCATCCACGATCGAGACTGCTGCAACACGTCCGGCCACTGGCGTTCCTCCCAAAACTGTCCCCGGTTCCCTATTTTGCCAGACAAGTCAGCATCTGAACTTGACCGTCATGTGTACTTGTTAGACAATTTGAAGGCGCCACGGAGTTGTGACGCCTAACACACATCTGGAGACACATGTTTCAGCAGATCCTTGATCCCATTGCCGGGTCCCTACTGATTTCCGCCCTCTGTGCGGCCCTTCCGCTCATCCTGCTTTTCGTCCTTCTGGGCGTCTTCAGGGTCAAGGCACCCATAGCGGCCCTGGCCAGCCTTGCGCTTTCCCTCGTCTTGGCCGTCATCGGCTGGCGGATGCCGGCCGGCCAGGCCCTGGCCGCCACTGCCGCCGGGATGTTCTACGGACTGTTCCCCATCCTGTGGATCCTGGTCAACGCGCTGTGGATCTACCGGCTTACCGTGGCCACGCCGTGGTTTGAAGTGCTCGGCCGCACCATCCGGTCCATTTCAAACGACCTGCGGATCCTCTCGATCCTGATCGCCTTCTGTTTCGGCGCGCTGCTGGAGTCGCTGGCCGGTTTCGGCGCGCCGGTGGCCATTTCGGCGGCAATGCTGATGGCGGCCGGCATGAAGCCGCTGAAGTCGGCCGTGGTCTCGCTGCTGGCCAACACCGCGCCGGTGGCGTTCGGCGCCATGGCCGCGCCGATCATCGCCCTCAACGGGGTCACCGGCCTGCCGCTCCATGACCTGTCCTCGATGGCCGGCCGCCAGACGCCCTTCATCGCCCTGATCGTGCCCCTGCTGCTCGTCTTCATCGTGGACGGCAAGCGCGGCCTCAAGCAGACCTGGCCCGTGGCCCTGGTGGCCGGCACCGCCTTCGGGGCCGCCCAGTTCGTCACCTCCAACTACCTCGCCGTCGAACTGACGGACGTGGTGGCCGCCGTCGTCACCGTGGCCGCGGTCCTGCTGATGCTCAAGGTCTGGCAGCCGGCGGAAAACGTTGGCATCGAAGGCGCCGTGGAGGTTGCGCCGGAAACCGCGCATGCAGGAGCCGGCGCCCGCGCGGGTGCCCGCTCCGCCGGGCCGGCAAACGGAACAGATTCTACTGCGCCAGCCGCTGGAACCGCCGCCGCAGCCGGCGCCAGCATTCCCACTGACAACTCCCGGCCCGGGCCGCGCCAGATCTGGATGGCGATCGCCCCCTACCTGATCATCATCGCGGTGTTCTCGGTGGCCCAGATCCCGTTCGTGAAGGCATGGCTGGGCCAGGTTGGCAGCGTGACATTCGCCTGGCCGGGTCTGGACATCACCGATTCCGCCGGCAAGCCCGTGGCGGCAACAAAGTTCAAGCTGGACCACTTCAAGGCCACCGGCACCCTGCTCCTGCTCTCCGGCATCATCACCATGGCGCTCTACAAGATCACCGCATCGCAGGGCCTGCGCATCTACCGGGACACCCTGGTGCAGCTGCGCTGGACCATCGTCACAGTGACCGCCGTCCTGGGACTGTCCTTCGTCATGAACCTGTCCGGCCAGACCACCACGCTGGGGTTCGCCCTGGCCTCGGCCGGCGGCTTCTTCGCCCTCCTTTCGCCGCTGATCGGCTGGATCGGTGTTGCCCTGACCGGCTCGGACACCTCCTCCAACTCGCTGTTCGGGCAGATGCAGGCCACCGCCGCCCAGCAGACCGGACTGTCGCCGGTGCTGATGGCAGCCTCCAACTCCTCAGCCGGCGTGATGGGCAAGATGCTGTCGCTGCAGAACCTGGCGGTCGCCTCGGCAGCGGTGGGCCTGGACGGCGCCGAGGGCACCCTCTTCCGCAAGCTCATCGGCTGGAGCCTGGGCCTCCTGGCCCTCATCACAGTGCTGATCTACCTGCAGTCCACCCCTGTCCTGGGCTGGATGGTTCCCTGATGCCGTCCCTGGACCTCGCCGGCCTCCGCGCGGCCGTCAGCGATCCCGCCCAGGTCAAGACCCGGGCCATCGACCTCCACGCCAATGCCCACGACGCCTCGCACTTCCTGCTCATCCCGCAGGCCGTGGTGACGGCCAAAAACGCGGCGGACGTGGGCGGGCTCCTGCGGGCGAGCGCCGAACAGGGCGTCCCGCTGACCTTCCGCTCGGGCGGCACCAGCCTCAGTGGCCAGGCGGTCACCGACGGCGTGCTGGTGGACGTGCGGCGCAACTTCAGGGACGTTGAAGTGCTCGACGGCGGCGCACGGGTCCGGGTGCAGCCCGGTGTCACCGTGCGGGCACTGAATGCGAGGCTGGCACCGTACGGCCGCAAGTTCGGCCCGGATCCGGCCAGCGAGGCGGCCTGCACCATCGGCGGCGTGGTGGCCAACAACTCGTCCGGAATGAACTGCGGCACGGTGGACAACGCCTACCGGACGCTGGAATCCCTCACGGTGGTGCTGCCCTCGGGCACGGTCATCGACACAGGGGCGCCGGATGCGGACCGCAAGCTGCGGACGCTGGAACCGGAACTGTACGAAGGCCTGGCGCAGCTTGCCGCCCGGGTGCGCGGCAACAGCGAGTCCGTCCGCCGGATCCGGCAGCAGTTTTCCATGAAGAACACCATGGGCTACGGCCTGAACTCGCTGCTGGACCACAGCACCCCGGTGGACATCATGGCCCACCTGATCGTGGGCAGCGAAGGCACGCTGGGCTTCGTGGCGGAGGCGGTGTTCCGCACCATCCCGCGGCTGCAGCATGCCGCCACGGGGCTGCTGGTCTTCCCGGACCTGCAGGCAGCGAACGCTGCGCTGCCGGAGCTGGTGGGGACCGGCGCGGCCACGGTGGAACTCATGGACGCCCTGTCCCTGAAGGTGGGCCAGGCGCTGAAGGGGACTCCCGCCGTCGTGCGCGATCTTGTGGTGCGGGACCATGCCGCGCTGCTGGTTGAATATTCGGCCGAAGGGCCGGACCAGCTGGACGCCCTGCGGCAGGGCGGCGAGGGCATCCTGCCGGGGCTGAACCTCTCGGCCGAGGCCCGGTTCACCGGGGATGCCTCGGCGCGGGCCGGGCTATGGCACCTCCGCAAGGGCTTGTACGCCTCGGTGGCCGGCGCCCGCCCGCAGGGAACCACGGCCCTGCTGGAGGACATTGTGGTGCCCGTGCCGGCGCTGGGCCGGACGTGCCGGGAACTGATCGGGCTGTTCGACAAGTACAGCTACAGCAACAGCGTGATCTTCGGCCACGCCAAGGACGGCAACGTCCACTTCATGCTCACGGACGGGTTCACCACGGCCGAGGAACTGGACAGGTACAGCTCGTTCACGGAGGACATGGTGGACCTGGTCCTGGCCGAGGGCGGCTCGCTCAAGGCCGAGCACGGCACCGGCCGGGTGATGGCGCCCTACGTGCGGCGGCAGTACGGGGACGAGCTGTACGGCGTGATGCGCAGGATCAAGCAGCTGTTCGATCCCGCCGGGATGCTGAACCCCGGCGTCCTCATGGACGACGATCCGCAGGCGCACCTGCGCCACATCAAGACGGCGCCGCCGGTGGCCGAGGAGGTGGACCGCTGCGTCTCCTGCGGCTACTGCGAGCCGGTGTGCCCCAGCAAGGACCTGACGCTGACGCCGCGGCAGCGGATCGTCACCCTGCGCGCCATCGAATCCGCGCGCCTGGCCGGAGACACGGCGCTGGTGAAGCAGCTGGAAAAGGACTACGACTACGAGTCCGTGCAGACCTGCGCCGTGGACGGCATGTGCCAGACGGCCTGTCCCGTGGACATCAACACCGGCCAGCTGGTCAAGCGGATCCGGCGCTCCGATGCCGGGCCCGTGGCCAACGGCGCCTGGAACGCCGCCGCGAAGCACTGGGAAGGCGTCACCCGCGGAGCGTCGCTGGCCCTCACCGTGGTGGACAAGCTCCCGGCCGCGGCCGTGGGCGCACCCAACAAGGCTGCCCGGGCGGTCCTGGGGACGGACACGGTGCCGCTGTACTCGCCGGAGCTGCCGGGCGGAGGTTCCGTGCGGAAACGTCCGACGCCGGACGGGCCGCCGGACGCCGTCTACTTCCCTGCGTGCGTGGGGACGATGTTCGGGCCGGCGGGACAGGCTGGTTCCGGCCAGGCCGGTCCTGCCGGTGCGTCTCCAGGCCGCGGCGTCCAGTACAGCTTCGAGCAGCTGTGCGGACGTGCGGGCATTACGCTGATGGTGCCGGCGGGCATCGACGGGCTCTGCTGCGGCACTCCCTGGTCCTCCAAGGGCATGGTGGCCGGCCAGGCGACCATGCAGGAGAAGACGGTGGCCGCGCTGCGGGAGGCCACCCGGGACGGCGAGCTTGCCATCATCTGCGATGCGTCGTCCTGCACCGAGGGCTTGCGCCAGGCCGTGGAATCGGACGTCCCGCTGGCGGGCCAGCGGCCGCTGCGGATCGTGGACGCCGTGGACTTCGCCGCCGAGCACATCCTGCCCAAGCTGCCGGAGCATTCGAAGCTCGAGTCGCTGGCCCTGCACCCCACCTGCTCCTCCACGCGCATGGGGATCAACGGTTCCCTGGATGCGGTGGCGGCTGCAGTGGCGGACAAGGTGGATGTTCCGGTGAACTGGGGCTGCTGTGCGTTCGCGGGGGACCGGGGCATGCTCCACCCCGAACTTACGGCGTCCGCCACCCGGAAGCAGGGGGAGGAAGTTGCGCAGCTGGGCGCCGCGGCCCATGCGTCGTGCAACCGGACCTGCGAACTGGGCATGACCCGGGCCACAGGTGCCGATTACCGGCACGTGCTGGAGCTGCTGGAAGAGGTGACGCGGTGACGGGACGGCCCTTCCGGCCGGCTGCCGCCCGGGTGCATGAAGGGGGCCGCCTCCACGCTGGAGGCGGCCCGATTGAGCGCAACCCTAGAACTTGTCCTTACCCGCGTTGGGGTTCTTCGGGTTCTCCCTATTGCTGCCGTTCCCGCCGTTATTGATGCACTGCCAGCCCCCATCGACCTTGGTGACGGTCTGCCCGCCGGGACAGGCGATGGGAGCGGCCGAAGCCGCAGATGCCACGACGACGAGAGTCGTGAACAGGAGCCCGGCCAATTCATCCGGCAGCGCTGATGTCTGACGATGAGTACGAGGCGCTGGTCGAAACCAGCTACCTGTTGCGGTCCCTGAGAATGCACGCCGCTTGATACCCGCTTTTGAAGCCGCCTGGGCGGGTGAAACTGTCAGTTGCGGCCTGCCCGAACCTTGACCGCTCGCGCGCTCGCCTTGGCTGCGGAAGGGAGGGCCAAGGATGGGAGACAGCCGGGTAGCGAGTAGTCCGGGCTAAGAGACGGGTAGTGCCAGCGGAAAAAACAAGTACCTGGAAGCCTCTCGGCACGCTGGATGGTTTCTTGTTCCGGACATACACTGGCCAAGTCTCATTGGCTTGATAACAATCGGTACATCTCACGGTTCGGTGCTGGGGACGCCCGCGACTGGCAGAACGTAGGACGCCATGTCTGTGCGCAGTCTCCCGAATTGTCATACTCCGAGGGTCCGGGTGCGCGCGTGGAATCCGGAAGACGCCCCAATGAACCCCGCCATCATCATGCTGCGCATGGGCCGGCAGTCTCACTTCCACGCGCCCCGGATTAACGCACATGCCCCGGGCGGAATGAACGGCCCGAAGGCGACCGAGGCGCAGCCTGCTGACCCCGCAAACTTCCTCGTCGGTTCCTCCGAGCTCTGGAATTCCGGCGAACCAACGTTTCCGTTTACGGCCCGATAGAAGGCTTCGCGCCGTGTTCGAAGGGCACGGCGCACGATCCACCTAAAGTCAGACGCTTGCCGCGACGCCTGACGAAACACTAGGGAGAAGAATGAAGCCGCCATCGCCTCGGGAACCAGGGACCACTCGAGTCGAATCAGGGGCCGCTCAGGGAGTGCCCGGTGATCACTGAATCCCGAACGTTTGTGGCGTCACTTCTCGCGGCGGTAACGGTTGGCGCCTTTGTTTTGTTGGGTTCCGGGGCCAGTGGTGACCCTAGGGCGGTTGCCGCACTCTCAACTGACGGGACTACCGCGGCAGAAGCCCATAACTGGGGGTCCGTCGTTGCCGGGGACGAGTTCAACTATGTGGGTGCACCCGACCCGCTGAAATGGAACGTCTACAACAGCGCCGGGCATGCAGGCAACGGCCTTCGTTCACCCGCCCAGGTCACCGTGGACGGCACCAAGATGGTCATGAACGGGACGCCCAACGGCACAACCGCGGGCATGGGCGCCAAGTTCGCCAACCAGAAGTACGGCCGCTGGGAGGTCCGTGCCGCGGGCTCGGGCGACAACGAATACCACATGGTCTCCATCCTGTGGCCCGATTCGGAGAACTGGCCCTGCGACGGCGAAATTGACTACGCCGAAACCACGGGTGACTGGAACGTCATCCAGTTCTTCCATCACTACTCCTGCTCCAACTTGCAGACGTTCGCATCGAAGGCACTCGACGTGAGCCAGTTCCACAACTACGCCGTTGACTGGTCACCGGCCGGTATCACTGGGTACGTGGATGGAGTCCAGTGGTTCCAGGACAACACCGCGTCGCACCAGCCTCCGGGTTCCATGCATCAGACCCTCCAGCTGGACTGGTTCCCCGACTCCACCCCTGACGGCGCTGGGGAAATGCGGGTGGACTGGGTCCGGGTATACGCCGCGGCCGGCACGGTCGTTTCCCCGCCTCCACCCTCCGGTGACTCGTGGGAGTTCGCCGCTGTAGGTGACATGAACCCGGAAGGGAACACGTCCACCTCGTCCGCATCGGGCCAGAACGCTGCCAGCATCACCGCGAGCCTGAACGACGGGTCACTGGACAACTTCATCGGTATCGGTGACTTCCAGTACAACCAGGGCACCTGTTCGGCCCTCGTTGCTTGGGACACCCTATGGGGTGGGGTGAAAGCGAAGACGTTCTGGACGGCCGGGCCGGGGCATGACGTGGATCCCGGTGTGAATGATGACGTGGACAGGTTCATGAATGGTGAATGTGTGTCCACGACGAAAAGCGCAGCGAACACCACTCTTGGCCGGTTCCAGGACGCCCTTGAATGGTACTCGTTTGACAAGGGCAACTGGCACATTGTGGCAGCTCCTACGGCCACGTGGCTGTACAACCCCACGAGGGCACAGGCCATGACCGCGGAGATGGACGCTGATATGAAGGCGGCGAAAGCGGCCGGGAAGCATCTGGCTGTTGTATACCACGACCCGTACTTCACATCGGACACCTCGATCCATACCCGCTTCACTCAGGCCAAGCCCTGGATCGACATGTTCTGGGCGAACCGGGTCAAGCTGCTCCTGTCAGGTTCACAGCACAACTATGAGCGGACCTGCCCGGTGGACAACGCGGACCAGTGCGTCACGGACGGGATGCAGCAGTTCCAGGTGTCCACCGGCGGTATCGATTTGCGGCCCTTCCTCAGCGACCCGGCCTATGTGCAGAAGAAATTCAGCGACACGTGGGGCCATCTGAGGATGAGCCTTAAAGCTGATGGCTCCTACTCGTGGGAGTTCCGCCCTGTCCATGGCGGGATGCAGACAGACAGCGGATCGAGGGAGCCGGGTACCGCCCCGCCCGGCGACACGACGGCTCCGGAGACGACGATTACGTCGGGGCCGCCTGCGTCTTCGACGTCGACCAGTGCCTCCTTTGCCTTCACTTCGAGTGAGGCGAATTCGACGTTCCAGTGCAGCCTGGATGGTGGACCGCGCGTGGCGTGCACCTCGCCGCAGACCTATGCCGGGTTGTCGATCGGATCCCATACTTTCGATGTCTGGGCCACCGATGCAGCCGGCAACACCGACGGGACAGCAGCGACGCATTCCTGGAGCGTCGTCTCCGGCGGGGGCGCGTCGGAGACGGTCACGCTGACGGCCATCGCTGACAGTTACGTCACCAACGGGACGGGGTTGCTGGATACGAACTTTGGCACGAGCGCGATATTGGGTGTGGACAACAGCCCGGCGGAGGTCACGTACCTGAAGTTTGACCTGTCGGCGTATGCGGGCAGGACGCTGGAGAGTGCGACGCTGCAGCTGCGCAGTGCCGGGAACGGGTCAACGGGTTCGCAGAACGTCAAGCTGGTCGGCAATGACAGCTGGAGTGAGACCGGGATCACGTACAACAACAAACCGCCGCTCGGCACCACCATCGGCACGCTCGTCGGACCGACGGCGACCAACACCAACTACAGCGTGTCGCTGAACGCCGCCGCAGTGAACGGTGAGCTGGGCCAGCTGCTTTCCCTGGGTATGGACACCAGCAGCAATGACGGCCTGGACCTGAACTCCAGGGACGCCGGCAGCACGGCCGCACCCAAACTCGTCCTCACCCTCGGCGGCGGCGGTGGGGGTGGTGGTGATACGACGGCTCCGGAGACGACGATTACGTCGGGGCCGCCTGCGTCTTCGACGTCGACCAGTGCCTCCTTTGCCTTTACTTCGAGTGAGGCGAATTCGACGTTCCAGTGCAGCCTGGATGGTGGACCGCGCGTGGCGTGCACCTCGCCGCAGACCTATGCCGGGTTGTCGATCGGATCCCATACTTTCGATGTCTGGGCCACCGATGCAGCCGGCAACACCGACGGGACAGCAGCGACGCATTCCTGGAGCGTCGTCTCCGGCGGGGGCGCGTCGGAGACGGTCACGCTGACGGCGGCCGCTGACAGTTACGTCACCAACGGGACGGGGTTGCTGGATACGAACTTTGGCACGAGCACGATATTGGGTGTGGACAACAGCCCGGCGGAGGTCACGTACCTGAAGTTTGACCTGTCGGCGTATGCGGGCAGGACGCTGGAGAGTGCGACGCTGCAGCTGCGCAGTGCCGGGAACGGGTCAACGGGTTCGCAGAACGTCAAGCTGGTCGGCAATGACGACTGGAGTGAGACCGGGATCACGTACAGCAACAAACCGCCGCTCGGGGCCAGCGTCGGCACGCTCGTCGGGCCGACAACGACCAACACCAACTACAGCGTTTCGCTGAACGCCGCCGCAGTGAACGGTGAGCTGGGCCAGCTGCTTTCCCTGGGTATGGACACCAGCAGCAATGACGGCCTGGACCTGAACTCCAGGGACGCCGGCAGCACGGCCGCACCCAAACTCGTCCTCACCCTCGGCGGCGGCGGTGGGGGTGGTGGTGATACGACGGCTCCGGAGACGACGATTACGTCGGGGCCGCCTGCGTCTTCGACGTCGACCAGTGCCTCCTTTGCCTTTACTTCGAGTGAGGCGAATTCGACGTTCCAGTGCAGCCTGGATGGTGGACCGCGCGTGGCGTGCACCTCGCCGCAGACCTATGCCGGGTTGTCGATCGGATCCCATACTTTCGATGTCTGGGCCACCGATGCAGCCGGCAACACCGACGGGACAGCAGCGACGCATTCCTGGAGCGTCGTCTCCGGCGGGGGCGCGTCGGAGACGGTCACGCTGACGGCCATCGCTGACAGCTACGTGTCCAGCCGAACAGCGACGACGAACTTTGGCACAAGTACCACGTTGGGTGTGGACAGCAGCCCGGTGGAGGTCACGTACCTGAAGTTTGACCTGTCGGCGTATGCGGGCAGGACGCTGGAGAGTGCGACACTGCAACTGCGCAGTGCCCGGAGCGGGTCAAAAGGTACGCAGAACGTCAAGCTGGTCGGCAATGACGACTGGAGTGAGACCGGGATCACATACAGCAACAAACCGCCGCTCGGCACCACCATCGGCACGCTCGTCGGGCCGACAACGACCAACACCAACTACAGCGTTTCGCTGAACGCCGCCGCAGTGAACGGTGAGCTCGGCCAGCTGCTTTCCCTGGGTATGGACACCAGCAGCAGCGACGGCCTGGACCTGAACTCCAGGGAGGCCGGCAGCACGGCCGCACCCAAACTCGTCCTCACCCTCAAGTAGGTCGTTACTCGTTCCCGCTGGCGCTTTCGCCACCGAACATCCCATGCCTCGGGCAACCGCACCTGCGAACCGGGCATGACCGGCAGACCGGGTGCATGAAGGGGGCCGCCTCCACGCTGGAGGCGGCCCGATTGAGCGCAACCCTAGAACTTGTCCTTACCCGCGTTGGGGTTCTTCGGGTTCTCCTTATTGCTGCCGTTCCTGCCGTTATTGATGCACTGCCAGCCCCCATCGACCTTGGTGACGGTCTGCCCGCCTGGACAGGCGATGGGAGCGGCCGAAGCCGCCGATGCCACGACGACGAGAGTCGTGAACAGGAACCCGGATACAGCTGCGGAACTTAGGAATTTGCGTCAACCGTAACGCCGCAGTCCGCGCTGGATCGCGGGGCTGAATCTACCCAATCTTCACCGGCGCCTACCCAATCTCGCGGCAGTTCTACCTAACACGTACCAGCGCCCGTTCGAAGCGGCTGCAGCCCCGGATAACGGCAACGCGGGCATGAACGTAAGTTTGCTTATTAAGCGGTCTACAAGTAAAGTCTACGGTGTAGAGAAGTTGTTGACATGGTTTCGAGTAGAGGGATCAGAGTTTGCACGGCCAATCTGGGCCGCTCACCAAACCCTCAGGAGCATTACATGTCTGTAAACACCCACAATGACCATTCCAGCGCTGTCCGCAACGCCAATGACATCAAGATCTCGACGCGCACCCTCGAGTTCGCCGTCTACGTTGCAGCGGTCCTGGCCACCATCATCACGGCCGCGGTTGTCGGGGATGATGCCAGCGAGAACGGCGTCGACGTCTTCAACGCCAGCCAGGCCATGCAGTACATCACCTTCCTCACAGTTGGCCTGATGATCGCCCGCGGCTTGGCGAAGGCCGGTAACCGTGCCCACGGCACGCACTCCTAACACCGCTTATCCGGCCCGCAAGGCCGGGAGCTGACCTGATGCAGGGCGCGGCACCACAACGGTGCCGCGCCCTGCATCAGTCCACGTACGATTTGTCCAGCCTGCGGGATTCCAGCCGCGGACGCCTGGAAATCCCTCAGATCCCCCCGATGTCCCGCGCAAGGCATTGAGTTTGAGGCCGCTGCCCCCACGCCTGAGCCCGAGCCAAGAATGCGGCCGCTAGAGCGCAGGGACCGCCGGCCTGAGGATGCGTAAACACCACGAAAGCCATTATGAAAACTGAACAGGCCTTTGAGTCAATCGTCATCATCTTTAATCCCAACAGCAGCGGCGACGCCCCACGGCTTGCCGAGCAACTGCGGGAGGAGCTCGGAGAGCTTCTTCCCTATGCCTCGGATGTCACCCTGCAACCCACGGACCACGCCGGGCATGCCGTTGAGCTGGCCCGCGATGCTGCTTCGGGCGGCCGGGACGTGCTGATCGTCTCCGTCAGCGGAGACGGCGGCTACAACGAAGTTGTCAACGGTGTGATGCAGGCCGGCAACCCCCGCGCGGTATGCGCGGTCATGGCGGCGGGGAACGCCAACGATCACCGCCGCACCACCGGCACCGGGCCCCTGGGGGCTGCCATCACCGGCGGTGCCGTCCGCCATATCGACCTCCTGCGCATCAGGAAGGGCGACGGGCCGGACGCTGCTGCCGAGTATGCACATTCCTACATCGGCTTCGGCCTGACGCCGGTCATGGCGATCGACCTGGAAAAGGGCAGCAAGGGCGCCTTGAAGGAACTGTTTTCCGTGATGAGGACTTTTTCGAAGTTCAAGCCGTTCGAAATCCGCCAAAGCGGAGGAGGGCGCCGCAAGTTCGACAGCCTTGTGTTCGCCAACATCCCGCGGATGGCCAAATACGCCACCCTCAGCGAAGCCGACAACCTGCCCTCGGACGGCAAATTCGAAGTAGTCATGTTCCCCCACCGCTCCAAACTGCAGGTGCTCCTGACAGCGCTCCGGGCAGCCACCAAAGGCCTCGGCCACCAGCCCAGCGCCAGCAGTTACTGGTTCACCACGCTCAAACCCATTCCGTACCAGGTGGACGGAGAAGTGAAATCCGTTGATGCCAACACGCGGATCACCATTGAAAGCGTCCCGGCTGCCCTGGCCACTTTAGGGTAATGAACCAGCAGAACGAGCGCGTTGAAAGGAAACCCGTGCACACCCAACCCAGCCAGCCGCCCGGCGTCGAACCACCGTCATTCCGCGGGTCCCTGCCCTGGATGCGCCGGCCGCTGGTTCCGAGGATCGTCACCACCCGATCCCTGACCTCACACGTCCACACCCTGGCAGGTCCTCCGGGCTCATCCGGACCGGTCTTCGTCCTGCTGCACGGCATCGGGATGTCGCACCGGTACTTCCGCAGGCTCCAGGCCATCCTTGCCCGGCACGGGGACACGCACGCCATCGACCTGCCCGGTTTCGGGTCAACGCCCACGCCGGACCGGCAGCTCAGCATCCCCGACTACGCTGATCACACCGCCGCAACGCTGGAAAAGATGGGCGCCGGTCCGGCCGTGGTGGTGGGACACTCCATGGGTGCCCAGTTCGCCGCCGAGCTCGCAGTCCGGCACCCCGCCAGCGTCTCCCACCTTGTGCTCCTGGGGCCAGTGGTGGACCCGGCACGCCGGACCGTCCGCCAGCAATCCCTGGCCCTGGGCCTGGACGCGCTGAGGGAAAGCCCGGCGGGAAATGCGATCGTCCTCGGGGATTACGTCCGCTCCGGCCTGCGCTGGTACCTCACCGAACTTCCGGTCATGATGTCCTACGCGCTGGAGGCCAACGTGGCGGTCGCGTCCCAGCCGGTCCTGGTCCTCCGCGGCTCGCGCGATCCGGTGGCACCGGGGCCCTGGTGCGAAAAATTGGCCGCCACCGCGCCGGACGGCCGGTTCGTGGAAATACCGGGCAAGCCACATATCGTCCAGCACGGGGCGCCCGGTGCAACTGCCGCGGAAATCCTCGCCCACGCCGGCACCTAGTTCCGCGGCATCCGCCTGGGACGGAGCGGTGACATTAACGCCGGGGTGCTGATCTTGGTATTCTCTGAGAGGTCATGCAGCGGCCTCTCAGTGTTTCCCGGAGGTCCCTGTCTGTGGCCGCCAGGCCCGCCGTCCGCAGGGCCGGGGCCAGTCACCCTCCGACCGTCGCCAGTCGGCGCCTCGCCCCCGTGCGCAGGTACGCCGGCGCTATGGGATCCACTGTGCAGAAAACAGCGTTTTCGCGTCCCTGCGGGAACCCATTGACCGGCGGGGATATGGCCTAGGAATCCTATTGGGGGTTGGGCCATATCCTTCGCCTTGCCGTACGGGTTTGGCATTTGATTTGAATAAAACCCGGACCTATTCTGTTTTGCAGGCGCCCCGATGTATCCCCCAATAACATCGGGGCGCTTCCATGCCCGGGATGGATACCGCCGTCAGCTGACTCGTTCCCCGGCCTGCAGCGTGGACTGTAACGCTCCCGTAACGCGACGGATGATCATATGTCTCGCGTCTTTGCATTCGTTCCTGGGGTGCCTCATGTGAAGGGGATCAGTGTTATGCCATGGCTGATCGATCTCACAGGGCGGCAATTATGGGCCCGGGAGGCGATCGCCGCGCTCAGCGCAGGAGGGGTGGCCCTGGCGGAATCCGATGCCCCGTCCGGCGGCTCAACGGCCGGCATCATCTTGTCCGTATCGGATTCCCAGGACCTGAGGGCTGCCCTCGGGGCGGCCGAGTATGGCCGGAGCCGGGTGATGGTCATCGGGCCTCCAAACGGGAAGCTGAAGCCCTGGCCTGTGCTGGATGCGGGCGCAGCGGAGTGCATTGCGTGGCAGGGGCAGGTGCCAGCTGTATCGGCGTGGATGCAGCGGATCCAGGATGTTGAAGCGGTCCTCGATTCGGTTGCGGTCCGGGAAAAACTGACCGGCAACAGCCCCGCCTTCCGGTCCGCGCTCCGGGACCTCGTGGTGGCGGCCCGGTTCGGGCAGGGCCCCATCCTGATCCAGGGCGAAACGGGGACTGGCAAGGAGCTGGCGGCCCGGGTGGCCCACGCGGTCAGCCACCAGCGCGGCAACCTGGTGACCGTGGACTGCACCACCATTGTGCCAACCCTGATGGGGAGCGAGCTTTTCGGTCACGAGCGCGGAGCCTTCACAGGCGCCGTGAGTGTCCGGACCGGAGCGTGCTCGGGAGCGGACCAGGGGTCCCTTTTCCTTGACGAGGTGGGGGAGCTGCCGCTTGACCTGCAGCCCGCACTGCTCCGCGTGGTCCAGGAGGGCACCTATAAACGCGTCGGCGGCGACAAGTGGCTGAACAGCAAGTTCCGGCTCATCTGTGCCACCAACCGGGACCTCAAGGATGAAGTGGCGGCCGGCAGCTTCCGCGCCGACCTGTACCACCGGATCGCCGCCTCGATGGTCACCATGCCGCCGCTGCGGGAACGGGTGGAAGACATCCTCTCCCTCTTTGCCCGGTTCTGCCGGGAGGTCAGCGGTTTAGCTGCGGACCCGGACGTGGACGCCTCGGTCCAGGACGTGCTGCTGCGCAGGGCCTACCCGGGCAACCTCCGCGACTTGCGCCAGCTGGCCTTCCGGATTGCCGCACGCCACGTGGGTCCGGGCGCCATCACTCCGGGTGACCTGCCCCGGGAGGACCGGCCCGTCTCCATGCATTCCGCGCCGGCCGCCGGAGCACGTGCAGGCGGCGATCCTTTCAGGGCAGCGGTGGCCTGGGCCGTGGACCGCGGGCTGGGCCTGCGCGACATCAAGGAACGTGCGGCGGAGGCGGCGGTGGACGTGGCAGTGGAACGCAGCGGCGGAAACGTGCACTCCGCCGCCGCCATGCTGGGCCTCACTGACCGGGCCATCCAGCAGCGGCAGGCCAGGAAAACGGGCCCCGACGGCGCGTGTCAGACACCCGCCGACAGCTCGTCCGCCACCTCGCGCCAGTAACTGTCGCCCGTCTCCTCCGCCAGTTCGCGGAACAGTTCTTCGAGCTCGCGCCACAGGACGTCCGGGCCTTTGCGGCCCAGCCGCTGCGGCTTTTGCCGGGGGCGCTTGTAGGCCTGCGCGAAGGCGTCCCGCACATACGATTCCACGGTGAGGCCGAACAGGTCGGCTTTCTTGGGGTGGGGAAACGGGATCATCTTGGGCAGCTCCACTTTCGGGAGCTCACGGCGGGACAGGAGTAGGCGGTCAACGCCGGGCAGGGAACTTCCCTTCACCAGTTCGCTGCGGTCCACCTGGTGGGCGAACACGCGAACATGGGTGGGAGGGCCGGATTTCGCCGACCAGGGTGAGTACGTGACCAGCCATATTGAATTCCGTTCCGGCTCGCTTCCCTGCATCCAGGCCTGCCGGGGTGCACCGGTTCCGCTGCGCGCCGCTTTGCTCTGCTTTACATAGTCGCGCAGCTGGTTCAGTCCCTTCCGGATGGCCGCAGTGTTGTCCGGCTTGATCTCGGCGAGGCCCGCATCGGTGATGGTTTCGGGTCCCTTGCCCAACGTGGTCATAGCCATGCTTCATTCCTCCTGGAGTGCGTGGTGGGGTTTCGGGCGCCGGCGGCCTTTCGGGCTGGACCGGTAAGCCGCAGGATGTTGCCGCCCAGGACAAGGTCCCGGTCTTCGGGCATCAGGCCAAGCGCGAAGATCTTGGCGAGCTCAGGGGCCGGATGGAGATACGGCCCGTCGCTGCCGAACAGCACCTTGTGGGCGCCGGCCCGCGCAACGGCTTCCTCCAGCAGGTCGAAATACCGCACCCCGGATGTATCGGTGAAAACGTTGGGCGCACGCACCAGGAGATCGATCAGCCGCTTCTGGGCACGCCAGTCGTCGGCGAAGGAGGAGAGGTGCGGCACAATCCACGGCACATCGGGGTGGCGTGCCGCCAGGTAGGCCACCCGCTGCACATCCCCGCCGGAATCGAACAGGACGGGCATGCCGTGGCGCTCCGCGGCGTCGGCCACCTCGTCCGTGGCCATGGCGTCGGACCAGTGCACCTTGATCCCGCAGGCATGACGGACGACGGCGGCAGCCACCACGGCGCCCACCCTCCCGCGGTCCGTGGCCGGGTTCACAAAGGCGTACCAGAGCCACCTGGCGGGATCGCGCCCGGCAAGTTCCGCGACTGTGCGGTTGGCCGCCGCATACGTCCGCACCGGCGCCGCCATCAGCACCGCCCCGAATATCCCGGCGGCGGCGGCCCGGGCCTGCCACAGGGCAAAGGACGTTTCCGGATCGGCCGGCCCAAGGGGTACGCCGGCCGTGCCTACGTGCACGTGCGAGTCGATGACCAGGTGCTTCATCACGCCGCCCGCCGGTCCCGGGTGACCTGGGCGAGGCCCCGGACCAGGCGGTCAAGGTCCGCCTGCGAGTGGTCCGCCCGTACCACCGCGGACAGCAGCGCGCCGGGCTGGCAGCGGGGCAGCTGCACCAGGGCCTGCACGCCCCGGGCCGCGAGGCCGTTCCGCCACCGCCGTGCCAGCAGGAGCGAGTCCACGCGGGTTCCCACAATGGGGAACGGCAGCCCCAACGGGGCCAGTCCCAGATCGTTCAACGCCTGCCGCAGCCACCGCGTGAGCCGGAACAGGCGGGCACGCAGGCGGGGCATGCGGCTGTCGCGGAGGGCACTGAGGCCGGCGCCGAGGTCTGCTGCCGACGGCGGGCTGCTGTGCAGGCGGTTGCCGCCGAGCCGGGACAGCCTGCTAATGGCCCCGCCCTCCCCGGTGATGACCGTGACGGGGGTCCCGTACGCCTTCGCCAGCGACGCAAGCCACACCACGCCGTCGTGCTTCAACCCTGCCCACCGCAGCGTCCCCGTTCCGTCCCCGAAGCTGCCCTCCACGGACCGCCGCCCCAGGACACCGAAGCCCAGGGAATCGTCCACGATCACCTGGCCGCCGGTCTTCCCGGCCAGCGCCTGCAGCGCGGCGAGCGGCGCCGGACGGCCGCACCCCTGGCACCAGCCGTCGGTCACCAGCCACGTCCTGGTTCCAGGCACGACGGCGGGCGGCCGGAAGTGCGGAAACGTCACCACCCGTACGCCCCGGGACTGCGCTGCCCGGCAGGCCCACTGGGACAGAGGGTAGGCGCCCCCGTCCACCAGCAGCAGGTCCCCGGGGCAGGGAAGTGCCTGCAGCACATCCATCATCCCGTGCAGGGCCGAGCGGGCAACCAGGCCGGACCCGGCCTGCTGCTGACCGGCGATTACACGCGCAAGCCTTTCCGCGTCCGGCAGTTCCCGCAGCGCCGCGGGAACGCCCGTGGTGAATTCAGCCCACGGACGGAACCCGGCGCTGGGATGGTGCTGGCCCAGGAAGAGCGCGGACGTGAAGTCCGCCCCGCCGTCGGCCTTCCCGAATGCTGCGGACATCTCCGCCCCTCAGTATCGGACGAGCTTCTGGGCCAGCCGGCGCTGCAGCAGCGTGGACGGCATGGTGGTATCCACCCGCTCGCTGAGGTCCACCCCGGTGACGGCCCGGTAGGCGTGGATGTAGCGCTGGACTGACGACTTCCAGGCGATGGCCCAGTTCTTCGCGTCATCGCTCTTCATGGTGGATTCGTTCCAGCGTCCGTGGCGGACGGACAAAAGGAGCTGCTCGCCGTGGACAGCCAGATCGTAGAAGTGTGTCACGCTGACGTCGGACCACCCCTGCATGGATTTCATGGTGTCCACCCGGTCCATCCACTCTTCTTCATACGGGACCATGGTGGGCCCGCCCAGGAACTGATGCATTTCCGGCTGGGCCAGCATCCACTGCACATCCATGGTTTCAATGCGGGCTATGAGGGCCATGTCGGCAAACTGGTTGTTTGCGCCCTTGGCCAGCACCAGGTGCAGCTCCTGCAGGTGGCTGAGCAGCGGAAACGCGTCCGCGTCCACGGTCTTGTCGTTGAGCTCCTTGTAATAGTGGTGGCAGGCGTTGAGCAGGCTGTGGAAGGCCTCCAGGAATTGCGTCCGCCGTTCCACCAGCAGCTCAGCCGGCGGAACCGCGCGGCCGATCAGCTGCAGTCCGTACTGGTACTCATACTCGGCGGCCCGGCGCCGCAGCGAGAGGCGTTCGTCCTCGGCCTCGGCGAGGCCCCACAAGAGTCCCCGCAGCGGCATGAGCGGGTTGACGGCGAGCCGCGAGAGCGGATCCCTTCCCCCGGGTGCACGGCGGTTCTGGAAGCGCGCAATGATGCGGTTCAATGACTGGAACAGCATGGCTTCCTCCAGCCAGTACACGTAGATCAGCTCCACGAACGGCACCAGCTCCAATGGGTACTGGCCGCGCGGGATGCCTGTCGGGAAGGGCTTGTACGGCACGTTCCTTTGGTCGGTGACGTACGACAAAGGGATCGCCGTGCCGCTAAGCTTTCCTGGACCCCAGGCCGATTTCTTGCCCGACGACGGGTACATGTTGCCCAGGGCACCCTCGGTAACAAACTCTTTGGACAGCGCATGCAGGATGTCGTACGTCATGGACCCGAACGGCGGCTTGGTCCCCAGGCTGGCACCCTTGGCTTTTGCAAAGCGGGCGAAGTTTCCGAACTTGAGGTTCGAGGCGACGCCCCCTATAAACCCCCACAGGTCTTTGTGGCCGCTGTTGGGCGCCGCGTCCGTTTGGAGTGCGACCTTGAGCACGGGAGCCGACTCCGGCGGTTCGACGTTTATCGTGTCCAGAACGGACCAGCGTGCCGGCTTGCCGCGGAGGACATGGGAGCGGACGCGCACCCTGTATTCGCCCGAATCAGAAAGCATGACCGTTGGTTCGAAGTCCTTGCCGGGTCCCATGAGCTTGGTGACAACGCCGCCCTTGCTCCCTCCCATCGGGACAGTCCGGCCCCGTTCGTCTATGATCTGGAAGTCGTAGTCGCCCGGCTTTTCCCAGCCCTCGAGCTCGAAACGGAAGGCCACTTCCTGTCCGGCATAGACCGGAGCGGATGGCCGTCGGGTGAAATCCATGGCTATCTCCTTGTTGTTGGTGCTGTTGTGGTGAAGTTGGGCGTTGCGTGTCCCCTGACAGGCGCGGGGGAGCCCAGGACGTCCAGGCTGCCCCGGACCGCCCAGGCGGTCAGCAGCGAGGACAGCCGGGAGCTTTCCTCCTCTGCCGTGATGCGTCCGGCTGCCTTGGCCTGGCCCAGGACGGCAAAGACCAGGGCCGGCCGCTGGCGGGCCATGACGCCGAAGTCGCCGCCCCACGCCTGGTGGAGGCGGAGCAATTGTTCGGGCTGGCGCTCGCCGAGGGGGAAGATGGAACCGAGGTCGCGGCCGTCCGCCAGCGGCACGGGGTGGGCCAGCAGAAGCTCAACGAAGTCCCCGATCCGGGCTTCGCAGTTTCGGATCCAGGCAGCGTGTTCGGCCGGAAGGCCGGCAAGCGGATACATCGCCTTCCAGACCCGGGTGAGTTCCAGCCACTGGGGGTGCGGGTAGAGGGCGTTTCCCATGGCGGCGGAGATCAGCACCCGCAGGTACGGCATCGGGTGCGGGTCGGTGCCGCTGGGGCGGAAAACGAAATAGCGCGGGAGGCTGACCACGGCCAGCAGCCCGATTGTGGATGTGATGCCCACCGTGGCCACGGACCACAGGTCTGCCACCACCTCGCTGACCCACTGGGAGAATGCCTCCCACACCCCGCCCGGGTTCCCGGTGGTGCGCCGCTCGATTTCGGCGCGCAGGGAGGGGACCAGTTCCAGCTGCGCGGCACCTTGGTGCCCCACTTCATGGACCAGTGACGAGGCGATCCCGCTGCCGATCATCCGCTCCCGGGGAAGCCTGATGATCCCCACGGGATTTGGCTTGCCCCCGGGGAGCCGGGTTTTGGCCCGGCGGATCGCAGCACCCGCACCCCTGGCGAGGTAGACCACCAGCCTGGCGTCGCCGTCGTCGGACGTTTCAACCCGCAGCGCATCCTGCGCGAGGATGTCCAGGCCCGAAAGCCACACGCCGGTGGAGTGTTCGCTGCGCTGGGTCACCACTTCGGTGAAGAGATCGAACTGGGCCAGGACCACGTTGAACTGCAGGCGGATGAGGACGAACCGGTGCTGCTGCTCGGCGGCCGTGGCGAACCGGCCCTCATCGTGCAGCCAGTCCAGAAAGGATGCCAGCTGCCGGCGGAGGTCGTTGCGTCCGGAGTGGAGGAACCGTTCGATCAGCAGCTGGGCGTCCCGGGGCAGGGCGGCGGCGAGGACCATCGTTTCGTGCATGACGAACGGCTTAACCTGGTCAAGGCGGGTCAGCAGGCCGGTTGCTTCGCTCTCGATCAGGCTGGTGCCAAGGGTCTTTGTGTCCATCCGGCTCGCCTCCCTTCTGCTCGTCGCCTGGGCCGTCACACGCCGAGCAGGATGACGCGTCCGTCACGCCGGATCCACCGGCCTTCGTCGGCGCCGCCGTTGGAGTTGCCGTTCGAGCCGCCGTCTGGCTGGCTGTCCCAGCCTTCGTCGGGGGCGCCCCACACTGCACCGGCGTACTGGTCGCCGTAGATCCGGGTTCCCCCGCGGTAACCGCGGCGGGCAGCGCGGCGGGAACGCAGCAGGGACGGGGCGTACCGCCGGGCCGCACTGGTGGCAGCGGCGCGGGCAGCCGCGGCCGGCGGCACGGACACCGGGGTCCGTGCGGCGTTGCGGTAGGAGGCCCGGGCAAACCGGACGTAGCGGCGGGCCGCCTCCTCCTCGGCCTCGGCTTCGTCCATCGACTCCGCCTCCTCGGCCTCGAGCAGCCCGCCGGCCAGGGAGCCGAGCTTGCTTCCAATGGCAGTGCCGACGCCGGGAGCAACGAAGGAGCCGATTGCGCCTCCCACGATGGGCAGCGCCTTCTTGGCCACCGATTTCAGGGCACCGCCCAGGGCCTTGCCGATGGGTGATTTGATGAACTTGGAGGCGTTCCGCACCACGCTCCGGGCGAGCTTTCCGAGGAACTGGTCCAGTTCCTCCTCCGAAGTGATGCTGAGCAGCTCCATGGCCAGCTCGGACTCCAGGTTTTCCTCGTTGTCCTGTTCGCCTTCGTAACCGCTGAAGCTGCCTTCGTCCTCTTCCTCCTGCGCCCAGGGGAAAGCCGATTCAGTCTCGCCTGCGTAGTAGTTGGTGCTCATGTCAATATCCTTTGGGTCGGTTGTTCTGTGGGTGGGGTTATCGGGCGCCGATGATCACGATGTTGTTGCCCCGGCGGACCCAGCGGCCGCTGTTCGCAGGTTTCGCAGGGGAGCCGGCCTGGCCGGGGCGCTTCAGCAGCCCCGGAAGGTGCTGGCGGGCCGCGGCGGTTGCGGCCTTTTGCGCTGCAAGGGGGCCAGGGACGCTCTTGGGCATGGCCGCGGCGCGCTGGGCCGTGGAGGTGGCAAAGCGGACAAACGCCCGGGCGGTCTCGAGGTCGCGGTCTTCCGGCGAGAGGCCTTCAAGCTGGAGCCCTGTCTCGAACCTGCTGCCAAGCCACTTGCCCACCTGGCGTCCGGCCTGTCCGCCGGCGCCGGGGACAATGTAGTTGCCCACGGCCTGGCCCAGCTGCGGAAGTGCTTTCCGCGCCGCGGACTTCAGGATGTTGCCCACGGCCCGTCCGGCGTCGGATCCGGCGAAGTCGCGTGCTGCTGAAACGGCCCGCCTGGCCAGGCTGCCAAGGAACTGGTCCAGCTCGCCTTCGTCGCTGACGGCCAGCAGTTCAGCGGCCAGGGACAGTTCATCCATCTCCTGGCTGTCGGTCTCGCCCCAGAATTCGCCGGCGCTGTCCTCATTGGACTCTTCCGCCTGGAACGGGGATTGTTCGCCTTCATAGGAGAGGCCGGATTCTTCATCCATCACCTCGCCCCAGGTGCCTTCGTCCTGGCCTTCGAACAGGGCCCTGTCGATGTCGTGCATGAGTATTTCCTTCCCGGAGTCTTGCGGGTGCCTTGGGGGACACCCTCGCGGAACACCGCATACCCCTCCTACTGCACAATTCGTGCCAACGCGGATGGGTGCTTCGGGGAGGGCCGGTTCGCTGGCAGGTGGTTCATTCGCGGCAGCGCGGAGCCGAAGCCGGGTTCGCTTGCGCGAAAGCGGGTTCGCGGCGGCCCGGGCCTACTGGAGGGAGTGGCGGTACTTGGTGACGGTCCGGCGGGCGATGCTGAAGCCCTGCCGGCTCAGTTCTGCGCGGAGCATTTCATCGGACAGGCGCTCCGGGCCGCCGGCGAGGAGCCCCTGGAGTGCCGCCCTGGGGGCCAGGCCCTTGCCGAACAGGCAGGAAAGGTCGGCAACCGCACCGGAGGGCAGCCGCAGCCGCTTCCCGCGGACAGCCCGGCTGACGGTGGAAGGGTGCACGCCGATTTCCTCCGCTACTGCGGTGCGGGTGAGCGGCCGGTGGTGCCCGTCGCCGTGGTCCAGGAAATCTTTTTGCCGGGCCACGGCGCATTCGGTGATGCGCAGCAGGACGCTGGCCCGGCGGTCAATCTGGTAGATGTGCCGCTGGGCAGCCAGTTCGTGCTCGGCGAGCCACTGCCTCGCCTCGGGAGCCCTTTTCACGCCGTCGCACAGCTCCACCAGCTTGAGGCCGAACCAGGCGCTCCCGGGCACCTCCACCTCAAGGGACCCGTCGGGCCTGCGGTAGAGGAACACGTCGGCGGTGGGGGCGGCGTCCGTCCGGCCGGTCTCCGCGGCGGCGAAGGGCCTCAGCCGTTCCTTGATGACGGCGAGTCCCTCCAGGACCTGCACTTCCGGGATCTGCAGGGCGCGTCCGACGTCGGCAGTGCTTCCCGCGGCAAGATCGCCCAGGTGGTCGCTGACCAGGCGGGGGAGCCAGGCCGGCGCCTCGCCCGCCTCCACCAGCGCCTCGGCCTGGGCGGTGAGCAGGGCCGTGACGCTTGGTGCCCCGATGCCGGGCGGCCCTACGGCGCGCAGGGCCCGGAGGGCTTCCTGCACCTGGCCGGTCTTCAGCCCGTGCAACTGCGCGATCTCGTCCGGCTCCGCGTCCAGGGTTCCCCGCTGCGTCAGGTGCGCCATCACGTATTCGAGGGCAGTGCGGGAGTCCGGCCGTACTTCCAGCCCGGCATCTGCTTCAAGGGTGCTGAACGGGTCAGTGCCTGGCTCGGGCCCGTCCTGGTAGTGCAGGGCGGCTCCCTGGTCCCGGCAGCGGTAACAGGAGCCGGACTGGACATGGCGGCCGCAGCCGGGGCACGGATGGCCGTCCGTCCGCTCCAGCATGGGGTTCTCGGCCAGGCAGTTCTCGGTGGCCTGCTGCACCTCCAGGTGTGTCATGGCCAGCATGCCCAGCGCCTTCAGCAGGCCGGGCAAGGCGCGCAGCTCAGTGCTGAGCCCCGCCTGTAGCTCCATGCCCTGGCCTGCCGGTCCCAGAGTGACCATGGCTCAGGCTAGCCCCGGCCGCTGCGTCTCGGGAAGCCCCGAACCTGCGTCTGCACAGCCTCCCCCGACGGTTTCCCTGCTGGTTGCGCCCGCATCCCGTTCCTCGTGCGCAAACTCCTTCTCGACGCGCATATTCCTTGTCGACGCGGGGATAACGGGGGCGCCGGGGAACATGCGCGTCACGGACGCGTTTGCGCGTCGATTACGGCAGAGCGCGTACGACGGCGGGGCACGCCGGCCGCCGCCAGCTTCCGTTGCAGGGTCCCGGCTTCCATGAGGTCAGCCCAATGCCAGCGCACAACCTTCAGCCCCAAGGCCCGGATCCGGTCCTCGCGCCTCTTTTCCGCTATCACGGCCTGCGACGCGGTCCTGCCCTTGACATATTCCGGCTTGACATACTTTTCGTCGCCGTCGAATTCGCCAACAACTTTGCACTGCTTCCAATGGAAATCCGCGTAGCCCACACGGCCGGCTGCGTCCACAAACTCTTGTTGGAGAACCGGAGGCTCGAAGCCAGCCAGATGGATCAGTGCCCGGCTCAACGATTCTCCGGCCGACCCAGAGGCAGGATCAGCAAACTCAATAACCGCACGGATCCTCCGCCCGGCGGCAGCGGAGTAGTTCGGTTCGATGGCGCCTTCGAGTTCGGCCTTGGTCAGGGCAGCCAGCCTTCGTATTCTGTCCGGGCGAAGCACATGGTCCATAGGTACAACAGCCTCGGCGAAGGGAGTATACGCTGCCAGGTCCAGGACGGTGCGGATGCGGTCTGTGACCAGAAGCCCCTCCCGCCTGACTATCTGAAGCCCCGCCGGCGCCGCGTAGTGACGGCTGACCCCGGCCCGCGACCGGCCGCCGTCGTTCTTCATGGTGAGGGCCTCCACCGGGTGGTGCAAGCCGACGGTGGGCACTCCCCAGACGCTGGCTGCGGAGTGGCGTGCGAAGACCGTGGGCTTTTCGAACGTTTCGGCCGCTGCCTGCACGCGGAGCCGGTACTGCTCCCATGGCTTCAGATTGCGCCAGGCTGCACCGTCCGTGTAGACGCCGTGCCGGATACGGGCCAAATCGCCGGCCTTCACGCGCTTGGCGAGCTCATTCGGGGTGATCCCAAGCAGGATGCGCTCGCGGGACAAGAAGAGCGGAGGCATATCTGGCATGGATTGACGATCCCAGCTGCCGGGCGGGCGCGGGAGGGGTGTCTGCTGCTATGTGGACAACGGTGGGCGACGCCCTTGTTCCGTCTCGACGCTCCTCTGACCTGACGCAGCCGATATATGGGCTGCGCAGTGGAGCATCCGTGTCGAAACTGAATTTGCCAGTCGAGCACCTCAGCAGGGCGTACTGATTCCAAACGCGAAGCACGACGCCGGTGCCGCCGCCGGGGCCGTCAGTTGGCCACCGTGAAGGGAATCACGGTCACGCCGGCGTTGGTTGAACCCAGGGTGTTGTCGCGGCACGAGGTCCTCAGGTGCAGCTTGTGCACGCCGTTGGCCAGTGTCCGGGTGTCGATGGAAAGGGGAGCAGCCCCAAAAGGTTCGGGGCCGTAGGGGCCGGCGGCGTCCCACAGCACGGTTCCGCGGTTTGGCGGGGAACCGTGGAAGTCCGGGTCGATCGCGATGAATGAGTGGGTGGCCGGGAGTGAGCCGTCAGGATGGGTGGTCAGCCCCACTACTGGCGTCCAGATGCCTGAAACCGGACCGTCGGGAAGGGGGAGGCTGCGGACCGAGGCCTCGCAGTACAGGGCGTGCGTGTACCAGCCCTTGCCGCGCAGGAACGGGTACCTGGAGACGTTCGACGGGGATTTTCCGTTTTGGATGCCCACCTGCCAGTTGAAGCTGGCGACCATTTCCTTGCCGTCCGGCTCCGGGACGAAAGCGCGGAAGCGGACTTCCTGCAGGCCGGAATGATTGAATGAAGAGATGGGCTGCGAGAACGTCAGCCAACGCTCGCAGGTGCCGGAGCACACAAAATCCCCTTTGCCGTTGCTTGCAGGTCCGGGGCAGCTGAAGTTTGATGCAGTGGCCCGCAGGTAGCACTTTTGGACGGTTGTTTCTCTGTCTGAGGTTTTGAACACCATGGAGACGTAGTTCGCCTTGCCAGGGTTGTCGTGGAGAGTCACCCTCACTTTGACGGTGAGGTTGCCCGAGCTGATCGTTTCGCGCTCAGGTATGCACGCCCCCAGGTGCACATGGCCGGTGTTGGTGGTGGAATTGTTCGCCTGATCCACGTCCGGCACCCACCACGCCTGGGTGTCCACGAACTGCCGCGTTTCGGCGTAGTTCGTCCCGTCGGCTGCCGGTGCGCCTATGCAGGGCCCCGGTGCAGCCTGGGCAGTACCCGGAACCAGCACGGGCATGCCGAGGCAAGCCAGTGCAACAGCAGTCATCAATACCAGGAACCGTCTCATGACCATCCATTCTTAGAAGTCGGCATCCGACGTCCGTGCAAACACCGGTTTCATGGAGGCCCGGCGTCAGGCGATGCAGGAAAACTGTGTGCGGGCTGGGTGCTGTCGGCGGCGCCCAAACGCCGACGTGAGGAGACCTGTGGCTGTCATTAGGCCCGGTAGGGCGTGGCCAGTATATGTCCGCGGTGTAGGCCGGGCGGGACATTTCGCAGACATTACGGACCGTGGCCGCGCACCTTTAGCAGGAGCTTAAGGCGGTCCCCGTCAGTCGCCGTGCAGCCACCGGCGCCGGAGTGTCCCTCATCGCGGGGGTGGCGGAGGCGCTTGACGGGGTCCGGCGCTCCCGCATATCCTGAACGAACGGTCGGTAAATAATTCCGGCCGTCCCCGAAGGTCTTTGCATAGGAGCAACCATGGCAGCGCAGAACTTGCAGTCAGTGCCAGCTGAGCGAACGGCTGGAACCAGCGAAACGGCAGACGCGGCGGGCCAGGCCAACTTCGACCGCGTTATTGCCGAGGACTCGCGCATCGAGCCCCGGGACTGGATGCCGGCGGCCTACCGCAAGACCCTCCTGCGCCAGATCTCCCAGCACGCCCACTCCGAGATCATCGGCATGCAGCCGGAGGCCAACTGGATCTCCCGGGCCCCCAGCCTGAAGCGCAAGGCCATCCTCATGGCCAAGGTCCAGGACGAGGCCGGCCACGGGCTGTACCTCTACTCCGCCGCCGAGACCCTGGGCCAGAACCGGGACGAGATGACGGACGCGCTGATCGCCGGCAAGGCCCGCTACTCCAGCATCTTCAACTACCCGGCGCTGACCTGGGCGGACATGGGTGCTATCGGCTGGCTGGTGGACGGCGCCGCCATCTGCAACCAGGTCCCGCTGTGCCGCGCCTCCTACGGCCCGTACGGCCGCGCCATGGTGCGCATCTGCAAGGAAGAGTCCTTCCACCAGCGCCAGGGCTTCGAGATCCTGCTGGAACTCTCCAACGGCACTCCCGCGCAGAAGCAGATGGCCCAGGACGCGGTGAACCGCTGGTACGCCCCGGCCCTGATGATGTTCGGCCCGCCGGATGACGATTCGCCCAACTCCAAGCAGTCCATGGCCTGGAACATCAAGCGCTTCAGCAACGACGAGCTGCGGAGCCGCTTCGTGGGCATGATGGTGGAGCAGGTCAGGGTCCTGGGCCTCACCCTCCCGGATGACCAGATCCGCTTCAACGAGGACACCAAGCGGTGGGAGCACGGCCCGCTGGACTGGCACGAGTTCCAGGAAGTGCTCGCCGGCCGCGGCCCCTGCAACTCCCAGCGCCTTGAGCGCCGCAGGCAGGCGCACGACGACGGCGCGTGGGTCCGCGAGGCAGCCGCGGCATATGCCGCGAAACAGGCAGCAAAGCAGTCAAAGACGACGAAGGAATACGCAGCATGAGCCCCCACGGCAACCCCGAAGCCCCCGCCAGCTCGGCAACGGAAATCAACCGCGACGCCCCGAAGGCATCCCCAGCTCCGCAGGAGCACCATGACAAGAGCGCCTGGGGCCTCTGGGAGGTCTTCGTCCGGTCCAGCCGCGGCCTGAGCCACGTCCACGCCGGGTCCCTGCACGCACCCGATGCCGCCATGGCCCTGCGAAATGCCCGGGACCTCTACACCCGCCGCAACGAGGGCGTGTCCATCTGGGTTGTCCCCGCGGACGCCATCGCCGCCAGCGATCCGGACGCAAAGGGTTCGTTCTTCGAGTCGCCCCAGGGCAAGGATTACCGCCACGCCACGTACTACACCAAGAGCGAAGGGGTGAAGCACCTGTGAGCGGCCACGGCGACATTTCCACCGGCGTGGCGGGAGACAGCAACGCCTCCGCCACCCGCATCACCCCCGGCAACGCCCTCCGCCCGGAGGACATCGCGCTCGAGGTCCGCACCGGCCTGGCCAAGCCCACCGAGGATGTGGCCGAATACGCGCTACGCCTGGGCGACGACGCCCTGATCCTCGCCCAGCGACTGGGCCACTGGATCTCCCGCGCGCCCGAGCTGGAGGAGGACGTGGCCCTGGGCAACATCGCCCTGGACCAGCTGGGCCACGCCCGCTCGTTCCTCAGCTACGCCGGGGGAGCCCTCGAAAACGAGGACGGAACGCCCAAGTCCGAGGATGACCTCGCCTACTTCCGCCGCGAGCACGAGTTCCGCTCCGCGCACCTGTTCGAACAGCCCAACGGCGACTTCGCCGCCACCATCGCCCGCCAGTTCGTGGTGAGCTACTACCAGTACGAGCTCTACCGCCGCCTCACGGAGTCAACAGACGCCACACTGGCCGCCATCGCCGCGAAGGCCGTGAAGGAAGTGGATTACCACCGGGACCACAGCGCCCAGTGGATCCTGCGCCTGGCCGGCGGCACGGAGGAATCCCGCACCCGAATGATCCACGGCCTGCGCATCATGTGGCCGTACGTGGAGGAACTCTTCCGCGATGACCACCTGACGCGCCGCCTCGCGGAGGCTGGCATCGCCGTCGAGCCTTCCTCGCTCAAAGAGGACTTCGACCGGCTGACCGGCGAAGTCCTGGCCGAGGCCGGGCTGGAGGTCCCGGACGTTCCAGCCGCACCCGGCGGCGGCCGGCAGGGCAGGCATTCCGAGTACCTCGGCTACATCCTGGCCGAAATGCAGGTGCTGGCCCGCGAGCATCCCGGGGCAAGCTGGTGACCGTCATGGACATGTACATCTCCGATTTCGAAACCCGGACCCGCACGCCCCGGCAGAAGGCCTGGGACATCGCCGCCACCGTGGTGGACCCGGAGATCCCGGTGCTGAGCATCGAGGACCTGGGAATCCTGCGGAATGTGGACGTGACGGGCGAAAAGGTAAGGGTCACCATCACGCCCACCTACTCGGGCTGCCCGGCCATGGACGCCATCCGCGATGACCTCAAGACGGCGTTTGCCAAAGAAGGATACCCGGACGTGGAGGTGGACCAGGTGCTCGCCCCGGCCTGGACCACGGACTGGATGACGGACGCCGGAAAGCAGAAGCTGCAGGAATACGGCATCGCCCCGCCGGCGGGCAACGCGGCCGCAGGTGGAAAAACAGCACGGCACGCCGGCCCCATCCGGCTGAAGATGGCCGTCAAGTGCCCGCAGTGCGCCAGCCTGAACACCAAAGAGCTCACCCGCTTCGGCTCCACCTCCTGCAAGGCGCTCTATGTGTGCCAGGACTGCAGGGAACCGTTCGACTACTTCAAAGTGCTGTAAGGAAGCCCCATGCCTGTTGTCCGCCAGACCGCCGCCGAAGAGGCGCAGGCCACCGGCCGCCGTCGTCCGTCCTTCCACACCCTCGCCGTGAAGGAGGTGCGCCGGCTCACCGAGGACGCCATCGAGGTCGCCTTCCATGTGCCCGCGGAGCTCGCCGGCCAGTTCGACTACCTGCCCGGCCAGTACGTGGCCCTGCGCACCACGCTGCCGGACGAGGCCGGCGAGCCCAAGGAAATCCGCCGCAGCTACTCCATCTGCGCCGAGCCGCGCAGCTTCGGGGACGGCACCAGCGAGATCCGCGTGGCCATCAAGAAGGACCTGGGCGGACTGTTCTCCACCTGGGCCAACGCCGAGCTGAAGGCCGGGGACACCCTGGACGTCATGAGCCCCATGGGCGCGTTCGTATCCCGGCACGGCCGCGACGGCCAGGCCGTGGAGCAGAACCGGATGAACTCCATGAACAACCCGGAGGAGCTGGCGGGGGACGTCGCCTCCCAGGGGGAAGCCAACTTCGTGGCCATCGCCGCCGGATCCGGCATCACCCCGGTGATCGCCATCGCCCGGACGCTGCTGGCCGCCAACCCGGAGTGCCGGTTCGACCTCATCTACGCCAACAAGGCGGCCATGGACGTGATGTTCCTGGAAGAGCTCGCGGACCTGAAGGACAAGTATCCGCAGCGGCTGGCCATCCACCACGTGCTGTCCCGCGAGCAGCGGATCGCCCCGCTCCTGTCCGGCCGTATCGATTCCGAGAAGCTCCGGCAGCTGCTGGGCACCGCCATCCACGCGGACGATGTGGACGAGTGGTTCCTGTGCGGGCCGTTCGAGCTGGTGCAGCTGTGCCGGGACACCCTGGCCGAGCGCGGCGTGAAGCCGGAGAACGTCCGGTTCGAGCTGTTCACGTCCGGCAAGCCGGACAAGCCGGAGGGCAACGCCGGCCGTCCCGTGCTGGTGGACGAGTCCAAGGAGACGTACAAGATCACGTTCAAGCTGGACGGCCTGCAGGGCGAGGTGGCCAGTCCCACCCATGCCCGCGAGTCCATCCTCAACGCGGCGCTGCGGGTCCGCCCGGATGTGCCGTTCGCGTGTGCCGGGGGAGTGTGCGGCACGTGCCGGGCCAAGGTGGTCACCGGCAGCGTGACCATGGACGAAAACTATGCGCTGGAGCAGGATGAGCTGGACAAGGGCTATGTGCTGACCTGCCAGAGCCACCCCACCAGCAAGGAAGTCACGGTCGACTTCGACGTCTGAGTCTTGACCCGTCCCAACGTTGCCCGTCTGAACAATAGGAGCCCCAATGATTTCCCTCTCCATCACCAACGGCGTTGCCGAGGTTGTGCTGGACGCCCCGCACAAGCTGAATTCGCTGGATGAGCAGGCGCTGGCGGAGCTGTCCCAGGCGTACGACGACGCTGCTGCCGCCGCCTCGCGCGGTGAGGTGCGGGCGCTGCTGCTGAGGGGAGAGGGCCGGGCCTTCTGCGCGGGCCGCGACATCTCTGCGGTGAAGCCGGAGAGCGACGACGCTGCCGCGTACCTGGGCGGGCTGGTGGAGCCGTTGCTGAAGAAGATGGCGTCCTTCCCCGCTCCGACGTTCGCGGCCGCCCACGGGGCGTGCCTGGGCGTGGGGCTGGGGCTGCTGCTGGCCACGGACGTGGTGTACGTGGCGGAGAACGCGAAGTTCGGCTCGCCGTTCGCCAAGCTGGGGGCCACGCTGGACTCGGGCGGGCACTGGTACTTCACGGAGCGGCTGGGCATGCACCGGACGCTGGACCTGATCTACACCGCGGAGCTGATTTCCGGCGCCGAGGCCGTGGCCCAGGGCCTGTTCAGCCGGGCCATGCCGGCGGAGTCGTTGTTGGACAGCACCCGGGAGATTGTGGCGAAGGTGGCCACCGGCGCCACCGGCGCGTTCGTGGCCAGCAAGGAGCTGGTGGCGCACATCCGGGACCAGCGCCTGGGCCTGTGGGAGGCCATGGCGGAGGAGAACACCGAGCAGGCGCGGCTCTGCAAAACAGACGACTATGCCGAAGGGTTCCGGGCGTTCCAGGAGAAGCGGGAGCCGGTATTTGGGGGTTAGGCGCCTGTGGAGCCAGGCCCGATGGGGGCTTAGGTAGGGCCCGGTTCCCTGGACTTGGGTAAGTACGGTTGGCCCGTTGTAAACACGTATCGCCTACTCGTGTTTCCCGCCTGGCCTGGTTGTTCAATGGAAGTGCCGGCGAGGCGAGGGCTTAGTGGCCACGCTCCCACCGCAGCATTCGCCGGCACCACCGGCGCGGCGGTTGGACGAATGAGTCTCCTGGTGAGCCGGGACGATTCAGGAACGGCGGGAACCATGCGAATCAGAATGTCCACCGGGGACGGGACCAACCTCGCGGCCTGCCCCCACCAGTTTGTTGGCCGCTGCGATGACTGTTCCGCATCGGCTGTGCTCAGGGAATCGGACCAGATGGTGACGGATGAAGGCGGAACCACGTTCTCGGCCGAGTCCGGGCCCTAGCCGCCCGCATAGGTGGTCCGGCAGGGAAATTGCTATCAGTCATAGCTGGTTTGTAAGGTTCAGCTATGACTACGGGGAAAGCTATCACCAAAGCCGTCATTCCTGCTGCCGGATTGGGGACTCGCTTCCTGCCCGCCACCAAGGCTATGCCGAAGGAAATGTTGCCGGTGGTTGACCGGCCAGCCATCCAGTATGTCGTCGAGGAAGCCGTGAAGTCGGGCCTCACCGACCTGCTGATGATCACGGGACGCAACAAGCGCTCCCTGGAGGACCACTTCGACCGCGAGCCAGGCCTGGAGCGTGCGCTGGAGAAGAAGGGCGACACGGACCGCCTCGCTTCTGTGGAGCACGCGTCCGAGCTGGGCCCCATCCACTATGTCCGCCAGGGCGAGGCCAAAGGCCTGGGTCATGCGGTGCTGTGCGCAGCGCAGCACGTGGGCAACGAGCCGTTTGCTGTCCTGCTGGGTGACGACCTCATTGACGAAGCCGAGGATCTGCTGAGCACCATGATGGCGGTGCAGCAGAAGACCGGCGGTTCGGTGATCGCCCTGATCGAGGTTGATCCCTCCCAGATCAGTGCCTACGGTTGCGCGGACATCACCGCAGTGGACGGTGAGGATTACGTCCGCGTGAACAGCCTGGTGGAGAAGCCCGCAGTGGGCGAGGCACCGTCCAATCTGGCGGTTATTGGCCGGTACGTGCTGCACCCGTCAGTGTTCGGCGTCCTCGAGGAGACGGAGCCCGGCCGGGGCGGCGAAATCCAGCTGACCGACGCGCTGCAGACGCTTGCCACCGGCGAGGGGGAGGGCTCCGGCGTCTACGGGGTGGTGTTCAAGGGCCGCCGCTTCGACACGGGCGACAAGCTGAGCTACCTCAAGGCAGTCATCACGCTTGCGTCCGAGCGCGTCGAGTTCGGGGAGGACCTGAAGACCTGGATGAAGGGCTTCGTGAACTAAGAAAAGCGTTACAGATCATTTTGGAGGTCCGCTGCCGGGAGGCGGCGGACCTCCAGCCTGTTAAGGGCCACAGTGGCCAGCAGGGCGCCGATGGCAGCTCCTGACGTATTTGTCACGAGATCCTGCAGGCTGGAGAAGCGGTTGTGGAGAAACATGAGCTGGCCCAGTTCCATGCACCCGGAAATTATTAGTCCGAGAAAACCAGTTTGCCACCAGCGCTTTTGGGCAAATGCAAGCGACGCTGCAAAACCGAGGGGGATAAACAGGACCACATTCGCTGCGGCCTCCACGAACTTGTAACTGAACCAAGCTGGAGTTCCGTGGCGGTGAAGGAAGTCCAGGATGCCGGTGAGGGTGCCAGCCACAGGCTGGTCCACCGGGGCAGGCCAGAAGGCGACGAAAGCCAGGGGGACCAGCATCGCGACGAGAAGTACCCGCCAAGCCCTGGGGCTACGGAGATGCCTCAAGACGTACTCACGTAGTCCGGAGCAGGGCCAGTGCTGCGGTGCCCACGGCTGCAATCCCCAGAAGTCCCAAAAGGACATAGCGGAGCACCTGGGGGCGGGGGAGCGGCACGGAGAAGTCGAACTCTCGTGGTGTCCTGCGCCAGTGTCTTCCCATACCAGTCATAGCTTGCACAACCCGTCGTTGGGCCAGTCCAATGCAGCGGCATGCAAAAGGTGGGTGGTGTCCCGGCTGCCCGGAAAACCACCCACCTGTTCTTGCTCTTGACGCGTTGCTGCTAGGCGGCAGCCTGGTTCTTGTTGCGGCGGACGATGATGACGCCTGCTGCACCGAGGCCCAGTGCGCCCACGCCTGCTGCACCCCAAAGGAGCAGGCTGGCGTCAGCACCCGTGTTCGCCAGGGGAGCTCCGCCGGTGTTGGCGAGGGGAGCACCGCCGGTGTTAGCCAACGAAGCCACAACCGTAACGAAGACCGGACCGGCAGTTACACGGGAGGTGTTGCCCGTCGCCGTGATGGAGTAGGTACCTGGTTCGTTCAACGCGAGCGGAACCGAAATCTTTCCCTGAGCATCAGCGGTAGCGTTGACAGTTATCGGTGCCTGGAAGATCGGGATCCTTGCAGAGACCGCGGTGCCGCCAGTGTTTGCGGCGCCGGTTGTTGTGAGCGTGATGGTGACGGTCACGGATTCGCCGGGAAGGAAACCCTGAGCCGTGAAAATAAAGGTTTCACCCGGCGCAACAGTGGCGTCGGATACGGTGGCCGCCGGCGGCAAGGGCGGATAGTTGGCGGCAATTGCCGGCGCTGTGCCCACGAGTGCGATTGAACCGGCCAGCGCGAGTGCTGCGAATATTTTCTTCATTGATGTCCCCCCGGAGACGTTTGTTTACATGTACTCGAATTGAGACGACCTTCCTGCAAGAGACAATTGCAGAAACTTCGAGTTTAGAACCCTTGGAAAACGTACCATCCGGAGGACGTCGGGAGCAATGTCCACGTCCAGTTTGTTGAGCGTCATGACAGGATTTGACTGCTATCCACATCCAACATATTCCGGTACCCGCCAGACGTCATGGACAGGCTGCACCGTGGGCGTGACACGTATGTTTGGCGGAGAGTCCTGAACGACTGTGATGAACGTCATTTCCAGTTCAGTAGACTGGCCGGGCGCCAGCCTGGTGGCCATGGTACCGACCGGACGGTTCTCATGGAGGTGGGATGCGAATGGGACTTGGGTACCGTCCTTTCTAGTTATATCCACCTGAGAAAAAGCGGGACCGTAAATGACAACATTTGTTTGGACAAAACCTGCGGGGACGCCGTGAAGGCCAGCGCCCGTCACGGTATCCGGCAGTGACGTAGCAGCATTTGGCGGCGCCGTGTTGGTTTGCTTTACCCTTACTTTGTAAAGCGAGTATCCGTCATTTTCGCAGAACTTTGCCAGCTGCACAGAACGCCTGACGTAGAAATCCATCTTCGCACCCGTCCCGTCGTTGAAATACACCCCAAATGCGGCGCCGCTGGCGGCTGGTCCGGAAATCGATCCTCCCAACGGATTCTGAGTCAAAATCTCTTGTTCCGGTTTGTGGGCACTCCAAACGAGAACGCGTCCCTCGCTTACGCTTTTAGAGAGTGCGTCGAGCAGCTTGGGGCCAGGAATACTCCCCGAGGAAACTGATTCGAAGATTTTCCGCGAGACGTCGGCGAAGTATGCGTCTTGTGAGCTGTCGCCCTCAAGGTGTGTATAGACATCGGATAGAAGCGTTTTCACCACGTTGCCTGCCGTCAGTGTTGCAGGCAACCCAGACGTAGTTGCCGGATCTTTTGCAACTTCCAGCGGCCCTGATGCGTCCAGCAGATGAGCTAAAACAACAGGATCTATTGCAATAACGCCCTCAATGCGTTCACTATGCCGGCTTTCCCACATGGCTTTGGCCGACGCAGCAACAGTCGGAAAGTCTGGTGTTAGGTTCACATCGCCGATGAACTTTCCCAACCGGTTGCTGTAAATGGTCGTCTGATTCGGGTCCACGGAGATCGCGGGGGAAAACATTCCGAGGGCAGATCCGCTGGACTGCGTAACTAATTCAATTCTTCCATCGTGGGCACGAAGAACAGCGAGTGCTCCTGCAAGGCCGCCGGTGGCACGAATCTCGGCGTTGTTCTGTACGAGGACTAAGTAGTTTCTGGCGCCCTCTGCGCCTAATAAGCTCGGAAGTATCTTTGAAGCGTTCGCTGCATCTGTCAGCTTGTCTTTCACAGGTGCGAGCGCCTCGATCGCCTGGTCTAGGGGAGCGGCGATCTGCGGAACAAGGGCGGAAGTTTCGATGTCTGACAAGCGCCCATGCGTCAAGGAGACGGTGTCCGCCGCCGAAGATAGGGCAGGACTGGCGCCAGAAATGGCGGCAAGATCGATGCCGCCGTTTCCGGACATGAGTTTTTCGATACTGATGTCTTCGAGCGTCTTGAGCACCGGTGTCGCTGCCCCATCTGCCAACTCGACAGAAGACAAAGCCAGTTCGGTGACGGCGGAGAAGTTCGTTCCGATGAGGGGCAGCGCGCGGGCAGCTGTCCAGATGGGATCGGTAGCTGCGGACTGCGAAGCGGCCCCGTGGCCACGAAGCTTTGCGAGAGTTGAAGAGGCGGCGGGAAGATCCCCTTTTGTAAGCTCATCCTCGAATTGAGAGAGGAGAGGCCGCGCAGCTGACATTTCTGCTTCTATCTGCAAGGCACGAAATGCAAGCCATCCACTTAGAAGTCCGCCAATTAGAATTATGATCGATACTAAAAAAACGGTTTTCCCGCGTCTTTTACCGAAGTCGCCGGGTTTAGAGTTCACTGCGCTCCCTGTTGACCGCATTACTTAGCCTGCGCGCTTCGCGGGTTTCGCCACTACGAGCCGGACGGTCAGGACCACTGCCGGAATTTGTTTCGTTGGTTTTAGCCCTAAGGGTTGAAACAGGCGTGGTGCTCTCGTATGAGTACTGGCTGTACGTATAAGCGTCCGGTCCTTTGGCCGGAAGTTTGTTAAGGATGGCCCCAAGCAAATCCGCCTTGACCATTCGTAAAGCTCCCAGCGACTTCTCGACGTCGGTGGTTCGTACCTTCTGGACGCCTACGACTAGTACAACGCCGCCAACTTGCTGAGCGAGCACCGCGGCATCGGTAACTGGGAGTAGCGGCGGTGCATCTATGATGACCGCGTCGAAGGTGGCCTCCAGGCTTGAGATGAGTTCCCTCATCTTGTCGGATCCTAGCAGCTCACTCGGATTTGGGGGAGCTTGGCCCGCTGCCAGTATGTAGAGTGCATTCTCGCCCCATGGCATCAGCAGATCATTGAGTTCTGCCTTGCCGATCAGAGCTGTAGTGAGTCCGGCACCACGGGGCAGCCCCAAGTACTCGGCAACCATTGGTCTTCTGAGGTCGGCGTCGACGAGCGCCACTGTCTGCCCGGATTCAGCCAAAGCAATTGCGAGGTTGATCGCGGTTGTGCTTTTTCCTTCACCAGGAAGGGACGAAGTGACGAGCACTGCCTTCGATTCGTGGCTTACATGGGCGAACTGCAGGTTCGTACGCAGCTGACGAAAGGACTCCGCGCGGGGGCTTTGAGCACCTGTCTGCGTCAGCAGCGGTTTCTTGGCTGCGTCAGTGTCAAAGTTGATGCCCCCGAGAATTGGAGCATCGCTAATCCTTCGAAAATCGACTTCGCCGCGAAGGCGGGTGTCGAGTACTGAGCGGAGTATTGCAAATACGAGTCCAGCACCGAGCCCGAGCAGGACACCCAAGGCTAGATTGAGTCGGACGTTTGGCGATGAAGGTGATGTCGGGGCCACCGCTGGGGCGACGATCGAGAGTCGTACTGGGGACGGGGAGCCGGACGATGGCCTTTCCAGTTCCTCGACAGCTTCCACCAGGCTATTGCCGACGGCTTGTGCGATAGCGGCCGCCATGACGGGTGATTCATCGGCAACGGATATGTTGATTAGAACAGTATTCATATCCGAGGTAGCCGTAATTCTCGAACCGAGAGCGCGCGGAGTTATGTCCAAACCTAAATTGTCAATAACGGGTTGCAGGACCGTTGGAGTCGTTACAGTCTTGACATACGACTGAACGCGTGCCTGTGTAAACACGTTTCCCTGTTGTAGCTCGGTAACCGAACCCGTATTTTGCAGGGCTGCGAATAGCGTAGTCTCTGCAACGTAATTAGGCTTGACCAGCAACGTTGCGGCCCCCGCACCCAGTAGGCCAAGAAGCAGGGACGCGGTAACCAAAATCCAGTTTCGGCGGAAAATGCGCAAGTAGTCTTTAAGCTCCACAAGAGCCCCTTCCGAAATTGCTTTTGGCTGTACGTTGCAACATCCTACCTGTCGAAGAGGCCAGCTACTGCTCGCGTAACTGCTGGCTCATGCCGGCGTCTTGAGGGACGGGGAGAGGCCATCCACGCGGCGCTCGGCCGTCGGGTTAATACCGGGCGTCGACAGAGCGAGGGAAACGTGCCGGACGCCCGTCCCCGCGAGCGCTCCTCCGGCTTATGACACACGCAGTCCAAAGGTTTGAAACTGGATGGTTTAATGTCAGTGCGATGCGGTCATTTCTGGTTGACTCATCTTGTAGGACAACGATGGGGGATGGAACAGTGGGTGCAGCTGAGCGGATGGACGGTGCAAGTGCGCCAACACAAGGCTCTGGCGATCGGGCTGCTCTGCTGGCTTCGCGCGTGGTCCAATATGCTGTCGACGCAGAGTGTTGGGTCGTTGCACTGACGCTAGCTGTGTTGTTCAGATTTGATTTTGTTGCTGGAAACGTTGCCTGGTATGCCGTGGGTTCGCTCGCCCTCGTTGCCGTCTTCCTGCAGGCCGGCATGGGATGGATGTTCGCGTTATATCGGGGCCGTCATCAATCCGGGGCGTTCCATGAAGCACAGACGCTGCTTTCGACGGTTCTTTCGGTAGCAGCCGTGCTATTCCTGATCAGTGTCCTTGTCATGAAGCCGGGTGACGTTCCCCGAAGCGCCGCACTTTTGGCGATGCCGATCGCCTTCATTCTGATGGGAGGAAGCCGATACGTTCGGCGGGCACTCATAGAACGGCGTATTAAACCAACCGATTCCTCACGGCGAGTGCTTATCTACGGTGCCGGTCAGACCGGAGCCTACTTGGTGAGACAAATGCGGAGTGATCCTAAATCCCGCTACATCCCCGTGGGTTTGATCGATGATGATCCGCTGAAGCGGCACCTTCGGCTGTCGAATATCCAAGTCATGGGGAGGGGTGAGGATCTAGCATCGGTTGCAAGTATGACTGGCGCGAGCGACGTAGTGCTCTGCGTTGCACGGGCCGATGCCGAGTTTATGAGACGAGTTTCTGACTTTGCGGACAGTGCGTCGATCCGTCTTCGCGTCCTGCCCCCCTTGTCGGAAATTCTGGACAACAAGATGAAGCTCGCGGATCTCCGTGAGGTCGCAATTGAAGACCTTATTGGACGACACCCGGTCGACACGGCTGTGGAAGCCATAGCCGGCTACGTCACCAATAAGAGAGTGCTCGTGACCGGTGCCGGGGGGTCCATTGGTTCGGAGCTGTGTCGGCAGCTTTCTAGATTCTCGCCGATGGAGTTGGTCATGCTGGACCGTGACGAGTCCGGACTGCACGGCGTGCAAATGTCGATTGCCGGTCATGGCCTGCTGGACAGCGATGACGTGGTTTTGGCAGACATCCGCGATCAGGATGCATTGCACATCGCGTTTGAACGCGCCCGGCCCGAGGTCGTGTTTCATGCTGCTGCCCTGAAACATCTCCCCATGCTGGAACAGTATCCAGATGAAGCTTGGAAGACCAATGTGCTTGGCACGCTGAATGTTCTCGAGGCCTCTCGGAAGGCTGGTGTGAAGACATTCATCAATATCTCCACCGACAAGGCTGCGAATCCAACCAGCGTTCTGGGCTACTCAAAACGTACAGCTGAAATGCTCACCGCCTGGGCAGCCGCAGCCACGGACAGAAATTACCTTTCCGTTCGCTTTGGAAATGTTCTTGGAAGTCGCGGTTCAATGTTGCCAACATTCATCGAGCAAATTGAATCGGGCGGCCCAGTGACCGTCACTGACCCGGAAGTAACAAGATATTTCATGACGATACCCGAGGCTTGCCAGCTCGTCATACAAGCAGGAGCTATAGGCAGGGCTGGGGAGGTCCTCATTCTTGACATGGGAAAACCAGTAAAGATTCTCGATGTTGCCAAGCGCATGATCTCGAAGTCCGGTAAGCCGATCGAGATCGTTTTTACCGGACTTCGCGAGGGGGAAAAGCTGCATGAGGACCTGATCGACGCGTCGGAACAAGACGAGCGCCCATTTCACCCTCAGATTACGCACACGTCGGTTCCGCCAATAGCACCGGAAGAGCTGGACTATGAATCATGGGCAAAATCGAACGCCCGCACGTCTCCGACGCATAAACCCTATCTAGCGTCGTCGTTCGGGGTGTGAAAATGCATAGAATCTATATGTCTTCTCCTGATGTCGGGGCACTGGAGGAAAGATATATTCTGGAGGCGCTTCGCTCCGGCTGGATAGCACCGCTCGGCCCTGACGTAGACGGCTTTGAAACTGATATGGCTGAGCGGATCGGCCGCAAGCACGCCGTTGCTTTGAGTTCTGGAACCGCTGCCCTTCACCTTGCCCTGTTGGCGCGCGGCGTTGGACCTGGCGACCTGGTCCTCACTTCGACGATGACCTTCGCGGCGACAGCTAATGCGATTGTCTACTCAGGGGCTGAGCCGTACTTCATAGACTGCCTTCCAGAAACAGGCAACATGGATCCAGCGCTCTTGTCGGAATCTCTCCAGGAACTTGAGCAAACCGGTGCACGGGTTGCCGCGATAATGCCGGTTGATCTCTTAGGCAAAGCAGTTGACTACCGCACTATCCAAGTTCTGGCAGGCGAGGCGGGGATTCCAGTGATAGCCGACGCGGCAGAATCTCTAGGTGCCTCATATATGGGGCGTCCCACAGGATCATGGGGAGACGACGCCGTATTCTCGTTCAACGGGAACAAGGTCATGACGACGTCCGGAGGCGGGATGCTCATGACGGACGACGAGGCGGTTGCGTCTAAAGTCCGGTATCTGGCCACACAGGCACGCCAGCCTACTCTTCATTATGAACACACAGAGATTGGCTTCAACTACCGGCTAAGCAACCTGCTGGCGGCCCTCGGACGCGCGCAGTTGTCCAGGCTCGACGACATGATCGAGAGGCGCCGCCAAATTCGTGAGCACTATCGCGAGTTATTTGCCGCCGTGCCGGGTGTTGAAATATTTGGCGGAGCTAACGACGCAGAAGACAATTGCTGGTTGACATCTGTAGTTGTCAACGAGTCTGAAGCTGGCTGGTCCGCCAAACAGCTGAGCGAAGCACTGGGGGATGTCAATGTGGAGACCAGGCCCCTTTGGAAGCCCATGCATCTACAGCCTGTGTTTCAGCAGCACCGAAGGCGCGTCAATGGGAGCTCGGATCGGCTTTTCGAAAGTGGCTTGACCCTTCCAAGCGGGAGCGCCATGAAAGAGCAAGAAATGTCAAGAGTAGTCCAAGCGATCGAGCGTTTTCTGACCGCTCGTATGAATTGATCACCGCTGCGTGAACACTTTCCATTCCACGGGTATCCATGCAGCTGCTTCTACCCATGCAAAGGTACCAAGTGAAACAGCTTAGAATTACGGTCGTTTTGAAAACAAACGAGGGTGGCCGGTGGATAATTCCGCACCTCTTGGAGATGATCCGGAGGGGACACAGTGTTACGGTTATTATCCCTCGCGGTCCCGGGAAGCTGAAAACTATCTTGCATGACTTGGACGTCAAGGTGGAAGATGCCTCTTTTGATTTTAAGTACCGTCCATCACTGAAGACGCTGATTGGCTTGTTGAGACTTCGGCGCCAATTGGTGCGCTCACAGGCTGACGTTTTGCATTACCACCTTTACGCATCGGCCTTGGCAGTCCGAATCGCTTCACTCGGGCTGCGTATACCAAGGGTCCACATGGTGGCAGGCCCCCTCTATCTCGACTCCCCAGTGATAAGCGCCGTTGAGAGGAAGCTGATGGGCTTGGACACTCTTGTGGTAGCTGGGAGTGCCCATACCGCCGCTAGATATCGGGCATTAGGGCGTGCGGCTAACGGATTGACAGCACTTCCTTATGGGGTGGACACAGACAAATTCCGTCCGCCCCTCCCCGAAGAGCAGGCAAGTGCGCGTCATGGGCTAGGGCTCGGCGCTGACGTATTTGTTGCGGTAATGATCGCCTACGTATACGGTCCGAAAAATCTCGTCTACCCAGGCGTTGGCATTAAGGGGCACGACGTACTACTTGCGGCGTGGAAGGAATTTATAGCTACTCACCCCAATTCTCAGCTCCTACTCGTGGGCGCTGGATTCGACGTCGCTGGAAGATTACACCGCGATGAATTGATGAGCCGCTATTCTGATCCAGCACTGAACATTACATGGATCGATAGTGTCGACGATGTCCGCCCGTATTACTGGGCTTCAAATGTCAGCGTAAGCCCTTCCCTATCCGAAAATCACGGGGCTGCACTTGAAGCGGGAGCCTGCGGCGTGGCAAGAATCGTAAGTGAGGCTGGCGGCCTTCCTGAAACGACTGACTCGACAAGCGGTTGGGTGGTGCCGGTGAATGACGTCAGTCGGCTTAGCTGGGCTTTGTCGGAAGCCTACGCAGACTTCGAGTCAGCTTCCCTTGCCGCCAAGGGAAGAGCCAGCCGCGCGCAGATCCTCGCTGGTTTCAATGATAAAGAAACCGCTGCAGCGCTTGTGGACTCGATCGAGAGACTAGCATCAGGGCGGATTCCTGCAAGAGGAACTTCGGGGGCAGCTATTCACCGCCATCGCTCTAGCCTCTTACCTGAGGATTCCCCCGGGAAACCGCACATGGGTTACACCAGAGTAAAAAGAGTCGTCGATGTGGTAGTCGCTGGCCTACTTTTGGTGATGACACTTCCGATTCAGGCATCATTGTATGTGGCCGTCCGGAAGGCCCTTGGGCGTCCGGTTCTCTTCCGTCAGCAAAGGCCTGGCTTGGCTGGGGTGCCCTTCGAGTTGCTCAAATTTCGGACAATGAAAAATCCAGATGCTGCAAAGGGACTTGTCTCTGATGAAGACCGGATGACGCCATTCGGAAGATGGCTGCGAAGTACAAGCCTGGATGAACTTCCCAGCCTGGTGAATGTGCTTAGAGGTGAGATGAGCCTGGTGGGTCCTAGGCCCTTGCTAATGAAGTACTTAGAGCGCTATACCCCTGAACAAGCCCGGCGACATGAGGTGAAGCCCGGTATCACCGGGCTCGCACAGGTGAGCGGGCGCAACCTCCTTGAATGGGAAGAAAAGTTGCAGCTCGACACGTTCTATGCCCGTAATATATCCCTCGGCCTCGACCTTGCAATTCTCCTTCGTACCTTCCCCGCGCTCTTTCGCAGTAGCGAAGTTGCGGAGGTAGGGTATGCCACGAAGCGCGAATTTCCAGGGGAGAACTTAGCCAAGGAATCATGATGCGGCGGTGTTGAAGGATTTGTTTGTCGTTGAGCCCATAGAATGGAATAGCTGTGCCTGAAACTAAAGTGATCGTTGTAGGACAGGGTTATGTTGGCCTTCCCGTCGCCATGCTGGCTGCCGGCGCTGGGTTTGACGTTGTAGGCATTGATACTGACAAGCGTAAGGTCGACTGGCTGAATTCAGGCAGGTCCTACGTCGAGGATATCTCCGATGAGCAGTTGCTAGAGGCACTGAACAGCAACTCCTACCGCGCCCGGAGCGATTACTCTGATGCATGCGGATTTTCCGTTGCCGTGATAACCGTTCCCACGCCGTTGACTGAAAGCAGGCCGGATCTTTCTTACATCGAAGATGCCGCCCGTGAGCTATCTCCGCATGTAACAAAGTCCTGCACCGTAATTCTTGAGTCAACCACTTATCCCGGCACCACGGAGCAACTCCTGGTTCCGATCTTGGAGCAGGGAAGTGGACTCAAGGCGGGAATCGATTTCTTTGTCGGATACAGTCCTGAACGAATTGACCCCGGTAATGCGCACTGGAATCTTGCCAATACCCCCAAGGTCGTGTCGGGGATATGCACTGATTCGCTTCGGAAAGTCCAAGATTTCTACAATCGTTTTGTTCGGTGCACCGTCCCTGTCAGTTCGCCTAAGGAGGCTGAGCTCACCAAACTGCTGGAGAATACCTTTCGGCATGTCAATATAGCCTTGGTCAACGAGCTTGCGGTCTATGCAAACGAGTTGGGCATTAATATTTGGGAGTCCATTGAGGCGGCCTCTTCTAAGCCTTTTGGCTATATGAAGTTTGTTCCTGGTCCAGGTGTCGGCGGCCATTGCCTTCCGGTAGATCCTTCCTACTTGTCTTGGGAAGTTCGGAGAACACTCGGCAGGAGTTTCCGTTTCGTTGAACTCGCCAACGACATCAACGACCATATGCCTGAGTACGTGGTTCAGCGTCTTAGTCTTGCGTTGAACAAGCGCGCTCTTCCAATTATGGGATCGAGAATCCTAATGATTGGTTTCGCATATAAGAGAGATAGCGGAGACCTGCGCGAGTCGCCGGCCGAGCCGCTCGCTAGAATGCTTCAGTTGCGTGGTGCGAATCTCAGAATCGTGGAGCCCCATCTCGCCATCGGCTCTATTCCGCTTGATGCCCCGATTGTCGAACTAACAGAATCTGAAGTTCGGCAAGCGGATGCGGTGCTTATTGTCACGGACCACAGCTCTGTGGATTACGGGATGATTAAGCGTCTGGCGAAGTTTGTTCTGGACACCCGTAACGTAATTGGTGCACAACCCAACGTAGACGTTTTGTGATGTTGCCATTTTCCTTGCAGACAGGATTGGATACCTAATGAAAGTTGTAGTGACCGGCGGTGCGGGCTTCATCGGGGCCAACGTGGTTGAAAAGTTGATCGACCGGGGTGTCGAAAAGGTGGTCGTTCTGGACGATCTGTCGTCTGGATATCGGGCCAACATCGAGGGATTCGATGTGGAATTTCATGAAGGAAGCATCCTCGATAGAGCTTTGTTGGGTCAAGTAGTACAAGGCGCGGACTCAGTCATACATTTGGCCGCTAGGCCATCGGTTCCTAGATCCATTGTTGATCCTGTACTGAGTCACGAAGTCAACGCGACGGGGACCTTGTACGTTTTGGAAGCGGCGAGAAGACATGGATCCCATGTTGTCTTGGCGTCTTCTTCGTCCGTATACGGGAGTAACCCGGTGCTGCCTAAGTCGGAGACATTGCGAACGGCCCCAATCAGCCCTTACGCTGTCAGCAAGTTGGCCACCGAATCGTATGCTCTGGCTTATCAGGCCGTTTACGATATGTCTGTTTTGCCGTTCAGGTTCTTTAACGTGTATGGCCCGCTGCAGGCCCCTGGGCACGCCTACGCTGCCGTGGTGCCAAGTTTCATATCTCAGGCTTTGCGTGGTCAGCCTTTGACCGTGCACGGCGACGGTTGTCAAACACGTGATTTTACGTTCGTTGACACTGTTACCGAGGCCTTGGCTATTTCTGCCATCAAGCGCATTGCATCCGCTTCGGCAGTCAATCTGGCTTTTGGTTCCCGGGTTTCACTCCTTGAGGTCATCAAATTACTCGAGAAGTGTCTCGACCGGCGGTTGGAGGTGACTCACAGTGACCCTCGCCCTGGGGACGTCCGCGATTCTATGGCGGATGACTCTCTATTCAAGAGCCTTTTCCCGGACGTGGTGGCGAAACCGTTGGAACTAGGATTAAACGAAACTATCAACTGGATGCGGAGTTCTTCTTTTGACAGGAATTAGTCCCGCCAAGTCGCGCGTATTGTTCTTTGCCACGGAATCCCGATGTCATAGGGGACCTGACGGTCGTGTGTGGTCGGTCAACCCCAACGACTGGCATGAGAATCTTATGCCTTGGTTACGGACCTTTGACCAGCTTGTACTGATTGCCAGAGTGGCGGGTGCACCCAGCGATGCGGGACGTCCGGTGGAGGGGCCAAATGTCAGGGTTGCCAGCGTCACTGACTACAAAGGGGCGCGACAGTTGGCGGCGCACTACTTGGGTGTACGGCGGCAGGTGTTAGAGTACTGCGCTGACGGCCAAGCCTTTTATGGTGGACGGTTCCCCGGCGTCCTGGCTGGCCTAGTGGTACGGGGTGCGCAGCGGGCGAAGGCCCCAGTGCTCGCGCAGGTGGTAGGGGATCCTAGGGCGGTGTTGGGAACGGGCGTTGCCGGTTGGGTGGGCCGGCTGTCGGCCCGGTTGGCCGGATGGAGCATGCGGAATCAGCTGAGAAAAGTGGACGCCGCTATTTATGTAACCCGACGCCAGTTGCAAGACCTGTACCCTACCAGCCCAGGCACTCCCACGATTGCGCGTTCAGACGTGGCTCTGACGCCGGGCTCGTTTGCAAAAGAACCTAGACCGCGGCCTTCCAAAAAAAATAACTGGAGGCTGGTTGCTGTTGGCAGTCATGACCAGATGTACAAGGGTCATGACCTCCTTATTTCGGCCTTGGCGCGATTGCGAGCGAACGGGTGGGAATTGTCCTTGGATATTGTCGGCTCCGGTAACTACCATGACCGGCTCAAGGCGATGGCTGATGAATTTGATTTAGCCGGCCACGTGCGGTTCCACGGCCATATTGATTCTCCCGAGGACGTTCGCGAGATTCTCAAGAAGTCGGATCTTTTCGTGATGCCCTCCCGGACGGAAGGAGTTCCAAGGGCGCTAATTGAGGCGATGGCACTAGGACTCCCCTGTATTGCAAGTAATGTCGGGGGAATTCCAGAGATTCTGGAGCCCAGTTTCCTTTTTGAAGCTAACAGTGTGGATGCTCTTGAGAGGGCAGTCTGCAATTCAGTTAATGAAAATCACGACTGGCCCCGGCAATCCGAGCGTAACATGCAGTCCGCCCATTCGATCATTGAAGAATCGTCGGCTGAAGCGCTGGATAGCTTCCTCTCGACATTTACTGCCCGATCAACTGTTCGCAGTAGCAGTGCATAGCCCGCGGAGAAACCTGAAAGTCGCCCACATCCTTGGATCACTCGACCGGGGCGGCGTTGAAATGCGTACGTTGGATCTGATCAGAAGCGTTGACTCAAATATATCGACTTATATGCTTACGCTCAGCGGAAGAGAGGGCTCGCTCTCCGCGGAATACAAAGCGGCGGGAGCCCACGTTGTTCCCATCCGAGTTTACTCCTGGTCCTTCCCCTTCAGGTTTCTTCGATTTCTTCGCCGCAACCACGTAGATGTTGTTCACTCACACGTGCATCACACGTCCGGGTTTATCACTATGTTGGCACTGTTGGCTGGGGTTGGGACGAGAATTGTTCATTACCGCTCAGACGGACAACCCTCGTCGTCACTCAACGGTTTCTCAAAGGCCAAAACCTTCACCCTCAAACAGCTCATTAGACTTTCTGCCACACATATCGTCGCGGTATCGCCGGCCACCATGTCGCTCGCCTGGGATACGAATTGGGAGACGGATTCCCGTTGCAGCGTGATAGTCAACGGATTCGACCTTGCAAACTTTTCAAGACCGGATAATAACCCTCCCCCCAAGTTCCTTGAAGGTATTCCGCGTCCTTTGCTTCTTCACCTGGGGCGCGCGGATTCTCCAACGAAAAACCGCGACGGCGCATTGGACATCTTCAGCCGCTACTGTCAGCGAAACAATCCCGGTACTTTGGTCTTCGTTGGCAGGGATGGAAGAGACGCAGGGGATGCCCTCGCCAACAAGCAGCGTTGGCTCCGTAAGTTGCGAGAAAGCGGTATAACCGACAGGGTCGTGTTCCTAGGGGAGCGAAGTGAAGTCGTAGACATCCTGCACCACGCAGACGTCCTCTTGTTTACTTCCCTATTAGAGGGCCTTCCCGGCGTTCTTGTTGAGGCTCGATGCGCTGGAGTCCCTGTCGTCGCCACTGACCTGCCGGGTTGCAGATTTCTCGCCCAAAAGCTCTCGAGAGTCGCCTTGTTGAGCTGCGATGCGCCTCTGGATCTCTGGTCGGAGGCTTTGGAACAGGAACTGCTGTCACCGACTGACCGGCAGGAACGGATACAGGCGCTGGACTCATTGCGTGGCTCTGACTTCGATATGGACACCGTGGTCCAGCGTTATATGAGGCTATGGTCATCATGAGTGGATCGACGTCGCCATTCGGAAGCATTGTCAATGTGACTTCGCGCTGCTCGCCGCTAGCATGGGCGACTCCCAATGCGCTCCTGTTACTGGTAGCGGTCATATACGGACAAGAACTACTGACCGGTTTCGGTTTGCAGGAGTTCTCGATACTTGTCCTTTGCATCACCATCTTTGTGGGCTTCTCAATAACGCGCATGTTTCCAGAACGAGTATGGTCGCTGCCTTTTCTTCTGTTCCTAGTAATCAGTCTTTTTCACGTTGGATTATATGTGGGACCCGCTTTCACCGGAAGGTCCTCCGTTAAGCCGAATGGTATCTGGACTTCTTGGATTAATGAAGAAAACATGCGAACGGTAGCTTGGCCCTTGATGCTTGCTTTCCTGAGCTTTGCTGTTTTCGCAGGCCTAGGTAGTTGGCTCTCCGGATCTAAAAAGGCGAAAAACGAGACCACTCGGTTTCAAAATGTTCCGACTGTTCATGCAATAGAACGCTGTACGGTGGCCGATACGGGCAGTTTACTGGTTTTTTCCGGTGTGTCCCTATGGTTCGGCGTGGGAGCTGCCACTGCAGGGCCGATGTTTGTGACGGGAACATACGAGCACTTCTTATCGGCGACAAAGGTCTTCCCAATGGGGTTGCTGTACTTGGTTATAGCAATCGGTGCAGTTTTCCTAGCCCAAGATCCTTTCAGACCCTTCGGGAAAGTTGCTCTCATTGCATTCGCGCTCTTCGTGCTCGCAGGCTTTGTTATCGGCCTACGGGGTGAAACGCTGATACCCTTCGTATCGGCATTGGCGGTCTATGCGAAACGTAACCGCATGCCGTCGGGCAAGATTTTCGTTGTAGCGTCGATTATTTTGCTCTTTGCTATCGCAGCCGTGGCCCAAGTAAGGACTGTTGGGCTGCGGGGAATGGAAGGAACAAACGTTTCTGCGGGGCCGCTCGAAGGAATCGAGGAAATGGGATATTCGGTGCGCCCACTCGTGGCAAGCATTGAATGGCATGTGGATGCTGGCGAGGACTTCGAACTCGGAACTACTTATTGGGCACCCTTTGAGAGGGGACTCTCCTCGCTGCTGCTGGTACCTACGATTCCGGCGGAAGATGATTATCGTCTCATGAACGTAGAGATCGCACAGAGAATAGGGCAGATTGGCGGCTCGATAGTGGCTGAGGCTCATCACAACTTTGGCAACGCAGGGATCGTCGTCGTGATGGGGCTGACAGGGCTTACCGGAGGCCTTATCGCCCGGGGGCGTGTCACGCCTGTGCGGGTGGCAATGTTGGGTATCTTCGCCGTCCTGATTCTCATGCATGTGCGAAATTCTTTTGCGCCATTACCCCTGTGGGGTGTGTTCGGCCTGTTCCTCCTTGCTGTAAGCATTGTCTGGGCCAGGGCCAAGCAATTGCTGGAAGCCCGGATGCTGGTTCCATGATGCGATGCCATCAGCGTTGTGGAGAGATGAACCAACTGACTATGTCGGCGACTGGCCATCAAGTAACCGAAAACTTCAATTCCTAGGCAGTCGAACGTCTTGAAAAGAAACGTGAGGAAAGTATGTGCCGCGGTTTCAGTCTCCCGACCATTGCGCCTATCGTGCTTATCGGAGCTGGTGGATTTGGCCGAGAGACAATAGAAGCTCTCAAGGCTGAATCAGAGGCGACGGGGCGTCCGACGCGACTCGTCGGCGTGGTGGACTCGCGGCCAACAGAGTTCAAACTTCAACGTCTGAAGTCCCTTGACGTTCCATTTTTGGGGACTGAGGAAGCTTGGTTGGCCACGAGGCCCACGGAAGAGTTTGTGGTTGGGATTGGGGACCCGGCCATACGGGCCCAGGCACACGGAAGATTAACGGCGGCAGGGCTGCGACCGGGAATCGTAATCCATCCCAGTGCCGGAATAGGAAGTAACTGCCGGATAGACCCCGGGACCGTAGTCTGTGCTGGAGCTCAAGTTTCAAGCTTTGTCACCCTCGGCCTGCACTCTCACGTCAACCCCCACAGCACGATTGGTCATGACGCGGTACTTGAGGAGTTCGTGTCCGTGAATCCTGGGGCGGTCCTGTCAGGGATGGTGCACTGCTGCACCCGAGTCCTTATTGGTGCAGGGGCGACCGTTCTGCAGGGACTTACTATAGGTGCAGCCGCCACGGTTGGCGCCATGGCGTGCGTGACGCGTGACGTGCCGCCGGAGAAGGTCGCGGTTGGCGTCCCTGCAAGATGGTCTGAAGGATAGTCCAGCCGCCAAGCGGAGCTGGCAATCGCTGACAGGTAAGGTCGGGTCGATGGGATTAGCGTGAGCGAGGAGGCTCCGGTGGCTGTACAAGAATTCACTCTGCTATGTTGATGAGCGCGCTTCGGCTTGCACACGCGACTCAATTTATTGTTTGGCCCGGTACCGCATCCCATTTCGACGGAGGCCTTTGGCAATGACGCGACAGAGGTCGATGCTCACTAATGTACGAAGCGCAATCAGTGGTAACTCAGTCTATGCACTGGGCCAGTTCGGTATGCTCTCCGTCCTGGCTCAGCTCACTAGCCCTGCTGAGGTGGGACGCTATGCTTTGGCATTGGCGATCACCGCGCCTGTTTTTCTCTTCTCAAGCCTAAAACTTCGACAAGTTCAAGTGACAGACGCGCGGGGCGAGTATTCTTTCGGCGAATATCTGGGGCAACGTCTATTTACTTCAACTTTGGCCAGTGCAGCGGTGATAGGAGTGGTCCTTGCCCTCGACGTTGAATCGCGCACGGCGGCGACCGTCGCTGCTGTGACTGCTTTTAAAGCCCTCGAGTCAATTATCGATATCTTCTACGGAGCCATGCAGCGTCGAGAGATGCTACACATCGTGGCACGGTCGCAAGCTTGGCGGGGGGCTGGGGGGTTTGCCGCCTTCGCCGGCGCGATCGCGTTGACCCGGCAGGTGGAAGTCGCAGTTGCTGCCCTGGCGCTCTTCACGTTCCTGCAGGTCTTTGGCACGTTTATTCGGGTACGCCGTCTGGGCATTCGAGTTGTTCCAAGCTTCTCGCGCAAGCCCTTTTGGCGGTTGACGTGGCTCGCGTTGCCCTTGGGGGTTGGGCTGTCCGTCTCTTCCTTATCAACAAATGTCCCGCGCTACTTTATAGAAGCGAGTGAGGGCACAACCAGTCTCGGAATATTCGCTGCACTGGCCTATATGCTCATGGTCACGAGCATAGTCATTAATTCGGTAGGGGAAGCGGCCAGCCCACGTCTGGCAAACCTATACGCTTCCGGGGCGTATGCACAATTTCGATCAAGCCTAAAAAAACTGGTCTTCTTCGGTGCCAGTATTGGCCTAATTGGCGTGCTAGGGGTAGCCCTCGTGGGCCGCCCAGTCCTCGCTTTCGTATTTGGAGTTGAGTATGCCGAGCGAAGCGACGTCTTGATCGTGATGATGGCCGGTTCAGCGGTCCTCTACACGACAATGTTCTTGGGTACTGCAGTCAACGCGATGCGGAAGTTCGCCGTTCAATTGCCCATAAACCTTGCAATCTTGGTCACAACAGCTGCAGTCTCGTGGGCGGCCGTTCCGGCCTGGGGCATCATGGGTGGTGCCATAGCCGTGGCCGCAGGAGAAGTCGTTGCGCTGGTCTTGTACGTTTGCTTGTTATTCGTTGTGATCCTTCCAGCCACGTCGCGGCGCGCCAGACGGCGAGCACTGAACGTGGCGCCCGTTCAGCCCACCCTCGATGGCCGTTAGTTTCCTCCTACGGGTTGCCGGGCCAACGGCCTGAAATTTTCAGGCACCAGTAAAGGATGAAACGCTGCGATCGGCACCAATGTCCGTCTCCATGATTGCGAGTACCTATGCGTGTGAGGGCTAGCTGGCCTTCAGCACCACGAGGGCGGGCCCCGCTGTAGTTCCGTTGAAGGTCCCTGCCGGCACCGGCAACGCACCAGGAGCCACCCCGCTTCGGTAATGACCGGACTGGCTTGACGCGCCGGTCGCCGTAGCCAAGGAGCCCGCACCAACAGGAGTCAGGCCCACCGCGCTTACCGTGCGAACAACGGGCGCTCCAATTTCGGCAAGGGCAGCCAGCCAGTACAAGCCGGGGCTGAGAGCTTGCGCGATACTCAATTCTTTGGGGCCCGTTGTAGCGGCGTCTACTTTGCCGGCATCAAGGATTAACGCATCGGGCAGACCCTTGCCGGAGTCCCTATATATGCCCAGCCTTAGCGCAGTTCCTGCCGCACCGGCTGTAGTTACTTCTGCGCCGATCATGGAGAAGTTGGTTGCCATGCCGACCCAAAATGGCACGAACGTCAGGAGACCTGCCGTCATGGTTGTGGTTGACCTACCCCCACCAGGCCCGTAATAGTAACCCGAAGCGAAAAGCCCCGTCTGGGCCGATCCGGCAGCCTGCATAAACGTGTGCGCGGTGGAACCGGAAACGAGGTAAAAGTTGCCGACGTCCTGACTGCGGTTGGAACCAATGATGTGCCCCGTCCCGCCGATGCTGATTCCGCGGCCAGCGTTGCCGAAGCATTGGTTCTGGCTGATGATTGCGCCCACCGTGGCGGCTCCGAATGCAATACCGGACGCCCCATTTGAATGAACTTGATTACTTGTCACAGTGATGCTGTCACCGGCGTTGCTGATCAGGATGCCGTTGCCGGTGTTTGCGGAGACGACATTAGCGTTGATGATTGAATACTTAGTCGCGGCGCTAGCGTCGTCGAAGGCCGCACCAATCCGCAGGCCCGTTCCTTTATTGCCGTAAACCTGGTTTCCTGAAACGACGGATAATGGAACATCGACATTCAAGCCGCCTGTTGCATTGGCGTAGATCCTATTATTGGACACGATGAATTTATCGACCGTATGGACAGTACTGACCGCCCATTTGGCTTCGATTCCGTAGACACCATTATTGTGAATGTCGTTCCCAATGACCGTGGCGACCGCGCAATCGTACATGTCGAGTCCGTCACGAGTATTGTTGTCGATTTGATTTAGTGCAACCCGTACATTTGAAGAACTGCCGAGGATTTTTAGGCCCTCGCCGTTCGTAGCATCGATGCCGTTGCTATGGATGTGGCACCCCTCAACGATCACCCCGTCAACCCCGTTTATCTCGATGCCGTAGGCGCTGCGGATGCCTGTTACTTCGCAGCCTATGAGTGCCAGGTCTCCACTGATATCGGTGCCTTTGACAAGAACGGTACCGTCCGTCTGCACACAGCCAATTTTGCTGAATCGGACGATTCCACATGACTGGAAAAGGCAGTTCTCGAACCTCCAGTTCCGGTGGCTTTTTGTGACGGTTTTCTCGCTGTTGAACAGAACAGAGCCGTCCGCCAGTCCGGATCCATAAAATCCAATGTCGGTGAACATGACGCTGGATGCGGATATAGAAACAAGCTTCGAGCCCGTTACGGTTAGCTTGGACCGTTCCCTGTGGGTGCCCACTACAGTAACCGGCTTGTTGAAGTCAACGGCTGTGCTGATGCGCAGATCGGTGCCCGCCCAGACGAGCCGTCCACCGTCCGGCGGCAGTGCCGCCAACGCCGCGGAAAGTGCCGGAGCGTCGTTGGTGGTTCCCTCCATTCTTGTAGGGTCCAAAAAGTCCCTAAGTTGTACAGCTTCTCGCTTCGCATATATGGCCGAGAGGTCGGGAAGCTGAGCGGATACGATCTTCGCGTTTCCGTCCAACGTAGCGACACCTAGTGGGGAACCCTTTTCCGCTAGGGGGACGTACGAGTTGGTAGGCGCTTTGTCGCCGGATCCTGCTTGGGCGGTGTCGCCTGCCGCGACATGCATTGCGGAGGTCCCCGTAAAGGCGGTCAGCAGTGTTCCGATACGGAGAAGGCCTCGACGCTTGACGACGGCATCGCCTCCGGGCACCGGTCGCTTCGGGTATTCAGCGTTACTCGTCATGCTCTGACGGTATTTACGCTAGGTTGGGCAATCCACCGTGGGGACTACTCGAATTAACGTACTGCGAGTACGGTGATGGGGCTGGTGTTACCTAGGTTGAAATGTGGGCGTCTGAAACAGGATGGGCCAGGCGCTTTGCATTTGGCGCATCCACTGGCCAGACGGAAGATCATCGACTATCCGTTTAGGACGCCGGCAAGCCTAGTGGCAAGAATTCCGGACCCGTTTCGGTGGTCCGCGTGGCCATTCGATCTAGGGGATGTTTTCACCCTTAGAAAAGTGCGCCATCTACGTGCACTGGGCACGTGTCAAGCAGCCACCGCCGCACGGCGCTTCGCCGCAACCACACTGCCCGCACCGAAAACAAGGGCACCCAGGCCGGCTGCTCCCCAGATCAGCATGCCGGAGCTTAGCCCGGTGTTGGCCAAGGGGACACCGCCGGTCTTGGCAAGAGCTACTTCATTGGTAACCGCGTGAACAACAACCTGTGCAGTGACTACGTGGCCGGACTGGAGGCCGGTGGCTTCCAGGGTGTAAAGGCCGTTCTCATTCAGGTCGAAGGGGTGGGAGAAGTTCCCGGCGGCGTCCGCCGTGGTGGTCGCGCTGGCAATCTTTTCCAGGGGCACGATCATGCCTGCAGGGGAAGCGGCGGAAGGGCCGCCCGCCGTCCCGGCAGCTCCGGCGGCGGAAGGCTCCGCATCTTCACGGGAAACTTCCATTGCGATGGGTTCGCCTGGGTTGAAGCCGGTTCCGCTGAAGATGAAGGATTCGCCGGGAGCTACAGTACCGTCGCTGACGGTTCCCGTTACCGGCGCGGACGGGTAGTCCGTGTCATGGTTTGCCTGTGCCCCTCCTGCGCCAAGGAATGCGAGTGAGCCGGCGAGGGCCAGGGCGGAAACGGTCTTCTTCATGTCTGATTCCCCAAAATCATGTGAGCATTGAATTAGCAGGCCCCCACGTGATTTTCACGCGCAGATAACCGTGAAGCGCCGTTGGGATTAGTACCAATCTTAACAGGGCAGTCCGAGGGAAACCGCAGGAACAACCCAGTTTTCCGGCAGGCTACCCAAAGGATTCACCGGGAAGCAGGACCGCTAATGGGCCGGGCATGATTCCGCCCTTACCGGAGGCCGGACCACATCCTCCAGGGGCTGGATGGTCGGCGTGACATTGAGATCAAGATCACTTTGCGCGGTTACCCGGGAAAAATCGATCTCCACGGTCTCAGTCTCGCCCGGCCCCATTTCAGCCGTAAGAACAGCAACCGGCCTCTGGTCCTGGCGGAACGAGGACAGCTGCGCAGCGCCGCCGCCAGCCCTGGCTTTCTCCAGGAGGGATCTGCCAGGACCATACGCGATGACGTTGGTCCGTACGCGCCCGGCCTCTACCCCGAAGACCCCCTGGCCGGTGACATATTTCGGCAGCGACCCGGCGGCGTCGGCGGGGGCAGTGTTCGTTAAGGTGACGCGCAGCGTAACGGCCGATCCGCCGTCGGGCGTGCATGCCTGTACCAGCTGCGCCGTCCGCCGCACGTAGTAGTCCATCTTTGCGCCGGTGCTGTCGTTGAAATACAGGCCAAAGGAGGCCCGTTCCTGCGCGGACCCGGCAATCATGCCGGACACCGCGGTTGTGCTAATGGCCCGCTGTTCGTCAGGCCGCGCGGACCAGACGTACAGCCGGTTCTGTTCCGAGCTCCGGACCAGTTCCTCGACCAGCCTCTTGCCGTCGCCCTGACCATCGGCAACGGCGGTGAACACCTCGCTGGCCATGCGGGCGAAGTAGTCGTCCTGCAATCCGGGGTCCGGCAAGGCGGCATAGGAATCGGACAGGAGCGTTTTCACCGCGTTGTCTGCCGTCAAAGTGGCGGGAAGCCCTGTGGGCTTCACCACCGCCAGCATCGCGGGGTCCTTCAAGGCAACAGGGCCCGTGGCGCGCAGTACATTTGCCAGCACCAAGGGATCCAGGGCAATGACTCCGTCAATTTTGGTGCCCGGGTTTCTCTTTTCCCACATGCTGCTTGCAGTGGACGCTGCGGTGGGAAAATCCGGGGTCAGGTTAACGTTCTGCAACTGGGTTCCCATCCGGGTTGTGAAGATCCGCTCCTGGTCCTCAGGGACGTCCAGGGGCGGATCAAAGATACCGACGTCGCCCGCGCTTGCCTGGCCGGCGAGCTTAATGGTGCCCCTGTCAGCACTGATGACGGCCACGGCGCCGGGGATACCGCCGGTGGCCCGCACCTCGGCACTGTTCTGAATGAGGATGAGGTAATTCCGCGGCCCGTCCATGCCCAGCATGGGCGGCAGGACTTTGGCGGTAGCAGCGGCGGCGTTGAGTGCGCCGCGGGCTTCATTAAGGGGCGTTATTGCTTCGCCGAGGGGACCGGCGATCTGGGGCAGGAGTGCCGATTGGTCGATGGCCGCCAGCCGTTCGTAGGAGAGCTGGACTGTCCTCGCGGCTGTCCCGAGTGTGGGGGAGGCGTCACGAAGGGCTGCAGCGTCGATCTTCCCACCTTTCGGCGCCAGGTCCTCCCACGCGATCGAACCGAACGTGCCGACCAGAGGCGCAACAGCTCCCTGGACGACGTCGTCCGCGGACTGGGCAACAGCGGTCACCGCTGAGAAATTGGCACCAAGCTGGGGGACCGACGACGCTGCCTTCCAGAGCGGGTCGGTTCCGGCTTCGCGGGCTGCTGTTGAGTGATCCTGCAGTTCTTCGAGGACGGCTTTTCCGCCTTCCACGTCACCGGCCAGGAGTTTTTGTTCGACGGCGGGAAGCAGGACAGCGGTCGCCTCAAGATGGGTTTTGACCTGGTCCGCGCGGTGGGCGAGCCAGGCCGCGCAGGCCCCGCCCGTCAAAGCAAGGATGCCAATTGCGACTGCCAGCCGGACCAGCCGTCTGCGGAGCCTTCGCCGGGCGTGGCTCCGACTTTTCTTCCGGACCTTGACGGGCTGGCCCGGGTGCTGCTGTGCCTCGGCGGTTTCGATTCCTGTCACGCAGCAACCCTTTCGTGTTGCGGGCGGGCGCCGCGGCTAATAGGCGCCATGTCGGCTTACCACGGCGCGGAAGGTTCGCAGCAGGATGGAGATATCGCCGGACACGGACCAGTTTTCCACGTAGTAAAGGTCCAGGCGCACCGTGTCCTCCCATGACAGCAGGGAGCGCCCGCTCACCTGCCACAGCCCGGTAAGTCCGGGCCGCACCAGCAGGCGCCTGTGCACATGGTTCTCGTACTGCTCAACCTCCGACGGCAGCGGGGGGCGTGGTCCCACAAGGCTCATGGAGCCGCTGAGGACGTTGAACAGCTGGGGAAGTTCATCCAGGCTGTAGCGGCGGATGAACCGGCCCACCCTGGTGACCCGCGGATCATCCTTGATCTTGAACAATACCCCGCTGCCTTGGTTCATGAGCCGGAGTTCGCGCAGCTGCTTCTCGGCGTCCACCACCATGGAACGGAACTTGAGCATGTGGAACCTCGTCCCCTGGGTTCCCACCCGCTCCTGCCGGAAAAGTACGGGCCCGGGACTGTCAAGGCGGATCACGAGGGCAAGCGCCAGGAGCAAAGGGGAGAAGGCCAGTATGAGTGATCCTGCTCCCGCCACATCGAAAGCGCGCTTCACAAACCGCTGGGCGGGCGCCAGGTTAGGGGTGGAAACGTGAATGAGCGGCAGGCCCGCAACCGGCTGCGTGTGGATCCGCGGACCTGCAACATCCGTCAAGGCAGGAGCCATGATCATGCGGACATCCATGTCGGCCAGCGCCCAGCCCAGGGCACGGATAGCCCGGGGCTGAAGGTTGACACCGCCGGACAGGGCCACCGCGTCGGGCTTGAACTCCTTGATGGTGCTGGCAATGCTTTCCGGGTCCGTCGCATGGCCGAGTGTGGGAAGGTTCAAATCCGCGGCAACAGTTGTTCCCTCCGGACTGCCCGGCAGGTACGTGGCGGCAGGAACATAACCGGCCATGGGGTGAAGGGACAGGGACCGGGCAAGGTGCTCGGCGCTGCCGGGGCCACCAATGATGAGCACCCTGGACATGCTCTTTCCGGCATGGCGATCAAGCTGCAGGAACTGGCGGATCAGGAACCGGGACAGCAGCAGGATACCCAGCCCGGCAGGGAGCGCGATGCCGACATAACCGCGTGCTGTGTCGAACTGGAAGGTGTAGGAGACAATGGCGATTATTCCGAACAGCCATAGCGAGGAACTGACTACCCTTTTGTATTCCTCGGTCCCGTGTCCCAGAATGCGTGAATCCCTGGTGCCCCAGGCAGAAAGCATGAGCCACCAGCTGCAGGCCAGGACGAGGGAAATTGAAATATAGGGCATTCCTTCTTTGCTGATGATGCTGCCGCTGTCCGGGCTGCCGAACCGAAAGACAAGAGCGCCCAGCGTAGCCCAAAGTACCGCGGCGGCATCCGTCACGGCCAGGCGCCGTGCATAACGCGACTGCCAATTAGGGTCTTCACGCATGGCCATAAGCACCTTTCGGCAGGAATGGTGAACCGGTTCCTAGCGGTCAGCGGGCGGCATGGTCACGGGGCGGCTCAACAGAATCAAGGGCAGGCGGACGCGAATTTTTCCTATCCGCCGTTTTTTTGTTTCTCTTCTTTGCCTTGGGCTGGTCGGTTTCGTAGCTGTAGTAGCTGTAGGCGTATGCGTCCGGGCCTTTAACAGGCAGGAAATTAAGCACCACGCCCAGCACGTCGGCCTCGACCATGTCCAAGGCATTCAGGGACTTTTCGAGATCGGGGAGCTTCACTCGGGAGGACCCGACCATCAGGACGACGCCGCCCACGTGCTGTGCCAGTACTGCTGCGTCGGTGACCGGCAGCAGGGGAGGTGCATCAATGATGACCGCATCAAAATCCTGCTCAAGCCGAAGAATTAAGTTCTTCATGGCTCCCGTCCCCAGCAGTTCGCTGGGGTTGTGCGGCGTCTGCCCTGCCGTCAGCACATAAAGTTCGTCCTGGCCCCAGTGCTGCAGAAGCTCGCTTAGATCGGCCTTTCCGAGGAGGGCGGTGGTCAGGCCCGCGTTCTTTTCAAGTCCCAGGTACTCTCCCACCCGGGACCGCCTCAAGTCGGCGTCCACCAACGCTACGGACTGCCCGCCTTGCGCCACGGCGATGGCAAGGTTGATGGCGGTTGTGCTTTTGCCTTCTCCAGGAAGCGACGACGTCACCAGGACGGCCTTGGATCCGTGGCTAACGTGGGCGAACTGCAGGTTGGTCCTTATCTGGCGGAACGACTCTGCCCGTGTGCCCTGGGACGGAGCCTGGGTGAGAAGGGGCTTTTTGGTGGCGTCGGCGTCGAACGCGATTCCTCCCAGGACGGGCGCATCGGTGACCCTTTGCAGGTCAGTCTCGCCGCGCACCTTGGTGTCAAGCATGTTCCGAAGGAGGGCCAGGCCCGTGCCAAGGGCCAGTCCGATGGCCCCCCCGAGGGCAATGTTAAGCCGGTTGTTCGGGGCGGACGGCTCAGCCGGCGGCGCCGCGGGGGTGACCACCGAAAGCCGGACAGGCGAGGACCCTGTGCCATTGGTCGGTTTTTCGAGTTCATCGATCACTTCGATGAGGCTCTCACCGACCGCTTGGGCAATCGCCGCCGCCTGCACCGCCGAACTGTCGGTGGCCACTATCGAAATGATCACGGTGTTCGGGCCGGCGCTGGCTGTCACTTTGCCCACCAGTTCACCCACTGGCTTTCCCAAGCTTTCAGCCGCAGGCTCCAAAACCGCAGGTGTCATGGCGGCTTCGACGTAGGACTGGACGCGCGCCTGGATAAAGGTATTTCCCTGCTGCAGGTCACCCACCGATCCGGAGCTTTGGGTTGCCAGGAAAAGCTTTGTCTGGGCCGTATAGGTGGGTTTGATACTGAGCGTATAGGCCGTGGCGGCAACCAGCCCAAGAAGCGTGAAGGCCACCACCATAATCCAATTGCGGCGAAGGATTCGCAGATAGGTGCTGAGCTCCACGGGTGAAACCTTTCTGACCTCGAAAGAGACCTCCCCCATTACGGGGCAAGTTCTTTGATTCTATACACGCACTCCTTCAGGTCGAGGTTCATGGAGAGGATAATAAGCAAACTTGTCAACTTTTAAAGCAGAAATTCGACCTGCATGGTCATTAAAATTCTGTTCATAGTATGTTGGAAGTGCAGGTGTTGTGGGGCGCGGTAAATCCCACGTCGGAACGTCTCATCCGGCGGCCCTAGCAACGCTGGCAAACAGCAGGGGGGAAATGATGGTTGTTCTTTGCGGTTCCACCGAAAGTGGCAGGGGCCATGAGTGAAGAACCGATGACGCCTGTCACCGTAGTCGTTCCCCACTATGGAGACCCACGGCCTGCTTTTGCCCTCATCAAAGCACTCCAAGTGCAGGAAGGCACCGGGGCTTTGCAGCTGGTCGTCGTCGATGACTGCTCCCCGGTTCCCTTTCCTGACACTGCAGGCGTGGCAGTTGTGCGCAGACCAGTGAACGGGGGATTCGGCTCCGCAGTTAACTCGGGTGCCGCCCTGGCTGAGCACCCCCTGCTGCTGATCCTGAACAGCGACCTTGAAATCAGTCCCACTTTCGTTGCGGATCTCCTGCGCGCCGCCGCTCCCTGGCAGCCTGCCGTGGTGAGTCCCCAGGTCCTGGGGCACAACGGCGTGCCGCAGTGGGTGGGCAGGCATTTCCCCGCAGTGCGGCACCAGGTTACTGAGTGGCTCACGCCGCTCGCGCGCTGGCGCCATCTACCCCTCCTGCACGAAATGGTGGGGCACGATACCCGCTGCGTGGACGGCGCGGTGGTTCCCGTTGACTGGGTGATGGGGGCCGCCATGCTGGTGCCCACAGGCGAATTCCGGGCCGTTGGCGGCTTTGACGAAGAATTCTTCATGAACTCGGAGGAAGTGGACCTGCAACGCCGGCTCCGTGACCGCGGCGTTCCGTCCGTCTTTATTGGAACGGTCGCCGTCACCCATGAAGGCGGAGGATCCTCGGATTCCACCAGGCGCCGCCAGTGGCTGGTGGACTCGCGGAAGCTCTACGCAGAGAAGTGGGGCAATCCGCGAATCTTGCGGATAGCACTTGGGCTCGCATCGGCCATCAACTTCTGGGTCAATCTGGTTCGGCAGGCTGCTGGGCGCGACCTCCACGCCGTGGAAATTTTTCGGCGTGAGTGGGGCTATTTAAGGAGAAATCACTGATGGGGATCATGAAATTCCTTGCCGAGGCCCCGCCTTCCATTCGCTGGAGGCTCGCGAAAGCGGTCACCACCATTGTCTATCGGAGGGCATTCCGCGCGCTAGGTGGAGGCACCGTGGTTGTTAAGCCGCTGGTCCTGCGCGGCGTGGAGCGAATCAGCCTCGGCAAGCGATGTGCAATCTACGAAGGGGCCTGGCTTGCCACCGAAGAAGGAGGGAACCTGGCTGTCGGCGATGACGTCTATCTGGGCCATGATGTGCACCTTCACGCCTTGGACGATGTCACGGTGGGTTCAGGATGCGTGATCGCTGACGGGGCATACATCGGTTCCAGTACGCACCTGCAGGGCGACCTTTCCACCGTGCATGGCACCGGTCCGATCCGCATCGGAGACAGATGCTTTATTGGGCAGCGAGCCATCATTCTTGGCGGCGTCAGCATAGGAGACGGTGCCGTCGTCGGCGCTGGATCGGTTGTCACACGTGACGTCCCCGCGGGTGCCACCGTCGGTGGAGCCCCCGCACGCGTCCTCGCTGGACGACTACTGAATCAACTGGACAGATCAGGAAGTACCGGACGATGAAAGTGCTCATTACCGGCGGGGCCGGATTCATTGGACAGCATCTGGCCCAATCACTCGTCGGCGCCGGGCATGACGTGACAGCCCTAGACATCCTTGACTCACAGGTTCACCAGGATCCACAGGATTCTGCCGAACGCTTCCCTGGCGAGGTGTTCCTCGGCGATGTTGCTGACGTTGGTGCGTGGATGTCGCTGCCGCCGCACGACGCGGTGGTTCACCTTGCGGCGGAAACCGGCACCGCCCAGTCCATGTATGAGACCGAGCATTACCGGCGGGTGAATGTGGAGGGTACACGGATGGCTGCGGAAGCTGCTGTCCGGTGGGGCGCGAAGATCGTCTTATTGAGCTCCCGTGCCGTTTACGGGGAAGGGCGCGTCCTTTCCCCAGGGGAGTCACTGCCTGCTGGAGTCGACGGTGGTGCAGACGGCACACTGGTCCCTTCCTCCGAAGAGGACCGGCACCGACCCGTTTCTGTCTATGGGGAAACCAAGTCCCGGGCCGAGCACGTCCTCATGGAGACAGTGGCAGCAAAAGTTCCCGCGACCATCATCAGGCCCCAGAATGTCATCGGCCGAGGCCAAGCGCTTCATAACCCCTATACCGGCGTCCTGGCAGCGTTCCTCGCCCGCCTCAAGGACGGTTTGCCGCTAACCCTCTACGGCGATGGCACACAGACTAGGGATTTCGTCCATGTAGAGGACGTCGTGGCTCTCATCGAATGGAGCCTCGAGAATACGGAGGGAGCCTTGGAAACACCTCGCGTATTGAATAGCGGTACGGGAGTGCGTACCACCCTCAAGGAACTGGCGCTCTATGCCATGGAGGCAGCGCCCAACGTCAATGTGCCGATTGAGTACCTCGCTGTACGCCGGGCGGGAGACATCGATCACGCCTGCGCGGACCTGAGACGGTTGAGGGCGCTGGGAGCACCATTGCCGCGATGGCAGACAAAGGAGGCCATCGCCGATTTCATCCGCTCCTCCTGGCATGAACGGGGCGCTGCCCCAGAAGCGTGGGACGAAGCCCTGGATGAGCTTAAGGCCCGGGGTCTGACCGAATGAAGCCTGTGCGGATTCTTTTGGTCAGTCCCGTGTTCCATGGGTATTGGAACGCGATGAGCACAGCCTTGGAACGCCGTGGGCACCAGGTCACCGTCCACTGCTATGACGCCGCCGGTCCTTTCAACCAGAGGCTGGGCAACAAACTGCTGCACGAGCTGCCGGAAAAATGGCGTCCTGCCAAGATGGAACAAAAGCTGACCGATCGTGCGCTCGCCGCCCTCAACGCAGCCGGTCCAGACGTCGTTGTGCTGGTGAAGGGGGACCAGCTCGGTCCCGACTGGTGGCAGGCGCTGGACGAGCGCCGAATTCCCCGCGTGACCTGGCTCTACGACGAGCTACGGCGCATGCGGTATACACCCGAGCAGCTAAGAAATGCCGGACCGATAGCAAGTTACAGCCGCCAAGATACGGAAAGCCTGACGGAACAGGGCATCGAGGCTCGGCACGTGCCGCTCGCGTTCGATGACTCAGTTCCCGTTCCCCGAATCCGCGAGGATCATATTTCCTTTATCGGCGCCAGATATGACTCGCGGGAAAACCTGCTGCGGGAGCTGGCAGCTTCCGCTGTTCCCGTCAAGGCCTACGGCCGCACCTGGTCCAGGCATCCATTTGATGTCTTGCGTACACGCCAGTTCTCAAGTGCCGGGATTCCGGTCGGCAGGGACATGGCACGCGCAGAAGCTTACGGCGTCATGCAGGGGTCGCCGGCAACGCTGAATCTTCATGGAGACCAGGATGGTTTCACTATGCGTACTTTCGAAGCAGCCGGGGTTGGTGCGCTTCAGATTCTTGATCGGGCGGACGTGGATTCAATGTACGACGTCGGAGACGAAGTCCTGGTCTTCGAATCGGCGGAAGAACTGGTGGAGCTCTGCCGGAGGGCGCTCCTTGACGGCCACTGGGCCCAAAGGATTCGAATGGCAGGCCAGCGACGCACGTTGGAGCAACATACCTTCGGCCACCGGATCGCAACGCTGGAGGAATTATGGGGCTAAACCACCCGCACGACCTCGAGGCCTGGTTCCGCTGGCAAAGGGCCACCAGCCCGCTCCGCAGAGCAAAGTCCCTCATCACGAGGCACTCTGCCACCAAGCCGGTCCTTGCCGTTAGAGGGACCTCGCCGCGAGCCTTGTTTACTCTTGACTCGACTAAACCAACATCACTGGCTTCCCTAGTCCGTCCTCTTGAGTTCCTTCAGTCGGAGTCCGTTGCCGTCTTGGCCCCGGAGGATATCCGGAAAAATCTTCCTGGTGGGCCATGGCAACTCGTCCCGGTCCATGCTGACGCTGCCCCCGAACAGCTCGCCGATATCAGACTCGTTGCCGGCAGCGGACACTATCTGCCCGTCGGTGCCGTGGCATACCAATGGTCGCGGCACCTGGGCGCGCGGTTTTACGTCGTCCAGCACGGACTGATGACACCCCACGCGCCCCCGCTGCCCGAGGACGCGCACCTGCTCGCGTTCAGTGACGCCGACGCCGAATTCTGGCGCTCCGGCCGCTGCGACGTTACCTGGGATGTGGTCGGTTCGCAGCTGCTGTGGACGGCGGGGGCGCAAGGCTCCGGGCGGGTGAGTGAGGACGCGCGTCCGGTGTTTCTGGGCCAGCTGCACGGCGCGGAACTCCCACGGTCCGGTTTTGCGCGGGCGGCAACGCTGTTCTGTACCACAACCGGTGCCATGTACCGGCCACATCCCTCCGAGACGGACCGTCTATCGCGTTTGCAGCACGCACTCTGGGAACGGCGGGGTGTGACGCTGGACCGGTCCGGAATTCCGCTCGCGGAACTTAATGCTCCGATCGCGTCGGTCTTCTCCACAGGTGTACTTGAAGCCGCAGCCCGAGGCATCCCCGCCTGGGTCACTTATCCCTCACCTCCCGCTTGGCTGGAGGAGTTCTGGGAACGGTACGGCATGTCCCGTTGGGGAACTGAACCGACACCCGCTCCCGCCCGTCCGGATCTGGAACCGGCCCGCGCTATTGCAGAAATCGTTGTCCAGCAAGTGAGGGAAGTTTCGTGAATATCCTGTGCGTGATACCGGTCCGCGGCGGATCCAAGGGGATTCCTCGTAAGAATATCCGCGACTTGGCAGGCAAGCCGCTGGTCAGCTGGACCATTGAGCAGGCGCTGGCTGCGGACTGCGGGCTGGACGTCCTGGTGTCCACCGATGACCATGAGATCGCGGAAGTGGCCCTGCAAGCCGGCGCCGACGTGCCGTTCCTGCGGCCGGAGGAACTCGCCCGGGATGAAACAGCAACGGAACCCGTGGTGCAGCACGCCATCGAATACCGCACAGCGCAAGGCAGGGAACCCGACGCCGTCATGCTGCTGCAGGCAACCTCGCCCATCCGCCATCCCGGCACCCTTGACCGCGCCGTTGCGCAGTTCCTTGACTCGCGCGTGGACTCGCTGGTCGGCGTCGTGCCCCAAACCCCGTTCCTCTGGACGGCAGGGGACCCGCCCATGGCCCAATACGCCGTCGACCGCCGGCCCCGCCGCCAGGACCTGGCCGAGGGGGACTACCGCTACCGGGAAACAGGTTCCCTCTACTTGACCCGCACGGAGATCTACCGCAAGTTCTCCAACCGGCTCGGCGGACGCATTGGTCTCTTCGTGATGGAGGAGGCCGAAGGCGTGGACATAGACACCGAACTGGATTTCAGCACCGTGGAGCAGCAGATGCTCGCATCCAGGCAGATGCAGGGGACAGAAAAGGAAGCCCGCAGATGATCATCGAACGCAATACCCTGCCCTACATCGTCTTTTCCGAAGATCCTGTGCTCACCGGTCTCCAGAAAATCACGGCCAACCAGGAACGCATCGTCTTCTGCGTGGACGAGCACGGCGTGCTCCAAGGCTCGCTGTCCGACGGCGACTTCCGCCGGTGGATCGTCGAAAACCCTGCTGAAGGACTGAACGTCAGCTGCCTGGCCGTCGCAAACCGCGCCGTCCGCAGCGCAAGCCACACCACCAGCCCGGCAGACCTGGCCGTGCTGATGCCCCGCAACGTCAGCCACCTTCCGCTGGTGGACGCACGCGGGCACCTGCGTGCCATCGCCGTTGACCGGGCTGACGAAATGCGCATCGGCCGGCACCACATCGGACCAGGCCACCCCGCCTTCCTCATCGCCGAAATCGGGAACAACCACAACGGTTCGGTGGACCTGGCCAAGCGGCTGGTGGACCTCGCGCAGGAGGCCGGAGCCGACGCCGTGAAGTTCCAGCTCCGGGACATGAAGTCGCTCTACCGCCAGTCCAGCGGCAGCTCCGCCGGCGAGGACCTGGGCACGCAATACACGCTGGATCTCCTCTCCCGGTTCTCACTGGACGCTGAGGACCTGTTCACGGTCTTTGACCACTGCCGGGACCAGGGCATTGATGTGCTCTGCACGCCGTGGGACATTGCCAGCGCCCAGTCGCTGGTTGATTACGGGCTACCGGCGCTCAAGATCGCATCGGCGGACCTCACCAATCACGAGCTCCTGCGGAACGTGGCTGACCGCGGCGTCCCGCTGATCGCCAGCACGGGGATGTCCCGGGAAGACGAGATCCGGGAGAGCGCTGCGCTGCTGCGCTCGGCAGGCGCCGCGTTCGCCCTGCTGCACACACAATCGACGTACCCCGCGCCCTTCAAGGACGTGAACCTGGCGTACCTGGACCGCCTGGCCGAGATCGGCCAGTGCATCGTTGGGTACTCGGGCCACGAGCGCGGCTACCACGTGCCCATTGCCGCCGTCGCCCGCGGGGCAAGGATCATCGAGAAGCACTTCACGGTTGACACCACCATGGAAGGCAACGACCACACGGTCTCCCTCCTTCCCGAAGAGTTCGCCCGGATGGTCACCCGGATCCGGGAGGTGGAGGAGTCCATCGGCGGGAAATCGCCGCGGACCGTCTCCCCGGGCGAGATGATGAACCGCATTAACCTGGCCAAATCGCTGGTGGCGGCCCGTCCCATCGCGAAGGGGCAGGTGATCGGCAGCGCCGACGTCGACGTCAAGAGCCCCGGGCGCGGCCTGCAGCCTAATGCCCTGCCGCTGCTGCTGGGCAGGACCGCGCCAAGGGATGTGGCCGAAGGGGACTTTTTCTACGAGGGCGACCTCCGGGACCACGCACCGAAGGGGAGAGACTTTGACTTCCGCCGCCCGTGGGGGCTGCCGGTCAGGTATCACGACCACGAGGCGCTGATCAAGGACTGCTCGCCCGACTTCCTGGAGTTCCACTTTTCCTACAAGGACCTGGAGATCGACGCCGACTCCGTGTTCACGGCGCCGCTGGATATGGGCTTCACCACCCACTTGCCGGACCTTTTCGCGGGCGACTTCCTGGTTGACCTGGCCTCGGAGGACGGCGCGCACTGGGAGCGGTCCATTGCCGAAGTCCAGCGGACCGTTGATATCACCCGCTCGCTGACCCGCTGGTTCAAGCAGGAGGACGAACCCATCATGGTGGTGACCATGGGCGGGTTCACCAAGGACAGGCACATTCCGGCGCAGGAACGGGCACGGAAGTACGCGCGCGTGGCGCAGGCCCTGCAACGGCTGGACACCGACGGCGTCCGGATTGCGGCCCAGACCCTGCCGCCCTATCCCTGGCTTATGGGCGGACAGCAATTCCACAACCTATTCCTTGACCCGCACGACACCGCCGAGTTCGCGGCACAAACGGGGACCAGACTGTGCCTGGACGTCTCGCACACCAAGCTGGCCGCGAACTTCCTGGGCATGCCCTTTTCCGAGGCCGTTGAAGCACTCGCCCCGCACACCATCCACCTGCACATGGTTGACGCCACGGGCGTTGACGGCGAGGGCGTGCAGGTAGGCGAAGGCGAGGTGGACTTCGCTGCGCTGGCCAAACAACTGGACAGGCTGAGCCCTGAAGCCGGTTTCATCCCCGAGATCTGGCAGGGGCACGTGAATGACGGTGCCGCATTCTGGACCGCTCTGGAACGGCTCGAGGCATGGTACTGAGCGGGCGGGAAATGACAATGACGGCGGTCCCCACAGCCTTGTGGGTGGTTCCCGTGGCGGACCTCGGGGGCGTGGCACGGCACGTCCTTGACGTCGCCAGGGCCGGGCTGCCGGGGTGGCGCCTGGTGGTCCTCTGCCCGGAAGGTCCGCTCGCCGCGCTGCTGAGGGAAGGCGGCACCGCCGTCGTCACCGGGCCGTTCGGGCCGGCGGCCGGCTTCCGCGCATCACTGCAGACCATGGGGCGGACTGTGCGAACCCTGCGGCCGGCCGTTGTGCACAGCCATCTCTCCTATGCGGACGTGGTGGCTGCGTGTGCTTTGGCGGGGGACAGGCGTACCCGGCTGGTCACCACCGAACACGGGATCGCTGCCGACGACCTCGTGTACCACGGGTCGGTTGCCAAGTCCCGCATCAAAGCAGCGCTGCACACCCTGCGCCTGCGCCGTGCCGATGGGATTATCGCGGTATCGGAGGCCACGCGCCGGGCCATGGAGGCAAAATGGAACCCCGGCAAGTTCATTAAGGTCATACCGAACGGCGTGGACCGCTCCTCGGGTGGAGGATCCGCTGGCGCCTCCCGGATGCCGGCGACGGAGGGGCCGCGCGTGCTGTCCCTCTCCCGCCTGTCCCCGGAGAAACGCCTCCCGGACCTGCTGAATGCCTTCGCGAAACTGCACGCGGACCTCCCCGGCGCCACCTTGACCGTGGCCGGCGAAGGGCCTATGCGCGGCGAACTCCAAGAGCTTGCCGGGCAGCTTGGCATTGAGCAGGCCGTCACCTTCCCCGGATTCCTCGACGCGGGCGAAGCAATGGCCGCGGCCGACGTCCTGGTACAGCTCTCGGTCTGGGAAAACTGCTCCTACACCCTGCTGGACGCTGTCAACGCCGGGCTGGGCGTGGTGGCGACCCCCGTGGGCGGTAACCCGGAAATCCTGCCGCCGGAGTGCCTGGTTGACGCCGGCGACGTGGACCGCATCGTGGAGGCGGTCAAGCGGCAGGCAACCGACGTGGATCAGCGGCCCAAGCTAGATCCACGGTGGCCGGACATTACCGCCATGGCCGCCTCCATCGCCCGGAAGTATGTGGAGGTAGGCCGGACATGAAACAGGCATCCGCGCTCGCTGAACCCCGGACCGCCGCAGGCGCACCAATAGCACCGTTTGTGGTGCTGATGTTTTCCGCGATGTTCCTGGATGCCGTAAACGTGCCCGGCCTTGGCGTGCCGGCGAACTCGATTGCAATGGGACTTGTAATGCTGTTCGCGGCTTTTGCGCCGTATCGGGGCCCGAAGTTGGCCCTTGCCCTCGCGCCTCTGGTTGTTGCCGTGCCAGTGTGGCTTTTCCTCACCTCACTGCTCAACGGTGATGTCGATATGCGGAGAATCCTCAACATCTCTCTCTTCGCAGCCGTAATTCTCGCAGTCGCCTCTGGCCGATTGAACCGCGTCGCGATCGGGCGGGGGCTGGCGATAGGACTGGTGGCGGGCATCGTTTGGGGTGCCATCACGCTGCCGCAGAGTTCCTACATCGGACGGATGACAGGTCCTTTTGGCGACCCGAATGCTGGCGGATTCCTGATTGCTGTCTGCGCAGCGTTGGCCATCCCGGCCCTCACTAAAAACTGGCAGCGCGTGGGGCTGATCGCCGTTTGCCTCGGCGGTGTGTACTTGACCGAATCCAGGACCACCATGCTTGCGGTGGCGATCATGGCGGTCTGGGTGGTCCTTGGCCGATTCGGGTCCCGGTGGTTGGGTATGGCAACCGTGGGCCTGTTGATGTGGTGGGTGAGCACTATCCCGCAGGACTCCTTCGCCACGGGTGCCTTTGCGGACAGGGCAGGAAGCGACGCACTGCGAGCCCGCATCTTTGCCTTGGAAATCGTGGACGTGGACCGGAACCCGCTGATTGGCAACGGCGCGGGCACTGCCCGAATCAACGTGGACGGACTGACATTTTTCTATCACAGTTCATACCTCGCGCTCCGTGCGGAGACCGGCTGGGTGGGCTTCATAATTATGGCCGCCCTGTTGGGGATTGCGTTCCTCGCCCTGATCCGACTGCCGCGCGGGCAACGCAATGTCTGGTATGAGGCGGCGCTGCTCGGAGTTGCCGTCTGCGCGTTGAACCTGGGCGAGGTGCTGCTGACGCTGCCCACAGCTATCGCACTGGGACTGGCAATGCAGTATGAGGCGGCCCAGAAGCTGCCTCCGGCAGCACCACCCCGGCGCGGTCTCAGGAACCGGGGATCACTGGCGCCGCCGTCACGCCGGAAGTGGAGGATAGCCGCATGAGGGCGACCAAGATGATACTCGCAACCAACAACGGCGACGTCGGCGGCGGCGAGGTGATGCTTCTGGCGCTGGCCATGCAGGCCAGGGAGCTTGGAGTCTCCGTTTCGGTAGTGGGTCCCGCGGCGCCGTCAACGCTCGTGGAAGCATCCCGCGCCGCTGGTCATCCCACGGTGGTCCTTCCGGCGTCAAGCCGGGCCGGGTACATGGTTGCGCTGCGGCACTGGAGACTGACTCATCCTGATGGGCTGCTGTGGTGCAACGGGCTGGTGCCGTCCGCCGCCACGGCCCTGATGGGCCGTCGCGTGGTCCACCTCCACCAGCTGCCTCGGGGCGCACAGTCCATCCTCGCGGGGGTTGCCAGAAAACGCGCAGCGGCCACACTTGTCCCCTCCCGTTCGTTGGCTGCACGCCTGCCGGGTTCAATCGTCCTGGAAAACTGGGTGGAGGAGGTCCGCCCCGCCCGGCAGCCCCATGAAGGAGCCGTTCGTCTCGGTTTCCTCGGCCGGCCCTCGCTTGAAAAGGGCGTGGGTGTGCTTGCCGCAGCGCTGCAGCAGCTCGACGCGCAGACTCCTGGAAGATACCGACTCGTGCTGGCGGGAGAACCACGCTTTACCACGGACGCCGCACAGCGTGAACTGGAACAGGCGTTGGCACCCGTAAATCATCTGATGGACCGCCCGGGCTGGATGGAGCCAGCCAAATTCTTTGGTGCGGTTGACGTCATGGTGTGCCCGTCGCTGGTGCCCGAAAGCTTTGGTCTCGTTGTCGCAGAGGCCATGTCCGCCCGTGTCCCGTTTGTCATCAGCGACGCCGGTGCGCTGCCGGAAATAGCAGGTCCCGAATGCCCATGGGTGGTTCCGGCAGGCGACGCGGAGGAACTGGCCAAGGCCATCAGGAAGGCAGTGGACGACGGCGGATTGGTCTATGTGACGAAGGCGTATGAACGCTGGCTTTCATGTTTTTCGCCGATGGCCGGAGGGTCGCGTCTTGAAGCACTGCTAAAACAATGGGGCGTAATACCAAGCCCCTCCTTTTCAGGAGGAAACGCATGAATTCCCAACTGGAAGCATCCATCGTTGTGCCTTCCCGGGGCGGCGCACTCCGCCTGCCCATTCTGCTCTCAGCACTGTCTCGGCAGGACTGCGCAGACTTCGAAGTGATTATCGTAGTCGATGGGGACATGGATAATAGCGCCGAGGTCCTGGGGCGGTGGGCTGCAGAACATCCGGACATGGCCCTGCGGATAATCGTCTTTCCCGAGAACAAGGGGAGGGCGGCAGCCTTGAATGCAGCGGCCAAAGCAGCCAAGGGTCGCGTGCTGATCAGGTGCGATGATGACCTGGAGCCCGCCCCGGACTACGTCCGCAAGCACCTGGCAGAGCACCGGGGAGATCCTGTCGGCATCGTAGGTCTGTGCAGGAACATTTTCACGGAAACTGCGTATGCACGTGTCTACGGCCGGGCAGTTGACGAGCGTTTTCGCGCGCATGCCCTGGCAACCAGTAGCGACGACCAGTGGCGGTACTGGGCCGGCAACGTTTCCGTGCTGAGGGAAGTTCACGAGCGGCTGGGCGGCTACGACGAGCGGTACCGCGCTTACGGTTGGGAGGATGTTGATTTCGGCTATCGCCTCAAGAAGATGGGTATTCCCGTCCGCATCCAGCCCTCACTGACCACCGCACACCACGTGGCGGCAACGACGACAGGCGTCAGGGCTATACGTGCCCTCCATTCCGGGGCAGCGAGGGAGATCTTCATAGCCAAACACGGTCCCGAGCCCTTGGCAGCGATCCCACAAAGCCCAAGCCTCTGGTCAACGTTGGTGGCTCTGGCCAGCACCTTCGCAAACGAGCGGACCATCAAAGTAGGTGGATTGGCTATTGACGCGGCATTGCCAGTACTTCCGAGGCGGCTTGCAGAAAAGCTGGTGGCGCTGGCCGTGGAGTCAGCGGGGCGGGCGGGGATAGTCCATCCCCATCGAGCCAGAACACATTTCTGAACAACCGCTACACCGAACTTGCACTGAGAGGGGTGAGGAATGGATACCGAAATTGACCGGGCATCGCCTGTAAATGTGGCGTCCGCGAAGCCGAGACCCGAAATTGCGATAGCCCACGACTACCTCACACAGCGGGGTGGAGCCGAACGAGTTGTGCTAGCCATGCTCCGGGCTTTTCCCGAGGCGACGATTTATACGACGCTTTATCACCCGGATGACACCTATGCGGAGTTTAGGTCCGCCAAAATTGTCACTTCTCCTCTCAACCGCATTCCGCTGTTCCGGCGTGATCACAGGCTGGCGCTGGCTTTGCTTCCGCACGCTTCATCCATGCTTAAGATCCCTGCCGACATTGTCATCGTATCCAGCACGGGCTGGGCACACGGCTTCCACATGCCAGGCAAGGTGTTCGTATACTGCCATTCGCCCGCCCGCTGGCTGTACCTTACAGAACAGTACCTGGGACGTCCGGCATGGCAGTCGCCGGTGGGGTGGGGGCTCACGCTCCTAAAGCCGTTCCTGCGCTGGTGGGACGGCCGGGCAGCGAAGAGGGCGGATAAGTATGTGGCTAACTCCACAGTGGTCCGGCAACGGCTCAAAGACGTTTACGGTATCGAGGCTGAGGTGTTCCATCCGCCGCACAGCGTGGATATCAGCGGCGAGCGTACCCCCGTGCGTGGAATTGAGGATTTTGTTCAGCAGGGGGGTCACTTCCTCATCGTTTCCCGCCTGCTGCCCTATAAGAACGTGGGCGAGGCGATAGAGGCGTTCCGTTATCTCGATGAGCGTCTCCTGGTAATCGGGGCCGGACCTTTGGCCGCAGACTTGAGGGAATCCTGTCCGGCAAACGTCAAGATTATTGAACATCTGACCGACGCGCAGATGCGGTGGGCCTATTCGCTGTGCCGGGCTGTTATAGCTCCCTCCCATGAGGATTTCGGCATCACCCCCCTGGAGGCTGGTGCCTGGGGTAAACCCACGATTGCTTTACGCGGTGGGGGTTACCTGGACACGATCGTCGAAGGGATAACAGGGCGTTTCATCGAACGCCCCAGCGCACAGTTCATCCGGGATGCTGTTGAATCATTCGATCCAGCCAGATGGGACCCAGAGGCGATCAGAGCGCACGCAAACACGTTTTCCGAGGAGCGGTTCCGGGAGCGTCTCCGGCGCGAAATTCTTGATTTTGGAAGAGAATTGGAAGGGTGACTTCACATGGCAAGAAGGACGCAGATGAGGAAACTGAATGCAGGGATGCCATGTTTGCCGATCTAAGAGTTGTTTGCCGGCTGATCCGCCGACCAGTACGTGTTTGGGTGCTGCTCGCCGTCTTGGGGTCCTGCGTCATTGCAGCACTGGACATGATTGGTGTTGCTGCCACACTCCCGCTTATGCAGCTTGTGACAGGCGCCGACCCGTCGCAGGGAGTTCTAGTGCACGTCTCGAATCTTCTGGGTACAAAGGACGAGCAAACACTGATCTTGGCAGTAGCCTTGGCGGTCGGGCTTGCATTCGCGCTCAAGAGTCTGGCTACCGTCGCATTCCGTTGGTGGTTACTCGGCCATACAACCAAGCTCGAGGCTGAGGCCGCAACGGAACTGCTGCGTCGGTATTTATTAGCCCCCTATTGGGCGCACCGTGAACGTGAAATTTCGGTTATTCACCGTAACCTCGCTTCATCCGTTAGCCAGACCTTTGGCCAGGTCTTCCTCGGTCTCATAGGCCTTCTTGCAGACGCGCTAACGCTCGCCGCCATTCTCGTTGTCCTGCTGATCGTTTCACCTCTGGTGACAATCTTCGCCATTGCGGTCTTTGGACTGCTCGGCTGGGCCATCCAAAGGGCCCTGAAAAAACGTCATCTGCAGATCGGGCTGGCCATGGCAAAGTCGGATCTTGAGGCGTGGACTGCTCTGATGCCTGGCTTGAACGGATTCAGAGAGGCACGCCTTTCGTCCAGTGCGGACCTGTTCGTCAATAGGTTCGGGCAAGCTAAAGCCGATCGGGCACATGCCAGCCGACTTGCCTCGCTGGTTTCCGAAATACCCAAGTACATCCTTGAAATGGGCTTCGTCCTTGGAATCGCGGGCATTGCCTTAGTGCTGTTCAGCACGGGCACGAAGGAGCTGGCTTTGGCCGTTCTTGGTGTTTACGCTGCTGCTGCCGTACGTCTCCTACCGACCATGAATAGAGTTGTTGCCACCATTGGCGGGATACGAACGGGCCAGGTGGGGATGCGAATACTGGCCGAAGAGGTCGAGCGTCTTGACGCTGACGGCTACCACTCAGAGTCCTCTCCGTCATCGAAGATATTCTCGGGGGACGTTGTGTTGGACCACGTAAGTTATAGATACCGGGACTCTGACGTATTCGTGGTACAGGAAGTTTCCACCAAAATTATTCGTGGACAGACAACGGCGTTTGTCGGCTCCAGCGGCGCGGGGAAAAGTACGCTATTGGACGTCATCCTCGGGCTCCTTGAACCAACATCAGGCACAGTCAGCTCGGGGGGAGAAAATATTTTCGACGACCTTCCTAGCTGGTATTCAGGGCTGGGAGTAGTACCTCAGGACGTTTTTCTCCTTGACGACACGCTCGCGGGCAATATTGCCTTTGGCGTGGACCCTCGAGCCATCGACCGGGACCGTCTCCTGGAGGCGGTCCAGCTCGCGCAGTTGGCACCCCTTGTCGAGGAAATGCCCGCCGGCCTTTCCACTCGCGTGGGCGAGCGCGGAGTGAGGTTGTCGGGTGGGCAGCGACAGCGCGTTGGAATAGCAAGGGCTCTGTACCGCAAGCCGTCAATACTTGTGCTCGATGAGGCGACAGCAGCATTGGATAATGCCACGGAGCGAAAAATCTCGGACACGATTGATTCCCTTAGCGGTGCTATGACTATTGTGCTCGTGGCCCACAGGCTTTCTACGGTAAAGAATGCTGACAAGGTCGTCTTTATGTCTGATGGTCGCATCCAAGCTGAAGGAAGTTTCGCTGAAGTAGAGCGCCAGAATGCGGAATTCGCCCACCTTGTGGCACTCGGAAAGCTTGGATAAGGATGGAATCATTCCAAGAACAGCGACGAAAACGCTTCATCATGATCACTGCTGCTTTGCCTTGTGCTAAGCCGGATAATGCTGGCGGCCGTTACGTTAAATGGGTCAGCGAGGCGGCATCGAAATCCGATGATGTGTTTATCATTGCTCCGGACGGGCCAGCGGCTCAGAGGGCTCTGAAATCTGGCGGTGTTCCTCGCTATCAATTGTTAGGCAGGTCTGCTGGCCGAATGGCAAGCTCTTGGGACCGCGCGCTAACCCGGCTGCTGTCAATGGTTGCCCCTTCCTTGCCGCCTTGGCGGTTTGTGATTAGTTTGCTCCGGGACCGGCAGGTTCTGGAGGCAATCAGACACGCGGATGTCATCGACCTGCAGTGGGAGGAATATGGAGCCCTCATCCCGATGTTGCGTCGATTCAACCCTGAAGCACTGGTTGTATGTACATTCCACGACGTACTGTCTCAGCGCTACGGCCGGGCCTCCCAGGGAGCCACTTCCCACGTAGCGCGAATGAGGTGGGCGTGGGCAGCATCAACTGCGCGCCGTCTTGAACGTAGCATTGTTCGAGCGGCGGACAAGGTCGTTCTGCTGAGCCAGAAGGATGCAGATCTGCTACCGGCGGGAACAGCAGAAGTCCGTGTGGTTACCCCACCTCTTGCCGCCGGAATGGAACACGTTGACCGTTCAACCCCGGTTCTAGGCGAAATACTTTTTGTGGGGTTCCTTGCCCGGTGGGAGAACGAGGAAGGACTTCTCTGGTTCCTTGCCGATGTATGGCCGCGAATAAAGGCTGCGGCGCCGGAGGCCCGTTTCCGTATTGCCGGCCTGGGTGTCCGTTCAACAACCGTGGAAGCTGCGAGGCTGTCCGATGTTGAGTTGTTGGGCTTTGTTGATGACCTGGAGCCTTTTTATGAGCGGGCATCCGTCGTAGTGGTTCCTGTCCGGCTTGGAGCCGGCGTCAAGTTTAAAGTGGTGGACGCCCTGATGGCTGGGGTCCCACTCGTGACCACGACGGTGGGGGCGGAAGGCATTGGCGATCCGTCCTGGTTCACGGGAATGCACGATGACGCACAGGCGTTTGCGGATGCTGTTCTTCACATACTTCAGGAACAGGGCAAGGCCGATCACCGAAGCGCGGAAGTCCGGGAGAAGGCTCTTCGGGTCTACGGGTGGGAACAATTCACCGATGCATTGTGCCATGTTTACGGCCCCTTGCTCCTAGAAGGAATATCGAAGCAGAAAGGTAGCCTGTAATGGCTGAGGGCCCCAAGATCGTCTTCAATCGAACGCGCAGCCCGGGGGAAGCTATCGATGTGAGCGTCGTCATCCCCGTCTACAATGGCGCTTCTACCTTGGCTGAAGAGCTCATTGCATTAGCCGGGCAGCAAACGCGCCTGCCGTTTGAAGTAGTCATTTCGGATAATGGCTCAACGGACGACACCGTCGAGGTGGCGATTAGAGCAGCGGATCAGTTTGCAGCCTTCACCATTGTCGATTCCGGGCAAGTCCAAGGGGTTTCACACGCCCGGAATGAGGGTGCCCGCGCTGCTCGGGGGCACAAGATACTAATTTGCGACGCGGACGATGTTGTTTGCCCTAAATGGGTTGAGGCACTTGCGGACGGGCTGGGCCGGTATGACGCCGTGGGGGGTGCCGCGCGGCTCGACCGGCTGAACCCCCCTGAAGTCGTGGGAACCCAGCCCCCGGTCACGTTGGGGCTAGGCAGGATCTTCGGCTTCCTACCGTACGCCCTAGGTGGATGCATTGGAGTCAGACAGGAAGTGCTTTTGGCCTTGGGAGGTTTTGACTCCTCCTTTGATCGTGGTCACGAGGAGGCCGACTTCGCATGGCGACTCCAGCTTGCTGGTTACTCTTTAGGCTGGTGCCCGGAAGCCATTGTTGACTACCGCCAGCGGCCGGACAGCTATGGAGCCGCCCGGCAGAACTTCTATTACGCCAAATCTTCCGTGCTCTTATGGTGCAGATATGCCACCGGCCATCCACTCGGCCCAATTTCTTTCCGTGGAAGCCTCAGCACTCTGCTCAGCCGCATGCTGACGTCCTACAGGTTGATCCGTACAAGTACCCGCCGTGACCAGGCGCGGGCACTTGGCTGGGCCATGGGGGTGGTCGCGGGTCATGTGAGTTACCGGTTCCTAGGGCGGTCGCCTCGGGCACACATCATGGACTTCGAAGCGCGCGTTAACTAAGGGTTGAGAGAAGTATGGGCTTATATAAGGATGTTCTTGGGGCAGCAGTTAACGGAGCAAAATCCGGAAAGCATCAGGCATTTCTGGCCAAGAAGTGGACAATGCGAAGGACCTACCCCTTTCGCCAACAGTCGAAAGATGCGATTCTCCGATTCGCGGACAGGGCCTCCCCTTATGTGTACGACCCTCAGAACTATTCAGGCCAGTGGTTAACCCGCGATATGCTGCCGGGTTATCCCCGTCCCCTCGACCGTGTCATTTATTGCTTCTGGACCGGCAGTAATGCGATAACGCCTAATCGCCTTGTTGGGCTTGAGAGCATGATCGCCCAAAATCCAGGCATAGACGTGCGGCTCATCACCCCAGACAAGCTTGACGGCTATCTTCTACCTGGAGAGCCCCTCCATCCTGCCTTCCACGATCTTTCTTTAGTGCACCGGTCAGATTACCTGCGCTGCTACTTCATGAATTTTTGGGGCGGCGGGTATTGCGACATCAAGACGTTGCATCACTCTTGGTCGCCTGCTTTTGACAAACTCGACGCGGATACCGGCAAATGGGCCCTCGGATACCACGAGGTGGCTTCGGACATGACGGCCAGGCTCCCGGGCAGGCTGGGCCGGGATGTCCGGCACCGTTACGGCAGACTTATTGGAAACGGTGCCTTCATCATGAAACCCCAGACGCCTTTGACCCGAGAATGGTATAGGCGCCTGCTTGACCGGATGGATTTTTATGCTGAAGCGCTCAAGCGCCATCCTGGCAATGAAAGGGGAGATAATCCTGGATATCCTATTCCTTGGATTGATATCCTCGGGAACATTCTTCCGCCGATCGCCCTGAAATACCATCATCGTCTTATTCAGGACGATACCGTCCGGCCAAGCTTCTTAGACTACAAGTAACTCGTTCCCTCAGCTTCCAACCTGGAGCCAAACCTATCGGTTCTGCCCAGACAGCTCCCGGGAAAGCTCCACCGACTTCTGATCTTTATATGAGCCAAGGTCAATGCTTCCGTGCTTCCGTCCGGATCTTCCGGCAGCTTCGACCAGTAGAGAAATGATCCGGCTTGCCACTGGAAGCGGCAGCACGGCCAGAAAGCGATCTACCGCCTTGCCGGCAAGTGCATAAGCTTCCCGCGTCCGCAGCAGAAACGTCAGGCTCCCCACGCCGGCATCCCAAATCCTGCCCTTGACACCTCTCGGCCGTGGGGGAGGAGGATGGGCGCCCGTGTGAATGCTGTCGAAGAGGCGGCGTGAGGCGCCAGAGACAAAGGCGCGTCCCGCCCGTGATCCCACGCTGGTCGAGGGTCCCCTGTGCAGGGTCTCGAGGTCAGGATCAACGATGATAGAAATCACTTGCGAAGCGATTCGATATCCCAACTCCGAGTCCTGGCCATAAACGAAGCGAGGATCGAAACCGCCGACGGACAGGAGAACTTCCCTCGGAACCGAGTTGTTGGCAGCCCAGCCGACCCAGCGGTAGGAACCGTCCCTGCGATAGGCGGCGGCCAGGGCGCGCTCGTTGGCTGGAATTCCGTATGCCCTCGCATAGGGTGAATCGGCGAAGACGTCCCGTGTGGGGCCGATCACGCCGACAGGTCGCCCCTCTTTGTGATGCCGCATATGAAGGCGAAGGAATGAGGGACCGGGGGACAGATCGTCGTCGCAACGGATCACTATTCGCCCGTGTGCTGCGCGAATACCGTTGTTCATAGCGGCAACGACGCCTTTTGCTTCTTCATGGACCAATGGGACGATAGGAAGGCGATCACGATACGAGTCGAGTAATTCAGCCGTCGCGTCAAGATTTCCGTCGATGACGATAACGAGTTCCCAGGGCTTGTCGTAGTCCTGCGCGGTGAGTGCATCCAGCAAAACAGGAAGACGGTGAGCTCCCCGGTGAGTAGGAACAACTAACGAACATTCGATCCCATTCGCGGCGTCGTCTATGCTACGTCCCATCGAACTTTCCTCTTCCAGCCTCCGCGGAGTTGGCTGCCAACAAATAACGTTGGCCGGCCGTTTAGTCTCTTTTTCCTCATAGACTAATGGCAAGCATTCCAGATTGTTAACTGGCGCTCCACCCTTGCTCGACCATGACGCCCAATTCGGTGACCCCGCCAGACAGAAGCCCCATTGGTGCAGAGCTGGTTCCTCAGCCTATTCCGAGAGAACCGGTGCTCGTATTCGCCTAATGAGCTGTGAGCATGATGGCCAAGATGATAGAGGCAAATGAAATCGGCGAGAAGGGCTCTGCGGCAGGCACAGCAACGATCAGAGCCTGGGACAGACAGCACCCAGTCCCTGATTTGCCTGAACCACCTGCCACTGTCAGCGTCCGCGGCCGCCTAGGCTGACGAGCCTTCCACGGAGTTTGTGGCGGGCGACCCGGGTGACATCTGCCCACCGTACCAGTCGATGCCACCAGCGTGTTCCGTGCAGGGGCTCGAGGATTCGGTCAGCGCGTTCCTGCTCAGATGCTCGGAGGGCCTGGATCGCCGGCGACGCTGAGCTGGTTCCCATTTCCGTTCTAAACCGGATACCTATGAGCGCAGCGGGCGGGCGGCGCTGGTTCAAGATCAACCAGTCGTCGCCACCCCAGATTCTCATCTCCTCCGGGATAGGGACGTAGTCGGCACGGCGCATGCACATGAACGTGCCGAATCCGAAAATTGTGCCGGACCCGCGTGCCAGCCTGTGGCCTGGGCGTGCAGACGTTGACTCGGTGAAGGTCGACCGGTCCGGCCCGACGATCCCGAACCGGCCACGCTGGAGGATCTTTGCGGTATGGGTGAAAGCCACAGGGTCGAACACGACATCGTCGTTGATAATGGCAAGATACTCCCCACGGGCTTCACGCGCCCCCAGATTCCACGCGGGGTTCACGAAGATGTTCTGCTCCTGTTGAAGGACGCGTACGTTGGGCGTCTTCCAGATCAGTGGCTGCGGCGAGTTGTTGATAACGAGCACCTCGAGTACCAATGGGTGCGCGGCACAGATGGAGACAATCTCACCGAGCCGGTTCGACTTCTGTAATGTCGGGATCACGACAGAGAATCGACCGGGGGTCGAATCATTCATGTCCTCATTCGTACTCACGCCGTAGCCCGCCTCCGTCGACAAATGATTCGCGCCGCGGACGCGGCGGAATATGGATCAGTATCAGATCGGCCCGCTGGGAGCTTCGGATCCCGTGGATCATCAATGATGATATTCGCCCCGCATTCGAGGATTGTAAGCTACTCATAATGTCGTCCCGTGAGATGTGACCCATGACTTGATCTCAGAATGAAAAACGTGTCGGTCAAATCTTTCAGTTTGTTTGCGGCAGTTCTCAAAGGTAATTGCCTCCAAGGCGCTTGCCGCCGCCCTCATTTCCGACCTTGAAAAGCTTTCCAGGAGAAGTCCAGAGACGCCATGCCTGACCGATTCAGCCGTGCCTCCTACCGTGCTAGCTATAACCGGTGTCCCGGTAGCGTTTGCTTCGAGGGGCATGATGCCGAAATCTTCGACTGCAGGAAAAATGAAAGCCCAGGCTCTCGCGTACAACTCGCGGAGCAGCGGCTGCGACGGCCGGACCACGAACCGCACCGGCACTGTTGCTGATTCTGCCAACTCCCGGAGTGCGGACTCCTGCGGTCCGGAACCGGCGAGTACCACAGGAATTTGATTGGCCTCCCCGAACGCGATGGCACCGTCCAGTCTCTTGTACGGAACGAAACGTGAAGCCCCGAGGACGAATGTCTCTGGCAAGGATTCCAGTAGATCGCCTTCAACGGGGGTAAGGAGCGCAATTTTGCTGCTGCTGTAATACTCGACGTCAACTGGCGGATGGATGACCTCACAGTCCCGCAGCCAGGCGTTCTGTATCCTCTCGCGCACGTAATGACTCACAGCCGCAATCGAGGTGGCTTCCTGGGCACGTGCACGGTCGATAGTCTGCAGAGGCTTGGAGATAGCCCGGGCTGCACGTGAATTGCCCCGATCATCCAGTTCCGGATTCCATACATATCTCGCCGGAGTGTAGGCGTAAACATATTTTGGAACTTGCTTTCCGGCACCGGAAAGTTTCGCGTGATGCGCGAATAGATGCGAGCTGCAGAGCATCCAGTCGGGGCGCTCTGGAATCTTGAGAGACCGCCATGTGGGCAGGGTGAAGGGAAGAGCGAGGGCCTTGCGCCGGCGGAGGGGAGTTTTGGACAACCAAGATTCGATGACACTCCGCTGCGCAAACCGTTTCGGATAGTCATCCCACAGGCATGCAATGGTTGCGTCCGGGAAAATCATCGCGAACTCTTCGGCGACTTTCTCGGCACCGCCGTATTGCTCTATCCATTCATGAACAATCAACCCGGGCAATCCGCTGTCCTCTCCGTTTCCCGGCTTAGACCAGGTGTTTCTGGTTGGCCAGGTCGTGTTCCACCATCATCGAGACCAGGCTCCTGAAATCCACCTGCGGCTTCCAGCCCAATGCGGCATGGGCTTTACTGGCGTCGCCGACTAGCGATTCCACTTCGGCCGGACGGATCAACGCCGAATCTTGCGTTACGTAGCCTGACCAGTCGGAAATTCCGACGGCGGCAAAAGCCACATCTAGCAGGTCACGGATGGAGCGGGACTCGCCCGTCGCAATGACGTAGTCATCCGGTTCGGGCTGCTGGAGCATCCGCCACATGGCCTCCACATAGTCGCCGGCAAACCCCCAGTCCCTTCGGGCGTCCAGGTTTCCCAAGGCCAATGTTTCCTGCAGGCCGAGTTTGATCCGTACAACTGCCAAGGTGACCTTGCGGGTGACGAACTCCGGTCCACGCCGGGGAGATTCGTGGTTGAACAGAATGCCGCTGGAAGCATGCATTCCATACGATTCGCGGTAATTGATGGTCATATGGTGGCCGTAGGCCTTGGCCACGCCATAGGGGGAGCGGGGCCAAAGCAGCGTCCGCTCGGTCTGCGGCACCTCCTGGGCCTTGCCGTACATCTCGGACGAAGACGCCTGATAGAAGCGGACTTTTCCAATGTCGCTCCCGGCGTAAAGCCTGGTTGCTTCGAGCATGTTCAAGACACCCAAGGCAGTCACGTCACTGGTTAAGGCGGCGTTCTCCCACGAGTACCCGACGAAGGAAATGGCGCCCAAGTTGTACACTTCGTGCGGCCCGGCAATGCTCAGGACACGGATGAGGCTGGAGACGTCAGTCAAGTCTCCGGTCAATACCTTGACCTCCGGGATGATCCGGTGAAGAAGCTCACGTTTTGGGTTGCTCTGCCCGCGGACCAGGCCAAAGACAATATAGCCTTTGCTGAGCAGAAGTTCGGCAAGGTAGAGCCCGTCCTGACCCGTTATGCCAGTAATGAGTGCCCGTCTCGGGGAATCCATTCCTTGCAGATCCATTGATTTGCTCCCCAGCCCAACTTGGAATTCATGGTCTCTGTCCCTCGTTCACTCTACGCGCTGTTGGCGGCGGAGAATCAAAAACTAAAGCAGTTGGCGTTTCAAATCCGCGATCTGCGCATAGAGTGAAACGTATGAAGGTACTGGTCACTGGGGGTGCCGGCTACATCGGATCGCACACCTCGCTTTGTTTGCTTGAAGCAGGACACGAAGTTGTTGTTATTGACAATCTGTCAAATTCGCAAGTCATATCCCTTCGGCGCGTGCAACAGTTTGCGGGACGCAATATCGACTTTCGCGAAGTTGATTTGCTGGACGAACGAGCAGTGGAAGCCGTTGTTGCGCGCTCCGGAGCTGACGCCGTCATACACTTCGCCGGACTGAAAGCTGTCGGCGAGTCAGTGGCAAAACCGCTGATGTACTACCAGAACAACATCGTTGGAACCCTGAATCTGTTGCATGCGATGGACAACGAAGGCGTGCGGACACTCGTCTTCAGCTCCTCCGCCACTGTGTACGGAGCCTCCGAGGAAGTCCCCCTGACGGAAAAAACGCCCCTGGATGCCACTAATCCCTATGGCAGGACGAAAGAGCAGATTGAAGACATCCTGTCGGACCTCAGCTCAGCCGACCCCCGTTGGAGCATCGCCCTCCTGCGCTACTTCAACCCGGTAGGGGCTCACCAATCAGGCCTGATCGGCGAAGACCCTCGGGGCGTTCCCAACAACCTGCTACCTTTTGTCGCGCAGGTTGCAGTAGGCCGGCGCGATAAGGTGCTCGTCTACGGCAATGACTATCCGACGCCGGATGGCACGGGAGTGCGCGACTACATCCACGTCATGGATTTGGCAGCCGGCCACGTAGCCGCTTTGGACTTCCTGAAGTCGAGGACAGGGACGTTTCAATGGAACCTGGGCACCGGCCGGGGATCCTCCGTGCTTGAGGTTATCCGCGCCTTCGCCGACGCGGCCGGACGTGAAATACCCTATGAGTTTGTTGCCCGCCGCCCTGGGGATACGGCTGTCAGCTATGCGGACCCTTCCTCCGCCCTTGCGGATCTGGGATGGTCGGCCCGAAGGGACCTCGCCAGCATGTGTGAGGACCACTGGAGATGGCAGAGGACGAATCCCTTCGGCTACGGGGAACCGAGTTGAGCAGTTCGGCAAGCCGCGGAGAGCCCGACCGCAGCTCCCGACACTTAGGCGGGAGATTTCTTGGCCTTGACGGCCTGCGTGGCATCGCTGCACTGATCGTGGTCTTCACGCACTGTGGACTAATCTTCCAGGCTTGGGCAGGAGGGCCTCGTCCCTCGGACATGAACCAGGTGGAGCCATGGGCGAAGGCGATTCAACATTCGCCTTTGCATGTAACTCATGCCGGCGGCGAAGCGGTCTTCGTCTTCTTTATCCTTTCGGGCTTCGTCTTGGTACTCCCCTTTCTTCGCGGGCACCGCCCCGCTTGGGTGGGCTACTTTCCAAAGAGGCTGCTTCGGATTTATCTACCGATCGTGGGATCGGTTCTGCTGGTAGCACTGACCATGATTTTGGTCCCCCGGGTCGCTTCTACTCAGCAAACTTGGTGGGTGAACTCCCATGACGGTGGCCTAAGCCCCTTCGGTCTCGTCCGCGAGGCACTTGTTTTGCTCGGAACAGGCAGATACAACTCGGTGCTGTGGAGCCTCAAGTGGGAGATTCTTTTCTCACTGATGCTTCCTGCCTATGTCCTGGCTGTGAGGTTGTTCGGGCGCTTTTGGCTGGCGGGAACCGGCGCGATGATCTTGCTCAGTGCTGCGGGATTTTCCCTCGACAATGCCTATCTTGAATATTTGCCCATGTTTGGAATTGGCGCTTTTCTCGCGGCAGGCAAGGACCAGATCTTGATCCTTGCAGAGCGGCGCCCGATAGGAGATGCGTCAATGATGGGCGCAGCAGTGATTCTCTCCATGCTCTGGTCTACAGCATGGCTCCCTCTTCCGAGACTTTTTCTGCTTGTGGCTTGCACGGCACTAGTCGTGGCGTTCATGGTCTGGAGCCCGGCCCTTCAGCTGTCACGCGGAAGGGTCATTTCCTGGCTTGGTACCAGATCATTCAGCCTTTACTTGGTTCACGAGCCGATCGTCGTGTCAACAGCACTGATATTCCCTGGGAATCCGTGGTTTGGGCTGATCGTCGCCTGGCCACTCCTTCTGCTCCTCACGGAGGTCTTCTTCCGCTTCCTTGAGGATCCCAGCCGCCGCCTGGCTAACCGCGTTGGAATGGGCGCAACCGGCCTGATAAGCCGGGGCTGGACGGCCCTCCCCGAAAGCATGCGAAGGAAGTAGCAGTCAGGCGGTTTCTACGGGGAGAACCAATTGGCAAAACATCTGGCACGGTCCGCTGTCCGGCGCATCTCCCGGAGACAGCGTGTGGCTATCCGCCTGGCTGTGAGCGCGGGCACCGCCGCCCTTGCTGTGTGTGCTGTCGGATTCCAAGCTGTGGGATCGGTTCCTGTCAGAGGCCAGATGGCTGCCGACGGCCCCGGTCAAGGCCTTACAAAGGTAGCTGCCACCTCGGCGAGCCGCTGGCCCGTCCCAATCGCCGTCGTCGTCTCGGCCCCGGCAGATACCCTTCTGTCCTACAGCCGCTCGGTGGTCCTCACCGGAACGACGAAACCAACCGGGTCACTTCACGCGGCCTCAGCGGGGCTGCGGCGGCCCGCGCCCGACACCCTGACGGCAGCGCTCGAAGATCTGACACCGAGCTCACCCTACGGGCTGCGGACCAGCCCGATCACCGGAGCAGCGGGAGAGTTCCACTGGGGCCTGGACTTCTCCGCTCCCTGCGGAACGCACGTCTTCTCAGCTGATGCCGGCGTAGTGCGGGCCGTAGGCTGCCACCAGTGGGGCGGCGGCAACCGGGTGGAGCTTGATCACGGCAAGGCTCATCACCACCTATAACCACCTTGAAGGCGTCGGCGTGAAACAAGGTCAGTCGGTGCAGGCGGGCGAACTCATTGCCAAGGTCGGAACCACAGGTGCGTCCACTGGCTGCCACCTCCACTTCTAAACGGTCTTGAACGGCAGCCACGCCGATCCTGCGCGTTGGGCACTCCAGCCTCTGACCCTCGCGGAGCGCCCGGCTGATACCACCATGACTGATTTCCGCGATTCGGCGGCGACGCCTCCGGCCTGGGCGGTCTCCGCTGCGCAGATCCGGAGCCACAGCCATGCCGCGGACGACGACGGGCACGCACAGGGGGAAAGCAAGGCTGAGGTTTCGTCTTCCACCCCTCCTCGGCCCCCTGCTGTCGCCCCTGCTGTCACCCCTGCGCCTTCCCCTTCCCCTGAGAAGACTTCGGCGTCAGCCCCTGCGCCAGCACCCGCTCCCACCCAGAAAATGACGCAGGTGCCCGTCAAGGAACAGGACGCCGAACCATCCGCTGTTCCGTTAGCGGGTCAGACAACAGCACCGTCCGTACTCTGAGGCTGTTCAGCCTCCCGGTAACTCCAAGCACCGTGGGTAGACTAGGCCAGGCAGACGCAACTGCTTGCCAGAGGTATGGAGAAACATTGTCGGAATGGCTCGAAGTCGGCGCGGACAGCTGTCTGCTGGTCATGGAGGGTTCGTTGCTGAACACTGGCCGTATTAGTGGATCTGAGCGGGCCGTGTGGTCATGAACGTCTCGCGAGCACCTGTGAGCGATGGCCTTGCCTGGTTACCGGCGCACAGGTTTTTTCATGAGCTTTCCCCCCGGGCGCGGGTGGTGCTGAGCCAGTTGCCGCTCACGGTGACGATGGTCCTGGTGACGGGCATAGTGCTGGTCTTCCATCCCGCACTGCTGCTGGATCCGGTGTTCAAGGCCGGGCTAATGCTCCATGCGGTGATGTTCATCCTGGCCTTGGCCGTCCCGTGGCAGCGACTCCCGCCGGCAGCTTCCCTTGCCGTCCCTGTCCTGGACTTTGTCCCGATCGGAATGATCCGCGAGTCAGGCGTGGAAACCGTTCCCGCCCTCGGGGCCATGGCTGTCCTTCCGGTGGTCTGGTTGACGAGTTCGCAGCTGTACCCGCGGTTTGGCCTGGCAATGAGTTTCCTCGGCCCGCTGCTGGCGGTCTGGGTCCCGCTGCTTCTCCGTGGCTCTGCCGCCGGAGAAGAGTACAGCGTGGTGGTGCTGTTGCCGGTTCTGATGTTCGCCACGGGCTTCGCCGTCCATACCCTGAGCGCCAGCAGGGACCACCAGCAGCGCACCCTGGAGGAGGCGCGGGGCCAGCTGCAGGCGGCGCTGGATAGCTCGGCACGCAAAGAACGGCTGATCAACACCGTCGTTGACGCAGTTGGCGTCGGCGTCCTGGCCCTGGACGCCGGAGGCAGCAGCACCCTCAGAAACCAGCAGCAGAAGCGCAACTACGCACTTGCATATCCTTCTCCGGCTCCCGGCCGGGAGCCGGAGGTGCACATCTATGGCCGCGGGGGAAAGGAACTGCTCGTTCCCGAGATGCGGCCGGAGCGCCGGGCAGCCAGGGGAGAGGACTTTTCCGACTATCTGGTCTGGATCGGCGAAAACGGCAAGCAGCGGGTATTTTCGACGTCCGCCAGGGCAATCCGCGACGATGGCAGGTTCGATGGGTCGGTGGTGACCTTCACCGACGTCACCGCCCTGATAGAGGCCATGACCGCCAAGGACGCGTTCCTTTCCAACGTCACCCACGAACTGCGCGCCCCGTTGACGTCGATTCTGGGGTACACCGAGGTGCTGACTGCCAGGGAAGACCTGCCGGGGGACGCCGGCGCCATGCTGCAGGTCATCCAGCGGAACGGTCAACGGCTGCAGAGACTGGTTACGGATTTGCTCACAGCAGCATCGGGCTCGGTGGATGTGCGTCCGGAGCCGGCGGACCTGGCCGAAATCATCGGGTTCAGCCTGGCCACGGCGGTGCCGCTGGCCGGCGCAGCGGGCGTGAACCTGGTCAACGAATCAGCCCCCCAGGTGCCGGCCCTGATAGATACGACACGAATGGGCCAGGTTCTGGACAACCTGCTCTCCAACGCCATCAAGTACTCGCCGGACGGCGGGAATGTGACGGTGCGTGCCGGCGCCACCAAAGAGGGTGTGTTCTGTTCGGTCACCGATACCGGGATCGGAATGAAGCAGGAGGACCTGAGGGAGCTCTTCACCAAGTTTTTCCGGTCCGAGACCGCACGGAAATCCGGGATCCCGGGAATAGGCTTGGGGCTGGCAATCACGAAAACCATCGTGGAAAACCACGGCGGCAGCATCACATGCACCAGCAAACCCGGCAACGGATCAACATTCACGCTGACTCTGCCTGCCATCCGCTGATTCCAGGGGCTACGGTTGGACAAAGGGGGTTGGTGTCCATGGGGAAGACAGCCGTTGTCATTGATGACGACGACGACGTCCGGGCTCTCATCGAGGGAATCCTCGTCAGCACCGGCATGAGAGTGTATGCTGCCGAGTCGGGTGCGACGGGCGTGGAGGCCGTCCGGCGGCATGGGCCGGACATCATCGTCCTCGACTTCGGCTTGCCGGACTTCAACGGGGTGGAAGCCGCCCGGCGTATCCGGGGCTTCAGCAGCGCGCCAATCCTCATGCTTACCGGTCACGAGGACCTCGCCGACACCCCATTCGGTGCCGGCATCCAAGACCTGGTGGCCAAACCATTCAGCCCTCGGGAACTGCGTCTGCGGGTGGAAAAGCTGCTCTCCAGCGACGAACAATCCATTGTCGAAAGCACACAAACGGACTGAGTGCTCGCAGGGTCTTTGCCGGCAGGCGGACGCCCAGTAGCGCAAGACCTTGGCAAATCCTGTGCTTTTCCTACGGGATTTGGCGGAGCTAGCGGATGTTTTTAGGGCAGAATTTTCTCAAACGGGCTTGGCGCCGCGTTTCATCACTTAATCTCTGGGGGATTTCTGTGCATACAACATCAAAAACAAACCGCTGGGACAAGGCCAGGGCACTCCTTGCCGGTGGCCTGGTCCTGGGGGTGGGCGCGGCTGCTACCTTGGCCGCCTGGACAGACAATGAATGGGTTTTTGGCGGGTCCGGCAATGGCGACGGCACTGAGCCGAACACGCCCGGAACCGGGATATACAGAATGCAGCAAAACACGTGGGCAGGAACGGCCGGGGCAGCCAACTGGACTGACGAGCCGGACGCCAACGGCGGCGCGCTGACCTACACCATTGCGCCGGAACTGATGGTGCCGGGAAAAACCGTGTACTCCCCGATGCAATTGCGCGCCGTGGCCGGCTCGGAAGCCCTGGACGTTTCCCTTGCCCAAGGCATCCAGTCACAACTGAACCGGGGGCCGGACAACAGCACAGACCTCTACGACGCGCTCACGTACGGCGTCTACAGGGGTGTGGATAAGGCCACATGCGAGGCAGGAACGGTGGCCGGGGCCGCCGTCGTGGTTCCCGAGGAGTCTGCCTTGACCGCCGGTTCCTCAACAACGTTCCCCTTGTCCGCCGGAGATGACGCGAACACCGCAGGTGCGCCGGTGAACCTGTGCTTCGCGCTGACCCTTCCGTCTGGCGCCAGCGCTACCCTCCAGGGGCTGAACACGGTGCCTGTATGGCGGTTCACCAGCAGTGTTGGGCAGTAAGGGGAAAGGAATCCTTTCGCGCCGGCTGAAAAGGGCGGGCAAGGAAACTGCCCTGACGGTCCTGGCGTTGACCGGCTGCCTGTGCCTGCTGGCTGTGACCGCCGGGGCCTTGCTGAATGTCAGCCTGGTGGTCTTCCGGACCGGCTCGATGTCACCGGGAATCGAGCCCGGAGCCATTGCGATCGTGCAGAAGGTTCCGGCGTCGTCCCTCCGGCAAGGCGACGTCGCCACCGTCCAGCGTGAGGGGTCATCCCTTCCGGTCACTCACCGCATCGTTGCTTCCGAAGCCGACCCAACCGACCCCCAAACGTTCCACTTGACCATGAAGGGTGATGCGAACGCCTCGGAGGACCCCGTGCGCTATACCGTTCAGACCGCCAAGAAGCTCTTGTTCTCGGCGCCCGGCGTTGGATTTTGGGTGATGCGGCTCCAAAACCCATGGTTCATGGCTTTCTGCACCATCGCGATAGCGTCCCTCGTGTCCTGGACCTTCTGGCCGAGAACCGGGTCAGCACAGGTGCTCTCCGCCGAGGCAGGCAGGGAATGAGCCCCGTCCCTCCGCGCCGCCGTGCGGGACAACTCGGCAGGCTGCTGGCCGCCGTCGCGCTCGGTCTCGGACTGGGCGTGACGCCGGCTGCCTATGCGGCTCCTGCAGACAGTTACGAACCTATGCGGGACGTCCAGGAGACGGGACAACAGGGGCTCCTGAGCCTTACTTCCTCTGTTCATCCCATGCAGATCCCCTGGCTGGAGCCCGGCGACACTTTCAGCTGGCAAATCGGGCTCCACTTGTCCGACCAGCCGGTGGCTGACGGAAACCTGGAATTTATCCCGATTGGCGGGCTTTTGCAGCCGAATACGGGCTACCGGCTCACAGCGAAGCGCTGTGAAAGCCAATGGACGGGACAAAGCGGCACCGATGCCGAACTGGAATGCGCTGCCGAAGCCAGGACCCTGCTGGCCGACGCCCTCCTGGAAGCCGGTCCCACGGCACGGATTCCCTTGGGGGATGTTGCCGCCTCAGCAAGCCCGTACATACTCTTCACCCTCACCCGGCCGGACGAAAGCGCGGTGTCCGGCCCTTTCACCTTCGCCCTGGGGTTCACCGTCATGGGCGATGAAGCAGCGAGGGATAGCAGCCTTCCTGATACCGGGTTTTCAGGACCCCTTGCACTGACAGCCGGAGCGGTCCTGGTGGGAGCCGGAGTGCTTACTAGGCTCGTCCGAAGGAAAGCAGGCAACCCGTGAAGCCGGTACCGGCACTGCTTCGCCGCCGCATAATCGTGGCTGGCATCCTGGCTGCCTCTACTGTGCTGGGCGGTGCCACGCTGACAAACGCGGCGTGGGTTGACAACGAATACGTCCAAGGACGCGGGGTGGGCACGGACGGCCGCTGCGAGGAGGACAGCGGAACGGCCACGACGGCGTCAGCACAACAGCTGGCCGGCGACCTGATGGGCACCTCCATGGCAAATGTGGCAGCTGCCCAAGGGGTGCAGGTCTTCAACGACGGGGCCGGTAGCACCACTCCCAGTGCCGGGGCAATCCGCATCGATGACAACACCTTTATGGCTCCGCTCGACGTGGATCTGCTGGGCGCCGATCTGGTCCGGCTGTCGCTGCCGCTCGGCCTGCCGGTGGGCTCGGCGGATGCCTACAGCCAATGGAGCCAGACCCTCAACAACGGCAATGCGACGGCGGCCACCGGGCTGGTCACCAACAGCGGCGGCGCTATCGCCCTCGGGGAACCGGCCAACCCCGCTGATCCTCCCGTCATGGCCACCCTCGACCTCGGCTCACTGGTACCTCCGGAGCTGGCCGGCATGACCCTGGACATCGGGGCAGCGTCCTCCCTCGCCTATCTGGAACAATGCGGAGATCTTGGCAACGGCTGGCTGGGTCCGCTCGAGCAGCCGCAGGTGGAGCGGACCTACGGTGTCTCCCTGCTTGACCTGGACGCTGAAATGCAGGAGCTGGATTCCGCCGTAACCGGTACGGAGCAGTTGCTGGACGGGATTCCGGCAAAACTGGATGACGCTGAGGCCGGCCTGGAGCTGGCCATAGCTGCGGGCTTCGGCCCCGTGGATGCTCCCCTCATCGAGGCGGTGACCCTGGGAAGTGTTGATGCAGCGGTGAACATGGGCACTCCGGACCTCGGTCCTGTCCGGACGCTCCTTCAGGGAACGAGGACCGATGACGGAGGGTTGCTGACCGTCGATTTTGGAACCGGGATAGTGAGCATGGACCTGGCCAAGACAGCCGGCGGCGCCAACGGGCTCAACGGCATGGCACCGAACACTGAGGTGATCGCGAACCAGGCCATAACCCAAGAGCTCGCCGCGGCGCTCACACAGGTGCTGGCGGACTGGCGGGACGACGTCACGTCGGCGCTGGTTACCGCCATCCGTACAACACCGGTGAGCGTCACCGCGGCGGTTCATGTCCAATCGATGGGTGTTCCCCTTGCCGTCATAGATCTTGCCCTGGGGCCGGTAACGGCCGGCCAGCTGATAGACGTGCACAATGGGGTCCCGGGCACGCCAGTGGTTCCAGTTACGTCCTCCATAAACATGCTCGGGTTGGAACTGCCGACCGACGAACTCAAAGCCCTGGCGTCGGATCTGGCGTCCGATCTCCCGGGCATCGCCGGCAAGGCGCTTTACAACGAACTCGTCGTGGGGGTCGTGGGCCAGCTGGAAACGTCGCTCACAGACTTGACCGATCCTGTTGCGCCTGCGCTGGCCTACACCCTCAGCCGGCTCAGCAGCCTGCTCTCGATCATGGTGAACGTTCAGCCTGACCAGCCTGGCCATCCGGAACCGTCAAGTTCCGGCCCCTTCAGTGTGTCGGCACTGCGGCTATCGTTGGTCGATGCCTCGGGCGCCTTGAATCTGTCCCTGGCAACCTCTTCGGTGGGGCACGGAACCCGGTCTTGAATTTCCTGAACGGAAGGCCAACGTCGGAGCGGACCCAAGCGGTTGCGGCCGTCCCTGTGCCAGGCAGTAAGTGTCAGGCGCGCTGCCCGGCTCCCCGGGAAGCGTAGCTGATCGAGATGGGGCCATCGGCGTCGTCATCCGCGGAAATGTAAGCCGTGAAGTCCGCCAGTGACATGAAGCAATAGAAATCGCTGTAGCGGTAGTTTGATTTTTCTGCCCTGGTTGCCACTTTCATTACCTTCATTTTCGTTGTACGGGGGCATTCGTTGCCTTCTGACTAAATGATGAGTGGTGTCGATCAAGGTTCCCGATGATTTCCTGCACAGTTCTCAAAGGACTGGGGCAAAGTTCGCGCATGAAACGCTACAGGTAAGAACGGCCGCGGTTTACCGCTGGCCCAGGGCCGGGCCAGTTCCTTTCCGCCGAGGCCAAATCTTGACCAAACCCTCGCCGCACCTGCGGCTAATGCTGAGCCTCCGGGCGTAGCTTGGGCGCATCAGGGCAGGACATCAGAAGGGGTGGCGGGAATGACTATCACCGAATACGCCGTGGCACTGGGCGGCATGCTGGCACAACTCGCGGGAATGGGGCTCCTGGCCGCAGGACTGATCAAGGCAAAAGCCCGCAAAACGTACTCCCGCGAAAGCGGCGTAGCCACTCGCGCTCAGTGACGCGGCCGCGACAGCTTATCTGCGCGCGCCTCGTGCTGTTCTGCCGCCTTACGGATGAAGTCACAGTCGCTGGGAGAGAGGGCTGTTTCACCGTGCCGGTCCTGCTCGAACCGGACTCCGGTGGCCGTCGCCATAGCTGCCGCGACGGACCGGGGAAGGATCCTGAACCCGGGATTGTCGACCAGCCACTGCCGCGTTCCTGGCTCCAGCTGGTCCCATAACTTGGCAATATCCATTTACAAAACCCCTCTCTTAGCCACTTCCCCTGCCGGATCCACTGCACCCGGCGACCCCAGCTGCCGCACGCCGTCTAGAAGCCGCTGGCGGCAGCGGCAGTGAAGCTGCCGGTTCCGAGCGGGTTGCCTGCCAGGTCCGTGAGGTTCGGCGCCGGAGAGTACGTGGGCGTGCCTGCCACCACCGACGTGTTCACTGCTCCCTGGCCGTTGGGCGCGTTGCCCAGTTTGATGGTCAAGGTCCTGGCAGTGGAGTCCCACGTAAGGGTGGATGCGGTGCCGTTGGCTCCGAAGACGGCGGCATTGGTGCCCACATAGTTCCCGCCCAGGAGAATGGCTCCGATGTTCGGGGCGGTGCAGGTGCTGCCCGTGAAGCTGATGGTGTCGTTCGCGGCGTTGGAGCCGTTGGCCACCGTGGCGGTGCCGTTAATACTGGCCCCGTTCCAGCCCGGGCAGAACTTTGCCGGATCCATCGGCTCGGAGTACGTGATGGTCACAGTGTCGCCCTTGTCGGCCTTTCCTTGGCCCTGGTTACCGCCGCCGTGTGCCAGGGCCACGCCTGTCACGGCGGGCGCCACCGTGTCCTTGCCGGTGGTGCCGGAAGCGGCGGCCGTTGTGCTGTTGCCGGCCGCGTCGCTGGTGGATGCCGTGTACGTCAGGGTGCCGTCCCTGAGTGAGGACAGGTCCAGCGTTGCGGACCAGGAGGTGCCGGAGGGTGTGGCCTGTGTGGGCGGCACGCTGTTGAGCATGGAATCCCTGACGGTCACGGTGACCACCGTGCCAGCCTCGGTGGTGCCGTTGACGGTGGCACCGGTTGCAGTGCTGCTGTTGACGTACATCGGGGCTGTGATGGTCAGGGCCGGCGCCACGGTGTCCTTTACGTCTGACGCAAAGGCGGGAGCGCCTGTGTTCCCCGCAGGATCAGTAACGGTGACCGTGTAGGTCACGGTTCCCTGGTTCAAGGGCCTCAGGTCCAGGTCCAGGGACCATCCGCCGCCGGGGCCTGAGGCGGTGGCCGTGTTGGTGACGGTCTGGCCGCTGCTGTCCCTGGCGGCTACGGTCACAGTCCCGCCTGCTTCAGCGGTGCCGGAGACAGGGATAGCAGCGGCGTTGGCGATGTTGACGTAGGCCGGAACAACAAGGGCCTGCGCCGGCGCCGGGGCCACGGTGTCCTTGGTGCTTGTGGCGGCCGTGATGGTGCCCGTGTTGCCGGCGGCGTCCGTTGCGGCGGCTGTGAAGGTGACTGTTCCCTGGGCCAGGCCGGACAGGTCGGGGCTGGCGGACCAGGACCCGGTGCCGGAGGCGGTGGCAGCAACCGTCACTGATTGCGCACCATCGCCGGCAGTCAGGGTGATTTCGGCTCCCGCCTCGGATGTGCCTGTCACCGGCACGGCGGCGGCGTTGGCGGAGCTTACATAGGCTGGGACGGTCAGTCCCGGCGCAGCCGGCGCGGTGGTGTCGATCCGCACCGTGTAGCTCTGCGCCGCTCCCGAGTTGCCCAACGCGTCGGTGGCGAAGTAAGTGATTGTGTGGGTGCCGTCGCCGCTGACCGGAACGGTGGCGGTGGCGGCGCTCTCTGTCTGCTCCGCGCCGCCGTCGACCGCGTACGTAATGGAGGCGACGCCGGAGCCGGCAGCGCCGTCGTCGGCCGTGATGGTCACGGTGACGGGGCTGGTGCTGTTCCATCCTGCGGCGTTGGGCGCGGGCGATACCGCCGAAACGGTCGCCGCAGGGGCGATGGCATCGCTGCTGACGCCGTCGCTGCGCGGGCTCTCCGCGCCGGTCCAGAGGGCGATGGTTGGGGTGACTGTGTAGTACCAGATGCCGGCGGGGACATCCTGCTCGGTGCAGGTGAGCGTGGCGACTGTGCCGGCGCAGCCGCCGGTGGCCGGTGTTCCCGTTCCGCCGGTGGCAGCCGAATACCTGGTGACGGCGTACCCGGTGGCTGCCTGCCCGTTGACCGTGGTTCCGGCCGCCCAGGTGACGGACAAGGACGCGCCGTTGGCCGCCACGGCGGGTTGGGCCCCGGGCGATAACGTGTCCGCGGCCGCGGTCGCGTTGCTGCTGGTGGTGGAGGAGGCCCAGAAGGCGAAGGCCGCGGTGCCCGTGCCGAGCAGGAGCAGCAGCGCCGCGGCAACCCACGCCGGCCGCTTTGAGGGGGCGCGGTGAAGGCCGGGCAGCCTCTTCCGGATGGCGGCGGTCATTTGCGCACCTCCGCCGTGACGGGGAGGTGGAAGGTGGCGCCCTGGCAGGCCGCGAGTGAGGTGGTGTCCATGGCAGCCGTTCCGGGAAGGGTGAGCAGTGTGGAAGAGTTCGCCGCAACGTAGGTTGCCGGGGACAGCGGCGCGGCGGTTCCGGTGAAGGTGACCCCGGTGGTGGTGCACCCGGGGTGGGCGGCGTCCGCGGTGGCCTGGCCGCCGGCGGTGACGCTGTAGACCTGGACCGCGTACGGATTGGGGTTGGTGATCCGGAGGACGACGTCGGCAGTACCGCCCGGGACAAGTGTCGCCTGCGGGCCGTCCCCGGCCACGAGTGCGTCCACCGTCACGGCCTGCATCGTAGCGGCGGCGGCCGAGCCGGACCCGGTGCCGGCGGCGCCGGTCCAGAAGGCGTAGGCGGTTCCGGCGCATGCGGCAAACATGATTCCGGTGAGGGCCGCCGCTTTGAGGCCCCGCCCGGCAGGTGCCGTCCTTGCGGTGGTGGTCATCTCAGTTCCCCTGTCCTGATCCTGAGTACGTGAGCTGCAGGGCGGCGCCTTTGCAGCCGTCCTGGTTGGCAGCGGTGTCAAGCATCGCCACCTGTGGCCATGCCGTGGGTGGTATGCGGAGCCCTGAAAGGCTACTGCTGCTGCCTGCGGGAACGGCGAGCGGGTACGGGCCGCTGTACTGCGTGACGGCGAAGTCCGCCGCGGTGCAGGGCAGGTTCCTGGCCGCAGCGTCCTCGCTCCGGGTGACTCCGGCGACGGCGACCGAGATATTGGTCAGGGACAACATTTTGTTGTTGGGGTTGTTGATCTGCAGGTCCAGGCCTGCCGAAGAACCGGGTGACAGGGATCCTGGGACATTTCCGGAGAGGACGAACTGCTTGATGGTGGCGTCCAGGACGAGCTGGACGTTGGCATAGGCGTTCTGGGACCTGCCGGCGGAATCCTTCCCCGTGCCCACCAGGTGCAGGCTGTAGCTTCCTTTCGGGGAAGCGGCTGTGGTTGCAACCTGCAGGGTGGTGGAGTTGCCGGTGGCGGGGTTGGGCGAGAATGAGGCGGTGGCCCCGGCGGGAAGTCCGCCGGGGACGCTGAAGCTGATAGGGCTGGAGAAGTCGTTCCGCGTCAGCTGCAGGGTGTACACCGCGGTTGCGCCCGGCGGAACGGCGACGGAATCCGGGGTGGCGGCCACTGAGAAGGACGTGGAGACCCTGTAGTTAACGGTGAGGCCGGCGCTGACGCTGCCGGAAACCTTGCCGCTGGTGCCCTTGATGGTCAAGGAGCTGGTGCCGGCCGGGGTGTTCGGCGCGGTGGTGACGTTGAGGGTGGCCGTTGCCGTGGTCCCGGAGGCCAGGGTCACCGAAGCGGGCGAGAACGTGCCGGCGGCGCCGGAGGGGAGGCCCGCGACGGAGAGGCTGACGGCGCCGCTGAAGCCGCCCGTTGAGGTGAGGGACACAGTGTAAACGGCGCCCTGGCCTTGCTGGACAGACTGGCTGGCAGGGGAGACCTGCGCGGTGATGCCCGGCTTCGGATTCTGCGGCGCAGCGGAAAGTGTTCCCGCGCCGGCCAGGAGCAGCGCGATCCCGATCAGTGCCGCCTTCATTGCTTTACGCAAGCGCTGCCGCGGCTGTCCCTCTTGGTTGTGCACCCCGTGCCCCTTCCCATGTGGTGCAAATGACGGCGAACCGGGGACGGGGTTTCCACCCGTCCCCGGCCCGCAGATTTGCTACTGGCTGTCGACGGTCACGGTGATGGTGGCGCCCTTGCAGGCGTCCTGGTTGACGGCCGGGTCGTCGTTGAGGGTGAGGGTTCCGGTACCGAGGGCCGTGCCGGTGGCGCGGCCGGCAACGGTGGTGGTGCCGGCCGGAACTGTGGCGTCGAACCAGGCCGGCAGGCAGCCGGCGACGTCGGTGGTGACTACGGGGTCCACCAGAGTCACAGGGGTGCTGCTGGTGTTCGGGTTGGTGGCCGTATAGGTAATGTCCACGGGGGCGCCGGGGGCGACGTCCGGGGCCACGGTCACGTTGATGGTGACCGCCTGAGTTCCGTCCGAGGCAGCGGCAGAGCCGCTGCCGGACCCTGTGGTGCTCCAGTAGGCGTAGGCGGCGCCGCCGCCGGCTGCCAGCAGCACTGCTGACGCTGCAACAGCGGCGATCTTGTTCTTCTTGGTCGTTGGGCGCATTGAAAGACTCCTTGTGCGTGCGGTTGGAAAGCCGTTCCCCCATGAGCGGCCCCATGCCGGTGCCTTTCGGTGGATCGATGACCCCATGTTTTCGCCTGCTGCCGGGCGCAACAACACGTACGGGTACCCGAAAATCCACGCACCTGAGCGACGCACTACTTGGTTTTGTTGGCTACTACTCAGGAACCCGGCGCTGCAAAAGCCGCGGGATTCCTGCCGATTTCCCCGGAAATGCGCAGTGGCCAGTTGCACAACAGGTAGTCCCGCGTCGGCGGCTATCCCGGCGGACGCGGTGGCCCGGCGCGCACAAAATTTAGGGATGTGGCGAGGGTGTCCACATCTCGAAAGCCCGGAACGTTACGGCAGGCGTGCTTGCCGTAACTTTCCAGCTATGGTCCGGAGGCCTGACGTGTATGTTTGTTCCTCCGACGTTTGGGTAATTGGCACTACGTCAGGTTTCCTGGGCGGCGCTGGGCCAGCTACGAAGGCCTGGCAGCTCAGGGGGAACATGAGTGACGTTGGTGTGGCAGTAGTTGTAGAAGATGACGCGGACATGCGCAATCTGCTGGAAGGGGTGCTTGTTCAAGCGGGCTTCGAAGTCCACGCGGCTGCGGACGGGCGCGCGGGTGTTGAGGTGGTGCGGGACAGGCAGCCGTGCCTGGTCACGTTGGACGTGGGCATGCCGGATATTGATGGCTTTGAGGTACTGCGGCGGATCCGGCGGTTCAGTGACGCGTACATCCTCATGCTGACCGGACGAACTGCAGAGTCGGATGTCCTGACAGCGCTCCAGGCCGGAGCCGATGACTACATCACCAAGCCTTTTCGTCCCCGCGAAGTAAGGGCACGGATCGCGGCGATGTTGCGCAGGCCCCGGTTTCAGCGTTCCGCCGGGGCATCGGCTACAGCCGGACCGCAACTTCCGGCTACTGCCTCAGAGCGTCCCGCACCGGTGCTCCAGCACAACGGGTTGGTTCTTGACCCCAGGATGCGGACCGTGGACGTGGGGGGAGTTGGGCTGGAGCTGACTCGGAGTGAATTCGATCTCCTTTACGAACTGCTTCGCAGCTCCGGAGGTGTCCGGTCACGAAGGCAGCTTGTCGAGACCCTTCGTGGAGGGCCTACCCTGGACGGCAGCTATATCAGTGAGTCCGATGAACGCGCAGTGGAGGTCCATATCGGCAATCTCCGGCGCAAGCTCGGGGACGATCCCCAGTCTCCCCGCTGGCTGCAGACGGTCCGAGGGGTGGGATACTGCCTGGCCAGGAAGCGCCCAGGCAACACCTGACTGAACGGAGCACCATGCAGGGCGCGGGCTACCCGCTTACCAATGAGTAGCGCAGTTCGATTTCCTTCACCGTGCGCGCCGCCCAGAGTACGGCAAAGTCTGCCGTGAACTGGCGCAGGAGCCCCATAGCCGACGAGCTCCTCTTCGAGTTCATCAAGGGTCGCTGTGTCGAGTGCTGGCAGGTGCGGTAGGGATGGTCGTCATGAGCAGGAGATAGTGGCCATCGATCCCAGCGCTATGATCGCAACTCTGGCCCGGATGGTGTCCCAAGCGGTGGGCTGGGCCTGCCAGGAACCATACTTGGCCGTCACCGTGACCGAATAGGCGTAATCACCCGCCCCCAATGGCGGGGGCGTGACCCTTTCCGACGTCACACTGGAGGAATAGCTGGAACTTTTGATTGTTAGTCCGTTCCTGGTCACGGTGACGTCGTAACCGGTGACTCCTGCCCGTTGGGGGGTCCAGGTGACCAGGACCGCCGTCTCGTTCGGAACATCAGCGCACTCAAGGTCCGGGGATGGCAAAATTCCTGCCTTCACCTGCATTGTCATCGAGGCGTTCTGGCTCCAGAGTGCGAGGGCAGGGCCGCTGCCGCCTGCTATGAGGAGAGTGAAGCAGAAGCCGAGGACGAGCACACGGAAGGATTTTGGCTTCATTCCGGCCAGCCGCGTAAGCGTCGGGCGCAGATACGCCCGACGTGGCAGATCATTCTTCCTAGTCATCAGCTGATGCCTTGTTCCTCCGCATGTAGACAAGGATGCCACTGCCGGCCGTCACGAGGCCGGCGGCGGCCAGGAACCACCCCCAGGGCTGGGGAGCCCCCGTCACGGCCAACGGAGCGCTGGACGCGGGCAAAGGAGCGGGCGCGGCCAGCCCAGGTGCGATGGTTCCCCCGCCTGAACTGCAGGCACCGCCGCGGGTGGCGCCGTCCTGGTCCTCAAGCATGAACCGCACATCGAAGCCGCTGCTCTGCCGCCGTGTTGCGTTTGATGAGTCACGGGCCAGGTCCAGTTTGAAGGTGAGACGGACGCTTTCAGCGGGTTCCAGAGCCCAGCCCGCAGCAAGATCCGAGCAGGAACCTGACCCGCCCAGCGCCATCCTGGCTGTGGAGCCCAAGTTTGAGCGGATAGCAAGTCCCAGGTCCGCTGTAAGCGCCGCACCCGGCTCATGTCCGAGTGCGGCGATGGACAGGAAAGCGGTGCGGTTGGTGCCGTTGTAGACCCAGACGTCTGCCGACGACGATGACCCGGGCACGAAGCCGGTGATCTCGCCGAATATTGGGCGCGCCAGTGACCGGGAATAGGTCACGCCATCGGCGCTGAGCAGGAGTTCCGGCTCAGCTGCCTGTGCCGGGCTTGGTGACATCCCCAGCACCGCTGCCGCCGCCGTCGCGCCTGTAAAGGCGGTCCACACCCGGACGCAGTACGTAAACGTCCGCCCGTTCATGGGTTGGGCGCCTGAAGCGGAACGGAGCCCTCTTCTGGCACGGAGTGCGGGATAACCGCGTGACGCTTAGTCCTGGTATGGATACCGCGGACTGTGGTGAACACCCCGTATCCGACGAGGCCGAGGCCGATGAAAGGCAACATGTCATTCCGTCCGCTGGAGGCGGCGGCGGTGGCAAGGAAGCCAGCGTGCGGCACTGCGTAGAACAGCTTGCCCCGGACTTGGACCTCGAGCACAGGTTTCCTGTCCTCGACCGAGTTATTGTCGCCCTTCGTGATGAAGGTCCGTTCGCCTTGCTGGTTTGAGCTGACCGCCACGATGCGGTGCGTTATGACGTCGGGCCGGCCCGATTCGATCTGGTAGGTGATGACATCACCGACGCGCAGCTCTCCGAACGGAACCGGCCTGACCACCAGGAACGTGCCCGGCGAATAGGCCGGAGCCATGGAGCTGGTCAGCACCGTGTAGGTGTAGGAACCACTTAGGCGGGGAACGACAATCAGGACCAGGGCAGCCAGCACAGCCAGGGCCATGGCTCCCATACTTAACGTCTGGAACAAAAGGGCGGGTCTACGGCCGCCGCGGCGCTGCTCCATATGCCGGTGCCTGGCCATTCTTGGCTCCTACGAAATCTGTTCAACGAACAATGGAACTGATATGGATGCGGACTGCCCCTGCAACGTGGAGGGCGCTCCCGCGGTGAGCTGGATCCTGAAGCAGATCACGGTGGAACCGCCCTTGGGAATCTGCACACCCTGGAATCCCGACTGGTAATTAGCGGCCGGAAGGGCTTGGCACTCGGTGAGGTTCCCTGCCGTGGCTGACTCGACCGACAGGTACTGGGATATGCCCGTTCCAGGGCCTGTGTCTGTGATGATTGCGGGTTCCGGGAGGGATGCGTTCACCGTGAACGCGGATCCCGCCGTGGTGGCGTTGCTTACCGAAGCTCCTGCGTACACGGGGGCGCCCGGAAAGAGTTCGTCCAGCGGCGCTGCGGTGCTACTCAGTGCAACGGTCGCCGGAGTCCCGTCGGGAAGCACCATGTTGTACGTGCCGGTGTTGTTCGAACCGGTCAGCATGACGAGGAAGTCTGTGGAGCGCACCGTTCCTGCACCTGCCGGGACCAGCGCGTTCCACAGCGCGTAGGAACCTCCGACGGTGGTGAGGCCCAGGGCAACCCCGGCAGCAACTATGGCAGCAATCCTTGCTGTGCGTCCCGGTTGTATCGCCACAATTCCTCCCGCCATGTCATGTCCGCGCGTGTGCCCGCGGAGCCTAAAGGCTCCGCGGGCACACGCCTTACCGCTGCACTATCAGTGAATGCTTACGGTTCCACGATGGGATCTGCCGGGGCGATCTGCTCCAGCTTGAACGCGACGTTGCTGAAGCTGTAGGTCGCGTCAGTGCTGGTACGGCCAGTGGTGGATTCCAGGAAGTCGAAGGTCACCGAAGCGACGGCGTCCGTGACGTCGTCGTCCTTGTCCAACGGGTTCTGGATTGGCACGCCGTCTTTTTCCAGTGTGACTGCGGACGTGGTGTAGGTGTCCGCAGCGAAACCGTCGTTGACGCCGGCAGGGTTCACCACTGTCAGGTTGGCCGCGATGTTGTCACCGTCCAGGGTGATGTCCACGGTCTGGGTGTAGGTGAGAGTGTCCCCGGGGACGATCTGGTAAGTGTTGATATTGGGGATCGTGATCGGACCATTCGCGCCCGCAACCGTCCATACACCTGCTTCGGCAACCAGGTTGAGATCACCGGCTGCCACGGTCCCGGCCTCAGCGTTCTGCTGCACGTTCCATACGGCCAAAGTGCCGCCCCCGCCGACCAGCAACATCACGCCTGCGGCAGTAACAATGGCGCCTTTAGTCATTCTGTTCAAAGTACTTATCCCCTCAAAAGTTGCGGAATTTCCGGATACACACAATGCTGGGGCACTTTTCACAGGTTCCCGACGGTATTCGCGAAGGAAAACCATAGGAAAATCCAAGGAGACCCGCTGGAATCCTTGGGATTGGGTATCCAGCACCCCAGGCATGGACTGCAGCTGGTCGAAGATGACCCGCCGCAGGTCGATGTTGTCCACGGCGCTCTTTCATGTCACAGGCCTCGCCGCCGCCCTATGAGGTGGCCGCGGCCCAGCTTGCCTAAACCTGCTGCAAATCTTTACTCAGGCTGCGGATAATTGCCGGACTCCTTGAGGATGGCGGGCCACTCTTGTTCCAGGGGCTTACCGGCCGGGTATGGCATCCACACAAGAGACAGCAAGCATGCAGGGAAGCAGGGAAAGTCGTGAGCCAAGCAACAGCACTGGATGGAGACAGAACCCAAGACGCAACCGCCGATGAACTCATCGCTGCGTTCCGCACGTGGGGGCTGGCCGGCAGCATTGACAGGTTAACCGTGCCGCTCCGCCGGCAAGGCGTTTGCGTACGGATGGAAACTCCCCACCACGGCCTCGAGATTCCGGCGGCCTGCGCTATCCTGCTCTACCGCGCCGGGCAGGAAATCCTCACCAATGCGTTCAGGCACTCCAATGCAACCGCAGTGACCGTCCGGCTCGAGGCCGTCTACCACGGCATCCGCCTGACCATCACTGACGACGGCATTGGCTTCAGCCCGGAAAGCCAGGCCGAGGCTTCCCGGAATCACCGATACGGGGTGTGCCTGATGACGATGGCCGTCAACGAAGCGCACGGCTTCGTGAGCGTTGACTCTGCTCCGGGCAGGGGAACCAAGGTCTCCGTCACCATTCCCCTGGATTAGATTTCAGTCCCCGGCCTTGGACACGATAGGCAGCGGTCCTGGCCGCTGCGGGGCGGGCGCCTATTACTGAGTTTTCTGTGAAGACCGGCCCAGTTTGGCAAGGCCTGCCTGAGGGTTTGCATAGGTTATTCACAGATGCGGCTTTATGCCTCGAATCGCCTTGTCCTCCGTGTTCCCATAGTTACTACGCCCGCCAATCACATCAACAGGCGGCTCTTCACGGGGGAATCCATTTTGGCAAAACATCTGGCGCGGGCTGCTGCCCGCCGCGGCCGGCAGCACCGGCGGCATGCCGCCCGGCTAGCCATCAGCGGGGGTACAGGCGTGCTGGCCGTGCTCGTTATGGGGCTGCAGGCAAACGGCTCGGTTCCTGCTGCTGAACATGCGCCTGGGCACACCTCCGGCGGTTTTGCAGCTACAGCCGGCCAGGGCTTCGCAGCGGGGACGGGGGTTGCGCAGGCAGCCGGCTCAACCCTGGACGCTGTCTCGGCCCCGGCCGATGCTTCGCTGACCTACAGCCGCTCCATCGTCCTTACCGAGGCGAAGAAGGAGACCGGGAAACTCAGCGCCGCCTCAACCGCCTCGCAGCGCCCAGCGGCCGGAACGCTGATGGCACCGCTGGAGGCACTTCTCCCCAGTTCGCCTTTCGGACTCCGGACGAGTCCCATCACCGGAAGAGCGGGGGAATTCCACTGGGGCCTCGATTTCGCCGCATCCTGCGGCACGCGCGTCCACTCGGCGGATGCCGGCGTGGTGCGGGCCGTGGGCTGGCATCAGTGGGGCGGCGGCAACCGGGTTGAAGTGGATCATGGCAACGGGCTGATCACCACCTACAACCACCTCGAAGGCATAGGTGTCCGGACGGGACAGTCCGTCCAGGCCGGCGACGTTATCGCCAAGGTCGGAACCACCGGTGCGTCAACGGGCTGCCATCTCCATTTCGAAACGGTCTTGAACGGCAGCCACACCGACCCTGCTAAATGGACACTGGTGCCGCTGCATTCTCCCGATCCCAAGGCCGATATCACGATGGCCGACTACCGGAGCGCCGACAGAACGAAACCTGCGCCGGCATGGGTAGTCTCCGTTGAACAGATCCGTAGCCATGAATCGGCTGGCCACAGCCACGCGATGCCGGAAAACGGGCCGACGGTGGCGTCGTCTCCTTCAGCTGCCGCCACCGCCGGTCCTTCACCCTCCCCGACGATGGTGCCAGCCCCTACCGTGGCGCCTACCCCAACAGCTACGGTGTCCCCGGCGCCTTCTGCCACCGCGACGGCGGCCACCCCTTCGCCGGCTGTCAGGTGAAGGCCACCTCTTGGGTTTAGCTCCTGATCTCCCGCAGCTCCTCAAGGGTTTCCGCAGGTTAATCCAAGGAACGGATTTAGCGGACGATGGTCCTGTTAGCCTACTTTCGGCCCCCATTTTCACGGGCCGGTTTTGGGCATTGTATGCAGTGGGGGAGTACAACATGACCAAGTACGGAAGAACGACCATCAGGTCCTTCATCGGCAGTAACGTGCTGCTCTGCGTCCTAAGCGTGCAGGTGGCATTCGCCCTGGCAGTGGTCGCGGGTCTGCACTCCTTGAGCGGCAGCACCCTCCAGCCGCCTGCGGGTTCCAGCCTGCTCTGCTCCGTTGCCGGCGGGCTGATCGTCGTTGCGGTGTGGAGCTCGATAAGGGGAATCCGTACCCATTACAAGGAGCGCGACCGGAACCGGTCCGTCTCCAACCTCATGGAAACCGTCTCGGACACAAGCGGTGAATGGCTTTGGGCCGTGGACGCCCACGAAAATTTCAGCTTCTCAAGCAGGGCCAGCAGCGCACTGCTGGGCTATGAGCCTGCGGAACTGATCGGCAGGCCGGTTAGCATGGTGATCGACGAGGATGAACTCGCCGTCGCGCGCCAGGCAGTGGCAGATATTCTTGGGGACACCGGCTCGGACTGGACCGGCGTCCCGATCCTGTACCGCCACCGCACCGGCGCACCCGTTTGGATGGAGGTGTCCGGGAGGTCACGCCCATCGCGGATCGGAGTACGCCCTTGCTACGAAGGATCCAGCAGGCCCCTGTCCGCCGAATCAGCGCAGCTTCTCAAGCGGCGCATCCGGGAGCGTATCCACAGCACCGTCCAAGACGGAATGATCCTCACAGCCTTCCAGCCCATCTACGAACTCAGCACCGGAACAATAACCGGCGTGGAAGCACTCACCCGGTTCCCCAGTGACGACGGCCGAAGTCCGGACCACTGGTTCAGCGAAGCCGCAAGCGTGGGGCTCGGCGGACAACTTGAATTTGCGGCTCTGGAAGCTGCCCTGCGGAGGACAGCCAAGTTGCCGGAGCATCTTTACGTCGCGCTTAACCTCTCACCGGACACCTGCCTGGACCCGAAGCTGCCGGCGCTGTTGAAGCAGCCCGGCCTCGCCGCTGACCGAATGGTCCTGGAGCTGACCGAAAGGCTCCCGGTAGAGGACTATGCGCCGCTGCTGTCCGCACTGGACCCATTGCGGCAGCGCGGCCTGAGAATTGCAGTGGACGACGCCGGATCCGGCTTCTCCTCAATGCGCCACATCCTTAGGCTCCGGCCCGACATCATCAAACTTGACCGCAGCCTCGTTGCCGGGCTTGACAGCAACCGTGCCCAGTGGGCCCTCGGTGCGGCCATGGTTGACTTCGCCCAGGAGACAGGAGCCCAGATCGTGGCCGAAGGTATCGAGACCCTGGCTGAACTTGCGGCTGTTACCCAGCTTGGCATGACGTCCGGTCAAGGATACTTCCTAGGCCGCCCCAGTCTCCATCCTGCCGACTGGGAAGCGTGGAAGGAAGCACGCATCGGCGGCGTGCTTTAGCCAAGGTTTCGCTTGCATAAGTGCTGCACCCAAGCCCGCACATGCCCTGCGATCCGCGGCGTGACCCAATTTTGTCAATTCCGATACTTGCATGTAGCGTCCTGTCAAGCGCCGTGTCATCCGCGTCACAGGCCAATCCCCGAGGTAGCCGCCGTCAGCCATGCCGTACATTGACATCAATCCCCATAAAGGTCGTCCCAAGTGGCACGGTTACGCTGTCCTGGCCGTTCTCTTAATACTGACCGCAGCCGTAGTTGCCGCCGCACTGGCCCACCGCTGAGTCCGGGCTGACACTCGAAAGCATCGTAGACTTACAGTTTGAACCAGAGTGCTGCTGAACTTCTTGCCGAACGTCCTGGGGGATAAACATGTCCGATCCGGCGGATCAGAATGCGCGCGCCAATGCAGACGATGCAGGGCAGCCGCCACTGCGCCGACGCCGCGACCTCCGTCGCGTCGACGGCGAGCCGGCGGATGTCCGGACAGGAACCATGCCAGCCGTACCGCCCGCCCCTTCCAGCCCGCCTGAAGCCGGAGGGCCGCTGACACGCCGGACCTCGTGGGCAGAAGCTGCCGCGGCCGCCGATGCCGCGCAGCCAGCCTCTGCCGTCCCGCCTCCCACCCGGCCACCTGCAGCCGCCCCGACGGCCGTGCAGGACACCCTCACCTCCGACCCTGGTGCAGCTGCCGGGGAAGGCGCACCGCCGCCGTCGGCCGCCCCTGCTGAAGCTCCCGCCTTCCGCCGCGTCCGGCCTACCGTTGCGGACAGCATTGCTGAGAGCCCCATGCCTGATTTCATCAGCTCGCCCGGGCTGTTCGTGAAGGAGCAGAAGCCGCGGCCCGTGGGCGGCCTCCGCGGAGCCATCTACAGCGTGACCGGCGGTGCCTGGAACCTGGGCCCGAGCGCCAGGCAGCGCCAGGAGGATGAGCTGGCGCGCCGGATCTCGCGACAGCTGCAGGGCAGCTACAACACCGCTGTGCTCAGCCTCAAGGGCGGCATCGGCAAGACCTCCACTACCGTGGGCGTGGGCCTGACGCTGGCTGAATTCCGCGGGGACGCCCCCTGCGCCATCGATGCGAACCCCGACTCCGGTGACCTGGTGGAACGGGCACTTGGCGAGGGCATTTACCAGCAGTCCAGCCCGCGGACCATTACAGACCTCCTGAAGAACATCGACTCCATCGACTCGCTGACAGCCCTGGCCCGGTACATGCACCACGCCGGCCGGCTGCACCTGATCGCGGGGGAGCAGGACCCGGAGGTCTCGGATTCACTCACGGCGGCTGAGTACCTGCGGATCCGCAAACTCATTTCCAGCTATTACTCCGTGGCGCTGACCGACTGCGGCACGGGTGTGACGCACAACGCCATGAGCGGGATCCTGCAGTCTGCGGACAATCTGGTGATTGCCGCAGGCTATGCAGTGAGCGGTGCCAAACGTGCCCGCAGCACCCTGCACTGGCTGGCCAGCCACGGCTACGAGGAGCTGGCCCGGAACGCCGTCGTCGTTATTACGGACAAGGACGAGGTCTCCTCCCGGGTGGACAAGGACGCCATCGAAGAACACCTGGCCGGGATCTGCCGCGAGCTCATCGCGGTTCCGCACGACCGTGGCGTGGCTGACGGCGACCTCGTCACCCTCGATGTCCTCAAACCCGAGACCAGGCGCGCCTACAAGGAGATCGCCGCTGCAATCGTGGACGGGTACCGGTAGAACGATTCCTCTCAGTGCCCTCCGCATTGACCGGCTTTGGCAGGACGCGCAGGCAAGTAGGGAGATAGGTGCTACAGGTACTCGGCGGGTGAAACTCAGGTACCGGCTACTGGTGCCCCGGCCAGGATGCAGGGCTAATTTCGGCCCATGGGTGGATACGAGGACGACAGGCGGGCAGATCGCCGTCCGTGGGTTTCTATGCCGGTGGCAATGTTTGGCTTCAAGGAGGGCGCGGCGTGGGTGGCGGACGATGTGTTCGTCACCCGCGACCTTCGTGGCGACGTGCTGGTGGAGCGATGGGATGGACGAGGGGTGCGGTGCGCAGTGGTCCGCAGGAACAGCGAAGGCTTCATGAGGGCCATGTGGATCAAGCTCAATGAGATCGCCGTGGATGGGATCCCGGAATCGGCGATCTAGAAAGAACTTTGCCGCAGTTCCGAGCCCGCGTTTAGCACTGACTGAACTTCTTGCCCCAATGACAGCGCATTTACGGTCGGGTCGGTTGTACTCTTTGTTCAGGTGGAGGTTGCACGCTGTGATGAGTCAGTGATGCGGCCAAGACCCGGTGCCGGGCTCAGCCGGTGCCTGGGGACAAAAAGGAATAGCCAATGTCAAGGGACGAGCCTTCGTTTCCAGCAGGCATCGGTGCAGAGGACATGCCGGGTCCGGGGGGACCCGCAGTGCCGCCTTCGACGGCGGAAGACACCACTCTGCGCGGGCAGGTGCTGGAGCTGATCAATGACGTGTTGTCTGATCCCGCTCCCGGCGGGACATGGGCCAGGCAGCAGCTCCAGGACCGACTGGCTGCCCATCCGGACAATCCTGAACGAGCGTTTCTGGAACATCTGATCGGGACGCGCAAGCCGGACGCCGGGCAGCATACTCTTCCCGCACCCAGTGGGCCCGACTCGCGGGCTACGCCTGCGGGTCTCCTGGACGCGCCGCGATCACGCAGTGCCGGAATGACCAAGAGGATCAAATCGGTCCTGGGTAGCAGGCTATTGCTCACGGCGTTCCAGCCGATACACGAGCTGCCGGAAGGAAGAACCGCGGGGTTTGAAGCGCTCACGCGCTTCGTCACCAGTGACGGAGCCGACGCCGAAACCTGGTTCAGGGAAGCCGAAGCCGTAGGCCTCGGCACCGAATTGGAGTTGGCGGCGCTCTTGTGCGCCGTGTCCGCGGCGCGAACGGTCCCTTCCCATCTTTTTGTCGCATTCAACCTTAGCCCCGCAGCCTGCACGGAAGCCCGGGTTCGAGACGTGCTCCAGGACTCCGGCTTGGCGATGGACAAGATCGTCATTGAACTACGGGGCCGGGCAGACGACGCGCGGTGGGACAGCGTCATCCAGTCGATGGAACCGCTACGTCAACAGGGCCTGCGGGTAGCGGTGGATGGCTCCGGTCCGGGCTTCATGCCTGCCGATCGGATTCTTAGCCTTCGGCCGGACATCATCAAGCTAGACCGTACGTTTATTGACGGAATCGTGGCGGGCCGCGACCACGATGAGCCCGCCGTGATAGGGCTTGCCCGCGAGGTCGGGGCGGTCCTGGCTGGTGAAGGAATTGAAACTGAGGCCGAGCTGGCAGCGGTCATTGACGCTGGCCTGACGTCCGGCCAGGGCTATTTGCTTGGCCGGCCGTCGGTGCACCCGCTGAACTGGTCCTCCTGGGTCATACAGCCAGTGGCAGCGGCCTCGGTGGATCCGTAGGGTTCCGGTGCGCCGACTATTGCGTCTGTGCGCTCAAGGCAGCACTAAGGTTTGCGCAGGATACTCCGAAGAACGGGTCTTTGGGGCTCCACGGGACTTAGCCTTAAGGCATGGTCATTTCAGCTCAACCAGCAGTGCCGTCCGGCGGCGACGAACCGGACGGGCGTGGCGTTCCCGCGCCGGGGCCCGACGGGACGGGCGACGGTCAGAACCTGCCCTTAGTGGACACGGGAGTCCTGCAGGATCTGGAAGACCAGCTGGGGCGAGCCGATCTGGCAACGAATTTTGTGAAGGACTATGCGGCGTTGTGGGATCAGCGGGAGCGCCGGCTGGCTGTATCACTTGCTGATGAGGATTGTGACGCGGCCCTTGATGCTGTCATCAGCCTGAGGGTGTCTTCCGCGATGGTGGGCGCCCGTCGTCTGGCAGGCCTGGCCCAGGCATTGGAGCGGGCCGTGCGCAAAGGCGACCTGAGCCGCGGATGTTCGGTCTTGGGCCAGATTTCACTCCATGGCAGGGCCACGGTCACTGAACTCGAAATCGACTATCTCCGCCAGAGGGCATAGATACGTCAGCATCTGTGGCTACCGCGTGTCCAGATCCTCAAACACCAAAAATGTCTGGGTATCCAGCACCCCGGGCATGGACTGCAGCTGGTCGAAGATGACCCGCCGCAGGTCGATGTTGTCCACCGCGCGGACCAGGAGGATCACGTCGAAGTCGCCGCCCACCAGGGCCACGTGGTGCACCTCGGGGATCACGGCGAGCTGGTCGCGCAGCTCGCGCCAGGCGTCCTGCTTCAGCTTCAGGGTCACGTAGGCGGATGAGCGGAGCCCCGCCTTGATGGGGTCCACGAGCGCCGTGAACCTGGACAGCACCCCCTCGCTGGTGAGCCGGCCGATCCGCGTGTAGGCGTGCGCGCGGGAGATATGGACGTTCTCCGCCACCTGCGTGACGGACATCCGGCCGTCCCGGGTCAACTCGGCGATGATCCTGCGGTCGATCTCATCCAGCGGGACGGGTTCCGTCCCGGCATCCTTGGCTGCCACTTTGCCCACGGCCCCCGTCAGTAATCCGGCTCACACTGCAATTCGTCTTCCAGTGTAGGCAGAATCGGGCAGGATCGTTGCAGTTAGTGGGATGCCGGATGCGAAAACCCAGCCAAGGGCCCGGCTACGGAGACTTGTGGCTATGAGCATCCTGCAGGTGCGCTGCGGTGCGGATGAAATCGCAGTCGCTGGGGGAGAGGACAGTTTCACCGTGCCTGTCCTGTTCCAGCTGAGCTCCCGTGGCTTTGGTGATTGCGGCCACCACGGCCCGGGGAAGGATCCTGCACCCGGGATTATCCAGCAGCCACTGCCGCGTTTCCGGCTCAAGCCGGTCCCACAACTTCTCAATGTCCATTACAGCTGCCCCCACTCTTTGTAATTCCCCTGTGTGTGAAATGCCGCTTTGCCCACAGCGGTTCCGGGGCGGAAGGGGCTGCGCTGTCCCCTCCGCGCCCTGTGCACCTTCCGAGTGTGGTCCTGCATGAAGGAGAGGTCAAGGGACTTTCGGCAGGGGGTGCCGGCACCCGCGGAGCTCCCGGGATGGGGCGTGCTCATCGAACCCTGGCATGCTTGGCCGCCAATTCGTCCACGCACCCAGTCAGTAATCCAGCTCACACTTGCAATTCGTCTCCCGCCACAGGCGGAATCGCGCAGCTTCTCCACGATTCTGCGAGGTACTGGATACGAAACCTGTCCCGGGCGGATACTGGGAAGGAATAGTGGCAACAGAAGGACGGAACAATGACGATCTCCGCAGACCACACCGCGGCGGACCAAACCACCGCGGACCACAGCAAGGCCCCCGCCGGGAATGACCTCTCGGAAACGGCCAAGAAGTTCGGCATCAGTGCCGAGGACTACATGCTTCCGGCCCGGCACCAGATCCAGATGGTGGACCCGGACGGCCGGCTCCTGCCGGACAGTGAGCAGGGCACCGAACCCGGCCACGAATACCCCCTGCCCGGCGATGACGAACTGCTGGCAGCGTACGAGCAGCTCGTCGTCGGCCGCCGCGTCAATGACCAGAACTCCGCACTGGTCCGGCAGGGCCGCATGGCCGTGTACCCGTCCAGCCACGGACAGGAAGCCTGCCAGGTGGCGGCAGCCCTCTGCCTCTCCGACGGCGACTGGATGTTCCCCACCTACCGCGACGCCGTGGCCGTGATGACCCGCGGCGTGGACCCCGTGCAGGTGATGACCATCTTCCGCGGCGACTGGCACAGCGGGTTCAACCCCCTCCAGCACAAGGTGGGCATCCAGTGCACCCCGCTGACCACCCAGCTGCTGCACGCCGTGGGCGTGGCCCACGCCGCCAAGCTCCGCGGCGAGGACACCGTGGTGCTGGCTATGTGCGGCGACGGCGCCACCAGCGAAGGCGACTTCCACGAGGCCCTGAACTTCGCCGCCGTCTTCCACCTGCCCGTCGTCTTCTTCATCCAGAACAACAAGTACGCGATCTCGGTGCCGCTGGCGCACCAGTCCGTGGCGCCGTCGCTCGCGCACAAGGCCGTGGGCTACGGCATGGCCGGCGAACGCGTGGACGGGAACGACGTCGTCGCGCTGCTCGCCGTCCTGGACCGCGCCGTGAAACTCGCCCGCGAAGGCTCCGGCCCACTGCTGGTGGAAGCCAACACCTACCGCATGCAGGCCCACACCAACGCCGACGACGACACCCGCTACCGCGAAAGCAGCGAGGTTGCGGAGTGGCGGGCCAAGGATCCCGTGAACCGGATGCGCACCTACCTGACGGACCGCGGCCTGCTGGACTCCTCCGTGGAGGCGCGGATCTCCGGGCACGCCGAAGCCGTGGCCACGCAGTTGCGTGAAGGCCTCAGCGAGGACGTCCCCGTGGATCCGCAGGAGCTTTTCCGCCACGTCTTCGAAACGACCACGCCCCAGCTGAAGGAACAGTCCGCCCTGCTCGCCGACGAGCTCGCCCGCGACGCAGCATCATCCCAGAACCCCGCATCTCAGGATTCAGCAGCACAGGAGGCCGGCAAGTGAGCCCCACCATCACCACCTCGTCCGAGGCCAACGGCAACGTTTCTGCTGCCACCGCACGGGCAGCCGCCTCCGCCGCAGCCAGCGCGGAAGCCGCCGGCCCGCAGCCGGTCACCATGGCCAAGGCGTTGAACACTGCTTTGGCCGACGCCATGCACGCAGACCCGTCCGTCCTGGTTTTCGGCGAGGACGTGGGCATGCTCGGCGGGGTCTTCCGCATCACCGACGGCCTCACCGCCACGTTCGGGGAGCAGCGCTGCTTCGACACCCCGCTGGCCGAGTCCGGCATCGTGGGCATGGCCGTGGGCATGGCCATCAACGGGATGCGCCCGGTGATCGAGATGCAGTTCGACGCGTTCGCCTACCCGGCGTTCGAGCAGATCGTCAGCCACGTGGCCAAAATGCACAACCGCACCAAGGGTGCCGTGAAGCTGCCCATGGTAATCCGGGTTCCCTACGGCGGCGGCATCGGGGGAGTGGAGCACCACTGCGACTCCTCCGAGTCCTACTACGCCCACACCGCCGGCCTGAAGGTGTTCACCCCGGCCACCGTGGCGGACGGGTACCGGATGCTCCGCGAGGCCATCGACTCGGACGATCCCGTGATGTTCATGGAGCCCAAGAAGCTCTACTGGTCCAAGGACCTGGTGGACCTGGACGAGTTGCGTCGCCTTCACTCGGAAGGCACGACGGCGGGACGCACCACCGAGGGCCGCGCCGCCGTCGCCCGTCCCGGCACGGACGCAACGCTGATCGCCTACGGGCCGTCCGTCCCCACCGCGCTCGCCGCCGCCGAAGCGGCAGCGCTGGAAGGGCGTTCGCTGGAAGTCATCGACGTGCGGACCATTGTGCCGTTCGACGACGAGACGGTCAGCGCGTCGGTGCGGAAGACCGGCCGGGCCGTGGTGATTGCCGAAGCCCACGGATTCGCGTCCGTGTCCTCGGAGATCGTGGCCCGGGTGCAGGAGCGCTGCTTCCACCACCTGGCCGCCCCCATCCGCCGCGTGACCGGGTTCGACATCCCGTACCCGGCGCCCAAGCTTGAGAAGTACTACCTGCCCGGCGTGGACCGCATCCTCGACGCCGTCGACGACCTTCAGTGGGAGAACTGACCATGAGTGAAACGCGTGTGTTTTTGTTGCCGGACCTGGGCGAGGGCCTCACCGAGGCCGAGCTGGTGTCCTGGCACGTTGCCGTTGGCGACGAGATCTCTGTTGACCAGCCCATTGCCGAGGTGGAGACCGCGAAGTCCACCGTTGAAGTGCCCTCCCCGTACGCCGGGATTGTGGCCGAACTGCACGGGCAGCCGGGCGAGACCCTGGACGTGGGGAAGCCGCTGATCTCGGTGATGCCCGTCTCCGCCCCTTCGCCGGACGACATTGCTGCAAGCAGCATGTCATCCGGCTCCGACAGGCCCGATGCCACTCCCGGGGCGGCATCATCCGCGTCGACTGCTGCTGAAACTTACCGTGAGGAGGAGCGGGCCGGTTCGGGAAACGTCTTGATCGGTTATGGCACTCCGGGCGGCCACGGCGTAGCCCGGCGGACCCGCGCGCCCAAGTCATCCGTCGCGGTGGCTGAGCCTGCCGATGCCAAGCCTGCCGAGGACGATCTCTCCCTGCTGCGCACGCGGGTCCCCGGCAGGCTCGGTGCCGTGATTTCGCCGCTGGTCCGGCGCATGGCCCGGGAGCACGGCGTGGACCTCGGCGAGCTCCCCGGCTCCGGCGAGGGCGGGCTGATCATGCGCCGCGATGTGGAAAAGGCCATCCATGCCCCGGTGGCTGAGCCTGCCCAAACCAGGCCCGTTGAAACCAGGCCTGCCGCGACTCAGCCTGTCGAAACCGCGGGCGCTCCGGAGGGCGTCGACGCCCGGACCGGGCTGCCCATCGCTTCCCGCACGCCGGTCAAAGGGGTTCGCAAGGCCGTCGCCGCGAACATGGCGCGCAGCCGTTCGGAGATCCCCGAGGCGACAGTCTGGGTGGACGTGGACGCCACTGGCCTGCTGGAGCTTCGCGAAGGGCTCAAGGCCGGCGGGTCCCAGGTGCCGGGCCTGCTCGCCTTCATCGCACGATTTGTCACAGCTGGGCTAAAAAAGTATCCGGAGCTCAACACCCGGATCGAGACCGCGTCCGATGGGTCCCAGGAGATCGTCTCGTTCGACGGCGTCAACCTCGGCATCGCCGCCCAGACCGACCGCGGCCTGGTGGTCCCGTCCGTCCGGGCAGCCGAGAAGCTGACCGCACGCGAACTGGACGCCGAGATCCGCCGGCTCACCGACGTCGCACGACAGGGCAAGGCGACCCCCACGGAGCTCGGCAGCGGCACCTTCACGCTCAACAACTACGGCGTGTTCGGCGTGGACGGCTCCGCGGCGATCATCAACCACCCCGAGGTGGCCATCCTGGGCGTGGGCCGGATCATCGACAAGCCGTGGGTGGTGGACGGCGAGCTCGCGGTCCGCAAGGTCACCGAGCTGACGCTCACCTTCGACCACCGCGTCTGCGACGGCGGCACGGCAGCCGGCTTCCTCCGCTTCGTGGCCGACGCGATCGAAAACCCGACCACCCTCCTCGCCGACATCTAACCCACCCCCCGACGCTCTCTCACTTAATGTCGGTTTAATCCCAACCATCTCTCACTTGATGTGGGTTTTACCAAACCGTCTCTCACTGGATGCCGGAACTGACCCTTTGGATAGGGGACGTACGACGGCGGCCGCGCGCCGCCGTCGTTCGCCTTACCCCGGCGTCTGGTCAGCAGGCCCGGGGCGGTCCGCTGGGATCGTCAGCGCCGGCGATGCGCCAGATGGCCCCGTCCCAGGACATCCGGTACTGAATAGTCCAGTCTGAGCAGGTTTGGCCGTCCCGTCCGTCCGCCGATGCCTGCTCGGTGCGCAGGACGGCGTCCACCGTGAGCTGGGCCCCGGACCCTGTAATTGAGTTGATGGTCAGCGCGCGCCAGAATGAGGTCCTCAGGCCCGCCTTCCACGTCTCGAACCCTTGAACCTCCGCTTGCAGCTCCGGCGTCAAGACAGCGAAAGCGGCTTCGTACGCGGCGCGGTTGATTCCCTGGCCATGCCTGAGCAGGCTCTGAATGACCCCGGACGCCTGCTCGTGGTCCGAATTGTTTGTTGTGATGATGTTGCTGCTGGTCGTTTCCGCCTCGTTGCTGCAGCTGGTCGGCGGAAGCGGAGTGCTCCGCTGGCCCCAGTCCGCTGCCGAGGCCGCGGCCATCGGCGCCTGCACGGCGTACCCCACACCCTCCGCGCCGAAGTCGTCCGCGCTTCTAGTGCCCAGCACCCACGCGCGTTTCGCGCTCACCACTCCCACCACCTTGCCGTCCATTAGAACCAGCGGGCCGCCGCTGTTGCCGGGGTTGATGGCGGTGTCCGTTTGTATCAGCCCGCGCAGTGTCCCTGCATCGCTGTTCACCTCCTGGTTCAGCGCGCTCACCCTTCCCGACGTAAAGGTCAGGCCGCTGTCCAGGGGGAACCCCAGGGCAGCGACTTCAACTCCTTGGGCCGGAACGGCCGGGGCGAAGCCGAACTGATGGCCGGAGAGTGCTTTTGCGGTTTTCAACAGGGCCAGGTCCTGCGTGTCATTGATCCCCAGGACCCGGGCGGACGTGTACTGGCCGTTGACGGAGACGTTGATGGCCACTTCGTTCTTGGCCACGTGGGCCGCCGTCATGATCAGGTCGTCCGCCACAAGGAATCCGGTACCCGCGCCGCCGCCGTCGCACAGGGTGACGGCGAGTTCGGCCACTCCGGAGTTGACCAGTTGGAAAGTCTCGGCCCAGGTCTTCGGCGCTGGCGTTCCGGTTGGCGTTGGCGTCATGGTCGCCGTTGCTGTTACCGAGGGAGTCGCGGCAGGCGGCGTGGAAGGGGGCGCGCCCTGTGGAGGTGCCGGCGAGGGCACGCACGCCGTCGCCAGCATCAGAACCAGGAGAGAGGGGGCGAGGCGGATATTGGTCTGGGCAGCTTTGCACTTCATGGGGCATCCTTATCTACGGTTCGTCGTGCCCAGGCCCCAGCCCCAATGCAGTAGGGCCACGCTAGCTAACGCCCAGGTGTGTCACAAAGCGCGACACGCGGCGGGGACTACCCCAAGTGGCCGTTGCATGTTGAGTTCCTGGATCTGCGATGCAGTCCAAAACTGCTCTGGGGATCGCGTGCGAAAACGGAGAGCCGGCTATCCGCATTCCAAATATGGGGAGGCTAGTTCATTGACTCATTTACGCGTTGTCGACATGCTCATAGCAACCCCTTCGGACGCTCAACTTGGAAGGGTCGACGCTTTTCCGGCCAAGAATATGACAACGGCCTACGCTGCGCGGTCGCGACATCGCTGTCAGGGCTTGCCCGATATTATCTGCAATTTTTTGCCCCACTGCGGGAGAGTTATGCCCCTCGCAGTTTAATTTGGAGGCTCTTATGTTTGGAAAATCCCATCGTTGGCTTGTGCCGCTTGCCGGGATTCTTGCGGTGCTTTTCATAGCCCCCTCCGCGGGCGCAGCAGTCAGCCGTCCTCCCGAGGTGCAGAATTTCTCATTCAACTTGGACGCGAAGAAAAAACAAGGGTGTTCCTTCGACGTCACAGTCACGGGCACCGGCGGGAAAATCACGCAGATAGTACTTCGCGACGGGCGCATTTTCTTCGCGGGGAAGGGTGTGCTGTTGACGTATACCAACGACACAAACGGCAACACCTATTCAGTCAACACCTCCGGATCAGTGGCTAAGTACGAGGTGAACCCGGACGGAACGGTCACGGCGACCTACACCGGCCACAACGGATTTGTTTACTTCGGGAACGATGCCCCTGGTGCCGGGATAACCCAATACACGGGAACGCTAGTTCTCACCCTGGAGTCGTTCGACACCTTCAAGGTGTTGTCTGTTGACGCTACCTCGGGTACCGCCGTGGATGTTTGCGAGGCCATCAAGTAGAAAAGAGTCTTAGATGTGAGAGATACCTATAACGGCGGTGTCCGCTGCCGTTGTAGGTGTCTTTACGTCTGCACAACACAACACCCTGGCCACAGCGGCCCGCCCGGCACGCCAGTCCGCCCGGGACGGCCACCAAGGCGGCGCCGGGGCCGACGGCTTCCTTGCGAATCGACGCTGATCCGCCGCCTCCGCCATCGGCCCCAGTCTGTTTTCAACACTTTGGACCCGGCAGCTCAAGAACAGGCAGGCATTGCGTCAAGAATTCCTCAAGACTGAAACGGTCCCAGCGGCCCCGGTGGTCCCGAGGGGGATGACATGCGGGCGGCCTTCCGTGGGTTCATGCACCACGTGCGCGTCCAGGCCGAACACCTCCAGCAAGCGGGCGGGCGTGACGACCTCCGCGGGGGTGCCTTGCGCCATGATGGCACCGTCCTTCATGGCAATGATGTGGTCCGAGTACCGGGCCGCGAGCGAGATGTCGTGCAGGACCATCACCACTGTGCGCCGGTGCTGCCGGTTCAGCCTGCGGACAAGTTCCAGCACGTCCACCTGGTGCGCCAGGTCCAGGTAGGTGGTGGGTTCATCCAGGAGCAGGATCCCCGTTTCCTGCGCCAGCGTCATGGAGATCCAGGCGCGCTGCCGCTGGCCGCCGGAGAGGTCGTCCAGCGGTGTATCGGCCAGTTCCAGGATGTCGGTGGCAGCCAGGGCCGCCTCCACCACTGACTCATCGGACACGGAAAACTGCTGGTACCACTTCTGCCGGGGGTGCCTGCCCCGGGACACGAGGTCCGCCACCGTGAGTCCCGACGGCGCCGTGGGCGTCTGCGGCAGCAGGCTGATCCGGGTGGCAATATGGCGGGTGGAATGCTTCCTCAGCGGGGCGCCGTCGAGGAACACCTCGCCGGCCCGCGGCGCCAGGAGCCTGCCCAGCCCCCTCAGCAGGGTGGACTTGCCGCAGCCGTTGGGGCCGATGATCGAGGTGACCTGCGCGTTGGGGATCTCGAGCGAGAGGTTGCTGATGATGTTGGCACCCTCGTAGCCGAGGCTGAGTCCGCTGGCGCGGAGGCCCTCCTGCCGGTCTGTGGACGTGTTCAACTCAGCCTCCGCTGGTACTTGAGGATCAGGTGGATCAGGAAGGGCGCGCCCACGACGGCCGTAGCCACGCCCACGGGCAGGGGAGCAGCAAGGACGTTCGCTGACAGTGTGTCCGCCGCGAGCACGAAGATGGCGCCCACCAGGGCGGAGACACCAATAGGGGGAACCACTGTGGAGGCCAGGGCGCGGGCAATGCGGGGGCTGGCCAGCGCAACGAATGCCACCGGCCCGGCTGCCACCGTGGCCACCGAAGCGAGCAGGACGGCGATGGTGAGGACAACCAGCCGCACGGTGCCGATGCGGGCGCCGAGCCCGACGGCGGTGTCCTCACCCAGGCTGGTCAGCAGCAGCCACCTGCCGCTGGCCATGGCCGCCACGAGCAGCACGGCCGCGCTAAGCGCCAAGGGCTGCACGGTCTCCCATTCCTTCCCGTTCAGGGAACCCATCATCCAGGTGAGGGCCTGGGCGGCACTTGTCACGTCGCCCAGCGTCAGGATCCAGGTGGTGAGGCTTGCCGCCAGGCCGGAAATTCCAAGCCCGGCCAGCACCAGGCGGTAGCTGTCCAGGCCCCGCCGGTAGGAGAGCACGTACACGGCGAGGCCGCTGAGGATGCCGGCGCCGAACGCCGCCGCCGGCATGCCTACAGTTGCCGCCGCACCGCTGAGCCCGGCATGCCCGCCGCCGGCGATCACCAGCACGCTGACGGCGCCCAGGGATGCCCCTGCCGTCACGCCCAGCAGGTCCGGGCTGGCCAGCGGGTTGCGTGCCACGGTTTGGGTGATGGCGCCTGCCGCGGCGAGGCAGGCACCGACGACGACGGCGGCAACCATGCGGGGTGCGCGGAACTCCGTCACCGCGAGGTGGATCCGGGGATTGGAGTCATCGCCGAGCAGGGCCCGGAGGACATCCGGGTATGCGATGGGGGTGCCGCCGAAGGCGACATGCAGCGCCATGGCGGCCACGGTGCCAAGGACGAGCAGCCCGGCAACAACCATGGCGCGGACGTTGAGGCGGACCGATACCGGCCCGGCGCGGAGCGCCCTGATGCTTGTGGCGCCCGCGCCAGGCCTTCGGAGCTGTGTTTCCTGCAGGACGGTCATAGCGTTGCCAGCCTCCGGCGCCGGGCCAGGCATACGAAGAACGGGGCGCCCACCACGGCCAGGACCACGGCAACGGACAGTTCCCCGGGGCGGGCGATGAGCCTGCCGGCGGTGTCCGCGAGCAGCACCATGGTTGCCCCGGTGAAGAGGGACAACGGAACGAGCCACCGGTAGTCCGGGCCCGTGATGGCACGGGTGAGGTGGGGGACCAGCAGCCCCGCGAAGGCGATGGGTCCGGCCAGCGTGACGGCAGTTCCGGCCAGCAGGGTGACGGCGCCAATGCCCACAGCACGGGCGCGCAGCACGGAGATGCCTAGGGAAACGGCGGTGTCTGATCCCAGGGCGAGGGCGTTCAGGGCGCGGATATTCGCCAGGGCAAGCGCCACCCCGGCAACGATAAACGGCCAGACCAGGTCAAGGGCGCCTGATCGCCCCGCCAGGGATCCCACCTGCCAGAACCGCAGGGTGTCCAGGGCCTGGTCGTTGAGCAGGACGATTCCCGCCACCAGCCCGGAACACAGGGCCGTGACAGCAGCGCCGGCCAGGACCAGGGTGACCGGGGTGGCGCCGTAGCGGGCCGCCGAACCGATCATGAACACCAGGACACTCGCCGCCAGCGCTCCGGCGAAGGCCAGCACCGCCTGGGTGAGGGCGGGGAGGTCGCCGGCCACCGCCGTCGCCGCAACGATGGCCAATGCCGCGCCCTGGTTGATGCCGAGCAGGCCGGGGTCCGCTACCGGATTACGGGTGTGTCCCTGCACCAGGGTCCCGGCCAGGCCCAGGCAGATCCCGGCGCAGACGCCCAGCACCGTCCGGGGCCACCGCAGTTCACGGATGGTCACGTCCATCACGTCCCCGGCGGGGGTGAAGACCGCGTGCCACACCTCCTGCAGCGACGAGGGCTGGCCGCCGATGCACAGGCTGAGTACACAGGCCGCGAACAAGGCGAGGGCCGAAGCCAAAAGCCACGCCGTCCGGTTTCGGGGCGCCTTCCTGCCGGGGACGCCTGCGGGACCAGGGGAGGGATGCGCCGTCCGGGCTACGAACGGACCCGGCACTGGTCCAGCATTAAGCGTCTTCACATGCGGCTTTCTATTACGTCACGGGTTTGTGAGCTAATCCCCGAAGTCCTGCTACAGTCTACGGCAGGCACAGGTAAGCCTTACCTAACGCCTCGCATCCCCCGTAATCTTTCGAAGGCATCCCCGTGAAAATTCGCATCACCCGCCAGCTCACCGCTGCCGCCGCAGGCATGATGCTCCTGGCCACCGCCGCCTGCGCCTCCCCGGCAGCCAGCACCAGCAGCACCACCTCCACCGCCGCGGAAGCGGCCGGCTTCCCGCTGACCATGGACCACACCATGGGCTCCACCACCATCGAATCCGCCCCCAAGCGCGTCGTTGCGCTGGACCCGAGCTACATCGACGCAGCCCTCCTGCTCGAGGCTGACCTGGTGGGCTACGTGCAGTACAGGCAGGACCCCACCGCTCCCTTCGCCCCTTACCTCGGCGACGTCGCCGAGGCCACCAAGGACTCGGTGAACGTGGGGACCCTGGCCGAACCCAACCTGGAGAAGATCCTCGAACTGCAGCCGGACCTGATCGTTTCCGCCAAGGTCCGCCATGAGGCCCTGTACACGCAGCTGTCCAAGATCGCGCCCACCATTTTCTCCGTGAGCACCGGACCCACGTGGAAGGAAAACGTGGTCTTCCTCGGCGAGGCCCTGGGCAAGAAGGCAAAGGCGGAAGAGCTGGTCAAGGCCTATGAGGACCGTGCCGCAAAGGTTGGCGCTGAGATCCTGGCCAAGAAACCGGACGCCACCTACTCCCTGGTCCGGTTTACCGGCGGCGACACCGCCCGCCTGTACTCCTCCAAATCGTTCATCGGCGAGATCATGGCCGACATGAACATCCCGCGGCCCAAGGACCAGCCGGACAGCGAGAAGGAAATCTTCGTGCCGCTGTCCGCGGAGCAGATCCTGCAGGGCGACGCCGGCCTGGTCATGGTCAGCGCGTTCACGCCGGCTGGAGCCGAAGGTGACAAGGCCCGCGCCCAGCGGGAGGCCTTCACGTCCAACCCGCTGTGGCAGCGGCTCCAGGGCGAAGTCATCGACGTGGACGACGCCACGTTCCTGGCCTCGGTCAGCATCCAGGGCGCCCACGCGGTGATCACCGACCTGGCCAAGCACTACGGCGTGGACCCGCAGCTGCCATAATGCTGCGAACGGCTGCTTCAACACCGGTTTCCCGGCACCCTGTCCGGGTATTCGAGGCAGTGGTGGCGGAGGTGCGGGACCTGGGCCCGCACTTCCGCCGCATCACACTGGCCGGCCCGTCGCTGCGGGCTTTCGGGGTGCCGGGGCCCACCCTGGACCTCCGCGTCAAATTGATCCTGCCCAACCCCGGGCACCCCCTCACAACCCCCGGTGCCCCCGACGGCACCCTGCAGGCGGGCTGGTACCAAACCTGGCTCCGGCAGGAGCAGCCGGGCCGGGGTTTCATCCGCAGCTACACCGTCCGTGCCCTCCGCCAGGCTCCCGCCGGGCCGCGCATCGACATCGACTTTGTGCTCCATGACGGCCCCGGCGCCCACGCCGGGCCAGGTTCGGACTGGGCGCGGAACGCCGTGCCCGGGCAGCCGGCATGGTTCGTTGGACCCGACGCCTCAGCGGTCACTGCCGCCACGCCCCTCCCGGAGGCCGGCATCAACTGGAAGCCGGGCGATGCCGGGCACGTCCTGCTCGCCGGCGACGAAACCGCCGTCCCGGCCATCAGCTCGATCCTTGAGGCCCTTCCCGCGCACCTCTCCGGAAACGCCTACCTGGAAGTCCCTGATGCAACAGACGTCCAGCCAATCACTACCCGAAGCCGCGTCAGGATCATCTGGCTGAACCGCGACGGCGGCGCCGTCCCCCACGGCCGGCGCCTGGAGCAGACGGTCGGGCACGCCGTCGCTGGCAACAGCATCCTGCGGGGCACCTACGCATGGGTGGGCGCTGAGGCGGGAACCGTGAGGAACCTCCGCCGCTGCCTTGCTGGCGCCGGGCTCGATGCACGGACGTCCGAGTTCCGCGGCTACTGGAGCCACGGCAAGGCCGGTTCCGGGGCCAACGGCATTCCGCTGGCAGCTACCTAAACAGGTACCCGGGCGAGAGTTGAATCCTAAATATGAGTACTCGGTACTCGTGACGGGCTGCGGCGTCGCTCCTAGGCTGAACTGAAGGGGGTGAACCGGGCGCTCCGTTCCTGCCCGGAGTTCCCCCTGCGGACCACGCTGGGAGGACACATGGCAAACAGCCCCCGCAATTCACCCGGGGAGTCGATCAAGGAGCCTGTGCGGACCGTCGGAGCCGTCCTGACGACAATATTCCTGGCGCTCATAATCGGCTCGCTCAGCGTTGCAGCAAATTCCCCGGGGCCCCAGCCTGCAGAAGGGAAAGGCGGAGAGCCAGCGGCCCAGGCGACTGCCTCGGCGCAGCCCCCTACGGGTGCTTCTTCCCCGCAGCCAACTGCTGATCCTGGGCCGCCGCAGCCAATTGCCGAGGCCGGCTCTCCGGAACCCATTGCGGAAACCGCATCCCCGGAACCCACCAAGGACGGCGGGTCCGGGCCGGCTGCCAGTACCGAGTCCCCACCCTCCCTTGAGGCCGTGCCGGTGGGAGACCTGCCCGGCTGGAGGCAGGTCTTTGTGGAGGATTTCACGGACGGGGACGTACCCCTTGGCGGTTTTCCCGGCATCTACGGGTCGAGATGGAGCGTGACCTACACGGACGGCACGCCAGACACCCATGCCAAGGGCCAGGAAAAGGGCGCCAGAACGTCCGGCTATTTTCCATCCAAGGTTTTGAGCGTCCATGACGGCGTCCTGGATATGTACCTGCACTCGGAAAACGGAGTCTCCATGGGGGCTGCACCGTCCCCGAGATTCGCCGGCACTACCCAGCCGCCGTACAACAGCCAGCTCTACGGGCGCTACTCCGTGCGTTTCAAGGCAGATTCCCTGCCGGGCTTCAAGGTGGCCTGGCTGCTCTGGCCCGTCAGTAAGCAGTGGCCGCAGGACGGGGAGATCGATTTCCCGGAAGGGGACCTGTCCAAAGTCATCTATGCTGCGTTGCACGGCATCGGCCCGGACGGGCACGATACCGACGTCTTCCGTCCCAACGTTCCGTTTACGTCCTGGCATGTGGCAACCACCGAGTGGAGCCCCGGGCGCATCGAATTCTTTCTTGACGGCAATTCCATCGGCGTCGCCACGTCAATGGTCCCGGACAAGCCGATGCGCTACCTCCTGCAGACCGAGTCCTGCCTGACAGGCTGCCCGGCACCCGACGCCAGCGGCCATGTGTACGTCGACTGGGTAGCCATCTGGGCCAGGAACTAGGCACGGACTGCCCGGCTTTTCCGGCATGCCCGGCCACCGGCATGCGTGCGCGTCCCGGGAACTTCAAGGCATGCTGGGTACAATCAACGCCTAGACGAACGCACACTGCTTTGCCGGAGGTACGGAGAAACAATGTCGGAATGGCTCGAAGTCGGCGCGGACAACTACGTGCTGGTCACCGAAGGATCGCTGCTGAACACCGGACTGGTGGTGGGGTCCGAGCGGGCCATGGTGATCGATACCGGCTGCGGCCCCCGGCAGGGGCGGGAAATCCTGGACGCGGTGCGGGAAAAGACCCAGCTGCCTCTCGTGGTGGTCAACACCCACGCACATTACGACCATTTCTTCGGCAACGCGGTGTTCGCGGAAGCCGGCGTCACCGAGTTCTGGGCGCACCAGAACTGCGCCAGCGAGATCGATGAACGCGGGGACCTCCAGCGCCGGTTCGTGGGGACAATCGAGCCGGAGATGTCCACCGGCGAAGGACAGAACGTGGAGCTGGTGGTCCCCAACGCCATCGTGCGGGACCAACCTGTGCTGGTGGACCTGGGCGGGCTGGCGGCCACCCTGTTCTACCTGGGCCGGGGCCACACCGACGGTGACCTGCTGGTGGGCACCCCCACCACGCTTTACGTGGGCGATCTGGTGGAGCAGGGCGCGCACCCGTCCTTCGAGGATTCGTACCCGGAGGAGTGGGCGGACGTGCTCCGCCACATCTCCGCGCTCCGCCACCGCTACGAGTTCCTGATCCCCGGGCACGGGAAGCCGTGCAGCGACCAGTTCGTCAAGACCATGGCCCACACGCTGACCACCGCGGTCCGCCAGGCACGCCAGTCCATCCGCGACACCCCGGACGATGCCACCAAGGCCATCCCGGTCCTGCCCTACGGGCCGGAACAGTCGCGCTGGTTCATTAAGAGGCTCCAGGAGACCCGCCGCGAGCACTAGCCATAGTGGAACGTACGACGGCGGCCGCGTGCCGCCGTCGTACTTCTTCCGTTGTCCGGGGCGTACCTTCCGCCTGGTCGCCCGGCGTTTTCCCAGCCCGCCCCGCCTAGGATGTTCCTCATGAAGGTTGCCCGAGAGGCGAACTCCGCTGCCCTGGTAATAAACGCCGGGGCGCGGCTGGGGGCGGCGGCGCCGGAGCTGGCAGCGGACACACTGCAGCGGGCCGGCCTCCCCGTCTCCTCCGTGCACCACGTGCTGTCCGGCGCGGAGCTGCCCGGAATGCTCGACCGGGTGGTTGCCGACGGGCACGACCTGGTGGTTGTTGGCGGCGGTGACGGGACGGTCTCCTACGCCGCCGGCCGGCTCGCCGGGACCGGAATCGTACTCGGTGTCCTGCCGCTGGGAACCGCCAATGACCTTGCCCGCACGCTGGAGATACCGGGTGATCTTGCCGGGGCCTGCGCTGCGCTCGCCGGCGGGAAGGTGGTGGACATCGACCTGGGGCGGGCGAATGGCATGCCCTTCCTGAACGTTGCATCCGTTGGCCTGTCAGTAGGTGTCACCGAGACACTCAGCCCCCGCCTGAAGCGGTACCTCGGGCCGGCGGCCTACGGCGTGGCCGCCGTGCGCGCCTACGCCCGGCACCGGCCGTTCCGCGCCCGGCTCGAGTTCCCGGACGGGGACCATGACGCGCTGGAGCTCAAGGATATGCTGCAGGTGGCGGTGGGCAACGGCCGGCACTACGGCGGCGGCAACACGGTCTCGCCGACGGCCGGGATTGATGACCACCTCCTCGACATTTATGCAATCCCCGGAGCGCCGCTCCGCGAGCACGTGCGGATCGCGCGGCTGCTGAAGGACGGCAGCTTCGTGGAGCGCCACGGGGTGTACCACCTGACCACCCGGCGGGTCCGGCTGGTCACCGAACCGCCCATGCCGGTGAACCTCGACGGCGAGATCGCCACGGACACGCCCGCGGAGTTCACCATCGAGCGCAACGCCGTGCACGTGGTGGTGCCGGCAAGCAGCACCAGTGCGCGGTTCGATGGCTAGCGGGCGACGCCGGCCGGCTGGCGGTGCGTTCAGGTCCAGGCAGGACTGGCTCAAGTACGGCGGACTTTTCGTGCTGGCCGTGGTGGCGTTCGGGGTGGCCGCCATTGCCCTGATGGGGCCCCGGAACCCGGACGAAGCTGGTCCCGCGGCCGCGAGCCCGTCGGCAGCCGCGCCGTCGGCTACTGCTTCCGTGGCGCCGTCGCCCGCTTTCACGGGTACCGCCACGCCTCCAACGCCCGGAACCTTGGGCATTGAGCTGCCCGCCGAGCCTGCCCTGCTGATTCTCGGTGATTCGTACACAGCCGGGGTGGGGGCGGACCAGCCGGACCAGGGATGGGCGTACCTTGTTGCCGCGGAGCTCGGCTACCCCGCCACCGTGGACGGCGCGGGCGGAACCGGGTTCGCCTGGGGCGGCGGGGCGCAGGACGAGCAGGGCGAAGAGTACGAAGTCCGGTTGCGGAGGATCGCCGCCAACCCCGCCTTTGTGCCCAACGTCCTGGTACTGCAGGGCGGGCAGAACGATGCCGCCGTCCGTAACCCAGCTGAAGTGGAAGCCGCCACTGCCCAAACCATCGAGGCGGCCCGCAGGTTCTGGCCGGGCGTCCAGGTGGTGGTGCTGGGGCCGTCGGCGCCGCGGCCCCTGGCGGAGGAACTGCGCGGCGTGAACAGCGCTGTCCGCGCCGGCGCCGCGGCTGCCAATGCGCCGTTTATTGACGCCGCGGAGGGCAACTGGTTCACGGGCGCCAACAGTCCGGGTTTCGACGCCGACGGCGCCCACCCCAACACCGCCGGCCACGCCCACATCGCCGGGAAGTTCCTGGAATCCTGGGCCGGCTTGACTCGTTGAGGAGGGCGGCAGGCGCCAAGGCTCCCGAAGCCGCCCGAACCACGTGGTGGGAATTTGTAAAACGAGTAGGCAATACGCAGGCGCCGAAGCGAGGGGATGCGTAGAGTCTGCGCATGGCGAATGTAATTGAACGAAAGCACGGGCGCCGCAGGGGGCCGGGTCCGGCCAAAGGAGGCCGCCCGCCGCTGGTTATCCTTGGTGTCGTCTTGCTGGTGGTCCTGGTTCTGGCCGCCTACGTCCTGATGCGTGGCTGAGCCGATGCACGTTCCAACCGCGGCATGACTCGCATGGGATTCTCCTGCGCCGGCCGTTACCTACCGGAAAACGGCACCTGCAGGCTACCTTGAGCCTGCTTCAGTAGATCCGGGGCCGCGCAGAAGAGGCGCTCAAGCTTGGGGCCGAGCTTCGAGGCTTCCACCCGTGCTTTGGCAGTGCATCCTGCACGCACCAGCGATTCCAACTCCCGGCAGTGCGCTTCTGCCTCCCAGGCGCCCGCCATGGACGAGGTGATCCGCAAACTGACCAGGGCGTCCAGGACCACGTCCGGGTCTTCGTCGTCCAGGGCCAGGAGGATGCGGGACCAGCGGCCGGGAATCATGCCCAGGTAGTCAGACAGAAATCTGAGCGCGATTTCCGGGCTGAGATCGTCGCCAATTTTCATGAGCTGCGCGAGGTCCAACGCTGGCGCTTGCCCAGCCGTCCGTGCCCCTGGGCCTGAGCTGTCCGCAACAACAGTCCGCGGGACCCGGACCTCACCGGACACAATTTTCACGCCGATACCCATGAGGTTTACCCCGTTCAAGTGACGGGCCGAGCCACAGCGGCCCGGCCGAACCACTTGATTCTGGCGGTCCACCATCAAGAAAGCGCCGTTCCCAGAATCAACATTCCATCAATTCTCGGCTGGCCGGTCGGTGGCGTGCCTTCCCGTCATTTGCTGAGGGCCGGGACTTTCGCTTCGCGGATGATGGCGTCAGCGTAGCCCAGGGCGTAGCCGGTGGCATTCGGGTGGAAATTCATGCCGTTGAAGGGGTCGGCGGGGTCGAAAAAGAACCAGGAACCGGGCAAGCCGACGCCGTGCCCGGCGAACTCGTCCGTGACGCTGACATAGACGGTGCCGGGGGACTTCTTGGCCGCCTCCTTGATGACCTTGTTCAGGGTGTCCGTGCCCTTGTTGAAGACCTTCGCCGCTTCATTGGTGATGTAGCCGTTGGCCCCGACCTCCGGCGAGAACAGGTGCGGATAGCCCAGTGCCACGATTCTGGCATTCGGTGCCTGGGCGCGGATGGCTGCGTAGGCAGCGGTCAGGGCAGGGAGGACCACCGCCTGGGCAACGCTTTCCGCGGCCTTGACCTCCGCCGCACAAATGTCCAGGGGGTACCGCATGCAGGCTCCGAGCAGGTTCCCGAACCCAACGTCGTTTCCGCCGGCGGTGATGGTCACCAGGTCCGTTTCCGCGTTCAGCACTCCGGCCGCGGATGCCACGTGGACCTGCATGGGCACCATGGCGGCGGTCCAGCCCGCGCAGGCGGCGTTGGCCGTGAGCTGCACGTCGTCCTGCGCGTCCAGCACGTCGGCGTAGCCCGGCGAGGCCTGGTAGCACGGCTGCAGCCCGGCGGGGTAGAGCGGAGAGATGGTGACATTAGGGGAGGCGCCGATGCCGGAGGTATAGGAATCCCCCAAAGCGACGTAGTCCAGCGGTGCCGGGGCCTGCGCGGCTGCCGGCGCAGCGACGGAGCCGGCCACCAGTCCGGTGACGACGGCGGCCAGCAACCCCAGGCGCCCCGCGATACCCCTGCAGGAGCGGGCGCCTCGGCCTGCCACTGGCTCAGAATGCGCGGTCCGGGTTTCTCTGTACGACGGGTTCTTCATGTTCTTCTCCCTGGCGTAGTGCCAGGTGCCGTGGCCTCTGGCTTATGTGTCGAGCGGTCCGCCCAGCTCTACCTTCCGCGGCGTTACTACAGCGTTACTGGCACGGGCATACCGTCAGGCTATATTGAATTACCAAGCAAAGTTAGTAATTGGTCTCCGGGGGGAACCATGGCTCCAATCAGTAGTAATCCGTATCGGCGCTCCTGCTGATGGAACCCTGGGGAGCGGTTGTCCTCGCCGCCGTGATTGCGCCGGTTGCTGCCTACTTGGCGTGGACACTGCTGCGCAGGCAGAACCGAAAATCCGCTGCCGCTTCCAGGACGTCCCGTCTCCTGGAAGCTGTGCTGGCCCCAGCAGGGAATGGTTGTGGACTATTGGCCCGGACGGCAGGTTCACGTTCTCCGGGCCAATGTCCCGCGAGCTCATCGGATATGACCCCTCCGAGCTCCTCGGCCAGCACTTCAGCCAGGTTATGGAACCCGATGACCTGGCCCGGGCGCTGCAGGACCGGGTGGGCCTGGAGGCTAATGACTCCTCATGGACCGGCCTCGTGACCGCGATCCGTCACCGGAACGGCAGCCGGGTCCTTGTTGAGGTTTCCGGCAGGCCCATCTTTGACGGCCAGGGGCAGGTGTGCGGCTTCGAGGGGACCACGCGTGCCCTGGACGTGCCGGCGGCCCATGACGCTGCAGCCGAAGAAGCCCGCGCCGGGGTGGAAGCCATGCTTTCTTCCCGAACTTTGTTGACGGCGTTCCAGCCGATTCGAGCCCTGGATTCCGGCGCCGTGATCGGCGCGGAGGCGCTGACCAGGTTCCTGAGCGCTGATGATCCCGGAATGTCCCCGCAGGCCTGGTTTGTGGAGGCTGCCTCCGTGGGACTGGGTGTGGATCTGGAAATTATCGCGCTTCAATCGGCGCTGTCCGCCGCGGTGTCCCTCCCGGAGGACCTCTACGTGGCAGTCAATCTTTCCCCCGGGGCCTGCCTTGATAACCGGATATCCAGCGTGGTGCAGGGAAGCGCCATTCCGGTTGGACGCGTTGTGCTGGAGCTGACGGAACACCATGGGGTGGCCGACTACGGCCGGCTTGGAGAAGCCTTGGCCCCACTGCGGCGCGCAGGTTTGAAGATCGCCGTAGACGATGCCGGTGCAGGGTTCGCCTCCATGCGCCACATTGTGGAGCTCAGGCCGGACTTGATCAAGCTCGACCGGGACATCATCACCGGCATCAATGCCGACGCCGGCCTGCAGGCCTTGGGCGCCGCCATGGTCAAGTTCGCGGGAGAGATTGGTGCTTCCCTCGTTGCCGAAGGGATTGAAACCGAGGCTGAACTTGCGGCTGTGCGGAAGCTGGGCATGGGTGCAGGCCAGGGTTACCTGCTGGGCAGGCCCACTGTAGCCACAGAGGAATGGAAACTGTGGTCTGGGACAAGCTCTAACCACAGCCCCTCCACCCGCCGGGCGGGGCGGCACAACCATCCATAGCCTGCGGGGACCACACCCATCCCGGGGCCATTGTGCTGCGAATCACAGAAGACCGCCGAACCTCCTCGGCGGCCCCTCGGTAGGGAGCAGAAAATGAACAGAAATTCCAAACTGGCCATTGGCGGCGCCGCAGCAGCAGTAATCACAGTGGTATCCCTGGGTGCCGGCCCCGTCCTGGCCAATAACGGGAAATCGTCGGACAAGTCGGTGACGCTCACCGCTGTGCTCAGCGAACTGAACGGATCCGGCGCGTCCGGCACCGCTACGGCCGTGGTGAAAAACCAGAAAATCGAACACATTGAGGTCCACGCTGAGGGCCTGACGCCGGACGCGCCCCACGCCCAGCACATCCATTACGGCAACGACGCCCTGAACGAGTGCCCCACCCTCGCCCAGGACGCGAACCTGGACGGCCGCATCAACACCGTTGAAGGCATACCGGCCTACGGCCCGGTGGTGGTATCGCTGAACACCACCGGGGACACCACGCCGGCCAGCTTCCTCGATGTGGCCCGCTTCCCCGTCTCCCGCGACGGGATCTTGAGTTACAGCCGGGACAACATCGAGTTCACCGACGTCGCCGGAACAGGCTACCCCGGTGCCGGCGGACTCGGGACGGCCAAGCAGATCGCGGATTCCATCCGGGACGGCGAAGGCGTCCTCGTGATCCACGGGCTGGACTACGACGGCAACGGAACCTACAACTTCAGTGACCCTGAAGGCGGAAGCGAACTGAATGGTGACCTGCCGGCCGAAGCCACCGACCCGGCGGTCTGCGGCGTCCTGCGCTGACCCCCAGGCGGGACTGGCCGCTGCTGGGGGCGGCCAGATCCAACAGCCCCTGAAAACACTCCAGGGCGGGGCATCGGAAACAGCCAGTCGGGTGCGTCAATTCAATTGCGCCCTAGCGTCCGGTGTACGGGAAATCAGACCGCATGATGGGCCCGGAAAGCCCTTAGCGCATCTTCCCTAATCCATTTCCTGGTCAGAAAGACGTCCAGGGAACAAGACGCCAGGAGAGTCGCCCAGGAGACCCATACGGGTGCAAGACCCGCAAAAACCAATGCCATGACTGCAAGGACCAGGGCCCCGGAGGAATAGTTGTAAATTCGCCGCCCCGACGTAGCTTCCAGGGCATCTTGCCGCTCGCGAAAGTAGTTCAGCATTGAGTTCCTCCGGGAGGCTAAGGGCAATATCCGCCATTGTAACGGCGTGCTATATCCTTCCCCTTCGCTCCGCTTTCACCTTTAGCAAGACCGGCAGTATTCAGGGCCTACTCCGGGCATGTGTCTGAGGAACATACTTAACGGTGGGGGACGGCAGGAATTCTCAGTGAGGAGAAGCCATGTTGCAGGCCCTGATGTGCAGATTGAACATCCGCCACGATTGGCATGTGGAACACGCCGAAGACGGCGGCCTGTACAAGCGATGCCGTTGCTGCGGTAAGGACGATGACCGCGGCGGAGGCGGGACCGGCGCCCCCGGCACCTGGGCAGGCCCCGCGGGAATGGGCTGACCGCGCGCCATGGGTCCTCAATTCCGGCTGCTGTGTCCCGCCGCAATCGGAGCTGTGGCCGTCGCTGTCCTGGTCGGCGCGTGCACATCCCCCAATCCCGCCGCTCCCAGTCCTGAGCCCCCGGCCGCCCCCACCTCGGAGCTGGAAACCTTTGCCCGCGGCGCCGTGGAGGCCGGCGCGCCGGCGGTGGTCATCCATGTGCGCAACGGCGGCCGGGAGGAAGCAAAAGCCTCCGGGGCCAGGGACCTGGACTCGCGTGAGCCCGCCCGGCCAGCGGACAGGCTGTGGATCTCAGGCGCCGGAGCGCCGATGGTGGCCGTGTCCGTCCTCAAGCTCGTGGAGAAGGGCGCCATCCGCCTGGACGATCCGGTTTCCGATCACCTGCCCGACTTTGGCGCCATCTTCCCGGGCTGGCAGCGGACCACAATCCGGGAGCTGCTCGGCAGCCGCTCGGGGCTCCCGGACTACATTCCGCGCTTGCTCGGGACCCGGACGGTGGAAGAGCTGCAGACCAGCGTGCTGACCTTCGAAGAAAGGCTCAGGATCGCGGCCGGAACGCCTGCCTCGCCTGGGCCGCTGTCCGAGGCGGCGTGGTCCGCAACCGACTGGGAAGTGCTGGCATGGATGCTGGAACGGATCCATGGCCGTACGCTCGCCGATGTCCTCGGCGCGGACGTCTTTGAGCCCGCAGGCATGGGTAACACCCTGGTTGCCGTTCCGGGACCGCCGCCGGAGCCCATGCTCCACGGCTACGTGCTGGCCGGCGGAAACAGGATTGACTTCACCCGCACGGACATCGTCGCGGGGTCCGGCGATGCCGGCATCATTTCCACCGTTGCAGACCTGAACGCATTCTTCGCCGCCCTACCAGCGGGACGGCTGGTCAGTATGGAGGCGTGGAAGTCAATGGTGGAGGGAAACCCGTGTGTTCTGGGGGGACTCCAGCAGACGGAAGGGATCTGCCCCGGCCAGCGCCACGTCTTTGTGTACGGCGGGGGAGGCGCGTACAACGTGCAGTCCATTTCCTCGCTGGACGGCCAGCAGCAGGTCTCCGTGGGCATGGCGCTGCCGCCGGCGGAACTGGACGTGTCCACCGTCCCGCCGCTCGTTGCCCGGATGGAGGAGGCTGCCCGTTCCACAGCAGCCAGCATGTGCGCACCCGCACGCCCGGCTGATCCGTGAGGGGTACGACGGCGGCCGCGCGCCGCTGTGGCGGCCCATGCGCGGGTGTTGCGCTTGGCGGTGCCGCCCCTGACACCGCCAAGCGCTGAGACCCATCGGTTTCCCGACTCAAGGCCGCGATATTACTGGACCCAGTTCCAGCCGCACCCCCATGCGCCGCTGCCTTTCACTGATTAGTCTGGGCTGCCATCCTCAAGGGAAGCGGCAGTTAGCGTCAAGAACGTCCCAAGACTTCCTCAAATTCCGGGCCAGGCAACCGGGCGTCGCTCGATCGGGAGCCCCGCCGCCTTCCATTCAGGGAAGCCCTCCTCGAGCCTTACGGCAGTGCGTCCTTCGTCCGTGAGCTGCCGCACGGCCTCGTCCGCAAACAGGCAGTACGGTCCGCGGCAGTAGGCCACGATTTCGCTCCCTTGCGGGACCTCCCGCAGCCGGGACCTGACGTCCGGGAGGGGCAGGGAGATTGCACCGGGGATATGTCCGGCGTTGTACTCCGGCTGTGGCCGCACGTCCAGCACCACGACGTCGCCCTGCCGCAGCCGCAGCAGCAGGTCGTCGCGCGTGATCATGCTCAGGTCGGCGCGGTCGCCGACGTAGGCGCGGACGAGCTCGCCCAGCTCCCCGGCGTGTGTTTCGGCTGTCTCCCGAAGTGCCCGCCATAGCCGTTCCACTGCAGGGCTGGCGAGGGAGTAGTAGATTCGCGTCCCCGAACGCCGTGAGGAGGCGAGGCCGGCCCGCAGCAGGCGCTGCAGGTGCTGGGATGTGTTGGCCATGCTCTGGTGGATCTCTGCTGCCAGCTCTTCAACCGGCCGCTCGCCCTGGGCGAGGACATCGATGAGCTGGGCCCTCCGGCCGTTCCCTATTGCCTTGGCAGCTTCCACAAGGACGTCGTAGAGCGCATCCTTGTCCTGCTGGTCGCCCATCTGCGCCTCCTATTCAAGATATCTCTTGACAAGCCTACCTCGACGGGTTTCTTATTCAAGTACCTACTTGAATAAGAAAGGGGGTGGTGGCCATGTCCACCATCCAGACGCCACACCAGCAAGAGTCCCGGCTCCGGACAGGAGCGGGCCTCATGACTTTGGCCGGGCTGGCCTTCGTGGGGTACGCCGTGATCTTTTTGATCATGAACTTCACGGACGCCTTCCTCGAACTGGGCATCGGGCCCGAGCAGGTGGACAAGGGGAAGGCGGAGATCGAGGCGTTCAGCCCGCAGCTGTATCACTACATCAGCCACCTGCACATCGCGGTCAGCGGCTTCATTGCGGCAACCGGCCTGGCTGTCGCAGGCTTGTCCTGGTTCGGGGTGCGCCGTGGAGAACGGTGGGCCTTCGCCACCGCGGTCACCGTCCCGATCGTTGGGCTCGCAGTGGCCCTCCCCGCACATTACCCGTGGGGCCTGGCCACGCTGGGGCACCTCGGCCTGATCTACCTCGCCGTGCTCATTTTCCTGGTGGGGGTCGTGGCGGCCTACAGCGGAATGCGAAGCTCCGCGGCTGAGCACCACTGACGCCGGCTCGAAAGTGACGTACGACGGCGGACGCGTGCCGCCGTCGTACGTCACCCTGGGTGCCTGGCCGGAGGGTTGCCGGCATGCCTCCGGCCGGCATCATCCCGGACGTTGCTTCCTTAGCCGACGTGCCCTGAGCCGGTTGACCCTGGCCTGCGGTGTCCTGGGCGCCCACGGATTCCTTTTCCGGACCGTCCATCGTCCCCGCGGGCATGCCGTACCGAGGCTGCGTCCAGCCAGCACCCAGCGCAGTTACGGAAACGTTATATATGCTGGGTTGGTGGTTTTTAGGTCAAGCAGCGGAAATTTGTCAGCCCCAGAACGTAACGCGATACCGGAAACAAGCCTCATCGCCGGGCGCAAGCACGCCCTCGACGGGCTCAGGACTGTTGCCGTGGCGGGGGTGTTTTTCTTCCACGCGGCAACCACCCTGGTGCCGGGCGGCTCCATCGGGGTGGACGTCTTTTTCACGCTCAGCGGCTTTGTGATCACCCTCCTCATCATGAAGGAGCACCTGGCCACGGGCCGGCTGCGGCTGGGCGTCTTCTACGCAAAGCGGCTGGCCCGGCTGTGGCCGGCCCTGCTGGCGCTGTGCGGAGTGATCCTCAGTGTGGGCGTGGCCTTCCCGGCGTCAAAGTGGGCCGGCCAGGAAGGGTTCGTCCTCCCGGCCGCCGCGTACGTGATGAACCTGGCCCGCTTCGGAATGTTCGGCGACTCCGTGGCAGGTGAAACCCTTGGCCCCACCTGGACCCTGGCCGTCGAGGAGCAGTTCTACCTGGTGTGGCCGCTGCTCCTGCTGGTGCTCCTGCGGTTCTGGAAGGTCCGCACGGTCGCCTGGATCACCGCAGGCCTGGCTGCGGCGTTCCTGCTGGAACGGTTCGTCCTGGTCCTGCTCGGGGCGCCGCTGAACCGCCTCTACAACGGGCCGGACACCCGGGCCGACGAACTGCTGATCGGCTGCGCCCTGGCCCTCGTGTTCACAGCCATCACACCGGGCTCCCGGTTCCACGCAAGCCTCCTGGCGGCGGCGCGCTGGGCCGGACCGGCCGCCGGGCTCGTCCTCCTGGCCGCCGTGTTCCTGCTGAAGGAGCCGGACACCCCCGGCCCCTGGTTCAGTGCCTTTTGGACCGCCGGGCCCGCCGTGCTGTCCCTGCTGGCGGCCGTCCTGATCGGATCGCTCATCCTGCAGCCGGCGGGCTGCGCCGCCCGTGTCCTCAGCCACCCGTGGCTTGCCGGTCCCGGCCGCGACCTCTCCTACGCCTTCTACCTCTGGCACCTGCCCGTCTACCTGCTGCTGATGCCGCTCGTTCCCTCGCTGTGGTTCCGCGTGCCGCTGGCCGCAGCGGTAACCGTGCTGCTCGCCTATGCGTCCCACCGCCTGGTGGAGGCGCCCGTCCGCCGCTGGGCAAATACAAGGCTGGAGCCCGCCGTCGTCCGTTCATCTCCGGAAGCGGCGCGAAATTCCGCACCGGCACCGGACCGCCGGCCCGAACTGGTGTCAGCAGGCCGGGAATCCTAGCCTGCGGCGTCAGTGCGGGCGTTGATGTTGTTCTGGACGATGGTGGCCAGTGTGCGGAGCACTTGCTGGTCCGAGGCGCTGAATGCCCGGGGGCGCTGGTCGATGACGCACAGCGTTCCGATGTTCCAGCCGCGCGGCCCGTGCAGGGGATAACCGGCGTAGAACCGGATAAAGGGTTCCCCGATGACGAGCGGGTTGGTGGCGAACCGGTCATCGGTGAGGGTGTCGTTGATGATCAGCATCGTGTTCAGCCGCACGGTATGCGTGCACAGCGCGACCTCCCGGGGCGTCTCCTCGCGAAGGGGACCCACCACGGACTTGAGGAACTGGGTATTTTCGGCGATCAGGGACAGTGACGCAGCGCCAACGCCGAAATAGTCCTTGGCGGTTTCCACAACCTGGTCAAAGATTTCCACTGTGCCTCCGTGGAGCAGGTCGGTCTCCCGAAGGGACTGGAGCCGTTCCTCCTCCGCCCTTTCAGGCGTCAGGAGGAACCTGCCCGCAGCTCCCAGGCCGGCCAGCGCATCCTCGCCGGCACGTCCACGCCCGTGCCGGGGTCCCTCGCCCGGCGGCTGCGCCGCTGCGGGCCCCGAGCCGGCACTGTAGCCCCGTTCGAATTCGGGCAAAGACAGTGCGCCGTGAAGGTAGGCATGCAGCTCAAAATCGGAAAAGGGCCGCCCGCCAAAGTAGGTCGGCCAGACGTGCGCCGGGTCCAAGCCGGCAACAACCATGGCCGCAAGCTTGAGCCGCCGCTCTGAATCGTCGCTCATGCTGTGCGCCCGGGCATGGCAGGCGCATCCAACCCATGCCGCCGTGCTGATTTACAGGCCATGCTAATCAGTCTACTTACTAATTTCGCATGCCCCTAAACCAGCAGAGGATGATGTCCACATTGTGCCGCCGCAGCGGAGCGTCCTTCACGCCAGGCCAGGGCCTTGCAGCGGCGGCGGGGGGTCAGGCAGCGGGCTCGGCCGTCTGCGCCAGCCACGCAGCCTGGTACTGCCCGCTACGGGCGGCCGGGGGAGCTTCGCGGTGCTCAGCACACTGGACCTCGGCAGTCAGCGGGCCGCCGCCGTCGTCCTTCTTATAGTGCGTCACGTGGTTGGTGTTCCTGCCGCACGTAATGCAAAGGGCCTGGTGCTGTTTAGTCCACATGCATGAATAATACGGTCGGGCCTGTTTCGCACAAGTAAAAGTCCCCAAACGCGTGGAAATCCGCAGCGGGAGTGCGGGGACTTTTAATTTGTTGTTTACTTCCGCGGCGCAGGTTATTAAAGTCATGTCTGTCATAGTCCAGATGGGCGCCGGGGGGCGTCTGGGAGGGGGTAGCGCATCACCACTGACCGTAACCAGAAGACAATTGACCACTACGTTGAAAGCCCCTCCCATGAGGGGCTTTCCCCTTGCCCGGCCAGCCCGGCTGCTCCTTCGGGCCGGGGGCCCTGCCTCAGGATTCGAACCTGGCCGCCGGAGCGCCGCTGGGCAGCGCCTTGAGGATGTTCTCGGCGACATTGCGGACCTTGAGGTTCCGCTGCCGCGACGCGCTGGCCAGCTTGATGAAGGCTTCGGGGTACGTACAGCGGTTCTGCGCCATGATCACCCCGCACGCCACGTCGATGGAGGTGCGGCTTTCCAGCACAGACTTGAGGTTGTCTCCGGCGGACCGGACGCTGCGCACCTCAAGGGCCAGCCGCATGCTGTGCGTTGCCACCCCGGCAAACCATTTGGCCTCGGCCAACAGGCCCTGCGGGAGCCCGGTGCCGGTGCGCCCCAGGAATACCAGGGCGCAGGATGTGCCGCCGGCCAGCCCCAACGGGACGGCCACGGCACCGCAATACCCGGCATCCGCGAGCCGCCGGCGATACGTCCGCCACCGCACTGACGTGTCGCCGTCGACCGCCACCGCGGCGGCAGTGCTCAGGGCCTGCATCAAGGGCCCGTCCCCGTACCGGTCCTCCGATGCCGCCAGTTCGGATGCGGCCATGCTGCTCCCGGCAGTGACCGGGGTGCACCCGCCACGCGCCAGTACCGCGGCGCAGTCGAGCCCTGGCCCGGCCGGCCCCTCCACCGCCTTCGCAGCGGCCTCGGTCAGCCGCTGCAGGGAGTCCAGTTCTGTGTCCATCCCGGTTATGAGGTCCAGCAGGAACCCGGGCCGGTCCTGGCGCCTGCCGTCAGTCGCCGGATGTGCTGCCACGCTTTTGCCCCCGTCCACGTTCCGGCCTGCGCCTTGCCGAAGCGCGGGCTTTCCCTGAACTTAGTGGAGCGGCACGGAAAGGGCACGAGTAGCAGGTACTCTATTTTTCCTGCCCGGCAGTTGGACTACTTGCTTGGCGCACTGAACGGACCGGACCAGCCCTTTCCCCGGGCGGAGGCGGAGTTGTAGGCGCCCTTCTCGGACTCGGGCCCGGAGTCGGAGGTGCTATCCGGCGTCCGAATTCCCGGCTTGCAGCCACTGCTGGAATGTTTGGCGTCCGACGGCGGCACCCGGCGCCGGGATCAGCGCGCCGCTGCGCATGGCTTTGCCCATCCGGCCTGGCAGCACTGCCTCCAGGACCTTTTTGCGCTCGCCGGTCTTCGCGAGATAGGAGCGCACGAGGTCTGCGAGTTCCTCGGCCCGCGGCCCCCCGAGGTCATTGATCCGTCCCTGCGGTCCCGCCTCCGCGGCGTCCACCAGGGCCTCGGCCACCTCACGGGCAGCTACGGGCTGGGTGAACATTTTTGGAACGGCCACCAGCGGGCCCACCGTCCCGATCTTCACCGTCAGCGGGACGAACTCGTGGAACTGGGTAGAGCGGAGCAGGGTCCACGGGACGCCGCCGTGGCGGACCTCGTCCTCCTGCACCAGCTTTCCCGCATACAGGCCGGACGTGACGCCGTCGATCCCCACGATGGAGAGTGCCACGTGGTGCTGCACGCCCGCTTCCTGTTCCGCCGCGAGCAGGTTCTGGGTGGCATTGGTGTAGAAGTCCACGGCCTGCTTGGTGGAGGTGGTCTGGATCCCGGAGACGTCGATCACGGTGTCCATACCGGCGAGGGCCTGGGCCAGGCCGTGCCCCTTCACCAGGTCCACGCCCTCCGCACGGCTCAGGCTGACGACGTGGTGGCCGCGTTCCTTCGCTACGGCTACCACGTGGCGCCCGACGGTACCGGTTCCCCCTGCAACGGCGATCCTCATGGAGAAATCCTACGTAATTACCTCGATGGATGGTTTGCTCACCGGAAGGTTATTTCCTGCTCTGTGGCGACGACCCAATGCCCACGCCCTCCAAGCAGCCGAGGGCATCGGCCTGGACTCCCTGCCTTCTACAGGATCACCGCCCAATGGCGCCCGGAGGGAGCTCCGGTTCCGCAGGGCCCAACTGCTTCCCTGATCCGCGGCATTCACCCTCCGGGGTCCCCTGAAGCCCATTTCAATTGACTTTCGATAGGTAGTAGCCGAAACTCGATACATGCAAATCACCCGCCTGGCCGTTACTGCCCTACGGATGGTGCTCGTTGCCGCCTTCCTCCTCCTGGTCCTGTTCCAGGTCATGTCCATTCCCGGACAGTTCGCCCATATGGCGCAGGAGAACCCGGAGCGGGCGCACCTGCAGTGGCCGTTGACCATGTTCTTCATCCTGGAGGTGGCCTGCGTCCAGGTGGTGATCGTCAGCACGTGGAAGCTGCTGACCCTTGTCAAGCAGGACAGGATCTTCAGCCGCGGCGCCCTGGTGTGGGTAACTGCCATTGTGTGGGCAATCGCGGCCGGCTGGACCATGCTCGCCGCGCTCGCCGCCGTCGTGGTCCTCAATGCCGACGATCCCGGACTGCCGCTCCTGCTGCTGCTGGTCCTGGTGGCCGGCGCCGCCCTGGGCCTTGTGGTGGTGGTGCTCCGCGCCCTGCTCCGGCAGGCTGCTGACCTCCGCGCGGACATGGAAGCGGTCATCTGATGCCCATCGTGGTGCGCATCGACGTCGAACTGGCCAAACGGAAGATGAGCGTGGGGGAGTTTGCCGAACGCGTGGGCCTCACGCCCGCCAATGTTGCGGTCCTGAAAAACGGCCGTGCCAAGGCGGTCCGCTTCAGCACGCTGGAAGCGATGTGCCGGGTCCTTGAGTGCCAGCCCGGCGACCTGCTGGAGTTCGTGGAGGACTAGAGCTGCGCCGTGATGCCTGTGGCGTGGAATCCTAGGATTCCTGGACGTCCCGCCGATAGTATCTGAGGCAGGAATAGGTCAGGCTACTTACGGTTGGTGAGCACATGGTCGAAGCGGCACCCGCAATGGTTTCGCCGGTTATCCGCCGGAACAACATCACCCTGTCCGGCCGCCCTGATGGGCCGGTGATGCTGTTTGCGCATGGTTTCGGCTGCGACCAGGACATGTGGCGCAGGCTCCTGCCGTATTTCGCCGATGACTACCGGCTGGTCCTCTTCGACCATGTGGGCGCCGGACGCTCGGACGCCTCTGCCTACGACCGCACCAAATACGGATCCCTGGACGGCTATGCGGCTGACTTACTGGAAATCTGCGCGGCCCTTGACCTGAGGGACGTCATCGTCGTCGGCCACAGTGTCAGCGCAATGATTTCCGTACTTGCGGCGGTCCAGGAGCCCGGCCGCTTCTCCCACCTGATCCTGGTGGCGCCGTCGCCCCGCTACACGAACGACCCTTCCGACGGCTACGTGGGCGGATTCTCGCGGGAGGACATCCAAAGCCTGCTGGACTCCCTGGACAGCAACTACTTTGCGTGGGCGGCGGCCCTCGCGCCGATGGTAATGGGCAACCCGGACGAACCCGGACTGGCCGAGGATCTGCGCGGCAGTTTCTGCCGGACCAACCCCTCCATCGCGCGGCACTTCGCCAGGGTTACGTTCCTCTCCGACACCCGGAATGAACTCGGGAAAGTACGCACCAGCAGCCTGATCCTGCAGTGCTCCGACGATCTGCTCGCGCCGCCCGAAGTGGGAACCTACTTGAACCGTCAGCTGGAACGCAGTTCGCTGGTGCACCTCAAGGCCACCGGACACTGTCCGCACGTCAGCGCACCGGAGGCAACAGCGGGGGCCATACGGCAGTACCTTGCCACCGGCCCGTGACCGGCGCCCAGGCCGGCGGGCCGGCGGACTTCGAGTCACTGTTCCACAAGGCGCCGTGCGGCTACCTGGTAACGGACGACGGCGGGAGTATCACCGCGGTCAATGAAACCTTTGCGCACTGGTCGGGTTATGCCCCTACGGAACTCCTGGGAACCCGGCTGCAGTCCCTGATGCCCGTCGGCGACCAAATGCTATATTCCACGCACTGTATTCCGCAGCTGGGCATTGCCGGAGCCATTTCGGAAATAGCCGTAGAGATTATTGCCGCTGACGGACGGCGCCGCGCCGCGCTGCTCTCGGCCTCGAGGTCTCCCGGCTCCCCGCAACATGCCGCCAGTGTCCGCGTCATCATCTTCAGCGCCCACGAACGCCGGATGTACGAAAAGGAACTGGTGTCCGCCCTGCGGGAGGCCGAGGAATCCGAAGCCCGGCGGGCGCAGGCCGAAACGGAACTGCAGCACCTCGCGTTCCACGATGCCCTGACCGGGCTCCCCAACCGGGCGGGGCTGAAAGCCAAGCTCAAGACGGTCCTGGCGGATCGCCCGCCAGCCGGCGGCACCTTGGCTGCCCTTTTTATTGACCTTGACCATTTCAAGGCCGTGAATGACAGCCTTGGCCACGCGGCAGGGGACGAGCTCCTGAAGTCCGTGGCACAGCGCCTGGCGCCGGCCGCTGGCGAATCGCGCACCGTGGCGCGGCTTTCCGGGGACGAGTTCCTGGTGCTGGACGTGTTCGGGTCCGCCGAGGAAGCAACAGCACTCGCGGCCAGGATCCTGGACGTCCTCAGCGCCCCGATCCTGCTCGAGGGCCTGGAGATCGTTACCTCCGCCAGCATTGGAGTGGCGGTATCCGGGAATGAGCCGGAAAACCTTGACGACCTTGTCCGCCGTGCCGATATCGCCATGTTCCGAGCAAAGGCGCTCGGCCGCAACCGCTGGGAGATTCACCAGCACGCGGAATCAGACCCCACCGTGGACCGGCTCCGCGCCCTCGGAGAGCTGCGCCGGGGGATCAGTGACGGTGACCTGCGCGTCCACTACCAGCCTCGCGTGGACCTGCGTACCGGCCATGCCAGCGGAGTGGAGGCGCTGGTCAGGTGGCAGCACCCGACGCGCGGGCTGCTGCCGCCGTCGGAATTCATCACCATGGCCGAGGAATCAGGCCTGGTGCGGCCCCTGGGCGCGTGGGTCCTGGATGAAACCCTCAGGCAGGCAGCCAGCTGGCGCCGCGAGGGGCGCCGTGCCGCGGAGCTCGACGTTGCGGTCAACCTGTCAGCCCGGCAGCTGAATGACCCCGGGTTGGTGACGATGGTGGAAGATGCCCTCCGGCTTGCCCGGATCGACCCTGCCGTACTGCTCCTGGAAATCACGGAAACAGCCCTGATGGCGGATCCCGGCGCCGCCCTCGAGTCGCTGACTGCCCTCAAGAAGCTGGGCGTGGGCCTTGCCGTGGACGACTTCGGCACCGGCTACTCCAGCCTGACCTACCTGAAGAAATTCCCGATAGACGAATTGAAGATCGACCGCTCCTTCATAGGCGGACTGGACTCGGACCACGGAGACGCCGCGATCGTGGGCAGCTGCATAGAGCTGGCGCATGCGGTGGGCCTGCGGGCCGTTGCCGAAGGAGTGGAAACGTCCGGCCAGTTGCGAACCCTCAAGGAGATGGGCTGCGATCTTGCCCAGGGCTTCCATTTCAGCCGCCCACTTCCGGCGCCGCGCCTCAAGGAATGGCTGGATGCACACCCTGGGGGTGGCAAGGACTTTCAGTGAAGCCGGGAGTGCAGCTACCCGTCTATTCGGATACAGCTGCACTCACAGGCGTGGAACACGAAGGATAAGGTTGCGGCTGGCTCCCTGGCCCGACGATTGGGCGCTTCGGGTGCGTTGCCTTAGGTGCCTAGGCGGCGATGAGGGCCGGCGAAATCGAATAAGCGGCGCGGCGGCCGGCCCCGGCGTCTGCGCGCGGTGCCAGGACGCTGATGGTACAGGGTGCCTGCTCCGGATCGATCTTGGCCGGCAGGTGGTGTGTTGCGGAGGACGCATGGAGCATTTCCAGCGCTTCCGGGTCCACCCGGGCGTGGGAAATGTCCAGCTTCAGGTCGAGGCCATTCCGCAAGGAATTGGCGCGTTTAACTACTACATAAAGGGCGTTGACGCTGTGGATGGTGACGTGCCCCTTGGCAATCACCAAGGCCCTGGCGTGGTCGAGATCTACACGGACAACAATGTTCAGCTTGGAATTCAAGTTGTAAAGCCTTCCCCGGCATTGGCTGCGACGCTGCAGCTTCTTGCTATGGCCTGTTTCTTAAGCCTCAATCAGAGTAGGGGCTGAATGTGATGGACGCAACACCAGGGCCATTATTACAACGGTTAGGGTTTCCCCGTTGCCGGAAGCTTTGTATGGTCCTGGCGCCCCGCCAGGCCGAGGGCCGCTTCCTTCAAAGCCCGTGGAAGGAAAGGCTTGGTGATGTAGGCAGCGGCTCCTGATGCCATCCCGGAAAGGACGTCCTCTTCTTCTGACCTGGCGGTGAGGAACAGCAGCGGCGCCTGGCTCACTTCCCGCAGGGCCCGGGCAACTTCATGACCGTCCATGTCCGGCAGGCCGACGTCAAGGGTAATCAGGGACAGGGATGGGCCGGCGGCGGTGCACGCGGCAATTCCCTCGGCTCCGGACTCGGCGGCCAGCACCTTGAATCCTGCACGGCCCAGCACGGCGGTGATCAATCCACGGATGTCCGGGTCATCTTCTATGACCAGGCAAACGCTCTGTTCTTCCACATGGCCCCCAGCTCTCGCAATTGCCAAAAGTCTAAGGCTGGCATGCCGGTCATGGGCAAACAGGAGACATATTTCTTTCCGGCTCCCACCCGGATCCTCGTACCGGCGCTGGCGGGGTCAGCCGATGATGGGCCGTTCCTCCGGCAGCCGGAACAGGCGCGGGCGGGCCGCCAGGGCCAGGGCGGAAGCCACGGCCACCGTTCCGATGCGCCCGGTGAACATCAGCGCCATGAGCACCCATTTCGCTGCCGGGGGAAGGTCGTACGTGATGCCGGTGCTCATGCCCACGGTGGCGAACGCGGAGATGGATTCGAATAGGACCTTTTCCAGGCTGTAGTCCGTGAACATCAGCAGGAGCATGGTTCCAATGACGACGGCGGCGATCCCCAGCAGTGCGACGGACAGGGCCTGCCGCTGGGAGGACGAGCTGATGGAGCGGTGGGCGATGGTCACCTGGTCGCGGCCGCGGACTTCATTCCAGATGGCGAAGCCCAGCACCAGGAACGTCGTGATCTTGATACCGCCGGCGGTACCGGCGCTTCCGCCGCCGATGAACATCAGGATGTTGGTGACCATCAGCGTTTCCGGGGCAGCGGCACCGTAGTCGATGCTGTTGAAGCCGGCGGTGCGGGGAAAGACGCTGCCTGCGAAGGAGCCCAGGATCTTGCCCGTCAGGGAAAGCGGGCCCAGGGTTTCGTTCCTGTTCCACTCGAAGGCCGCGAACAGTGCGAAACCGGCCACCAGGAGCAGCAGCGTTCCGTAGATGGTCAGGCGCAGGTGGACAGACCAGTTCTTCGGCGCCACCTCGGCGCGGGTGAGCTGGATGATGACCGGGAAGCCGAGCCCGCCGGCAATAACGGCCAGGCAGACCGGAACGATGATCCACGGGTCTTCGGCGAAGCCGATCAGGTTGTCGCTGAAGAGGGAAAAGCCCGCGTTGTTGAACGCTGAGATGGCATGGAACAGCCCATGCCACAGGGCGGTGGCAGGGTTCTGGTCGTAAGCGATCCAGAACCGGGCGGTCAGGATTAAGGCTGTTGCGGCCTCGAAGGTGAGCATGATTTTTGCCACCCGGAGCAGCACCGCCCGGACGTCCCCCAGGTTCAGGGTGTGGGTCTCGGACTGGGCCACGAGCTGGCCGCGCAGGCCGATGCTCTTGCGGACCAGCAGTGCCAGGAGCGTTGCCAGGGTCATGATGCCGAACCCGCCTACCTGGATGAGGCCCAGGATGATGCCCTGCCCTAACGGTGTCCAGTAGGTGGCGGTGTCTACGGTGATAAGGCCCGTGACGCAGACGGCGGAGACGGAGGTGAACAGGGCGTCGATGAACTCCGCGGAGCCCCCGTCCTGCCGGGCTGCCGGGATCATCAGCAGGGCCCCGCCGGTGAAGATGACCAGCAGGAAGGCCACCGGGACGGCCCTGACGGGGTGGGTCAGCAGGCGGCGGACAAAGTTGTCCTTTCTGCTTTCCTTCCCGCTCCTGGCGTCCCGGAGCATCTTCTGGATTGCGGCGACGTTGGCCGGTTCCGTGCCGGGGTTCCCGGCGTTCGGGGAATTCGACGGCGGCGGGCCGCTCCTGCGCAGGCTCATCCTACGTGGATGCCCGGGCGGCGGTCCGGGTCGGGTTCGTTTTCGCGGATGATTTCCCGGACCACCGGGGCGGTGTCCCCGCGGCCCAGGAGAAGGTAGCGCATCAGGTGGGCCAGGGGGTTTCCTTCGGACCACTCGAAGTAGGCGTGCGGTTTGACACCCGTGCCGTCGCGCAGTGCAAGGAGGATCGCGGCGATGGCGTTGGGGGCAGCGGGGCTGTTGGCCCGCAGGATCCTGTGGCCGTCCACTTCCACGCCACGGACTTCCAGGGTGTCGCTGAACTCGGAGGGGTCGGTGATGTCGATTTCCAGGAAGATGACATCAGCGGTGCCGGGCACGGGGTTGTTCTCCCGCTGCACCGCTTCCTTGTCCCTGTACTCGGCGCCGTCCCGGTCCTGCGGACGGTTGGCGATCAGGTTGATCCTGCCGTCGTACTCAAGCGTGTCGCTGATGAAGCGGCGCGCGCCGTCGTCGAACTCTATTTTGTCCACGCGCAGCTCCGTGGTGCGGCTGACGCGGGAGACGAGGGAGATGGCAATGATGCCGAGGATGAAGAACGCGGAGATGGTGATGCCGTCCGGTTTCTCGATCACGTTGGCGGCCAGCGCATAGAGCATCACCAGCGTGAGCACAGTGAAACCGATGGATGCCGCGCGCTGCTTCCGGCGGATGGCGGAGATGGTGACGGCGATGGCGCCGGAGACCATCATGGCCAGGATTCCGGTGGCGTAGGCGCCGGCCTGGGCGTTGACGTCCGCTTTGAAACCGATGGTGATCAGGATGCTGATGGCCGTGTAGACCAGCACCACCGGGCGGACGGCGCGGGACCAGTCCGGGGCCATGCCGTAGGAGGGCAGGTAGCGCGGCACGATGTTGATCAGCCCGGCCATCGCGGAGGCGCCGGCGAACCAGAGGATGAGGATGCTGCTGATGTCATAGACGGAACCGAAACCGTTGCCGAGCTTTTCGTGGGCAAGGTACGCCAGCGCACGGCCGTTCGCTTCGCCCCCGGCCTGGAACTGTTCGGCAGGGATCAGCACCGTGGTGACGAAGCTGCTGCCGATCAGGTAGACGCTCATGATTACCGCCGCTGCGGTCAGGAGCTTGCGGGTGTTCTTGATCCGGCCGGCGAGCTTCTCTTCCGGAGTTGCGCCTTTGGACGCCACCAGGGGCATCATGCTGACGCCGGTCTCGAAGCCTGACAGCCCCAGGACCAGCAGGGGGAATGCCATGAGGGCCGGGCCGATGACCCCGCCCAAACCTCCGCCGGAGGAGGTGAGGGCGCCGGTCCAGCCGCTCAAAGCGCCCGGAGTAGTGAAGATCTCGACGACTCCTGCCCCGATGATCACGGCATTCATCAGCAGGAACACCGCCACCAGCGGGATTGCCACGGCCACGGCTTCGGAGAAACCCATGAGGAACACCCCGCCCAGGATCAGCAGCAGGACCACGGTGATCGCGACGGCCTGGCCTTCCAGGAAGTGGGGCAGGAACGGGTTTTCGAGCAGGTGCACGGTGGCGTCGGCGGCTGACAGGGTGATGGTGACGATCCAGGACGTGGCCACGAAGCCGAGCAGGATCAGCACGAAGACCTTTCCCCGCCAGAACGGCAGGAGCCGTTCGAGCATGGCCACGGACCCCTGCCCGTGGGGGCTTTCCTTGGCCACCCGCCTGTACATGGGCAGCATTCCGAGCAGGGTCAGGGCCACGATCAGCAGGGTGGCGAGCGGAGACAGTGCACCGGCGGCCAGGGCGGCAATGCCGGGAAGGTAGGACAGGGTTGAGAAGTAGTCCACCCCGGTGAGGCACATGACCTTCCACCAGCGATGCTGCGGGGCATGGGCTTCTGCTGCTTCCGGGCCGACAGGCTGGTGCACCCGGTGCTCAAGCAGCCAGCGGGTGAACGCGTTGCCGGGCACTGTCTCGCGTTCGGGGTTGGGAACGGTGGCGGGGATGGAGAACTGGGCGGAAGCCGTCAAGGGACGTGTCTTTCTTTACTGCCGGATGAGGGCACGCGGTCCCCGTTTCCAGGCGCGGCACTGTGCTGATAACCACCGGAGCGTAACACCGGGCAGGTCTTGTCCAACGGGCGTTTCCGGGGATCTTAATGCTTTCTTAACGCCTCTGCTACAGCAGTGCAGGGTGCAGCGGAACAGGGGCTCGCCGGTGCTGGACGGTCACTCCTGGAAGCGGTACCCCAGCCCGGTTTCCGTGAGCAGGTGCCGGGGATTGGCCGGATCCAGTTCGAGCTTCCGCCGCAACTGTGCGAGGTATACCCGCAGGTAGGCCGTCTCGCCCGCGTAACCGGGGCCCCACACCTGCGTGAGGATTTCCTCGTGCGTGACCAGGGCGCCGCTGTTCCTGACCAGCATTTCCAGGATGTTCCACTCGGTGGGCGTCAGCCGCACGGGCACTCCGCGGCGGGTTACCTGTTTGGCCGGCAGATTAACGGTGAAGTCATTCGTCTTCACAACAGGGGAGTCCCCCGGTGCCCCCCGGCGCAGGGCGGCGCGGAGCCGGGCAAGGAGTTCATCCATGCCGAACGGCTTGGTCACGTAGTCGTCCGCGCCGGCGTCCAGGGCCTGGATCTTGTCCTCGGATCCGTGCCGTGCAGAGAGGACAAGGATGGGTACGTCGTTCCAGCGCCGGAGGCGGCGGATGACTTCGACGCCGTCCAGGTCGGGAAGCCCCAGGTCCAGGATGATGATGTCCACCGGGTGCTGCGCGGCCTGCTCCAGCGCGCTCTGGCCGGTAAACGCGGTCACGGTGGAGTAGCCCCTGGCGTTCAGGTTGATCTGGAGCGCACGAAGGATCTGGACCTCGTCATCAACGATCAGGACTGCTGCCATGATGCCCCCCTTGTGCCGGATTCCGGCGCGGCGCCGGTGGAGAGCGGCAGCCGGACCACCATGGTCAGGCCCCCGCCCGGAGTGGGTTCAGCCAATAGGACCCCGCCCATGGCCTCGGTGAATCCCTTCGCGACAGCCAGGCCAAGGCCGATCCCCGTCCCGGGCGTGGTGTCATCCGCGCGCTGGAAGGGGCGGAACATCGCCAGGACCTCGTCGGCAGGGATGCCTGAGCCGTGATCAACCACGGTGAGCTCGCTGGCAGGAACATCCCCAATTCTCGCACTCCCCGCACCTCCGACCGCCCCGGCAATCACCACGTCAGAATCCGGGGCGTACTTGAGCGCGTTCTCCACCAGGTTGGCGATGACGCGCTCCAGCATCCCCGGGTCTGCATCTACCGGGGGCATGTTGTCCGGCAGCAGCACCCTGAGCCGCTCCGAGTCCGTTCCCCGCAATGCCTCGCCCACCACATCCACCCAGTAGACGGGGCGGATGAGCGGCGCCACGGAATCGGCCGTGATCCTGGACATGTCCAGGAGGTTGCTGACCAGCCGGTCCAGCCTGTCCGCGCCGTGTTCAATGGTGGCCAGGAGTTCTTCCTGTTCCTCGGGTCCGAAGGTGATGGTTTTGTCCCGCAGGCTGCTGGAGGCCAGCTTGATGCCGGCCAGGGGGGTGCGCAGGTCGTGGGACACCGCCCGCAGGATGGAGGTCCGCATGGTGTTGCCTTCGGCCAGGCGCAGGTTTTCGCGCTGGCTGGCAGAGAGTTCCTCGCGCTGCACCATGGCCAGCAGGTGCGCGCCGAAGGCAGCCAGCAGCCGCCTTTCGTCCTGCGAGAGTTCCCTTCCCGTCAGGGTGAGCATCCTGTCCCCGTTCAGTTGCTCCACCGTGTCCGCCTCCGAAACTTCAGCGGGGCGGGGTTCGCCGGAGAATTCCTGGAGCTCCCACGCCGCGGACCTGCCGGTCCCGCGCCTGGCCCACAGCCCGGTCCCTTGCACTTGGAAATGCTCCCTGACCTGGTCAAGGAAGGCGGGGATGCTGTTGCCTTCGGCGACCGCCCTGCGGCTCAGTTCACCCAGCACGGCGGCTTCCGCGCCGGCTATGTGTGCTTCCTTGCTGAGCTTGGCCGACCGGTCCACCACCAGCGAGACGGCCACCGCCACCAGGACAAAGATCAGCAGCGCCAGGACGTTTTCCGGATCGATGACTGACAGGGACCCGACAGGCCGGACACTGAAGTAGTTAACGATCAGCCCCGCGACGACGGCCGCCGCCACGGCCGGCCAAAGCCCCCCGAGCAGGGCCACACCCACAATGCCGGTCAGGTGGACCAGCATGTCCGTTGACAGCTGGTTGTGGGGGAGGAGGTCCAGGACGAACTGCAGGACAGGGGGAAGCCCCACCGCCAGGGCAAACGCGGGGATCTCCCGGCGCCGCCCCAGCCGGGGAGGCGTCCGCCTCTGGCCGCCGGAGGGGCCGGGAAGGTGGTTGATGAGGTGGACATCCATGGTGCCTGCGTCCCGCAGCACGCCGGCTGCCACCCCGGTCCGGCCACGTAGGGGGGAGCGGCGGGAGGGGGACCCCACCATGACCTGGGTGGCGTTGATGCTCCTGGCAAAGTCCACCAGGGCCTGCCCGACGTCCCGTCCGCCGATGGCGTGGAAGACGCCGCCGAATTCCGCAGTGAGCCTGCGCAGCATCGCCAGGTCCTTGCCGGACTCCGCGGATGCCTCCGTGCCGGTGCGGACGTGGACCACGTGGAGCTCTCCGCCGGCAGCCGCGGCGAGCATCCTTGCAGCCCTGCGCACCAGGGCCTGGTCGCGGCTCTTTCCGCCCACCCCGACGGCGATCTTTTCCCGGGCCGGCCAGCTCTCCCTGACCCTCTTCAATTCCTTGTAGCCGGACAGGTCTGCGTCCACGCGCTCAGCCAGCCACAACAGTGCGAGCTCCCGCAGGGCGGCGAGCGTGCCGATGCGGAAAACGCCGGCAAGCGCGGCGTCGGCCTCTTCGCGGGTGCCGTAGATCTTTCCGTCCGCAAGCCGCTGCCGCAGCAGCTCAGGCGAGGCGTCCACGAGTTCGATCTGGCCGGCGCCCCGCACCACGGTGTCCGGGACAGTAGGTGACTCCTGCTCTCCCGTGACCTCCCGGACCGCGTCGGACAGCGATTCCAGGTTCCTGATGTCCAAGGTGGAGATGACATTGATCCCGGCTTCGAGCAGGGCGTCCACCTGCTCCCACCGGCGCACGCCGCCCGATGCAGCGGCGTAGTCGTCGACCAGGACGATGTCCGGGGCCCGGTCCTTAATGGCCTGGACGTCCAGCCCGCCTTCCAGGCCCTGGCTCCCCGGTTTCGGGCACAGTTCCAGGCCCGCCAGCATCTCTTCATTGTCGGCACGGTCTTTGGCAGCGACAACACCAACGACGACGTCGAAGCCCTCTCCGGCCAGCCTGCGGCCTTCTTCCAGCAACGCAAACGTCTTGCCTGCCCCGGGCGCAGCCCCAAGAAAGATGCGCAGATTACCTCGTGCCATGGCTCTATTGTTCCCCCTGCGCGCACGGCGGCATGGCTAGAGTGATGGGTGGACTGAAGGGCAGGGGCCGCATGACGGAAGAAACGCAGACGGGTATGGCCGGGACGGTCCTGGGTGAGCGCTACAGGGTTGGCCAGGTAATTGGCGACGGCGGCATGGGGAGCGTCTACCGGGGCACCGACGTGGTGCTGGGCAGGGAAGTGGCGCTGAAGGTCTTCCGTGCCGACGTCACCGATCCGGAGGAACTGCGTAGGCAGCAGGCAGAAGCCCGGATGCTTGCCGGGCTGAACCACCCCGGCCTGGTGACGCTCTTCGATACGGGAACCCTGTTGAGCGGCGGGCGGGAGGTGCCTTTCCTGGTGATGGAGCTGGTCAGCGGGGTGGACCTGCGCGGGCACCTGGCCTCGGGCCCGCTGCCCGGAGCCGAGGTGGCCCGCCTGGGCGCCGAGCTCGCGGGTGCGCTGCAGTACATCCACCACCGCGGTGTGGTCCACCGCGACATCAAACCAGCCAACATCCTCTTGACCCGCTATACGGCGGATTCCCCCTTGCGCCCCAAGCTGGCGGACTTCGGCATCGCACGGATGCTCGACGGCGCCCGGGTCACCGCCACCAATATGGTGCCGGGGACCGCGGCCTACTTGAGTCCGGAGCAGGCCAGCGGAGAACAGGTTGGACCGGCGGCGGACATCTATGCGCTGGGGCTTGTGCTGCTGGAGGCACTGACCGGGAAAGTGGCATTCCCCGGGCCGCCGCTTGAGGCCGCAGTGGCCAGGCTCTCGCAGGACCCGGATATTCCTGATGCCCTGGGTCCGCGCTGGACGCCGCTGCTCGCCGCCATGACTGCGCGGGACCCCCGGGCACGGCCGGAGGCCTCGGGCGTGGCCGCGGAACTCGGCACGGCCGGAGACCGGGGCGGGCTGGCCAATGCAGCCGGCGGGGCAACGGCCGCCACGGAAGCCCTTCCGCAGCCCACCCGCGTCCTCCCGCCCCTGGGGCCCGGGAATGCTCCCGAACCGTCCGGGAACCCCGAGCCCGCTGGACCGGCAGGTACCCGGGGGCCAAGGATTCCCACCCTTTCCGGCAGCGAAGCAACCAACGTGACGTCGTGGCAGCGGGCTCCCGGGGCAGGAATCCCTGAAGCCAGGGCAGGAATCCCTGAAGCTCCCGCCCGCGGACCATCAATCGCGCAGCGTCCGTGGAAGAAACCCGGCACCTTGAAGGGCCGCCGGCCCTGGATCCTGGCCGCCGTCGTCGTTCTTGTGCTGGTCCTCGCGGCATTCCTGTTAACCTCCATCCAACGCCCCGCCCCCGCCCCCGTGGAAACACCCCAGCCGGTCATCACCGGACCGCTGGGCGAGCACTTCAAGGAACTGGAAGAGAGCGTCACGCCATGAGCCGGACAAGATACTCAGTCCGGATCCTGGCCGTCTGCCTGGGGCTGGTGCTGTTCACGTCCTGCGCCGGCGCGTCGGAGCTGGATGCAGGAACGGCGGAAGACCTGCAGGCCCGGGTGGCGTCCGCTAAACAGCTCGCCGCGCAGCAGGACTTTCCGGCGGCGCTCGCCGAGCTTCAACAGCTGGGCCAGGGCGTGGCAACCGCAGCGGAAAAGGGCATGATGTCGGCCGAACGGAAGGCGCGCGCGGAGGCTGCGATCAGCAAAATCAGGGCTGAGCTCGAGGCGGCGCAGCAGGCGGCGGAACCGCAGCCCGCCCCCTCCGCGGAACCAACGGCCGCTGAGGACCAGGAGGAAGACGCCCAAAAAGAGGCTGAAGAGCAGCCCGAGGATGCCAAGAAGGACGCCGGGAAGGGTAAAGGCAAAGGCAACGGCTAAGGGCAGAGTAGCCACCAGGCCCTTAGTACATGCTTGCCTGAATACATCTTCGGATGTACTTTAAGTCCATGGAATCGCTTACCCATGCCCCCGTGCTGTCCAGGTTCGGTTACGCGGTGTCGGACGCAACCCGTGCGCGGATTCTTTTGGCCCTCTCCGAAGCGCCGGCTTATCCGTCGGATTTGGCTGACTCCCTGGGGGTCTCGCGGCAGAGCATGTCCAACCACCTGGCCTGCCTGCGCGGCTGTGGACTGGTGGTTGCTGTCCCGGACGGGCGGCGGAGCCGCTACGAACTTGCGGACGCCAGGCTTGGCCACGCCATCAAGGACCTGATCGGTGTTGTCCTTGCCGTGGACCCGGCCTGCTGCGCCCCGGACGGGGAGTGCGTTGCATGACGCTGCTCCACACACCAACCCCGGAACGCCGCGCAGTGTTGAGCCGGAGGATCCGGCTGTTCGCGGCCACCACCATCAGCTATAACGTCATCGAAGCCGTAGTGGCACTCTGGGCCGGCGGAACCGCGGACTCCTCCGCGCTGGTGGGCTTCGGCCTGGACTCCGTCATAGAGGTGGCGTCCGCCCTGGCGTTGTCGTGGCAGTTCACCGCCAAGGATCCGGAGCGGCGCGAGCACCTGACGTTGCGGATCATTGCCATTTCCTTCTTTGCCCTTGCCGCATTCGTGAGCGTGGACGCGGTCCGGTCACTCACGGGCGGGGGAGAAGCCCGGCACTCGGCGCCGGGAATCGCAATCGCAGCCTTGAGCCTGGCGGTCATGCCCGTCCTGTCCTGGGCGCAGCGCCGCGCCGGGCGGGAAATCGGCTCCAAAACCGCCGTGGCCGATTCCAAGCAAACGCTGCTCTGCACGTACCTCTCGGCCGTACTGCTGGTTGGACTGGTCCTGAACAGCGCTTTGGGCTGGTGGTGGGCCGATGCCGGTGCCGCCCTGGTCATCGCCGCCATCGCCGTTCGTGAAGGCATCGACGCCTGGCGGGGTGAGGCCTGCTGCCCCGTCCTGCACGGCGGTGAGGGCAGCGGCCCTGATGAAGTAGACGCTGCGTGCTGCGCCGGCTGCGGGGACGCGGCCCAGCAGGACAAGCCGGCACCGGAAACCCCGGCATCCGGGCCGCCGCCGGCCGGCCGCTGAGCGCCCGTCTCCACCCCAGGGGAACGTCCGGGCCACAGTTCGGGAACCAGGATCCGGGATCCGCACTTTCCCCTTCCCCCGCCAGTTGGCGCGGGTGGATCATTTAGCCATGGACAAGCGCGCAAGCCGTGGCGGCCATGACGCCGCCGAAGGCGCGGAGGCCGCGGAGCCACCGGACGGGCCAGGGCAACCAGGGGAACCGGGCCGGCCGGACCACGTGGTGGTGTTCGTCCACGGCATGGGCCGGGCCCTCAAAGGCGGCACCCTGCAGGAATGGGCCCAGCCCCTGATGCTGAGCCTGCACGATCTCTCCCTGGACATGGTGCCGCGCACCGCGCATCCGCACCTGGTGATCACCAAGGCGAACGCGGTGGGGGACGCACCGGAGGTGCTGGTCAAGGTCCTCCGCGGCGTTGCCGGCCAAAAGCCGGACTATCTGACTGTTCTCATGACCGAGGCGTCCTGGGGCAGGGACTTCGAGCCGGCGTCGGCCGCGTCCACCTACTCGTGGGCGCTGCGCACCGCCCTGCGGGTGTACATGCGGTCCGTGCAGCTGATCAAATGGAACCTCCATCCCGGCCAGCGGAAGGACGTCCGGTGGCTCGGCGCCTGGCTGCGGCAGCTGGTCCTTACCTCGCTGGCCGCGTTCGCCGGGTTCTTTATCCTGCTGGCGGTGCTCGTGGTGCTGTTGCTGATCATCATCCTGGCCTGGATTCCGGGGCCGGGACGGTGGATGGGGAAGCTTGTGTCCCTGTTCGCGGACTTCCTGGGCGATCCCCAGGTGTGGAAGCGCAAGCCCCTGCAGGCTGCGGCCATGCGGCAGCGGGTGGTGGACACGCTCCAGCGCTGGGACCACGGCACGGGCACCGAGGTGACCGTGGTGGCGCACAGCCAGGGCGCCGCGATCACCGGGCAGGTCCTGTTCCAGAACCAGGCCCGCGCCACCAACTTTGTCAGCGTGGGCAGCGGGCTGGACCTGTTGGGCTACGCGCAGTGGGGCGGCGGAACGGGGGAGGACCCCGTGACGGACTGGCTGGCCAACCCCCGGCGCCCCCGCTGGATCAACGTGTGGGGGAAGTTCGACTTTGTGCCCGCCGGGCCGATCTCCACGCACGCCAACGGTCGGCTGCCCGTCTTCGGCAAGATCTATGCCCGGGACACAGAGGGCGACGGCGGTCCGGGCCCCGAGGAACATCCCGTGTACAACCGGTCCGCCCTGATCTACGACCACATTGTCTACTCCAAGAACCGCGTTGAGGTGCTGGATCCGCTGGCGCGGCTGGTCCTGGACCCGCCACCGGACCCTCCCGGGCTGGCGTTCAGGATGCTCGACGGCGACCGGCGGCTCCGCCCGCACCGCGTCATGGTGAAGAGCCTTGGGGTGACGCGGCTTCTCGCCGTCATCACCTCAGCGCTGAGCGCCCCGGCGGCGCTGGCGTGGCTCGGTTCCCTGGACTGGACGCGGAACCTGGTCCAGTGCGGACCGCCCGGCGCCGGCCGGGATCCATGGTGGTCCGCCTGGCTGTGCTCCGGCCCGACGTACCACTGGGCGCACTGGCAGGACCTGGGCGTGCTGGCCGTGACAACCGCCGTTTTTGCCGGCGTGCTGGTGGGACTCCTGAACGGGCCGGTGTGGGGAGTGCTGCACGACCGGCTGCAGCGGCTGCGCAAGCCGTCGTTCCGGCAGTCCAGCGATCCCACCCGGAACCTGCCGGCCAACCCGTGGTGGTACGTCACGTGGTATTTGCTGATCGTGACGGCGGCGGCCGTGGCTGTGCCGTTCATGCTGGCGTGGCCGGACCTGCCCTGGGTTGCGGTGGTGGTGCTGGTGCTTGCGCTCTGGTCGCTCTGCTTCACGCGCACCAGCATCACGGGCCTGCCGGCGCGTACCGGTGAACCCGTGCAGGAGCAAGCGGTTGCCAAACCGCAGCGGGCGGCACCCCAGCCGCCGCCCGGCGTCGTACGTGGCGAACGGCAGGCTCAGCCCACCGGTTCGGCAAGCCTTCCGGCTAACACCGTGACAGGTGCGGCGGACCAGCGCTCGCGCTCAGGCTCATAGGAAATGACGACGGCGGCGTCGCTGTCCCGTGCCTCGTCCATGGCGAGCAGCAGGGCGTCCTCCACATGCCGCGCATACTCCAGCCGCTCCGCCAGCGTGCCCTGCAAGTCGGCGTCGTCGATCAGCACGTGGCCTTTGCCGTCCACGATGACTTTCAGTGAATACCCCTGGTCCTCGTGCAAGGACCCCCTGGTGGATGAAATTTCGGTGACTCTGTCTGCCCGGACCAGCCCGTTGCCGAGCGTGCGGATCCACACTTCACCCATCGAATGACCTCCCCGTTTGTGTGGGCGCGGGAAAGCGCCCCATAAAGCGAACGCTACTCCTTCCCGGGGCGTTTGTGACCCCCGAATTTCACCCGTCCTATTGGCCGGGGCATGGGCGCGTCCGGCCTGCGCCCGGAGGCCCGGCTTCGGTGCGCATGGGCCAGTCCTGCGCACTGACGCCTGCCCTCGCTGCGCCGGACGGCGGCGCCTCGTGGGCGGCCATAGGATAAATCTGATGACTTCCCCGGACGACCCCCAGCCCTTCAGCCTGCGCGGCATGGCGGTGGCCGCTTTCGGGCCCACGCTGCTCTACGGGATCGGCACGGGAGCCATCCTGCCGGTGGTGGCCCTCACCGCCCGCGATCTCGGCGCTTCGGTGGCCGTTGCGGCGCTGATCGTCACGCTGATCGGCGTGGGGTCCTGGTTCTTCAACCTGCCCGCCTCCCTGGTGACCCTCAAATTCGGTGAGCGCTGGTCCATCGTGGCTGCCGCCGCGGCCGCCGGGCTCGCGCTCGCGGCGGCCGGGCTGACGTCCGTGGTCCCCAACGGGCTGTGGCTGCTCGCAGTGGCGATGGCCGTCGTCGGGATGTCCGGGGCCGTGTTCGGGCTGGCCCGGCAGAAGTACCTCACCGAGGCCGTACCCGTGGAATTCCGTGCCCGGGCGCTCTCCACGCTGGGCGGCGTGAACCGCATCGGCGTGTTCATCGGCCCGTTCCTGGGCGCGGCGGTGATGCAGTTCGCCGGAATCAGCGGCGCCTACTGGGTGGGCGTGGTTGCCATGGCGGGAGCCGCGCTGCTGTCCCTCACCATCCCGGACCTGGCCGTTCCGCCAGCGCCCGACGGCGGCTACAAGGGTCCGGAGCCCACCCTCCGCAGTGTGGCGGTATCCCACGCAGGCGTGTTCCTTTCGCTGGGCTTGGGGATCCTGCTGCTCAGCGCCCTCCGCTCCTCCCGGCAGGTGGTCATCCCGCTGTGGGCGGACAACCTGGGCATGGACGCAACTTCCGCCTCCCTGATCTACGGGCTCTCCGGCGCGATCGACATGCTGGTGTTCTATCCCGCCGGCAAGCTCATGGACCGGAAGGGCCGGCAGTTCGTCGCCGTCCCGTCCACGCTTCTCATGGGCGTGGCCCTGCTGCTGATTCCGCTGACCGGGTCCTTCACGGGGCTGTTGCTGGCTGCGCTGCTGATCGGGTTCGGCAACGGGATCAGTTCGGGCCTTGTGATGACGTTGGGCGCCGACTTCTCGCCGGACCGGGGCCGCGGGCAGTTCCTGGGGCTGTGGCGGTTCATGGCCGACGCCGGGTCCACCGCCGGCCCCGTCCTGCTCTCCGGGGTGACTGCCCTTGCCACCCTGGGCGCGGGGATCTCAGCCACCGGCATACTGGGGTTCGCGGCGGCGGCCGTGTTCGCCGTCGTGATTCCCCGCCTGAGGCACCGGCGCAACTACTGAGCCACGCGAGGGCGGGATATCCTCGACAGATGAGTGAACCGGGCACGCCCACGAGGATCAGCGCGCTGCAAAAAGGCGCCTGGTGGCTGCAGGACTACCTATATGCCGCGGGATGGCAGGTCCGCGGCATGTTGTCGCGTGTCCAGCCCGGGTCCTTCCACCAGGGGCACCGGCGGCCGGTCCTGATCATCCCCGGCGTCTACGAAAACTGGCAGTTCATGATGCCGCTCATCCAGTCCATCCACGACGCCGGCCATCCCGTCCACGTGGTCACGGTGCTGCAGCGGAACCAGCTCGATGTCCCCGCGGCGGCCCGGATGGTGGCGCAGCACCTGGAGGAAGCTGGGCTGCGGGATGCCGCGATCGTGGCGCACAGCAAGGGCGGCCTGATTGGAAAGTACGCCATGATGATGCTGGATCCTGAGCAGCGGATCAACCGGATGGTTACGGTGTGCACCCCGTTCTCCGGTTCGCGCTATGCCAGGTACATGCTGCTGCCGAGCCTGCGCATCTTTTCCCCCCGCAACCCCCTGACCCTTGAGCTGGCCCGCGAGGAGGCAATCAACAGCCGGATCACGTCCATCTACGGCCCGTTCGATCCGCACATTCCGGAAGGCAGCGTCCTTCCCGGTGCCACGAACATCGAGCTGCCCACGGCAGGGCACTTCCGGATTTTGGGTGATCCTGAGACGGCGCGGATCATCGTTGAGCAGCTGAACTTCGACGAGCCGTGACCCCGGGACTGGAGAACCCGGATATCGGAGAACCGGATTCGGGGTCCGCGCGGGCGGGGTCCTTCGATGCGGGGTCCCCGCGCGCGGTTCCGGACGAGCCTGACCACTCCCGCTCCAACAGCGCCGTGGAGCGCCGGCAGAGCAGGTGGGCCACTGTGCTGGCGGTGCTGCAGCGGCTGCTGTACCTGTCGGTGACCGTCGCCGTCGGCTGGGCTGTGTACTTTTTCCTGCTCGCCAGGCTCTCCCGTGGCCCTGAGCAGGCGTGGGTGTTCCTGCCCGTCTGGCTGATCCTGGCCTATGCCCTGCTGCCGCGCATCCATAAGATCCTGAGCAGCCTGTACATCCCTGACTACTTCATCGGCCGGGCAAGGACGGGCGACGGCGTGCTGGGCGATCCCGTTAACCTCGCCGTGGTGGGGACGGAGGAAGAGCTGCGGCGGGCCATGCGTTCCGCCGGCTGGGTGGAAGCGGATCCCATCACCCCGGCGACCGCCTGGCACACCCTGGTGTCCACCGTCCTGGGCCGCAGCTATCCCGCCGCCCCGGTTAGTTCCCTGTACGTCTTCGGCAACAGGCAGGACCTGGCGTTCCAGCGCGAGATCGACGGGAACCCGCGCAAGCGGCACCATGTCCGGTTTTGGAAGTGCCCGCCCGGGTGGATGCTGCCGGGCGGCCTGGCCGTGGACTGGGTGGGGGCCGGCACGTACGACAGGAGCGTGGGACTGTCCCTGTTCACGTTCCAGATCACGCACAAGATTGCCGACCGCACGGACGAGGAACGCGACTTCATCATTGCCACGCTGCAGGCAGCCGAGGCCGTGCAGTCCGTGCACGTCATCCTCAACTACTCCAGCGGCTACCACCACCGCAACGGCGGCGGCGATGCCATCCGCACCGACGGTCACCTGCCGATCATTGACCTGTACGAGCCGGGCCGGCCGGATGCTTCTGGCTGACTTCAGTCGTCCGGTGCCCGAATCTCGCATAAGCCCCGAGCCCTATCGAAACCAGGAACAGGGCAGTACCTGTGGCCTCAGGACCGGCCAGCAATCCCGCGGCCAGGACACCGCTGTCCATTGCAAGGGCGAGGAAGTGAATTCTTGCCGGTATCCTCATCTGGCGCGCCTCCCCGCCCTGCATGCTCGGCTTGGCCCGCGGATCAGTCGCGTTCAGGCGCGCCCGTCCGCAGGACCTGGAAATCTGCCCCCAGTTCAACGTCAACTTCGGAACCGTCGTCAAGAACGATTTCCGCCTCGTAGGCGGCGCCGCCCCCGCTCTCCCGTTCCACGTCCCCGATCCGGCCCTTGCCCACGTTCGCCAGTGCGGCTTGGCCTGCCCTGTCGCGGTCTGCAGCGCTCAGCGGCTGTCCGGGGTCGTCGTCCCTGCCCTCCGAGACCACCTGGAACGAGCCGTCGAGTTCCACTTCCACCCGGGTGCCGTTGTTCAACTGAACGTCTACTTCATAGGAAGTATTGGGATCGTTGTCAGTCTCGGCACTGATGACGGTGCCGGGTCCCGTGCGGGCAATGGCCGCGTCGCTGGCCTGCTGCAGGGCATTTCCGGTCAATGGCTGGTCGTCGCCCGGGGTGGTGCCGGCAGTGGCAATGGACGCTCCGGAGATTGCGGCTGCCGCGGCAGCAACGCCTGTAAGCAAAAGAATTTTCCTGCCCATGACGGTCTCCTGTTGTATGGCCCCCAACAGATCCTGATCGATAAAACCAGTGTGCTGCCAAGGCTTCTGCGCCCACAAATTTCACCGGGCAAATCTCAGCCAGGGCTCAGTTTTCCTCAGCCAGGGCACAGCCAGGACAAAGGAATCAAAAACAGTTGCCGGGAGGGTTTGTCACAGGCGGCAGCGGGACGCATCCTTGGTTCATGGATGCCGAACAGCGGCGCCCCCGCTTCGGGAAAACGCGCACCCGACGCTGGGGGGTGCGCAAGCGGGCAACGGCCACGGCGGTCGCCTTTGTGGCGGCTGCGCTGCTCGTCGGCGGACTGATTCTCCTGCTGCTGCTGCAGAGGGCCCTGGTGGCGTCCGCCGAAAGGCTCACCCGGCTCCAAGCCGAGGACGTGGTGGCCCACATCGCGGAACAGGACCTCGAGGAAGCGGCCAACTATGTCAGGTCGGCGGCGCGCCCGGGCCAGTACATCCAGATCCTGGACCCCAACGGAGCCGTCCTGGCGGCGTCGGTCCCCGCCGCGGCCACCAGGCCCATCACGGCGCTGCGGCCGGAAGCCAAACAAACGCTGTTCGAGCATGTCTCCGTGCAGCAGAGCCTGTTCGACGATGATCTGCTTGTGGCGGCCACGGGCGTTGGCGAGGACGAGAAGGTCTATACCGTAGCCGTTGGCGCCACGGTAACAGCGCAGGCCGAGACTGTGGCCACCGTGGCATGGTTCATCCTTGGCGCCGCGCCACTCCTCCTGGCGGGTGTGGGCTTCGGCGTCTGGATCCTCGTGGGACGGTCGCTGCGCCAGGTTGAGCAGATCCGCGACCAGGTTGCGGGGATTAACGCACGGAGCCTGGACGGCCGGGTGGGGGTGCCCCGGACGTCCGACGAGATCCAGGCCTTGGCGCAGACGATGAACATGATGCTGGACCGGCTGGAAGCCTCGGACCGGGAACAGCGGCGCTTTGTCTCCGATGCGAGCCACGAACTGCGCAGCCCCCTGGCAACCCTCAGCGCCGCAGTGGAGATCGCAGCCGCCGATCCGTCCGGGGCCATGTGGGAGGAGACAAAGGAGGTTGTGGCCGGGGAAACGGCCCGGATGCGCTACCTGGTCCAGGACCTGCTGACCCTGGCCAAGGCCGATGACCAGGGCCTGCGCCTGGAAGCGGCGGACGTGGACCTGGACGATGTCCTCAACGACGAAGTCCGCCGCCTGCGCTGCACCAGCAGGCACAAGATCGAGGCCAGGCTTGAACCGGCCCGGATCACGGGGGATGTCCGGAGCCTCGGCCGGGCCATCCGGAACGTCCTGGATAACGCGGAGAGGTACGCCCGGGCGCGGATCAGAATCCAGGTGCGAAACTCGCCGGACGACGTACTGCTCACCATAGATGACGATGGCCCGCCGGTGCCGGTTGCCGAACGCGAGCGGATCTTTGAACGCTTTGTCCGGCTTGACGAAAGCCGGTCGCGCGAAAGCGGCGGCAGCGGCCTGGGCCTGGCCATCACGTCCGCAATAGTCAGTGCCCACGGCGGCCGGATCCTGTGCACGGAAGCCCCCGACGGCGGCTGCCGGTTCGAGCTGGCATTTCCCGCCCAGGCCACCCAGGTTCAGTCCGCCGAGGAGGCCCTGGTCCAGCCTTTCACGCCCCTGAAGGCGCCGGGAAAACCGCTGCGGCAGGGCGGTCGGGGGTGAGCATGTACCCCATTCCCCGGATGGTGGTCAGGGTGTGCAGCCCGAAAGGCGTATCGATTTTCCGCCTCAGGTAGCCCATGTACACCTCGACGACGTTGCCGCCTCCCTCGAAGTCGGAACCCCAGACGTTGCGGAGGATTTCGGATTTGGAGACCACCTGATCGTGCCTGCGCATCAGGTAGTACAGCAGCGCGTATTCCTTGGCGGTGAGTCCGATGGGGGTGTCTCCGCGGTGGACACTGCGGCTTACGGAATCCAGGTTCAGGCTGCCGAGGGCGATGACCACAGGCCGCTCGGGGGCGCCCCGGCGTGCCAGGGCCCGGATGCGCGCCACCAGCACCAGGAAGCTGAAGGGCTTGGTAAGGTAGTCGTCCGCGCCAAGATCGAAGGCGTCGGTCTGGTCGTACTCACCGTCTTTTGCGGTCAGCATCAGGACCGGCGTCCAGATCCGGTGCTCCCGGATTCCCCTAAGTACGTCGTAGCCGTTCTTCAGGGGCAGCATCAGGTCCAGCAGGATCACGTCATAGGGGTTCTCCACCGCAGCCCGCAGGCCGCTGACGCCGTCGTGGGCCAGGTCCACGACGAACCCCTCATTGCGCAGCCCGCGGCGAACCGTTTCGGCCAGCACCACTTCGTCGTCGACGACCAGAACCCTCATGACCGCGCCTCCCGGTTCATACCGACAGTATCCCTGACCCCGGCTGGGCAGCACCACACCCAGCAAGCCGCCAGCCGATGGAAGTCCCGGCGCCGCCGTGGGGGGACAGGCGGCGCCGGGACGCGGGATACCTGGCGGCGCCCACTTCAAAACGACGCCAGGAGACAGATGGGCCGGGTCGAAGAGCACCAATGTGGTCGAAATCCCCGGCCAAGCACCAGCAAGTATTCCCGGGCTGTATCAAAAAAGGGGCCGGAAATTCCTCAAGAAACAGTCAACATTCACTCAGTCGGGGTCAGAGGCGACCGTCAGCGCCCTGGTGAGTCCCGCCGTCGTGCGGCAAATGCGAACAGTGAGGTGGTGGCGACGGTGGCCAGGTACCCGGCGATCACGATCAGCGCGATCCCCGCCCAGAAATAGTTCGTGGTGCTGGCCTCCTGCCAAGGGCCGGGCGCGATGCGGGCCAGCGAGTACAGCGCCACGGCCGCGGATACCAGCCCGATCGCAACCGGCAGCGTCAGCCAGAGCCGTGCCGAGCCGATGTGCCTGCCGAACCCGTCCCACTCATTCCAGGACCCGCGCCGGATGATGAGCCAGCCCGCCGGAATCATAAACGCGCCCACCAGCAGGAACGCCGCCACCACATCCGCAGGCCGGTGCCACTGGTTGATCAGTGTGGAGACCCCGGACGCAATGGCGAACGTGCCGCCCACGAAGCCGGCCATCGGGCGCCACCGGGGGGAGGCCATCAGGAAGACCGCGGCCGCAGCCGATGCCGCCAGCGTGGTGTGCCCGGACGGCAGCGAGTTCAGCTCCAGAGTCACCACACCCTTGTCCGGGCGGGCCGGGAGCAGGTCCTTCAGCACCTGGGTGGCGATGTTTGCCCCGACGCACGCGGCCACGGCGATCCCGGCCTCCGTCCAGTGCTTCCGGATCACCGTGACAAACAACACCACGACGGCGGCCATCACCAGTGAGATGGTTGGCAGCAGGTCCAGGAACCTTGTGCTCGCCTTGCCCGCCGGTCCGTGGATGCCCACGGCCTCCACCAGCGCCGACTCATCAATGAACTGGCCGGTGGTGGTCTGCACGAAGTAGTAGTAGGTGGCGATGAGTCCGGCCACGCAGGCCAGGGTGGCAAACACGAACAGGAAGCCCGACCCCGGTGCGGGTCGGGCTGCTGTCCTGCTGGGTGTCTGCCGTTGGTAAGTCATCGGTTTAAGGGTGTCACAGAAAGCTGGGAGCCCGCTTCACCCAACTAGGTAGCGCCAAGTGTCGTTTTGGAGGCTCATAACGACACTTGGCGCTACCTAGTTGGGCCGGGGCGGGCTGGCCGGGGCGAGGCTGGGGAAGCTGGCCGCTGCAATCAACAGCGCGAGGGCCCCGAGTCCGAAGGGCAGGGCGGTCAGCGTGGCCACGCCGCCTACCAGCAGCGGCCCGCCGGCGTCGCCGAGTTCGCGCCCCAGTTCGGCAGAGCCCATGGTGCGGCCCATGCGCTCGGGCGGGGTGGTGTCCGCGAGGTGCGCGAAAGCCAGCGGGGTTGCCGCGCCCACGCCGACTCCGATTGCTGCAGCGGCAAGGAAGATGGTGACCGGGCCCGGGGCGGCCGCGAGCACGCCGACGCCTGCCGCGATGAGGAGGAGTCCCGCCGTCGTGCCCTTGTTGTCCGTGATGCGGTTCCGGTCCCGCAGCCGGCCGATCCGCGGCTGGGTCAGGACGGAGCCGAGCGCCAGGAGGCTGACCGCGGCGGTGCCGGCGACGGCGTCCAGGCCGTGCCTCGTGGCCAGCGCGGGGAGGAATCCGACGGCGGCTCCGAGCGCCGCCGTCGATGCCGCCAGGACCAGCGTGGGCACGAGGAAGCGCCGCTCGCCAACCTGCCGTGCGAGGTCCAGCACGGTGTAGCGCTGGCGGGGGAGGGGTTCCAAGTGCGGCACAGCCAGCAGGACCCACGCTGCCGTGGCTGCCGCGAGGACGGACAGGGTGCCGAAAAGCAGGGCGAAGCCGCCGGCCCAGATCAGGCCCGCGCCCAGCAGCGGCCCGATGATGTAGCCCAGGCTTTTCCATGACCCGTACCTGCCGAAATACGTGCCCGCATTCCCGCCGCGTGCCAGCCGGGCCACCATGGCGGAGGATGCCGGCGAGAACGCGGATGCCGCTGCGCCCTGGCCGAGCCGCGCCAGGGCCAGCATCAGCGGGTCCGCCGCCCAGAGCCCGATCAGGGACAGTGCGGCAAAAGCGAGCAGCCCGCCGACGATGACGGGTTTGGCGCCGATCCTGTCGCTCAGGGCGCCGAAGACCGGCTTGAGGAAGACCTCGGAAACGTCGTACAGGGCGAGGAGGATGCCCAAGTTAAGCAGCGTCAGGCCGATGTTCCCGCTTTGCGCGCCCAGGCCCGCCGCGATGCTGTGGGCACCGAATGCCGTCACGAACCCGGCGGCGTAGAGGGGCGCGGAGACGCTGGCGGCCTTGGCTGCAGCGGTGCGGGCGGCAGTCACGAGTGCACCTCGCCGTAGACGAGGGCGGCAAAACCGTCCAGGGCGGCGGCGCAGTCACCGAGCTTCCGCTCGGCACCCGCCGAAGCCGGGCTGCCGAAGACGTCCTTGGTCCGGAGGGCGCGGAACCAGCGGCGCAGCCGGTCCAGGCTCTGCTCCTCCTCCTCAAGCTCGGCCAGCGTGAATTTCCGCTTGGCGATTTCCTTCGCGATTTCGTCGGTGAACTTGCCGCAGTCGGCAACGAATTCCGCCCACTCCTCCGCGCGTGCAGCAGTGAAGAGTTCACGCAGCCTGGCGGCGTCGTCGTCGGCCGGCGCGGTGGTGAGCAGGAGCACTTCGCCGTTTCCGGCGCCGGCCAGCTCCTTGGCCTTCTTCGCACCCTCGCGGCAGGCCGGCACGTCGGGCGCCGTCCAGGCGCCCTGCCCGACGGGGACCGCGCCGAAGCGCCGGAGCTCACGCCAGACCGCCACCCGGTGCCGCGAAGGCTCCGAGGGCACCTGCACGAGCATCACCAGCCAGGGCACCTGTTCAAGGGAAGTCACACCATGAAGTGTAACAACTGTTACAGGATCAGGAGTGCGGGTTGCCTCCCTCCCAAGTAGGTAGCGCCAAGTGTCGTTTTGACCCTCCAGAACGACACTTAGCGCTACCTAGTTGGGAGTGCGGGTGGGAGGTCAGCCCAGCGCAGCCGCCAGCTCCTCGATGATCTCGAACTGCTCGCGCACGCCGCCCTCCATGCCGGACTTCGCGATCCTGTCCCGGACTTCCTTGCTGCCGGCGTTGGTGCGGATGCGCACCACGGTGGCGCCGCCGTCGGCCTCCTCGAAGGTGACCGTGTTGACCACCGCACCCTCCTCACTGTCCGGCAGCGCGCCCGGGGTCTCCATCACCTCGGTGTGGACGATCCGCTCGTTCGGGACGATCTCCCGGTACGTCCCGTGGAAGGCCACCTCGAATTCCCCGTGCGCCACCATGACGTACCGCCAGGCCCCGCCTACCCTGAAGTCCATGTCCGCCACCGTCATTTCGCCGCGCCGGCCCGGCCACCACCTCCTGACCAATTCCGACGTGGTCCAGGCCCTGTAGACGAGATGCCGTGGTGCGTTGACCGTGCGCGTGATGAGGATTTCCTCGTCGGTGGGAAAGCTGATGTCCAAGGTGTTTGTTGGTGCCATTGCCCTGCTCCCTAATCTTGCGTGTCTTCCTGTTGAAGGTCCCCAAGAACGTCTTCGAGCAGCTCGAAGCGCTCGTTCCAGAGGTGCTGGTAACCCGAAACCCAGTCGTGGATTGGCCTCAGTGCCTGCGGGTCCAGCCGGTACAGCCGCTGCCGCCCTTCGTCGCGGACCACGACGGCGCCCACTTCGCGCAGGACCCGCAGGTGCCGGGACACGTGCGGCTGGGCCAGGCCGAGCAGGTCAACAAGCTCGCCGACCGGCCGTTCGCCGCCGGCCAGGGCGTCCAGGATTTCGCGCCGGCGGGGTTCCGCCACCGCGTTGAACGCATCCGCCGTTGTTGCCGCCCGTGCCATGCCGTAATTATATATCCATATGGATATGCATTGCTAGGCTGCCCGGCACCCGCGGACCGACTTTCGGCCCTTCACAAACGGGTGAATCTGAGTAGTGTCCGGAATATGGAGTCCATCATCCAGACTGTTGAATTGCACAAGCATTTTGGCCGGGTGCGGGCCCTCGACGGACTCGATCTGGAGGTCCAGCGCGGCGAGATCCACGGGTTCCTTGGCCCCAACGGTGCGGGCAAGTCAACCACCCTCCGCGTCCTGCTGGGCCTGGCCAAGGCCACGTCCGGCACCGCTACCGTCCTGGGCCTCGATCCGTGGACACAGTCGGTAGAGCTGCACCGCCGCCTCGCGTACGTTCCCGGCGACATTCGGCTCTGGCCCAACCTGTCGGGCGGCGAGACCATCGACCTCCTCTCACGCCTCCGCGGCGGCACCACCGACGCCCGCGGCTACCGGCAGCGCAAGGACCGCCTTTGTGAAGCTCTCGACTTCGATCCCGGCAAGAAGGGCCGCGCCTACTCCAAGGGCAACCGGCAGAAGGTTGCACTGATTGCTGCCCTGGCCACGGACGCCGAGCTGTACCTCCTCGACGAGCCCACGAGCGGCCTTGACCCGCTCATGGAGGCCGTTTTCCGGCGGGAGGTACTGGCCGCCGTCGACCGCGGAGCGACAGTGCTGCTGTCCAGCCATATCCTGTCCGAGGTGGAAGTGCTTTGCCGCCGCGTCAGCATCATCCGCTCCGGCAGGGTGGTGGACGGCGGGACGCTGGAGTCGCTGCGCCACCTGACCCGGTCCGAGGTTTCCTTCGCCGCGGACGGCGTGGACACCGGTTCCTTGGCCCAGCTGGGCGTTGTCCATGACCTGACGGCCGACGGCGGCAGGGTTAAGTTTGGTGCCGATTCCGACCGGATCGCCGAGGTGCTTCCGCTCCTTGGCGCACTGGGGGTCCAGGGGCTGATCATCACGCCGCCGTCCCTGGAGGAGCTGTTCCTGCGCCACTATGGTGACACCTCGGTGGGGGCCGGCGGGGAGGGAGTTGAAGCACGGGGAGAGCACCCTGAGCACGCCCGGCGGCGGCACCTGCTTGGCGAGAGGGGCCGTGGCTGACATGCGCGAACTCCGGATCCTGTGGGGCCAGCGGCTGCGGCGTGACCGCTGGCAGCTGGTCACCTGGGTGCTGGGCATGGGCGCCCTCACGCTGTTCGCTGCTTCCGCCATCCAACAGACCTACGGCGAGGAGTCCAGCCGGGCGGAGATCCTCCAGGTGGCCATCGCCACCCCGGCCATTCTCATGCTCCGCGGCCTGCCGCGCGACGCAAGCCTTGGCGGCTTCATGTTCTTCCTGATCTACGCCTTCCTGGCGCTGCTGGCAGGCCTGATGAGCACCTTCCTGGCCGTGCGCCACTCGCGGGCCGATGAGGAGACCGGGAGCGCCGAGCTGATCGCAGCCACCCCGGCCGGTCGCCTGACCCCTGCCGTGGCCACGGTCATGCATGGCATCAGCGCCAATGTCCTGGTCGCGCTCGCGGTGTTCGGCGGATTCTTGGCGGCGGGGCTGGATCGTGACGGTTCGTTGCTGGCGGGAGCCTCCGTAGGCGCCGTCGGGCTCGCGTTTTTGGGCGTGGGGCTCTTCGTCGCCCAGCTGATGGGGACCTCCCGCGGCGCAAACGGCTACGCGGCTTCCTTGGTTGTGCTGGCCTACCTCCTGCGGGGCATCGGCGATGCCGGCGGCACGCCGAGCGCCGACGGGCTCCCCATGACCGCCGGAACGGCCAGCTGGTTCTCCCCGATCGGATGGGGCCAGCAGACGTTCGCCTTCACCGGCGGCCGCTGGTGGCCGCTGCTCCTGCCGCTGGGGCTGGCCGTCTTCTCCGGTGGCGTGGCGTGGGTCCTCCTGGAACGGCGGGACAGCGGCGCGAGCGTGTTTGGTGCGCTGCCCGGCCGGATGGCGGCCCGGCCCGGCCTGCGCAGCCCCACCGCCCTTGCCCTCCGGCTGCAGGCTGGCTCGATCACCGGCTGGGGCGTCGGCGGGCTGACCATGGGGCTGCTGGCCGGTTCGCTGGGCAGGGCGATTGCGTCAACGGAGACCGCCGGCAGCAACATCACTGTTGCGCTGCGCGCCATCCTCCAAACCCAGGGTGTGTCACTGACCCAGCTGATGATCTCGGCGATGTTCTCGATCGCCGGCATCCTGGCCGCCGCCTGCGGGTTGCAGGCGGTCCTGCGACTGAGGCAGGAGGAGGCCGGCGGCACGGCGGAACTCCTGCTCGCCGCCCCCATCAGCCGCGTGCATTGGCTGGCCAGCTACCTCCTGCTGGGCATGGCCTCGGTGGTACTGGTCCTGTCCCTGACAGCCCTCGGTGCCTGGGCTTCCCTGGCCGCGGCCGGCGACACATCCGTGGAAGGGCAGGCCGTATGGGAGACCGCGGCGGCCCAGCTGCCGGCGGCACTGATCTACCTGGCCGTCCCCGCGCTGGTGTTCGTCATCTGGCCGGCCGCGACCATCGCCGGGGGCTGGGCCCTCCTCGGGGCCGGCGTGGTGATGGGCATCTTCGGCGGACTGGTGGGCCTGGACAAGAGCGTCCGCGACCTCTCGCCGTTCACCCACACCCCTGTTCCCAGCGGTTCGACGACGGACTGGAGCGGAGCGTGGTGGATGCTGGCCATCGCCGTGGTCGCGGCCGCCGTGGCCGTGGCAGCGATGCGGCGCCGCGAAACAGGGACGGCCTGACGGCAGGAAAGCTTGTTGACAGCACCGGCGCGCAGCCGCCGGAAGCGCACCTAGACACAGGAGGCCGGCCGTGACCATTATCGACAACGCCGTCTACGTCGACGGGCTGCGGACGGAGGATCCCGCCAGCCTGGACGAGACCTACTTTGTGCTCCGCCAGCGCGAGGGGATGGCGTGGATCGGCCTTTACCGGCCGGACCCCGGGGAACTGCAGTCGGTGGCCGAGGAATTCGACCTCAATGCGCTCGCCGTCGAGGATGCCCTGGCCGGCCACCAGCGAGCCAAACTGGAGCATTACGGCGAATGCGTCTTCCTGGTGCTGCGGCCGGCCCGCTACCTGGACGACGTGGAGAAGGTGGACTTCGGCGAGATCCACGTCTTTGTCGGCGCCGACTATGTGGTGACCGTCCGGCATGCCGAATCCCCGGACCTGGCCAAGGTGCGCCGCCGGATGGAAGCCATGCCGGACTTCCTGGCCCTGGGCCCGGATGCGGTCCTCTACGGCATCCTGGACCAGGTGGTGGACGAGTACGAACCCGTGGCGGCGGGGCTCGAGAACGACATTGACGAGATCGAGGACGACCTCTTCGGGGCGGACCCGGAGGTTTCCCGGCGCATTTACGAGCTTTCCCGCCAGGTCATCATGTTCCAGCGCGCCACCAGCCCGCTGGCAGGGATCCTCCAGGTCCTGATGGCCGGGACGCCGGAGCGGGAGCCCGATCCGGAACTCCAGGACCACTTCCGCGACGTGCTGGACCACGTGCTCCGGCTCAATGAACGCGTGGCATCCTTCCGTGTGCTGCTGCAGAACGCGCTGGCCGTGAACGCCGCGCTGGTGGCCCAGCGGCAGAATGACGAGATGCGCCGCCTCACCGAATCCAGCATTGCCCAGAGCGAGCAGGTCAAGCGGATTTCCTCCTGGGCGGCCATCCTGTTTGCGCCCACGCTGGTGGGAACCATTTATGGCATGAACTTCCGTTCCATGCCGGAGCTCGAGTGGGTGTTTGGCTACCCGTTTGCCCTCGGCCTGATGATTGCCATGGGGCTGGCGCTCTACTGGACCTTCCGCCACAACAGGTGGATCTAGCGCCCGCTTGTACAGTGGGTCCATGCCCACGCCGCTGCCCACCGTGCCCCCTTTAGCGGAACTCCTGGCCGGCGCGCACGTCGTGAGCCTGCCCATGCGGGTCAAGTTCCGCGGCATCATGGAGCGCGAGTCCCTGTTGCTGCACGGCCCCGCCGGCTGGGGCGAGTTCTGCCCGTTCCCCGAGTACGGCGACGCAGAGGCCTCCCGCTGGCTCGCCGCGGCCGTTGAAGCCGGCTGGCAAGGCTTCCCCGCCCCGCTGCGTTCGGTGATCCCCGTCAACGCCACGGTTCCCGCCGTACCTGCGGACCGCGTGCCGGACGTTCTGGCACGCTTCGGCCGGGTGGACGCGGTCAAGGTCAAGGTGGCCGAACAGGGACAAACGCTGGACGACGACGTCGCGCGCCTCGCCGCCGTCCGTTCCGCCCTCCCCGATGCTGCCGTCCGGGTGGACGCCAACGGCGGCTGGGACGTTCCGGCCGCCGTCGAGGCACTCACCCGGCTGGCCGTCGTCGGGCTTGAATACGCCGAGCAGCCGGTGCCCACGATTGAGGGTCTGGCGCAGGTGCGGCGCGCGCTCCGCGGGGCGGGAACGCCGGTGCTGATTGCGGCCGACGAAAGCGTCCGCAAGGAATCCGACCCCCTGCGGGTTGCCCGCGCCGGCGCGGCGGACCTCATCGTGGTCAAGGTGGCACCGCTCGGGGGAGTGCGGCGCGCCCTGGACGTCGTGGCACGGGCCGGGCTGCCCGCCGTCGTCAGTTCCGCGCTGGACACCTCGGTGGGCATCCGCGCCGGACTGGCCCTGGCGGCCGCATTGCCGGAGCTGCCGTATGCGTGCGGTCTGGGGACGGTGTCCCTGTTCGAATCGGACGTCACCACGGATCCGTTAGTGGCCGACGACGGCGCCATCCGCCTGCGTGACGTCGCCGCCGACGCCGGGCTGCTGGAGCGGTACGCGGCTTCCGCGGAACGGCGGGACTGGTGGCTGGACCGGCTCGCCCGCGTCCACGCGCTCCTGGCCGCCCGCTAGCCCACCGCGACGCTCTCTCACTTAACGCGCCTTTCGGGCTGACGCTCTCTCACTTAACGCGCCTTTCGGGCTGACGCTCTCTCACTTAACGCGCCTTTCGGGCTGACGCTCTCGCATGTGCGCAGGTCATCGGGGGTTACCGGCGGGTTTACCTCCGGTTCACCTCGCTGACGGCTGCCCGTAGGAACCGGCTGGCAAGGTGAGGGCACCGCATCGATTTTTTTGGAAGGCAACCATGTCTGAAACTGCCCGCAAGTTCACCCTGCTGCCGATGCTCGGCCACACCAAGGGCAAGCGCAGCGCCGTCACCTGCGCCCTGAAGTGCGACAACGCCTGCGCAGGCGACGTCTGCAACACCAGCTCCAACAGCTACTTCCGCGACATCGCCTCCGCCACCATGTCCCGCCGCGCCGCCCTGGGCTTCGGCGCCGCCGGTGCCCTCGCCGTCGTCCTCGGCAGCGCCGTCACCTCGCCGGACTCCGCACATGCCGCCGGCCTCTCCAAGGCAGCGAAGGAAGGCTTCGGCAAGTCCAAGCTTCAGTTCACCGCCATTCCCTCGATTGATGCGATGGTGGACGCCGTCACCGTGCCGGAAGGCTTCACCTGGAAGCCGGTCATCCGCTGGGGCGACCCCATCTTCAACGACGCGCCGGAGCTGGACCTGAACAACCAGACGGTTGCAGCCCAGGAAAGGCAGTTCGGCTACAACAACGACTACACGGACATCCTTGAGATCCCGGGCAGCAAGGGCCGCCGCGCCGTTCTGTTCTCCAACCACGAGTACACCAACGACGCCATCATGTTCCCTCCCGCCATGCCGGCCGAGCAGCAGCGCAAAGTGGGAGCAGCTGCGCACGGGCTGTCCGTTGTGGAGCTGGAGCGCCACAACAAGAACCAGCCGTGGACCTACGTCAAGGGCGCGGAACTGAACCGCCGCTACCTGAACAGCACGGTCTATGAACTGACCGGCCCTGCTGCAGGATCTGCACTGGTCAAGACCGTCGAGGACAAGGACGGCCGCTTCATCAAGGGCACCCTGGGCAACTGCGCCGGCGGAACCACCCCTTGGGGCACCATCCTCTCCGGTGAGGAAAACTTCCAGGGCTACTTTGTCGGCAACGGCACTTCCGCCGGAGACAAGCGCTACGGCATCACCAGCAAGCCAACCGCCCGCAAGTGGGAACTGGACGAGGACCGCTGGGACACCCGCAAGCCCGGCTACGAGAACGAGGCCAACCGCTTCGGATGGATCGTGGAAGTCGACCCCTTCGATCCCACCTCCACCCCGAAGAAGCATTCCTCCCTGGGCCGCTTCAAGCACGAGGGTGCCAACGTCATCATCGCCGAGTCCGGTCACGTAGTGGCCTACTCCGGCGACGACGAGCGCTTCGACTACCTGTACAAGTTCGTTTCCAAGGACAAGTACATTGAGGGCGACCGCAAACACAACATGACCCTCCTGTCCGCCGGTAACCTGTACGTCGCCAAGTTCACGGGCAACTCACCGGCCGCTGAAATCACCGGCACCGGGGCCGTCCCCTCGGACGGTGCCTTCGACGGCATCGGCCAGTGGCTGCCCCTGGTTGTAGACGGAAAGTCCGCTGTTCCGGGCATGTCCGTCGAAGAGGTCCTGGTGTACACCCGCCTGGCTGCCGACAAGGTTGGCCCCACCAAGATGGACCGCGCCGAGGACGTACAGCCCAGCCTGCACACGGGCAAGGTCTACGTGGCGTGCACCAACAACTCCAACCGCGGCACCGGAACGAACGAAGGCGCCACCGAGGTCAACCCGCGCAACCAGAACCGCGATGGCCACATCGTGGAAATCACCGAGACCGGCGACCAGACCTCCACCACCTTCACCTGGAACCTGCTCATGGTCTGCGGCGATCCCAAGCAGGGCGACGTCACCTACTTCTCCGGCTTCCCGGTGGACCAGGTCTCGCCCATCTCCTGCCCGGACAACCTCGCGTTCGACTCCGTGGGCAACCTCTGGATTTCCACCGACGGCGCCCCCTCCGGCATCGGCCGCGCGGACGGGCTCTTCAAGGTCACCTTGGAAGGAGCCGAGCGCGGGAAGGTGGAGCAGTTCCTGGCTGTTCCGCGCGATGCCGAGACCTGCGGCCCCATCATCCACGATGAGGAGCGCACCGTGTTCGTCGCCGTGCAGCACCCGGGCGAGGACGGCACGTTCGAGAAGCAGGTTTCCTTCTTCCCGGACTACGTCACGGAAGGCACGACGCCGGCTCCCGGCCAGGTACGCGCACCCCGCCCGTCCGTGATCCAGGTGTTCCGCACCGACGCCTGACCCCTCCAGCCCTGCAACGCTCTCGCACTTCCTGCAGGTTTTGGGCCAACGCTCTCTCACTTTTCGCCCCGCCGGGTTCGAAAGGTGGGAGAGCGTTTGGGTTAAAGGCGCATTAAGTGAGAGAGGGTGTGGGGGTGGCAGACTGGTCGGGTGACTTCGCACAACGATGCCGCCCCCGGCACTTCCCAGACAGGTTCACCGGACGCCCCTTCCATCAGCGCCATCGCGGCGGCAAGGATCGCCGTCGGGGTTTTGATCGACGGCGGCGTGCAGTACGTGGTGGTTTCGCCCGGTTCCCGTTCGGCTCCCATGGCATACGCGCTGGCCGAAGCCTCAGCTGAGGGCCGGGTGGAACTGCTGGTGCGCATCGACGAGCGCTCTGCCGGGTTCACGGCCCTGGGCCTGGCACTTGCCACCGGCTCTCCCGCTGCCGTGCTGACGACGTCCGGTACCGCCGTCGGAAACCTGATGCCCGCCGTCATGGAGGCCAACCACGCTGCGGTTCCCTTGGTGGTCCTGTCCGCGGACCGCCCGGATGAGCTCCGCGGCACGGGCGCCAACCAGACAACCGTCCAGCCGGACCTCTTCGGCGATCAGGTGCGCTTCGCCGCCGACATCCCCGCCGGATCGGACCCCGCGCGCGCCATCCGGACCGGCCTGTCCGCCGCCACCGGCGCCTTCCCGGAGCTCCCGCCGGGCCCCGTCCAGCTGAATCTCGCCTTCCGCGATCCGCTGGTTCCCTCGCCGGAAGAGGCGCTCCCGCCGGCGGCCGAGCGGCAGCGCTACCGGATCGGCACCGAGCCCCTCATTATGAACCTGCCGCCGGCGTCAGCGGGGCTGCCCGAGCGGCGGACGGTGGTCCTGGCAGGGCACGACGCCGGACCCGTCGCCGAGGCGTTTGCCCGCGCCCACGGCCTGCCGCTGCTGGCGGAGCCGTCATCGAATGCCCGCTTCGGCCCGAACGCCGCGGGGCCGTACCGGCTTCTGCTGGAGCACTTCGGATCAGGGTCCGCGATGCCGATTGAGCGCGTGGTGCTGTTTGGCCGCCCCACGCTGTCCCGCCCGGTGGCAGCCCTTCTGGCCCGCGCGGAAGTTCCGTCCGCCCTGTACCAGCCGCTTCCCGTGGCCTGGTTCGAGCCGGGCCGCCGCACCGAGCTGCCGCTGGAGAACCTTGCAGACCTGGCGGAATTCGCGGGCCGCGGGGCACCGGAATGGCTGGATACCTGGCTCCTCGCCAGCTCGGCAGCGCAGCATGCCCTGGACGGAATACTTTCAGCTGACGCCGCCGCCACCGGCCTGTCCGTGGGATCGCTGGTCTGGAAGCACAGCGGCGGCCAACTGCTGCTGGGATCTTCCAATGGAATCAGGGACGTGGACCTGGCCGGGCTGCCCGCTCCCGAACCGGCCGCCACGGTGTATGCCAACCGCGGGCTGTCAGGCATTGACGGCACCATCTCCACAGCCACCGGCGTAGCGCTTGGCGGCCGGCAGGAAACAACCGTCCTGCTGGGGGACATCACCTTCCTTCACGACGCCGGAGGGCTGTTCCTCGGCTCCGGGGAGGAACAGCCGCAGCTCCGGATCGTGGTCCTCAACGACTCCGGCGGTGCCATCTTCGACCTGCTGGAGCACGGTGCGGTGCGCGAGGCCGGAACCTACGGGGACGCCGTCGAACGCCTCTTCGGCACCCCGCACACAGTGGACCTTTCGGCACTCGCCGCAGCGTACGGCGTCGGGCATTCAGTGGTGGGTACGACGGCGGGACTCGCCGAGGCGCTTGCCCGGCCGATCGAAGGCCGCACCATAGTGGAGGTCCGGACGGACCGGCACGGCCTGCGCGGCCTGCACGCACGGATCAGGGAAGCCGTGGCCGCGGCGGTAGCGGGAGTACTGGCCCGCTGACGGCGGCCGGATTGGATCTGCGCTACCCGTTCCGACATCGGCCACCGGGATCCCGGGAGCCGTCATCCGAATCGGGCGCACCACCTTAATCCACATACACGTGATCGGGCATTACGGCGGCGTGTAAGCCCCGCAACCATGGCTGGATGGACACCAATGCACTCATACTCAGCAGCGATTATGCCCGCCTTGGCAAAGACTCCCGGGAACTTGCGCGGAAGTGCGCAGCAGGGGAGCTGCGCCGGATCAGGCATGGCGTCTATGTTTCCGAGGCTGTCTGGAGGGACCTCAAGCCATGGGACCGGTATCCGCTGCTGATCCTGGCGACGGCCACCACACTGAGGACGCGGAGCGTTTTTTGCCTGGAATCGGCGGCGGCCCTTTGGCGCATCCCGCTCCTGGGGGCACAGAAGGTGGTCCATGCCTGCACCGACGATCCGGCTGGTGGCCGGTCGAAGCCAGGGATCAGCCGCCACCGCATCAGCGCGAGTGGTTCGGAGATCTGCGAGCGGACAGGGCTCCTGGTGACTTCAAGGGAACGTACTGTCCTGGATTTGGGCGCTCTCCGGCCGTTTGAGCACGCCGTGATTGCGTTCGACCACGTACTCAAGCCGGACGCCGTTACGGGCCTGCCACCCCTGGACAAAGACTCTTTGAAGCTGATGGCAAGCGAACGATACAGTGCGGCCGCGGCCAGGCGAATCGGTACCGCACTGGACTTCGCCGACCCGAATTCCGGATCACCGGGTGAATCCTTGAGTCGCGCCTACATGTTCCTCGGGGGATTTCCCATCCCCTTGCTTCAGCGCGGGGTGGTGGACAGGAAAGGCTTTGTGGCCTACCTCGACTTCGAATGGGGCGCCGAAAGGATAGCAGGCGAGTTTGATGGCCTCGTCAAGTACCAGAAACCGGAGTTTCTGCGCGGCCGCACTCCCTCCGAGGTGGTGATTGCCGAGAAGAAGAGGGAGGACCGGATCCGCGCAACTGGACGGAGGGTTGTCCGGTGGACATGGGCTGAGTTGCGGGATGCGGAGACTTTTGCCGCCTTCCTCATCGCCGAGGGGGTGCCCAGGCTACCGCTTCGCGCCACCATTCCGGGTGTCCGCGCCCGAAAAGGACAGCCGCCATCCGGGGCCGGATAGCGGCTGTCCTTTGGGGGCGCGAAACGCGCTACTCCTCGAGGCCGATATGCGTCGGATCGAGGACGCGGCGCAGGAACTCCTTGGTGCGGGGCTGGGTGGGGGCGGAAATGACATGCTCGGCCGCGCCTTCCTCCACCACAACGCCGCCGTCCATGAACACCACGCGGTCCGCCACCTCGCGTGCGAAGCCCATTTCGTGGGTCACCACCAGCATGGTCATGCCTTCCTTCGCGAGGTTCCGCATGACGGAGAGGACATCGCCCACGGTCTCAGGGTCCAGCGCGGAGGTGGGCTCGTCGAAGAGCATCAGCTCCGGGTCCATGCTGAGCGCCCGGGCAATAGCCACACGCTGCTGCTGGCCGCCGGAGAGCTGGTCAGGGAAACGGTCCGCGAGGTGTCCCAGGCCTACGCGCTCAAGGTTGTGCATGGACACCTTGTCCGCCTCGGCCTGGGAGCGCTTGAGGACCTTCGTTTGTGCGATGGAGCAGTTGCGCTTGGCGTCCAGGTGCGGAAAAAGGTTGAACTGCTGGAACACCATGCCCACTTTGCGGCGCATTTTGTCGATGTCCACATCCGGGTCCGTGGCCTCGTAGCCGCCCACGTGGATGCTGCCCTGGTTGGGCTGTTCCAGCAGGTTCACGCAGCGGAGCAGGGTGGACTTGCCGGAGCCGGAGGGCCCGATCAGGCACACCACTTCGCCCGGCGCCACATTCAGGCTGATGCCCTTGAGGACCTCGTTGGAGCCGTAGGCCTTGCGCAGGTCCTTGATGGAGACGCCGGCGGCGTGGATGGTGCCGGCGGAGGAATTTACGACGTCGTTCATGGTCTTCCCTGCCTATCGATTGTTCCGCGCGGTGCGGCTTTCGAACTTCCGGGCCAGGAAGCTCAGGGGGATGGTGATCACCAGGTAGAAGGCGCCGGCCACCAGGAGCGGCGTCAGGCCCGCACCGAGGCTCGAGATGCCGTCGCGGCCGAATTTGGTGAGCTCGTACTGGGATGCGGTGAGGCCCAGGACGTAGATCAGGGAGGAGTCCTTGGTGAGCAGGATGACCTCGTTGGTCAGCGGCGGCAGGACAATCTTGAAGGCCTGCGGGATGACGATGGTGACCATGGCCCGCCACTGGGGCATGCCCAACGACCGGGCCGCTTCCATCTGGCCCTTCGGTACGGCCTGGAGGCCGGCGCGGAGGGTTTCGGCGATGTACGCCGCGGCAACCATGCCCAGGGAAACCATCACGATCACGGTGACGTTCCACTGGACGCCAAAGGCCAAGGGAACGCCATAGCCGAAGGCGATGAACACCAGCAGGGCGGGAACGCCGCGGAAGAACTCAATGTAGCCGGTGGCGATCCACCGGTAGAGAGGGAAGCTGGAGAGCTTCATCAGGGCCAGCAGCAGGCCGCCGGAGAGGCCCACGATGAAGCCGAGGACCGTATAGATCAGGGTGTTTTTCAGGCCCACCAGGAAGATACCCGGGAACATCGGTCCGATCTTGCCAAAGTTGAAGACGCTGTTGCCGATGGTCTTCCAGTCGGTGGCCAGGATCAGCGCGGCGACGGCCACAACAAAGATTCCGGCCTGGACATACAGGCTTACTCTGGCGCGTTGACGTGCGGTCATTGCCATGGGGTGCTCACATTCGTTTGCGTGGCAGGGGCCCCGGACGGACTGCGGTGCAGCCCGTCCAGGGCCCCTGCTGCGTCATTCTCAGGGCTGTTCAGGCGCCAGGGCTGTATGCGCTGGGGCCCGCTCGTTGCTAGGTGCGGTTCGGGGCTACTTGGCGGTTTCGCCGAACCAGGTGGTTTCGAACTTCTTCAGGCTGCCGTCGTCCGTGAGGCGCTTGAGGGTCGCGTTGACCTTGTCGCCCATGGCGGTGTTGCCCTTCTTATAGGCGATTCCGAGCTTTTCACCGCTCGCGTAGTTCTCCACGCGCTTCCAGTCGGCGTTGTCCTTGATGGCGTAGGCCAGAACCGACTGGTTGCCCAGGGCAGCGTCAATGGTGCCGGCCTGGATGGCCTGCACCAGGAGGCCGGTGTCCTCGAACTGCTGGGCGTCTATCCCCTTCTCTGCCGCGTACTTGGCACCGGTGGTGGCCTGCTGGACTCCCACTTTCTTGCCCTTGGCGCTGTCAATGTTGGTGATGCCGGAGGCCGTGGTTGCCAGGAGCGTCAGGTCGTCGTCCATGTAGGGGGTGGAGAAGTCCATGACCGATTTCCGGACGTCCGTGATGGAGATCGAGGAGATGGACAGATCGCACTGGGTCAGCGCGGTGCCGGTCTCGATTGCCTCGAAGGAGCTGTCCACGATGCTCAGTTCGGCACCGAGGTCCTTGGCCACCTCCTTGGCGATGTCGATGTCGAAGCCGACGGTCTGGCCGTCCTTTTCGAACTCGAACGGCTCGTAGGGGACATCCGAGCAGACCGTGAGCTTGCCGGCGTTGATGAGCTGGATGCCGCCTTCGGAGGCTGCCGGGGTGGAGCTTCCGCCGCCGCATGCCGTGAGGGTGAGGGCGCTGACGACGAAGACTGCTGCTGCCTTGGCGGTCATTTTGGCCGTGGCCAGGGACTTGAGCTGCATGTTTCTTACCTTTTGTTGCGGGGAGTGTGTAGTACTAAATCGATTCATAGTGTAGCGCCAGATCATGAGATGTGCATCACAGGAAACTTAGTTTCACTATTGGATAACTAAATCACAGCGGAAATCAAGCGTGCCGGAGAAGGGGTTGTCTCCGATCCCGGACTGGCCGGGAGGGGGAATCAACTGCTGATGCCGAGCGACTCCAGCATCGGCCGGAACTTGGCCCACGTTTCAGCGAGCTCCGCTTCGGGCTGTGACCCGTCGACTATTCCGCAGCCGGCATAAAGCCGCACGTTGGTGGAGGACTCGATGACGGCGCCGCGCAGGGCAATGCCCCACTCGCCGTTTCCTGCCGCGTCAAGCCAACCCACCGGCCCGGCGTACGGTCCGCGGTCCAGGTGCTCCAGTTTGCGGATGAGTGCCCCGGCCACCTCCGTGGGAGTTCCGCAGACGGCCGCGGTGGGGTGCAGGGCGTTGATAAGCGCAAGGCAGGTGGGCACATGCCCTTCGATCTCTGCGAGCTCAGCCTTCACATCGGATGCCAGGTGCCACACGTTGGGCAGTTCCAGGATGAACGGCTCGTCATGGGCGTTCATGGCTTCCGAGAACGGTGCCAGTTGCGAGGTCAGCGATTGAATGGCGATCTCGTGTTCGTGCCGCTGCTTGTCGGATCCTGCCAGCACGCGGGTGGCGTAATCCATGGGGAGGCCGTCTTCGCCGTGCGCATCGCGGCGGTCCAGTGTTCCTGCCAGCACGCGGGCCTGGGCAGTGCGGCCCTCAACCTGGATCAGCATCTCCGGAGTCGCCCCCACCAGCCCGTCCACCCCGTATGTCCAGCACTCGCGGTACCGCGCGGCGAGCTCCCGCAGCACCGCTGAGGCGTGTACGCCCGACGGAATAGTGGCCAACACGTCCCGGGCGAGCACCAGCTTCTCCAGCGCACCCGTCCGGATTTCGGCTACGCCCGCTTCGACGGCGGCCATCCAGGCTTCCTCGCTCAAGGAACCGGTGTGCAAGGTTGCCGCCGCGGCGAGCGGGAGGGGACGCACGACGGCGCCGCCCGCCCTGGCACGGGCACCGCCCAGGGTGCCGTCCCCGGCAGGGTCCGCTGCCGCCGTCGGGCCTGCTCCAACGGGTGTGGCCGCAGCAGCTGCTGGACCGCCGGCAAGCCAGCGGTCCAGTGCGACGAGGGCGCCGTCTCCGGTGAGGGGACCGTCGTCGAACGTCAGCTGGGTGAGCCACACCTGGCCGTCGCGCACGCCCACTACGATTTCCGGCACGATCAGCCGCGATTCGTGCGCCGAGGTCTTGGAAAAGGCAAAGGAGCCGAAGGCCACCGGCCCGGTGCCAGGAAGCTCCACGGAATCAATGACCTCGGCCTCAAGGACCAGGTGGCGCCACCAGATGTCTGCCTCAAGGAACCGCTCGGGGCCCGTTGCCGTGAAGCGCGCAATCTCGCCGAATCCTGCCAGTCCGGCCTCGCGGCGGGTCCAGCAGAGGACATCGTCCCGGACCAGAAACGCAGGAAGCCCCCCGGGGAATTCTTTTCCATCCAGGGGGACTGTCAAGGTGCGGAACGTGCTCGTCATGATGAGACAACACTACTCCCGAGCGTGCGGTGGCCCGGGAGGCCTGCTGGAGGTACCGGCGGCGGCCGGGCGGGCGTAGCCTTCTGCCATGGACTCCGAAGTCCGCCAGCTGTTCCTCGGCACCGGGATCCGCGTGCCGTGCCTGGTCCGGGGAGATGCCTCGGCGCAGCCCCTGCTTCTGCTCCATGCCTGGGGGGAATCACGCAGGAGCTTCGACCGGCTGGTCCCGCTTCTGGAGGAATTCCGGATCCTGGCGCCTGACCTGCGCGGCCAGGGGGATGCGGATAAACCTGTTAATGGCTATTCGCTGGAGGACCAGGCCCGGGACGTGGCCGCGATCCTCGATGCACTGGCTCTTGAATCGGCCGCCATCCTGGGCTCCTCAAGCGGCGGCTACGTGGCCCAGCAGTTGGCCGTGATGCAGCCTGAACGTGCTGATGCCCTGATCCTGGTGGGTTCGCCGCTGACCCTTCAAGGCAGGCCCGCGTTCGCCGACGAAGTGGAGGCCCTGGCCGACCCGCTGGACGAGGACTGGGTGCGTCAATCGCTGCTGTGGTTTCCCCTGGGCCAGGCGGTGCCCGGCTGGTACCTCGATGACCGGGTGGCGGATGGGCTGAAAATGCCTGCTACCGTGTGGAAGTCCGTGCTGGCAGGGCTCTGCCAGGCGGTACCGCCCACCGAAGCCGGAGCCATCCACGCCCCCACGCTGATCCTCTGGGGAGAGCAGGACGGCCTCCTGCCCCGCAGCCAGCAGGAAATCCTCGCAGCCCGCATTCCCGGCTCCGTCCTGAAAACGTACGCCGGAACCGGCCACGTGGTCCTCTGGGAATGCCCGGAGCGGGTGGCCGCGGATACCAGGGCATTCCTGGCGGGGCTTTGACTCCACGCCGCCTTGGTCCGGACCCTCCCGAACATTTGAGACAATGGCATGGTGAACCGAGCATCCTTGGATAAGCGTCCGGACGAAGTAGCCACGATGTTTGACGACGTCGCACCGAAATACGACGTCGTCAATGATGTCCTGTCCCTGGGGCAGACCCGGCGCTGGCGCAAGGTTGTGGTGGAAGCCATGGACGTCAGCAGGGGCCAGCGCGTCCTTGACCTGGCGGCCGGTACCGGCACCTCCAGCGAGCCTTATGCCGACGCAGGAATAGACGTTGTGGCCTGCGACTTCTCCCTCGGAATGCTCAAGGTTGGAAAGCGCCGCCGCCCGGACATCAATTTTGTTGCCGGGGATGCCACCAACCTGCCTTTCGCCGACAACTCGTTCGACGCCAGCACTATTTCCTTCGGCCTGCGGAACGTCAACGAGCCCAAGAAGGCGCTGCAGGAGATGCTCCGCGTCACCAAGCCGGGCGGCAAGCTTGTCATCGCAGAGTTCTCCCAGCCCGTGATCCCGCTCTGGCGCACCATGTATACCGAATACCTGATGCGCGCCCTGCCGGCCATTGCCACGAAGGTTGCCTCCAATCCGGACGCGTACGTCTACCTCGCCGAATCCATCCGCGCCTGGCCGGACCAGGACCACCTCGCCGCATGGCTGCAGGAATCCGGGTGGGAACAGGTCACCTACCGCAACCTTTCCGGCGGGATCGTGGCCGTCCACCGTGCGTTCAAGCCTGCAGGGTCGGCTCCGGACAACGCGGCTGCCGCCATCGCCGCGCACAAGGGCCCCGTGGCCAAGCTCCGCCGCAACATCACACGCTGACCTGTGAAGGTACTGATAGTCGGTGCGGGGCCGGCCGGCTCCACCGCCGCGTACTACCTTGCCAAGGCCGGCATCGACGTCACCGTCCTGGAGAAAACGAGCTTCCCGCGCGAGAAGGTCTGCGGCGACGGCCTCACCCCCCGCGCCGTCCGTGAAATCCAGAAACTGGGCCTGCCCCACCCCGAGGGGGAAGGCTGGCGCCGGAACAAGGGCCTGCGCCTGATCGCCGGCGGCCGCACCATTGAACTGCCCTGGCCCGAGGTGTCCGACTTCCCGCAGTACGGCCTGATCCGCACCCGCCTGGGCTTCGACGAGGAACTGGCCCGCCACGCCCAGGCGGCCGGCGCGGAAATCCTTGAGCGGCACAGCGTCACCGAAGCGCTTCGTTCTGAGGACGGCCGCGTCACCGGTGTCCGCGCAGCGCTCCTGGATGAGTCCGGACGCAAGGCGGGGGAGACGCGCGACTTCAGTGCCGACGTCGTCCTCGCTGCGGACGGCAACTCCACCCGAACCGCCGTGTCCCTCGGCATCCAGAAGCGGGACGACCGCCCTCTCGGCGTGGCCGTACGCACCTACTTCACCTCGCCGCGCACCGACGACGAATGGATGGAAGGCTGGCTGGAACTGCCAGGCCGTGACGGCAAGCTGCTGCCCGGTTACGGCTGGGTTTTCGGCGTGGGCGACGGCACCTCCAACGTGGGCCTTGGCATCCTGAACTCCTCCAAGGAATTCGGCAAGCTCGACTACAAGCAGGTCCTGCGCGAATGGACCGCCGGCATGCCCGCCGAGTGGGGCTTCACGCCGGAGAACCAGGTGGGCGAGATCCGCGGCGCCGCGCTGCCCATGGGCTTCAACCGCACCCCGCACTATTCGCCCGGCCTGCTGCTCCTGGGTGATGCCGGCGGCATGGTGTCCCCGTTCAACGGTGAGGGCATCTCCTACGCCATGGAGTCCGCGCGCTTCGCCGCCGAGTTCCTGATTGATGCCTCCTCGCGCTCGGCTGCTTCGGGCGGAACGTACGACGCCGACGCGCACCTCGCGCGGTACGCGGACTACGTGCGGGACCAGTGGGGCTCGCACTTCACGCTCGGCCGGGCCTTCGCCGCGCTGATCGGCAAACCTGCCGTCATGAAGCTCGCGCTGCGCACCGGCATGCCGATCCCGGTTCTGATGCGCTTTGTGGTCCGGCTCCTGGCCAACCTCACGGACCCGTCCGCGAGGGGCTTTGAGGACCGGGTGATCCGGGTCCTCGAAGCGCTGGTCCCGGCCACAACCAACACATCGCCCACCCCGTCGGCTTCGAATCAGCGGTATCCGCAACAAAAAGTTAGGGTTAACCCGTGACCAACCCCGCAGACCACAGCTGGACGCACGCCGGACACGGCCTGCCGGACTCCGAACCCAGCCTTAATACCACCGCCATCGCTACGGGTTTGCAGCTGCCTGCGGGCTTCGCCGCCATTGCCGGAGACGCCGAACTGGGCCCGGCCATCACCAACAACCTGGCCCGCGTCGAGAAAAAACTCCGCGAAGCGATCGCCAACTCGGATCCGCTGGCTGATGCGACGTCGCGGCATCTGGTCGAAGCCGGCGGCAAGCGCATCAGGCCCCTGCTGACCCTGCTGTGCGCGCACCTCGGCGACGCTTCCCTTCCCGCCGTGGTGCAGGCCGCCGTCGTGGTTGAACTGACCCACCTGGCCACGCTTTATCACGACGACGTCATGGACTCTGCCCCGTTCCGCCGCGGAGCGCCCACGGCCCACGAGGTCTGGGGCAACTCGGTGGCGGTGCTCACCGGCGATCTTATCTTCGCCCGGGCTTCGATCCTGGTGTCCGAACTCGGGTCGCGGGCCCTTGGCATCCAGGCGCGCACGTTCGAGCGGCTGTGCCTGGGGCAGCTGCACGAGACCGTGGGGCCGCGTCCGGATGAGGATCCGATCGAGCACTACCTTTCCGTGATTGCTGACAAGACCGGTTCCCTCGTGGCGGCGTCCGGCCAGCTCGGTGCCATTTTCGCCAACGCCGATCCCGCGTTCGAGCCCGTCCTGGTGGAATATGGCGAGAAGGTGGGTGTGGCCTTCCAGCTTGCGGACGACGTCATCGATGTCACCGGGATCAAGGTCAAATCCGGAAAGTCGCCGGGCACCGACCTGCGCGAAGGTGTTCCCACCCTGCCGGTGCTGCTCCTGCGCAGGGCTGCCGCGGATGGTGACCAATCCGCCGTCGGGCTTCTCCGGCTCATTGACGGGGACCTGTCCTCGGACGAGGCGCTTGCCGAGGCCGTAGCCGGGCTGCGCGAGCACCCCGTGACTGCGGAGTCCTGGGTTGTTGCCCGCCGGTGGGCCGATGAAGCCATCGCAGCCCTTGCCCCGCTGCCCGAAGGCGTGGTCAAGGATTCCCTGTCCAACTTCGCGCTGGCTGTGGTGGACCGCGCCAGCTAAGTCTTACCTGCGTGGAGGCCCGGTTGCCGCAAAGGTGCCGGGCTTTTCCGTGTCATCGATTGCTGTGCAGATGGCGTTTTCGCGCCACATAACGGCAGGTGCGGAGCAATCGATGGGTTAAACGGGATAGCCCCGGTTCTCCGCAACGATACGAGTCATACGTTGCTTTGAACCGAGGCTATCTCTCCGTTCGCATCAGACCCGCCGGAGGCGTTTAGCGGATCCGTGAACAGTCTATGACAGCTTTGTCACAAAGCGCAAGCTGTTTGTTAGTTCTGCTGTCACAGGATTTTCCGGGCTAACGCGGGCCGGTGGTCGATGGCTGAAAAGCGTGACTTTCGGGCGCAATGGGAACGGTGATCCCCGGAAGCGCAAGGGTTCTGCCTTTGCAACGGGCCAAAAGATACGCGTATGGCACCGCCTTCCTTGAGTGATGCTCCGTCTTCGTCCACATAGCTCCTGCCCGGTCTCGCGGATCGGGCTGCTCCCGGGTGACGCTGGCTCGGTGGACATCAGCGACTATCTTCAGCGCCGCGGAGGCGTGGCCCGGACATCACACCTGGAAAAGGCCGGATTTGGACGGGCAGCCGTCAGGAGTGCCGTGGCCAGCGGCCGGATCGTGAAGTCCAGCCGCGGCGTCTACGCCATTCCAGCAGCAAGTCCCCTTCAGCAGGCCATGGATCGGGGAGGGCTTCTGACTTGTGTGTCTGCTGCACCCGTCTACGGATTGTGGACCTTGAAGAGTGACTCGGCCTTGCACATTTGCCGCAGTCATCCCGTGCGCACCCCGGGAGTGGTGGAGCATGGGCGGCCCAAGCATCCAAGGCACGGCTGGCTCCCTGTTGCCGGTCTGGCAGACGTCCTGCTGCACAGCATGCGTTGTCTACCCGAGCTGGAGTCCCTGATACTGATCCAGTCTGCTACCGGGCGCGGCGACATCTCTCTCGACTTCCTCTATGCCAGCTGTGGTGGCAAGCGCAATGGCAAGGCAAGGAAGCTTCTGGACCTGGTAATTCCCAGGGCGGATTCAGTGCTCGAAGTGCTTGCCAATACGCACTTTGCCAGAGCTGGGCTCAGGGTGCGGAGGCACGTGCTGATTCCCGGGGTGGGGGAGGTGGACTTCCTTATTGAGGAGTGCCTTGTTGTGGAGACCGACGGCTCAACCCACTTTGAACCACGTTCAGTCAAGAAGGACCAGCGGCGGAACAACCGGAGCATTCTGGGCGGTTATCTGGTGCTCCGCTACTACTACGAAGACGTGGTGTACTCGCCGGGGGCGATGGTCGCTGAGGTCCTGTCTGTCCTTGAGTTGAGGCGCAGAGGTGTCTTTCCGTCGCGTCCTGCCGATGGCGGTGACGAAAGTGCGTAACTTTTGGCTCTGCCACGGCTGCCCGTTCACGGAAACTCAGGGATCTGTCAGGGTGCCTGCTCCATAAGTCACGCTTTTGCGGCCGCGCGTCCGTATCAAGTGCCCGTTTTGGCTGGAAACCTAGCTTTCGTCGTCCTCGAAGGCCCACTCGAACATGTCGAACACGAACTCCGAGAAGGTGCCTTCCTCGGACTTCCACTGGCCGCGGGCGTTGTTGCGGCGGTACACGATGGGATCAGGGACGCTGAGGTCTCCCACACGGAAACCCCAGGTGTATTCCTCTTCCTCGTCCTCGAGGAACATCAGGAAGCCTTCGTCGTCGACTTCCAGTTCGTCCGGATCCCAGAAGTAGTGGTACGCCTCCATCAGGTCCTCGCAGCCGCCAAGGGCCAGGTAGAACTCGCGGAGGACCAGGGGAATCTGGAACTGGTGGTCGGCCAGGGCCTTGTCCAGTTCCTCGACGGACAGCCCGTCATCTTCCTGCCATTCATCCTCGAGATACTTCGGAACAAGCGCGCGGAACTTCTCGAGGAACATGTCAGTCATGGCTCTTATCCTAGCTAATCGCGGCCCCGCAATTCGCCGCTGTCGGCCTCAGCCCGGTGCCAGCCGTGGACGGCCAGGGGGATGCGCCAGGACCGCCGCCAGCCCGCCACCCGGAAGGCAAACACGACGGCGGCAACGGCACATGCGGTGAGCGCATTGAACGTTCCGGTCACCCAGAGCACGCCGGTCAGCGCGGCCCCGCAAAACGCGGGCACCGCGTACAGGTCCGCGGGGTTGAACAGCTGCGGCACCTCGTTGGCCGTGATGTCCCGGAGCAGCCCGCCGCCCACCGCCGTCGTGACACCCAGCAGGACTGCGGCCAGGGGGTTCACGCCAAAGGACAGCGCCTTCAGCGTGCCGGTGATGCAGAAGAGCGCCAGCCCGCCGGCGTCGAACAGCACCAGCAGGGACGTGAAGCGCTGGAACGCGGGGAACAGGAAGTACACCAGGACCGTAGCCAGCACCGGCGGGACCAGGTACGCGGGGTTGGTGAACGCCGCCGGGATGACGGCGAGAATGATGTCCCTGATCACGCCGCCGCCGAGCGACACCAGCGAGGCCAGCAGGAGCGAGCCCACGATGTCGAACTGCTTCCGGGCCGCCAGCAGCGAGCCGGACACCGCGAAGAAAAAGATGCCGGCCAGGTCCAGCCATACCAGGGCGATGTCAAAAGGGAATGTCATGGAGCGTCCCGGCGGTTTAAAGAGGGCGGACAGGGCGGCTCCAACGTTACGCTAGCCCCTATGAACAGCCCCATCATGATCGCCTGCGCCCATGGGACGTCCAACACACAGGGAGCCGCGGAGGTCAACGCCCTGCGCGCGGCCATCGCCGCCCTCCGCCCGGGCCTCGACGTCCGGGAAGCCTATGTGGACGTCCAGCAGCCGGACCTGGTGGACGTGGTGGCGGGCCTGCCCGAGGGGGAATCCGCCGTCGTGGTTCCGCTGCTGCTCAGCGTTGGCTACCACGTCAAGGTGGACATCGCCAGGGCCGTGAAGAGCCGGCCGGGCAGTGCTGCCGCCGCGCCGCTGGGGCCGGATCCGCGCCTGGCCGCGCTGCTGGACCAGCGGCTGCGGGAGGCCGGCGTCACGGACAATGACGTGATCGTCCTGGCCGCCGCGGGCTCTTCCAACCCCAACGCGGCCGTCAGCGTCGAGGAGCTGCTCGGCCAGCTCCGGGAGCTGCGGTCCAACCGGATGGTGGCCGCCTATGGTGCTTCGGCCAAGCCGTCCGTGCCCGACGCCGTCGCTATGCTTCGCGAGGAACTGGAAGGCGGTGCCGGCGCGGGGGAGTCCGCGGGGGCTGTCGACGTCGGCGGGCGCGTGGTGATTGCTTCCTACCTCCTGGCGCCGGGCTACTTCCACGACCAGCTCGCCAAGGCGGGGGCCGACCTCGTGACCGAACCCCTGCTGCCGTCCCCCGTGCTGGCCGAGATCGCGCTGGAACGGTACGACGCCGCCGTCGCAAAGGCCCGCGAAACCGCCGCCCAGGTGCCGGCCGCGGCCGCCGCCCCCGCGCCCAAGGAAACCCCCGCACAACCGGAGCCCGAAACACAGGAAGGTGGCTTCTTCAAGGCTGCCCGGCGTTTCGTGACGAAATATTTCCCTAGGTGACTTAGCGTTTCCGGGCCTTTGTGACGCTCTTCGGGCGGGACCTACAGTCGATGCATGACTGATACAGCTCTAGCCGGAGCGTCCGCGGACTCCGCTGCCTCCAAGCGCCCGGCCCGCACGTCCCGACCCGCCGCGAAGCCGCACGGGCAGTGGAAAGTGGACGGCAAAACGCCCCTGAACGCCAACGAAACCTGGAAACAGGAAGACGACGGCCTCAACGTGCGCGAGCGTATCGAGACCATCTATTCCAAAGAGGGCTTCGACGCCATCCCCGGCCAGGACCTGCACGGCCGGTTCCGCTGGTGGGGCCTGTACACCCAGCGCAAGCCCGGGATCGACGGCGGCAAGACCGCAACGCTTGAGCCGCACGAGCTCGAGGACAAGTACTTCATGCTCCGCGTGCGGATCGACGGCGGCGCCCTGACCACCGAGCAGCTGCGCGTGATCGGCCAGATTTCCGTGGACTTCGCGCGCGACTCGGCCGACCTCACCGACCGCCAGAACATCCAGCTGCACTGGATCCGCGTGGAGGACATCCCCGAGATCTGGACCCGCCTGGAAGGTGTTGGCCTGTCCACCACCGAGGCCTGCGGCGACGTTCCCCGCGTGATCCTGGGTTCGCCCGTGGCCGGCATCGCCAAGGACGAGATCATCGATCCAACGCCGCTGATCGCGGAGCTGGGGGAGCGGTTCATCGGGAACCCGCTGCTGTCCAACCTGCCGCGCAAGTACAAAACCGCCATCACCGGCCACCCGAGCCAGGACGTGGTCCACGAGATCAACGACTTCGCCCTGGTGGGTGTCCGCCACCCGGAACTGGGCATCGGCTACGACCTCTGGGCCGGCGGCGCGCTGTCCACCAACCCGATGCTTGGCAAGCGCCTCGGCGCCTTTGTGAAGCCGGAGCAGGCCGCCGACGTGTGGCTCGGCGTCACCAGCATCTTCCGCGACTACGGCTACCGCCGCATGCGCACCAAGGCCCGCCTGAAGTTCCTGATGGCTGACTGGGGTCCGGAGAAGTTCCGCCAGGTCCTCGAGGACGAATACCTCGGCTACAAGCTGGCCGACGGCCCCGCCGCGCCCAAGCCCACCACGCCCGGTGACCACATCGGCGTGCACGAGCAGAAGGACGGCAAGTTCTTCATCGGCGCCACCCCGCTGGCCGGCCGCCTGTCCGGCGCCGCGCTGGTCAAGCTGGCGGACACCCTCGAGGCCCGCGGCTCCTACCGGCTGCGCACCACGCCGCACCAGAAGCTCGTGGTCCTGGACGTCGAGAAGGAACAGGTTGAGCCGCTGGTGGCTGAGCTGGACGCGCTGGGCCTGTCCGCCCGTCCGTCCGTGTTCCGGCGCGGCACCATCGCCTGCACCGGCATCGAGTACTGCAAGCTGGCCATCGTGGAAACCAAGCACACGGCAGCAACCGCAGTTGCCGAGCTGGAACGCCGCCTGGCGGACCTCGCCGAGTCCGGCGAACTGCCGCACGCGCTGTCGCTGCACATCAACGGCTGCCCCAACTCCTGCGCCCGCATCCAGACGGCGGACATCGGCCTCAAGGGCATGATGCTTCCCACGCCCGACGGCGACCCCTCCCCGGGTTTCCAGGTCCACCTGGGCGGCGGGCTGGCTTCGAAGGACCGCGAGGAAGCGGGCCTGGGCCGCACCGTCCGCGGCCTCAAGGTCTACGTGGACGATCTCCCGGACTACGTGGAGCGCGTCGTCCGCACCTTCGTGGCCCAGCGCTCCGAGGGCCAGACCTTCGCCGAGTGGGCCCACGCAGCAGACGAGGAGGCACTGCAGTAATGGCAAAGCACCTCGCACCCGCACCTGCCAAGCGTCCCGTGGAAGAGCTGAAGGCATTGGCAGAAGCCGGCGCCGCCGAGCTCGGCTGGGACGCCCCCGCCCGCGATGTCATCGCCTGGGTGGAGCGCAACTTCGACCTGCCCGCGGTTGCCGTCGCCTGCTCCATGGCCGACGCCGTCCTGCCTGCCCTGGTTGCTGACCAGATGCCCGGCGTCGACGTCCTGTTCCTGGAGACCGGCTACCACTTCCCGGAGACCTATGCCACGCGCGACGAGGTGGCCGCAAACCTCCGCGTCAACGTGGTGGACGTGCTTCCCGAGAACACCGTGGAGCAGCAGGACCGGCTCCTGGGCAAGGACCTCTTCGCCCGTGACGCCGCCCAGTGCTGCGCCCTCCGCAAGGTGGCTCCGCTGCAGCGTACCCTCGCCGGCTACGAACTCTGGTTCACGGGCGTCCGCCGCGATGAGGCGCCCACCCGCACCAACACTCCGCTGGTCGGCTGGGACGAGAAGAACGGCCTGGTCAAGGTCAACCCGGTGGCCGCATGGACGTTCGACCAGCTGGTCCAGTATTCGGACGACAACCTCCTGCCCGTCAACCCGCTGCTTTCCCAGGGTTACCCCTCCATTGGCTGCCAGCCCTGCACCCGGAAGGTGGCGCCCGGCGACGACCCCCGCGCCGGCCGCTGGGCAGGGACCGACAAGACAGAATGCGGACTACACGTATGAGCACTTTCCTAACCGAGGAGACTACCCAGGTGACCGACTCCGCCGTCTCAACCCGACTGAGCAGCCTGGACACCCTCGAATCCGAGGCCATCCACATTATCCGCGAGGTTGTCGCCGAGTTCGAGAAGCCCGCGCTGCTGTTCTCCGGCGGCAAGGACTCGGTGGTGATGCTGCACCTGGCCACGAAGGCTTTTTGGCCGGGCAAGGTCCCGTTCCCCGTGCTGCACGTGGACACCGGCCACAACTTCCCGGAGGTCATCGATTTCCGTGACCGGACCGTCGAGCGGCTGGGCCTGAAGCTCGTGGTGGGCTCCGTGCAGGAGTTCATTGACCGCGGTGAACTGGCCGAGCGTGCCGACGGCACCCGCAACCCGCTGCAGACCGTCCCGCTGCTGGACGCCATCCAGCGGAACAAGTTCGACGCCGTGTTCGGCGGCGGCCGCCGCGACGAGGACAAGGCACGCGCCAAGGAGCGCATCCTGAGCCTCCGCGACGAGTTCGGCCAGTGGGACCCGCGCAACCAGCGGCCCGAGCTGTGGAACCTCTACAACGGCCGCCACACTGTGGGCCAGCATGTCCGCGCGTTCCCGATCAGCAACTGGACCGAGCTCGACATCTGGCGCTACATCGAGCGTGAGAACATCGAGCTGCCCGGCCTGTACTACGCCCACGAGCGCGAAGTCTTCGCCCGCGACGGCATGTGGCGCGCGGTGGGCGAGGTTTCCCAGCCGCTGCCGCACGAGGAAGTCATTACCAAGACCGTCCGCTACCGCACTGTGGGGGACATGTCCTGCACCGGCGCCGTCGAATCGGACGCGTACACCGTGTCCGACGTCGTGGTTGAAGTCGCTGCCTCCACCCTGACCGAACGTGGCGCCACCCGTGCAGATGACCGCATCTCCGAGGCCGCCATGGAAGACCGCAAGAAGGACGGGTATTTCTAATGACCACCGAAGCAGTTCTCCCGGCGGACCTGGAAACAGCCCTGCCCACCACTCTTTTCCGGTTCGCCACCGCAGGATCGGTCGACGACGGCAAGTCCACTTTGGTGGGCCGCCTCCTTCACGATTCCAAGGCCATCCTGGCTGACACCCTCGACGCCGTTGCCCGCACCTCCGCGGACCGCGGCTTCGGCGGGGCTGCCGGCGGGATCGACCTGGCGCTGCTGACGGACGGCCTGCGTGCCGAGCGCGAGCAGGGCATCACCATCGACGTGGCCTACCGCTACTTCGCCACCGACCGCCGCAGCTTCATCCTGGCCGACTGCCCCGGGCACGTCCAGTACACCAAGAACACGGTGACCGGCGCGTCCACTGCGGATGCCGTCGTCGTACTCATTGACGCCCGCAAGGGTGTGCTGGAGCAGACCCGCCGGCACCTGTCCGTGCTGCAGCTGCTGCGTGTGGCGCACGTGATCGTGGCCGTGAACAAGATCGACCTGGTGGACTTCAGCGAATCCGTGTTCCGCGGGATCGAAGCCGACGTGCAGCAGGTGGGCCGCGAGCTGGGGCTGGGGTCCGACGGCATCACCGACCTGCTGGTGGTGCCCGTGTCCGCCCTCGACGGTGACAACGTGGTGGAGCGCTCCGGGCGGACCCCCTGGTACGCCGGCCCCGCCCTGCTGGAGGTCCTCGAGACTCTGCCGGCCGCCGACGAACTGGAAAGCCACCTTGAGAGCTTCCGCTTCCCGGTGCAGCTGGTCATCCGGCCGCAGGGCGCGCTGGCCCCGGACGCCGTCGCTGCCGGCCTGGACGTGGAAGCCTACCGCGACTACCGCGCGTACGCCGGCCAGATCACCGAGGGCTCGGTCAAGGTGGGGGACAAGGTCTCGGTCCTGACCCCCGGCCAGGGCCCGCGCACCACCACGGTGGTGGGCATCGACTTCGCCGGCGCCTCGCTGGAGGAAGCCGCCGCCCCGCAGTCCGTGGCCATCCGCCTGGCGGAGGAGTTCGACGTCGCACGCGGTGACACCATCGCCGCCGCGGGCACCGTCCGCGAGGCATCGGCAGACCTGTACGCGTCACTGTGCTGGCTGTCCCCGAAGCCCCTCCGTGAGGGACAGAAGGTGCTGGTCAAGCACGGCACCCGCACCGTCCAGGCGCTGGTCCGCAATGTTGGCGGCAAGCTGGACCTCGCGTCCTTCAAGCTGGAACCGGCGTCCACCCTGGAACTGAACGACATCGGCAACGCGCAGCTCCGGCTCGCCGCGCCGCTGCCGCTGGAGAACTACCTGCACCACCGCCGCACGGGAGCGTTCCTGGTGATCGACCCGCTGGACGGCAACACTCTCGCCGCCGGCCTGGTCAAGGACCACCCGGGCGACCACGAGGACGAGCGCTACAGCATCTGAGTTTGTCCCCGAAGCCGCGGCTTGTTCGCAGATCCGGACCGTGAAGGTTCTGATTCGCGAACAAGCCGCGGTTTTCGTTGTTACAGCCGCGAGAAACCCGAGGGGCTCACGGTGTTGCCGAGGCTCATGCGCGTGCCGCCGTCGTCGTCCGTCCACGTGTAGGTGGTTTGCATGGGGAACGGGCCCTGGGCTGTCCGCATCACCAGCTTCTCGCCAGGGACGTACTCCACGAACTCATAGGTGTAGCTCAGCTCCCGGCCCAGGAACTTCGCGGTGAAAGCCACCTTGGAACCAGCTCCAATGGGACCGTCGGTCAGCCGCTGCGAACTGTGGATGTTCACATACCACTGCGGCGCGTTGTCCGGGTTGGCGGCGTACTCGGCAACTTCGGCGCGTGGCCTGTTGATGTGGATTTCGGTCTGGACGTTGACCATTGCTGCGTCTCCCCCGGAAGGGGGCGGGGTTAGCCTAGGACTCACAGTAGTCCTCGGCGGTGCACGGGAGGCGGAGCATGGAGACCATCAGTCCGAAGCTTCTGAACTGGGCTTCGATCCTGGATGAAAAGACCCGCGAGCAGGCCGTGATGACGTCGCAGCTGCCCTTCATCTATCCGCACCTTGCCCTGATGCCGGACGCGCACCTGGGCAAGGGTGCCACCGTGGGCTCGGTCATCCCCACGCTCGGCGCGATCATCCCTGCGGCGGTGGGGGTGGACATCGGGTGCGGCATGATCGCGGTCCGGACGCAGTATGGGCTCAAGGACCTCCCCAAGGACCGGAAGACGCTGCGCGAGGACATCGAACGCGCCATCCCGCTTTCCGCGGGGCACAACAACCGGACAGTGCTTCCCACAGCGGAGCCCCGGATCGCGGAGCTGAAAAGGCTGGCCGCGAAAGCCGGCTTCAATCCCGGTCAGTACGTCGAAAAATGGGAGCTGCAGCTGGGCTCCCTGGGCTCGGGCAACCACTTCATTGAGGTCTGCGCAGACGAATCCGACGCGGTCTGGCTCTTCCTGCACTCCGGCTCGCGCGGCATCGGCAACAAGATCGCCCAGCACCACATCGGCATCGCCCGGCGCGTGGTGACGAAAAGCCGGGTCCACCTCCCGGACCCGGACCTTGCATACCTCGAGGAGGGCACGCCCCAGTTCGAGAGGTACATCGCGGAGCTGCGCTGGGCCCAACACTTCGCGCTGCTGAACCGCGAGGAGATGATGGACCGCGTTACCACGCAATTCGGCCATTGGGTGCGCGGCCGGGTGCGCGAGCTGGAACGGATCAACTGCCACCACAACTTCACCCAGCAGGAGACGCACTACGGCAAGTCGGTCTGGGTGTCCCGCAAGGGCGCCATCAAAGCCGGGCCCGGCGATCCTGGACTCATTCCCGGGTCCATGGGAACGGCGTCTTACGTGGTGGAAGGCCGCGGCAACCCCGCATCGCTGAACTCCTCGCCGCACGGGGCGGGCCGTGAGCACTCGCGCAACGCCGCGCGCAAGGCGTTTTCCCTGGAGGAGCTGAAGAAGGCCATGCGGGGGATTGAGTTCCGGGCGTCGGAGGCCTTCATTGACGAGATTCCCGCAGCCTACAAACCCATTGACCAGGTGATGCATGACGCCGCGGACCTGGTCTCGGTGCGGCACAAGCTGCGGCAGCTGGTCAATGTGAAGGGCAACTGAATCGCGGAATCCGGTGGCAGTGCGGCCGAATGTGACGCTAGATGAACGTGCGTGACCCCCCGTTTAGGCTTCATTGAACGGGAATATGACTCTCCCTATGGTGAAACAATGACTAGTTCCAAGCCCGGGATGATCCGCATCGTGGCAGGCGAAAGCGCAGCACCCAAGCGCAAGCGTGCCATCGAGGCTGCCCTGGCCATCGGGCTGGTCCTGCTGATCGCCGTCGGGGCCGTGGTGGCGTCCACCGTTTCGCGGAACACGGAGGCGCAGGCCGCCGGACCCAGCCCCGCCGCTGAGCTGAAGCTCGGCTACTTCGGCAACGTCACCCATGCCCCCGCCCTGGTGGGCATTAAGGAAGGCTTCCTGGCCGAGGCCCTGGGCAGCACGTCCCTGAGCACCGAAACCTTCAACGCCGGACCCGCAGCCATCGAGGCCCTGAACGCGGGCGCCATCGATGCCGCGTACATCGGCCCGAACCCGGCCATCAACTCGTATGTCAAGAGCCAGGGCGAGTCCGTCAGGATCATCGCCGGTGCCGCCGCCGGCGGCGCGCAGCTGGTAGTCAAGCCGGGGATCAACTCTGCCGCCGATCTCCAGGGCAGGACCCTCGCCTCCCCGCAGCTGGGCGGCACGCAGGACGTTGCCCTCCGCGCCTGGCTTGCCGACCAGGGCTACAAGACGAACGTTGACGGCAGCGGCGACGTCGCCATCAACCCCACGGAAAACGCGCAGACACTGAAGCTGTTCCAGGACGGAAAGCTCGACGGCGCGTGGTTGCCTGAGCCGTGGGCGTCACGCCTGGTGCTCCAGGCCGGTGCGAAGGTGCTGGTGGACGAAAAGGACCTGTGGGACGGGGCTGGTACCGGGAAGCCGGGCGAATTCCCCACAACTGTGCTGATCGTGAACCAGAAGTTCGCCGCGGACCACCCGGAAACCGTCAACGCACTCCTGGCTGGCCACGCGAAGTCGGTGGCCTGGCTGAACGAGGCCCCCGCCGCGGAAAAGGCTTCCGTCATCAACTCGGCCCTGCAGGAATCCGCGGGCGCGGCCCTCGCCGGGGACGTCCTGGCACGGTCCCTGGCCAACATCACCTACACGCTGGACCCGCTGGCCGGAAGCTACCCGCGGCTGCTGCAGGACGGCGTCGAGGCCGGCACCACCAAGCAGGCCGACATCAACGGGCTCTTCGACCTGCGCCCACTCAACGACGTGGCCGCCAGCTCAAGCCCCGCCGGCCAGGGCAGCCAGGGCAGCACCAAGATTTCAGCAGCCGGCCTCGGCCAGGACTGATCCCACCCACCTACTTAAGGACGGCACCATGCCAGTCGTACTGGAACACCTGGGCAAGCGCTTCGGCGACGGCGCCCCGGTACTGGACGACGTCAACGCCACCATCGGGAAGGGCGAGTTCGTTGCCCTCCTCGGTGCCTCCGGCTGCGGCAAATCCACCCTGCTGAACATCATCGCGGGACTGGAGCCGCCGTCGTCGGGCGCCCTCGAGGTGCCCAGCGACGGTGCCGCCTTCATGTTCCAGGACGCTGCCCTGTTCCCCTGGCTGACCGCCCGCGAGAACATCGAGCTGGCCCTGAAACTCCGCGGCGTGGGCAAAGCCGAGCGCAAGGCCAAGGCCCAGGAACTCCTGGAGCTGGTGCACCTGGGCTCGGCCGGGGACAAGCGCCCGCACGAGCTCTCCGGCGGCATGCGGCAGCGCGTGTCACTGGCGCGCTCGCTGGCCCAGGACCGGCAGCTGCTCCTGATGGACGAGCCCTTTGCCGCCCTCGACGCCATCACCCGCGACCTGCTGCATGATGAGCTGGAGCGGATCTGGAAAGAAACCGGGCGGACCATCGTCTTCGTGACCCACAACGTCCGCGAGGCCGTCCGGCTGGGCCAGCGCGTGCTGCTGCTGTCCTCGCGCCCGGGACGGGTGGTCCAGGAATGGGCTGTCACCGAGGAACACCGTACCGACGCCGGGCTCGCCGGCCAGCTGACCGGGGTCATCACCGCCCGGCTCCGGGAGGAGATACGCCGCCATGCCAAGTAACCCAACGCCGCTTGCCGAAGCACCCTCCGAGCCCTCGGAGCCCCGCCATATCCATGCCGCGCTCACCCGGTCCTCCACCGGGCGCGAGGACCTGCGCGAACTCGAGTCCGGGCTGGACTCCCTGCAGTCCGACGCCGACCGGAAGCGCCGGGTGGACTGGAGCCGCATCCTTCTGCCCATCGCCGCCCTGGTGGTGCTGGTGCTGGCGTGGCAGTTCTATGTCTCGCTCGGCCTGAAGCGGCGCGACCTGGTTCCCGGACCGCTGGACGTCGCGATGCAGGTGGGTGTCCTGTGGAACGAGGGCAAGCTCCAGGAAGCCGTATGGACCTCGCTGCAGCGCGGGCTGGTGGGCTTCCTGATTTCGGTGGCAATCGCCACTCCGGTGGGCCTGCTGCTGGCCCAGGTCGCTCCGCTGCGCCGCGCATTCGGCCCGCTGATTTCCGGCCTCCAGGTCCTCCCGTCCGTAGCCTGGGTCCCGGCAGCCATCATCTGGTTCGGCCTGACCGACGCCACTGTTTATTTCGTGGTGTTCATGGGCGCCATCCCGTCCATCATCAACGGCCTGATTTCCGGTGTGGACCAGATCCCGCCGCAGTACCGGCGCGTGGGCACGGTTTTGGGCGCGTCCCGCCTGGAGATGGCGCTGCAGATCATCCTTCCCGCCGCGCTGCCCGGCTACCTGGGCGGCCTGAAGCAGGGCTGGGCTTTCTCCTGGCGCTCGCTCATGGCCGCGGAAATCATCGCCGTGGGCGGCACCATTGGTTTCGGCCTGGGTTCGTTGCTGGACCAGGGCCGCATCCTGTCCGACATGACCGTGGTGATGTCGGCAATCCTGCTGATCCTCGCCGTCGGTATCCTGATTGAACTTCTGGTGTTCGGGCCCATCGAGAAGCGCCTCCTCCGCAGCCGCGGGCTCCTGGCCGGCAGCACCCGCTAAGCACCCCTGCGACCCAACTGCGTAACTTCTACCCGCCCGCGGTTGGCCCCCGCCGTGCAATGTCGCGGGCACTGACCTGCGCCAGACCCAAAAGTTACGCATTTACGGCCCGCCCCAGCTGTGAAATGGGCCCGGATGGTCAGGACCTGGGTGGCAGACTGGCCCCATGACTGCCAGTTTTGCGTGCCGCACCGAGAGCTCCCTTCCACCGGAGCGGCTGTTCGACCTGGCCCGCAGCATCGACGCCCACGTGGAATCCCAGAAAGGCTCGGGGGAGCGGGCGGTGGGCGGCGTGACGTCCGGGCTGATCGGTGAGGGCCAGGAAGTCACCTGGCGGGCACGGCATTTCGGGCTTTCGCTCACCATGACCAGCCGCGTCACCCAGATGGACTACCCGCGGAGCTTCACGGACGAGCAAGTCCGCGGCCCGTTCCGGTCCTTCCGCCACGTCCATGAATTCGAGGCCACGCCCGGCGGCTGCATCATGACGGACCGGGTGGAGTTCAGCGCGCCGTTCGGGCCCCTTGGCCGCCTGGCCGAGAAGCTGGTCCTGCGACCGTACCTGCAGCGCCTCATCCGGGACCGCGGCCGGTTCCTCGCCGGCATCAGCAGCTGAACCGGGGCACATCGGCACGGACACGCCGGGGCTCTCGGCCTGGACGGCCCTGGCCCCCGCCAAAGTGCCCCGCAAAGGCGGACGACGGCGGCCGCCTGCCTTTGTGACGCAGCGTTACCTTGCGTGAACTGGTGTTGCTCGGCCTTTGTGGGCGATTGTGACGCGGCCCTACCGTTGTTTCATGGCAATTCAGGATATCTACCCCACAGCACTGCGCCTGCTCGGCCGCCCCGTGCTGGTGGTTGGCGGCGGCCCCGTTGCAGCCCGCCGCGCCAAGGGGCTGCTTGACGCCGGGGCCCAGGTTACCGTCGTCGCTCCCGTTGCCTCCGCCGCGCTCCGGGAACTGGCCGACGCCGGCCTCCTCACCTGGGAGCCGCGCACCTACCTTCCGTCCGACGTCGACGGCGTCTGGTTCGTCCAGACCGCTACCGGCGACTCCGCCGTGGACGCCCAAGTCTCAAAGGACGCCGAGTCGCAGCGCGTCTGGTGCGTCAACGCCTCCGACCACGAAGCGTCCGCAGCCTGGACTCCCGCTGTTGCCGAAGTGGACGACGTCAAAATCGCCGTGAACGCCGGGGGAGACCCGCGCCGCGCCATGGCCGTCCGCGACGCCGTTGCCACCGCCCTCGAAACCGGCGATCTTCCGTTGCGCCGCCGCCGGGCCCACCGCGGGTCCGTTGCCCTGGTGGGCGGGGGACCGGGCGATACCGGGCTGATCACCGTCCGCGGCCGCCGGCTCCTTGGCCAGGCCGACGTCGTGGTGGCCGACCGCCTGGGCCCGCGTGGACTCCTGAACGAACTTGCCCCGGACGTCCGGATCATCGAAGTCGGGAAAACCCCCGGCCACCACCCCGTGCCGCAGGCGGAGATCAACCGGATCCTCGTCGAGGAGGCCCTGAACGGCAACCGCGTGGTCCGGCTCAAGGGCGGCGACCCGTACGTCCTGGGCCGCGGCGGCGAGGAAGCCGAATACTGCCGGCAGCACGGCGTCGAGGTTGAAGTGGTTTCCGGCGTCACGTCCGCGATCTCCGTTCCCGCCGCCGCCGGCATCCCGGTGACGCACCGCGGCCTGGCCAAGGGCTTCAGCGTGGTGACCGGCCACGAGGAACTCTCTGAGATCCCGGCCCGCCCCGACCACACCATCGTCCTGCTCATGGGCGTGGGCCAGCTGCGCGAATCCGCGTCCGCCCTGGGCAAAGCCGGGCTGCCTGACGGGACGCCAGTTGGTATTGTGGAAAACGGCTATTTGCCGGACCAGCGCGTGACGATTGGCACCCTTGGTTCCATTGCCGACCAGGCGGAAGCCGCCGGCGTCGCAAATCCCGCAGTGATTGTCATCGGTGACGTGGTGCGCGTGAGCCCTTTCGCGCCGTCGCACTTCAAAACCGCTGACTACAGCACCACCACCCCGAACAGCCCCCGCAAGCCCCGAGTCCTCACAACCTAGCCCCCACCCAACTAGGTAGCGCTAAGTGTCGTTTTGAGCCCTCATAACGACACTTAGCGCTACCTAGTTGGGACGGACCGAAGAAAAGGAACACAGCCGTGTCATCAAGCACCACCGTAGGTTCTGCCGAACGTCCGCTGCGCGTCGCCGTCGTGGGCTCCGGCCCGGCCGGCGTCTACGCCGCGGACATCCTCACCAAGAGCGAGGCCGTGAAGAGCGGCGAGCTGACCGTGAGCATCGACCTCTTTGACCGCTACCCGGCACCCTACGGCCTGATCCGCTACGGCGTTGCCCCGGACCACCCCCGCATCAAGGGCATCGTCAACGCCCTGCACAAGGTCCTGGACCGCGGCGACATCCGCTTCTTCGGCAACGTGGACTACGGCACCGACCTCACCATCGAGGACCTCCGCACCCACTACGACGCCGTCATTTTCGCCACCGGCGCCATCAAGGACGCGGACCTGAACATCCCCGGCATCGAGCTGGAGGGCTCCTTCGGCGGCGCCGACTTCGTCTCCTGGTACGACGGCCACCCGGACGTCCCCCGCGAATGGCCGCTCGAGGCCAAGGAAATCGCCGTGATCGGCAACGGCAACGTGGCCCTGGACGTGGCCCGCGTCCTGTCCAAGCACGCCGACGACCTGCTGGTGTCCGAAATCCCGGACAACGTCTACGCGGGCCTGAAGGCTTCCCCGGTCACCGACGTGCACGTCTTCGGCCGCCGCGGCCCCGCCCAGGTCAAGTTCACCCCGCTGGAGCTGCGCGAGCTGTCCCACTCCAAGGACGTGGACATCATCCTCTACCCGGAGGACTTCGAGTTCGACGAGGAATCCGACCGCCAGATCCAGACGAACAACCAGACCAAGACCATGGTGGGTACGCTCACCAACTGGATCGCCGAGCAGCCCGAGGACCTCTCTGAGCTCAAGGCCTCCCGCCGCCTGCACCTGCACTTCCTGCACAGCCCGGTGGAGATCTATGACGACGCCGAGACGCCGGGCAAGGTGGCCGGCATGCGGTTCGAGCGTACCGAGCTGGACGGCACGGGCAACGCCCGCGGCACCGGCGAGTTCGTGGACTACCCGGTCCAGGCCGTGTACCGCGCCATCGGCTACTTCGGTTCCGCCCTGCCGGAGATCGAGTTCGACCACACCAAGGGTGTCATCCCGAACGACGGCGGCCGCGTCCTGGACGCGTCCGGCACCCACGTGCCGGGCATCTACGCCACCGGCTGGATCAAGCGCGGACCCGTCGGGCTGATCGGCCACACCAAGGGCGACGCCCTAGAGACCGTGACCTACCTGCTGGAAGACCGCGAAAACCTTCCGGTGGCCAGCGTTCCTGCAGAGGACGCGGTCGTGGAACTCCTGGACGCCCGCGGCGTGCAGTTCACCAGCTGGGAAGGCTGGCTGGCGCTGGACGCCCATGAGCTTGCCCTCGGCGCAGCCGCCACCGAGGCCGGCGGTTCGCACGGCGTGGAGGTCAAGCGCGAGCGCATCAAGGTGGTGCCGCGCGAGGACATGGTGGACATCTCCCGTGACGGCGTGGCCGCACAGGTATGACAAGCACGCACCCCTAACGCACACGGCAACGCGGGGTCACTTCCCGCCCGATAATCCGACGTTATTGGGCGGGAAGTGACCCCGCGTTGCTTTAACCCGTGCGCGCTATCTGCCGGCCCCGCCTGCTGCCATAAGTTCCAGCCGCTTGAGGGTCTCGCGGTTGCGCACTGAGATTGCGGGGTCACGCAGTACCTTGGGCACCCGCTTGCCGGGCCCGCGGATGGCGTCCTCGGCGATGGTCACCAGGCACTGATCGCCCCGGTCCTCAAGGGTGATGGCCACCTTCGCTTCGCCCATGGGCCAGCCGCGGGCCACAAGTTCCAGGGATTTACCGGGTTCGACGCCGGTCACTTGGGTGCTGTCGTTGATCACCAGCGGCCACGCGCCCACGGAGTGGTGCAGGCGTGCGCCGGCCTGCGGCCATGTGTCATCCACGGCCCTGATCCGGGAAGCCCCCACCACCCAGCCGGAGTACAGCCAGCCGTCGGCGATGACTCTCCAAATGTCGGCGGCGGGGGAGTTGAACAGCTGGGACACGGTGGACATAGTGTTCCTTCCTGTGGTGATGGAATGGGCAGGGTTCCCCGCCGCGGCGGGAGCCGCAGTGGGAGCGTTCACGACGGCGGCAGGAGCCGGCCGCTGCGCCGCCAGGTAGGAGCGCTCCCGGAGGCGTCGCGCCCAGGCATACGTTTGTGCTCCGGGCGGCTGGTTTGCGAGCGGGTCGAAGCGCAGGTGAATGTCCCGCGGTTCGGGGGCAGCGCGCAGGCGCACCTCGCCGCACTGACGCCACTGCCCGGTTGGCCTGGCCCAATACAGTCCAAGCACCCATTCGCCGGAGGCCAGCGACCCGTCCGGCAGCTGCTCCGTCCGCAGGCCCAGCAGCACCGGACCTTTCCGGCCGCGGTACGGCATGAGGGTGGTCAGGGCGGCGCTGGCGACGTCGAGTTTGGGTTGAAGCAGGAACCTGCCGGGCAGCCGCCAGCCCGTGGACGCGAAGAGGACGTCAGCCGGGCCGGTGCCGGCAGGGCCGTCGGCATTGGCGCCAGGAACACTACCGTCAGGCGGCGCCACCCGAAGGGCTAGCCCCAGGATGTCCGGAAGTCCCTGGGGCAGGCCGACGGACCGCGAAAACCTCGCCTCGACGGTGTCCGTGCCGGGCTGGTCCAGCCAGTCCAGCCCGCTCGGCTCACCGGGGTTGCCGGTCCTGGCCAGGTCCCCGGCGAGGCCCACCCCGTCCGGATGGATAGGCCGGTCAGGTCGGGCCAGTTTGAGGACACGGAAAATGCCCGCGAACGCTCCGCCCGCCGCCGCACTTAAGGCCCCACCCGCCGTCGTACTCAAGGCTTCCGCGCCGCCGGCGGCTGGCTGGTCACTCACACGGTGGTCCGTCATGCTTCCTTCCTACCCCGAAAAGGCGGAACTACATGCTTCCGAACCGCGACCGGACAAGGGCGAAAATCCCGTAGGCGATGAATCCGGCGCCGATTGCCACCAGGAGGTACGGCCCGAGGGGGTGGTCCTGGAGGGCCTTCAGGCTGCCGTCAAGCCCGGTGGATTCGTCCGGGCTGTGCTTGGCGGCGGCGATGACGAAGAGCAGTCCGGTGAGGACCAGGGCTACGCCTTTGGCAATGTGGCCGCCGACTCCCAGGACGTCGATCAGCCTGCCGCGCCGCATGCCGTCGAAGAAGTACAGCTCCTCCTTGAACCCCCGGCGCACCCCCTTCACCACGAAGTAGATGCCGATCCCAATGATCGTCAGGCCGAGGGCCACCAGCGTCCACAGCCCCAGCGGCGTAGCCATCAGCGAGGCGCTGAAATCCCGGGTGCTGTCACTGGAATCACCGCGCAGCCCTACGGCGAACCCTGCGAAGCTGAACCCCACGCTGCTGTACGCGATGGCCAGGAAGCCGGACGAAATGAGCTTGGACACCCGCTCCTTGCGGGGGAGCCGGCGTGCCCGCAGGGTGGCCTCGCTGGCCTGCCACAGCCCCAGGCCGAGGCAAGCCAGCACGCAGGCCCACATCACGGCCGGGCCCCAGGCATTGGCGGCGAGCTGCTCGATCGCCCCGGTGGGTTCCGCCTCGCCGGGCTGGCCGAACGCCACGGCGATGGCAATGGCGCCGATAATCACGTGCAGCAGGGCCATCACGGCGAAGCCGGTGCGCGCCAGGACGTCCAGGGCCTTGTGGTTGGAGGCCTCCTCGACAGCGTCCGCGGCCTGGCGGATCGGGGATTCCCCGTCAGACATGGCTCAGCCGTTCATTGGTCCTTCGGCCCGCAGCTTTTCGGCTCCGGGCCCCTCGACATGCACGGTGCAGCGGACCACGAGCTTCCCGGGGGCGTTCTCCAGTTCCACCAGGGAGTCGTCCGCGCTCAGGACGGTGAACACCTGCGAGTCCGGCACCACGGCCACCCCCTTGGCTTTGGCCGTTTCCCGGGCGTTCCCGAGTGCCTCGTTCTGCAGGCCTTTTACATACGCTTTCTCGCCTTCACGGGCCGGGTCCCCAAAAGCCCAGCCAAACAAAGTCCCTGTGTTTCCCATGGCGACGATGTTACGCGTTCTGCTCTGGGAAGACGGGCTTTCGTAACATTAGTAAGTGTGCTTACCATGGGCGGGCCAAGACCCTGCAGGGATACGGCAAGCGAAGACCGCACGAGCGGCATCCCGCAACCTTTTCGACGTTAGGAATGCACATCATGGCAGGAAATCTCATTGCCCGGTCCGTTCACGATCTGACCGCAGCGGCGTGGTTCGGTGGATCCCTGATGGGTGCCATCGGCCTGAACGGGGCAGCGGCGGCAGCCAAGGACCCCTCCGAGCGGACCAGGCTTTCCAGTGCCGGCTGGATGAAGTGGGCGCCGTTCCAGACGGCGGCCTTCGCCTCGCACCTCGTGGCGGACCTCGCCATCGCCTGGGAAAACAAGGGACGAATCGCCAAGCAGGAAGGCGTGGGCCGGGACACCGTGATCAAGACGGCGGTGACGGTGGTGGGTGCCGCTGTGACCCTGTACTCCGGCATCCTTGGCAAGAAGGTGGAGAAGCTTGCGGACCAGGGCGCCGAAGGTGCCACGGAGCCCCGGCCGGATGCCTCTGATGAACTTAAGGCTGCCCAGCAGCAGTTGAAGGTGCTGCAGTGGGCCATCCCGGCATTGGCCGGGCTGGTGGTTATCCTGGGCGCGAAGCACGGCGAGATGCAGCGTCCCAAGAACGTCTTCGCGGGCCTGCGCTCCTAGCCAGCCGGGTGCCCGCCCCGGGGTAAGGCAGCAACGCACGACGACGGTCCGGCACTTAGGTGCCGGACCGTCGTCGTGCGCGGGGCTGGGGAGGTGCCCTGCAGGCGGGGCCTAGATCGGTTTGGTGCCCGCCGGCGGCAGGTTCGGGTTCATGTCCTCCAGGTTCGGGTCCTCGGCCGTCCATACCTGGACGATGGCCCAGGCAACGGCGGCAAGCGGCACGGACAGCACCGCACCCACAATGCCGGCGAGGATGGTTCCGGCCGTCAACGCCATCAGGATCACCAGTGCGTGGAGCTGCAGGGACTTGCCCATGACGATGGGCTGCAGGAGGTCGCCCTCGAGCTGGTTGACGGCAATGACCACGGCCACCACGATCAGGGCGACCACCGGCCCGTTTGCCACCAGCGCCACCAGGGCGGCAAGGATCCCGGCCACCGTTGCACCCACCAGCGGGACGAAGGCGCCGATGAAGACGATGATGGCCAGCGGGATGGCCAGGGGCACCTGCAGGATCAGCAGTGCCGCGCCGATGGCCACAGTGTCCACCAGGGCGACGATCGCGGTACCGCGGACATAGCCGCCCAGCACTTCAAGGGTGCGGCGGCCAACGCGGCGCAGCTTGGCTTCACGGGCTCCGCTGAACGGGCGGAGGAAGAAGTTCCAGATCTTGGCGCCGTCCTTCAGGAAGAAGAACAGGATGACGATCATCAGGCCGGCTCCGGCGATGAACTCGGTGACCACGGACAATCCGGTGATGGCGCCGGAGCGGACCTGGCTGCTGGCCGCGAAGTCAACGATGCCCTGCCGGGCCTGGTCCAGCTGCTCCTGTTCAAGAGGGATGGGGCCGGTCAACAGGAACTTCTCCAGCTCATCCAGCCCGGAGGAGGCCTGCTGCGCGAGCTCGCCCCACTGGTTGCGCACGGAGAAGTAGATGACGGTGGACACGCCGCCCAGCACCAGCAAAAGACCGATGAAGGCGATGCCTGTGGCCAGTCCTCCGCGCATTCCCCGGCGCCGGAGCATGTTGACGAACGGGCCGATGGCCGCGGCCAGGATCAGCGCTATCAGGACTGGAATGACCAAAAGCTTGATCTGCATCAGCGCGTAGACAGACACAACCGCCACGGTGAGGATTAACAGGACCTGGGCGGCGCGGATGCCCACCCTGCCCAGGCCGTCACCCCAGAGCTCGGAGGGGGACTTGGGTTCCTTGGGCTTCCGGGCAGCAGGGGGGCGCTGGCCCTCGCCACCGGGCTCCCCCAGCGCGGCAGCGGCGGCGGCAGCCGGTGATTGCGCCGTGGCCTCCTGCGGGGGCTCGTGGCTCACGTCGTGCTCGGTGAGGCGTGATGAACGCGCCATGGGAACTCCTCATCGTCGGCGGGTGCCTGCCGCGCCGGAATGCCGGACAGGCTTACTACCTTCTCAGATAGTAAGCCTACTGACGGATTGGGCCGGGGTGAAACCCCGCTGGGCTAGCCTGCGAGCCATTCGGCGCAGGAATTCAGGTTCCGGTTCACGGTGGCCACGGCGGCGTCCCCGTCGCGGAGTTCAATGGCATCAACCAGCAGGCCGTGCCCCTCATGCGGACGCCCGTCGAAACCGGGCCGGCCCTGCTGCTTCAGGAGGTCCTGGTGGAAGGCGGCGCCAAAGCTGATGTACAGCTCGTGCAGCAGGGGGTTGCCGGTGGCCTGGGCTACCCGTTCATGGAAACCCCAGTCGGCGCGCGCCCAGGCTTCGTAGTCGCCGGCCCCCCAGGCCTGGTCCCGGGTGGCGAGCAGGGCGCGCAGGGCCGTGACGTCGTCGGCCGTGGCATTCCTCGCCGCCAGCCGGGCCGCCTGGGTATCCAGGCCCAGCCTGACTTCCAGGATGTGCTCCTCGGTGTGGTCCTGGTACAGCCGGCGCGCCGCGCCGGAAATTTCGCTGGTGGCCCGGACGTAGGTGCCGTCGCCACGGCGGACCTCCAGCATTCCGCTGTGGGCAAGGGCCTTAACGGCCTCGCGGAGGGTGCCGCGCGAGACCCCGAGTCCGGCCATCAGCTCGGTTTCGGACGGGATGCGCTGGTGCAAGGCCCATTCGCCGGAGTGGACCATGGCGCGCAGCTTGGCGGTGACTTCGTCAACGAGCGGCGGGCGGGCGGAAGGGCTCAGGGCCATGGCGTGCTACTTCCTTCCGATGGCGTTGGTCATGGCACTGCCGGTGATCAGGTGGGCCACCACGATCTGGGCTAGCGCCAGGCCAAGCAGGAGCAGGAGGGGCAGGGTCCAGCCACCGGTGGCGCTGTGCAGCAGTCCCATCCCGAACGGCCCGGCCGTGGCCAGGAGGTAGCCCGTGGACTGGGCAAGCGTGGACAGTGCGGTTGTTTCGGCGGTGCTCGCCCCGCTGCGGCTGATCATCACCATCACCAGCGGGAAAATCCCGAGGCCGAACCCCAGTAGGGCGGCTGGGACGGCGGCCAGCCCCACCGGGAGGACCAGCAGCAGCACCAGGCCCGCCACCATGGTGACACTGACCAGGTAGAACGCCGGCCGCAGCATCCGGGGCCTGGAGCCGATCGCGATCAGCACCATGCCGGCCGGCACGGAGACCAACTGCATCAGCCCGAACATCAGCCCGCTGTCCGAGGCGCTCATGCCCATGGTGGTCAGCATGTAGGGGAACCAGCTCAACAGCGCATAGGCGAGCAGGGCCTGCAGCGTGAAGATTACTGTGAGGAGCAGCCCTTTGCGGGTCCGCAGCAGCGGCCACGGGGAGACGCGGGCGGCTGGCTTCCGCGGACTGTTGCGGTGGGCGTGCAGTGCCACGGGCAGGAAGCCTAGGAGGGCCGCGATGGCGGTGATGCCAATGGCACCGACGGCCGCCGACGGCGAACCCAGTGCGTGGGCCAGCGGAACCACGGCGGCGGCGGTCACGGTGGCACCCGTGGTCATGGTCACCGTATAGACGGCGGTCATGAGCGACGTGCGGTGCGCGAAGTGTTCCCGGATGAAGGAGGGCATGGCCACGTTGCAGACGGCCAGGCCGGACATGCCCAGGACGCTCCCGGCCACGAGCATGCCCGTGGCTGGAATGCCGCGCAGCAGGAGGCCTCCGGCCAGCATGGCCAGGGCCAGCAGGATCGCCTTTTCCACGCCAAGGCGCCCGGTCAGCCAGGATGTCCCCGCACCCGCCAGTGCAAAACACAGAGTGGGAATGGACGGGATGACGGCGGCCACCAGCGCGCCATACCCGAGGACCGCCTGGAGGTCATGCAGCAACGCGGATGCTCCGGTGATGCCCGCGCGGAGGTTCAGCCCGATCAGCACCAGTGCAACCACGCCGAAAACGACGGCGGACCGAGGGCGGGTGCCCCTCCCGGGCAAAGCGGCGGCCGGGACGGCCGGGGTTGCTGGAACGGCGGCAGCGGGCGCGTTGGCGGCGGGAGGATGCGACTCGGGCATCTTGCCAGTCTAAAGGTTAGACGTTTGATGTCTGCAGTCTTGTGGGGAACCTCTCCCGCCCGTTAACCTTCGCGCCATAGAATCCGGTTACGGCACGCCGGGCCAGCCAGGCCCGGATCCGCCGCAACGACGCGGAAGGACGGCCTGTTTTGGTGAGCCAACAAACGGAGATTGAAAAGAAGTACGACGTCGGCGAGGACGCCGCAGTGCCTCCGCTGGAGGGGCTGCCCGGGGTCACCAGGGCGGGTCTTCCCCATACTGAGGTGCTCGAGGCCGTCTACTTCGACACGAAGCGCTACACGCTGGCGTCCCACCGGATCACCCTTCGCCGCCGCACTGGCGGAACCGATGCCGGCTGGCACCTGAAGCTGCCGCCGCTGGACGGCGCTGCTTCCGGGGCGGAACCCCGGCAGCGGCGGGAGCTGCACGCCCCGCTGGGGCAGCCCGATGTTGTGCCTGACGGCCTCTTGGCCTACCTGCAGGCATACCTCCGGGGGGCTGAAGTGGCGCCGGTGGTGCGGCTGGAAACCAGCCGCACCACGCACGCCCTGTACGGCGAGGACGGCGTGCACTTGGCAGACCTCGCCGATGACCGGGTGACGGCCGAGCGCCTGCACCCCGGACACAAATCAGGAGCGTCGGGGGGCGGGGAGAAACAGCACTGGCGTGAATGGGAACTGGAACTCGTCCACGGCGATCCCGGCCTCTTCGGCCCCGCGGAGGAACTTCTGGCCAAGGCCGGAGCCCGTCCTGCCGGCCACGCCTCGAAGCTTGCCCGGGCGCTGGGCGGTGCCGCCGGAGCGCTCCCCGACGCTGGCCCGTCCCGGAACGGAAGCACCCCTGGCCTGGCTGCCGGCAAGAAGGCCCCGGCAGCCGCCGTCGTCACTGCCTACCTCAGCGGGCAGATCGCGGAGATCCTGGCCCAGGACCCGGGAGTCAGGCTGGAGGAGCCCGAATCGGTGCACGACATGCGCTCCGCGCTCCGCCGGGTCCGCTCGGTGCTCGCCGCCTACCGGAAACTGTATGTGCCCGCCCCGGTTCGCCGGCTGCGCGACGAACTGAAATGGCTGGGCCAGCTGCTCGGCGCGCCGCGGGATGCCGAGGTCCTGCTGGACAGGCTCCGCGGGCACCTCGACGACCTTCCGCCGGGGGAAGGCGTGGACGACGTCAAGGCCAAGGTGGAGCGCAAAGTGGGCGGCGCGTATGACGACGGTTACCGGCAGTTGCAGGAGGCGCTGCGCTCGGACCGCTACTTCCGGCTCCTGGATGACCTGGAGGCGTTCCGGGACAAACCGCCGGTCCGTCCGGACCCCGTGGCGCCGGGGCGCCGGGTTGCCGCGAAAGCCGTGGCCAAGGCCGCCAGGCGGCTGCGGCGCTCGCACAAGGCCGCGGCGCGGTCCCGGCACGGAACCGACCACGAGACCGCCCTCCATCAGGTGCGCAAGGATGCCAAGCGGCTGCGGCACGTGGCGGAATCTGCCGCCCAGGTCTTTGGCAAACGTGGGCCCAAAGTGGCCAAGGCCGCGCACCGGCAGCAAAAGATCCTGGGCAATTTCCACGACGCAGTGATCGCCCGGGACCTGCTGGCCACGGTGGGCTCACGCCAGGAACCGACGGCGGCCGCGGCGGCCTATGCTGCCCTGGAGGCGCGGGAGGACGAGCTGATCAGAAGTTCCGAGGCCAAGTACCGGAAAGCCCGCAAGAAGTCCCGGAACCTGCTGCGCCGCGGGGTGGGGTAGCGGCAAGTCAGGGCAACGCGGGGTCACTTCACGCCCAATAAGGGGCAATTATGGGGCGGGAAGTGACCCCGCGTTGGCGTTACTTCCCCTGCCGCGCGGACAGCCGGGCCACGGCCAGCGCCAGCCAGAGCTGCACGCGGTCCGCGGTGACGGCGGGGTCGTACCCGGTCAGTTCGGTAATCTGTGCCAGCCGGTACCGGACCGTGTTCCGGTGCAGGGTGAGCTGCTCGGCGACGGCGGCCACAGAGCCGTTGTTGTTGAGGTAGCTCTCCAGCGTGGCCATCAGTTCCGAGCCGTGGGCGGCGTCAAAGGTTCGCAGCGGGTCCAGGGATTCGTTGGCCATGTCCGCCAGCGGCACGTCCTCGCTGGCCAGGAGCAGCGATGTCAGGCTGAGGCGCTCCGGCTCATTGACGGGCAGGCCGTGGCTTGCCGCGTCACGGGCCTCAAAGTAGCTCCAGCGCAGGCCGTTCGGCTTGGTGTACGCGCCGCCGATCCCGATCGTGGCGTGGATGCCGGCCTCTGCCAGGTGGTCGCTCAGCTTCCGGGCAAGGGCAGGTGCGCCGCCGCCGTCGTCATTAATGACCAGCACCAGGTCCTTGCCCACGACGGCGGCCACCGCCTTTTCCAGTTCGCGTGGCACCGAGGTACTCACCAGGGCCTTGTTGTGGGCGGCCGACACGGCCAGCAGCACCACGTTCTTCCGGGTGCTGTTGACGCCCACTCCGGCCAGGCGGCGCTGGGCCTCGCTGGTTTCCAACGCCCCGTGGATCACGTCTTCCAGGACCTGGCCGCAGAGGGCGCGCTGGGCCTGGCGCTGCTTGACCATGTTGTTCAGCTCCACGCTGATCAGGCTCTGGGCGTACCCGATGATGCCCGAGTCCTCGAAGGGCTGCCGGACCCAGAGGGTGCAGGCATCCCGCCGGCCCGTGGGGACGGGGTAGGAAGACCAGGTGTCCGCGGACGGGGAATCGGCGCCGCTGTTGTAGAGCTGGGCCGTGAACTGGGTGAGGGCAACATCGGTGCGCAGCATGCTGCCCAGGTGCTTGAGGAGTTCGGCGAGCCCGCCACCGGTCAGCAGGGCCCGGGCCAGCACCTGGTGCCCGGCGATCAGCCGCTCGAGTTTGGCGTAGTGGTCCGCGGACTGGGCATCGGCCACCAGCTTGCCGATGGCAATGAACGGCGTCTCGTAGGGAACCTCCACCACCGGCAGGCCCCACCGGTTCGCCTCCGCCAGCAGGGCCTGGGGGACCGTCTCGTGCGAGAGGCCCACGCCGAAGCCGATGCCCACGGCACCGGCGCGCTGCACCTGCCGGACAAAGCGCCGCTGCTCCGGCGCGGACCGCAGGCGCAGGCCTGTGGTGAGGATCAGTTCCCCGCCGTTGAGGAACCGGTGCGGATCCTCCAACTCCGTGACTGCCACCCAGTTGATGTCCTGATGCCAGGTGGTCTCGGCCACCCCGGCCTTGGACAGCTTCAGGGAGTTCACGCCCAGCAGGGCGGCAAGGGAAATGGCCATGGGTCAAGGATAAACGGGCGCTGGGCAACCGCACTAAACAGTTCCCTGAAGGGTGTGCAGGTGGCTATTCACTGCGCAAGGGGGCTGGCATAGGCTCAAGGCAGTTCCATCCATCCGCTCCGAACTCCGCCCGGGCGCGGGTGGCCCCTACGAAAGAGGTTGCACACCGTGGTCCAGACCCTGCAGAACTTCATCAACGGGAAGTTCGTCACCCCTGCCGGCACCACCCTGCTGGATATCGTGAACCCAACCAACGGGGAAGTGGTGGCGCAGTCGCCCGTCTCCGTGCAGGCCGATGTGGACGCCGCGATGACCGCAGCCAAGGACGCCTTCAGGACCTGGAAGCACGTCACCCCCGGGCAGCGCCAGCTCATGCTCCTCAAGCTCGCCGACGCCGTCGAGGCCAACAGCGAGGAGCTCGTGGAGGCCCAGCACCGCAATACCGGCCAGGTGCGCTCCTTGATCGCCTCCGAGGAAGTGGCGGCCGGCGCCGACCAGCTCCGTTTCTTTGCCGGCGCAGCCCGCATCCTTGAAGGCAAGTCCGCCGGCGAATACTTCGAGGGGCACACCTCCTATGTCCGCCGCGAACCCATTGGCGTCGTGGCCCAGGTTGCGCCCTGGAACTACCCCTTCCTGATGGCCATCTGGAAGATCGGCCCGGCGCTCGCCGCCGGCAACACCGTGGTCCTCAAGCCCTCGGACACCACCCCCGAATCCACGCTGGTGCTGGCCCGCCTCGCAGGGGACATCCTGCCCGCCGGCGTCCTGAACGTTGTGCTCGGCACCGGTGAGACCGGTGCCCTGATGATTGACCACAAGGTGCCCGGCCTCGTGTCCATCACCGGCTCCGTCCGTGCCGGCATCGCTGTGGCCTCCGGTGCCGCCAAGGGCCTCAAGCGTGCCCACCTGGAGCTTGGCGGCAAGGCGCCGGCCATCGTCTTCAAGGACGCCGACATCAAGAAGAGTGCTGCGGCGATCGCCGAGTTCGCATTCTTCAACGCAGGCCAGGATTGCACCGCGATCACGCGCGTGCTGGTGGAGGACTCCGTGCACGACGACGTCGTCGCCGCCATGGTGGAGCACACCAAAACCCTGCGCACCGGCTCTCAGAACGATGAGGACAACTACTTCGGCCCGCTGAACAACATCAACCACTTCAACGCCGTCAGCTCCGTGGTGGAGAACCTGCCCGCCAACTGCCGGATCGAAATTGGCGGCCACCGGGCCGGGGAGAAGGGCTACTTCTTCGAACCCACCATCGTCACCGGCGCCAGGCAGAGCGATGACATTGTCCAGAAGGAAACCTTTGGACCCGTCATCACCGTGCAGAAGTTCAGCACCGAGGAAGAAGCTGTGGAACTGGCTAATGACGTGGATTACGCCCTCGCCTCCAGCGTGTGGACCACCAACCACGGCACGGCCATGCGCCTGAGCCGTGACCTGGACTTCGGCGCCGTCTGGATCAACACCCACATCCTCCTCACCGCCGAAATGCCCCACGGCGGCTTCAAGCAGTCCGGCTACGGCAAGGACCTCTCCATGTACGGCGTTGAGGACTACACGCGCATCAAGCACGTCATGAGTGCACTCGACGCCTAGCCGCGCCTCCAAACCTCCGCACCGAACCCCCAGGCTTTCCAGAAAGGCTCCCCATGACCACCACCGCATCAGACATCACTTTCCGCCTGGAGCAGAAGCGCCGGGTCCAGGCGGACTTCCCCGGACCCAAGTCGGTTGCACTGACCGAGCGCCGCAAGGCGGTAGTTGCCGCCGGCGTCGCCTCCGCTGTTCCCGTCTACGTGGCAGACGCCGACGGCGGGATCATCCACGACGTCGACGGCAACTCCTTCATCGACCTCGGCTCAGGCATCGCGGTGACCAGCGTGGGCGCCTCCGATCCCGCCGTCGTCGGTGCCGTCAAGGAAGCCGTGGAGCACTTCACGCACACCTGCTTCATGGTCACCCCGTACGAGGGCTACGTAGCCCTAGCGGAGCAGCTGAACCGCCTCACCCCCGGCGACCACGAGAAGCGCACGGTCCTCTTCAACTCCGGTGCGGAGGCAGTGGAAAACGCAGTCAAGGTGGCCCGCCTGGCAACCGGCCGGGACGCCGTCGTCGCCTTTGACCACGCCTACCACGGCCGCACCAACCTCACCATGGCTCTCACCGCGAAGGCCATGCCGTACAAGACCAACTTCGGCCCCTTCGCACCCGAGGTGTACCGGATGCCCATGAGCTACCCGTACCGCGAGGAAAACCCCGCCATCAAGGGTGCCGAGGCCGCCCAGCGCGCCATCACCATGATCGAGAAGCAGATCGGCGGGGACCAGGTTGCCGCGATCATCATCGAGCCCATCCAGGGTGAAGGCGGGTTCATTGTCCCGGCCGAGGGCTTCCTCCCCGCGCTCGCTGCCTGGGCCAAGGAAAAGGGCATCGTGTTCATCGCCGACGAGGTCCAGTCCGGCTTCTGCCGCACCGGTGAATGGTTCGCCGTGAACCACGAGGGCGTAATTCCGGACATCATGACCCTAGCCAAGGGCATCGCCGGCGGCATGCCGCTCTCCGCCATCACCGGCCGCGCAGACCTCCTCGACGCCGTGCACCCCGGCGGCCTGGGCGGCACCTACGGCGGAAACCCGGTGGCATGCGCTGCCGCGCTGGCGTCCATCGGTTCCATGGAGGAATACGACCTCGCCGGCCGGGCCCGCCACATCGAAGCCCTGGCCACTACCCGCCTCCGCGCGCTGCAGGCCGAGCTGGCCGGTGCCGGAACCGCCGTCATCGGCGACGTCCGCGGGCGCGGTGCCATGCTCGCCATCGAGCTGGTCCAGGCCGGGTCCAAGGAACCGAACCCGGAACTGACCAAGGCCGTGGCGGCCGCGTGCCTGAAGGAAGGCGTCATCATCCTCACCTGCGGCACCTACGGAAACGTCATCCGGCTGCTGCCGCCGCTGGTCATCACCGACGAGCTGCTCAACGACGGCCTGGAGGTCCTGGCCGCCGCCATCAAGGCGAACGCCTAGCAGTCCGCAGAGTTAGCGTCCCCTCGCAACGGCGCGAACACAACCTGAGGCCCCGGAACTACTGTTCCGGGGCCTCAGGGGATTAAGGCGCCGCTACCTCTGGGCTTTGTCCGGTTCGCCGATGACCACCTGCGCAGGGCTGTGCAGGACGTAACCGTTGAGCCAGGAAAACAGGGCGCGGACCTTCTGCTGGAATCCGGACAGCAGGGCAAGGTGCACCAGGAGCCAGGACAGAAAAGCCAGCGGACCCTGGAGCTGGACGCGCCGGCGACCCAGTTCAGCCACCGCCGCGCCCCGCCCGATCATCGCCATGTATCCCTTGTCCACGTAGCGGAAAGGCTGCCGGGTTCCGCCGTTGAGGTCGGCAAGGATGTTGCGCGCCGCCCACTTCCCGGCCTGCTGGGCCACCGAACCGAGCTGCGGCAGTTTCGCTCCGGTTGAATCGGTGATGTTGGCGGCGTCGCCGATGACATACACGCCTTCCGCGCCGGGGGCCGTCAGGTCCGCCCGGACGTCGATCCGCCCGCCTTTTCCCTGCGGCAGGCCCGAGCCGGCGATGAGGTGCCCGCCCTTCAGCCCGCCGGCCCAGACAACGATCCCGCCGGGGATGACCGTCCCGTCAGCCAGCGTCACGCCGTCGGCCCTGACCTCAGTGACGCCCACCCCCATATGCATCTGGACACCAATCTTCGCCAGGCGTTGCCGGGTGTACTCCTGGGACTTGGAAGAAAACATGGCGAGCACGCTCGGCACCATGTCCACCAAGTGCACGCGGCACCGGGCCGCCAGTTCCGGGGAGAAGTACTTTGCCACAACGAACTTGATGTTTTCCGCCAGGGCGCCGGCAGTCTCCACACCCGTGGGACCGCCGCCCACCACCACCATGTCCACTTCGGTTCCAGGCTCGCGGTCGGCCCGGTCCAGCAGCCGGGTCACGCTGGTCCCGAGCCTGGTGGCGTCGGTAACGGAGTACAGCGGGAAGGCATGCTCTTCCGCCCCGGGCGTATTGAAGAAGTTGGGAACGGCGCCAACGGCGATCACCAAAACTTTGGCGCGGAACGTGTCGCCCTCGTCGGTGGTGACGGTGTGGTTTCCAACATCAACCGAGGCCACTTCCGCGGTCAGGACCCGCACGTTGCGAATCCGCCGGAACATGGACCGGATGGGACGGGCAATGGCGGACACACCGATCTGCGAGGTGGCCACCTGGTACAGCAGGGGCTGGAACTGGTGGTAGTTGTTCGAATCGATAAGCAGGACGCGGACGCCCTTGCGGCCAAGTTCCCTGGCTGCAGCGGTGCCGGCGAATCCGGCCCCGATCACGATGACCTGATATGAGTCCTCCATCCGAGCAACCTACTCCACCGGGGTTCCCGGCAACAGGGGGCTAGGAGGATTTGAGGGCCGCTCGGTTCCGTCGCCGGGCCACGGACGCCTTGCGGGCCGTGCGCAGCATGTCCACGGTCAGGACCAGCAGCGCCACCCACACCACGCCGAAGCCGATCCAGCGGTCCAGGGTCATCGCTTCCCTGAACACCACCAGCGCCAGGATGAACTGCAGCACTGGCGCGAAGTACTGCAGCAGCCCAATGGTTGTCAGGGGAAGCCGGCGGGCCGAGGCTCCGAAGAACAGCAGCGGTACCGCCGTGATCACGCCGGAGGCCAGCAGGAGCCAGAAATGGCCCGGGCCCTGGGTGGTGAGCGTGGCTGTTCCGGCGGCTGCCAGGTAGACCATCGTGGCGCCCGCGAACGGGGCCAGCACCATGCTTTCCACCGTGAGGCTGGTGACGGCGTCCACCCTGGACCCCACCCGCTTCTTGACGAAACCGTAGAGGCCGAAGCTGAAGGCCAGGGTCAGTGCGATCCACGGCAGCTTGCCGTAGGAGTAGGTGAGGACGCCCACCGCCACAAAACCGATGCCGACGGCGGTCCACTGGAGCGGACGCAGCCTCTCCTTCAGGACGAACACACCGAGCAGGACGGACACCAGCGGGTTGATGAAGTAGCCAAGGGACGCCTCAACGGCCTGCCCGGTGGTCACCCCGTAGGTGTAGGTCAGCCAGTTGACGGCGATCAGGAGGGCGGCCAGGGCCAGCGAGCCAAACACGGCGCGGTTCCGCAGGGCCTGCGCCAGGGCGGACCATGAGCGGGTGGCCGTGATGAGGAGGGCGCAGAAGAGCAGGGACCACACCACCCGGTTGGCCACGATCTCGACGGCGCCTGCCGGCATGAGGACGAAGAAGTACAGCGGGAGCAGCCCCCACAGCCCGTAAGCGCCGATGCCAAAGAGGATGCCCGCCGTCGTCTCCTTGTCCACGGCCTTGGGACCGACGGCCTTGGGACCGGCGGCTTTGGGACCGGCTGCCGGGGAAGGAGGGGGCGCAGCGGCGGGAGCCGGGGCGCTGGCGGGGGAGGATCCATCGGGAGTGGGCACGGAACCAATAACACCACCCCGGGGGCAGGTATTCCTGCAGGCAGGGCACGCAACCCGGCAAATAGTCAGTAGGCTTGCTTTTATGATTTTCGCCAAGCGGCCGGACGTGGCCCCATGAGGCTCCGCCGCAGCAACGCCTCGGGCCGGGGCTACCGCCGTGTTGCTGCCGGCAAAGGCTTCAGCTACCGGGACCTGGACGGCTCCACGTTGCCGCCCGGCCCGGTCCGGGACCGGCTGGAAAGCATCGGCATTCCGCCGGCGTGGACCGATGTATGGATTGCCCCGTTCGAGAACGGCCACATCCAGGCAACGGGTGTGGATGCAGTTGGCCGGCGCCAGTACATCTACCACCCGGAATGGCGGGAACGTAAGGACAGGGTGAAGTTCGACCGTTCCCTACAGCTGGCGGAGTCGCTGCCGGCGGCGCGCCGCAGGGTCACCATGGACCTGCGCAGTGAGGGCTTTTCGCGGGACCGGGTCCTGGCCGGGGCCTTCCGGATGCTGGACAGCGGGTCGCTGCGGGTGGGGTCTGAACGGTACACGAACGAGAACGGCAGCCATGGGCTCGCCACCCTGCTCTGCGCCCACGTGACGGTGCGCAAGGACCGCATCCTCCTGAGGTTCCCCGCCAAGAGCGGCAAGGACTGGGAGTCGGAGTTCCGCGATGCAGACCTCGCCGTCCTGCTGCGGCTGCTCAAGCGGCGCGGCCCCAATGCCCGGCTCCTGGCGTACAAGGAGGGACGGCAGTGGAAGCCCGTCACCAGTGCCGACATCAACGCCTACGTGAAGGAACGGACCGGATCCGACTTCACGGCCAAGGACTTCCGGACCCTGCGGGGCACGGTTGCGGCCGCTGCCAGCCTGGCCCGCACGGGCGCCCAGCGGACGGCCGCCAAACGCAAGAGGGCCATCGCCCGGGCCATGATGGAAGCGTCCGAGGTGCTGGGGAACACGCCGTCCATCGCCCGCAAGAGCTACGTGGATCCCCGTGTGGTGGACCACTACCACGAGGGCGAAACCATCGATCCCAAACGGCCCGACTCCGCCGAGGCCGAACTCCGGGCCCTCCTGTACCGCGAAGGTGACGTGGTGCCGCTGGCGAAGAGCGGCTGAGGCCTAGAATAGGGGACTGTGCGCTACCTGTTCCGGCGCATTTTCCTCAAATGGCCAGTTCAGAAGGGCTTCCGGTGTCCAACCACAGCGAATCCGCCTCCTCCCGTCCCCTCCGTGTCGCCATTGTGGGCGCGGGGCCGGCCGGTGTCTACGCTGCGGACATCCTCACCAAGTCCAGCGGGGTCAAGGACGGCGACTTCGAGGTCAGCATCGACCTGTTCGAGGCCTACCCGGCGCCCTACGGCCTGATCCGGTATGGCGTTGCGCCGGACCACCCCCGGATCAAGGGCATCGTGAACGCCCTGCACAAGGTCCTGGACCGCGGCGACATCCGGTTCCTGGGGAACGTCACCTACGGCCGGGACCTCACCCTGCACGATTTCCGTGCCTTCTACGATGCCGTGATCTTCTCCACCGGCGCTGTCAAGGACGCGGACCTGGACATCCCCGGCATCGAGCTGAAGGGCTCGTTCGGCGGCGCGGACTTTGTGTCCTGGTACGACGGACACCCGGACGTCCCCCGCGAGTGGCCGCTGGACGCCAAGGAAATCGCGGTGATCGGCAACGGCAACGTGGCCCTGGACGTGGCCCGCATGCTGGTCAAGCACCCCGAGGAACTGCTGAGCACCGAGATTCCGGACAACGTGTACCAGGGACTCAAGGCCTCGCCGGTCACGGACGTGCACGTGTTCGGCCGCCGGGGCCCGGCCCAGGTAAAGTTCACGCCCCTGGAGCTCCGGGAACTGAGCCACATGAACGACGTGGACATCGTGCTCTACCCCGAGGACTTCGAGTTCGACGAAGCCTCCGATGACGCCATCCGCAGCAACAACCAGATCAAAACCATGGTGAATACGCTCACCAACTGGCTGGTGGAAGAGCACACCGAGTCCGAGAACCCGTCCTCCCGGCGGCTGCACCTGCACTTCCTGCACAGCCCCGTAGAGGTGCTCGATGACGGCGCGGGCAAGGTGGGCGGGATCAAGTTCGAGCGCATGCAGCTCGACGGGACCGGGAATGCCAAGGGCACGGGGGAGTACATGGAGTACCCGGTCCAGGCCGTTTACCGGGCCATCGGCTACCACGGCTCAGCCCTGGACGAACTCGAGTACGACGCCAAGCGGGGCGTCATCCCCAACGAAGGCGGCCGCGTCCTAGACGCTGAAGGCAACCCGATACCCGGCATCTACGCCACCGGCTGGATCAAGCGCGGACCGGTTGGCCTGATCGGCCACACCAAGGGCGACGCCCTGGAAACCATCGGTTTCCTGCTCGAGGACCGGCTGACCCTGCCGCCGGCCAAGAACCCTGACCCGCAGGCGATCATCGACCTGCTGGAAGAGCGCGGTATCGAGTACACCACGTGGGAGGGCTGGAACAGGCTCGACGCCCACGAAGCAGGCCTCGGTGCTGCCTGGACCGGACCCGAAGGCCTGGACCACGTGGTCCGCGAACGCATCAAGGTGGTGCCGCGCGAGGAGATGATCCGTATCTCCCGCGGCTAACGGTTCACGCTCTGTATTGGGGTGTTATTCGAGCTTCACTCCATCCCGGTTGACGCGTCCCTGTTTGCGTAACTTTTGCAGGCACCTGGTCCCCGCAACCGCGCCGTTCCGGTGACTGCCGCCTGCCACGGGCGCCAAAAGCAACGCATTTGCGGCCCGCCGTTCAGCTGGCCGAGGGGTACAATGGCCGGGCTGGCAGAACGAATGCCGCGCACCATCATGGGAGTTCGATGACGAACCTGATCCAGCCGGCCGCCGAGCCGCACCAGCGGGCAGCCCTCGCCGGGCATGAGTACCTGGACGGTGCCGCTGCAGGCACCCCGGAGATTCCAGGCCTGCGCAAGCTCATCAAAGAGTCCTGGCAGCGTTCGGCCCGTTTCAAGGCAAACCCGGACAGCCCGGCAGCCCCGCTCGCCATGGACCGGGATGTGCTGGAGGACTACCGCAGCCAGCACCCACTGGCGGCCATCATGCCTGTCATCAACAAGCTCCTGGTCCAGCCCAGCCACGACAGCGGCCTGCTGGTGGCAGTGGGCGATGAGGTGGGCCGGCTCCTGTGGGTGGACGGGGACCCTGTGCTGCAGCGCCGCGCCGAGGGCATGATGTTCGTCCCGGGCGCCGACTGGTCCGAAGCAACGGTGGGAACAAGTGCCCCTGGAACCGCCCTGGCCCTGGGCCGCGGAATCCAGATCGCCGGGGCCGAGCACTACCAGCGCACCGTCCATCCCTGGAGCTGCACCGCCGTTCCCTTCCACGATCCCGATTCCGGCGCTGTCCTGGGCGTGGTGGACATTACCGGCACGGCCATGGCGGTGGCACCCCACACTTTGTCCCTCGTGGAAGCCACCGTCGCGGCGGCACAGGCGCAGCTTCGCGTTGAACGGCTGCAGCTCGCGGCCGAGCTTGCCAGCAGGCCAGCACGACGGCGGCCGGCGGCTACCGCCTCCCGGTCGCCGCGGGCGGGCGTGAAGGAAGGCAGCCTGTACCGCAACAGCCTCCAGCTGCTGGGCCGCGACCAGGCCCTGCTCAGCATTGAAGGCAAAACCGTGGTGCTGTCCGCCCGGCACAGCGAAATCCTCGCCCTGCTGAGCTCGCACCCGGATGGACTGAGCGCCGAGGAACTCAGCGTCCTCCTGTACCCGGGCGAAGGGTCCACCATGACCCTGCGCGCCGAAATGGTCCGGCTGCGCAAGGTCCTTCAGCAGCTCAACCCGGCCGCCGTTCCCGGCTCGCGGCCGTACAGGCTGCCCCTGGACCTGGTGCCGGACAGCGGCCAGGTCCTTAACTGCCTGCAGCGCGGCGCCCACCGGATCGCGCTGGAGATCTACCGCGGCGCCGTGCTGCCTAAGTCCGAGGCTCCCGGCATCATCGATCTTCGGGACAGGGTCTCGTCCCTGATGAGGGAAGCCGTCCTCACGGACGGCAGCGCCGAAACGGTGCTCAAGTACGCTGAGCTGCCGGAGGCGAGGGACGACGTCGGGGTCCGGCGTGCCGCCCTGAAACTGCTGCCTGCCCGCTCGCCCAAGCGTGCCGCCGTCGTCGCCGACCTCGAGCGGCTGGAAGCTGAGCTCCACGCCTGACAACGAGCCCCTGTGACATGAGCCACAGGGTTGCAACCTGACTGCAACCTTCACGCTCCTACGCTGAGTGCAACGGCGCGGCCATAACCCGGCCCCGCCCCATGCACAGCAAAGGAGCTAGCAATGACTGTTTACGCCCAGCCTGGTACCGAGGGTTCGAAGATCGCGTTCAAGGACCGCTACGAGAACTGGATCGGCGGCGAATGGGTCGCCCCCGTCAAGGGCCAGTACTTCGAAAACGTCACCCCCGTCACGGGCAAGGCCTTCTGTGAGGTTGCCCGCGGCACGGCGGAGGACATCGAACTGGCGCTCGACGCCGCACACAAGGTTGCACCGTCCTGGGGCAAGACGTCCGTGGCCGAGCGTGCCGCGATCCTGAACAAGATCGCCGACCGCATCGACGAGAACCTGGAAATGCTGGCCGTCGCCGAGTCGTGGGACAACGGCAAGCCCATCCGCGAAACCCTCAACGCGGACATTCCGCTGGCCGCGGACCACTTCCGCTACTTCGCCTCGGCCGTCCGCGCCCAGGAGGGCCGGCTCTCCCAGCTCGACGACGACACCACCGCCTACCACTTCCACGAGCCGCTCGGCGTCGTCGGCCAGATCATCCCGTGGAACTTCCCCATCCTGATGGCCGTCTGGAAGCTTGCTCCCGCGCTCGCCGCCGGCAACGCAGTGGTGCTCAAGCCCGCCGAGCAGACGCCGTCATCCATCCTGGTCCTGATGGAACTCATCGGCGACCTGCTGCCCGCCGGCGTGGTGAACGTGGTCAACGGCTTCGGTGTTGAAGCCGGCAAGCCGTTGGCCTCCAGCCCCCGCATCCGCAAGATCGCCTTCACGGGTGAGACCACCACCGGCAGGCTGATCAGCCAGTACGCCAGCCAGAACCTCATCCCCGTCACCCTCGAACTGGGCGGCAAGAGCCCCAACATCTTCTTCAATGACGTGGCGCAGGACAACGACGCGTTCTACGACAAGGCCCAGGAGGGCTTCGCGCTGTTCGCCTTCAACCAGGGCGAGGTCTGCACCTGCCCGTCCCGCGCCCTGGTCCAGGAGGACATCTACGAGTCCTTCATGGCCGACGCCGTGGCCCGGGTGGAAAAGATGATCCAGGGCAACCCGCTGGACACCGAAACGCAGGTGGGCGCCCAAGCCTCCAACGACCAGCTGGAAAAGATCCTCTCCTACATCGACATCGGCAAGCAGGAAGGCGCCAAGGTCCTGACCGGCGGCGCCCGTGCAGAGCTGCCGGGAGACCTCGCCGGAGGATTCTACGTCCAGCCCACGGTGTTCGAAGGGCACAACAAGATGCGGATCTTCCAGGAGGAGATCTTCGGCCCGGTGGTCGCCGTGACGAGGTTCAGCGACTACGCCGATGCCATGGGCATCGCGAACGACACCCTCTACGGCCTCGGCGCCGGCGTCTGGTCCCGCAACGGCAATGTAGCCTACCGCGCCGGCCGCGAAATCCAGGCCGGCCGCGTCTGGGTCAACAACTACCACGCCTACCCGGCGGGCGCCGCGTTCGGCGGCTACAAGTCCTCAGGCATCGGGCGCGAGAACCACGCCATGATGCTGGACCACTACCAGCAGACCAAGAACCTGCTGGTCAGCTACAACGAAAACAAGCTCGGCTTCTTCTAAAACGCCTTATCCGCTACACCGACGCAAGGATTTCGCCAATGACGACGACAATGCAAGCAGCAGTAGTAACTGAATTCGGCAAGGACCTGCAGGTCCAGGACATCGCAGTTCCTTCCCCGGGGCCAGGGGAAGCCCTGGTCAAGGTCCTCACCACCGGGGTCTGCCACACCGACCTCCACGCGGCCGAGGGCGACTGGCCCGTGAAACCCTCGCCGCCCTTCGTCCCCGGACACGAGGGGGTTGGGGAAGTGGTGGCCCTGGGCGAGGGTGTCACCGATCTGGCGGTCGGGGACCTGGTGGGCAACGCCTGGCTGTGGTCCGCCTGCGGGGACTGCCAATACTGCCGCACCGGCTGGGAAACCCTGTGCGAGGCACAGAAGAACGGCGGCTACAGCGTGGACGGCTCGTTCGGCGAATACATGCTCGTGGATACCCGCTTCGCCGCCCGCATACCGGCGGGATCCGACCCCGTCGAGGTGGCGCCGGTGCTCTGCGCCGGCGTCACCGTCTACAAGGGCCTGAAGATGACCGAAGCAAGGCCGGGACAGTGGGTCACCATTTCCGGCATCGGCGGCCTCGGGCACATTGCAGTGCAGTACGCCGTTGCCATGGGCCTCCGCGTCGCTGCGGTGGACATCGCGGACGACAAGCTGGCCCTTGCGAAAGCCCATGGGGCCGAGGTGACGGTCAACGCCCTGCACGAGGATCCCGCGGAAGTCATCCAGCGCGAAACCGGAGGATGCCATGGAGTTCTGGTCACCGCCGTGCATCCCTCGGCCTTCGGGCAGGCGATCGGCATGGCACGCAGGGGCGGCACGATTGTGTTCAACGGGCTGCCGCCGGGCGACTTCCCCGCGCCGATCTTCGAGATTGTGCTCAAGGGACTGACGGTCCGCGGCTCCATCGTGGGGACCCGCCAGGACCTGGAGGAGGCGCTGGATTTCTACGCCCAGGGCAAGATCCACCCCACGGTGTCCGTCCGGGAACTCTCGGAGGTGAACGACGTCCTGGACGAAATGAAGCACGCAAAGATCGACGGCCGCGTGGTCCTGAGGTTCTGATGCCGCTGGACAAGCTCGACGCCGGAGTGACGCTGCCCGGGGAAGACTTCTCCCGGGTGGCGCTCACCCCGGCGGCCGTGCAGCTGCTGCGGAAGCTGTGGCTCCAGCACGGCCCGCTCATGTTCCACCAGTCCGGCGGGTGCTGCGACGGGTCCGCACCCATGTGCTATCCCGCAGGCGAGTTCATCACGGGCAGCTCCGACGTCCTGCTGGGCCTGTTTGACCTGTCCGACGGGCTGGAGCCACAGCCGCTGGAGTTCTGGATGTCGCGGGAGCAGTTCAGCTACTGGAGCCACACGCACCTGACGGTGGACGTGGTGCCGGGCCGGGGGAGCGGCTTTTCGGTCGAGGCACCGGAAGGAAAAAGGTTCCTGATCCGGTCCGCCCTGATGGACTGGCCTGCCTAGGCCCGTTCGACCAACTACCACTTGGGACCCTTCATCTGAAGGGTCCCAAGTGCTTTGCCGGAATAAAGTTCGGCAGAGTAACCGTCTCACCATTCGGGACAATTGGGCCCGTCCAGTGGATGGACACTACCGTTAATAGGTCTGTTTCCATCCGAAACCAAGATTGTGATCCCCCAATGAACCTTCTCCGGACCAAATCCATCGAGCAGTCGATCGCTGACGCCGATGAGCCCGGGCGCAAGCTGAAGCGCTCCCTCAGTACCTGGGACCTGATGATCATGGGCGTCGCGGTTGCTGTCGGCGCCGGCATCTTCTCCGTTGGCGCCAAGGCTGCGGCCAACTTCTCCGGTCCCGCAGTGACCCTGTCCTTCGCCATCGCCGCCGTCACCTGCGCGCTGGCCATCATGTGCTACGCCGAGTTCGCCACCGCCATCCCTGTGGCAGGTTCCGCGTACGTCTTCACGTATGCCACCATGGGCGAACTGCTGGCCTGGATCATCGGCTGGAACCTGATCCTGGAGCTTTTCACCGCCGCTGCCGTGATCGCCAAGTACTGGGGCATCTACCTCAGCAAGGTATTCGCCCTCATGGGCGCCGATATCCCGCCGGCCATCTCCCTGGGCGGGGTCGACCTCTACTGGGGTGCCTTCCTGATCGTTGCCGTCTTTACCGTGCTGCTGGTCCTGGGCACCAAGCTGTCGGCCCGCGTAGGCAACATCTTCACCCTGATCAAGATCGGCGTCGTCCTCTTTGTCATCGTGGTGGGCTTCACCTACGTGAAGTTCGAAAACTACGCCCCGTTCATCCCGGCCGCCCAGCCGACCGGCGGCGACGGTGGCGCCGACGTCCTGAAGCAGTCGTTCTTCGGCTTCCTCACCGGTGCCGCCCCTGCCCAGTACGGCACCCTCGGCATCTTCGCCGGCGCCGCTCTGGTCTTCTTTGCCTTCATCGGTTTTGACGTTGTGGCCACCTCCGCGGAAGAAGTAAAGAACCCGCAGAAGACCCTGCCGCGCGGCATCTTCGGCGGCCTGGCCCTGGTAACCCTGCTCTACATCCTGGTATCCCTGGCCCTCACCGGCATGGTGTCCTACACGCAGCTGGCCGAGGCCGAGAACCCCACCCTCACCACCGCCTTCGAAGCGGTAGGGGACACCTCGGCGGCCAAGATCATTGCCTTCGGCTCCCTGGTGGGCCTGACCACCGTGATCATGGTGCTCCTCATGGGCCTTTCCCGCGTGGTGCTGGCCATGAGCCGCGACGGGCTCCTTCCCCGCGCACTGTCCAAGACCAGCCAGAAGCGTTCGACGCCGGTACGCCTCCAGATCATCTGCGGGGCCGCCGTCGCCACGGTGGCCGGCCTGACCAAGGTGGACCTGCTGGAAGAAATGATCAACATCGGGACGCTGTCCGCCTTCGTGGTGGTAAGCCTGGGCATCCTGGTGCTCCGCAAGAAGCGTCCGGACCTGAAGCCGGCCTTCCGGGTACCGTTCGGCAAGGTCCTGCCCATCGTGTCCGCCGTGCTGTGCCTCTACCTGATGACCAACCTCGCAGTGGAGACCTGGATCTTCTTTGCAGTCTGGCTGGTCATCGGCATGGCGATCTACTTCTCCTACGGCCAGCGCCACTCCCGCCTCAACGAGCGCTTCGGCGACGCCAGCACGGCCGTCAACGGACCGGCTGCTGACAAAGCGCGCGAAGGCGAGGACGAGCTCACCCGCGCTTGACGCCCCTGCAAATGCCCGCCCTGGCCTGGCCAGGGCGGGCATTTGCATGTCCGGCTTCTAGGATGGATCACATGGCCCGTCCCACACGATCCGAACGCAAGGCAGAGCTCCTGGCTGCGATCCTGGATTACCTGATGGACAAAACGCTTGCCGAGCTCACCTTCCGGAGCCTCGCTGAGGGCCTGGGGATGAGCGCCTATGTGCTGGTGTACCACTTTGGCAGCCGGGACCAGCTGATCAACGACATTGTCGTTTCGATCGAGTCCCGGCTGGACCGGATGCGCAACACCGATGTGCGCGACATCGACCGCGCCGCCTGGCGGGACTTCCTGCTGGACTCCTGGCAGTGGACCATGGCCCAGCGGAATCGGCACCTGACCCGCCTGGAATTCGAAGCGACGGCGCAGGACATCGTGGCTGCAGAACCGAGGGGGACGTCGCAGGAGCACTTCCGGATGCTCCACCATAAAACCCGGGACTGGCTCATGGTGCAGGGAATTCCGGAGGAGTTTGCCGATACTGACGCGCGGCTCTTCACGTCCACCTTCTACGGGCTGCAGTTCGACTTCGTGGTCATGAATGAGCCGGAAGCGGCCACTAAAGCCTTCGAGCTGATGCTGGCGGTCTTCTTCAACAACCTGGAGACGCGCCTCGCTGCCGGCGGCGGGCAGGGCTGATCCGCGCCACCACGTGCACGAACAGATCCAGCTGGGAAAGAAGGGGCACCGCCCGGCTGTAGCCTCATCCGGGAAGGAGGCTCCGCTCAAGGGGCAGAATGCCGGCTGACCCAGTCAACTAACGGCCGCAGGTCCTCCCACAGACCGGCGATGTGCTGGACTGCGGCAGGGGTGGCCAGCCAGTCCGGCCGGCCAAGGTTGACGCTCGCTGAAAGGGATTTGTGCTTCAGGAGTTCGGCCCGCGGATGCTCCCGCGCATACCCCCGCGGCACCGTCTTCAGCTTCTCCCCCTCCACGGCAAAGCCGGCCGCGGCAACAGCCTCCACAATCTGCCGGAGGGACTCGCCGGTGCCGGACGCGTCCACCGAATTCCGGTACCGGGCCAGCTGTGCCGGCGTATGCGAGTGGTATCCGCCGCCCACCAGCAGGCCCCCGGCACTTAGCTGCAGGTAGTAGCCAACCCCCTCCTGGACGGATGCCACCGCGCCTTGGGCGGTCTTATAGGGAGACTTGTCCTCGGAGAACCGGATGTCCCTGTTCGGTCGGAAGAGCTTCGCCGGCCCAAACCGGGGTTCCAGCCCTGCGAGTAATGACGAGAGCGGTTCCTTGACCAGGGACTGGTAACTGTCCTTGTGTTCCTGCCACCACTCCCGGTTGTTGTTGTCCTGAAGCTCCTCGTAGAACCCGAAGGCGCCGGCAGGTATGCCCTGGAAAGTTGTCATGAAGCGATCCTAGGGACCCTCTGCGGGGATGGACACGGCCGCCGACCCGTATGTGCAAAAAGTAGGGCACCCCGCCACGGAAACCGTGACGGGGTGCCCTCAAAGCAGTGAAGCCGGCAGAAGCGGGATCAGCCGATCTTGTTGGCAGCCTCAGCATCGGAGGACGGAGCTGACGGGGCGGCCGCGGTACCGAGGTTGGCGCGCAGCTTGGCGCCGAGTTCGGCGTCAATGTTGGTCCAGTACTGGATGGCGCGTTCCTTGATATCGGAGCGCTTGACGCCGCCCACGGCACCGGTGATGGTCTCGAGGAAGCGGGCCTTGGCGGCTTCGTCGTAGACCTCGCGGTACAGGGTGCCGGCCTGGACGAAGTCGCTGTCCTCGGCGTGGAGGGAGTGCGCAGCGAGGGTCAGCTCGCCGTCGTTCTCCCAGCCGCCGGCCGGGTTCTGCGGCTCAAGGGCAGCCGGGCCACCGAAGGTGTTCGGGGCGTAGACCGGCACGGACGGAGCGTTGAAGTGGTAACGTCCGGCGCCGTCCTGGCTGTAGTTGTTGACCTGGTTCTTGGGCTGGTTCACCGGGATCTGGGCGTGGTTGGTGCCCACGCGGTAGCGGTGGGCGTCGGCGTAGGAGAAGATGCGGGCCTGCAGCATCTTGTCCGGGGAAGCGGCGATGCCGGGCACGAAGTTCGAGGGCGCGAAGGTGGCCTGCTCGATCTGCGCGAAGTAGTTCTCCGGGTTCCGGTTCAGCTCCATGGTGCCCACCTTGATCAGCGGGTAGTCGCCGTGCGGCCACACCTTGGTCAGGTCGAACGGGTTGAAGCGGTAGGTCTTGGCGTCCTCGTACGGCATGACCTGGACTTGCAGGTCCCAGGACGGGAAGTTGCCGGCTTCGATGTTCTCGGAGAGGTCGCGGATGTAGAAGTCCGCGTCCGAGCCGGCCAGCTGTTCGGCCTGCTCGCTGCTCATGGAGTTCACGCCCTGGTTGGACTTGAAGTGGTACTTGACCCAGAACCGCTCGCCTTCGGCATTGATCCACTGGTAGGTGTGCGAGCCGTAGCCCTGCATTTCGCGCCAGGAAGCGGGCAGGCCGCGGTCGCCCATGAGCCAGGTGACCTGGTGGGCGGACTCGGGGGACAGGGTCCAGAAGTCCCACTGCATGTCGGCGTCGCGCAGGTGCGTGCCCGGCAGGCGCTTCTGGGAGTGGATGAAGTCGGGGAACTTGATGCCGTCGCGGATGAAGAACACCGGGGTGTTGTTGCCCACGAGGTCGTAGTTGCCCTCGGAGGTGTAGAACTTCACGGCAAAGCCGCGGGGATCGCGCCAGGTGTCCGGGGAGCCGCTTTCGCCCGCTACGGAGGAGAAGCGGATCAGCATTTCGGTTTCGATGCCGGGCTGGAGGAAGGCTGCCTTGGTGTACCTGGACACGTCCTCGGTGGCCGTGAACGTACCGAATGCGCCGCCGCCTTTGGCGTGCACTACGCGCTCCGGCACCCGCTCGCGGTTGAACTGGGCGAGCTTTTCCACCAGGTAGTGGTCAGTCAGGATGATGGCACCGTCGGCACCAACTGACTTGGAGTGCGCGTCGGACGTGACGGGGGCACCTGACTGGGTTGTTGAAATGGCAGTCATTGTTCTCCTATTTCTCTTATTTCTGTGTTTCTTCAGAGGGACGATTGGAAGGAAGTTGTTGGGACTGCTGGCAGTCCTGGCAGATGCCCTGGTACATGACATCGGCGATCTGGATGGTCATCGGCTTGGCGTTTTCATCCCAGTGGGGGGTGAGGCAGGGAGCGTGGCCCACTGCACAGTCCACGTCCTCCACCCGGCCGCAGCTGATGCAGATGGCGTGGTGGTGGTTATCCCCCACCCGCGTCTCGTACAGGGCGGGGGAGTGTGGCGGCTCAAACCTGCGGAGCATGTGAAGGTCCGTCAGGTCGCCCAGCACCACATACACGGACTGGGCCGTCAGTTCCGGAAGTTCGGCGCGGGCGGCGCTCAGGATGCTTTCGGCGGGGGAGTGGGGGTGGCGTTCGACGGCGGCCAGGACCGCCAGCCGCTGTTTGGTCACCCTGCGTCCGTGGGCACGCAGGGCGGCAGCCCATGCGTCCTGGCCGTCAAAGTGTTCCGTCATGCCACCATTCAAGCACTTATTATGAGCATCTCACAATAAGGCTCGGCTAACACGTTGTGAACGGGAAGAAATCGTGCCGTCGCTAGGGTTGCAGGGTAGGGAAGCTGCTGGCTGATATCATGCCGCTCCGGCCCGGACCCACCCAGGGCCGGCGGCGCGCAGGCCATCAACCAACCGGCCCGCAGCGCCATCCTGCCCATGCTGTTTACAGGCTGCCCTGCCGCCGTCAGGGAGTCCGGGCAGGCCCGGAGTCCGCTCCGTCGTCGAAGGCTTCCGCTTCCTCGGCACGCGGCCCACCCTCCGGACGACCTTCGTCATCGACCTGGTCGCCACGGTCCTGGCCCAGCCGCGGGCGCTGATGCCAGCCATCGGTGCCGTCATGATCGGCGGCGGCGAAGCGACCGTAGGCGTCCTGCATCGTGGTGGTGACCGGGGCACCCGGATCGGCGGCCTGCCGCCAGCCGGGCTTCCGCAGGTACGACGCGCGGAACCCGGTCCCCTAGACAGCCGTTTCCATAGTGAGTAAGGAGGAGACGTGCATAAACACTACAACGGGCTCAAGACCGCGGCGCTGTTCGGGGTGCTGTGGGCGGTGCTGCTGGGCCTCGGGGCGCTGGTCGGCACCAGTACCCGCAGCTCCGCGCCGATCTGGATCATGGCCCTCCTTGGGGTGGCCACGACGGCATACGGCTACTGGAACAGCGACAAGATCGCCATCCGCGCCATGGCGGCCTACCCCGTCACGGAGCCGCAGGCGCCGCAGCTGTACCAGATGGTCCGGGAACTGTCCGTCCGGGCCAACCAGCCCATGCCGCGCATCTATCTCTCGCCCACCATGAACCCGAACGCCTTCGCCACCGGCCGCAATCCGCGGAACGCCGCCGTGTGCGTGACCGAGGGAATGCTGCAACTGCTGGACGCCCGGGAGCTCCGCGGAGTCCTGGGGCACGAGCTCATGCACGTCTACAACCGGGACATCCTCACCTCGTCCGTGGCCGCCGCCGTCGCAGGCGTGATCACGTCGGTGGGCCAGATGCTGCTGTTCTTTGGCGGCGGTGACCGGCGCAATTCCAATCCGTTGGCGATGCTGGCCATGGCGCTCCTGGCCCCCTTTGCCGCGTCGCTGATCCAGCTGGCCATTTCCCGGACCCGGGAGTACGACGCCGACGAGGACGGTTCGCAGCTGACCGGAGATCCGTTGGCGCTTGCCTCAGCCTTGGCCAAGATCGAGCGCGGCGTCACCATCGCACCGCTGCCGCAGGACCAGCGGCTGGTCAACGCCTCGCACCTGATGATCGCCAACCCGTTCCGCGGCGGGGCCATGACCAAGCTGTTCGCCACGCATCCGCCCATGCGGGACAGGATTTCCAGGCTGGAACGGATGGCAGGCCGGCCACTTCGCTGACGTCCGGCGCCTCCGTAACGCGCAAAGAGGGCCGGCGCTGCCCATAATCGGGGGGCGCCGGCCTCTTTACGCGGCGGCTGACGGCTAGCTGCGGAAGTTGACGAACTGCAGGTCGGCTTCCTCGAAGTCCTTCAGAAGGGCCATGGTGGCCTGCAGGTCGTCGCGGGACTTGGACGTCACGCGAAGCTCATCGCCCTGGATCTGGGACTTGACCGACTTGGGGGCTTCATCGCGGATGAGCTTGTTGATCTTCTTGGCCAGGTCCTGTGCGATGCCCTCCTTAATGGAGGCTTCCAGCCGGTATTCCTTGCCGGACGCGTAGGGCTCGCCGGCGTCCAGCGACTTCAGCGAGATGCCGCGGCGGATCAGCTTGGACTGGAGCACGTCCAGCACGGCAAGCACCCGTTCCTCGGAGTTCGCCTTCATCAGGATCTTCTCACCGCTGAAGTCCACTTCGGCACCGACGCCCTTGAAGTCGTAGCGCTGCGCCAGCTCCTTCTGCGCCTGGTTCAGCGCGTTGGCCACTTCCTGCTTGTCTACCTTGCTTACGACGTCGAACGTTGACTCGCCTGCCATGACTCTCCTTTTGCTGTTGGAAGCCCTGTGCGGACAGGGCGTGATCACTGCATTCCAGCCTAGTACGGATGCCCGCGTTGAGGAGGTCCGGGATTCACAGTTCATTCCCAGCGGACGCTCCGCAGGAACGAAGGAAAGCCGGGAAGAGTTGAACGTGTTGGGAAGTTGCTCGAAGGGAATACCATGCACCCCAAAGCCGTCCCGTATGCCACCCGCACTACTTCAGCAGCCGCCGGGGCAGTGGCAACAGTGGCGTCGTCGGTGGCCGCAGCGGCGGTTGCGGCGTCCATCACCCTCGCGCCGGTGGCAGACGCTTCATCCCGGATGGAGGGAGTCAGCGAGGACCTGCTGCGTGCAGTCCAGCTGAACCAGATCACTGAGGAGCAGGCCGTGAAGTTCGAGGCCCGGCTAGCCGGCAGGATTCTGGGGGAGGCCTGATTCCGTTCCCTTTCCCCGTTGTTTCAAGGGATTCCCGGGCCTTTGCGGCCCGATTCGATTCTTCGGCGGAAGTTCTGTAAAGTTGTCTTGCCCGCGGTTACTGGAAGCGGATCGGCCCGGAAAGGGACGTTCCGCAGACTGCATCGGCGGGTACTTCTTTTGAAGTTCGGCAGATTACCCGAGCGGCCAAAGGGGGCTGACTGTAAATCAGCTGGCAACGCCTACGGGGGTTCGAATCCCTCATCTGCCACCCAAGCGAAGGCCCGTAGTTTTCCCGGAAACCTGGAAAACTACGGGCCTTCGTCATGCCCGGCAGCCGTCCGGGCGGCAACACCCGCAACAGCCAGCCTTGAGACCGCAGCGTCCGGACGGGCGACCCCGAGCATCCGCTGCAAGGCTATGGGCAGTGGGCCTGCATTGGCTTCGGATCAAGGCAGGTGGGCACGCCGTCCGATCTTTTTCCAATCCTGTGACAAATCTGGGCGGATCTTGATGATGCCACCGATAGTGTTCTCACATATTCGCAATTTTATGGGGGGAAATTGTCGATGGCCGGCACGTCTGAAGATACTGGTGGACCCTGGCTCGATATCGCTGAGGAGGTCCGCTGGTATCCCTCGCCACATAACTCCCAGCCGATTAAGCTGAGGCCGATCAGCGAGACCGTCGCAGTTGTTTATTATGACCTTGACCTCGGGTTGCCTGCCGAATCGTTCGGAATTCCTTTCGGCCACGTGTGCGCGGGCGTCTTCCTGGAGTCATTGTCTGTGGTGGCCGCGACCAGGGGCTACCGCACCGTGGAAAGCCTTGAGCTTTCCGAAATGGATTTCGCTGCCGAGGACCGGTTGCATCGTATCGGCACAGTCAGATTGGAACCTGCTGTAGACGCCCATTCCCGTCCCTTGGCTGAAAGTACTTTGGCCGCATTCCGGGCCAGGCGGACGTCGCGTCGGCCGTACGACAGGCGGGTGGTCGATGAGGCGATCTTGACGGCGGCTTCTTCCATTGCCGCCCGCCAAGGATACGAATTCCATTCAACCGCTGACAGCAGAACTGTTTCATCGCTCGTGCGGATTAATCAAAAAACTCTTTTTTCCGACCTGCGCAATAATGCGGTCTACGCCGAGATCATGGAGTGGCTGCGGTTTTCGAAGGACGAGGCTGCCGCCCGGGCAGACGGTCTCAGCGCGGAGACCATGATCATTCCCGGGCGGGTGCTTCGATTCGCAATGGAGCACCGTAATCTTTGGTCCTTCCCAGCCATCGGCGGTTTCATTAAGGCCGTCTATTTACGCACAATGCGTGGCGTGCGGCAGCTTGGCTGGTTGGAAGGCCCGTTCGCGGAGCCGAGCCATTTCCTCGAAGCCGGGCGCACGTTCATGCAGGTATGGCTCTTCTTTTCGGAAAAGGGCGTATCCCTCCACCCCTTTGGCACTGTGATCACTAACCCTTCTTCTCACGCGGAATTCGTCAAGGAGGCTGGAATCAACGAGGGAGCGAACAGGATGGCGTGGATGCTGTTCAGGTTCGGCTATAGCGCCACCCCGCCGAAGGCTCACCGCCGCCCCGCGGCCTCGATGCTGCTCACCGATGACATATACGTACAGGAGCCACACCTTGAATAAGAAGCTCATATTTGCGTTCGTCTTTCTTATGGACAGATTCGTCGGGGTCTTTACGCCAAGGGTTTCTACTCATCGGATACTGCTTATGCCGGGCATAGAACCGTTCCGTTGGACCGCCGGACGCTGGAGGGCCTGGCGGACCTTTGAGATGGCGGCTAAACGCGTGCCTGCCTATCGTGAGTTCCTCGCCGAGCACGGCGTAAGCGGAAGGCTTTCCCTCAAACGCAAGACGGTGGCGGAGGCCTTCGCCGCGCTGCCGGAGATGGACAAGGACAGCTACATCAAACGCTGGACCATTCCTGCCCGCAGCGTGGACGGCGTGCTTCCCCGCCACGGTGTGGTTGTCGATGAATCTTCCGGAAGCTCAGGCGTCCCAACCAGCTGGGTGCGCGGCCTCGATGAACGTCTTGCAACAAGGCAGCTGCTCCAGGTTGGGTTTTCACGCACCGCCGAGACACTTAGGAAGCAGCCGTTCGTGCTCAACTGCTTCTCACTCGGAGCATGGGCAACGGGGATGAACGTCACGACATCCCTGACAGACGTGACAATGATCAAATCAATCGGCCCGGACCGCGACAAGGTAATTGCCACGATGCTGGAGTTCGGGCCGGATTACACCTACATCATCCTTAGCTATCCGCCCTTCCTGAAAGCCCTGTTCGACGACGATCGGATCATCTGGGAGGACTACGACATCGTGGCGGCATTCGGCGGCGAGGGCATCAGCGAGAACATGCGGGCACACATCACGAAGTACGCCCACAGTGCCTTCGGCTCGTACGGTGCGTCCGACCTTGAGATCAACATAGCCATCGAAACGGACTACACCGTGGAGCTCCGCCAGGCGGTCGCGGCCAACCCGGAACTGTCGGCACGGCTCACCCGACAGGACGAATACGGTGTGCTCCCGATGATCTTCCAGTTCAACCCGTACGACTACCTCATCGAAACGAACGGGGACGGCGAACTCGTCGTCACGATTGTGCGCAAGGAGAACGTCAACCCGCGGATCCGCTACAACATTCATGACCGCGGACACGTGCTGCGCGTGCGTGAAGTCAACGCTGTGCTTCGGGAATTTGGGCTCGAACACATCATCCGACAGCAGTTCCTCGATCTGCCCCTGCTCTTCCATTACGGCAGGAGCGACCTGTCCGTCGACTTCAACGGAGCGGTTGTGGCACCGGATGCATTGCGTGACGTCCTTAGCAGTGACCAGAGCCTTCTTTCAGCCGTGGAAAACCATCGGCTTGTCAGCTTTGAGGATGCCCTGGGAAACCGACAGCTTCACATCGCGCTTCAGCTCACCTCGAAAGCCAGCACCGAGGGCACCTTCGAGGCAGCTTCCTACAGGACATACATCCTTGAACGACTGAGAAGCATGAACGGCGACTTCAACAACGCAATCCTTACATCACCAGATGCAAGCCTCCCAACGATTGCCTTTTATCCGCTGCGCACCGGCCCCTTCACATCGGACGGTTCAAAGCTGAAGAACGAGTACGTCTGGCAGCTTGGCTCTACGGCTCCCCAGGACTGGGAGCTGGACCTCACGTTCCGGGCCCAAAAGAGCCGGGCATCTGCTGACTGACGTGGGCCGTCCAAGGGCCGAAGCTGCCCCGGAACAGTGCCAAACCGCCGTCGACATCGGTAGTGCCCAGGCGTAGTCTGGCAGCATCGGCGCATGTGCCCGATGCCCTGCGTCGATACCCAATCGATGAAGGAGGACCAATGAGTGCCGTACGTGAATTCATGACTACGGACGCACAGTGTATTAAGGAAAACCAGTCCCTGGCCGATGCCGCGCGGATGATGATGGACCTGGACTGCGGATCGTTGCCCATCTGCGGCGATGACGGCAAGCTGCATGGCATGATCACCGACCGTGACATCGTGATCAGGTGCGTGGCCGCCGGACGTGATCCGCGCGAAATGTTGGCCAGCGAACTCGCCTCAGGCAAGCCCTACTGGATCGACGCCGACGCGAACGTTGACGCCGCCATCGAAATGATGGAAGCACACCAGGTCCGCCGGCTCCCTGTCATCGCCGACCACAGGCTGGTTGGCATCATCAGCCAGGGGGACATCGCCCGCAACTACTCGGAACAGCGCGTGGGCGAGCTGGTGGAGCACATCTCGGAACGCAAGCGGATGAACGCATAGCCGGGATTTTCCTGGCGCAGTTCATGCCCTTGTCCGCGGCTCCCTGCCTTGAAGGCCAGGGACCGCGGACAAGCTATGCCAGCCAATCTTCAAGGCAGTCAGTTCAGCGCGATCAGGAGCATCTGGCTGGTGCCGGGGATGCAGGTCTGCAGGATGGCCCGGGGGAAGCCGCCGAAGACCGCAATAACGTCGTTGGTGGTTCCCGGGTTAGGTACCTGTCCCCGTGCAGAAACCGTGTACGTTCCATAGCCCGGGATGCTCACAGTCTCGCCCACCCCAATGCCGGAGAAGCGTGCCCAGCCGCCGCAGAAATCGTGCTCCGTGATGAAGAGGGAATAGCCGTCATTGGGGGTGTAGTGGATGGGACCGATGCAGGCGTCCACCATGCCTTGGCCGCCGGCGCCCGCAACATAAATGGTGCGGACGGCGGGTGCGGCAAGGACAGCTGCCGGAGCGGCGGCCGCGGGTGCCGGGGCCGAAACGGGCGCCGCAGCAGGGGCGGAAGCAGGGGGAGCCTGCGCCGGCGCCGCAACAGGTGGACCGGTCAGTACCAGCGTCTGCCCTGGGTAAATGATGCTTAACGGGCCTAGGCCGTTCGCCGCGAGCATCGCATTCATGTCCACGCCGTGACTGGCCGCGATAGCCCCGACAGTATCCCCGGGCACCACGGTGTAGAGGTTCGGATCACCTGCAGGCGCGGGTGCAGGCGCGGGCGCCGGAGCAGGTGCAGGTTCAGCCGGTGCCGCGGCTTCGGGCGCTGCGGGCGTGGGAGCTTCCGCTTCCGGAACTGGTGCTTCTGCCGCGGAAACTGGCTCCGCTGCGGCATTCGGCACTTCAGGTGCCGCGGCCCCGGCGACCTGGCCGATCGCCGTCGTGCTTTGGTTCAGCGACGCGGGAGGCGCCGCCAGGGCACCGACGCCGACGGCGGCCACCACAGCAGCAGTGGCCATGCCGGCCCACAGCTTGTTGCTGATGGCCGGCCGCACCTCGGTGAGGTCCGTGCGGGGTTCATCGGTGGCGAAGCTCCTGCTGGGGCCTTCGGGAGAGGAGAGGTATGGCTGGTTCATGGGGAGCCCATCCGGGTTCGGTCCAGGCAGGCTGGCGCTGTGCGCTTCAGCAGGCAGGACGGATTCAGGAAATATGCGCCGGCCGCCCCCAGCTGTTGCCGGGCCGCACAAAAGGCGCGTGATGGAGCGTCCGCATACCCAGAAAATACGGAGGCCCCGTGAGGAGGCAGGACCCCGGGAAGCCAGCCCGGGGGACCCGCCCGCACGTGTCAGGTCCTAGGAATCCCGAGTCTAGGAAGTCCGCAGTCAGGCGGCACCAGTAGGAATTACCCGAATATTTGCGCCGCCTACGCGGTAGCGGGCCACCAACTACTCAACCGCGGGCAGCCGATACTTGCCCCGACGCGGGCGGACTACGGCGTGCGCCGCTCCTGGAGCCCGGCGATCTCGCGCCGGAGCGCGGCAATTTCGGCCACCAGCTCCGCCACTTCCGCGCGGACCGGCTCCTCGGCCTCGGACACCGCCTCGGCGGTGTCCTCCACCCGCTGGACCAGCCAGGACGCAATGGACGCGGTGACCACACCCAGGACGGCAATACCGCTCATCATCAGCGCGGCGGCCACCGTGCGGCCGATCGGAGTCACCGGGTACATGTCGCCGTAACCCACGGTGGTAATGGTGGTCATGGCCCACCACAGGGCATCACCGAAGGTCATGATTTTCGCGTCCGGCGCCGACTGCTCCGCGTCCAGGACGCGTCCCCTGAGCGTGTCGCCCAGCGTCCGGTGCAACACGGACAGCAGCGTCACCAGGCGGAGGAGGCGCAGCGGCCGGAAAAACGGCAGTGCCACAATCACCAGTTCATGCAGGTTCCGGCCAGGTCCCGGTAGCGTTGTTGGGTCATGCAGAAAATCCTACTAACAGCTCCGGCGTCGGCTGCGGCCATCATGTTACTGGCGGGTAGCATAAGGGGATGCACCTGCTCCTGAGAACCCTCCTGATGCTCTTCCGTTCCTCGCGCCGGCCGCCGGTGACGGTCTGGGACAGCGCCTCGCTCCCGCTGCGGGTCCTGCCCACGGACATCGACATCGCCCTGCACGTCAATAACGGCATGTACCTGTCCCTCATGGACCTGGGCCGGTTCGACCTCATGGTGCGCAGCGGAGTCTGGACGCGGATGCGCCGTCGCGGATGGGGCCCCGTGGTGGCCGCGGAGACCATCGCTTTCCGGAAGTCCCTCCAGCTGTGGCAGCACTACACCATCGAGACCCGGATCATCGGGCTTGATGCCAAAGCGATCTTCTTCGAGCAGCGCATGGTGGCCGACGGCGAGATCTACGCCCGCGCGTACATCGCCACGCGGCTGGTGGCGAAGGGCCGGCCGGTCAGCCAGGAGGAGATCCTGCGTGAGTTCGGCGAGCCGCCGGCGGACCTGGTCCTTCCCGACTGGATCCACGAGTGGCGGGCGTCCAGCGCGCTGCCTGGCAGCAGAACGCCGGCCCCGCATGACTGGGCAGCGGCCTAAGCGCCCACGTCCCGCCGTTCCAGTGCGACGGCGGCCACCGCCACCAGTGCCGCCGAAACGCCCCACAGCCACGCTGCCGCCGCCCAGTCCGCCCCGTTGGCCACCGGCGAGTTGCCGTAGGCCCAGTGGTAGGGGCTCAGGTCCAGCAGCCACTCCACGTCCTCGCTCTGGCGTCCGACGGCGTTGAAGACGTAACCGAGGACGGCCACGGCGGCGCCCGTCGCGAGTCCATGGGTCCGCCGGCCCGTGACAGCGCCGACGCACAGGGCAGCCGTTCCGCTCAGGAGTGCCAGCCCGGCAAACAAGACGGTGGCACCCAGCAGGTTGTCTAGCTTGATATCCAGCTGCGCCGGCACGTTCAGCAGCCACACCAGCGCACAGGCCAGGGCAGCAAGCAGGACCACGCGCAGGAACAATGCCAGCGCCCGCTCCAGGACCACCTGGCCGCGGGTCACACCGTGGGCCAGGGTCAGTTCCAGCTGGCCGGACTCCTCGTCCCCGCCCACGGCAGCGGCGCCCCAGGCAACCGAGGCTATGGTCATGAGCATGTATCCGATCAGCCCGAAAAAGGTGGCCTGCACGTAGCCGGGGCCGCTGGCGATCTGGTCATAGTTCAGCGCCTTGGTCATCTCCGGCGGGAGCGCGTTGACCATTTGCTGCATCTCGGCGCTGCCCCCGATTGAGGGATACAGCGGCAGGTACAGGGAGATTGCGGCAGTGAGTCCGGCCGCCCAGCCCAGGGTGGAGCGCCACGTGTCGAAGAAGGCGCGGCGGAACAAGGGAAGTGCTTTCACCGGGCGTCCTCCGGCTCGCCGGCGTACATCTTCAGCACGGCTTCCTCCAGGTCAGGCTCCTCCAGGACGAGGTCGGTCAGCTGGAGGGAGTCCAGCATCCGGACCAGCGGCTGGATGGCGCCCTCCAGTACAGCGGACAGCGTCACGCTGCCGTCCGCCTCCAGCACCTGCACCTGCCCGACGCCGGGCACCCGGGCCAGCTGCGCCACGGCGTCGTGCGCTGCGATGCCGGACGCGGTGAAGCGGAGGTGCCGGATGGCGCCTTCGCGCAGCCCTTCCACGGACTCGACGGTGATGATCCGCCCATCGCGCAGGATGGCAACTGTATCCGCTGTCTGCTGGACCTCGCTCAGGACGTGCGAGCTGAGGAAGATGGTCTGTCCGCGGTGTCTCGCCTCCCGCACCATCGCGTGGAACTCCTGCTGGACCAGCGGATCCAGGCCGCTGGTGGGTTCATCGAGGACCAGCAGTTCCGGCTGGTGCATAAACGCCTGCACCAGCCCGAGCTTCTGCTTGTTGCCTTTTGACAGCTGGCGCGTATGCCGGTCAAGGTCCAGTCCCAGCCGCTCCGCCAGCTGGTCAATCCGGCCCGGCGGCACCGGCCCGCTGATGGCCTCATAGTGGGAAAGCAGTTTGCGTCCCGTCACCCGTCCCGCAAGGAACAACTCCCCGGGAAGGTATCCGATGCGGCGCCGCAGTCCAGGGCCGCCAGCCCTGGGCTCCACCCCCAGCACCCGGATTTCCCCGCTGGTGGGGCGGATGATGTCCAGCAGGCAGCGCATGGTGGTGGTCTTTCCTGCACCGTTGGGTCCGATCACCCCGAACACGGAGCCTGCCTCCACGGCGAAGTCCACGCCGTGGAGCACTTCCCGGCGGCCGAATTTCTTGGTCAGTGACTTCGCAGAGACAGCGGTTGCCACAAGCCCTCCTGGACGCGAACGCAGCGGCGGTTGACCCCAAGACTAGGTGCCCCCGCGCCCCGTGTACATGGAAGGCTCACGGTTATTCCCGATGACGCGGGGAGCGAACAAGGGCCCTCCGCGCAGGACATGCCGGGCCATCACGCGTACCGTTGACGCATGGCTACTCGTGACATCACAGGTGAACAGTTCGCATCCACCATCGAAGGCAACGACATTGTCCTGGTGGATTTCTGGGCAGAATGGTGCGGCCCCTGCAAGCAGTTCGGGCCCACGTATTCGGCGGTCTCAGAGAAGCACCCGGATGTCCTCTTCACCAAGGTGGACACGGAGGCGGAGCAGCAGCTCGCCGCCGAGGCAGGCATCTCGTCGATCCCCACCCTGATGGCCTTCCGTGAAAAGGTGCTGGTGTTCTCGCAGCCCGGTGCGCTGAACGCCCAGCAGCTCGAACAGGTGGTGGACGCCGTGAAGGCGCTTGACATGGAGGAAGTCCATGCCCATGTGGCCCGCCAGCGGGAAGAAGCCGGAGCAACGGCTGGCAAGCATGCCGGACCCCAGGACGGAACCCAGATCCCGGACTGACCCACCTCCTTAAAGCAACGCGGGGTCACTCCGCGCCCAATAACCTCGGTTCTTCGGGCGCGGAGTGACCCCGCGTTGTTGTAGCTAGATCCGTTCCACCTTGACCGGCTCCGCCAGCAGCGCGCTCAGTGATTCGTTGAGGTCCTGCACCGCGATGCCCTTGGAATGCTTGGCCAGGTCCTCCTCCGACGCCCACTGTTCGGTCAGGACCAGCTTCTCTTCTGTGGCTTCGGTCAGCTCGTAACGGATGCAGCCCGGTTCGTTCACCACCTCATCGATGGCTATTTCGAGGGCCAGCTTTACACGGTGGAACTCGCCGTCGTTGGGGATGAACGTTGCCTGCAGGTCAATGGGTGAACTCATGGATTTCACAATACCGGCAGCAGGGGAGGGCTTTGCCTCTGTTGCGCCGGACACCCGTGGTTCAGCGGTGCTTTTATTGCCGGGGGCCACTTGGTAGCGTGCCACCATGCGCGCTTACACAGCCGGGGACACTGACGTCCCGCTGCTCGAGGAGACCATTGGCCAGAACTTTGAGCGGGTGGTGGAGCGGTTCCCGTTCCACGACGCGCTGATTGAGGCGGCGCCTGTTCCGGGGGCGGATGCGCGCCGCTGGAGCTACACAAAAATGAATGACGACGTCGACAGGCTGGCGCGTGCGCTCCTCGCCATGGGCGTCGCCAAAGGGGACCGGGTGGGGATCTGGAGCCCGAACTGCGCCGAGTGGACGCTGCTGCAGTACGCCACGGCCAAGGCCGGCGCCATCCTGGTGAACGTCAACCCGGCCTACCGCAGCCACGAGCTGGAATTCGTGGTAAAGCAGAACGGCATGCGGATGCTGGTCACCGCCCCGTCGGACCGGAACAGCGACTACGTGGGCATGGCCCGCCGGGCGCTCGCCGTTTGCCCGGACCTGAAGGAGCTCGTTTTCCTCCCGGCACCAGGCGGGGAAGGGTTCGACGCCGGCGTCCCCCTCAGTGACGCGGAGCTGACCTACGCCGAACTGCTTCGGCGCGCTGACGCCGTCGGACATTCCGGCCTGAAGGCCCGCATGGCTGAACTCGGCCCGCACGATCCCATCAACCTGCAGTACACGTCCGGGACCACGGGATTCCCAAAAGGAGCCACCCTTACGCACCACAACATCCTGAACAACGGGTTTTCCATTGGCGAGCTGCTCGGCTACACGGAGCACGACCGGGTGGTGATTCCGGTGCCGTTCTACCATTGCTTCGGCATGGTGATCGGCAACCTCAACGCCCTCAGCCACGGTGCGGCCACCATCATTCCCAGCCGCGGCTTCAACCCCGCAGCGGCCCTGGAGGCTGTGCAGGATTTTGGCGGCACGTCACTGTACGGCGTGCCCACCATGTTCATCGCCGAACTGGCGCTGCCCGACTTTGCGTCCTACGACCTCTCGACCCTGCGCACCGGCGTCATGGCCGGCTCCCTCTGCCCCATCGAGGTGATGAACCGGGTGATCTCGGAGATGAACATGCGGGATGTGGCCATCTGCTACGGGATGACGGAAACGTCTCCGGTGTCCACCATGACCCGGCAGGGCGATACCCTGCAGCACCGCACCGAAACAGTGGGACGGACCATGCCGCACCTGGAAAGCAAGATCGTGGATCCGGGCTCCGGAGATGTCCTGGAGCGCGGGCAAATCGGCGAGCTGTGCACCCGGGGCTACGCGGTGATGGAAGGGTACTGGAGCCAGCCCGACAAGACGGCCGAGGCCATCGACACCGAGGGATGGATCCACACCGGGGACCTCGCCCGCATGGACGGGGACGGCTACGTGGTGATCGAGGGCCGGATCAAGGACATGGTGATCAGGGGCGGAGAGAACATCTATCCCCGGGAAATCGAGGAGTTCCTCTACACCCATCCGTCCATCCGGGACGTGCAGGTCATCGGTGTCCCGGATGCGCAATACGGCGAGGAACTGATGGCCTGCATCATCCTGGAACCAGGGGCGGAACCACTGGATGCTTCCGCTGTTTCGGACTTCTGCCGCGGGCGCCTGGCGCACTATAAGGTCCCGCGCTATGTGGACATCCGGGCGAGCTTCCCCATGACAGTCTCCGGGAAGGTGCGCAAAGTGGAGATGCGCGAGGAAGCAGTGGCCCGGCTGGGTATCTGACTCGCCCTCCACTGCACCTACAGCAACGCGGGGTCACTTTCTGCCCGATAATGCGGGTTTCTCCGGCAGGGAGTGACCCCGCGTTGCCGAGGGAACGGCGCCCTGTGGATAACTTGAGACGCTGTTCTGCACGAACGCGCACACTGGGTGGCATGGTTACTGCGAAGCCACTCCCCGAGGAGCTCTCAAAACTTCCATTCACGATCTATCAGGCGCGGACCCTGGGTGTTGCGCCGAACCGTTTGCGGGCCAAGGACCTGATGGGAGCAGGACGCCTAATCCGGGTGCACACCGGCCGCGAGCCTTCCATTGTCGAGCGGGCACGCGTGCTGTGTGCTGCCACCCCGGACGCTTGGGTGTCGCACGAGACTGCTGGTATCTTCTTCGATCTGGGTCTCCCTCCATGGCTTGGCCAGGAGCCGCTCATCCATCTCAGCAAGCCTCACGGATTACCAAGGGTCCGCCGGGCCGGGGTCATCGGTCACCGCGTGCGTGTAATTCCCGGCGAAGTCATGGAGATTGACGGGATCAGGGTCAGCTGTCCCGCTCGAACGTGGCTTGATCTGGCCCATAAGCTTCCCTTGCGGTATCTCGTGGCCATGGGGGACCAACTGATCCGCACTCCCCGGCCGGAGTTGGAGTTCCGCAGCCTGCCGTTTGCCTACAAGGAAGGTCTGCGCCTTTTGATACGGCAGCATCCCAACATGAAAGGTGTCGAAAAGGCGCGACTGGCGTTGGATGAGATGCGGGTAGGGTCGGATTCCCTCCCGGAAACGTTCCTGCGGCTGGCGCTCTTGGACGCGCGCCTCCCCGAACCCGAATTGCAGCTCCGTCTTAACCCCGGCGATCCAAGGTCGCCTGCAGCCGACCTTGGGTATCGAAGGCACCGGATCGCGGTGCAGTACGACGGCGCCCATCACCGGACGAGGGAACAACAGTCGCGCGACAACCGTCGCGACGAATTCTTCATCAATGCGGGTTGGTCCTATTTCAAGCCGAACGCAGATGACCTCGCCGACAGTTTTCAGGATCTCATCGCCAGAATCAAACGGGCCTATTCCCGCCATGACGCGGGGTCACTTTCCGCCCGATAATCCGGCTTTATCGGGCTAGGAGTGACCCCGCGTTGCAGTGGTCCCGCTGCTACCTGATGGTGCGGTTAATCGCCCGCACGCCGACCACCAGTCCGACGGCGGCCGTCACCGCTGCTGCCACAAGTCCCCACAGGGTGTGCCCGCCGATGGTCCCGGCGAACAGTTCCCGTTCGGCGTTCACCAGGTACGTCAGGGGATTGAACATGCTGGCGGTCTTCATCCAGGCCGGGCCGGCCTCGAGAGGGAGCATGATCCCGGAGAGGATCATCAGCGGGAAGAGCAGCGTCTGCTGCACGCCCCAGAAAATCCATTCCTTGTTCTGCGACACCAGCGCCAGGGCATAGGAGAGCGCGCCGATGCCGACGCCGAAGATCCCGAGGATCACCAGCCCGGCCAGCACGTGCAGGGGGTGGAAGACAAAGCCAAACGGGATGCAGACCAGGGCGATGAGCAGCCCCTGGACCACCAGCGGCGCCCACTCCTTCAGCGCCCGACCGATCATCAGGGACGAGCGGGACAGGGGAGTGGCGAGGATCCGCTCATAGGATCCGGTCATCAGCTCGTACTGGAGGTTTGAACCGGTCATCGAGGTGCCGAACAGGGCGATCATGACCACCACACCCGGCAGGAACCACTGCAGCGTGGACTGCCCGCCGAACGCCGGGGCGCCCACGGAGGCGCTGAGCAGCGGGCCGAACAGGCCCAGGAACACCAGCGGCTGGATCAGGGAGAAGACCAGGGAAAACGGGTCGCGCAGCGGCAGCAGCATCTCGCGCCAGAAGACGTACCTGGTGTCGCGCAGGACCTGGCCCAGGCCGGGCCTTTCGCGCATCGCGCCAGGACTTTCCACGCTCACCGGTTCGCTCCTTCCCGGAGGTTGCGCCCGGTCAGTTCCAGGAACACGTCATCCAGGGTGGGCGGCTTTAGTTCAAGCGACTGTGCGGGAGCGCCGGCGTCGTCCATTTCCTTCAGCAGGGCCGGGGCGAGCCGTGCGCCTTCGGGCAGGCGCAACCGGAAGGTCACCACCCCGTCGAGCCTGTTTTCCTGTAGTTCGCCGCCCGCCGCGGCCCGTCCCAGCAATCCCCGCACGCCCGGCGCCGACTCAGCCGCCACCTCGACGGCCAGCAGGTCGCCGGCGAGGTTGGCTTTCAGGCGCGCGGCCGTGTCATCGGCAATGATCCGGCCGTGGTCGATGACGATGACCCGCTCCGACATGGAATCCGCTTCATCCATGTAGTGCGTGGTCAGGACGATGGTGGTGCCGTGCTCCCGGCGAAGCCGCATGATGTGGTCCCAGAGGTTGGCCCGGTTCTGCGGATCCATCCCGGTGGACGGCTCGTCCAGGAACAGCAGCTTGGGGGAATGCATCAGGCCCAGCGCAACGTCCATCCGGCGCCGCTGGCCGCCGGAGAGCTTGACCACCGTGCGTTTGGCGAGGTCCGAGAGGTCCATCGACCGGAGCAGTTCCTGGGCGCGGGCGGCGGCGTCGCTGCTGTTCATGCCGTAGAAACGGCCCTGCATCACCAGTTCATCAATCACGCGGAAGCTGTGCCCGCCGCCGTTGCCCTGGCCGATGTAGCCGATCCGTGCCCGAACCCCTGCCGGATCCGCGGTGACGTCCACCCCGGCCACGGTGGCGGAGCCGGAGGTGGGGCGGAGCAGGGTGGTGAGCATCCGCAGGGTCGTCGACTTGCCCGCACCGTTGGGACCCAGGAACGCCACCAGCTCCCCGGGGGCAACGTCGATGTCGACGCCCCTGACGGCTTCCACGGTTTCCTTCTTGACGGTGAAGGTCTTGCTCAGCTTGTCCGTGTGAATCATGGGTGACTCCGGAGGATGCGGCTTGCCGGGGCCCCTCGAAAGGGCTCCCTGGCGCCACGCTATACCCAACTGCGGGGCCAGTCCACGGGCACCTGGACAGCCGGGGGCGGCGTCAGTGCCGGCGGTGGTCCTGGATGGTCATCCGCGGGCCGAAGGTGGGCTTGCGGAAACCGCTGGCCTGGATCATCCGGACCACCCGCTGCCGGTGGCCCTTCCACGGAGCCAGCAGGTCAAGCATGCCCGCGTCATCGGTGCGACGGCCTGTCAAAGCGGCCCCCACGTATGCCGCCAGATGGTAGTCGCCCACCGAGATGGAATCCGGGCAACCATGCGTACGCTGCACCACTTCCGCCGCCGTCCAGATGCCGATGCCCGGGATGGCCTGCAGCTTCGCGCCCGCCTCAAGGGCAGGCAGGGCTGCCAGCCGTTCAAGTGCGACGGCGGACCGCAGCGCCCGCATCACGGTCGCCGAACGCTGTGGTCCAACCCCCGCCCTGTGCCATTCCCAGCTGGGAACCTGCAGCCACTGCCACGCGGCGGGCGGCACCAGCAAACCGGCCGGAGTGGACAATCCGGCCGCCGGCGCCGGCCTTCCGTAACGGTGCACCAGATACCGGTAGGCCCGCCGCGCCTCAATCACCGTGACCTTCTGCTCGAGGATGATGGGCACCAGCTGGTCCACCATCCGCCCACTGGCGGGAAGGCGCAGGTCCAGGCTCCGGCGTCGTGCTTCACGGACCATGTGCGGGAGGGTGGCATGGAAAGCGGGCTCGTCAAAGTCCTGCCAGTCATCGTCGGCACCCAGGAGCCGGGGCGCTGCCGCCACGGCCGCGGCGGCGCCGGGTCCCCACGCCTGGACATCCACCCAATGCTCCAGGTCCCCGCCAGCCGCGCTGAACCTCACAGTGGCCGGGCCGTCCGTCGTCGTAAAGGCATTCCAGATGACGCTCCCCTGGACGCTGAAGGACGGATCGCTGTTGCCGCGCAGGAGCGGACCGAGCGTGCGGGCAAGGTGGTACGGGCCGGCCGGATACCACCGGAGAGAGGCGTCCGCCGCGGCTGCCAGCCGGGGAGGTGCCTCTGCAATCGTCATGTCCTCCATCGTCCCACGCCCCTGCGACATCCGCCTGCGAGCAACGCTCCGGCGGCACCATGCAGGCGAGGGAAACAGCCCCTTAACCAGCCCCGTGACCAGGACTAGACTCCACCCTGTGGTGCGGAAAACACCGCGCCCGGAAGCTCGAAAAACCAGGAGGAAACAATGGGCGGAGTAGTGCATTTCGAAATCCCCGCGGACGACCAGGAGCGGGCCAGGAAGTTCTACCAGGAGGCCCTCGGCTGGCGGATCGACCCCGTCCCGGGCATGGACTACAACATGGTCATCACCACCCCCATGGACGAGGCAACCGGCCAGCCCACCGAAGCAGGCGCCATCAACGGCGGCATGTTCGCCAGGGACCCGGACCTGAAGACCCCGGTGATCACCGTGGACGTGCCGGACATCAACGCCACGCTGCAGACAGTGGAGTCGCTGGGCGGTGCCGTGGTCAAGCCCCGGGAAACCATCCCCGGAATGGGCTTCTTCGCGTACTTCAAGGACACCGAGGGCAACGTCATGGGCCTGTGGGAGAACCTGCCGCCGGACCAGCAGGCCGGGCAGGCCGGGGACACTGCGGACGGCACTCCCGCTTAGCAGCCGGCCGCAAACAGATTGGGGCGCAGCCGTGAGTGTCCTCGTCCAGGTGCTGGCCGTCATCACCGGCGTCGTCCTGATCGCCGTCGGACTGCTGGAAGCCTTCCGGTACAAGGACCAGCGACTCCACCCGATTTTCCTGATCAAGCCGGAGGACACAGACGCCGTCCGGCTCTGGACGGTCAACGTCGGGTTCTACAACATCGTCTGGGGCCTATTTGGGATCGCCGGCGTGGTGCTGGCCAACTCCGGAGAGGTCACGGTGGGCCGGACGGTCGTGGCAATGATGTGCATCGCGCACGCAATCCTGGGCATGGTGCTGATCATCAGCGAGCGCAGGCTATGGCTCAGTGGCATCGGACAGTCGTTCCTCCCGGTGGTAATCCTGTGGCTCATGTTCGCCGGCTGAAGCCGGGCGGGCGGAAGCGGTAGCTTTGTACCTATGAAGTACGCCCAGTCCGTCCTGGACCTCATCGGCAATACCCCGCTCATCAAGCTCAACCACGTGACCGACGGCATCAAGGCCACCGTCCTGGTCAAACTCGAGTACCTGAACCCCGGCGGATCCATCAAGGACCGCATCGCGGCCAAGATGATCGAGGACGCCGAGCGGGACGGCAAGCTGCAGCCCGGCGGCACCATCATCGAGCCCACCTCCGGCAATACGGGAGTGGGCCTGGCCCTCGTGGCGCAGCAAAAAGGCTACAAGTGCATTTTTGTGGTGCCGGACAAGGTGGGCGAGGACAAGCGTGCCGTCCTGCAGGCCTACGGCGCGGAGGTGGTGGTCACGCCCACGGCCGTCCCGCCGGACAGCCCGCAAAGCTACTACGGCGTCTCGGACCGCCTGGTCCGGGAGACACCGGGAGGATACAAGCCGGACCAGTTTTCCAACCCTGCCGCTCCCGGCAGCCACTATCTGACCACCGGCCCGGAGATCTGGCGCGATACGGACGGTAAGGTCACCCACTGCGTGATCGGCGCCGGCACCGGCGGCACCATCACGGGCACCGGCCGGTACCTGAAAGAGGTTTCGGCTGGCCGGCCGGAGTCCGACGGCGGCGTGGTCCGGATCATCGGTGCGGACCCGGAAGGTTCGGTCTACTCCGGCGGCACCGGGCGCCCGTACTTCGTGGAGGGCGTGGGGGAGGACATGTGGCCGGCGAACTACGACAAGTCCGTCCCCGACCAGGTGATCGCCGTCAGCGACGCCGACTCCTTCGCCATGACCCGCCGCCTCGCCCGGGAGGAGGGCCTGCTGGTGGGCGGATCCTCGGGAATGGCTGTGGTGGCCGCCCTGCAGGTGGCCCGGGACCTGCCCGAGTCCGCCGTCGTCGTCGTCATTCTTCCCGACTCGGGCCGCGGCTACCTGGCCAAGATCTTCAACGACCAGTGGATGCGCTCCTACGGCTTCCTCTCCGGCGGCGAGGAAACCTCGGTGGGGGAGGTCATCAGCTCCAAGAACGGTGAACTGCCGGACCTGGTCCACATCCACCCGAACGAGTCCGTGCGCGACGTCATCAACATCATGAACGAGTTCGGCGTCAGCCATATCCCCGTCCTGTCCCAGGAGCCGCCGGTGGTCATGGGCGAGGTGCTGGGCGCCGTGGATGAGCGCAGCCTTACGGCCAAACTGTTCCGCGGCGAAGCCAAGCTCACGGACAAGATCTCCGAACACATGGGCCCCAAGCTGCCCGTCATCGGCTCGCTGGAGACCATTTCAGCGGCCAGGGAACTACTCTCGGACGTGGACACCGTAATGGTCACGTTCGTGGGTGCCCCCGTGGGCATCCTGACCCGGCACGACCTCCTCGCCTACCTCAGCAACTGACAGGAGCACCATGTCCGCCTCTGAAAACCAGGGTTTCAACACCCGCGCCGTACACGCAGGCCAGGCTTTCGAGCCGCGCACCGGTGCGGTGGTCCCGCCGCTGCACTTCAGCTCCACCTACGCCCAGGACGGCATCGGCGGGCTCCGCGACGGCTACGAGTACGGCCGCGGCGGCAACCCCACCCGGGACGCCCTGCAGGAACAGCTCGCAGCACTGGAACTCGGCACGCACGCCTACAGCTTCAGCTCCGGGCTGGCCGCCGAGGATTCACTGATCCGTGCCCTGACCCGGCCCGGGGACCACATCGTGCTGGGCAACGACGCCTACGGAGGCACCTACCGGCTGATCAGCCGGGTGCTCGGCGGCTGGGGGATCGGCAACACCCCCGTGGACATGGCCAACCTGGACACCGTCCGCGAAGCAGTCGCGGCGAACAAGGCGCGGATCCTTTGGGTGGAAACGCCGTCGAATCCGCTCATGAAGATCACCGACATCGCCGCGCTCGCGGACATAGCGCACGACGCCGGGGCCCTCCTGGTCGTGGACAACACGTTTGCGTCCCCCTACCTGCAGACCCCGCTCGCCCTGGGTGCCGACGTCGTGGTCCACTCCACCACCAAGTACATCGGCGGGCACTCGGACGTGGTGGGCGGCGCCGTCGTCGTCAAGGACGCCGAGCTGGCGGAGAAAATCGGCTTTGTGCAGTTCGCCGTGGGCGCTGTTTCCGGCCCCATGGACGCCTTCCTCACCACGCGCGGCCTGAAAACCCTGGGCGTGCGGATGGACCGGCACAGCCTCAACGGGCAGGCCGTGGCCGAGTGGCTGCTGGAGCGGCCCGAGGTGGAAGCCGTCCTCTACCCGGGCCTGCCGTCCCACCCCGGCCACGAGCTGGCCAAGCGGCAGATGCGGAGCTTCGGCGGCATGGTGTCGGTGCAGTTCAAGGGCGGCGAGGCGGCGGCCCGCAAGGTGGCCGAGTCAACCTCCGTGTTCACCCTCGCGGAGTCTTTGGGCGGCATCGAGTCGCTGATGAACTACCCGTCCGAGATGACCCACGCCTCGGTCAAGGGCACCGAGCTGGCCGTCCCGGTGAACCTGCTCCGGCTCTCCTGCGGCATCGAGGACGTGGAGGACCTGGTGGCGGACCTTGAGCAGGCGTTCTCGTCTATCCCCTAGCGATATGCACAAAAACCCTAGCTGGCTTTCTTCAAGATAGTCAGCTAGGGTGCGGGTATGGCACTTCGATCCGACTGGTCGCAGCGGAACTGCAGCATTGCCCGCGGGCTGGACATCCTGGGCGACCCCTGGACCATCCTTGTCCTGCGCGAGGTCTTTTTGGGCAACGGGCGGTTTGACGCCATGAAGGCGCACCTTGAGGTGGCGGACTCCGTGCTCACCAGGCGCCTGGCCCGCCTGGTCGAGGAGGGGCTGCTGGAGAAACAGGCGTACGACGACGGCGGCCGCGCCCGGCTTGAGTACGTCCTCTTGCCGAAAGGCGAAGATGCGCTCCCGGTGCTGAATGCTCTGGCCATCTGGTCGGAGAAGCACCTCCCGGCCCCGTCCGACCAGGCGCATCTTTATGTCATCCACTCCGGCTGTGGCAAGCGCACCAGTTCCGCCGACACCTGCACCGGGTGCGGTGACCGGCTGACGGCTGCCAACACCAGCTGGCACAGCAGGACCCGTTCAGCGGAACCTGTCCGGCTCGCCACGGCAGCCGCATGAGGGCCACCAATAACCGCCCCCTGCATCCTGCGTGGATCGTGGCCGCCGTTGCCTTCCTCGCGCTGGTGGGGGCGGCAGGCTTCCGGGCCGCACCCGGCGTGCTCATGGTTCCGCTGCAGCAGGAATTCGGCTGGTCCACCACGGTGCTGTCGGCGGCTGTCAGCATCAACCTGGTCCTGTTCGGGCTGACGGCACCGTTCGCCGCCGCCCTGATGGAGCGCTTCGGCATCCGGAAAGTCACTGCCTTGGCGCTGGTGCTCATCGGCATGGGCAGCGCCCTAACGGTGCTGGTGAACCAGTCCTGGCAGATCCTGCTGACCTGGGGGCTGCTGATCGGACTGGGTACGGGGTCCATGGCCCTGGTGTTTGCCGCCACTATCGCCAACACCTGGTTCGTCAAGAGCCGCGGGCTGGTCATCGGCATCCTGACAGCCGGCAGCGCGGCAGGCCAGCTGGTCTTCCTCCCGTTCATCGCCGTTCTCGCGCAAGATCCCGGCTGGCGGCAGGCATCGCTCCTGATCGCCGCCGGAGCCCTGGCGGTGGTCCCGCTCGTGCTGAAGTTCCTCAAAAACTCGCCGGCCGACGTCGGCGTCCTGCCCTACGGTGCGGAACCCGCGGAACCCGGCACGCCCACCCATGCTCCGGACGGCGCCGGCCCACGGACAAATGCCGCCGTCCGCGCACTCCAGGTGCTCCGCCGGGCCAGCAGGGTCAGGACGTTCTGGGCCCTGGTGGCCGGGTTCGCCATTTGCGGCGCCACCACGAACGGCCTGATCGGCACCCACTTCATCCCCTCCGCCCACGACCACGGCATGGCCGAAACCACCGCCGCGGGCCTGCTCGCCGTCGTCGGAATCTTCGACATCGTGGGCACCATCGCCTCAGGCTGGCTGACCGACCGGTTCAACCCGCGCATCCTGCTGGCGGTCTACTACCAGTTCCGAGGGATCGGCCTGCTGGTGCTGCCCCTGCTGCTGAGCGCCGAAGTCCGGCCAAGCATGATCGTCTTCGTCGTGATCTACGGCTTGGACTGGGTGGCCACCGTGCCGCCAACAGCAGCCATCTGCCGGGAAACGTTCGGCGCGGACGGCAGCGTGGTGTTCGGGTGGGTGTTCGCGGCACACCAGCTCGGCGCGGCCGCGGCCGCCCTGGGCGCCGGTGCCATCCGGGACGCCACCGGCCAGTACACCTACGCCTGGTTCGGCGCCGCCGCGATGTGCACCATCGCGGCGGTGATCAGCGCCACTATCCGCAAGCACGCCGTCTCCCGCGAGCCCGCCCCCGCCGGAGTGCCCTCCTAATACCGCCCCCGGACACCGCCGCTAGGCTGGTGCCATGGAGACCCCACCCGAAGTTCCCGTCCGAAACGTAGCCCTGGTGACGGGCGCGGGCCGCCTTGCCTCCATCGGCGCCGGTGTTGCCCGGCAGCTGGCGGCGGAAGGCTGGGACCTGGTCCTGGCCTACTGGCCGGACTACGACGCCCGCATGCCGTGGGGAACGGAACCGGACGGCGTCGTCCGCCTGACCGCCGAGCTGGAAGCCATCGGAGCCCAGGCCCACGCCCTGCCGGCGGACCTGGAGGACCCTGCCGCGGCGGAGAAGCTGGTGGCTGACGCCGTTCAGCTCGCCGGCCCGCTGCACGGCATGGTGCTGAGCCACGCCGAGTCCGTCGATTCGGGGATCCTGGATACCAGCCTTGAATCGTTCGAGCGGCACTTCGCCGTGAACACCCGGGCCAGCTGGCAGCTGATTGCCGCCTTCGCGCGGCAGGCAACGGACGACGGCGGCGCGATCGTTGCGCTGACCAGTGACCACACAGCGTTCAACCTGCCGTACGGCGCCTCGAAAGGTGCGCTGGACCGGATCGTGATTGCAGCGGCCCGGGAGCTTGGGCCGCTGGGCATCTCTGCGAACGTCCTTAACCCAGGGCCGGTGGACACTGGCTGGATGGACGACGCGGTCCGGGAAGCTTTGACCGACCGCCAGCCGGGAGGCCGCCTGGGGACACCGGCCGACGCCGCCGCCACCGTGGCGTTCCTGCTCTCACCCGCCGGCCGCTGGGTCTCCGGCCAGCTCATCAAATCCGACGGCGGCTTCTCGGCATGACGCACCTTTGCGCGCCTGGCCCAACTGGGTAGCGCTAAGTGTCGTTTTGACCCCTCAAAACGACACTTAGCGCTACCTACTTGGGGGAGGGGGCGGGGGTTTCGCCTGCGACGCTGGTCCCGGTGAAGTAGCCCCGGGTTGATGGCAGGAAACGGCAGACCACGGCCAGGAGCACACCCAGGGCCAGCAGCAGCACCCCGCTCACAAACGCGCCGCCGACGCCGAAGATCTGGGTGTTGCCGTAGGCCGGGTCCCACATCTGGACGGCCGAGATGAAGAAGGCGGCCGTCAGCAGGAGCGCGCCCACAAGCGGAAGGATGCCCCGGAACCACAGGTTCCGCGCGGACTGTCCCAGAGTGCTGCGGAAATACCAGAAGCACGCGAAACCGGTCAGCGCGTAGTAGAACGCGATGAACAGGCTGATGGCGCTGATGGAATCGGACAGCAGGTTTTCACTCAGGAAGCTCATGGCCACGTAGTACGCGATGGCCGCAACCCCCATGACTTGCGTGGAGAAGCCCGGCGTCTGGTTCTTCGGGTGGACCTCGCCGAACTTCGCGGGCAGTGCGCCGTGGACACCCATGGAGAGGGTACCGCGGGCCGTGGGCAGGATGGTGGTCTGGGTGGAGGACAGCACCGAGGCCAGGACCGCGACGACGATCAGCCAGCCCCACGGGCCCAGCACCACGTCCCGCATGGCAAGGAAGACGTCGTCCTGGTTGGCCTCGTTGCCCAGGCCGATGCCTTCCGTTCCCACGGTTGCGTACATCATCACCAGCAGTGCGACGGAGACGTAGATGGCCACCAGGATGAACGCGGAGATCACGGCACCGCGGCCAGGGGTGGTAGAGGGGTTCTCGGTTTCCTCATTCACTGCAAGGCAGGTGTCCCAGCCCCAATAGATGAACAGGGCGAGGAGCACGCCGTGGACCACTGCTCCGGGGTCCGCGAAGGCACCTGCCGGGTTGAACCACTCGAAATCGAAGGGCTGGATGGTGGTGTCGCCGCCCGCCGAGCCCCGGACAATCCCGACGACGATGGCCAGGGCAAAAATGCCCAGCGCAATGTACTGCACATACGTCAGGACCCGCTGGACATGCTCGCCGAGCCGGATGCCGCGGTAATTGACCAGTGTCATGACGGCGATGAACAACACGCCCGTGGCAGTGACCAGCACCTTGTTTTCCGCGAGCGAGCCGTCACCCACCAGGAGCCACAGGTACTGTCCGGCCACCTGGGCCAGGTTTGCCAGGACAACAATGCCCGCGAGCGCCACGCCCCAGCCACCCAGCCAGCCCGCCCAGGGGCCGAAGGTACGGCGCGACCAGGTGAAGGTGGTTCCGCAGTCCGGGATGGCACTGTTCAGTTCGCGGAACGCGTAGGCGATGAACAGGACGGGGACAAAGCCCAGCAGCAGGATCAGGGGAGTGTAGTTCCCGTTCACGGCCACGATGAGGCCAAGTGTTGCCGCCAGTGAGTACACCGGTGCGGTGGAGGCAAGGCCGATCATCACGGAGTCGCCGAGATCCAGGATGCCGGCCCGAAGCCCCTTGGCCGGGACTGTGGTGCCGGGCGCGCCGCCCGGGCCTCCCGCCGTCGTAATGCCTGTGCTCATGCTGTCACCGGGTTCATAGTGCGATACCTGCTTTGCTGGAGGCGGCCACGGCCGAAAGCGGCGCCGGCGCGTCGATGGTGTTGGGCACGAAGCGGCAGTAATAATCCGTGACGGGCCCGTCCGATTCCCGGATGCCGCAGCCCACGGATTCCCCGTCCACCACCCACAGGCCCAGGACGGGATGGTTGCCGTCGAAGGCGGGCAACTCCTGGTACTGCTGGTAGCACCAACCTTCACGGCCGTAGCCGCCGGGCTGCTCAAGGCTGATGCCCTGTGCGTGGATCTTGATGTTGTCGCCTTCGCGGCCGTGCAGGGGCTTGGCCACCCATTCCTTCAGCGGCCCCGGCTCGTTGAGGTACGCGGGCAGCAGGTTGGGGTGCTCGGGGTAGAGGTGCCACAGCGCGGCCAGCAGGGCCTTGTTGGAGAGCAGCATCTTCCAGGCCGGCTCGATCCAGCGGGGGTTGTGGGCGCGTTCCAGCAGCCGGTGCCCGAACGGCTCCTTCATCATCAGCTCCCACGGGTAGAGCTTGAAGATGGTGCTGATCATGAAGTTGTCCAGGTCCACGAAGCGGTTGAGGTTGGGATCCCAGCCGATATCGGACATGTTGATGCCAATGGTGGTCCAGCCCGCCTGGCCGGCCACGTCCCGCATGTAGGCCGCGGTCATCCAGTCCTCGCCGGACTCCTCAACCTCCGAGTGGGCAACGTGCAGGGTGCTCATCCCGGTGCGGTACTGCACCTTCTTCCACTGCCGGATCAGGGCTTCGTGGATGCCGTTCCACTGGTCCTTTTCCGGAAAGACGTCCTGCAGCCAGAACCACTGCGCCACCGCCGCCTCGATCAGGCCCGTGGGGGTGTCCGCGTTGTACTCGAGCATCCTGGCCGGGCCGCCCTGCCCGTCATAGATGAAGTCGAACCGGCCGTAGACATCCACGTCCCCGGCCTGGAGGGATTCCGCGGCCAGTTCCAGGGCCTGCGGCCCGATGCCGATGTTGCCCATGGCACCGGTGGCCAGGAACTTCGCCGCTTCCAGGCACATCTTGTGCATGTTCTCGGCCGTCACCTCGAGGGTTTCCACCTCCTCCATGGTGAATTCGTAGTACGCGGCCTCGTTCCAGTACTCGATCCGGCGGCCGTCCTCCATGGTGGTGGTGGAGAACACCAAGCCCTGCTCTTCGATCTTCTGCTTCCAGCCGGGCCGGGGCTCGGACATCAACCGCTTCACACTCAGCCCCCCGAGACCTTGCTGCCGCCACTGCTGGTGCCGCTCTTCGCGCTGGTGCCGAACCCGCCCCGGCTGACCGTTCCGCCCTGGGAGCTGTACCCCGTGGACGCCTTCGCGCCGCTGGGCACGGTCCTCGAGTAGTTAGGTGCCGTGGAGCGGTTCTGGCCGATAGCGGGGACGTACGCGCCGCGGGAGAAGAAGTACCAGGCATAGAGGCCGCCGCCCCTTCCGGCGGAGCTGTTGCAGTTGGTGTCCTCCACGCGCTCGCCCGTTTCGTCGTTAAAACACACCTGCGCGTACTCGGGATCATCCTGGTTGCTGGCCACCACGGCGGTGATGGTGCCGGCGAGCAGCGCCGTCACGCCCAAACCCACGACGACGGTGCGCCGCTGGGAGCGCTTCTTCCGGGACGCCTCCTCGTCGAGCTGCCGTTCGCGGTCCCGGGCGAACGGGTCCACCGGGGTAACCGGCTGGTTCAGGAGTTCGGGGCGGAGTTCCGGCTTGGGTACCTGCCAGGGAGGAGGCTTGGCGCCGCCGTGCCCGTCTCCGGCCGGCTGGACGCCCTCGCCGGCCGGCTGGTGGCCCTCGCCCGCAGGCGGCTCGCTGCCGGGCCGCCCGTGGTCCGGGTCCTTGTTCGGGTCCATGGTGTCCCCCTGAGTTGTCCACGTGAATTGGGCACAGCGGCGCACCCCCAATTGCAATCCTCAAATCAGCGTAGTCCCTGCCGGTGCCCGCTGGCCCAAGCAGCTCGCATTAAACGCCGCGAAACCGCTGTTTGGCGACTTTAAATGAGTGCGAGTTGGGTGTAGGGGCCGTCAAGGGGAGCCATACACTGGAGCCATGGAAACCGCCTCCGTCCTTGCCGTGTGCCGCGTCCACCAGCTCCTGCCGGATACCTCGAACGTGGGCGTCACCGCCATCGACAAGCGCCCCGCCGACGGCCCGGTCAAAGTGCACCGGTTGGGCCTCCAGGGTGACATCCAGGCGAACCGCGTCCACCACGGGGGACCGGACCAGGCCCTGTACGCCTACTCCCGGCAGGATGCGGACTACTGGTCCCGTGAACTCGCCAGGGACCTGCCCCCGGGGATCTTTGGCGAAAACCTGCGGGTGGCCGGGATCGATGTCACTGGTGCCGTGATTGGCGAGCGCTGGCGGATCGGCCTGGACGTCGAAGTGGAAGTGACCTCGCCCCGTACCCCCTGCGCCACCTTCCAGCGCCGGATGGGGGAGCCGCACTTCGTCAAGAGGTTCACGGAGGAGGGCCGGGTGGGAGCCTATCTGCGCGTCATCAGGACCGGGAGCATCCAGGCGGGAGACCATATCCACCGGCTATATGTCCCGAAGCACGGCATCACTGTGGGCAAGTGGTTCAGCGAGCCGGACCTGGAGGCGATGGAAGCATTGCGCGACGCCGATGCCGACGGCGAGATCCGCCTGCAGCAGCCGGAGTTCAACCAGAAGTTCGAGGCGCTGGAACGGCAGCTGGGCCGGTAACCCCAGGCTAAAGCGGCTGGAAGGGGAGCGGTGTGCGCAAGCTCACCGCCGCCGTCGCGCCCTTAATTTCCGCTGGAGCGGCCGCGTGCCCTACACTGGAAACATCCCCCACTCCGGAAATCCCTTATTCCTGCCCAATTTTTGAGGCAGGACTGGCAAGTGTTGGGGCCCGCACAAGCGATGCGGGCATTTTCATAGGGAGAGCCGGCTAAAGAAAACGCTGTACAGACTGCTGGGATAGCAGCCAAGAGATGCAGCGGGAAGTCCTGCCACGGGATTGCGAAAGCGCCGGACTTCTGTGACCGCCAGTCAATGTTTGCCTGGCACCTTTAGTCACACGTACTGCGGCTCCGCTCACCTCGGGTAGTGCCGCCTGGCCCCCTATGGATGAGGAATATTCCCCTATGCCCGAAAATCACAACGACGCCGCCGCTCAAGCAGCAACCGCCAGCATCGAATTCACCGAGCCCGCTGCTCCTGCAGCTGAGGCCGCAACGGTTCCCGCCGAAGCTCCTGCTGAAGCACCGGCCGCTCCCGCCGCCCAGGCTGAGGAGGCTCCTGCCGCCGCCGCTCCCGCCGCCCAGGCTGAGGAAGACGAAGAAGAAGGCGTCAAGTTCGCCGACCTCGGCATTGACGGCCGCGTCCTCGCCGCCCTCCAGGACGTCGGCTACGAGAAGCCGTCCCCCATCCAGGCAGCAACCATCCCGCTGCTGCTCGAAGGCCGCGACGTCGTGGGCCTCGCCCAGACCGGCACCGGTAAGACTGCAGCATTCGCAGTACCGGCACTCTCCCGCCTGGCCGAGCTCCACGACCTCAACGGCCCGTCCCGGAAGACCCAGGCACTGGTCCTGGCTCCCACCCGCGAGCTGGCCCTCCAGGTAGCCGAGGCCTTCACCTCGTACGCCAAGCACATCGATGACTTCACCGTCCTCCCCGTCTACGGCGGCTCCGCCTACGGCCCCCAGCTCGCCGGCCTGCGCCGCGGCGCCCAGGTTGTCGTCGGTACCCCCGGCCGCGTGATCGACCACATCTCCAAGGGTTCCCTGGACCTGTCCGAACTCCAGTACCTGGTGCTGGACGAGGCCGACGAAATGCTGCGCATGGGCTTCGCCGAAGACGTGGAGCAGATCTTCCAGCAGACCCCGTCGGACCGCCAGGTTGCACTGTTCTCCGCCACCATGCCGAGCCAGATCCGCCGCATGTCCAAGCAGTACCTGAACAACCCGGCCGAGATCTCCGTCAAGTCCAAGACCACCACCGGCGCCAACACCCGCCAGCGGTACCTGCAGGTCATGGGCCCGCACAAGCTCGACGCCATGACCCGCATCCTCGAGGTGGAAGAGTTCGACGGCGTCATCGCCTTCGTGCGCACCAAGATGGCTACCGAGGACCTGGCTGACAAGCTGAAGTCCCGCGGTTTCCAGGCCGCCGCGATCAACGGTGACATCCCGCAGCAGCAGCGCGAGCGCACTGTGGACGCGCTGAAGGAAGGCCGCATCGACATCCTCGTGGCCACCGACGTCGCCGCCCGTGGCCTTGACGTGGAGCGCATCAGCCACGTCATCAACTACGACATCCCGCACGACACCGAGTCCTACGTGCACCGCATCGGCCGCACCGGCCGTGCGGGCCGTTCCGGTGACGCCATCCTGTTCATGACGCCGCGGGAGAAGTACCTGCTGCGTTCCATCGAGAAGGCAACGCGCCAGCCGGTGGAGCAGATGCACCTGCCCACCGCCGAGACCGTGAACACCCTGCGCCTGGGCAAGTTCGCCGAGCGCATCACGGAAACCCTCGCCTCCGAGGACGTGGCCCCGTTCCGCGACCTCATCGCCTCCTACGAGGAAGAGCACAACGTGCCTGCCTCGGAGATCGCTGCTGCGCTTGCCGTCATGGCCCAGGGCGGGCAGCCGCTGCTGGTGAAGGAACTGCCCGCAGCTCCCGAGTTCCAGAAGCGCGAGCGCTCCAAGGACGGCTTCGGCTCCCGCGGACCGACCCGCACGCTCACCGAGGGCAACGCCACCTACCGGATCGCCGTGGGACGCCGCCAGCGCGTCATGCCCGGTTCCATCGTGGGCGCGATTGCCAACGAGGGCGGCATCTCCTCGGCACAGATCGGCGGCATCGATATCCGCTCGGACCACTCCCTCGTGGAGCTCCCGGCGGACCTGAGCCCCGAGCAGCTGCGTGCCCTGTCCCGCACCCGGATCGGCGGCGAGCTGATCCACCTCGAGCTGGACAACGGCCGCAAGCCTGCCGGCGAGCGCGGCTCCTACCAAGGCAACCGCGGCGGTGACCGGGGAGGCAACTTCAAGGGCGCCGGCGGGTTCAAGAAAGACTTCCGCAAGAACGACGGCGAGCGTTCCTCCGCGGACCGCGGCGGCCGCTCCTACAGCGAGCGCTCCTTCAGCGCTGACAGCGGTGCCAGCCGCGGCCAGGCCAGTGACTCCCGCTTCGGCGGCCACGGTGACGGCTCCCGCAAGCCCCGCCACGGCAACGAGGGCGGCCAGCGAGACTTCAACCGCAAGGGCAAGTGGTAACCGTCAGCTAGCCTGACGCAGTTCCCCCCAGTGGGCCGGCTTTCGAGCCGGCCCACTGGCGTTTAAGCGCACGACGGCGGGACCGGCGTGTTCGCTTCGTCACACCTGTTTCACTGCGGGTTCTGCCGGCCCTTCATTGGCGCACCGAAGGCTCATTGAGGCCCGGTTTTATGCGCTTTTAAGGGGCCAGGGCTGCGTCGGAGCGCCGATTTGTTGGTGGGAAAATCTTCCGGTAGAGTATTTACTCGTTGCCCCCCTAGCTCAGTGGTAGAGCGCGTTCTTGGTAAGAACGAGGTCACCGGATCGATTCCGGTGGGGGGCTCTGGATGAGGGCCTGTGTCAAGGCGGTTTTGACCGGCTTGGCGCAGGTTTTTCTCATTCGTGGCGGTGTAGCTCAGTTGGTTAGAGCGCACGACTCATAATCGTGAGGTCGGGAGATCGAGCCTCCCCACCGCTACAGGCTAAGCCCCCGGAATCCCTGAGGTTCCGGGGGTTTTTCTGTGCCCTTTTTGCGCGGCACCCACGGAAGGTCCTGAGGTACTTCCTGGCCTGCCGGAACGACTGGTTCCGGCGGACAGCCTGACCCCGCCGGGGAACTGCGCGTGGACGCGGCGGCTTCCAACTCCCTGCCTTCGCGGCCACAATGGGGACCATGGGCCGGCTTATTTACACCTGCATCACCTCCCTGGACGGGTATGTGGCTGACAGCCACGGCAATTTCGACTGGAGCGCCCCCGACGAGGAAGTCCACGCCTTCGTCAACGACCTGGAGCGCGACGCCGGTACGCACCTTTACGGACGGCGCATGTACGAGGTGATGTCGGCCTGGGAAACGATGGGCGGCCCGGCGGAACCGCCGGTCATTCAGGACTATGCCCGGATCTGGCAGGAGGCAGACAAGGTTGTCTACTCTTCATCGCTGGCTGAAACCACCACCGCCCGCACCCGCGTGGAGCGGACCTTCGATCCGGAAGCCGTCCGCAAAATGAAGGCCGGTACGGACAGGAGCATCAGCATCGGCGGAGCCACGCTGGCCGCCGCCGCGCTCCGGGCGGGACTGGTGGACGAGTGCCAGCTCCTCATCAGTCCGGTGGCCGTGGGAGGGGGCCTGCGTTTCCTGCCCGACGGCTTGGAATCCAGGCTTGAGCTCCTCGACCTGCGCCGTTTCGGCAACGGCGTGGCGTACCTGCGCTACCGCATCCTGCGGTGAAGGGCAGAATGGGTCCATGACGCGAATCGCAATCATCGGCGGCCACGGCAAAGTGGCCCTCCACCTGTCCGCCCTGCTCACGGAAGAAGGCCACAGCGTTACGTCGTTCATCCGGAACCCGGACCACGCCGACGATGTTGCCGGAACCGGCGCAACGCCGTCGGTCCTGGACGTTGAGAATGCGACGACGGCGGCACTCGCCGAAGCGCTGAAGGGCCATGACGCGGTGGTCTGGTCCGCCGGTGCGGGCGGCGGGAACCCGTCACGCACCTATGCGGTGGACCGCGACGCGGCCATCCGTTCGATGGATGCTGCCTCCGACGCCAAGGTGGGCCGCTACGTGATGGTTTCCTACCTGGGCGCGGCCAAGGACCATGGCGTGCCGGCGGACCACTCCTTCTTTGCGTACGCCGAGGCGAAGGCCGCCGCCGACGAGTACCTGCGCGGCACGGGCCTCGCCTGGACCATCCTGGGCCCGGGGACGTTGACGGACAAGCCGGGAACCGGGCTGATCGACGTTGATCCCGCCCCCGGGGGCACCCGGGAAACCTCCCGGAGCAATACCGCAAGCGTCGCGGTCGCCGTGCTGGACCTGCCGGAAACCGCGGGCAGGACCATCGAATTCTGTGACGGAACGCTGCCCATCGCCGCTGCCCTGCAGACCTAGCGCGGACTAAGCGCGGGGGATCAGCTGCAAGTCGAGGGAATGCTTCTCCACGTAGTCCAGCGCGCCCCGGACGGCCCCAACGGTCACGATCGAGTCGCCCAGCGGCGAGACCGCAATCCGCGGGGGAGTGGCGGTGAAATCCTTCAGCCGCCGTTTGATCGGTCCGAGCAGGACGCCTGCGGAGTTGGCCACTGCACCGCCGATCACCACAAGCTCCGGGTTGAACACCGTTGCCACCGCGCCAATGACCCGGGCCAGCCGGTCCGCCAGGCGTTCAAGAATGAGCAGGGCCACGGCGTCGCCCTCCGCAGCGGCCGCGAAGACGTGCTCAGCCTCCGCGCCGCCTTGGGCTGCATAATCCCGGAGGGATGTCCGGGTTTTGCCGGCCAGCGCCTCGGCCGCCCACGTCCTGGCGAGGCTGGCAATGCCGAAGGTGTCCCCCACGCCCTCAACCTGGTCCAGGAAGGCGAGTTCACCGGCGCCGCCGCGGCTCCCGTGCAGCAGCCGCCCGCCGTCGATCACCCCTGAACCGAAACGCTCACTGGCAAGGATCACCACGACGTCGTCCACTCCCGCCGCCGCACCCCGCCAGCGGTCGCCGAGCGCGGCAAGGTTGGCGTCGTTTTCCAGCAGGACCGTCCAGCCGTGCCGGTCCCGCATGGCTGCCTTCAGGCCGACGTCGAACAATCCCCAGAAGTGCTGGGCCACCAGCACGTCACCGTTGCGGTCCACCGGGGCGGCGATGCCGGCACAGGCGGCGAGGACCGACGCCGGGGCGGCGCCCACGCTGCGAAGGGCCGTCATCGCGGCGCGGTCGATGACGGAGATGCGTTCCCCAGCCGAAATTTCGGCTTCCGCGAAGGGCAGGGTGGACCGCCCAAGCACCTGCCCGCGAAGGTCCGACACCACCACCGTGGCCTTGGAAACCCCCACATCCATGCCCAGCACGCAGCCGGCACGCTCGTTGAGTTCGAACCGGCGGGCGGGCCGGCCCTTCCGGTACCCGCCGGATGCACGCTGGTTCTCCAGTTCGCGGAGCCAGCCCCGCTCCTTGAGGTCCTCGCAGACGGAGATGGCCGTGGCGCGGGTGAGGCCGGTGGCTTCCATGACTTGGGTGACGGTGACAACACCGGAGGAACGCATGAAGTCCAGCACAGCCCCGGCGCTTACTCGGCGGAGCAGCTGGGGTGTGGCGGCGGTGGTTTCAGCCATGCTGTTGACCTTTCCGGGCAGGGCGCCAGATAATGATCGGGCAGCTAAATTTAGAACCAAAATAAATATAGTCGACAAGCAGCAAAGGATCACCCCTTGTCCACCACCGCCACTCTGGCAACCCTTTCCGATTCCCACCGCCCGGCCGATCCCAACTGGTGGCGCCAAGCCGCTGTGTACCAGATCTATCCGCGCAGCTTCGCGGACTCCAACGGCGACGGCATCGGCGATCTCAAGGGCATCACCGCCAAGGTCCCTTACCTGAAATCGCTCGGGATCGATGCCGTCTGGCTGAGCCCGTTCTACCCCTCGGCGCTTGCCGACGGCGGTTACGACGTGGACGACTACCGCGACGTTGACCCGAAGCTGGGCACGCTGGCCGATTTTGACGAGATGGCCAAGGCGCTGCACCAGGCCGGCATTAAACTCATCGCCGACATCGTCCCCAACCACTCCTCCAACCGGCACCAGTGGTTCAAGGAAGCGCTCGCTTCCCCGAAGGGATCACCCGCACGGGACCGGTACATCTTCCGTGACGGCAAAGGCCCCAACGGCGAGTTCCCGCCATCGGACTGGGACTCCGTCTTCGGCGGCCCTGCCTGGGAGCGCATCACCGAGCCGGACGGCACCCCCGGCCAGTGGTACATGCACATCTTCGCCAAGGAGCAGCCGGACCTGAACTGGTCCAACCGGGAAATCCGCGAGGACTTCCTGAAGACCCTGCGCTTCTGGTCCGACCGCGGCGTGGACGGCTTCCGGGTGGACGTGGCGCATGCGCTGACCAAGGACCTCACCGAACCGCTGCTGTCCAAGCTGGAACTGAGCGCGGCCAACACCGGCGTGGACGGTTTCGACGACGGCACGCACCCCTTCTGGGACCGCGACGAAGTGCATGAGATCTACGCCGAATGGCGCGAGGTGTTCAACGAGTACAACCCGCCGCGCACCGCCGTCGCCGAGGCATGGGTCCATGCCACGCGCCGTGCCCGCTACGCCAGCCCCGAGGGACTCGGCCAGGCCTTCAACTTCGACCTCCTGCAGGCCGACTTCGACGCGGCGGAGTTCCGCGAGATCATCACGCGCAACCTGGCCGAGGCGGCTGCCACGGGAGCCTCCTCCACCTGGGTCTTCTCAAACCACGACGTTGTCCGCCACGCCACCCGGTACGGCCTGCCGCAGGTCTCCAAGGGCAAGGAGCGCACCAAGGGCCAAGACGGCAAGGACTGGCTGCTGGCCGGCGGCCCCGAGGAGGAGCTGGACGTGGAGCTCGGTGAACGCCGTGCCCGCGCCGCCACGCTGCTGATGCTCGCCGTCCCCGGCTCTGCCTACCTGTACCAGGGGGAGGAGCTGGGACTCCAGGAAGTGGCGGAGATCCCGGAATCAGAGCGCCAGGATCCCTCGTTCTTCCGCAACAAGGGCGTCGAAATCGGCCGTGACGGCTGCCGGGTGCCCCTGCCCTGGAAGGTCGAGGGAACCTCCTTCGGCTTCGGCGACGGCGGCGCGCACCTGCCGCAGCCTGACTGGTTCAGCAAGTACGCTGTCGAGGCGCAGGACGGGACCGAGGGTTCCACGCTGGAGCTCTACCGCAAGGCCCTGAAGCTCCGCCGCGAGCTGCAGACGGACGAAGTGCTGGAATGGGTGGATACCGGCAACCCGGAGGTCCTCCACTTCCGCCGCCCCAACGGCTGGCAGTCCGTGACCAACTTCGGGGACACCGCCGTCGACCTCCCGGCAGGCGCCGTCCTGGTCAGCAGCGATGTCCTGGAGGACGGCAAGCTGCCCGCTAACACCACCGCGTGGCTGCGCTGATGCCGGTACCGGCCCCTGAAGGGCGGGATGCCTGATGCAGGAACTGATTTATGGCTGCATGGGCCTGGGCGGCAGCTGGTCCGACGAGCCGCATGCCACCGAGCATGTGGACGAGGCCGCTGCCGCCATCGAAGCCGCCCTGGGTGCGGGAATCACCCTGTTTGACCACGCGGACATCTACCGCAGGGGCAAATCCGAGGCAGTCTTCGGCGAGGTGCTGGCGTCCACTCCCGGGCTGCGTGACCGCATCCGGCTGCAGACCAAGTGCGGCATCCGGCTCAGCGAACCCGGGCAGCCCGGGCACTACGACCTCAGCCGCGGAGCCATCCTGGAACGCGTCAACGAAAGCCTGAAGCGGCTGCGGACGGACTACGTGGACATCCTCCTGCTGCACCGCCCGGATCCCCTGGCGGACCCGGCGGAGGTGGCGGCCGCCGTCGGGCAGCTGATGGCCGAAGGCAAGGTCCGGCAGCTGGGTGTTTCCAACATGTCCGGCGCGCAGATCGAGGCCCTGCAGGACCGGCTGGAAACGCCCGTGGTGGCGAACCAGCTGGAAATGAGCCTGCTCAAGCGGGCATGGCTGGAAAGCCAGGTGCTGGTCAACCACGCCGAGCACCTGGACTACAGTTTCCCGCACGGCACCCTGGAGTACTGCGTCCGGAACTCCATCACGCTCCAGGCCTACGGCTCGCTCGCCAAGGGCCTGTACACGGGGGCGGAACCGGAGAGTCCGGCGTCGGCGGAGGCAGCCACCGTCGAGCTCGTGGCGCAGCTGGCGGGGGAGTACGGCAGTTCCGGGGAATCGGTCCTGCTGGGATGGCTGATGAAGCACCCGGCCGGCATCGCGCCGGTGATAGGAACCGTCAACCCGGGCCGGATCCGGGCCTGTGCCGACGCCGCGCGCGTGGCCGAGGCGATGACCCGCGCGGACTGGTACCGGCTGTGGGTCATTGCGCGCGGCAGCAACATCCCCTGATCCACCCCAACTGAGTGGCAGCAGGTGTCGTTTTGGCGCCCCGGATCGACACCTGCTGCCACCTGCTTTCGCTGGCCGGCCGTCATATCCCGTTTAGTTCGTATTGAACCTCCCGTGCTGGCCGTTTTTGTGCCCCGTGCCCCTGCCCGGGCGGATACGGTAGATACATGACGTCTACCATCGCCACCGAGACCGTAAGGCCGGAACGCAATATCCCAGCAGAGATCGCCCGCTCATGGCTCCTTGTGAATGCCATGAAGACGGAGCTTTTCGACCAGTCGGCAGTGTCCCGCGCCGATTCGATCATCCTGGATATTGAAGATGCGGTGGACCCCTCCCAGAAGGACCATGCCCGGAACAACGTCATTGACTGGCTGACTGCCGGCGGCAAGGCCTGGGTCCGCATCAATGACGCCACCAGCCCGTTCTGGGCAGCGGACCTGGCCGGCCTCCGCGGCACGCCGGGCCTGCTCGGCATCATGCTGGCGAAGACCGAATCCGCGGACCAGGTGACTGAGAGCTTCCACCGCATGGACGGCAATACGCCCGTGATCCCGCTGGTGGAATCCGCCGTCGGCATCGAGGAAGCCAACAACATCGCCAAGGCGCAGGGGGCCTTCCGGCTGGCCTTCGGCTCCGGCGACTTCCGCCGCGACACCGGCATGGCCGCCACCCCGGAAGCCATGGCCTACCCGCGCGCCAAGCTTGTGGTCGCCAGCCGCGTCGGGAACCTGCCCGGGCCCATCGACGGCCCCACGGTGGGCACCAACCACCCCATCCTGCGCGAACAGACCGGCATCACCGTGATGATGGGCATGACCGGCAAGCTCTGCCTTGCCATCGACCAGACCCCCGTCATCAACGAGGTCATCAGCCCCACGCCGTCGGACGTCGCCTGGGCCACCGACTTCATGGCCGACTTCGAAGCCAACGGCCGCGTGATCCGTGACGGGTCCGACCTGCCCCGCCTGGGCCGCGCCGAGAAGATCATGAAGCTCGCGGTAGCCTTTGGGGTGCAGCCCGCACTGTAGAACCCATGCTTTTCACCCCAGGAGACCCCGTGACCGGTACGCGCTATCTGGTCCACGGGGTCTTTTGGCCTGCGGCGGACGATTCCGCCAACGGCGCGCCTCCTGTCTTGCGGCTGCAGGCTCCGGACGGCACCTTCCAGGAAACAGCGCTCGACGACGGCACCCGCCTGGGCATCCGGCTCGCCGCCGAAGGGAAGTCCTGCCTCGGCCACCACCGGGTCCACGGCCCGGCCCGCCGGGACCACATCCTCTGTGCCGAACGCCTGCCCTCCGCCCGTGGACATCAGTGCGAACGGTGCTTTGTGGCGGACGACTTCCGGCTCATGCACGACTTCCACCGGGACGGCCGCGTCCCGCCGGGCCTCCGCAGCTACCTGATGCAGCCGCACTGGCTGTATATCGCCACCTTCGCCGACGGGGCCAGCAAGGTGGGAACGGCCTCCAATCTGAGGAAATGGCAGCGGCTCGCGGAACAGGGTGCGGTGGTAGCGAGCTACGTGGCGCGCGCCGCGGACGGGCGGATAGTGCGGATCCTTGAGGACCTTGTAACGCGCGACTGCGGGCTGCCGCAACAGGTGCGGTCAGCCGCCAAGGCAAGTGCCCTGGCCGGCCCCGCACCGGCGGGCCGGCTCACGGCGCACAATCTGACGCTGGCGGCCACCGCGCGCCAGGTCATTTCCGGCTCCGGCCTGGAAGGTTTCGAGGTGGTGGACGAGGCCTGGCGCAGGCCCGGACTGGCCTGGCGGCTGTGTTCGGCAAGCCCCAGGCACGCCTACCCCCACAGCCTGGCGTCCGGGCCGCACGGCTTCACCATCCAGTCCGTCAGCGGCAGTTTCGTGCTGGCCGCCCTCGGTGGAACGGACCTCGAATTCGTCGTGGACCTCGGCCGGCTCAAAGGCAGAACCATCGAACTGGGAGACTATTCCTCGGAGGTCCCGGCCGTGCAGGAAGCCCTGTTCTGAGGTTGCCCGGTAGACTTTCAGGGTGCTGAACGAATTCTGGGCCACCGCGCCAACCCGCTACAAAGTCCTGGTCTTCAGTGCGATGGGAATGATCGCCGTCGGCATCATCCTGAACCTGGTGGGCAACACCAGCGGCAACTCCGTCCTCGCCACCGCATCCCTCCCGCTGATCGGGCTGGGCCTCGTCCTTCATATCGCCGGGATCGTGGTCCGCGGCCAGGCCATCCGGAAGAACCTCCGCCGGTAACCTTTCGGGCGCCCCGAAGCCTGGCGATAGGCTGGAGCCCATGACTATCAATCCGGACCTGCAGGGCCGAAGCTACCCTGCTGCAGAGGTGTACGACGTTGGCCGCGAGAAAATCCGCGAGTTTGCCCGCGCCGTGAAGGCCGCCCATCCTGCACATTTCGACGTCGACGCCGCCAAGGCCCTGGGGCACGCGGATCTTGTTGCCCCTCCGACGTTCGCCATCATCATCGCCCAGCGCGCCGACGCACAGCTCATCGAGGATCCGGAGGCCGGCATCGACTTCTCCCGCGTGGTCCATGCGGACCAGCGCTTCACCCACCACCGGCCCATCTTCGCCGGCGACCGCCTGGTAGCGGAGCTCCACGTCGACGGCGTCCGTGCCATGGGTGGCGGGGCAATGATCACCACGCGTTCGGAGGTCTTTTCCCTCGGTACGGACGATTCCCGCGAGCCCGTCACCACCACCACGTCGTCCATCCTGGTCCGCGGAGAGGGACAGTAACCATGAGCCTCAGCATCCACGACCTCAGCGCCGGCCAGGAGATCGGCAGCCGCACCATCGAGGTCACCCGCACCGACCTGGTCAAGTACGCCGGAGCATCCGGCGACTTCAACCCCATCCACTGGAACGAAGCCTTCGCCACCAGCGTGGAACTGCCCGGCGTCATCGCCCACGGCATGTTCACCATGGGTTCGGCCGTGCAGCTGGTCACTGACTGGGCAGGCGACCCGGCCGCCGTCGTCGACTTCCAGACCCGCTTCACCAAGCCCGTCCTGGTCACGGACACCACGGGTACAGACGAACCCGGCGCCACCATCGAGGTCAGCGGCATCATCGGAAAGCTCGACGCCGAGGCGAACACCGCGCGTGTTGACCTCACCGTAGTTTCCGCGGGACAGAAGGTCCTGATGAAAGCCCAGGCCGTCGTCCGGCTCAGCTGAGCCGGGAAGCGTGTCCCACTTTCCCGATAGGGTTGTCTGGTGACTTCCACCCTGCTCTCCCAGCTCACAACGGCCGCCGTCGGGGGGCCCGCCGGCACCTACATCGAGGCCCGCACCGAGGCTGAGATCATCGAGGCCGTCCGGTCAGCCGACGCTGCCGGGGAGCCTCTGCTGATCATCAGCGGAGGCTCCAACCTGCTGGTTTCCGACGACGGGTTCCCCGGCACCGTAGTGAAGATCGCCTCGGAAGGCTTCGCGGTCAACGCGGAGGATTCCTGCGGCGGCGTGGCCGTGGTGGTGCAGGCCGGCCACAACTGGGACAAGCTGGTGGAATACGCTGTTCTTCACGCGTGGTCCGGGATTGAGGCCCTCGCGGGCATCCCGGGCTCCACGGGAGCCACCCCGGTGCAAAATGTCGGCGCCTACGGCTCCGACGTGTCCCAGACCATCGCCGCTGTCCGGACCTGGGACCGCCAGCGGAACGCCGTGAAGACCTTCACGAACTCTGAGCTCAAGTTCGGCTACCGGGACTCCATCCTCAAACAGGCCACCACGAATGGCTCGCCGCGCTACGTGGTGCTGACCGTGGAATTCCAGCTGCCCATCGGCCGGATGAGCGCTCCCATCCGGTATGCGGAGCTGGCCCGCTCACTGGGCGTGGAGCAGGGCAAGCGCGCCTACTCCACGGACGTGCGGCGGGAAGTGCTGCGGCTGCGGGCTTCAAAGGGAATGGTGCTGGACCCGGCGGACAGGGATACCTATTCCACGGGGTCGTTTTTCACCAACCCGATCGTCCCCGCCGAAATCGCGGCAGCCCTGCCGGAAAAGGCGCCCCGCTACCCGGCAGGCAATGACGGGATGGTGAAGTTGTCCGCGGCCTGGCTCATCGACCAGGCGGGCTTCAGCAAGGGCTTTGGACTGGAGCCGGGCAGTGTGAGCGGGGGCCGGGCGTCCCTGTCCACCAAGCACACGCTCGCCATTACCAACCGCGGCTCTGCCAGCGCCCAGGACGTGCTGGCGGTGGCGCGGGAGGTGCGCGCCGGCGTCGAGCAGCGCTTTGGCATCCGACTGCACCCGGAACCCCTGCTTATCGGCTTGACGCTTTAGTCCTGGCCGCTTAGTCCTGGCCGCGCCGCTCTCCCCGTTCCCTAACGGGCTGTGCGGGCGGGCCGGGAACGTGCCTAAGATGGGCCCATGGCTGCTGACCTGCACCGTTCCAACCGCAAAACGGTGGGCCGCCTGAGGATGGCCTCGCAGGGCCTCGCAGGCGGAGCCCGGCCGTCCAGCTCGGTTGCTGATGCTGTCCGCTGGATGACCGCCATGCAGGCGCAGGACCTCCAGGCAGCGATGTGGGCTGTGGGCGCCAGGGTTCCCGGATGCGGCCTCACCGACGTCCGGTCCGCCATTGATTCAGGTGCTGTGGTGCGGTCCTGGCCGATGCGCGGGACATTGCACCTGGTGGCTCCGGAGGACCTGCGGTGGATGCTTGGGCTCACAGCGGACCGGCTCACCAAGATTATTGCCGCGCGGCACCGGGAGCTGGAAATCACGTGGGCGGACATCGAGAAATGCCGGGACATCGCGCTGGACCATATTGCCGGCGGCGGTCCCGCCAGCCGCACCGAACTGTTCACCGCCTTCGACGCAGCAGGGCAGCCGACGAAGGGCCAGCGGGGCATTCACATCCTGGGGACCCTGTGCAGGCACGCGTGGCTCGTTCAGGGGCCGCTGGCCAAGAACCAGCAGCTGCTGGTGGCCTTCGAGGACTGGATACCCGTTTCGCGGAAGCTGGAACGGCAGGAGGCCGTCGCAGAGTTCCTGCTGCGGTACCTCCGCAGCCATGGCCCGGCCACCCTGCGCGATTTTGCCTGGTGGACCCAGATTCCCCTGGCTGAGGTCCGGGCGGCGCTCGAGTCCGTCCGCGGCCTGCTGGTGGATTTCCGGTTCGACGGCGGGGACTTCTGGATGTCGCCGGAGACCGCCTCCCTGTTGGACACCGGGGTGCCGGGGGCCCGGTCAATCCTGCTCCTGCCCGGCTTCGACGAGTTCCTGCTGGGCTACACGGACCGGCGCGCCGTGCTGCCGCCGGAGCATTCGGGCAGGATCGTCCCCGGCGGCAACGGCGTCTTCAAGAAGATACTGGTGGCCGGGGGAGAGGTGATCGGCACGTGGTCCCGCGACGGCACCGGCCCGCGCGCCGGCGTCGTGCCTGAACTGTTTGACGCCGCCCGGCCGCTAGGTCCGGCCGCCGAGGCAGCTTTCGCCAAAGCAGCCCAGCGCTACTTCACGTTCCTCAGCACCTGACAAAACAACGCGGGGTCACTTAGCGACCCATCCGGGGTGCGGATCGGGCGGTAAGTGACCCCGCGTTGCTCTGTACGGGGAGAGCTACAGGTTCCCGGTGGCGATGTTGAGCATGCGGCGCAGCGGCTCGGCAGCACCCCAGAGGAGCTGGTCACCCACGGTGAAGGCGCTGATGTACTGCGGGCCCATTTCCATCTTGCGGATGCGGCCCACCGGAATGTCAAGGGTGCCTGATGCGGCAACCGGCGTCAGGTCAGCCATGGAGGCTTCCTTGGTGTTCGGAACCACCTTGGCCCACTGGTTGTCCTCGTCGAGCAGCTTCTCGATCTCGGCGACGGACAGGTCCTCGCGGAGCTTGAGCGTCAGGGCCTGCGAGTGGGACCGCATGGCGCCGATCCGGACACAAAGGCCGTCCATGATCACGCGGTTTTCCTCGGAGGTGCCCAGGATCTTGTTGGTCTCGACCCCGGCCTTCCACTCTTCCTTGGACTGTCCGTTGCCCAGGTCTGCGTCGATCCAGGGGATCAGGGAACCGGCCAGCGGAACGCCGAACTGGGTGGCGTCGATGTCCGTCCGCTGGTGGGCAAGGACCTTGCGGTCAATGTCCAGGATGGCCGACGCCGGATCGTCCAGTTCCGTGCTGACCTCGGCGTTGAGCGTGCCGAACTGGCTGAGCAGCTCGCGCATGTGCCGTGCGCCGCCGCCGGAGGCAGCCTGGTAGGTCATGGAAGTGCCCCACTCCACCAAGCCGTTCTTGAACAGGCCGCCGAGGCCCATGAGCATGCAGGAGACCGTGCAGTTGCCGCCGATGAAGTCCTTGGTGCCGTTGACCAGGCCCTTGTCGATGACGTCCCGGTTGATCGGGTCCAGCACGATGATTGAATCGTCGTTCATGCGCAGGGTGGAGGCGGCGTCGATCCAGAGGCCGTCCCAGCCGCGGCTGCGCAGCTCACCGTGGACCTGCTTGGTGTAATCGCCGCCCTGGGCGGTGACAATAATGGGCAGCTTAGCCAGCGTGTCGACGTCGAACGCGTTTTCGAGCTTGCCGGCACTGCCTGCTGCTGTTCCGGCCAGTGTCGGCGCGGCACCTCCCGCGTTGGACGTGGAGAAGAACACCGGGTTGATGTTGGCGAAGTCGCCCTCGTCCTGCATGCGCTGCATGAGGACGGAACCGACCATGCCGCGCCATCCGACCAGGCCGACGGAAGGGGTAGCTGCTGTAGTCATTCGTCCAGTTTAGACTTCGGAACCGGGACGGCGCAGTCGGTTACGTCACGGTGCGGAACGCGTTGTTACCAGTCCGGCCTGCTTGAGCGGCGGGTAGGGGGTTCAAGTGTTTTCCCCGCTGCCTTCCGTAAACGTGTGGCTTTGCGTTCCTTGAAGTAGTACGCCCATGACGTCGGGACAAGGAAAACCACAACGGCGCAGCCGATAATGAATTGCACCCAGTTGGTGACCCCCTCACCTGTGAGGAGAATGATGGCGGCCCCGACGACAACCGCGGAGAAGACTGAGATCAGAATAGCCAGGAAGAGCAGGCCACCGGCCGAATTTATGGGTTTGATGACACTGCCGGTGGAGCCCTTGTAGACTCCGTACTCCTCCGGCGTGAGTCCCTGCCTCGCGGCTTCCAGTTCGACCTGGCGCTTGTAATAGCCCTTGCGCCGGGCCGGAGGCTCAGCAGGCGGAATCTCGTTGCTCATGGAGTTTCTCCCCGGGTTTCCCGAATGGACGTGAGCAGCCCTGAAGTGTCCAGGCCGGTGGTTTCCTCGACATCCGTTGTGGGATCGACGACTTTGGCGACCGCCCAGCCGAGGCCGTCCGGTCGGATCAGCAGGTGGTCTTCGCCGGACATCGACTTGACCCTGATGAATGCGGTCCCTTGGGGATTGGCCTGGGTGTGCGCTTCGATAACGGAGAGTTGGGCGTCAGCGCCGTCAACGTCGGGGTCTTGGGCGAAGACAAACCAGGTGCCCAAGGTTCGGGGCTGCATAAGCAGGGATACCTTGTCGGACTCGACGTGTACGACAGTGTCGGTTTTCTCCCCGTCGACAAGACTGATTTCGGTCCAGCGGACCGCCTTGGACAAGGCATACGCGGTGGGTACTGCCGGCCCTTCCAATTCAAGGTCGTCGTCGACGCTCGCGAAGCCGCGGCCCAGAAGCGACGATCCTCCGGCGATGCAGATTGGATCGGACTGCACTTCCTCTTCCAGCCGCAGTACCTGGCCGGACTTCTTGGCAGCTTCGGTATCAAACCTTTTGATGAGGTAGGCGATTTCGGCGAAACCGAAGCCCACTGCAGTGCCGGGCGACTCGGTGGAGTCGATGCTGGTTGTCACGGGATTGTCCTTTGGTTGAGTTATCCGAATCCGAGGAAGCTGGCGGCGCTCTTTCCGAGGTCCGCCAGGTTCTCGCCGGTGTCTTCGACGAACTTGCCTGGATCTTTCACAGCGCTGGCCACAGTGTCCGCGACGGTGCTGGCAGCACCGTTCACGAACTCCTTGACAGCAGGAATTTCGTAGATCGCGATTCCCGCGCTGGCCACCGTGCAGATGGTCCCGGCAGGCGGCGGAAGGAAACACGCTACGCCAAGCACTGTCTTTGCCCCCGACCAGAGGGCATCCTCCGTTTTACCCGCCGCGATGTAACCGGCTGTGTCGAATGCATTCAGGCCCACACCAGCCCACCCCAGGCCGCGGCCGAGACCGCCTTTCCCAAGGCTTTCCATGATTGAGCCCTGGCCTTTGAACAGCCACGGGCTCTCCTTGAAGACCCCACCGAATTGGTTGAGGGCCGGGACGTATTTCTGGAGATTCTTGAGTCCGAGGAGGTCTGTACCGGAATCCAGCAAGTTGTAGGTGACGCTTTGGGCCGGAAGCTTGGCCCAGAGGGCTGCATCAGTGAAGCTGTCGAGCCCTTTGGAGGCCATGGCGGCGAGTCCAAAGACACTTTTGGGCAGGTCCAGGGCTGCCTTTCCCGTTCCCCGGAGCCCCCAGGCATCCCTGAATGGTGAACCCGCCGCGAGCCAGTCCGGGCCCCACGGGTTGTTGCTGCCTTGTCCGGGGACAGTCCCGCCCGGACCGCCGCCCGGCGCTCCCGCGCCGCCTGTCCCGGGCGTGCCGGCACCACCGGCGCTGCTCGCCCTGTCCTGTTCGTCGGCGTTGGTGAGCAAAAGCTTTGATTCCTGCTTCAGGCGTGCAGCCGTCTTCTGCAGGAGCGCACGGTGGTTGCCGTTCCAGTCGGAACGGAAATGCTCAGCGTCCTGGCCCTTCCAGGAAGGCGTGTTGTTGATCTGGCTGCTCAGCTGCGTGGACTGCTGCAGCAGCAGGTCCGCCGTTGTGCCGAACTGCTTCGCGAGCGTCCGCAGCTGCTCAACGTCGGCGCCCCACAAGTTTCCTGCCACCAGGCATCCCCCAATCTTTTGAAACAGCCGTCCTTGACGCTGCAGGCCCCAGCCTAGTTAACAACCCGGGGCGTGCGCGATGGGGTGTCCTCCCCATCCTCGAACAAGGCCACTAACGAGTGTCGGATTCCTCCCGCACAGCAGCTTTTCGGGCACGCAAGGCGAAGAATGCACCGAACGCGAACACCTGCGTCACCACCACCAGCACGATGGCTCCGGCGATCTTGTTCCCGCCCAAAATCATGGTGAGCCCAACGATCGCGGACAAGAGAGCCAGGAGCGGGAGAAGCATGTACCCGAGGACAAACAGGGTTTCCGGTTTCTTCAGCATGTCCTAGCCCTCGGTCCTTGACCATTTGGTGAACCTGTAGCGCGTGCCGTTGGCGGCCGTGAGCCACCCGTCGGGAGGGACGGAGGCGGATGCCTCCCAACTGGTGCCAAGCTCCGGGGCGAACGTGTCGCCGTCGGCCTCGACGTCGATGGTGGTGACCACCGCAACGTTGGCGAGCTCGGTGGCCTGCCGGAAAATCTCGCCGCCGCCCAGGATCCAGACCGTGTCCCCGCCATCCACGAACTGCGATTCCAGCAGCGCGTCGTCAAGGGAGGGAACGACGACGGCGCCCTCCGCCTCGGGCGTTTCGGCCCAGCTTTTCTGCCGGGTGACCACGATGTTGGTGCGGCCGGGCAGGGGGCGGTACTTGTCCGGGAAGGACAGCCACGTTTTGCGGCCCATGATCACGGGGTGGCCCATGGTCAGCCGGGTGAAGTGCTTGAGGTCCTCGGGCAGGTGCCACGGCATGTCGCCGTCCTTGCCGATGACACCGTCCGGGGTCTGCGCCCAGACCAGGCCAACGCCCGTCACGGAGGCGGCAAGTTCTTCAGTGAAGGACTGCGGGTCAGTGAAGTTCTCGGTGCTCATACGGCGATCGGGGCCTTAATGGTCGGGTGGTGTTTGTAGCCCACCACTTCGAAGTCTTCCAGCGTGTAGTCGAAGATCGACGCCGGCTTGCGGGTGATCCTCAGCTGCGGGTATTCGTACGGCTCCCGCTCCAGCTGCTTGAGGACCTGGTCCATGTGGTTCTCGTAAATGTGGACGTCTCCGCCGGTCCAGATGAACTCGCCGGGCTCCAGCCCCACCTGCTGCGCCACCATGCAGGTGAGCAGCGAGTAGGAGGCAATGTTGAAGGGGACGCCCAGGAACATGTCCGCGGAGCGCTGGTACAGCTGGCAGGACAGTTTGCCGTCAGCCACATAGAACTGGAAGAAGGCGTGGCACGGGGGCAGGGCCATGTCCTGGAGTTCGGAGACGTTCCAGGCGGACACAATGTGCCGGCGTGAGTCCGGGTTGGACTTCAGGTTGTCGATCAGCTCGGCGATCTGGTCAATGTGGCCGCCGTCGGGAGTGGGCCAGCTGCGCCACTGCACGCCGTAGACAGGTCCGAGGTCGCCGTCGGCGTCAGCCCATTCGTTCCAGATGGTGACGCCCTGGTCCTGCATCCATTTAATGTTTGTTTCACCGCGCAGGAACCACAGGAGCTCTACTGCCACGGACTTGAAGTGCACCCGCTTGGTGGTGATCAGCGGGAAACCCTTCGTCAGGTCGAAGCGTATTTGGCGGCCGAAAACGCTGGTGGTTCCGGTTCCGGTGCGGTCCGATTTGTGCGTGCCGGAAGCCAGGACATCGCGGAGGAGGTCTTCATAAGGCGTTGGGATGCTCACGGCTAAAGTCTACTTGGCTGGTCCGGAGAGCAGCTGCGCGACATTCAGTCGTCGAACGGCTTGAACTGCTCCACCGCCACAACCCGCGCCTGCCCGCCTGGTGCCACGTGGCACACCACCAGTTCGCCGGGGCTGAGGTACGGCTCCTTGGCCGGCAGGAGGGCGCGCAGGTGCGCCGGCATGTGCCGGCTGAGCTGGCTGAACACCGTGGGCAGCGCGGGGCGGTGCGTGCAGATGACCACCGGACGCTGCTTGTCGAAAAGGCCCTCGATGACGGCTGCCGTTTTCTTGGGGCTCCGCTGGTGCCGGTGCTCCGTGAGCGGCTCCGCCAGCTTCACCTTCGCGCCCGCCGCCTTCGCGTAAGGCGCCACTGTTGCCACGCACCGCAGCCAGGGGCTGGTCACCACGCGGAGCGGCTTCCAGGCGTGCAGCAGCCTGCTGACGGCCTGCGCCTGCCGTGTCCCCGTGGCGGCAAGCGGCCGCTCGCCCTCCGCCTTGCTCCAGGATGAGCGCGGCTTGGCCTTGGCATGGCGGAGCACTATGAGCGGCCACGTGTCCAACTCCCCGCGCCTGTGCGCGTCGTGCAGGTACTGAAGGGGCACGACGTCGGAGGGGTTGGACAGCAGCGCAGCCGCCTTCTCGGGGGCGCACCACATGACGCTGTCCACCTCCTTCCCGTCGGGAAGGAGGCTGACCCCGTTTGCCTTGACAGCCCAATAGTGGACCACCTTGAGGCCGGAGGCCACGTGGTAGTGGATGGGCGGCAGGGGGATGCCCAGCTGGGCGATGAGCCCGATTTCCTCCTGCACCTCCCGGACCGCGCACTCCGGCACCGTCTCGCCGTCGTCGATCTTGCCCTTGGGCCACGACCAGTCGTCGTAGCGCGGGCGGTGGATCAGCAGGACCTCAAGCTTGTCCTTCACCACGCGCCAGGGCAGGGCGCCGGCAGCTGTTACGGCTACTGGTTCCCCGGGGTGGTCTGTCTGGTCTGCTACAAGTGCATCGCTCGACAAAACAGTGGCCCTTAGCGCCGGCTCAGGCTGCGCTGCCGGGGGCGGGAGGCCAGCAGCCAGGACTGGACGTCTTCAAGCGGCGTTCCGTCCTCGGACAGGTGGTGCCGGGTCCAGACCCCCTGGTTGTCGAGGTGCCAGCTGGCGGTTTCCGGAGCCATGTAGCGCTTCAACAGGTCAAGGACGTAGCTGATGTCGTCGGCGCTGGCCAGCTGGACCAGGGCCTCCACCCGGCGGTCCAGGTTGCGGTGCATCATGTCCGCCGAACCGATGTACACCACGGGATCCCCGCCGTTGGCGAAGGCGAACACGCGGGAGTGTTCCAGGAACCTGCCCAGGATGGAGCGGACGGTGATGTTGTCGCTGAGGCCCGGCACTCCCGGGCGGAGGGAGCAGATTCCGCGGACCACCACGTCCACTTTCACGCCGGCCTGCGAGGCGCGGTACAGGGAATCGATGATGGCCTCATCCACCATGGAATTGACCTTGATCTGCACCCGGCCGGGGATTCCGGCACGGGCATTGCGGATTTCAGTCTCAATGCGGTCGATCAGCCCTGAACGCACGGAGCGTGGAGCGACCAGCAGCCTCTTGAACGTTGACTTGGGCGCGTAGCCGGAGAGCTGGTTGAACAGCTTGGACAGGTCCTCGCCCACCTGCTCGTTGGCGGTCAGCAGGCCCAGGTCCTCGTAGTAGCGGGCAGTCCGGGGGTGGTAGTTGCCGGTGCCGATGTGGCAGTAGCGGCGCAGCCCGTCAACCTCCTGGCGGACCACCAGCGAGAGCTTGCAGTGGGTCTTGAGTCCCACGATGCCGTAGACCACGTGCACGCCGGCCTGTTCCAGCTTGCGCGCCCAGGAGATGTTCGCCTGCTCGTCAAACCGCGCCTTGATTTCCACCAGGGCCAGGACCTGCTTGCCGGCCTCGGCAGCATCGATCAGCGCGTCGACGATGGGGGAGTCGCCGGACGTGCGGTACAGGGTCTGCTTGATGGCCTGGACCTTGGGGTCCGCGGCAGCCTGCTCCAGGAAAGCCTGCACGGAGGTGGAGAACGAGTCGTAGGGGTGGTGGAGCAGGATGTCCCGCCGGCGCATGGCGGCAAACACGTTCGCGGCCTTGGACGTCTCCGACTCATTGAGGTACCGGGACGTGTGCGGGACGTGCTTGGGGTAGTGGAGGTCGGCACGGTCGATGCCGGCAATCACGGACAGCCCGCGCAGATCCAGGGGAGCCGGAACGGAGTAGACCTCGGATTCGTCGACGCCCAGCTCGCGGATCAGCAGCGCGCGGATGTTCGGGTTGATGTCGTTGGTGACCTCAAGCCGGACGGGCGGGCCGAAGCGGCGGCGCAGGAGTTCTTTTTCGAGGGCCTGCAGGAGGTTCTCGGCGTCGTCCTCCTCCACCTCAACGTCTTCATTCCTAGTGACGCGGAAGGTGTGGTGCTCCAGGACCTCCATCCCAGGGAAAAGCTTGTCAAGGTGGACGGCAATGACTTCCTCAAGGGCGATGAAGCGGGCCACGCGCCCGGCCACCGCACCGGCACGGGGACCGTCGATGGAGATCAGGCGCGGGAGCTGGTCCGGTACCTTGACGCGGGCGAAGAGCTCCTTGTCGCTGACCGGGTTACGGACCACAACGGCGAGGTTGAGCGAAAGCCCTGAGATGTAGGGGAAGGGGTGGGCCGGGTCCACCGCCAAGGGCGTGAGGATGGGGAACACCTTCTCGGCAAACATCACACTGAGCTGCTGCTTGGCGGTCTCATCCAGTTCGTCCCAGTGCATGAGGTGGATGTGTTCATAGGCCAGGGCGGGGCGGATCTGCTCGGCGTAGACCTGCGCGTGCCGCTGCTGCAACCGGTGGGCCTCTTCGCTGATCCGTTCCAGCACCTCCACCGGGCTGAGGCCCGCGGGGGAGGGGACGGCCAGGCCGGTGGCGATGCGCCGTTTGAGGCCGGCTACCCGCACCATAAAGAACTCGTCCAGGTTGGAGGCGAAGATCGACAGGAAGCTGACGCGCTCCAGGAGGTGGAGGGTGGCGTCCTCGGCCAGTTCCAGCACGCGGGAGTTGAAGCTGAGCCAGCTCAGCTCCCGGTCCAGGAAGCGGTCCGGCCGGATGTCGCCCTCCGGCTGCAGGTTCGGCGCGAATTCGGGGATGTCAATGCGGTCCTGGGTGGCGCGCGACGCCGGAACCTCAGAGGAACCGAAGCGGGCACGCACCGGCACGGCAACATCCTGTGACGTGGCTGATCCGGAAGGTTCCGGGTTCATGGCATCTCCTTTACCTGGCGGTTGATGCTGGCGCTTCCGGCCTGCGCGGTCCTGCTTCAACCTTACAAGCATTCAGCTGGCCCAAGACCGCGGATTTCCGGCCCCACCTTCATGAACCGCCTGCAGGACTAACCGGCTGCCACCGGCCCGTACATTACGTCCATGTCCCAACGGGTGAACCCCAGCCGCCGGTACAGCGAAACTGCGGGGACGTTGTCGGCATCGGTGTAAAGCATGACGGCGTGCAGCCCCAGGTCCTGCAGGTACCTGATGCCGGCCAGGGTAAGGGCCTTGCCAAGGCCCATGCCCTGCGCTTCAGGGGCAACACCCACCGCGTACACCTCGCCGATGGCCGGGTGGGGTCCGTGCTTGGGGTGGACCTTGGTCCAGTGGAAACCCAGCAGCCTGCCCTGCCGATCCTCGGCCAGCAGGAAGCCTTCAGGGTTGAACCAGTCCTCGGCCATGCGCGCCTCAAGGTCGGCCCGGGTAAGGCTGCCCTGTTCGGGGTGGTGGGCGAAGGCGGCCCGGTTGACGGCCAGCCAGGCTTCCTCATCCTGCCCGGGAACAAAGGCGCGGATTGACACGCCCTCCGGCAGGACGGCCTCGGGAAGGTCCGCCCCCGCCGTCGTCATCCTCATCTTCCAAAGCTCACGCACCGGCCCGAAACCGTAGCGGGCAGCCAGTTCCGCGGCGGCCTCGTGGTTGCCGTGGGACCACGCCTTCAATCCGTTTAGGCCGCGGCTGTCCTGAAGGGCACCCACCAGGCGGTCTGCCACGCCCTGGTTCCGGTAGCTGGGGTGGACGGCGATCTCCAGCACTCCGGTGCCGTCGGGGGATTCCACCACCACGGCAAATCCGGCCAGGTCCTGCCCGCTGGCGGGATCAGAGTCCTCGTCAGGGGCATACAGCGCCAGGGTGAGCACCGAGTGCTCCGCCGAATCGCCGGCGCGCATGGTCACCTGGGTCTGCTCCGAAATGGAAGGATTACCGTCCGATTCCTCTGCCGCGGTCAGGAGGTCCCGGCAGTCCTTCAGCAGCTGCTGGTCAACCGCGCCCCGTTCAGCATGGACGGGCCACTTCTCTGGGTGCGCTGGAGTCATGAGGCAAGGCTATACGGGAAGCGGCTCCGGCGCTCAGGCCTCGGTGAGCTCATCCTCCTGCTGCCGCACCAAGGTCAGGCGGTAGCCCACGTTGCGCACGGTGCTGATGAGGTTCTCGTGATCGGCGCCCAGCTTCGCCCGTAGGCGGCGGACGTGGACATCCACGGTGCGGGTGCCGCCGTAGTAGTCGTAGCCCCACACTTCGGTGAGCAGCTGCTGGCGGGTGAAAACGCGGCCGGGGTGCTGCGCCAGGTACTTCAGCAGCTCGAATTCCTTGAAGGTCAGGTTGAGCGGTGCGCCGTTCACGCGGGCGGTGTAGCTCGCTTCGTCGATGACTACGCCGGCGGCCCGGATCTCCGTCGGCGTGTCCTCCTGGTCCGGGACGGCGCGGGCAACAGACAGCCTGATCCGGGCTTCCACTTCAGCAGGCCCGGCGGAGTCCAGCACGATGTCGTCCACGGCCCAGGCCGAGGAAACAGCCGCCATTCCGCCTTCGGTCAGGATCAGTACCAGGGGCGCGCTCAGGCCGGTGGCCTTGAGCAGCTGGGTGAGGGAGCGGGCGCCCACCAGGTCCTTGCGGGCATCCAGCAGCACGATGTCGCAGGGGTCCGTCTCCAGCAGCGCGGTGGGCTCGGCAGGGAGGATGTGGACCCGGTGGTTCAGCAATTCCAGGGCGGGCAGGATGTCCACCGAAGAGCCAGGGCTGTTCGTCAAGAGCAGGATGTGCGACATTGTTCCTCCAAGGGCCGTCCGCGCATCATTGGGCGACTGAACCGGGTTTCCACCGGCCGGTACTGGCTTCCTGCTCGGGTCTCCGGCCATTGTTCAGGGCGCCGGCCGGCAACCTCAGCAGGGAGCGTAGCTGAGCTTTGAGTATACCCGGCGGTGCCTTCGCAACCATGGATTCGGCCCGGATGAGGGGACGTTTTGCGACATATGCCGTTCATATAAGGCAGGATTGAGCCAAGGGCCCCGACGCCCTCCGCGAAGGGCGGCCCGCCTTTCCAGGTCGCCGCCAGGATGGGATTGCAGCGCAGTGAGTGCAGAAACTAAGTCCAGGCCGGGTTCCGCATGACGGCGGAACTGCAGGCTCCTGCGCGGCCCTTGGGCTCGTGGACCATCGGCGTGGTGGGAATGGCCGGCCTGGCCGCGATCATTGCCGGCGTCTATACGTCCCGCGAGGTGCTCGTAGGCGTGGCGGTGGCCACCGCCGCCGCCATCGGCGTCGGCTGGCCGCACTTTCTCCGTATTCCTGCCAAGAAGACCCTGGCAGCAGTGATTGCCGTGCCAGGCGCCGGAGCCGCGCTCGGTGCCGGCCTGGCTCCCGCTCCCGGGTACCTGGACTGGACCCCCGCCTTCATCGCCCTGGGCATGATCGCGGTCTTTGTGGTGCAGTTGATCCGCGGAACCGGGCAGGCGCAGCGGCTGGAATCCACGCTGGGATGCTGCGTAGGCGTGCTGCTCGCCTGCCTGGGCTCCGGTTGGATAGCGGGTGCGCGGTTCAACGGTGTCCGGGAGATGCTCCTGGTGGCGGCCATCAGTGCCGCAGTTGCCCTGCTGGCCGGGCTGATCCGCTGGCCGGACAGCGTGGTGGCGCCCCTTGGAATCGTGCTGGCCGGCCTTGCCGGGCCCCTTGCCGGACTGGTGTTCTCGGACATAGCCGTCCTGCCGGCCGCCATCTTCGGCGTAGTGGTTGGTGCAGTACTGGCAAGCTTCCGGCGGCTCGTCACGCTTCGCGGTGCACCCCTTAACATCCAGGCAGCCCTTAGCATGGGCCTAGCTCCTGTCTCCGCGGTGGGTTCCCTGGCCTACTTCATAGACAAACTTCTCATCTACTAACGCGTTAGGATGGCACCATGTCCGTACTTGCTTTTGAAATCTTCTTCCTTGTCCTGCTCGGCATCGCCAGCCTCGCCATGGCCTGGTTTGCCGGCTTCGTGGTCTACCGCCTGTTCAAAGGCCAGAAGTAGTCCCCTTTTCCGGAGCTAGCCGTTTCCCGAGGTAATCGCAGTGCCCATTGAGATTCCCACAGACCTGACTCCCGAACTTGTTCCGCTTTCCTGGCTCATTGGTGAGTGGGAAGGCCGCGGCCGCCTCGGCAGCGGGGACGAGGACTCGGAGCATTTCCTGCAGCACGTGTCCTTCACCCACAACGGGCTGCCGTACCTTCAGTACCGCGCGGAGAGCTGGCTGACGGACGACGACGGCACGCGCCTGCGGCCGCTCACCGTCGAGACCGGCTTCTGGGCGCTGGAGCGCAAGCAGCTTGATGCCGACGGCGGCCCGGGCCTGATCCCCGCGGACATCGTTCCGGCGCTGAAGAGTGCCGACGAAGTGGAGGCCCTGCGCAACAGCGAGGGCGGGTTCGACATCTCGGTGTCCATTTCGCACCCCGGCGGCATTTCCGAGCTCTACTACGGGCAGATCAAGGGCCCGCAGATCCAGCTCACCACGGATATGGTGATGCGCGGCAGCCATTCCAAGGACTACAGCGCCGCCACGCGCATCTTCGGCCTGGTAGACGGGAACCTCCTGTGGCGCTGGGACGTGGCCGTTGGCGGCAAGGAAGGAAAGGGCCTGGAAGCGCACGCCTCGGCCTTCCTGAAAAAGGTCTCCTGACCCCTACCCGTCCTTCCGCGCCGAGGGTGCAGGCGGCCGAATCCCGCGTCGATTTGCAAGAATCCGGAATACCGCCGAGCCCCAAGGACTTCTACTACATATGACTACTCCCAGCCCCCTGCTGTCGCGCCCTGGCGCCGTCGAGGCGGCCGGTGCCGACGCCGGTGTTGCCGCCCACTACGGTGAGCCCCTCCGCGAGCAGCGCGCCCTCGCGGCCGGAACCGCCGTCGTCGACCTCTCCTCCCGCGGCGTCGTGACAGTGACAGGTCCGGACCGCCTCAGCTGGCTCAACACCCTCTCCTCGCAGCAGGTCACAGGCCTGCAGCCGGGCGAGTCCAGCGAACTGCTCCTTCTGAGCGTGCAGGGCCGGATCGATTTCGACGCCCGGGTCATTGACGACGGCGGCACCACCTGGCTGATCGTCGAGGCCGCCGAAGCCGCCCCGCTGGCAGAGTTCCTCAACAGGATGAAGTTCACGCTGCGGGTGGATATCGCGGATGCCTCCGCGGACTGGGCCGTGGTCGGCAGCACGAAGGCTGTGCCCGAATGGTCCGGTCTGCTGGCCTGGCAGGACCCGTGGCCGCACGTGGGGGCGGGCGGCTACTCCTACGCCACTGTCCCGGAGTCGGGCCACCCCGGCCTGGACCGGCCGTGGTTCGAGTACCTGGTGCCGGCCGACGAGCTGGAGCGGACAGTGGGAGAGCGCCCCCTTGCAGGCGTCCTTGCCGCCGAGGCGCTGCGCGTGGCCGCCTGGCGTCCCCGGATCGGGGCCGAGACGGACGACAAGACCATTCCGCACGAGCTGGACCTCCTGCGGACCGCCGTGCACCTGGCCAAGGGCTGCTACAAAGGACAGGAAACCATCGCGCGGGTGCACAATCTGGGCCACCCGCCCCGGCGGCTCGTCTTCCTCCAGCTGGACGGCTCCCAGCACACGCTGCCCCAGGCCGGCAGCCCCGTGCTGGCGGGGGAGCGGAAAGTGGGGACCGTTACATCCGTGGCGCAGCATTATGAGATGGGCCCGGTTGCCCTGGCAGTCATAAAGCGTTCGGTTGCCCCCGATGAGATACTGACGGTCCTGGACGGCGACGAGCCGTACCCCGCTGCCCAGGAACTCATCGTTGCCCCCGACGCCGGCCAGGTGGTGGGGCGCCAGACCGGATTCCTCAGGGGGCCACGCTCATGACCGAAGACGCCGAAACCAGAACAGCGCCGTCCAGCACAGCACCACGCGGCGCAGCGCCCGACGACGAGACGCTGGCCCTGGCGCAGACGCTCTTCCAGGCGGCACGGGAGGGGGAGACTGCACTGTTGCGTGCGTATCTCGACGCCGGCGCTCCCGCCACCTTGACCAATGCGGCCGGGGATTCGCTGCTCATGCTGGCCGCCTACCACGGCCACGCGGAGACCGTTCAGCTCCTCCTGAAACACGGTGCCGATGCCAACTCCGCGAACGACCGGGGCCAGACACCGCTCGCCGGGGCCGCATTCAAGGGTTACACCGACGTTGCCCGGGTCCTGCTCGACGCCGGCGCCGATCCGGACGCAGGTTCGCCGTCCGCCCGCGCAGCAGCCCAAATGTTCGCCCGCCAGGAGATCACGGATCTCCTGGGCTAGTGCCACCGGGTCGCGTCCGGCAGATCACAACCTGGCCGAGGAGGACCCGGTGGCCCTCACCGGACCTGGCGCGGCAATCCCGGGGTCAGCCAAGGTGGACGCTGGTCTGGATTCCGCCGGCTGACAGGCCGAGATTCCGGGCCAGCGCCAGGGCTCCGGTGTTGCTGACGTCCGTCCGCCATTGCAGCGTAAGCCCCGCGGCCAGCGCCTCGTGCGCCGCGATGGAAGCGGCCAGCGTCCCCAGGCCCCGTCGCCGCCATGCCGGATCCACCAGGACACCCAAGTGGGCCAGCAGGCCCTCCCACTCGGAATAGGCTCCGCAGGCAAGCGGCACGCGGCGGCCCTCCACCTCGTGGACGATCGTGTAACGGTTTTCGAGGTCCGACAGGCCCACCTCGTTGACGTCGTCCGGCGGGCAGTTGCCCTCCAGTTCGATGGCCTCCGGGTTGCCGTGTGAAACAGTCATCTCTTCCGGGGGCTGCTTCAGGGGGAGGTCGTCCGCGAAGAACAGGGCTGCGGCGCCCATCCCATGGCCGCCGTGGGACCGCGTCAGCGTCATGAGCGTTACATGCTGGGCCATCTCTTCGTCGGCGATGCCCTCCGCGGCGTCGATGACCCACTGAGGGCCCACCAGGGCAGAGCTGCCAAAAAGCCGGACAAACTCCACCGTCCGGGCATTGTCGTCCGCGCGGACGATCCGTTCCCCGGACGCCAGGGCGGATCCGAAGGCGTCGTCCTCTAGTCCCAGGTGCCGGGCCCACGCGAGCTGGATGATGGCTGCGGAACCGGGGTCAAGTGTCATGCCTCCAGCCTAGGGCGGGCAGCGCGCGCCGCAGAACAGGACGCCACGGCAGCAGGGGAGGACCTGGCCTCCCGGCGACAACTCAGCCGAACAGGACGGCGGCTTCGTCGTAGCGTTTCTGCGGGACGGTCTTGAGCTGTCCGAGCGCATCCTGGAAGCCCACGTGCTCTATGTCCGTTCCCTTGAGCGCCACCATGGTGCCCCAGTAGCCTTCCACCACGGAGTCGATGGCCGCCATGCCCAGTCGGGTGGCCAGGACGCGGTCGAAGGCGGACGGCACGCCGCCGCGCTGGATGTGGCCCAGGATGGTGGCGCGGGTTTCGATGCCGGTCCGGGCTTCCAGTTCCGGGGCGAGTTGGTCCGCGATGCCGCCCAGGCGGGGGCGGCCGAAGGTGTCCAGGCCGCGCTCGGAATGCGGGGTCTCCATGTGCTCCGGGACGAAACCTTCCGCCACCACCACCAACGGCGCACGGCCGCGGGAATGGGCTTCCTTCACCCACTCGGTGATCTGCTCGATGCTGACCTTCTGCTCCGGGATGAGGATGGCGTGCGCACCGGCGGCCATGCCGGCGTGGAGGGCGATCCAGCCGACGTGCCTGCCCATGACTTCGGCAATCATGCAGCGGTGGTGGGACTCACCGGTGGTGCGGAGGCGGTCGATCGCTTCGGTGGCGATCTGCACAGCGGTGTCGAAGCCGAACGTGTAGTCCGTGGCATCAAGGTCGTTGTCCACCGTCTTGGGCACGCCGACGATCTTCAGGCCTGCGTCCGTGAGGCGCTTCGCCGCAGCGAGCGTTCCCTCACCTCCGATGGCGATGATGGCATCAATTCCCAGCCGGTCCATGTGGGCTTTGATGACCTCGGGACCGCCACCGTTTTCGAACGGATTGGTACGTGAGGTGCCCAGGATGGTGCCGCCCTGCTTGGCGATGCCGCGGACCATGGTCCGGGGGATATCGATGATGTCGCCCTCAACGACGCCGCGCCAGCCGTCGAGGAAGCCGACGAACTCGTGGCCGTGGATGGCAATACCTTTGAGGACCGCGCCGCGGATGACCGCATTCAGGCCGGGGCAGTCGCCACCGCTGGTAAGAATTCCGATTTTCATGTCTCGCTCAAATCCTGGGGAGAGGGTTTACAGGCAGAGCGCCACGCTGAGCTCACATAGATTCTAGTGGCGTGTGTGGGGTACGACACAAACTGGTTACACAAAGCCCCCGCTCCGGTGCAGCTGGAGCGGGGGCCTTGTAGTGCTGTTGTCAGGGACGGTTCAGGGACCGCCGCTCGAGGAATACCTGGAGCGGGATGACGTCCTTCTGGTCCGGCAGGATCACCCAGGCCAGGAGGTAGAAGATGACGGCCGGGCCGGGGAGCAGGCAGAAAACCAGGAACGCGATGCGGACGAAAGCAACGTCCACGTTGAGCTTGGCCGCGATTCCTCCCAGTACGCCTCCAAGCCACCGTTCCGGTCCGCGTTTCAGGCCGAGGCCCCTGACGATGCTGAAAAACTTGTCCATGGTTCAAGACTTCCGTGTTGTTGGGCCGTTGTCACGTTTCCGGGCGGAGAGGAGGCCGCCGAGCACCAGGGCCGCGCCTGCCCCGATCATGAGTCCGATCAGGACGTAGGTTCCGTTGAGGGCGACGATGCCCAGTTGGGCGATGATGATCAGTGCGGCGAGGGCCAGGACGATCAGGCCCCAGACGATGGTTCCCACGCGTGCCCCGGAAGATGGGGCAGGAGAGGCGCCTGCCGCCGTCGTGCTTCCCTGTGCATGCGGATCCGGAATGTACGGGTTTGGGCCCGTAGTTTGGCTGCTCATGTCACTTGCCTTCCTGGATGGTGACGTTGCTGACGGTGCCGTTGATCTGGATCACCAGGTGGCTGCCGGGCTTGTCGGTGTTGTAGCTGCCCTGCCGGGTGGTGATGCCGCCCCGCTGGTTCCCGCGTTCGTTCAGGTTGCCGAGGGTCATGTCCGCCTTGATGTCCACGGGCACCTCGCCCGGGATGATCACTGTGACGTTGCTGGCGGTGATGTCCAGGGGGACGCGGACCTCCGAGGTGAGCGGGGTATCCAGGGGCATAGCCGTAAGGTCAACGGTTCCGCTGCCGGCCGTGATGTCGAATCCGCCGCTGGCCTGCTCGATGCTCGTCGGTGCCCAGTCAACGTGCTGGAAGCGGACGCGGTCTCCGTTGTTGCCCACCACATTGAAGATTCCTCCTGTGATCAGGGCCGCCACGGCAAAGAACGAGAGGATGCCGGCGGTCCGGCCGCGGAGGCCAAGAATGAGGATGCAAATGCCCAGGACGGCTGCCGCGCTGGCCCAGGCAACCGCGTTGGCGGAGTTGCCGAGGTCGATGACGTTGGTGAGGTCCAGGGCTTTCAGGCCAGCGCCCACCAGCAGCGCACTGCCTGCAGCGATTGCGACGGCGGGAGTTCCGGGACCTGCGGCGCGCACCCTGGGAGCGGGGGGCGGAACCGGCGACGGCCGGCCGCCGCTGTATCCACCGCTGCCCCATCCACCGCTGCCGGAACCGCTCCCGGCACCAGCTCCGGTGCCACCGACAGTCCCGCCGTAGGGGTTGCCGGCAAACGGGCCGCTGCCTGCGACGTCTGAGTACGGCGGGGTAGTTGGAGTGGACGTCCCCGCTGGGTAGGCAGCCGCGCCGGCCGTAGCTGCACTGGCCGGCGTGCCTGGGGCTGTTTTGTTGCGCTGCACCAGGTAGTACACCAGGTAGATGGCACCGCCGACCCACAACAGGGACCACAGGAAGGGGCCAACACCCCGGTTGCCCCAGCCCCAGAAGCCGTTGCCGAGCCCGCTGAATCCTGCCACCACCGTGATCAGTGAACCCGTCATCCCGGTGGTCCAGCGCCCCGCGCCGGCTTCCTGGACGTGGATGCGCCCGTCGGGCTCAGGCAAGAAGGCCCAGGCAAGTCCGTAGAGAAGCACGCCGATCCCGGCGAAGAGGGCAAGGATGATGAAGACGCCGCGGACAATCAACGGGTCGATTCCCATACGCTGCGCGATGCCGCTGGAAACGCCCCCCACCCAGCGGTCCTGGCCGCGGCTGATTCCCTGGCTGCGGACCCAGCCGAAGAAGTCGGTCTGCTGGTCCGGGACTCCGGCATAGGAGTAGCTGCCGCCGCCAGGAGTTTCCGGCTGCGGAGGGCCCTGGGACCGGTGACCATGCGGATAGTCCTGGGCGGACTCCTGCGCAGTTTCGAAGACTGGTTCATGCGCTGGGCCCGGGCTTGCGGAATCCTGCGGCGATGCGGAGGCAGAAGGAGGCAGAACCAGGGGCTGAATGGGGTTCCCGCGCCTGGGGAGGGGCTCTGTGGGATTCTCCTTTTCCGGGCTGGCTGGGGGATCTTCCGGCGTGCCGTCATGGGGGTTTGGGGTTAGCGAGTTCATACTTCGATCGTGCCGCCCCCGGCTGGGCCGCTCTACTGGGGGACACCCTGAGCCTTCCCTGAGGGGCCCCCGGTTCCCGTGCGAACCGGGTCCGGGAGACCCTGATCCGTGCTTGGATTGAACCATGACATCCGCGCCTGCCCGCCCGCCGCTGGTCCGGAGCAGCGACCGCTTCATTGCGGGGGTCTGTTCAGGCCTCGCCGCGCATCTTGGGCTGCCGGTGAACACTGTGCGTGTGGGGATGGTCCTGGCGTCCCTTGCCGGAGGTGCCGGCGTCGTGTTCTACGCCTGGCTCTGGATCATGGTGCCCACCGCTTACGAAAGCGCCCGGCGGCAGGGACGGCGGCCGGCGTCGCCCATTGCTCCTGCCGTGAGCCTCAAGCCCTTGCCGGCCGGGACTACGGTGGATCCCTTCAAAGGCGTTCCTGCCGGCGGCTCCCCGGGCGGTTCTCCCGCCGGCGCCGGTATGGGCACGCCGTCGGCTAACGCCGGCCCCGGCATGGTTGCAGGAGCAGGACTGGCCGCGGAGGAGGTGCCGGCACCCTGGTTCCGGTTCCGCGAGATGCGGTACGGCAAGGAGATCCTGCTCGGTGCCGGGCTGCTCCTGGTGGCGGGCATCCTGAGCGCCCAACTGCTGGGCGTGGACGTTCCCTTGGGGACCATCATCCCCGCGGCCGCGGTCCTGGGCGGGGCCTCCATCGCCTGGATGCAGCTTGATGAGACCCGCCGGGCCGGGCTGGTGGACAAGACCAAAGCAAACCAAGCGGGCGGCTGGGCCCGGCTCGCCGCCGGCTTGGCGTTGGTGGTGGCGGGCGTCCTGGTGATGGTGTCCGGCTCCGGTTCCTGGGAGCAGACCTGGCTGGCGCTGCTGGCATCCGTGGCCGTCCTCGGCGGGGTGGTGCTGGTCCTGCTGCCGTGGGCGCTGAAGTTCTGGCGCGACCTCGAAGCTGAACGCGCCGGCAGGATCCGCGAGACCGAACGCGCGGAAATCGCGGCACACCTTCACGACTCGGTCCTGCAGACGCTGGCACTCATCCAGCGGCGCGCCGCCAACGAGCACGACGTCGTCCGCCTGGCCCGCGCGCAGGAGCGGGAACTCCGGGGCTGGCTATTCGGCGACCCCGGAAAGGACTCCGGGCTGCTCTCGGACCGGATCAAGGCGGTCGCCGGGGAAGTGGAGGACCTGCTGGGGAACGCAGTGGAGGTGGTCAGCGTGGGAGACACCGAGGTCACCGAGGGGCATGAGGCGCTGATCCAGGCCAGCCGTGAGGCAATGCTTAACGCGTCGCGGCACGGCGGCGGCGCGGTATCGGTCTATCTTGAGGCCACCCGCGGGCGGGCCGAAGTGTTCATCAAGGACCGGGGTCCCGGCTTCGAACTCCAGGACGTCCCCGAAGACCGGCTGGGCGTGCGGGAGTCCATCATCGGCCGGATGAACCGGCACGGAGGCTCGGCCACCATCACCAGCACCAGTGAAGGCACGGAAGTCCGGCTGGGGTTCCCGGCCGCGCAGGCGGAGAAGCAACCGCAGTACACGGAAGGCAAACCATGAACACAGCACAGGGAGCCGGCAACGGGACCAACCGCGCCACACAGTCTGTCCGGGTGGTGCTCGTGGATGATCACGCGATCTTCCGTTCAGGCCTGAAGGCCGACCTCGATCCGAGCGTCCAGATTGTGGGCGAGGCCGCCACCGTGGAGCAGGCCATCGCCGTGATAGCGCAGGAACGGCCGGACGTGGTGCTGCTCGACGTCCACCTGCCGGGCGGCCTCGGCGGCGGCGGCCGCGAAGTGATCGCCGGCTCGGCGGCACTGCTGTCCACTACGAGGTTCCTGGCGCTCAGCGTCTCGGACGCGGCGGAGGACGTGGTGGCGGTCATCCGGGCTGGAGCCCGGGGCTACGTCACCAAGACCATCTCCGGGGCCGAAATAACCGACGCCGTATATCGGGTGGCCGGAGGAGACGCCGTCTTCTCGCCGCGGCTGGCCGGCTTTGTCCTGGACGCCTTCGGCACCGCCCCGGCCGACATCGCGGATGACGAGCTGGACAGGCTCTCCGCGCGGGAGCTCGAGGTGATGCGCCTCATCGCCCGCGGCTACAGCTACAAGGAGGTGGCCAAGGAGCTTTTCATCAGCATCAAGACCGTGGAAACCCACGTCTCGGCAGTACTCCGCAAACTCCAGTTGTCCAGCCGGCACGAGCTGACCAAGTGGGCCGCCGAACGCCGCCTCCTCTAACCCCCACGCAACGCTCTCTCACTTGATGCGCCTTAAACCCGAACGCTCTCTCACTCTCCTGGAGGGAGTGATAGAGCGCTCCGGTTTTTCCCGCGTTAAGTGAGAGAGGGTGCCTACTGGGCCTTGCCCAGGAAGTCCTGCAGGCGCTGCACACCGGTGGCGAGGTCATCGTCGCCCAGTGCGTACGAAAGGCGCAGGAAGCCGGAGGGGCCGAAGGCCTCACCCGGAACCACTGCCACCTCGACCTCGTCCAGGATCAGTGCCGCCAGCTCAGCGGAGGTCTGCGGCGTGGCGGTGCCGGACGCCGTCGGGAATTCCTTCCCCAGCAGCGCGCGGACGTCCGCGTAGACGTAGAAGGCGCCTTTCGGCGTCGGGCATTCCACCCCGTCGATGGCGTTCAGGCCCGCAACGATGGCCTTGCGTCGGCGGTCAAACGCCACCTTCATCTCGTCGACGGCGGTCAGGGGACCGGAAACGGCGGCCAGGGCGGCGATCTGCATGATGTTGGAGACATTGGACGTTGCGTGTGACTGGAGGTTGGTGGCTGCCTTGATGACATCGGCCGGGCCGATCATCCAGCCCACGCGCCAGCCGGTCATGGCGTAAGTCTTCGCGACGCCGTTGAGGATGACGACCTTGTCGCCCAGCTCAGGGGCGGCGGTCGCGATCGAGGTGAAGGGAACGCCGTCGTACGTCAGGTGCTCGTAGATCTCGTCGGTGACCACCCACAGGCCCTTTGACGCCGCCCATTTGCCGATCTCGGCAACCTGCTCCGGCGAGTAGACCGAGCCGGTTGGGTTGGACGGCGAGACGAAAAGCAGGATCTTCGTTTTGTCCGTGACAGCCGCCTCAAGCTGTTCAACAGTGACTAGGTAGTCCTGCTCCGGGCCGGCGAAGACCTCCACGGGCACGCCACCGGCAAGCCGGATGGCTTCCGGGTAGGTGGTCCAGAATGGAGTGGGAACAATGACCTCGTCACCCGGGTCCACCAGGGTGGCGAAGGTGTTGTAGACGGCCTGCTTGCCGCCGTTGGTCACCAGCACCTGGGAAGGGTCCACGGCGTAGCCGGAGTCGCGCTGGGTCTTCTCGGCGATGGCCTTCTTCAGTTCGGGCAGCCCGCCGGCGGGGGAGTAGCGGTGGTATTTCGGCTGGCCCGCCGCCTCAATGGCGGCCTGGACGATGTAGTCCGGGGTGGGAAAGTCGGGTTCACCCGCGCCGAAACCAATGACCGGCCGGCCTGCTGCCTTCAGCGCCTTCGCCTTGGCATCAACGGCGAGGGTTGCGGATTCGGCAATGGCGGAAATGCGCTGGGAAACGCGGGCGGCAGACATGGCAGGTCCGTTCTTCGCTTGCAGCCTGGCGGCTGGAATGTGGGATTCGACGAGTTCTACTCTATGCTGTTCAGCGGACCCTCCGGGTTGCCCGTTTTGATTTGTGACTGTTCCGGTCAATGTCAGCCAGGGGCAGCAGTCGGGGGCCGGAAACGGGCCGGTTCGACGAACGCGAAGTTGTTGCGTAGACTGGTTCACCGGTGTTGAAACACGGATGATGACGTGCGCCCCAGTGCAGCTGGCGGTTCGTCATCGGAGAGTGGAATTCACTCCATAGGGTAGTGGCGCAATTGGTAGCGCAGCGGTCTCCAAAACCGCAGGTTGCAGGTTCGAGTCCTGTCTGCCCTGCGCAAGCTGCCCCGGGCGAAAATCCGGGGCAAGCGCAGCAACCATGGTTCTGATCAGGGCCGGGTAATCCAACATTGCAAAGATGAGCGAGGACCAGGTGACCGAAACAGCTGCCAGCAGCTCCAAGGGCCGCCCAGCTAAGAAGGACGCCAAGGCAAACTTCTTCGCCCGTATTGCACTCTTTGTCCGCCAGATCATCGGCGAGCTGAAGAAGGTTGTTGCACCAACCCGCAAGGAACTGATTAATTACACACTCGTGGTGCTGGTGTTCGTAGGCATCATGATGGTCATCGTCAGCCTGCTGGACATTGGCTTCGGATCCGCCGTCGGCTGGCTCTTCGGCGGTAAAGGCCCCACGGACAGCTAAGGCTGCACCGTCCGCAGGCTGTGTGTTCCATCCGGGAATCCGGAGGGAAACACCCGGTGTGCGGAATTGAGCCATTTAAATAGGCATGTTAGGCAATGAGGAAGCAGGAGACCAAGTGTCTGAGCAGGAGCTCGAGGTAACCGAGACTGAGCTGGAAGAGTCCGCGGACATCACGGCAGAAGCCGGTGACGAGTCTGGGGTTGAATCCTCCGCGCCCGAATCCGATGACGCCGATTCCGATGACTTCGACGCAGAGGCCGATGACGAGGCCGGCTCCGAGGGACAGTCCACCGACGCCCTCGCCGCTGCCGCCGCCAAGGCCGAGGTAGACCCCGCAGAAGAGTTCAAGGCCAAGCTGCGCCGCCAGGAAGGTGACTGGTACGTCATCCACTCCTACGCAGGTTACGAAAACCGCGTGAAGGCCAACCTGGAAACCCGCATCCAGACCCTGGACATGGAAGATTACATCTTCGAGATCCAGGTCCCGATGGAAGAAGTCGTTGAGATCAAGAACGCTCAGCGCAAGGTGATCAACCGCGTCCGCATCCCGGGCTACGTGCTGGTCCGCATGGACCTGACCGACGCCTCCTGGGGCGCCGTCCGGCACACCCCCGGCGTTACCGGCTTCGTGGGCAACGCCCACAACCCGGTGCCGCTGCGCCTTGATGAGGTCTTCTCCATGCTCGCCCCCGTCTTCGAGGAAGAGCAGGCCGAGAAGGGCAAGCCGGTCAACAAGCAGAACCAGGCTCCGGTGGACGTTGACTTCGAGGTCGGCGAGTCGGTCATCGTCAAGGAGGGCCCCTTCGAGACCCTTCCCGCCACGATCTCCGAGATCAAGGTCGAATCCCAGACCCTCGTGGTGCTGGTTTCCATCTTCGAGCGCGAAACCCCGGTCACCCTGGCGTTCAACCAGGTCACCAAGATCTGATTATCCAAAGAATTCGTCCCGGCGCTGCCCGCTTAGCGGCACCGGAACGGCCGGCCGCCTCGCCATGGCGGCCAAAAACCTGAGGCACGCTCCTGTGCCCCAGGACGTTATTGAGAGAAGGACCCTACATTGGCTCCCAAGAAGAAGGTCACCGGCCTCATCAAGCTGCAGATCCAGGCAGGTGCCGCTAACCCGGCTCCGCCGATCGGTCCTGCGCTTGGCCAGCACGGTGTCAACATCATGGAATTCTGCAAGGCGTACAACGCTGCGACGGAAGCCCAGCGCGGAAACGTCATCCCCGTGGAAATCACGGTCTACGAGGACCGTTCCTTTACGTTCATCACCAAGACACCGCCGGCTGCAGAGCTCATCAAGAAGGCTGCAGGCGTCGCCAAGGGTTCAGCTACCCCGCACACCGTCAAGGTTGCCAAGCTGACCCAGGCCCAGGTCAACGAGATTGCTTCCACCAAGATGGAAGACCTCAACGCCACCAGCCTCGAAGGCGCCGCGAAAATCATCGCCGGCACCGCCCGCTCCATGGGTATCACCGTCGAAGGCTAGTCGCTTCCGTCGCCTTGGCGTCGGGCTCGGGAAACCGATCACGACGACGGGCGGCACCGCCGGGACGACCGGCACCACCTACATAGAAATGTTGGGAACCGGGCACGGATAACGAGTCCGCTCACCAACTGTGGCAGGGCCCAGCGCGGTCCGCAGACCACAACTGCACAAGGAGAAACAAGCAGCATGGCAAAGCGCAGCAAAGCATATGAGGCAGCAGCCGCCAAGATCGACGCGGAGAAGTTCTACGCGCCGTTCGAGGCAGTAACCCTCGCCAAGGACACCAACCCGTCCAAGTTCGATGCCACCGTAGAGGTTGCATTCCGCCTCGGCGTCGACCCCCGCAAGGCTGACCAGATGGTCCGCGGCACGGTCAACCTGCCCCACGGCACCGGTAAGACCGCCCGCGTCCTGGTGTTCGCCACCGGCGACAAGGCTGAGGCTGCAATCGCCGCCGGCGCCGACTTCGTTGGTTCCGATGACCTGATCGAAAAGATCGCGGCCGGCTGGACCGACTTCGACGCCGCCGTCGCCACCCCTGACCTCATGGGCAAGGTTGGCCGCCTCGGTAAGGTCCTGGGTCCGCGTAACCTGATGCCGAACCCGAAGACGGGCACCGTGACCCCTGACGTCACCAAGGCCGTCAACGACATCAAGGGTGGAAAGATCGACTTCCGCGTCGACAAGCACTCCAACCTGCACTTCATCATCGGCAAGGTGTCCTTCGACGCCGTCAAGCTGGCCGAGAACTACGCAGCAGCGCTGGAAGAGGTGCTTCGCCTGAAGCCGTCCGCTTCCAAGGGCCGTTACATCCAGAAGGCTACTGTCGCCACCACGTTCGGTCCCGGCATCTCCGTTGACCCGAACGTCACCAAGGTTCTGACCGAGGCCTAAATCCTCACCTGAACTTCTGGCTGCGGACCCGTCCGCAGCCAACACAACCGCCCGGCACCTGTGCCGGGCGGTTGTGTTTTAAGCGTCCGTCCCGGAAGGGTTGCGTTGTGCCTAAGCTGTAGAAATGGCCGGACCGGAGTTGGATGGCGTCCCGGGGACGCCCGATGCCCTCACGATTTCCGCCGTCGACGTCCTCCTGGCACCTGGCAGCGGAATGGTGGCAGGCGCCCGGGAGGCAACTGCCGACTTCAAGGTGTGCCATGCCATGCGTGTGGCCCACGAACTGGAGCTGTGGGGCAACCTGGACCGCTGCCCCACGCTGGCGGAAGCCGTGGAGTTCTGGCGGGGCAATGAGTACGAGGAGCGGCAGTTTTACCTTGCCAGGCTAGGCCGGGAACCGGTGGGCTTCTGCTCTGTGACGCTCCCGCTCCGCGAGAACACGCACACCGCCGGAATCGACGTCCTCGTCTCCCCGGCCCACCGGCGCCGGGGTTTGGGACGCATCCTCCGGGAACACGCCGAAACCGTAGCCCGGGAGCGGGGCAGGACGTCCCTGGACGCCTATCACGAGGTCCCGCTGGAGTATGCGGACGGAGCTGTCCTGCTGCCCGCCAAATCCGGTGCGGGTGCCCTGCCGCTGACGGCCCCCGCCGTAGCCTTTGCCCTCGCTTCCGGCTACGAGCTGGAGCAGGTTGAGCGATCCAGCCGCCTGGAGCTGCCGGTGCCGCCGGAACTGCTGGACCATTTGGAGGCCGAAGCCTCTTCCCGGGCCGCAGGCTACGGACTTATCGGCTGGGACGATCACTGCCCGGAGACCCTGGTGGACGCCTTCGCCCGGCTAAAGGCCAGGATGACCGAGGACGTTCCCATCGCCGGCATGGACTGGGAAGGCGAGGACTGGGATGCCGCCCGCGTGCGGGAGGAGGAACGGACGCTGCTCGGGGGCGGAGTGCAGTCGGCAGTGACGGCGGCCCTCCACCTAAGTACGGGCGAGCTGGTTGCCTACACCGTCCTGAACTGGCGGCCCGGGGTCCCCGACACGATCGCCCAGCAGGACACGCTCGTTGCCGGAGGCCACCGCGGCCACCGCCTCGGGCTCCTGGTGAAACTGGCGAACCTCCGGCGCGCCCAGGACAGGTGGCCGTCCGCGCGTTCGGTGTTGACGTGGAATGCCATTGAAAACCAACATATGCTGGCCATAAATATTGCCCTTGGATTCAGGCCCGCCGGCTATGAAGGTGAGTGGCAGAAACGGCTGGGATGAAGACGCCAATGGCAAAAGACGTGAAGATCGAACAGCTCTGGATCCCCGACTCACTCGAGTCCCCGGACGCCGCAGACTTCCTTGCCGCCGTCGAGGTGGGCCGGAAGGTCCGGATGCAGACCTGGGGGAGTGACGACCTCGCCTACGAGCCGCTGGAAAAGCTCCTGGAATTTGAAGACCCCTATGAGCGGCAGCTCATCCTGGTGGCCAAAGTGGAGGGCGAAATCGTGGGCACCGTGGACATCGCCTTGCCCCTCACCGACAACCTGGACCTCGCGGAGTTCACGCTGGACATCCTGCCGGAATTCCAGCGCCAGGGCGTGGGCAGGCGGCTGCTCCAGGCCGCCGAACAGCTGGCCCGGGCAGAGGGGCGCACCATGATCCTGGTGGACACCAACCACCCGGGTGCGTCGCTTCACGAGTTCGAAAAGGCTCAGCTTGTCCCCGGTTCCGGCCAGGGCTTCGTGCCGCTTGAGAGCCGCGAAGTAGAGTTCGCGCAGAAGACCGGGTACACGCTCCAACACATTGAACAGTTCAGCTCCTGCGCCCTGCCGCTGGATTCGAAGCTGGTTGCGGATCTGCAGGCCGAAGCGGAAGAGGCCAACAACGGCCGCTACCGGCTGCACCACTGGACGGACCGGTGCCCTGACCAATGGCTCGAAGCTGTCGCCGTCCTTGAGAACCAGGCGGGTGCCGACGTCGATCCCTCCTTGGAAGCGCCCGTTGAGCAGGACATGGTGTTCGACGGCGGCATCCTCCGGGAAGCGGAAGACGTCGCCATCGCGCAGGGGCGGCGGACGGTGGTCACCGCCGTCGAGCACCTCGCCACCGGCGCCCTTGTGGGCCTGACCACCATCACTGTCCTGGCTCACCGCGCCGATGTTGTCTTCCAGGACGACACACTGGTGCTGCAGGAACACCGCGGAAACAAGCTCGGCCTGCTGATCAAGGTGGCAAACATGGAACGGCTCACCGAACAGTTTCCGGATGCCCGGATCATCTACACCTGGAATGCGCCGGAAAACCGGTACCTCCTGACGGTCAACAAGCAGCTGGGGTTCCAGACGGCCGGGGTCACCGGCATCTGGCAGAAAGAACTCCCGCAGCTGGGCACAAGCACCAGCTGACGGCGCGATTTGGCGCAGTGATGGCTCTCCCGTAGACTTGAAGGACCAAAGACCGTCGGTTGTTGGAAATCCACTCTCTCGAACATGGCTCAACTCTGCAGTTGTGCGCGGGAGGCGCAGTGGATTTCTGGACGAAGGACCCTCAACGTAGGGCGGCCGGCGCAGGTGAACGAAGCAGCAGCTCCATGGGATATCCGTGTTGAGCCAAGCCCCGTGCATCTGCGCGGGGCGTTTTTAGTTTTAGCTCACCTTGAGCGGGGACCGTCGAATACCGGCACTATCCCCGGAAGGAGGGTTATGGCAACGCCTACCAAGGTTTCAGCAGTAGCTGAGATCACTAACGATTTCAAGGAATCGAACGCCGCTGTCCTGACCGAATACCGTGGGCTCACCGTTGCACAGCTCAAGCAGCTGCGTGTTTCTCTCGGCCAGGACACCAAGTTCGCGGTCGTCAAGAACACCCTGACCGCCATTGCAGCCAAGGAAGCCGGCGTTGAAGCATTCAACGACCAGCTCTCCGGCCCCACTGCAATCGCGTTCATCAAGGGTGACGCAGTTGCCGCTGCCAAGAGCCTGACGGATTTTGCCAAGACCAACAAGCAGCTCGTCATCAAGACCGGCTACTTCGAGGGCAAGGCTCTGAACGCCAGCGAGGTTGCCGCACTGGCAGCACTCGAGTCCCGTGAGCTGCAGCTCGCCAAGGTTGCAGGCGTCCTCAAGGCCCCTGCCGCCGCCGCTGCACGCATCATTGACGCACTGCGCCTCAAGCTTGAAGAAGAGAACGGTGCACCGGCAGCTGCCGAGGCGCCTGCCGCTGAAGAAGCACCTGCCGCAGAAGCTGAAGCCCCGGCTGACGCTCCCGCAGCTGAAGAGAACTAAGTCTCTTCACCCCACCAGACTCCGGTGTGATGCCCGGCCCCGTGCCGCTGAACACCACAACAGGAAGGACGCCTACCATGGCGAAGCTCAGCAACGAAGAGCTCATTGAAGCTTTCAAGGAACTGACCATCATCGAGCTCTCCGAGTTCGTCAAGCTCTTCGAAGAGACCTTCGAAGTTACCGCTGCTGCTGTTGCAGTTGCCGGCCCCGCCGGTGGCGCAGCTGCTGAAGAGGTTGAAGAGAAGACCGACTTCGACGTCGTCCTCGAAGCAGCCGGCGACAAGAAGATCGCAGTGATCAAGGAAGTTCGCGCCATCACTTCCCTGGGCCTCAAGGAAGCAAAGGACCTGGTTGACAGCGCTCCCAAGGCTGTCCTCGAAGGTGCAACCAAGGAAGCTGCCGAGAAGGCCAAGGAGCAGCTCGAGGCTGCAGGCGCCACCGTTACCCTCAAGTAACAGCGCCTTTTCCACGAAAAGCCCCGCCCACATCTAGTGGGCGGGGCTTTTGCGTTCCCAGCCCAACTAGGTAGCGCTAAGTGTCGTTTTGAGGGTTCAAAACGACACTTGGCGCTACCTAGTTGGGTCCGGGGAGGTCAGGCGGGGTCGCTGATGTCCGCGACCACGGCACCCAGTGCTGCGGTCAGGGCGTCCGCGTCCACGAAGGCACTGTAGCCGTGGGCCCCTGAGCCCATCGAGATCCTGCGCCCGGTCACGGTGGAGTCCGCATAGACCGGCCAGCTCTTGGTGCTGCCCAGCGGGGTGATGGTGCCGCGTTCATAGCCGGTTGCATCCAGGGCCACGTCCGCGGGCGGCAGCGACAGCTTGTTGACGCCCACCAGTGTCCGCAGTTTGGGCCACGAGATCTGGCGGTCGCCGGGAATCAGCGCAAACAGGAACGAGCCGTCCTTGTGCTTGACCACCAGCGACTTCACGATGTCCCCCGGCGTGATTCCCAGGATGCCGGCTGCTTCCTCGAGGCTTTTGGCGGCGGGTCTTTCGACGACGTCCACCTGCAGGCCGCGGGCGGCGGCATCGGCCAGGAAGCGTCCATGTCCGACGCCGTCCGCGTCCTTCCTGATCTGGCCCGCCATTAGTCGCGGTACAGCAGGAGCGCTTCGCCCTGCCCGCCGCCGCCGCACAGGGACACTGCCGCCTTGCCGGTTCCGCGGCGCTTGAGTTCATGGGCTGCATGCACGGCCAGGCGGGCGCCGGAGGCCCCGATAGGGTGGCCCAGCGCAATTGCCCCGCCATGGATATTGCACCTCTCAAGCGGGTAGTCCAAGTCCTTCAGTGACTGCACCGCCACCGATCCGAAGGCCTCGTTGATTTCAATGAAGTCGAGGTCAGCAGCGGTCCAGCCCGCCCGTGCCAAAGCGTCCCGGATGGCGTTGGACGGCTGGGAGTGCAGCGAGTTGTCCGGTCCTGCCACCTGCCCGGGCTTCCCAACCACAGCAAGGTACTCAAGGCCGTGTTTCTCCGCATAACCGCGGGAGGCCAGCACAAGGGCGGCCGCCCCGTCGGACAGGGGAGAGGAGTTCCCGGCGGTGATGGTGCCGTCCGTGACGAAGGCGGCGCGCAGGCCGGCGAGGGAATCCACGGAAGTGTTGGGCCGGACCCCTTCGTCCGTGGACACCACGATGGGGTCGCCCTTGCGCTGCTTCACGCTGACCGGGACGATCTCGTCGTCGAACGTTCCATTCTTGGCAGCCAGCGCGGCACGTTGGTGGGACTGCGCCGCGACGTTGTCCTGGGAGGTCCGGTCAATCCCCAGGGCCAGGTTGCGGGTCTCGGTGGAGAGGCCCATGGACTGGCCGTCGAAGGCGTCAGTCAGGCCATCGTGGGCGGCGGCGTCCAGTGCCTGGATTGAGCCGTACGTCCACCCCTGCCTGGAGCCGGGCAGCAGGTGCGGGGCCCGGGTCATGGATTCCTGGCCGCCGGCCACCACAACGTCCGCCTCCCCGGCCCGGATCAGGCGGGCAGCGTCGATCACCGCGGTGAGCCCGGACAGGCACACCTTGTTCACGGTCACGGCAGGGACGTCCCAGCCGATGCCGGCGCCAATGGAGCTTTGCCGGGCGGGGTTCTGGCCGGCGCCCGCCTGCAGCACCTGGCCCATGATGACGGCGTCCACGTCGGCGGCGCCCACGCCGCTGGCTTCCAGGGCAGCCTTGATGGCGCGGGCCCCGAGCTCCACCGCGGTGAAGCTTGCCAGTTGACCGTTGATCCGGCCCTGCGGTGTGCGCGCTGCTGCGAGTATGACAACGTCAGTGTTGTCAGGAGAGTTGCCCATGGTTATCTCTTCCGGTCTATTTTCGGTGTAGGCCACCAAGGGTACCGTGACCCTGGTCACCTAACTATTCAAACGCCGGTCCCGCCAGGTGCATTCCGCAAAGCGAGGTGCATCCCGGAAAGCGGGTGGCGTCCCGGGGCTTGTTCAGGGGGCCCCTTCAAATGGTGCCGTAGAGCTGGGCGGAAACCGGTGCTTGCAATCGGGCCGGATGTGGGGTAGACATGTAGGTTATTTTGCCGTATCGTAGATATTTGCGTCTTCCCTGTTTACCTTCAGCCTTCATATAGCGGTGGGCTTTGCCTGGCAGCTGACAATCAACGTGCCGTCAACAACGTCACAGCATGGTCAGCACGGGCCCCGGGTCATATAGCGGAACCGGACTGGTAGCACTGCGGAGCATTCCGCAGGGTGCACAGCGGGGGAGATCTGAAAACGCCTGAAGGTCTGTGGAAGGATCCCTCTTGGTCGCCTCGAGCACCTCTAATAACGAAACCGCTAACACCGCCGACAGCACTGATGGTGCCACTCGCCGGCTCTCATTCGCAAAGATTCACGAACCTCTTGACGTTCCGAATCTGCTTGCCCTCCAGACGGACAGCTTCGACTGGCTGGTCGGAAATGAGCGCTGGCAGGCACGCGTAGCGAAGGCTGTCGAAGAAAACGATCTCAGCGTCGCCACTACGTCCGGCCTGTCGGACATCTTCGAAGAGATCTCCCCGATCGAGGACTTCCAGGGCACCATGTCCCTGAGCTTCTCCGATCCGGAGTTCGCTGACCCCAAATACACCATGGCCGAGTGCAAGGACCGGGACGCTACATACTCGGCTCCCCTGTACGTCAAGGCCGAGTTCATGAACAACAACACGGGCGAAATCAAGCAGCAGACCGTGTTCATGGGTGACTTCCCGCTGATGACCGAGAAGGGCACCTTCGTCGTCAACGGCACCGAGCGTGTCGTCGTCTCCCAGCTGGTCCGTTCTCCGGGCGCCTACTTCGAGCGCGCCGCCGACAAGACCAGCGACAAGGACATCTTCACCGCGAAGATCATCCCGTCCCGCGGCGCCTGGTTCGAACTGGAAATCGACAAGCGCGACCAGGTCGGCGTGCGCCTCGACCGCAAGCGCAAGCAGTCCGTCACGGTCCTGCTCAAGGCCCTCGGCTGGACCGAAGGCCAGATCCTCGAGGAGTTCGGCCAGTACGACTCCATGCGGGCAACCCTGGAGAAGGACGCCACCGAAACCCGCGAAGACGCGTTGCTTGACATCTACCGGAAGCTGCGCCCGGGCGAGCCGCCCACCGTCGAGGCTGCCCAGTCGCTGCTGGACAACCTGTACTTCAACTCCAAGCGCTACGATCTGGCCAAGGTTGGCCGCTACAAGATCAACCGCAAGCTTGGCATCGACCGCTCCCTTGGCGACAAGGAAGCTTCGGTCCTGCACGTTGAAGACATCGTTGCCATGATCAAGTTCCTCGTCGCGCTGCACGCCGGCGAGAAGACCATCAAGGGCACCCGCGATGGCCAGGAGGTGGACCTGCGCGTCGAAATCGACGACATCGACCACTTCGGCAACCGCCGCATCCGCGCCGTCGGCGAGCTCATCGAGAACCAGGTCCGCACCGGCCTGTCCCGCATGGAGCGCGTTGTCCGCGAGCGTATGACCACCCAGGACGTCGAGGCCATCACGCCGCAGACCCTGATCAACATCCGCCCCGTGGTCGCCGCGATCAAGGAGTTCTTCGGAACCTCCCAGCTCTCGCAGTTCATGGACCAGAACAACCCGCTCTCGGGCCTGACCCACAAGCGCCGCCTGTCCGCGCTTGGCCCCGGTGGTCTGTCCCGTGACCGCGCCGGCATGGAAGTCCGTGACGTGCACCCGTCCCACTACGGACGTATGTGCCCCATCGAAACCCCTGAAGGCCCGAACATCGGCCTGATCGGTTCGCTGGCTTCCTACGGACGCATCAACCCGTTCGGCTTCATCGAGACCCCGTACCGCCTGGTCAAGGACGGCGTCGTTTCCGACGACGTCCAGTACCTGACGGCCGACGACGAGGCCGAAGTGCTGATCGCCCAGGCCAACGCGCCGCTGGACGAGAACAAGAAGTTCGCCGAAGAGACCGTCCTGGTCCGTGCCCGCGGTGGTGGAGGCGAGCCTGTCCTCGTTCCCGCCGCAGACGTCGAGTTCATGGACGTTTCCCCGCGCCAGATGGTGTCCGTGGCTACCGCCCTGATCCCGTTCCTCGAGCACGACGATGCCAACCGCGCACTCATGGGTGCCAACATGCAGCGCCAGGCCGTGCCGCTGGTCCGTTCCGAGGCTCCGTTCGTGGGCACCGGCATGGAGCGCGCAGCAGCCGTCGACGCCGGTGACGTTGTCATCGCGAAGAAGGCCGGTGTGGTCACCGAGGTTTCCGCCGAGCTCGTCATCATGCTAAACGACGACGGCACCGAGACCAACTACCGCATCAACAAGTTCGCCCGCTCCAACCAGGGCAACTGCTACAACCACCGTGTCCTGGTGAACGAAGGCCAGCGCCTGGAAGTTGGCGGCATCATCGCCGACGGTCCGGCAACGGACCAGGGCGAGCTCGCCCTCGGCAAGAACCTGCTCGTGGCATTCATGTCATGGGAAGGCCACAACTTCGAGGACGCCATCATCCTCTCGCAGCGCATTGTTGCCGAGGACGTTCTTTCCTCCATCCACATCGAGGAGCACGAGATCGATGCCCGCGACACCAAGCTTGGTGCCGAGGAAATCACCCGTGACATCCCCAACGTGTCCGAGGAAGTCCTGGCGGGCCTGGACGAGCGCGGCATCATCCACATCGGTGCCGAGGTTGAAGCCGGCGACATCCTGGTCGGAAAGGTCACCCCGAAGGGTGAAACCGAGCTGACCCCGGAAGAGCGCCTGCTGCGCGCGATCTTCGGCGAGAAGTCCCGCGAAGTGCGCGACACCTCCCTGAAGGTGCCCCACGGCGAGTCCGGCACGGTCATCGGCGTGCGCGTCTTCGACCGCGACAACGACGACGAGCTGCCCCCGGGCGTCAACCAGCTGGTCCGCGTCTACGTCGCTGCCAAGCGCAAGATCACCGACGGCGACAAGCTCGCCGGCCGCCACGGCAACAAGGGTGTCATCTCCAAGATCCTCCCCGTTGAGGACATGCCCTTCCTGGCCGACGGTACCCCCGTTGACATCGTCCTGAACCCGCTGGGTGTTCCGGGCCGTATGAACGTGGGCCAGGTGCTCGAGACGCACCTCGGCTGGGTTGCCAAGACCGGTTGGAAGATCGAAGGCGAGCCCGAATGGGTCAAGCAGCTGCCGAACCTGCCGCGCGAGAGTGGCCAGACCACTGTTGCAACGCCGGTGTTCGACGGCGCCCGCGAAGAGGAAATCACGGGCCTGCTCGACTCCACCAACGTGACGCGTGACGGCGAACGCCTGATCAACTCCTCCGGCAAGACCCGCCTGTTCGACGGCCGCTCCGGCGAGCCGTTCCCGGATCCGATCTCGGTCGGCTACATGTACATCCTGAAGCTCCACCACCTGGTGGACGACAAGATCCACGCGCGCTCCACCGGCCCGTACTCCATGATCACGCAGCAGCCGCTGGGTGGTAAGGCACAGTTCGGTGGCCAGCGCTTCGGTGAAATGGAAGTGTGGGCGCTCGAAGCTTACGGCGCCGCCTACACGCTCCAGGAGCTCCTCACCATCAAGTCTGACGACATCCATGGCCGCGTGAAGGTATACGAAGCCATCGTCAAGGGCGAGAACATCCCCGAGCCGGGCGTTCCCGAGTCCTTCAAGGTCTTGATCAAGGAAATGCAGTCGCTGTGCCTGAACGTGGAAGTCCTCTCCACGGACGGAACCACAATTGAAATGCGTGACTCTGATGACGCAGTCTTCACGGCTGCGGAGGAACTGGGTATCGATCTGTCCCGTGCAGAGCCCAGTTCCGTAGAAGAGGTCTAAGGAGTCCGACGACGACGGGCCGGTGCCCGTCGTCGTCCTCCTTCCTCATCCCGCACCCAAGACTTCAGAATTTAGAGAACAAGAGAGAACAGGGACCATATGTCCAGCGAATCCTCCTTCGGCCTCATGCAGATCGGCCTCGCCACCGCGGAAGACATCCGCGGCTGGTCTTACGGCGAGGTTAAGAAGCCGGAAACCATCAACTACCGCACGCTCAAGCCCGAGAAGGACGGCCTCTTCTGCGAGAAGATCTTCGGCCCCTCCCGGGACTGGGAATGCTACTGCGGCAAGTACAAGCGCGTGCGCTTCAAGGGCATCATCTGTGAGCGTTGTGGCGTTGAAGTCACGCGCGCAAAGGTCCGCCGCGAACGCATGGGCCACATCGAACTGGCCGCTCCGGTCACGCACATCTGGTACTTCAAGGGTGTTCCCTCACGCCTGGGCTACCTCCTTGACCTGGCGCCGAAGGACCTCGAAAAGGTCATCTACTTCGCCGCCTACATGATCACCAGCGTTGATGAAGCCGCCCGCCACGAGGAACTGCCCAACCTGCAGGTTGAGCACGACATCGAGAAGAAGCAGCTCATCGACAACCGCGACTCCGACATCGCGGCGATCGCCCGCGACCTCGAAGGCGAAATCGCCCGCCTCGAAGGCGAAGGCGCGAAGGCTGCCGACAAGAAGAAGGCCCGCGACTCCGCGGACCGCCAGATGGCCAACGTGCGCAAGCGTGCGGACGCCGACATCGAGCGCCTCGAGCAGGTCTGGGACCGCTTCAAGAACCTCAAGGTCGCAGACCTCGAAGGTGACGAAGGCCTGTACCGTGAGCTGCGCGACCGCTACGGCATGTACTTCGAAGGCTCCATGGGTGCCGAAGCCATCAAGAAGCGCCTTGAGAGCTTCGACATGCAGGCCGAATCGGACCTGCTGCGCGACATCATTGCCAACGGCAAGGGCCAGCGCAAGACCCGCGCCCTGAAGCGCCTGAAAGTGGTCAACGCGTTCCTGACCACCAACAACAGCCCGCTTGGCATGGTCCTCGACGCCGTCCCGGTGATCCCGCCGGAACTGCGCCCCATGGTCCAGCTGGACGGCGGCCGCTTCGCGACCTCCGACCTCAACGACCTGTACCGCCGCGTGATCAACCGCAACAACCGCCTCAAGCGCCTGCTTGACCTCGGTGCTCCGGAGATCATCGTCAACAACGAGAAGCGCATGCTTCAGGAAGCTGTTGACAGCCTCTTCGACAACGGCCGCCGCGGCCGTCCGGTCACCGGACCGGGCAACCGTCCGCTGAAGTCCCTGAGCGACATGCTCAAGGGCAAGCAGGGCCGTTTCCGCCAGAACCTTCTGGGCAAGCGCGTCGACTACTCGGGCCGTTCGGTCATTGTCGTCGGTCCGCAGCTGAAGCTGCACCAGTGCGGCCTGCCCAAGCAGATGGCGCTGGAGCTCTTCAAGCCGTTCGTGATGAAGCGCCTGGTTGACCTCAACCACGCCCAGAACATCAAGTCGGCCAAGCGCATGGTTGAGCGTTACCGTCCGCAGGTTTGGGACGTGCTGGAAGAGATCATCACCGAACACCCGGTGCTGCTCAACCGTGCACCCACCCTGCACCGCCTCGGCATCCAGGCCTTCGAGCCGCAGCTTGTTGAAGGCAAGGCAATCCAGCTCCACCCGCTGGTTTGTGGCGCCTTCAACGCCGACTTCGACGGCGACCAGATGGCAGTCCACCTGCCGCTGAGCCCCGAAGCCCAGGCTGAAGCCCGCATCCTGATGCTGTCCTCCAACAACATCCTGAAGCCCTCTGACGGACGCCCGGTCACCCTGCCGTCGCAGGATATGATCATCGGCCTCTACCACCTGACCACCAAGCGGAAGGGCTCGGCCGGTGAAGGCCGCATCTTCGGCTCGGTCGCAGAGGCTATCATGGCGTTCGACGCCCGCGAGCTGCACCTGAACTCGCAGGTCAAGATCCGCCTCGAAGGCTTCGTGCCGTACGCCGGCTGGGAAGCTCCGGAGGGCTGGGAGCCGGGCCAGCCGGCACTCGTCCAGACCTCCCTGGGCCAGGTTCTCTTCAACGAGACCCTGCCCGAGGACTACCCGTGGGTTGAGGCTGTTGCCGACAAGGGCGAACTGTCCCGCATCGTCAACGACCTCGCCGAGCGCTACCCGAAGGTCGTCACCGCGGCAACGCTGGACAACCTCAAGGATGCCGGTTTCTACTGGGCCACCCGCTCGGGCGTTACCGTCGCCATCTCGGACATCGAGGTTCCGGCCGCAAAGCCTGAGATCCTCGCCGGTTACGAGGAACGCGCTGCCAAGATCCAGGGCCAGTACGACAAGGGCCTGATCGACGACGACGAGCGTCGCCAGGAACTGATCGAGATCTGGAACAAGGCAACCAACGAGATCGCCCAGGCAATGCGCGACAGCCTGTCGCCGATGAACACCATCAACCGCATGGTGTCCTCCGGTGCACGTGGTAACTGGATGCAGGTCCGCCAGATCGCGGGTATACGTGGCCTGGTGGCCAACCCGAAGGGTGAAATCATCCCGCGTCCCATCAAGTCCTCCTACCGCGAGGGCCTGTCGGTGCTGGAGTACTTCATCGCCACGCACGGTGCCCGTAAGGGCCTGGCTGACACCGCGCTGCGTACCGCAAACTCGGGTTACCTGACCCGTCGCCTTGTGGACGTGTCCCAGGACGTCATCGTCCGCGAAGAGGACTGCGGCACCGAGCGTGGCCTGGTCACGCCCATCGCCGTCGCCGATTCCAACGGTGAGCTGGTCCTGGACGAGAACGTCGAGAACAGTGCCTACGCACGCACCCTCGCCGTCGACGTCGTGGACTCCACGGGCAAGGTCCTTGCGGCCGCCGGCACCGACTGCGGTGACGTGGTCATCGATGAGCTCTTCAAGGCAGGCATCACCGAGGTCAAGGTCCGCTCCGTGCTCACCTGTGAGTCCAGCGTCGGCACCTGCGCCCTCTGCTACGGCCGTTCGCTGGCCACCGGCAAGACCGTGGACATCGGTGAGGCCGTGGGCATCATCGCCGCACAGTCCATTGGTGAGCCCGGTACCCAGCTGACCATGCGTACGTTCCACACCGGTGGTGCAGTCTCCGCCAGCGGTGGCGACGACATCACCCAGGGTCTGCCCCGTATCCAGGAGCTCTTCGAAGCACGTACTCCGAAGGGTGTCGCGCCGATTGCCGAAGCAGCCGGCCGCATCACCATCGAAGAGTCCGAGCGCCAGATGCGCCTGGTCATCACTCCCGATGACGGAACCGAAGAGATCGCGTACCCGGTCCTGCGCCGTTCACGCCTGCTGATCGAGGATGGCGACCACGTCACCGTCGGCCAGAAGCTGATCAACGGACCGGTGGATCCCAAGCAGGTCCTGCGCATCATGGGCCCGCGTGCAGCACAGAAGTTCCTGGTGGACGAGGTCCAGGGCGTGTACCGCAGCCAGGGCATCGGTATCCACGACAAGCACGTCGAGGTTATCGTCCGCCAGATGCTGCGCCGCGTCACGGTCATCGAGTCCGGCGAATCGGACCTGCTGCCCGGCGAGCTCGCCGAGCGCAGCCGCTTCGAGGATGCCAACCGCCGCGTTGTGTCCGAGGGCAAGACTCCGGCATCCGGACGTCCTGAGCTCATGGGTATCACCAAGGCGTCGCTGGCCACTGAATCCTGGCTGTCCGCAGCATCCTTCCAGGAGACCACCCGCGTCCTGACGCAGGCGGCCATGGAGGGCAAGAGCGATCCGCTGCTGGGCCTCAAGGAGAACGTGATCATCGGTAAGCTGATCCCGGCCGGCACGGGCCTCCCGCGCTACACCGAGGTCACCGTGGAGCCCACTGAAGAAGCAAAGGCCAACCTGTTCACCGGCCCCAGCGCGTTCAGTGACTTCTCGTACGACACCCTGGGTGGGGATGGAGCTCCCGAGTTCCACGCCATCCCGCTGGATGACTACGACCTCGGCAACGACTTCCGCTAACCCCTAAAGCAACGCGTGGTCACTTACGGCCCAATCCGCACCCCGGATTGGGCACGTAGTGACCCCGCGTTGCTGTTTAAGCCCGGGTGCACCGGGGGAGTACGGCCTGATTAAGGCGTGGAGCCCGTCCATGCTAGACTTGTTACCAATTGTTATTGTGGCAGTGGATGAGTGCGCCGGTACCAGCTGAAAGGCTGAACCAGAGCGACGTTTCCGGTTTGCAGGGTTCTTGTGCAACGTATGCCACATTTTTGCATGCCTAGGGGCCATTGAAGACGCGAGTCAGTTCCTTTGGATGCGATCCGACTATTAAGGCTTCGCCTTCGCCGCCATGGAGAACTTCTTCAAGGCCCGGGCGGCGGGGCAACGCAAAGGAGAGTGGCCGGAAGCGGCCACTCCGGATAAAACGGAGAACACGAGAGTGCCTACGATTAACCAGCTGGTCCGCAAGGGCCGCACGCCTAAGGTCTCAAAGACCAAGGCTCCCGCGCTTAAGGGCAGCCCCATGCGCCGCGGTGTCTGCACCCGCGTCTACACCACCACCCCGAAGAAGCCGAACTCGGCTCTGCGTAAGGTGGCCCGTGTGCGCCTCAACGGCGGCGTGGAAGTTACCGCCTACATCCCCGGTGTTGGCCACAACCTGCAGGAGCACTCCATTGTGCTCGTTCGCGGTGGTCGTGTGAAGGACCTTCCGGGTGTCCGCTACAAGATCGTCCGTGGCGCCCTCGATACCCAGGGTGTCAAGAACCGTAAGCAGGCACGCAGCCGCTACGGCGCAAAGATGGAGAAGAAGTAATATGCCTCGCAAGGGTCCGGCCCCCAAGCGGCCGCTCGTACTAGATCCCGTTTACGGTTCCCCGCTGGTCACCCAGCTCATCAACAAGGTGCTCGTTGACGGCAAGAAGTCCACTGCAGAGCGCATCGTCTACGGTGCCCTCGAAGGCGCCCGTGCCAAGTCCGGCGGCGACCCCGTAGCAGCCCTCAAGAAGGCCATGGACAACGTCAAGCCTTCCCTTGAGGTCCGCTCACGCCGTGTTGGTGGCGCAACCTACCAGGTTCCGGTCGAGGTCAAGCCGGGCCGCTCCACCGCCCTCGCACTGCGTTGGCTGGTTGGCTACTCCAAGGCCCGCCGCGAAAAGACGATGACCGAGCGCCTCCAGAACGAAATCCTGGATGCATCCAACGGTCTCGGTGCCGCTGTGAAGCGTCGCGAAGACACCCACAAGATGGCCGAGTCCAACAAGGCCTTCGCACACTACCGCTGGTAATACTCCCCGGGCGCCGCCGGCTCAACCGAGCCGGCGGCGAACGCGTAGTCAATCCCAAAAGGAGACCCCGTGGCACAGGACGTGCTTACCGACCTTAGTAAGGTCCGCAACATCGGCATCATGGCCCACATTGATGCCGGCAAGACCACCACCACCGAGCGCATCCTGTTCTACACGGGTGTGAACCACAAGATCGGCGAAACGCACGACGGCGCTTCGACCACTGACTGGATGGAACAGGAAAAGGAACGCGGCATCACCATCACGTCTGCCGCCGTGACCTGCTTCTGGGAGAACAACCAGATCAACATCATCGACACCCCCGGCCACGTTGACTTCACCGTTGAGGTTGAGCGCTCCCTGCGCGTCCTCGACGGTGCCGTTGCCGTTTTCGATGGCAAGGAAGGCGTTGAGCCGCAGTCTGAGACCGTTTGGCGCCAGGCTGACAAGTACAACGTTCCGCGCATCTGCTTCGTCAACAAGATGGACAAACTCGGTGCCGACTTCTACTTCACCGTAGACACCATCATCAGCCGCCTCGGCGCCAAGCCGCTGGTCATGCAGCTGCCGATCGGTGCAGAGAACGACTTCATCGGTGTTGTGGACCTGCTCTACATGCGCGCCCTCGTGTGGCCCGGCGACGCCAAGGGCGACGTGACCATGGGTGCCAAGTACGAGATCCGCGAGATCCCGGCCGACCTCCAGGCAAAGGCTGAGGAGTACCGCGCGAACCTCGTTGAGACCGTCGCCGAGTCCTCCGAAGAACTCATGGAGAAGTACCTTGAGGGCGAAGAGATCTCGATCGACGAGCTCAAGGCCGGCATCCGCAAGATGACGATCAACTCCGAGCTGTACCCGATCTTCTGCGGTTCCGCATTCAAGAACCGTGGCGTCCAGCCCATGCTCGATGCAGTTGTGGACTACCTGCCGAACCCGCTTGACGTCCCGCCGATGATCGGCCACGATCCTCGCGACGAAGAGAAGGAACTGACCCGCAAGCCGTCCTCCGAAGAGCCGTTCTCCGCACTGGCCTTCAAGATTGCTGCGCACCCGTTCTTCGGCCAGCTGACCTTCATCCGCGTGTACTCAGGTCACGTGGAGGCAGGCGCGCAGGTGGTCAACTCCACCAAGGGCAAGAAGGAGCGCATCGGCAAGCTGTTCCAGATGCACGCCAACAAGGAAATGCCCGTTGAGGGCGCTACCGCGGGCCACATCTACGCAGCCATCGGCCTGAAGGACACCACCACGGGCGACACCCTGTGTGATTCCGCGAACCAGATCGTCCTCGAGTCCATGAGCTTCCCGGAGCCCGTGATCTCGGTTGCCATCGAGCCGAACACCAAGGGTGACCAGGAGAAGCTCTCCACGGCCATCCAGAAGCTCTCCGCTGAGGACCCCACCTTCCAGGTGTCCCTCAACGAAGACACCGGCCAGACCATCATCGCCGGCATGGGCGAGCTCCACCTGGACATCCTGGTGGACCGCATGCGCCGCGAGTTCAAGGTCGAGGCCAACGTGGGCAAGCCGCAGGTCGCCTACCGCGAAACCATCAAGCGTGCTGTGGAGCGTCACGACTACACGCACAAGAAGCAGACCGGTGGTTCGGGCCAGTTCGCAAAGATCCAGATTGCGATCGAGCCGCTGGACACTGCCGAGGGCGAGCTGTACGAGTTCGAGAACAAGGTCACCGGTGGCCGCGTTCCCCGCGAGTACATCCCGTCGGTTGACGCTGGTATCCAGGATGCGCTGAACGACGGTGTCCTGGCCGGCTACCCGGTTGTTGGCATCAAGGCAACGCTGGTTGACGGCGCATACCACGATGTCGACTCCTCGGAAATGGCGTTCAAGATCGCCGGCCGTATGGCTTTCAAGGAAGCCGCACGCAAGGCGAACCCTGTTCTGCTCGAACCGCTGATGGATGTCGAGGTCCGCACCCCTGAGGAATACATGGGTGAAGTTATTGGTGACCTCAACTCCCGCCGTGGCCAGATGCAGTCCATGGAAGATGCACAGGGCGTCAAGGTCATCCGTGCACACGTCCCGCTGTCCGGCATGTTCGGCTACATCGGTGACCTGCGCTCCAAGACCCAGGGCCGTGCTGTGTACTCCATGACGTTCAACAGCTACGCCGAGGTCCCGAAGGCTGTTGCCGACGAGATCATCCAGAAGAGCCGTGGCGAATAGTCCCCTGGGACTTTTCTAAGCGAATAACCTCGGGTGCGCCTGCCGGAAGCGGACAGCGCAGCCGGTGCAGGTGGCCGGGCCGGTCGGATTCATCCGGTCAAGCCGGGTTTCGGCCATCTGCACGAACAGGCTCAAGGCACTAGTATTAGTTCCTGAATCTGCAATTTCACCAATCCAAAGCCCCCCAAGTAGACTTACCTGAGTTTCCGCCGCGACAAGCGCGGCTGAAGGGTACGTCATTTGAAAACGTTCTAGGAGGAACCTGTGGCAAAGGCAAAGTTCGAGCGGACTAAGCCGCACGTTAACATCGGCACCATTGGTCACGTTGACCACGGTAAGACGACGTTGACGGCCGCCATTTCCAAGGTGCTGTACGACAAGTACCCGGATCTCAACGAGAAGCGCGACTTCGCGTCGATCGACTCTGCTCCCGAAGAGCGTCAGCGTGGTATTACCATCAACATCTCCCACGTGGAGTACCAGACCGAGAAGCGCCACTACGCACACGTAGACGCTCCCGGTCACGCTGACTACATCAAGAACATGATCACCGGTGCTGCCCAGATGGACGGCGCAATCCTCGTGGTTGCTGCTACCGATGGCCCCATGGCACAGACCCGCGAGCACGTTCTGCTCGCCCGCCAGGTTGGTGTTCCCTACCTGCTGGTCGCCCTGAACAAGGCCGACATGGTTGACGATGAGGAACTGCTGGACCTCGTTGAAATGGAAGTTCGTGAGCTCCTCAGCTCGCAGGGCTTCGATGGCGACGAAGCACCGGTTGTGCGCGTTTCCGGCCTCAAGGCCCTCGAAGGCGACCCCGAGTGGGTCAAGTCCGTTGAGGACCTGATGGCTGCTGTGGACGAGTCCGTTCCGGACCCCATCCGCGACCGCGACAAGCCCTTCCTGATGCCGATCGAGGACGTCTTCACCATCACCGGCCGTGGCACCGTTGTTACGGGCCGCGCCGAGCGTGGAACCCTCGCCATCAACTCTGAGGTCGAGATCGTCGGCATCCGCCCGGTCCAGAAGACCACGGTTACCGGTATCGAGATGTTCCACAAGCAGCTCGACGAAGCATGGGCCGGCGAGAACTGTGGCCTCCTGCTCCGCGGTCTGAAGCGCGACGATGTCGAGCGTGGCCAGGTTGTTGTCAAGCCGGGTTCCATCACCCCGCACACCGACTTCGAGGCTAACGTCTACATCCTCTCCAAGGACGAAGGCGGACGTCACAACCCGTTCTACTCCAACTACCGCCCGCAGTTCTACTTCCGTACCACGGACGTAACCGGCGTTATCACCCTGCCCGAGGGCACGGAAATGGTTATGCCTGGCGACAACACTGAGATGACCGTTGCGCTCATCCAGCCGATCGCAATGGAAGAGGGCCTCGGCTTCGCAATCCGCGAAGGCGGCCGCACCGTTGGTTCAGGACGCGTTACCAAGATCATCAAGTAATTCTTGTTGAACTGAAGAACAGCCCCGCTGCTACTGCAGCGGGGCTGTTCTTTTCCGTTAACGCCGCCTGATAGTGTTGCTGGACCGAAAGGAGTCCACCGTGACCTGGCTAATTTTCCTGATCATCGCTGTTGCCGTCGTGGCCGGCGTGTTTTGGGCCAAGAGGCATTTCCGCCACGAGATCGACCGCGCGAAACGCATTAACAGGGCAAACAAAAAGTTGTAGCGGCTCCCGGCAGCCTTACCGGGAGCGCAAACTAGGTCCTGCGCGCCTTCCTCGCACGGCTGAGTGCCTGGTACCAGTAGAAGGACTGTTTCGGCGTGCGCGCCAGGGTGTCAAAGTCCACATGGACCAGTCCGAAGCGTTGTGAATATCCGGCCGCCCACTCGAAGTTGTCCATGAGGGTCCACACGTAGTAGCCGCGGAGGTCCACGCCGGAGGCGATCCCGTCCGGCGCCGTGGCATCAAGGGCCGCCCCGAGATGCGTGGCCAAATAGCGCACCCGCGCCTCGTCCTGCAACGTTCCTGACACCGTCTCGGGCTCCGGGAAGCTTGCGCCGCCCTCGGTGATGAACACCGGCGGCAAAACTTCGCCGTACCGGTCGTGGAGCTCCTTCAGCAGGACACCCAGGTGATCCGGGGCCACAGGCCAACCAAATCCGGTGCTGTCGTATTCCGGGTAGCCCACCTCGTGGAAGGGGAGCCTGGCCACCGCTTTGTGGACGTCTGCCGGGATTGATGCCGTGCCGCGTCCCAACGCAACCTTCACGGGGAAATAGTAGTTCAGGCCGTAGAAGTCCAGTGGCTGGTGGATGGTGCGCAGATCGGCATCGGAGATCCTTCCGATAGAGCGCAGCCACGGCTTGGCATACAGGGGAAGCTTCGGGTAGCGGCCCAGCAGCACGGGATCTGCGTAGATCCTGTTCATCAGCAGGTCATAGAGGTGGGCCACGAGCCGGTCACCTATCTTGCCGCTGGCGGGCCGCACAGGGGCGTGCAGGTTGGTCACCCCGATGCCTCCGGTTACGCCGGCCGCCCGCAGGGCCTGGGCACCGAGGCCGTGGGCCAGCAGTTGGTGGTGGATGGACGGGAGGGCATCGAACATCAGCGCATGGCCGGGGGCATGGACGCCCAGGGCATAACCGTTCAGGGTCACCGAGACGGGCTCGTTCAAGGTGACCCACTGCGCCACCCGGTCCCCGAACCGTTCGCCCGCGGCACTGGCATATTCGCCGAAGCGCTCGGCTGTCTCCCGGTTCATCCAGCCGCCGCCGTGTTCCAGCGGCAGCGGGGTATCCCAGTGGTAGAGCGTGGCCATGGGGCTGATCCCGGCCGCGAGCAGGTGATCCAGGAGCCGGTCGTAGAAGTCCAGGCCTTCTTTGTTGAAACCGCCGCGCCCTTCGGGTTGGATCCTCGGCCAGGACAGTGAAAAGCGGTAGGAATCCACCCCAAGATCCTGCAGCAGGGCCACGTCCTCCGGCAACCTGTTGTAATGGTCGCACGCCACGGCGGGGGAGTGGCCGTCCACGATGGCGCCGGGCTTTTCGGCGAAGGCGTCCCAGCCGGAGGGCCCGCGCCCGCCGTCGGCCAATGCTCCTTCAATCTGGAAGGCGGCGGCGGCCACCCCCAAAGTGAACGACGGCGGCATGCGGCTGGCGAGTTCCGTCGCCGATTCAGTGCGTTCGAGGGTCATGCCCCTATCATCCATTCGGCAAGGACCGGGGGCAATGGCCCCGGGCGGGCGGCCCAAGGCGGGCGTCAGGACCGCCGATTCGCTTCTGCCGCCAAATTCCGGCATACTAGATGAGTTGTTCAAGCGCTTCTTCGCGTCCCGATCCGGATAATGCCGGATGCCAGGGTCCAAGTGGAAGACCAAACATAACCCACTCCCCATGGAATAGCGGATTTGTATGCGTGCAGAGCGCGACACGCCCGACCGCGGGGGTCGGTTGCGCCGGCAAGGTGAGGAACCCGGATTCATCCGGATTCAGTTTGTGCGGCGGGTGGTAGTTACGACTTCAAATGCTTCGGCAGCCATACAACGAGAAATGAACAGGGCAGCCCTAACCAGGGGAAGCACAGACTGAAAGAGAGTCAGGCGACATGGCGGGACAAAAAATCCGCATCCGGCTGAAGTCATACGACCACGAGGTCATTGACGTTTCAGCACGGAAGATCGTTGAGACGGTCACGCGCGCAGGCGCAACGGTAGTGGGCCCCGTGCCGCTGCCTACGGAGAAGAACGTGTACTGCGTGATCCGCTCTCCGCACAAGTACAAGGACAGCCGCGAGCACTTCGAAATGCGCACGCACAAGCGTCTTATCGACATCATCGATCCCACGCCGAAGGCTGTTGACTCGCTCATGCGTCTCGACCTGCCGGCTGACGTGAACATCGAAATCAAGCTGTAGGGAGGTGCTGAGAGACTATGACCGCAACCCGTAACGTAAAGGGCCTGCTGGGCACGAAGCTCGGCATGACCCAGGTCTGGGACGAGAACAACAAGCTCATCCCCGTCACTGTGGTCCAGGCAGATTCGAACGTCATCACCCAGCTGCGCAACGCAGAAGCTGATGGCTACGTCGCCGTTCAGATCGGCTACGGCCAGATCGATCCCCGCAAGGTCACCAAGCCGCTGGCTGGTCACTTTGAAAAGGCAGGCGTCACGCCTCGCCGCCACGTCGTCGAACTCCGTACCGCAGATGCTGCAGAGTACGAGCTGGGCCAGGAGCTCTCCGTAGAGGTCTTCGAAGCCGGCCAGAAGATCGACGTCATCGGCACCACCAAGGGTAAGGGCTTCGCCGGTGTTATGAAGCGTCACGGCTTCCACGGCGTTGGAGCTTCCCACGGTGCCCACAAGAACCACCGTAAGCCCGGTTCAATCGGTGGCGCATCCACCCCGAGCCGCGTCTTCAAGGGCATGAAAATGGCCGGCCGCATGGGCGCCGTTCGTCACACCACGCTGAACCTCACGGTTCACGCGGTTGACGTCGAGAAGTCGCTGCTCCTTATCAAGGGTGCCGTTCCCGGCGCCCGCGGCCAGGTCGTCCTCGTACGCACCGCCGTGAAGGGAGCCTAGTCCAATGGCTAACACTGTCCAGGTTGACCTGCCTGCAGAAATCTTCGACGTTCAGACCAACGTGCCGCTGCTGCACCAGGTTGTCGTTGCCCAGCTCGCTGCTGCTCGCCAGGGTACCCACAAGACCAAGACCCGCGCTGAAGTTTCCGGTGCAGGACGCAAGCCGTTCAAGCAGAAGGGCACCGGCCGCGCCCGTCAGGGTTCAATCCGTGCTCCCCACATGACCGGCGGTGGCGTTGTCCACGGTCCCACCCCGCGTGACTACAGCCAGCGCACTCCCAAGAAGATGATTGCTGCTGCACTGCGCGGCGCACTGTCTGACCGGGCACGCAACGGACGCATCCACGTTGTCGCCGAGCTGGTAGAAGGCTCCAAGCCCTCCGCCAAGGCTGCACTTGCAGCGCTGCGCGGCGTCTCCGACCGCAAGAACCTGCTGGTCGTCATCGAGCGCGCCAACGATGTTGCTGCACTGTCCGTGCGCAACCTCGCCGGTGTTCACGTTCTGTACGCAGACCAGCTGAACACCTACGACGTTCTCGTGTCTGATGACGTTGTCTTCACCAAGGCTGCCTACGACGCATTCGTTGCCGGCAAGGCAGTGGCAAAGAATGAGGAGGATGCCAAGTGAGTGCAGCCACCATCAAGGATCCCCGCGACGTCGTGCTTGCACCCGTCGTGTCGGAAAAGAGCTACGGCCTGATCGACGAGGGCAAGTACACCTTCCTGGTGGACCCCCGGTCGAACAAGACCGAGATCAAGCTGGCCGTGGAGAAAATCTTCTCCGTCAAGGTCGACTCGATCAACACCATCAACCGTGCCGGTAAGCGCAAGCGCACCAAATTCGGATGGGGTACCCGCAAGAACACCAAGCGTGCGATTGTCACCCTCAAAGAAGGCACCATCGACATCTTCGGCGGTCCGCTCTCGTAGCGGAGACCACTTTAACGAGGAAATAAATTATGGGAATCCGTAAATACAAGCCGACTACCCCGGGCCGTCGTGGCTCGAGCGTAGCGGACTTCACCGAAATCACGCGGTCAACGCCGGAAAAGTCGTTGGTACGTCCGCTGCCCAAAAAGGGCGGCCGTAACAACACCGGTAAGATCACCACCCGTCACAAGGGTGGCGGACACAAGCGCCAGTACCGTCTGATCGACTTCCGTCGTCACGACAAGGACGGCGTGGACGCCCGCGTTGCTGAAATTGAGTACGATCCGAACCGTACGGCTCGCATCGCCCTCCTGCACTACGTTGATGGCACCAAGCGTTACATCATCGCCCCGAACAAGCTTGCCCAGGGTGACTTCGTAGAAGCCGGCGCCAACGCTGACATCAAGCCTGGCAACAACCTGCCCCTGCGTAACATCCCCGTGGGTACCGTTATCCACGCAGTTGAACTGCGTCCGGGTGGCGGCGCCAAGATGGGCCGGTCCGCCGGTGCATCCATCCAGCTTGTTGCCAAGGAAGGCCGGTTCGCCCAGCTGCGTCTGCCTTCCGGCGAAATCCGCAACGTTGACGTGCGCTGCCGCGCAACCGTCGGCGAGGTCGGCAACGCCGAGCAGTCGAACATCAACTGGGGCAAGGCCGGCCGCATGCGCTGGAAGGGCGTCCGCCCGACCGTCCGTGGTGTCGCCATGAACCCGGTTGACCACCCGCACGGTGGTGGTGAGGGTAAGACGTCCGGTGGACGTAACCCCGTCAACCCCAACGGTCAGCGGGAAGGCCGCACCCGCCGCCCCAACAAAGAGAGCGACAAGCTTATTGTTCGTCGCCGTCGTACTGGCAAGAACAAGCGATAGGAGCCTGGACACATGCCACGCAGCCTGAAAAAAGGTCCTTTCGTCGACCAGCACCTCTTTGTGAAGGTAGCCAGGGAAAACGAAAAGGGCACCAAGAACGTCATCAAGACCTGGTCCCGCCGTTCGATGATCATCCCCGACATGCTCGGACACACGATCGCCGTACACGACGGACGCAAGCACATTCCGGTGTTTGTCACTGAGTCGATGGTCGGGCACAAGCTCGGCGAATTCGCTCCCACGCGGACATTCCGCGGCCATGTCAAGGACGACCGTAAGGGCAAGCGCCGCTAGGCGCCTGCACTTACGTCAAAGACGAGAGAAGGAAAGCAATGGAAGCCAAGGCAATTGCGCGCCACATCCGCGTAACGCCTATGAAGGCCCGGCGCGTCGTCAACCTTGTTCGTGGATTGCAAGCGAATGAGGCTCTGGCAATTCTGAAGTTTGCCCCCCAGGCAGCTTCGGAGCCGGTATTCAAGGTAGTACAGTCGGCAATCTCCAACGCCCGGGTCCTCGCGGACCGCGACGGCGTGGCGTTTGACGAAGGTGACCTCATCATCAGCGAAGCGTTTGTTGATGAAGGCCCGACCATGAAGCGGTTCCAGCCGCGTGCCCAGGGTCGTGCATTTCAGATCAAGAAGCGCACCAGCCACATCACCGTGGTAGTCGCTACCCCGGAGAAAGAGGAGGCTCGCTAAGTGGGACAGAAAGTAAACCCGCACGGGTTCCGACTCGGCATCACCACCGATCACGTATCGCACTGGTTCGCTGACAGCACCAAGGCCGGCCAGCGGTACAAGGACTTCGTTCGCGAAGACATCCGCATCCGCCAGCTCATGTCCACGGGCATGGAGCGCGCCGGTATCGCCAAGGTTGAGATCGAGCGCACCCGTGACCGCGTCCGCGTGGACATCCACACGGCCCGTCCCGGCATCGTCATCGGCCGCCGTGGAGCAGAAGCAGACCGCATCCGCGGCGAGCTCGAAAAGCTCACCGGCAAGCAGGTCCAGCTGAACATCCTCGAGGTCAAGAACCCCGAGATGGAAGCCCAGCTTGTTGCCCAGGGCGTTGCTGAGCAGCTGACTTCACGTGTGGCGTTCCGCCGCGCGATGAAGAAGGCCATGCAGTCCGCGCAGCGTGCAGGTGCCAAGGGCATCCGTATCGCCTGCTCCGGTCGACTGGGTGGCGCTGAAATGTCCCGCTCGGAGTTCTACCGCGAAGGCCGTGTGCCCCTGCACACCCTCCGTGCGAACATCGACTACGGCTTCTACGAGGCCAAGACCACCTTCGGCCGCATCGGCGTGAAGGTCTGGATCTACAAGGGTGACGTCACCGCCAAGGAACTGGCCCAGCAGGCCGCTTCCGCCCCGTCCCGTGGCCGCGGTCCCAGCGACCGTCCGGGCCGCCCGGGTGGCGCTGACCGTGGTGACCGCCGCCGTCGCAACGACCGCCCGGCCGCCGACGCAGCTCCTGCTGCCGAGGCTCCGGCAGCCGAGGCAGCTGCTGCCGCACCGGCACAGGCTGTAGAAGGAGGACAGGCTTAAATGCTTATCCCACGTCGAGTCAAGCACCGTAAGCAGCACCACCCGGGTCGTTCCGGCGCTGCTACGGGCGGCACCAAGGTCTCCTTCGGTGAGTACGGCATCCAGGCCCTGAGCCCGGCATACGTCACCAACCGTCAGATCGAGTCTGCCCGTATCGCGATGACCCGCCACATCAAGCGTGGCGGTAAGGTCTGGATCAACATCTACCCGGACCGTCCCCTGACCAAGAAGCCTGCCGAAACCCGCATGGGTTCCGGTAAGGGTTCACCGGAATGGTGGGTCGCAAACGTCAAGCCGGGCCGGGTTCTCTTCGAGATCTCCGGTGTCGAGGAATCGGTAGCCCGCGAGGCACTGCGCCTGGCAATCCACAAGCTCCCGTTGAAGGCACGCATTCTGCGTCGCGAAGGTGGTGAATAGAAATGGCAGTAGGATCCAAGGATCTGGCTCCCGCACAGCTGGACGGTTTCGACAACGAGCGTCTCGTTGAAGAACTCCGCAAGGCCAAGGAAGAGCTGTTCAACCTGCGTTTCCAGTCCGCCACCGGACAGCTGGAGAACCACGGTCGTCTGCGCGCGGTAAAGAAGGACATCGCCCGCATCTACACCGTTCTCCGTGAGCGCGAACTGGGCATTCGTGCCGAGGTTGCCGCACCGGTTGTGGAAGCCAAGGAAGAGAAGAAGTCCAAGAAGGCCGCAACCAAGAAGGCCGAGCCGGCTGAAACGGTTGAGACCGAGGAGGATGCCAAGTGAGTGAAAAGGACGAGAACGTGACGGAAACTGCTACCGCAGCCACGGCTGAGCAGCGCGGTTACCGCAAGACGCGTCGCGGCTACGTGGTCTCTGACAAGATGGAAAAGACCATCGTTGTCCAGGTTGAAGACCGCGTGAAGCACGCCCTGTACGGCAAGGTCATCCGCCGTACCTCCAAGGTCAAGGCTCACGACGAAAACAACACCGCCGGCATCGGCGACCTCGTTGTTATCGCCGAGACCCGCCCGCTGTCCGCCACCAAGAACTGGCGGCTCGTGGAGATCCTCGAGAAGGCCAAGTAGCACCTGCTGCTTCGGTAACCGGAAACCCCTGCTCCCTTGGGAGCGGGGGTTTCCGCTTTAACAGCGTGTACTCCTGGTGACCGCACGACGGCGGCGCTGCGGCTTCGTGCGGAAGTGGCATGTAAGGTACGCCGAAAGGCCGCCGCTAATGACGCCGTCGTTATCCCCGGACGCTCTCTCACTTAACGCCGGTTTTTGGCCGTCGCTCTCTCACTTCCCTCAGGAAAGTGAGAGAGCGATGGTGGAAATGGCGCATTAAGTGAGAGAGCGTCCGACGGCGGGGAGCGGCACCAGGGGGGCCGAAAGGCTGCGGTGCGTGACGCCGTCGTCCGCCTTGCGGGGGAGCGCCGGGGGTGATATGGGGACTGGGCGGAACTGTGCTAAGATTTTGAGTTTGTATGGCGCCTTTCGTGCGCCGTCATCAACCTCGTAAACAAGCGTGCCACGGCATAGTGCCCCCTTGCGCCCAGGACCAGTCCTGGACCGGATGGGAGCAACTGCTTCTGGCACGGGAGTTTAGGCCTGGTCTGGCAAAATCCAGGCAGGTCAAGAGACACCCCGATCAACCGTTCCGCAAGGCTCATTCCGTAGGAAGATTTTCGGTCTGAGAACCGGCGCGACGCAAGGAGTAAATAGTGATTCAGCAGGAGTCGCGACTCAAGGTCGCCGACAACACGGGTGCTAAGGAAATCCTTACCATTCGCGTTCTCGGTGGATCTGGCCGTCGCTACGCAGGCATCGGTGACGTCATTGTCGCCACCGTCAAGGATGCAATCCCGGGCGGCAACGTAAAGAAGGGCGATGTTGTCAAGGCAGTCATCGTCCGTACCAAGAAGGAACGCCGCCGTGCGGATGGTTCCTACATCAAGTTTGACGAGAACGCAGCTGTGATCCTGAAGGGCGACGGTGACCCCCGCGGTACCCGTATCTTCGGACCGGTTGGTCGTGAACTCCGTGACAAGAAGTTCATGAAGATCGTTTCTCTGGCTCCGGAGGTGCTCTAGTCCATGGCTTCTAAGATCAAGAAGGGTGACCTCGTTCAGGTCATCACTGGCGCCAAGGCTGAGCGCGGCGGCGACCGCGGCAAGCAGGGCAAGGTCCTGCGTGTTTTCACCGACACCAACCGCGTGTTGGTTGAAGGCGTTAACCGCGTAACCAAGCACACCAAGGTCGGTCAGTCGCAGCGCGGCACCAAGACCGGTGGCATCGAGGTTGTTGAAGCCCCGATCCACATCTCCAACGTGGCTCTGGTTGACCCGTCCACCAAGAAGCCCACCCGCGTCGGCTTCCGCACTGAGACCGTTGAGCGTAACGGCAAGCAGCGCGAAGTCCGCATCCGCGTGGCCAAGAGCTCAGGGAAGGACATCTAATGACTGAGACTCTCGAGACTCCGGCAACGAAGATCGTTCCTCGTCTGAAGACCAAGTACGCCGAATCCATCAAGAGCACGCTCATTGAGGAATTCAAGTACCAGAACGTCAACCAGGTTCCCCGCCTCGTGAAGGTCGTTGTGAACATGGGTGTTGGAGATGCCGCCAAGGACTCCAAGCTGATCGACGGCGCTGTCCGCGACCTCACCCAGATCACCGGCCAGAAGCCGCAGGTAACCAAGGCCCGCAAGTCGATCGCACAGTTCAAGCTGCGCGAAGGCATGCCCATCGGTGCGCACGCTACCCTGCGTGGCGACCGCATGTGGGAATTCCTTGATCGTCTTGTCACCCTGGCACTGCCCCGAATCAGGGACTTCCGCGGTCTCTCCGGCAAGCAGTTCGATGGCAACGGCAACTACACCTTCGGTCTGACCGAGCAGGTTATGTTCCACGAAATCGACCAGGACAAGATCGACCGCGTCCGCGGTATGGACATCACGGTTGTTACCACTGCCAAGACCGATGACGAAGGCCGCGCGCTGCTCAAGGCGCTTGGTTTCCCGTTCAAGGCCGAAGACTAATCTAACTACGTAAAAGGTCCGGCGGCACGGTCCTGACTCCGTCAGGAAAGCTGCGCCGCGGAAACCGTTACGAGGAAGGGCAAGAGCCCACCATGACAATGACAGATCCTGTCGCAGACATGCTTACGCGTCTGCGCAATGCAAACTCGGCATACCACGACACCGTGACCATGCCGTACAGCAAGCTCAAGGCACGCGTCGCCGACATCCTCAAGGCCGAAGGTTTCATCGCCGGCTGGAAGGAAGAGGACGCTGAGGTTGGCAAGAAGCTGACCATCGAGCTCAAGTTCGGACCGAACCGCGAGCGTTCAATCGCTGGTGTTCGCCGTATCTCCAAGCCGGGCCTGCGTGTTTACGCAAAGTCCACCAACCTGCCGCACGTGCTCGGTGGCCTGGGTGTCGCAATCCTGTCCACCTCTTCCGGCCTCCTGACTGACAAGCAGGCCGGCAAGAAGGGCGTGGGCGGCGAAGTCCTCGCGTACGTCTGGTAACGGGAAAGGAAGAGAATAATGTCACGTATTGGACGTCTCCCCATCACCGTTCCTGCCGGCGTTGAGGTCAAGGTTGACGGCTCTGTCGTCAGCGTCAAGGGATCCAAGGGCGAGCTGAACCACACTGTGGCCAGCCCGATCGAGGTCACCCTGGATGCAGACACCCTGACTGTCGCCCGCCCGAACGACGAGCGCGCCTCCCGTTCACTCCACGGCCTGACCCGCACCCTGATCTCCAACATGATCGAGGGTGTCACCAAGGGCTACGAGAAGAAGCTTGAAATCGTCGGTACCGGTTACCGCGTTCAGGCCAAGGGATCTGACCTTGAGTTCGCTCTCGGTTTCAGCCACCCGGTCAATGTCTCCGCACCGGAGGGCATCACCTTTGCAGTTGAGACCCCGACCAAGCTCTCTGTTTCAGGTATCAACAAGCAGCAGGTCGGCGAGGTTGCTGCCAACATTCGCAAGCTGCGGAAGCCGGACCCCTATAAGGGCAAGGGCATCCGTTACGCCGGCGAAGTCATCCGCCGCAAGGTCGGAAAGGCTGGTAAGTAACCATGGCCATCTCAATTAACAAGAAGCGTACGAACAAGAGCAAGTCTGCTTCGCGCAGCCGCCGCCAGCTTCGTATCCGTAAGCGCATCTCCGGTACGGCTGTACGTCCGCGTCTGGTCGTCAACCGTTCCGCACGCCACGTATTCGTCCAGGTTGTCGATGACACCAAGGGCATGACCGTAGCGAGCGCCTCCACTCTGGAAGCCGACCTTCGTGCATTCGACGGCGACAAGACTGCCAAGGCCAAGCGCGTTGGCGAACTCGTCGCAGAGCGTGCCAAGGCTGCCGGTATCGAAGCTGTTGTCTTCGACCGCGGTGGTAACAAGTACCACGGCCGGATCGCCGCCGTCGCTGACGGTGCACGTGAAGGTGGGCTGTCACTGTGACGGAAGCAAACAAGGAAAAGGACACTGTGTCTGCAGATCAGAAGGCTACTGAAGCCGTAGCTGCCGCTGAGACCACTGCCCCCGCAGCTGCCGATGACCGCCGTGGTGGCGCTCGTCGCGGCGAGCGTGGCGACCGTGGCCAGGGCCGCGGCGACCGTGGTGGCCGTGGCGGCCGCGACGGCGGCCGTGAAGCCGAGAAGAGCCAGTTCGTAGAGCGCGTCGTCACCATCAACCGCGTTTCCAAGGTGGTCAAGGGTGGTCGTCGCTTCAGCTTCACCGCCCTGGTCGTCGTCGGTGACGGCAACGGTATGGTCGGCGTTGGCTACGGCAAGGCTAAGGAAGTTCCTGCCGCTATCGCAAAGGGCGTAGAAGAAGCTAAGAAGTCCTTCTTCCGCGTTCCCCGCGTTGGCAGCACCATCCCGCACCGCGTTCAGGGTGAGGCTGCCGCAGGCGTCGTAATGCTGCGTCCGGCCTCCGCCGGTACCGGTGTTATCGCCGGTGGCCCGGTCCGTGCAGTACTGGAGTGCGTGGGCATCCACGACATCCTCTCCAAGTCGCTCGGTTCCTCCAACGCCATCAACATCGTTCACGCGACGGTTGATGCCCTGAAGCGCCTCGAAGAGCCGGCAGCAGTGGCAGCACGCCGCGGCCTGCCCCTCGACGAGATCGCTCCGCCGGCACTGGTGAAGGCCCTTCTGAACATGAAGGCAGGTGCCTAGTCATGGCTAAGAACCTGATTCCCTCCGACGCCCAGTTGGAGATCACTCAGATCAAGTCCGCCATTGGCGGCAAGCAGAACCAGCGCGACACCCTGCGGTCCCTCGGCCTGAAGCGGATCGGACAGACTGTTGTCCGCACCGCTGATGCCGTGACCGTTGGAATGCTCAACACGGTTCCGCACCTGGTAAAGGTAGAGGAGGCGAAGTAAATGGCAGAGAACACTGCTGATAAGGCACAGGCTGCTGAGAAGCAGAACGCCCTGAAGGTTCACCACCTGCGTCCCGCCCCGGGTGCCAAGACCGCCAAGACCCGTGTTGGTCGTGGTGAAGCATCCAAGGGTAAGACCGCTGGCCGTGGCACGAAGGGTACTGCAGCCCGCTACCAGATCAAGGCTGGCTTTGCCGGCGGCCAGCTGCCGCTGCACATGCGCCTGCCCAAGCTGCGCGGCTTCAAGAACCCGTTCCGGGTCGAGTTCCAGGTTGTAAACCTGGACAAGCTCAACGAGCTGTTCCCCGAAGGTGGCGCAGTCACCGTGGAGAACCTGGTCGAAAAGGGTGCCGTTCGCAAGAACCAGCCCGTCAAGGTGCTGGGCACCGGCGACATCACCGTCAAGGTTGACGTCACCGCCCACGCATTCTCGGCCAGCGCCGCTGAAAAGATTGCCGCAGCAGGCGGAAGCACCACCGCGCTCTAGAGCCGGTGGGCGCCAAGCCCGTTGTTGAACTCCCGGTCCCGGGGCTACGGCCCCGGGGCCGGGAGTTTTTCCATCCGCCCGGCGTTTTTTCGCCGCCATCCGGCGCAGTGCCGCTTCCGCGGATTGTTCGCAGGGCGCGTACACCCGTTAGACTCGGTTGTTGGGATTCATAGATCCCCATCACACCACTCTTATTTACACCACAGGAGGACGCTTGCTTAGCGCATTTGGCCGGGCCTTTCGCACGCCTGATCTGCGACGCAAGTTGTTGTTCACGCTGGGAATCATCACCATCTTCCGCTTGGGTGCTTTCATTCCCTCGCCTGGTGTGAACTACCAGAATGTCCAGCAATGCTTGCAGAACGGTCAGACGGCAGGCGGGCTGTACCAGCTCGTGAACCTGTTCAGCGGCGGCGCGTTGCTCCAGGTGTCCATCTTCGCCCTGGGCATCATGCCGTACATCACGGCCAGCATCATCGTCCAGCTGCTTCGGGTGGTCATTCCCCGTTTCCAGCAGCTCTACGAAGAGGGCGCCTCAGGTCAGTCGAAACTGACCCAGTACACCCGTTACCTCACCATCGCGCTGGGCCTGCTCAATGCCACCACCCTGGTGTCGCTGGCGCGTTCCGGCCAGCTGCTTCCGGGCTGCAACCTGCCGATCATTCCTGACAGCAGCGTGGTCACCACCATCCTGATCATCATCACCCTGACGGCCGGCACCGGCCTGATCATGTGGATGGGCGAACTCGTCACCGAGAAGGGCGTGGGCAACGGCATGTCGCTGCTTATCTTCACGTCCATTGCCGCCACCTTCCCCACCTCCCTGGGCGCCATCTGGACCTCGCAGGGTCCCGGGACGTTCTTCATCGTCCTCGCCGTCGGCTTGCTCACCGTGGCCCTGGTGGTCTTTGTGGAGCAGTCGCAGCGCCGTGTCCCCGTGCAGTACGCGAAGCGGATGATCGGCCGCCGCACCGTGGGCGGCACCAGCACCTACATCCCCATCAAGGTCAACATGGCCGGTGTTATTCCGGTGATCTTCGCTTCCTCCATGCTGTACCTGCCGGGCCTGATTGCCCAGTTCAACCAGCCCAAGCAGGGCGAGCAGCTCCAGCCGTGGGTGGAATGGATCAACAACAACCTGGTCCGCGGCGACCAACCGATCTACATGGTGCTGTACTTCGCCATGATCGTGTTCTTTACCTACTTCTATGTCGCGATCACCTTCAACCCTGAAGAGGTCTCGGACAACATGAAGAAGTACGGCGGTTTCATCCCGGGTATCCGCGCGGGTAAGCCGACCGCTGACTATCTGCAGTACGTGCTCTCCAGGATCACCCTGCCCGGAGCCCTGTATCTGGGGTTCGTGGCGCTGATCCCGCTGGTTGCACTGGTTCTGATCAACGCGAACCAGAACTTCCCGTTCGGTGGCACCTCGATCCTGATCATGGTGGGCGTGGGCCTGGAGACCGTCAAGCAGATTGATGCGCAGCTACAACAACGTCACTACGAAGGGCTTTTGCGATGACGAGAATGCTGATTATTGGGCCTCCGGGCTCCGGAAAAGGAACGCAGGCGGAACGGATTTCAGAGCGCCTCGGCGTTGTGGCCATCTCCACCGGCGACATCTTCCGTGCGAACGTGAAGGGCGAGACGCCCCTTGGCATCGAGGCCAAGAAGTACATGGACAACGGCGACTTCGTTCCGGACAGCGTGACCAACAAGATGGTGCGGGACCGGCTCAGCGAGGCCGACGTCGAAAACGGCTTCCTGCTGGACGGCTACCCCCGCACCACCGCCCAGGTGGACTACCTGGACGAGATCCTCGCCAAGGGTGAGGAAAAGCTCGACGTCGTCCTGCAGCTGACTGCAGACGATGAGGAACTGGTGCACCGGCTGCTCGGCCGGGCCAAGGAAACGGGCCGGAGCGACGACAACGAAGCCGTCATCCGCCACCGCTTGGACCTTTACCACGAGCAGACGGAAGCCGTGGTGGCAAAGTACGCCGAGCGCGGCATCCTCACCCAGGTGGACGGCATCGGCCCCATCGACGAGGTCACCGACCGCGTCATGCAGGCCATCAAGGCAGCGCAGGCAGCCTGACAAGGCGGCAGTTATCCGAGGCTCCTCCCGTCATCCGGGAGGAGCCTCAGCCATTTGAAAGAAGGAACACCATGGCCTTTGGCCAGCCCCGCATCGAATACAAGACCAATGCCCAGATGCGTACCATGCACGAGGCAGGCCTGGTCCTGAGCCGCGCGCTTGACGCTGCCGTCGCCGCGGCCGTGCCCGGAGTGACCACCAAGCACCTGGACGACGTCTTCGCCGCAGTGCTGAACGAGGCGGGCGCAAAGTCGAACTTCCTCGGCTACCACGGATTTCCGGCCACCATCTGCACCTCCGTCAATGAGGAAGTGGTGCACGGTATCCCCGGCAGCCGTGTGCTCAAGGACGGGGACATCATCTCGATCGACGGCGGCGCGATCGTGAACGGCTGGCACTCCGACTCTGCCAGGACCGTCATTGTGGGCACCGCCGATCCGGAGGACCAGCGCCTTTCGGACGTGACCAATGCGGCAATGTGGCGCGGAATCGCGGCGCTGGCCACGGGCAAGCATGTGGGTGACATCGGCGCCGCCATCGACGACTACGTTTCCTCCGTCCCCGGCAAGCCGTTGGGGATCCTTGAAGACTACGTAGGCCACGGCATTGGCTCGGAAATGCACATGGCCCCGGATGTGCTGAATTACCGCACCAGCCACCGTGGCCCCAAGATCCGGCCCGGCCTCTGCCTCGCGATCGAGCCCATGCTGGTCCGCGGCGGCATCGACACTGCTGTCCTTGAGGACGACTGGACCGTGGTGACCACGGACGGCAAGCGCTCCTGCCAGTGGGAGCATTCGGTGGCTGTCCATGAGAAGGGCATCTGGGTGCTGTCAGCGCCCGACGGCGGCGCGGAGCACCTGGTGCCCCTCGGCGTCACCCCGGTGCCGATCCCGTAGGTTTCGCTCCGCCCGCGGAGGGGAAGAATGGGTGCCATGGGAGCAATTACCGATGTGCCCGGGATCCGGGTTGGCCATGCGCAAAAATCCGACGACGGCTGGCTGAGCGGGGTGACGGTGGTCCTGCCGCCGCCTGGAACGACAGGTTCTGTGGATGTCCAGGGAGGCGGACCGGCCACCCACGAGACCGACGCGCTGGATCCCACCACCTTGGTCAGCACCGTTCACGCCATAGTCCTCACCGGCGGCAGCGCCTACGGCCTTGCCTCCGCTGCCGGCGCCCAGCGCTGGTGCGAGGAGAACGGCCGCGGCTTCCCGGTGCCCGGGGGAGTAGTCCCTATCGTGCCGGCAGCGGCGATCTTCGACCTGGGCAGGGGCGGGAACTTCTCCGCACGCCCGACGGCGGACATGGGCTACGCGGCAACCGCCGCCGCTGCGGCGCAAACGGAAGGGCACGACGTCGGACGCGGCAACGTAGGCGCCGGCACCGGGGCCCTCATCGGCAGGGGACAGTTCAAAGGCGGCGCAGGCACGGCCTCCATTACCCTGGACAACGGCGTCATTGTCGGAGCCCTTGCCATCGTCAACGCGTTGGGACTCCCGTTTGGTTTCGAAAAGCTCGAGCACCATGATGCAGACGCGCCACTGAACACTACCCTCCTCGTTGTCGCCACCAACGCCGTTCTGGATGTTGCCGAGTGCAAGCGGACTGCTTCCGCGGCGCACGCCGGCATAGCAAGGGCCCTGAATCCAAGCCACACCCTGGCCGACGGGGACACTGTATTCTGCCTGGCCACCCAGGCTGCGGCACTCGACCGTTCGGACGAAGCTGCCCGGCGGCTCAGCCTCATCACCCTGCAGAGTGCGGCAGCCGACGTCGTACGCCTGGCCATCCTCGATGGCGTGGCCAGCGCCCAAGCCGTGAGCACTCCGGCGGGGGAATATGGTGCGTACGGCGGCGGGATGCGCTAGCATGGCTGGATTTAACTTTCGCTGCAAAGTGGCGTAGTGTTGTTTGTTGGTTGTCTGGACTGCCACGCCCTTTTGGGTCTGGAGCCGGCAATCGATCCAACCAAAACGTTCGTGGCCATGCCCGGTGCAATCCGGCAGGGCTGCGGCAACAACAGTTAGCGGAGGGTATGGCCAAGAAGGACGGGGTCATTGAGATCGAAGGCGTTGTGACCGAGGCGCTGCCTAACGCGATGTTTCGCGTTGAGCTCACCAACAAGCACATCGTTCTGGCACACATCTCTGGAAAGATGCGTCAGCACTACATCCGAATCCTCCCAGAGGACCGCGTAGTGGTGGAGCTGAGCCCGTACGACCTCACCCGTGGTCGTATCGTCTACCGCTACAAGTAAATTGCTGGGCGGCTTCAGCGCGAGCTGAGCGCCGCTCCAGTTGACCAACTGTTACACGCAAAGGAATGCCATGAAGGTCAAGCCGAGCGTCAAGCAGATCTGCGAAAAGTGCAAAGTGATCCGCCGTAATGGCCGGGTCATGGTGATCTGCGAGAACCCGCGCCACAAGCAGCGCCAGGGCTAATTTCCCTTCATCGGGAAATCCTGGGTTGCTAACCCACGCAAGTAAATAAAGGCAGCACAAGCTGATCTGGAACATTGAGCTCGAAAGAGTCCGGACAGCTAACCCCCGGTCGGAGGCTGGGGCCGCACAGAACGTGCGGGTGTACTGCCTAGGACCTCCGGTTTATCAAGGAGTACTGCCACTATGGCTCGTCTCGCTGGCGTAGACATTCCCCGCGAAAAGCGGCTGGAAATTGCGCTTACTTACATCTACGGCGTGGGCAAGACCCGTGCACACGAAACCCTGGCTGCCACTGGCATCAGCGCTGACGTTCGCGTCAAGGACCTGACTGACGCCCAGCTGGTTGAGCTGCGTGACTACATTGAAGGCAACTACAAGGTTGAGGGTGACCTTCGCCGCGAAGTAGCAGCAGATATCCGCCGCAAGGTTGAAATCGGCAGCTACGAAGGCCTGCGCCACCGCAAGGGCCTGCCCGTACGCGGACAGCGTACGAAGACCAACGCACGTACCCGCAAGGGCCCGAAGCGTACCGTCGCTGGCAAGAAGAAGGCCCGTTAAAATCCCCGCCGGGACTAACGGACTTTCCCCCGATAACTTTCTGTAGGAGAAAAAATGCCCCCGAAGACTCGTGGCGCGGTTCGCAAGCCGCGTAAGAAGGACAAGAAGAATATCGCGCTGGGCCAGGCGCACATCAAGAGCACTTTTAACAACACCATCGTTTCCATCACGGACCCGAACGGCGCTGTTATCTCTTGGGCTTCCTCAGGTGAGGTTGGCTTCAAGGGCTCGCGTAAGTCCACCCCGTTCGCAGCCCAGATGGCTGCCGAAGCTGCTGCCAAGCGTGCGCAGGAGCACGGCATGCGCAAGGTAGACGTTTTCGTCAAGGGACCGGGCTCCGGACGCGAGACCGCGATCCGTTCGCTCCAGGCCGCCGGCCTCGAGGTTGGCTCCATCCAGGACGTCACCCCCGCTGCGCACAACGGCTGCCGCCCGCCGAAGCGCCGCCGCGTCTAAGGCTTTTCCGCCGTTTGAGCTTGCCCGGACCGTCGACGGTCCGGGCAAGCCCAGCGCGTTAAGTCTTCAGACCGAATTTCCACCACCTGTGTTGCGTCATATAGCGGATGCTCGCCGAAAGGAAACCTAAGTGCTCATTGCACAGCGCCCCACCCTCTCCGAAGAGGTAGTCTCCGAAAACCGTTCGCGTTTCATCATTGAACCGCTGGAACCGGGCTTCGGCTACACCCTCGGAAACTCCCTCCGCCGTACCCTGCTCTCCTCCATCCCCGGTGCTGCCGTAACCAGCATCCGGATCGATGGCGTGCTGCACGAGTTCACCACGGTTCCGGGTGTGAAGGAAGATGTCACCGAGATCATCCTGAACATCAAGAGCCTCTCGGTCTCCTCCGAGCACGACGAGCCGGTTGTTGCATACCTGCGCAAGCAGGGCCCCGGAGTCGTCACCGCCGCGGACATCGCTCCTCCGGCCGGCGTCGAATTCCACAACCCGGATCTGCACATCGCCACGCTGAACTCGAAGGGCAAGTTCGAACTCGAACTGACCATCGAGCGCGGCCGCGGCTACGTTTCGGCAGCTCAGAACAAGTCCGGCGATGCAGAGATCGGCCGCATCCCGGTCGACTCCATCTACTCGCCGGTGCTGAAGGTTACTTTCCGCGTGGAAGCAACCCGTGTTGAGCAGCGCACCGACTTCGACAAGCTGATTGTCGATGTCGAGACCAAGCAGGCCATCGCCCCCCGCGATGCTGTTGCTTCCGCAGGCACCACCCTGGTGGAGCTCTTCGGTCTGGCACGTGAGCTGAACACCGCAGCTGAAGGTATCGAGATCGGCCCGTCGCCCACCGACGCTGCCCTGGCAGCCGACATGGCACTGCCGATCGAGGATCTGGACCTCACCGTCCGTTCCTACAACTGCCTCAAGCGTGAGGGCATCCACACCGTGGGTGAACTCGTTGCCCGCTCCGAGGCTGACCTGATGGACATCCGCAACTTCGGTGCCAAGTCCATTGACGAGGTCAAGGCAAAGCTGGTTGAACTGGGCCTGTCCCTCAAGGACTCGCCTCCCGGTTTTGACCTCGCAGCACGCGCCGCAGCAATCGAAGAGGACGACGCCGCCTTCGGCGACGACGAACTCTAAACCAGACCTTGGCCGGCGGGCAGGCACCACGGTGTGCAGCGCCCACGGCTTCCATTTGAGGAGAAACAATTATGCCTACCCCTACTAAGGGTCCGCGCCTCGGAGGCGGCCCGGCTCACGAGCGCCTCATGCTCGCGAACCTGGCAGCATCCCTGTTCGAGCACAAGCGGATCACCACAACGGTGACCAAGGCCAAGCGCCTGAAGCCGTACGCAGAGCGCCTGGTCACCTTCGCCAAGCGCGGCGACCTCGCTTCCCGCCGCCGGGTCCTCGGCCTGATCAGCAACAAGGGCGTCGTCCACGAGCTGTTCACCGACATTGCCCAGGCAGTGGAGAACCGCGACGGCGGCTACACCCGCATCACCAAGATCGGCAACCGCAAGGGCGACAACGCTCCCATGGCTGTCATCGAGCTCGTCCTCGAGCCCGTTTCCGCCAAGCAGGCTGTTGTGGCTGAGGCTACCTCCGCTGCCAAGCGCGACGCGGACAAGAAGGAAACCGCTGCTGCTGCCCCTGCTGCCGAGGAAGCTCCCGAAGCTGAGGCTGAGGTTGTTGAGACCGAAGCGGCTGAGGCTCCCGCCGCTGAAGAGGCTGCAACCGAAGAGGCACCCGCCGCTGAAGAAGCTCCCGAAGCTCCGGCTGCCGAGGAGAAAGACGCGAAGTAATTCGCTGACTTCCTTCGCATAGACTTGAGTCTATGAACGACCAAAAACCCGCGGCCCCCGTTTTGGGGGGCGGCGGGTTTTTGCGTGTCCGGCTTGATTTATCCTACGACGGCGGCCCTTTCAACGGGTGGGCATTGCAGCCTGGGCTGCGCACGGTCCAGGGCGTCCTCGAGGAGGCCCTGCACCTGCTGGTACGGCGGCCGGTCCGCGTCACTGTTGCGGGCCGGACGGACGCGGGAGTGCACGCACGCGGCCAGGTTGTCCACCTGGACCTCACGGAAGCCGAGTGGCTGGGACTCCCGCGCGGGCACGAACTGGATCCCGCCGTCGCCATGCTGCGCAGGATCCGCGGCGCCCTGAGCCGGGTGCTAGGCGACCTCACCGGCGCCGTGGAGGTGCACAGGATTTCTCTGGCACCTGAAGGCTTTGATGCCCGTTTCTCGGCCCTGTGGCGGCGCTACAGCTACCGCATCGCGGACGGGCCTGCCCTGTGGGACCCGCTGGGCCGTTACTCCACCCTGTGGCATAAGAATCCGCTGGACGTTGATCTGCTCAATGAGGGTGCCGCCAAGCTCCTGGGGCTGCAGAACTTCCTGTCCTTCTGCAAGCCGCGGGAGGGTGCAACCACCATCCGCGAGCTCCAGCGCTTCGAGTTCACGCGGGCCGAAGACGGCGTCATCGTGGCCACTGTCCAGGCCGACGCCTTTTGCCACAACATGGTGCGCGCCCTGATCGGCTCTGCCCTGTATGTGGGGGAGGGCGTTGAAGAACCGGGCTGGCTGCATGAGCGCCTGCTGGCCAGGAAGCGGGACGCCAGGTCCGTGCTCGCCGCGCCGCACCCGCTGGTGCTGGAGGAAGTGGCCTACCCGTCAGACGACGAGCTGCTGGCCCGCTCGGAACTGACAAGGGCGCTGCGGGAGCACTCGTCCCCACCCGCACCCTAACCTCGCAAGTACGGCCAGGGAATCCTCCGGGCGTGGGCCCGGCCTAGAAGGACGGCGGGGGCCCGTCCGCCGGGAGCGTCAGCGTGAACGTGCTGCCCTTGCCCTGGCCGCTCTCACAGGTGATGGTGCCGCCGTGACCCTCCACAATCATCTTGGTGATGGACAGGCCAAGCCCTGCGCCGGATATGGCCGCCTTCCGTGCAGACTCCGTCCGGAAGAAGCGCTTGAAGACCCTTGCAGTGTCCTCGCTGCTCATGCCCATTCCGGTGTCGCTGACGCTGAGCCGGACCCAGTCCTCACTGAAACTGGCGCTGACGCTGACCGTCCCGCCGTCGGGGGAGTACTTGATGGCGTTGGAGACGAGGTTGTCCAGTGCCTGCCCGATGCGCAGCGGATCCGCGTAGGCCCAGAGGGGCGAAGGAACGTCGGTCCTGAGTTCGATGTGTGCCCGCTCAGCCTGGGCCTGCGCGGAACCGAGACTGGTCTCCACCAGGCTGGCCAGGTCTGTCCGCTTCGGGTGGACATTCAGGGCGGCCGACGCCGACGCCGAAAGGTCGGAGACGAGGGCAACCAGCCGTTCCGCGTTCCGCTGGACCACCAGCAGGCGCTGGGCCACCTGCGGCGGCAGTTCCGCGCCGACGTCGTCCAGGACGAGGTCGATGTTGCCGATGATCGAATTCAGGGGGGACTTGAACTCGTGGGAGACGTTCGTGACGAGTTCCTGGTTGGCGGCGAGGGCTTCCACCCAGCCGGTGACATCGCTGTAGACCACCACCGCACCGTTGAAGCTGCCGTCCTCGCTGACCAGGGGGCGCGCTGCCGTGGACAAGGCGCGCTGTTCGGTTCCTTCGCCGGCCCACACCAGATAGTCGGCAAAGGACTCGCCTGCGATCGCCCGGTTGATGGGACGTTTTTCCGGTGGCAGAGGGGTACGCCTGTCCTGCCCGAAGATCAGCTGGTGTCCCTGGCCCGGCACGGCGTCGTCGGCGCCGGTGGCGCGGCGGAAGTGGCGTTGACGGTTGTTGGAGACGAGGAAATGGCCGGTACGGTCGACGGCGGCAATTCCGACGTCGGTGGCGTCAAGGACCGTCTGGAGCAGCTTTTCCCGTTCCCGGCTCTCCTGCAGCAGTTTCCGGAGTTCGGTGTCTTTCTCCGCGAGTTCGCGCTGCTGCAAACGGAGGTGGATGCTCGCGAAGCGGATGGCCAGCGATACGGACAGCATCATGAGGGGAAAGAGGATCACGGTGGTGATGTCCGAGGCGTTGAGGTTGGGGAATCGTCCCACCACTGGGGGGACCACGATGAACATTGGGCCAACAAAGCTGAGCACAAGGCTGCTGCGCGTGAGCATTCCCGAGGCGGAAAGCCAGATCACCGGGAATACCACCAGGACAGCGAGCCCCGGCAGGAGCGGGGCGGCTCCGTTGCGCAGGAGCCCGATTGCCGCGAAGTCCAGGATGGGCACAAACAGATAGGCCTGGTGGCCAAAGCGTTCCCACGGCACCAGGAAACAGCCTAGGAAGAGGATCGCATGGAGGAGGATGCCGGCCATATAGAGGGGACTGTGCAGCAACGCCGGCCATGCAAAGGGCGTAGCCACCGCAAGCCCCGCCACAATCAACGTGAGTGGGAGCTGGCACAGGGCCGCCTGGGCCCGGGGTCCGAGACCACGGAAAATCCGCGCAGGTCCAGGCTGGAACAGGTGTTCAGCCACCGTCGACCACCATTTCTGGGACTGTCCCGAAGCTGGAGCATTCGCAGCTGTAATGCATTTTCGGGTGGGTCACCGTGCCCCATCCTTTCGGTATCATAATCCACATCCCTTGTCATGATAATTGACTTTTCGAAATCAATGTCGAATGGATGTCAACAGCAGCGCTTACGAGTAGCGTATAAATGGTTGGAGCGGGTATGGCATTGGCGCTGGGCCAATGGGGGGCATATCCGCCTGGCATGGGGATAGTAATGGACGAACTTGGTGTGGCGGTAGTAATAGAAGACGACGCCGACGTGCGCAACCTGCTGGAAGGTGTGCTCACCCAGGCCGGCTTTGAAGTGCATACAGCCGCGGACGGGCGGGCCGGAGTAGAAGTGGTCCGCACCAAGCAGGCCAATGTGGTGACACTGGACATTGGACTGCCAGACATCGACGGCTTTGAGGTACTGCGTCGGATCCGACATTTCAGTAACGCCTATGTGGTAATGCTGACCGGCAGGACTGAGGAACCGGACCTGCTGTCCGCCCTCAACGCTGGTGCGGACGACTACATTGCCAAGCCGTTCCGGCCCCGGGAACTGCGGGCGCGCGTAGCCGCAATGATGCGCAGGCCGAGGCACGAAGTCAGCGGGCAGAAAGCGGACGTGTCCGCGGGGGGAGCGCCTCCTGCTCCGGCCGCCGCAGCGAGAACCCATGACACCGCCGTCCTGCACCACAATGGACTTACGCTGAACCACCGCACGCGTACGGTGGAGATCAAGGGTGAACCGCTGGGGCTTACCCGCAGCGAGTTCGATCTACTGCATGTGCTGCTGCGCGGCGGCGGTGCAGTGTGCACCCGGGCTGACCTGGTCCGGGCCGTGCGCGGCGAGTTCTATGACCATGACACGTACATCAGCGAGGCGGACGAACGCGCAGTCGAGGTCCATGTGGGAAATCTGCGCCGCAAGCTCAAGGAGGACCAGGTGTCCCCGCGCTGGCTGCAGACGGTCCGCGGCGTGGGGTACCGGCTGGCTCCCAGCAGACAGTCCGAGGGTTGATCAGGATCAGTCGTTTTCCAGGATGTAGTTGGCCTGCAACTCGGACACCGTATGCCCGCCGTCCTCTGCCACCCGCACCATCAACACCTTGCTTTGGCCAAAGTCACCTATGCGGATGACGGCCTCCAGCAGTTCGGCAAGTTTCGCGAGGCGGAGTCCGCCCACCATCATGGACGTGATCTTCAGGCTTATTACGGCGTCAAGGGCAGAGTCCCTGTCCTGGTTGTCAACTGCTGCGGCCAGCCGGGCGTAGCGCTGGTCCCACATGGCTGCATAGTCGCGGGCGAAGCGCTGGGCCAGGCCGGAGCCCGCGAGCTCGTCTTCGAGCTCTTCGAGGACCGCGGCGTCAACGAGCGGCAAGAGTCCGGCCGTTTCCTGTGAGGGTGGTGTTCCTGCGGCTGAAGCGACCCCGGGCGGCAGGTAGCCCGCAGCGGCGGCCTCGCTGCTGAAGCCGGGATCGTGATTTTGCATGATTCAAGGCTACTTCCTGTAATTCGTCCGTTGTCCTAATTCGGGTGATCCTGTGGAAACCTTGCGGATCCTTTGAGACGGAGGCCGTGGCCTATTGTCCGCCCAAAGTCACCACGGTATTGATGACGGCCGGTCCAAGGATGGCGATGAAGAGGACCGGGAAAATGAAGAAGAGCAGTGGAAACAGGATCATTACGGGGAGCTTCATTGCCTTTTCTTCAGCGCGCTGCCGCCGTTTCATGCGCATCACCTTGGCTTGGACGCGAAGCACCCGGCTGATGGCAATGCCGTAGGTGTCCGCCTGGATTATCGCCTGCACGAAGCTGCGAAGTTCAGGGATACTGGTTCGTTCGGCAAGCGCCAGATAGGCCTCCCTCCGGCTGCGGCCGACCTGCATGTCCTGCAGGGTGCGCACTAGTTCCTCGGAGAGCGGGCCCTTCCCGTTCTCGCCAGCCCGTGCCATGGCGCCTTCGAAACCCAAGCCGGCCTCCACGGAAATCAGCATTTGGTCGAGGGTGTTCGCGAGTTCCAGCTGGATAACCTTCTGCCGTTCTTTTCCCTTGCTGTACAGCAGGAGGTCCGGAATGAAATAACCCAGGAATAGGACGAAAAGGCCTGCAAGTTTCATGAGCGGCGTGGTTCCCACCACCGTCATGTAGAGCCCTAACACGAGCCCCGTAAGTCCGAGCGCCAACTTGGTGCCCATTACTTTGCCCAATGGCATGGAAAGGGGCCGCCCGGCGAGCGAAAGCAAACGATCCAGGAATGCGACGTAGCCCGGGGGCGTAATCCGGCGTCCAATTGTTTCGAGCAGGCTTCGTTTTTCGGCCGGGGCCACGCTGACTGATGGGGCGCCCCGGGCCAGCAATTCGCTCACCGCTAACTGGCCCTGCTTGTCCACGGTGAGGACGGACCAGGCCAGGGCGGCTATGGGAACGGAGACTAGGACGACCGAGAGGAGAATGATCACGTTCATGTTTTCTCAGAACTTCAGGTCGATTATCTTGCGCATCCACAGCGCGCCGATAGTCATGAGGACGAAGGAGACCCCCATCATCGCCCAGCCCAAAGGATGGGCGAACATGGAATTCATGTAGGTCGGACTCATAGCCACCAGCATGGCTACGATGCCGAAGGGCATGGCGATCAGGATGTATGCGGAGAACTTGCCCTCAGCGGCGAGGGCTTTGATGTGGCCCTTGATCTCACTGCGCTCACGGATAGTTTCGCCGGTCTGGTCCAGGACATCCGCTAGGTTACCGCCCACTTCACGGTTGATCTGTATGGCTTGGGAGATCCACACGAAGTCTTCGTTCTGCATCCTGTCGGCAGTGTCATTCAGGGCGGCCAGCAGGTCACGGCCCAGGCTGGTTTCCGTGATCACACGCCGCATCTCCTCAGACGTAGGCTTTTGTGATTCTGCGGCGGCGGCGTCGATTGCGCGGAGGATGCTGTGGCCGGCCCGCAGTCCGCCGGAGAGCAGTTGCAGGGTGTCGCCCAGTTGGCTGTCGAAGGCAGCCCGCCGTTTTCCGGCCAGGAATCCTAGGACCAGTCTTCCGACGAACGGCGCCAGCAGCGCAAGCAGTAACCCCACCAGAGGCCCCACGGTGACAGTCCCTACCAGCATTCCCACGCATGCGCCGATCCCCACTAACAGGAAGAACTCGGCCTGACTCAGCCGCAGCCCGGCATTTTCTAGTTCGGCCCGGGAGAACATTTTGACATCCCGACCGGTAAAGAGGCGCTCGAAGGACCTGACGGCGGATCCCGCCAGCCGGGACAGCGAGGAGGGAGGTTCGGATTCAAAAGGACGACGGCGCTCCAGCGGCACTGTCGGGGCGCTGGGCTGAAGCGCAGCAACGCCCAGCAGAAGCACGGCGACAAGCAGGATGATTGCTCCAACAGTAAGGATCACGGTTGTCCCCTTATTTTGCGGCCGGCATCTGCGGGCCTGCGAACACGGCCGGTGAAACGTGGATACCCAGGTCCTCGAACCGGTCGATGAATCGGGGCCGGATCCCGGTGGCTACGGGTTTGCCGAGGAAACGGCCATGGGCGTCCACTCCTGCGGAGTAGTCGAAGACGAAAGCATCCTGCAGGGTCACAATATCTCCTTCCATGCCTTGGACCTCGGTGACGTGGGTTATGCGGCGGGAGCCGTCGCGGAGCCGCGAGATCTGCACGATGAGGTTGACCGCTGACGCGATCTGTTCGCGGATGGCCCGCAGAGGCAGGTCCATGCCTGCCATGAGCACAAGCGTTTCGAGTCGAGCCACCGCGTCCCGGGGGGAGTTCGAGTGGACAGTTGAGAGCGAGCCGTCGTGGCCGGTGTTCATGGCCTGGAGCATGTCCAGTGACTCGCCTCCACGGACCTCGCCCACCACGATCCGGTCAGGCCGCATACGCAGCGAGTTCCGGAGCAGTTCCCGGATGGTTACCTCGCCTTTGCCCTCGGTGTTAGGCGGTCGGCTCTCGAGCCGGACCACGTGTTCCTGTTGGATCTGGAGTTCCACGGCGTCTTCGATCGTGACTATGCGCTCGTCCGATGGCAGGAAGGACGACAGCACATTGAGGAGCGTGGTTTTGCCGGTGCCCGTACCACCGGAAACGATGATATTGAGTTTGGCTTTGACACAGGCGTTGAGTAATTCCGCCATCTCGGGTGTAAGGGTTCCGAAATTGATAAGGTTTTGGACGGTCAGCGGGGTTTTGCTGAATTTACGGATAGTCAGCGAGGAGCCGCCGACGGCAAGGGGCGGGATCACGGCGTTGACACGGGAGCCGTCCTCAAGGCGCGCATCGACCAAGGGTGAGGACTCGTCGATGCGGCGGCCCACCTTGGAAACGATCCGCTCAATGACCTTGCGCAGGTGTTCCTCAGAACTGAACCGGGATTCTGACAGTGTGAGTTTGCCCTTGCGTTCAACGTAGATCTGGTCCATCCGATTGACCATGATCTCGCTGACATCAGGATCATCGAGCAGGCGCTGGAGAGGGCCATAGCCGAGGACGTCGTCGGCAACGTCGCGGACAAGGCGGGTGCGTTCCTCGGGTGACAGCGGAACCTGCTCGGCGTCGATGATGCGGGTCAGTTCCTCCTTCGCCGTGCTTCGGAGCTCCTGCTCGGTAACCGCCGCGTCGTTGAAGCGTGCGCCCATCCGTTCGAAGAGGGCGGTGGCGGCCCTGAGCTTCATGGCTGCGAAGACATCCACTTGCTGGACCTTGGGCGCATTGGAAGCACCGGCGTCGGCCGTTACGTCGACGGTGGGACGGGCAGGAAAGTGCCGCGGCTCGCTCTCCCGCGCCGGGGCGGGGGCAGCAGTCGGACGCGTCGGCTCGAGCACTGCAACATTGCTGCCAGATGCCTGATTGCGGTCCTGGACTGCGCTGATCCGTTCGGACAGTTTCATCAGATGACCACCCTTCGGTGCAGTTTACGCTGGGTCTGGGTACGCCATGCCGGGTTGAATCGCTCCACAAGTTGGCGGAGATTCTTCACGGCAGGGTCCTTTTTGGATTCCTGGAGGACAGGGATACCCCTGTTCGTGGACAAAGCAACCGCACGGGACCGGGGGATACTGACGTCCACGGGAGCACCGATAGTGGATTCAACGTCCTGAACATTGAGGCCGGACTTGCTGTCGGCCATGTTGAGCACAACGTGACGGGACTCCGGCATGATCTCGAGTTGGCGCAGCACTTCGAGTCCCGAACGCAGTCCGCGAAGGCTGGGGATGTCCATACCGCTGACCCAGACGGCGTCCGTGCACTGTTCCATGGCGGCAAGTCCGATCTCCTGCATACCCGGCGCCGTATCCAGGACGACGTACTGGAATTCCTGGGCCAGCTGCTCCACCAGATGGCTCACCTGTTCCGCGGTGATGTGGTCCGCGTGCACCGGGTTCTCCGGGGCGCATAGGGCGTAGATTCCCGCTGGGTGCACCGTGAGGAAGGCCTTGAGCACCAGGGAGTCCTGGCTGGCGGCGGGAGTAACGGCATCGGTAACGGTGTGCTGCGGTTTGAGGTACAGGCCCGAGGCCACGTCGCCGAACTGCAGGTCCAGGTCAACGATGACCACGCTCATGGGTGCAATCTTGCCCAGCCCTATGGCGATATTGGTCGCGAGGGTGGTCTTGCCAACGCCGCCCTTGGGGGAGAAGACGCCAATAACCAGGCCCTTGCCGGCGTTTTCGGACGGCGGCATGTCATGGTTTCGGTGCCGCGTGGCGAAGGACTGGCAGGCACGTTCCAACAGCACGCGAATTTCTGCCGCGTCTGCGTGCGGGCTCAGGACGTCGCGGATACCGGCGCGCATGGCTTCCAACACGAAGGTAGGGCTCACGTCGCTGACCAGCACCAGGCTCAGCTCGGGAACCTGGACGTCGAAGACCTTGGCAAAGCGCAGGGCCTCCTCGGGGGGAACGTCCGGGCCGATAATGAGGACCTCCGGCTGTTCCTGATTCAGGAGTGCGAACAGTTCCTGAGGCCCGGCAGGGAGGACGTCAGACGCGATCGTCTGAACTGTTCCACGCAGGCCGTGTGCGACGGCGTCGCGGAGTTTCTGGTCGAACTCACCACTGGGGGAGAGCAGGACGAAGCGGCTCACTTGTAGACCACTTCCTTGCGTTCGACCCGGGGGCCATTGTCCTGGGCGTCGAGGGGTTCCTTGGTGAGCCAGAGAGTGCCGTTGATTGACGTGAAGATGATCTTGCTGGCATCGACATCGGTGACGGCGACGGTGATCATGAGGGAACCCTGCGGGAGGGTGGTGTCTTGAGAATTGGCCTCACCCTCGGCCGGCTTCTCCGTGCTGGCAGGTTCGGGTGCCCGCTGGACGGCGGTCACGAGTACTTTGCGCAGTGTGAGTTGCGTCGTTGCGTCCTCGGCTTTGGCCTTGTAAGCGCCGCCCTCGAAATTAAGCGCGATTCCGACGTGGTCACCCACATTGATCCGACCACCCACCACCCGCTTGGGTTCAACCTCGAAGGAGACTTCCTGAAGGCCTGCGGGCACCTCGACGGCGCCTTGGGCTTTGACGTCGGCCGGGGCGACGAGCCGCTCGGCCAGGAGCTGTTCCCCGGGTACGAGGTCAACCGCACTAACGGTGCCGGCTTTGTTGTCCAGGGTGCTCAAGGCGGTGTCTGAAACCCCGGCGGCGGGAACCTTTTCGAGGGCGAGGGCGGCAGCCATGTCGTTAACGGGAGTGCCCGCGGGGATTGCAGCCTTCACCACCAGGACGTCTACTGGTTGGGTGGTTGCTATGGCACGCTGGTCAGCGCCCTGCGCATAGAAAATGATGAGGAGGGCTCCCACGAGCGCCAGGGCGACCGCGGCCGTTCCGGCGAGCAGGCGAGACTTCACTTTCAACTCCTGTATAAGGTGGGTTCTTCGTCTAACGATCAGAGGGTGGGGCGAGCGATGGTGGCCCCGTATTCGTCCACTGGGCCCAAGGTGTAGCCGTCGGCGAGCGAGACGTATTTCACGAAGCTGCCGATTATTCCACGGCAGCTGCCTTTGCATTCAGTCGCCTTGGTAACGCCGGTCACGGTCGAGACTTGATTGCGGAACGTGTAGGGAAGGCTGTCGTCATCGGGACCTTTGCCGTCGCCGCCGCTGAACTTCCAACCCGTGACTTTGAAGGCGGCGAAAGACACCAAGCCATAGACAGCCCCGGAGCCTGTTCCCGTTACCTCGTCGAACACGGGCAGCAGGACTACGACATCCTTGCCGGCCGAGATGTCGGAAGCCCACTGATAGAGCTCGGCAGCGCAGTGTCCGGGAGCGTTGTTGCCCGTGTCGCTGCCACCCTCGCTGAGGTCCAGATCTATACTTCCGCCGCACTTGCCGGCGTCAGGTGCAAGCCAGCCGAACCCTCCCGAGACCGCCGCGCCTGACGGACCATAGTTGCAGTCCGGGTTGGCGTTGTTGCCGTGGTCCTGGAGCAGTTGGAGCGAGCCATCCACGTGACCTTTGACTTGACAGATGGAGAATGCGAGGGGAAAGGCGGTACGGCCGGCCTTGGGACTGCCCCATACGGCTGATGCCCGCGCTCCGACTTCTTTCGTAGGAATGCCGAGAATGTCTGCAAAGAAAAGTGATACCGAGTTCTCGTCTCCGCCCGTTTCCTTCGCCGTGGTGGCGACGGATATCGTCCTGGCGGTCTTGTCGAGGTCGATGGTGTGGACCTTGCTCAAGCCGTCCAAAGCGTTGTGGTTGGCGAGGGCGCCGGCGAGTGCCGACGTCGTGGAACAGTTCACATCGCTTGCGTTCCTCGCGCATTTCTGCGCTATGGCGATTGCGGAGGCGTCGGCGCCGTTTTGCAGCTGCGCACGTTCTGAGTAGATCACTCCGATGTCGACGGCGACTGCCACGAAGCCGAGGAGGGCCACCATGAGGATGGCCACGATGACGCTGATGGCCCCTCGTTCGTTTGTGGTGTCGCGCGTCATCCTCCGCATAGCATGACCCCCTTGCCCGTCATGGGAAATGGGCCTGCAATGCCCGTGATAGTGGACAGGTTGTACTTGATGGTTAGTGTCACCTGGGCGCCCGTGGTGCACACGGTGGGGCTCAGGGTAACGTCCGAATCTGAAATTGAGGTACTGACCGCTGCAGCAGCCTTCACTGCTGCAGCCTTGGCAGCGACCGGGTCGTTGGCAATCGCCATGACCCGCACTCCTTCTCGACCGGCATTGGTGAGGGTGATCTGGGCGTTGTACGCGCGCCCAAACTCGATGGTTCCAAGGACGAGCATCAGGAGTACTGGAAGGAGGATAGCGAATTCAACAGCGGCTGCCCCGCGTTCTGATGACTCCGGCATTGGCTGCGTCCCTCCTCGTACCTACTCTTGACACGCATCGTTTTCGAGATGCAAGCAAATTGTGCGGCGCAGGTTTCGGCTGCGCCGCACAACAAGTTTGGGCGTGTTCCGCAATATAGATCCTGATTGCTCCATGGGAGCGGGGAGTTCTTAGATGGTGACGTTCACCTTGTCGAACATTCCGTCCAGCGTCGTGCCCAACAGCTGGACGGCGATGATGATGACGACGGCGATGAGGCCAACCATGATGCCGTATTCGACGGCGGTTGCGCCCTTTTCGTTGCTGAGGCGGTTCTTGAGGTTGAAGCCGAGGGTCTGAAGGGTGGCGATGAGAGAAAGCATTCTGTACTCCTGAGCGAGACGGATGGCTGGCCCTGTACCAGCGCTAATACGAAGTTAGCAACGGGTTTGGGGCTTCTGGCCGTATCTTGGGACATCCTGCGCAAAGGCTTTTCACAGTGCGCTTTTCCTGCGCTTATGCAGAGCATTTCTTGAGGGGAAGTGGGGATGGGCTGGATCCAACTGCTGTACGAACGCAAAACGGACCCCCTCGGTTCTGGGTGCCGAGGGGGTCCGGTCTCTTGGGCGCCACGACGGCGCGGTGGGGTTACTTAGGTGAAGGCTTCCACGATCTTTAGGGCAGCCGGCCCAAGGAGAACGATAAACAGCACGGGGAAGATGCACAGAAGGAGCGGGAAGAGCACCTTCACGGGCAACTTCATTGCTTTTTCTTCAGCCCTTTGGCGACGCTTGACGCGGGCCTGCTTTGCCTGTGTCCGTAGAACCTTGGCGATGCCGATTCCGTACTTATCTGCCTGGACCACTGCCCGCACGAAGCTCCGCAAGTCCTGTACTGAGGAGCGCTGAGCCATAGCCTCGTACGCCTCCTGCCGCGGACGCCCTACCTGAATGTCTTGCAGCGTGCGCATAAGTTCCTGTGCTAAGGCCCCGCCGCCGTTAGCGCCCGCCCGGCTCATTGCAGCTTCGAAGCCAAGTCCAGCCTCAACAGAAATGAGCAACTGGTCCAGGGTGTTCGGCAGTTCAAGCTCAATTTCTTGTTGGCGTTTGGTGCCCTTGTTGTAGACCAGCAGGTCTGGAAGGAAATAGAGCAAAGCAGACAAGAATAAGCCCAGAGCTATGATCTGTGCTGATGGTGAGCCAGCGTACATCAGCAGTCCTAGCATGGCGCCGGCCAGGGCGAGCAGCGGCTTTGCGATGATCATTCTGTCCAAAGGCAGCGATGCCGGCCGACCTGCGAGTGACAGCCAGCGGTCCAGCTTTGCCTCATAACCCTTCGGAGTCAGCCGCTTTGACAGGTCTAGGAGTGCCGGCGGGCGTTGAATCACAGCCCCGCCCTCCTGTGTGAAACCTTGCGCCAGATTAGTTTGTACAGCTAGTGCGGCCTTGCGGTCAGTCGTCACCAGAGCCCAGACGAGATAGGCGACTGGTACTACCACAAGAGAGATGTAGAGCCACGCTATTGGTGTCATCGTGTCCCCCTAAAACTTGATCTTCACGATGCGGCTCATCCAGACGCCGCCGACTATGAACATGACAATGCTGCTGGCCAGCATCAGCATCCCGAGCGGCTTTTCCACGAACACGTTGAGATAACCGGGATTGATGAGGGCGAGGATGAAGGCAACTCCCACTGGCATTGCCATCAAGATATAGGCTGACATCTTTCCTTCAGCGCTTAGGGACCTGATCTGGCCCTTGATTTCACTGCGTTCACGTATGGTCCCTGCAACCTGTTCGAGTACTTCCGCCAGATCGCCGCCGACTTCACGATTAATTTGGATGGCCTGGGAGATCCAGCGAAAGTCCTCGCTGTCCATCCGGGTGGCCACGTCGTCCAATGCCAGCCGGACATCCTTGCCGATCCGGGTCTCGTTCACAATGCGAAGGAGTTCTTCTGACGTCGGCGCGTCTGCCTCTTGGGCCGCAGCTTCAACCGATCGAAGGACGCTATGGCCAACCCTTAGCCCACCGATCAGCATCTGGATGGTGTCCGTCAACTGTTCCTCAAACTTGGCCCGCCGCCTGTCCCTGAGAATGAGGAGAACAATCTTGGCAAGAAAGGGCGTCGCTGCCCCCGCCAGGAGCCCCAGAAGGGGGTGCGTCAGCAGCGCCGCAAACGCCGCCGTCAATAGCGAGGCAAGAGCTACACCGACCGTGAAGTCTGCGGGTGCCATTTTGACGCCCGCGTTGTAAAGCACTTCACGGTTATAAGGACCACCGGATTCGCCAATGACATTCTCGACCGCGTCGAGGGCTGTCTGCGAGACACGGGCAACTGCCGATTTGTCTTGTTGGACGCCGATCCGCCTTCGTTCCAGCGGAATGAATCCAAGCCGTGGCTTAAAGACGACGAAAACCACTATCACTATGGCGGACAGACAGAGCGTCACGGCAAGGACGAAAACCATGGGGGAGTCCACTGCTACCGCCTTCCTACCGGGGCCACGCCCGCACCAAAGACTGCTGGTGATACGGAAATGCCCAGTTCGGCGAATCGATCCAAGAAACGGGGCCGAATACCGGTGGCTACCGGCTTCCCCAGAAAACGACCCTGCGCATCCACGCCCGCGGAATAGTCGAAGAGGAAAGCATCCTGCAGGGTAACAATGTCGCCTTCCATCCCTTGCACTTCAGTCACGTGGGTAACGCGACGGCTGCCGTCCCGGAGCCTTGTCACCTGGATGATGAGGTCGACGGCAGACGAGACCTGTTCGCGGATCGCCCTTAGCGGAAGGTCCATGCCAGCCATAAGGACCAAGGTTTCAAGGCGGGCCACGGCGTCCCTTGGTGAGTTGGCGTGCACGGTGGACAACGAGCCGTCGTGGCCCGTATTCATGGCCTGCAACATGTCGAGGGACTCGCCGCTTCGAACTTCCCCGACAATAATGCGGTCTGGCCGCATGCGGAGGGAATTGCGGACCAACTCGCGGATGTTCACTGCACCCTTGCCTTCAATGTTTGGCGGGCGGCTTTCCAAGCGGACAACATGCTCCTGCTGGAGCTGCAACTCCACCGCGTCTTCGATCGTGACAATACGGTCGTCCGGAGGAATGAAAGAGGACAGGACATTGAGCAGTGTTGTCTTGCCGGTTCCGGTGCCACCCGAAACGATGATATTCAGCCGGGCCCGCACGCAGGCGCTTAGCAGTTCTGCCATTTCCGGGGTCAGCGACCCCCAGTCGATCAGGTTCTGCACCGTCAAGGGCACCTGGCTGAATTTTCGGATCGTGAGGGATGGCCCATTGACTGCGAGCGGCGGAATGATCGCGTTGACCCTGGACCCGTCCTCCAGCCGGGCATCCACCAAGGGTGACGACTCGTCGATCCGGCGGCCCACCTTGGACACGATCCGTTCGATTACTGTCCGAAGGTGTTCATCGGAGCTGAACCGCGAGCCAGTCAGTGTCAAGCGTCCGTGCCGCTCAATGTAGATCTGGTCAAAGCGGTTTACCATGATTTCCGTGACAGATGGGTCTTCCAAGAGACGCTGCAGCGGACCGTAGCCCATCACCTCATCTGCAATTTCACGGATGAGTCTGCGGCGTTCCTCAGGTGACAGCGGAACCTGTTCCTGGTCGATGACCGTGGACAATTCCTCGACAGCCGAAGCCCGGAGGGCATCTTCTGTAGAAGCGGTGTCGCCGAACCGGGTTCCCATCCGTTCGAAGAGGGCCTGGGCGGCCCTTTGCTTAAGGCCTGCCAGAGCATCCACAGCCGGGGTTGCTGCCATAGCCTGTGAGGTTGCTGGCGGCGCGGACAGGAGCGTCGGGAGCGCTGGAGGGGGCGAATTCAGACCTAGGCCCTGGGGCTCAGCCACAGTTTCCGCAGTTGCCGGATTTTGGTTTGGCTCACGTGAACCGCCGCTGGAGCGTGAAAGCCGGTCTGAGAGTTTCATGATACAACCACCCGTCGGTGAAGCTTGGTCTGTGTTGAGGCTAGCCATTGAGGATCAAAGCGATCCACGAGCTTTTTTAGGCCCTTGGAGGCCGAGTCCCTGGTGTTGCTCTGGAGGATGGGTATGCCTCGATTGGTGGAGAAGGGAAGGGTCCTTGAGCGCGGTATGACAGTATCCACGGGAACACCGATGGTAGCTTCGACGTCCTGCACTGAAATTCCGCTCTTCCGGTCAGCGAAGTTCAGGACGGTATGGCGGCCCTGGGGAAGCAGCTGGAGCTCCCGGAGTACCGCGAAGCACTTATGCAGTCCACGAATACTGGGGACGTCCATGCCGCAAACCCAAACCCCGTCGGTTGCCTGCTCGAGGGTCGCCAGGACATGCTCTCCCAGTCCGGGTGCGGTATCCACCACCACATACTTGAACTCACTCGCCAGTTGATTGATGAGCCGGGTGACGTGTTCGGCAGTAATGAAATCAGATTCGGCTGGAGTCTTCGGCCCGCAAAGCGCGTAGATGCCTGCCGGATGGACGGTAAGGAAGGCTTTCAACACCATTGAATCCTGGGAGGCTGCTCCTTTGACTGCGTCGGTGATTGAATGCTCCGGATCAAGCAGAAGACCTGAAGCAACGTCCCCGAATTGCAGGTCCAGGTCCACGAGCACCACGCTCATGGGCGCGACTTTGCTTAGGCCGATGGCCAAGTTCGTGGCTACCGTTGTCTTGCCAACCCCGCCCTTCGGCGACAAGACCGCAATAACCCTTCCTCGATCCTGATGTCCTTCGGCCGCAGGAGCCATGCCGCGCCGGCGGCTGGCCGAAGCCAGACATGCCCGTTCCAGCAGTACTCGGAGGTCACTCGAGCCGATCTCCGAGGACACCACGTCTCGAATACCAGCGTGCATGGCACGTAAGACCAACTCAGGGTTTGGCTCGGCGATCAGGAGGAGGCTGACCTCCGGGTACTGCAGGTCGAAGACCGTTGCCAGCTTGAGGGCGTCATCGGCTGCGACTCCCGGACCGAGAATGAGAACCTCTGGTGGCGCACCGTTAAGCTGCTTGAAAACGTCGTCAGGGCCACCGGCGAGCACGTGCGGCGACAGGGTCTGCAACTCACCGTGAAGTGCGCCGGTGATGGCTTGGCGAATTCGGCTTTCAAAGTCGCGCACTGCAGTGATTGCGACGAAGCGGCTCATGAGAACAGCCCTCCAAATTTGGTCACGGGAGGCGTTGTCTTGACTGTGGAATCGGTCTGCTTGGCCAGCCATAGCTTTCCAAACTCTGCACTGTAGATGAGCTTCGAGGCTTCCGCGTCGCTTCTAGCGAACGTGATGAAAGCAGAACCGCTTGGCATCTCAACTGCCTGGTCGGCGGAACCCGAACTTGAATTGTTCTTGGAAGCAGGCGGCGCTTTCTGCACTGCGGTTATCAGGACATCATGGAAAAGTAAGCCTGTTTGCCCGTCCTCTTTGTCAAAGGAAGAATAAATCGTCACTGTGTCACCGGCTTCAAGCCGGCCACCTAGTATGCGTTCGGGCGACAGCAGGAGAGTGACCTCTTCCAGTCCCTCCGGAACGGGAACGGTACCAGGAGCCAAGTCGCGGGGATCTACTAAGCGAGTGGCGAGAAGTTGCTCCCCTGGTTCAAGACCGACGGCCGTGACCTTTCCTTCCTGTTGATCCAGGGTGGTGAGGGCACCTTCCGGAACCGCGGATTTCGGGATCGACTCGACGCGGAGCTTGCCGGCCAGATCGGACGACTTTGTTCCCGCAGGGACTTGTTCTTTCACCACAAGGACGTTTACCGGTTCAAGGCCGGCCTGGGCTCGTGCTGAAGCGCCCTGTACATAAATGAATAGGAGAATGGCTCCCACTACTGCCAGCAGTAATGCAGCTAAGCCTCCCAGTAGGCGTGATTTCACTTCATTTGCTCCTTTATAGACATGGCAAGCGAGACGTTGTCCTGCTCGGTTACTTCGATAGGAACACCGCGGTCGCTCCAAAATTGGGGCCACCACCGGTGGTAACGCCGCCCTCTTCGAGGGATACGAAGCGGACGAAGTAACCCTGAAGTCCTCTGCAGTTGCCCGTGCAGCTCGGTGCGGCAGGATCGACATGGGTCACAGAGGGGCCACCAAACTTGTACCCCGTGACTTGAAAGGCAGCGAATCCGACCAGGGTGTAAACAGTGTTATTCCCGCCGTCGGTGGCTGAATCGAAGAGGGGTACCAGCGCAGGTTCATCCATGATGCTGGCAAGAATCGCGTCGCATGCCGCCGCGGTGGGGAAGTGGTTACCTGGCTGGCCCTCCGCCGTGGCATCAATATCTATGTCGGCCGTGCAGCCCTCATCCGTCTTCAACCATCCGAACCCTCCTGGCTGGTATCCGTTTTGTGCAGTGCAACCCGGATAATCCGGTGCGTTCTCGTCGTATCGCAGCAGTATGTGGGTGGGTGTGGGATCTCCGGTGAAGTTGCCGGTTGCATCGAGTTCCGCTAGCTGGCTAGCGGTGAGGTACTTGCGGAACACACATTCGCTGACTGTCCACGGCAGGGTAGATCCGGAGCTGGGAGGGCCCCAGGAAGCTTCGGCAACCGCCGTGATTTGCGCCGTTTCGAGGCCCATGGTCCTGGCCAAGAACAGGGAGAAATGGTCGTTTCCTGATCCAGCCTCGCGGGCGTTCGTTTCTACACGAACTGTATTCGCATTGGGCTGGGTGACCGAGAAAACCCCAGTGGAACTGTCGTTGGCGTTTGCATCCGCCAGGCGGTTAGCTGGCGCGGTCATCGCTATGGTGCAGTTCAGCCCATTGGCACAGTCATCCGCAATGGCAAGGGCTGTGGCGTCTGCTCCGTTTTGAATCTGGGCCTTCTCTACATACATCGCTCCGACGTCTACGGCCAGCGCTGCGAATCCGAGCAGGGCCACCATGAGTACTGCCACCATGATGGTGGCCGCTCCCCGCTGGTGTTCCTGTGGCGTTTTGGAAGGACTTTCAGTGCAAGGAGAGTGCCGTTTCATCCGCCGCATCTCATTACCCCCACTCCGGTCAGGTTCAGTGGAAAAATGCTTGGTGCCCCGAAGAATCCGGCATCAAGGAAGCCAGTTAACGAGGGCAAGGTCACCTTGGTTTGCACCTGGACATTGGAGTTCGACGAGCAGCTACTGGCGTCATCAGTTACTGAAACGCCCAGTCCCGAAAGCGCCGGCGCGGCTGCCAGGGCCGTTGCCTGAACGTCGAATCCAGGCTCGCCGTGGTGAATTGCGGCGTAGCGCGCGCCTTCGCGTGCTGCCTGTGTCAGGGACACTTGGACGTTCAGAACCCTGCCAAATTCGATGATTCCCAGGACTATCAGCAGCAGTAGCGGGAGGACGATGGCCATCTCCACCGCTACGGCGCCCTTTTCTTTGTTAGCGATTTGCACAGCGTCTCCCCGGTGCTTTCGTAGCTGAAGCGGCTGGCTCTTGCGGATTCCACCAGAGCCAGCCGCTATTTTGGGTACTACAGCGCGTCAACAACCTGCTGGAAGAGAGCGGCGATGGCCGGGCCAAGAAGGGCAACAACTACCATTACGACAACGGCGATGAAGGCGACCATAATGCCGTACTCCACCATTGTTGCGCCCTTTTCTTCGCGAGCGAAGCGATCCTTGACGCCGGCGATGAAAGCAGTCATTGAGACCATGAGAGATGTCATTGTTTTTTCCTTTGATTCGGTGAAATAAAGTGGATTGATTTCAACGAATTTCCAGCTGCCCCCATAATTCTTTAGCGGCTGGACTTCGCTAAGAAAAGATTGTCAGTGTGGGTGAAGGGCAACAATGCGTAGTTGTACTCGAATTTTTTGGCAGGTCAGATGTGACCGTACTCAGAAGGAGGTTGCTGTACTCAGGTGTCGGCCCCTTGCCGGGTTCGACTACTACTTGGGATCTCCATGCCCTGAGGGGTGCAGGGCGGGCAATGAAGCCCGAATCGGACTAGATAACGAGAAGTGCAACGATTGTGGTCGCCAGCAGCATGGAGGGGCCGTGTGCCACTTCCGCCCCGCTAATCCGGCGATTTCTGCCGGCGGCCAGTGCCGAGACCAGCCCGTTGATAATGAAACCGAGGAGGCCCCCATAGAGAAGTTGCGTCCAGCCCAAGTACCCGAGGTAAAGACCGATGGGCGCGGCGAGCTTAACGTCGCCCATCCCGATGCCAGCTGGCGAAATTAAGGCCAGAAGCAGGTATGCGGCGAACAAAATTACGCAGCCGGCAAGTCCTCGTCCCAGATCGGCAGCCTGTTTATTGAAGAACGCCGGCAGCAGTAGCAGCAAGAGGCCGCCAACAAGAAGTATTAAGACAAGTGGATTGGGCAGCAAGTGCCGGGTTATATCAATTCGCCCCAACTGCGTACCCAGAACCGCCAAGAATAGAAAAGCGGGCAAGCTAAAGGTAATTCCCAAGCGAAAGGAAAAGGCTGCGCACACTGCGAAGGTAATTGCCGCCGTCGTGATTTGGACGGGGATGCTGGGGCGGGCACCCGCCCTGGGAAGGAAACGGGCGATGGCAGTCTCCGCGGCGGGGGAGAGGACGCCGCCCAGGACGCCGGCTCCGACGATGAAAAGCCACACAGCAGACCCATCGTTGACCCAAGAATTCACTGCGTCCCCCTGCGAACGTCGATCCGGCTCGGCGCACCAGCCTCCGGCTACCCCATTTTGACCCTGAACCCCTTAACGCGCTAATCTTGGTAGTCGTTGTGCGTGTCCTATTCCGATGGTGCGTGCCCGCTTGAGAATCCGGTTGCAGGATGACTACTCAACGTGCACATTCGGAAGCAAAGGATGACTGGTTACATAGAGCCCTCACCTCTGTTCCGGTAGCGCGCAGATAGTAGGTGCACGAGCTAGTGACACCTAAACAAGAACGCCAGAACAAGAACGAGGCAAACACCGTGCGTACGTACACCCCGAAGCCCGGCGATATCAACCGCCAGTGGCACGTCATTGACGCCACAGACGTTGTCCTTGGTCGTCTCGCGAGCCAGACCGCAATCCTGCTGCGCGGCAAGCACAAGGCCACCTTTGCGTCCCACATGGACATGGGCGACTTCGTCATCATCATCAACGCTGAAAAGGTCGCCCTCACCGGCGCCAAGCTGGAGCAGAAGCGCGCATACCGTCACTCCGGCTACCCGGGCGGCCTGACCTCCGTCAACTACGCGGAACTCCTGGAGTCCAACCCGGTCCGCGCCGTTGAGAAGGCCATCAAGGGCATGCTCCCCAAGAACTCCCTCGCTGCCCAGCAGCTCGGCAAGCTGAAGGTGTACCGCGGTGCTGAGCACCCGCACGCCGCCCAGCAGCCCAAGACTTTCGAAATCACCCAGGTCGCCCAGTAGTCCTGGCCACCAAACAACTTATCTATACAAGGAGAATCGTGGCTCAGAACGAAGAGACCACCGAAGCCGTTGAGGCTGAGGAAACCCTGACCAGCTACACCTCTGAAAGCTCAGCTGCTGACGCCGCTGCGCCGAAGAAGGAGCGCCCGGCCCTGACCGTCGCCGGCGCAGCTGTTGGCCGCCGTAAGGAAGCTGTTGCACGCGTCCGCGTTGTCCCCGGCTCCGGCAAGTGGACCATCAACGGCCGTGCGCTGGACAACTACTTCCCGAACAAGCTGCACCAGCAGGACGTCAACGAGCCCTTCAAGATCCTCGATCTTGAAGGTGCCTACGACGTCATCGCCCGCATCCACGGCGGCGGCATCTCCGGCCAGGCGGGAGCCCTGCGCCTCGGCATCGCCCGGTCCCTGAACGAGATCGACGTCGAGAACAACCGCGCCACCCTGAAGAAGGCCGGTTACCTCTCCCGTGACGCCCGCGTCATCGAGCGTAAGAAGGCCGGCCTCAAGAAGGCCCGCAAGGCCCAGCAGTACTCCAAGCGCTAAATCCGCTTGTACAGAAGCCCGTCCCGCCGTAACGGCGGGACGGGCTTTTTGTTGTTGTATCGCCCGGAGCACAGCCAACCTCACCAAGGTCGTCTTGCATCGGAAAGGCTACCCGGTAGCGTGCTGGGCAGTTCAAAGCGCTATGGAAGCAAGTCGTAATACTCTGCGTCGCCAATTTGCTCCGCAGCATAACTGTCACGCACCCAATTGACAATCTTCGCGGACTCACCACGGCCCTCAAGCGTCAGCGGAGGCAACTCCTGAATGACAAGAGAAGCCAATTTGCCCTCGCTGACCATGGACTGAAACTGCCCAAGTGTGGGAAAAGGATCCGTCCCATCAAAACCACCAATCGGCAGGACTGACCGTCCGCTTTCCAACTGGTAGTTGGCCGCCGTCTCTGAGCCCACCATGGCAGCTGCCCATCGTGTGCTCTCAGGGGCACCGCGAAGCCTGGAGACCACCGCTTTCTCCGGAATGTCACCGAACATCACTGCAATGAAGCTGGCTGGCACGTCCGGTCCGAGCTGTTTCCGGTCAGGATGGTCTGTTCTGATGCCCAAGATACTTGGACCAGCAACAACGCCGGCGCCGATGTGAGGGCTAAATACCGTGTTGACGGACCAGACGACAGGACCGATCATAAGCGCGGCGGCAAGGATACCTACCGACACATTTTTGAGAATCCGCGAAGGCGGAGGAAGAACCTGCAAGGCGATGGCAGCTGAGCCTATAGCCAGCGCAACTTCCGGTCCGAATGGGAAATCAGCAATTGAGCGGCTCGCAGAGACGAAGCCAATGAGCATGGTTGCGAGGAGGGTGCCCGCTAGCGCGACGCGCATATCGCGGCGGTGTCGGAGACGATGCATATGGATCAGGCCGACGGCCGCCAGACAGCTCAATGGAGGGACAAGGGTCAACGAATAGTAGGGATGGACGATCCCGGACATGAACGCCAACACTGTGGCCGAACAAAGAAACCAGACACTACAAAGGACCAGGAGCGCCCGGTATTGCGTGCTGCCGCTGCGTCGCTTGATGTGCCATACAGCCAGGCAGAGACCAACGATCGCCAAGGGCAGGAACCACCCGAACTGCCCGGAAAACTGTGGTTGGAGGAAACGCTGGAACCCTGGATCGAGTTTCTCCGCGAGGTTGGCAGCAGCTGGGGACATGGTGCGGCTGGCGTCTTCACCGGTAAGCCGATCCAGGCCGTTGTACCCCAAGGTCAGCTCAACGGCACTATTGAAACGGGAACCTCCAACAAAGGGCCGGCTGGATGCTGGGGTCATCTGTACAAGGACGAACCACCAGCCTCCTGTCACGCAGGCCGCCACAAGGGCGGCCACGAGGTGAAGTAGACGCTTCAGAACCGGGGCCGTGGCAAACACAAGATAGGCCGTGGCAACAGCAGGCAGAACCAGTGCAATCTGAAGTTGCTTGGTCAGTAGTGCTGCACCTGTCAGCGCCCCGGCCAAGATAAGCCACCGTACACTGCCTCGCCGGATTGACTCCAGGGTGGCATACGCAACTCCGATCATCAGCAAAGTGAGCAGCGCATCCGGATTGTTGTAGCGGAACATGACCGTCGCTACGGGAGTTACGGCCAGCGCAGTAGCCGCCAAGAGGCCAGCAGTTGCGCTGACGTTCGTTCGAAGCATGCGATAGAGGAGGTAGACGCTCGCGACACCCATGAGGGCCTGCGGCACCAGGATGCTCCAGGGATTCAAACCGAACGCCCACACGGATGCCGACATCACCCACAGGCTGAGCGGAGGCTTGTCAACGCTAATGGCATTGCCAGGCTCCGACGATGAGAAGAAGAAGGCTGTCCAATCCTGGGAACCGGCCATGGCAGCTGCGGAATAGTATGAATTGGCCCAGCCGTTGCGGTCCAAGCCCCATAGATACAGAAGGCCTGTCAGAGCTAGGAGTACCCCGAGGGCCCCACGCTCGGTTCCCACTGCGGGAGACAAGCGACGAACCCACTGGCTGGGGGCTTTCGGCTGGGTTTGTATGTTCGATAAGGCTTCGTTTGAGCCCGCGGCGCCCCCGGTCACAGCCTTCAAGCGACCCGTGCCACTTTAACAGTCGAAGGGCTCGCATGGATAACGTTTTCGTTTTCCGGATTGCGCACCCGGAATACCCAGATCCGCAGCAGCACAAACCGCATGAGAGTTGCAAGAATGTTGGCCCCGGTTAGTGTCACGAGCTCCATCGTAGACGACGAGTTCGGCGTAATCGCATGCAGCACCAAGAGCGATGACGAGGTGATCGACCATGCCAAAGCGAACACCACCAGTCCCTGGAACTGCTGCGTGAAGAGCTTCTCGGGTCCGTTAATACCGAAAGTGAAACGTCGGTTGGCAGCCGTATTGCCGAGCGCTGTCAGGAGGAGGGCAAAGAAATTCGCCTGTTGAGCACCTAAGGGTCCTTGAAACAACAGGTACAGCAAAGCGAAGGCCATCGTCGATATGCCTCCGACCATTCCGAACCTAATGACCTGGCCGAAGAAACTCGGCCGTGACTGCGGAACGATTGGGCGCCGCCCGAGCTCCGCGTAGATGGCCTGAACCGGAATCGACCCCCTCACCAAAGAGCCGGCAACACGAATAAGTCCGCGAATGTCGTCGATCGCCGTCTGTTTGATATCCACCCTGCTGTCCGGGTCGTCAACCCAATCAACTGGGATTTCGTGGATCCGCAGTCCTGACCGCTCCGCGATGATCAGGAGTTCGGTGTCAAAAAACCATCCGTTGTCCTCGATATGCGGAAGCAGCGTTCTGGCAACGTCAGCGCGGATGGCCTTGAAACCGCATTGAGCATCGGAGAAACGCACCTGCATCGTACGCTTCAGGAGAAAATTGTACGAGCGCGAAATGAATTCCCGTTTAGGGCCACGGCTGACACGGGAACTTTGACCGAGTCGCGTGCCAATGGAGATGTCTGAGTGACCCGACAACAGGGGTGCAACTAAAGGCGGCAGGGCTGCCAAGTCGGTGGAGAGGTCTACGTCCACATATGCCAAGACTTCGGCTGTGGACGCGCTCCATGCATCCCGAAGGGCACGCCCACGACCCTTGACGTCCAGACGCCTATAGGCAACGTTGGGCATATCCTCAGCCAGCCGAGTGGCAATAATTGGTGTGTTGTCCGTGCTGGCGTTGTCAGCAATGGTAATCTGCCACGACGCCGGCATTTCCAGTTTCAGATAATTCGCAAGCTCGATGATGCTCTTTTCGAGTACTGATTCTTCATTAAAAACCGGTACAACAATTTCAAGCGCCAGGCCCCCGTGGCTAAGTTTCATGCTGTGTATGCTATAGACGCGCGTCGGGGACCCGCTAGCGCAGAGTGGGATCTTGGGCTTTAACTGATGGAAAACTTGGGGAATCCTTGATGGAGTGGGTTTTAGCTTTGCCGGGCCTTGCAGGAGCGGTCGCAGTGCTTGTGCTTCCGGGGCTACTTCTGGGATGGGCGCTGGGACTCCGACATGTTTGGCTGATTTCACTTGCACCCGTCCTGACAGCATCACTTGTTGCGGTGTCCACGCTCGCCACTTGGTGGCTGCATATTGGATGGAATGCGGGCAGCTTCGCCGTCACCGCTGTGTTGCTCGCTGGAGTGGTCCTTGTCGTGGTTCGTTTGTTGAGCAAGCGCTGGCCTGACAGCTTCGCTTGGCGGCCAGCGGGCGACACCGCGGGGGCTGCATACGGGATTGCCGTGTTGACAAGCGGGTTCTTCCTGACGGTCCGCTACGTCCAGATTGTTGAGCGGCCTGGCAACATTAATCAGGGCATCGATACGCCGTTTCACGTGAATTTCGTACAGCAAATCCTTGATTCCGGGGATGGCTCGCCATTTTCCGTACGGGCATTAATGGGTGAGTCGTCCGGTTTTTATCCTCAAATCTGGCACGCTCTGGCGGCGTTGACGTCGCAGGTGACGCAGCTGCCAGTGGTTGAGGCCGCCAACGCCCTCAACTTCGCGATAGTCGCTATCTCCTGGCCGCTTGGCGTGCTTCTTTTTGTCTACTTGGTTGTCGGGCCTAAAGCTGTTGCCCTGCTGTGCGCCGGAGTTGCCAGCGCGGGCTTCTTCGCCTTCCCGTTCACAGTGATGCAGAGTCAGAAGAGTGATTTTGGGCCGCTGTTTCCCTACATGCTGGCTGTGACTTTCCTGCCGCCGCTCATTGCCGTTTTGGCGACGGCTTTGAAGTTCGGCAACAGGACGTCGATGCCATGGCCATTGGCCGCAGCAACGCTCGCGCTAGGGCTTCCGGGACTAGTCAACACGCACATGTCGGGCCTCGTAGCTCTCGTGGGGCTTTCTTCATTCTTCGCGGTGATGGCAGCTTGGAGGTCATTCCGCGAGCTTAAGCAACGGCGGTCGGATCTATTTGGATATCTGAAGTGGACGGCGCTATGGATCACGGCATTTTCCTCGGGCCTCATAGTGTGGGCGGTCGTGCGCCCTTGGACCACTACTTGGGATCCGATTGATTCCTTCCCGGCTGCAGCCGGCAGCGTACTTCTCACCGCACCAACCCATGGCAATGTCGCTTGGGCCCTCGCGGCCCTGACTTTGATCGGAACCGTACAGCTAGTTCGGCGCCGAACTGAACGATGGTTCCTGGCGTCCTATGGCGGTGCAGTGGCGCTGTACTTGGTGTCAGCCGCTGTTCCGGCCTCGGCTCCCCTGGTCAGGGAAATTATTGTGGGGGCGTGGTACGGGGACCCTCCTCGCCTTGCTGCACTCCTTCCGATGTTTTGGGCCGTATTTGCTGGCGCAGCCGGTGCCGGGATCTTCGAAAGCTTGAGGCGAAACAGGATCCGATGGGTCGTTCCTATGGGCATGGCAGCATTGGCCCTGTCCATAGTCATTTGGCCAACGAACTCTGAAACGGCCCCCGGCCGGGAGCGAACCTATGCTTTAGCTGACGCCTCTCCTTTGCTAAGTCCTAATGAACTTGAGTTGCTCAACCGGTTAGGCACGCATGTACCGAAAGATGCGGTTATTGCGAATAACCCTTGGGACGGCAGCTCTACCGCATACGCCATAGCAGATCGCCGAGTACTCTTTGCGCACGCGTACACAGGTTCGAATCCAGACCGCCTGCTAGCGGCGGAAAAGCTGAACCAGGCCAATCCTGAATCTGACGTCTGCGAGGCCGTGAAAAGGGAGAACATTCAGTTCCTCTTGGATTTCGGCAGGCAATACATTGATCCAAAACGCAAGGAAGCCAACGACTTCCCGGGCCTAGAGGTCTCGGATGATTCTTCGGCCTTCGTTAAGGTCGACCAGCAAGGGGACGCGGTCTTGTACAGGTTTGTCGGGTGCGACTCCTAGCTACCAATTTCTAGATACATGCTGCACCACCCCCATCCTCTAGACTTGACCGGTGTCTAGATTATTTGGAACTGATGGTGTCCGGGGGCTGGCGAACGGCCTGTTGACTGCGGAGCTGGCGCTGCAGCTCGCCCAGGCGGCCGCCGTCGTGCTTGGCCACGACCGTAACTCCAACGGGTCGCGGCCTCGCGCCGTGGTGGCCCGTGACCCGCGCGCCAGCGGTGAGTTCATTGCCGCGGCGGTGGAGGCCGGGCTCTCCAGCTCAGGCATCGACGTCTACGACGCCGGCGTGCTCCCCACACCCGCGGCAGCCTACTTGGTGGCCGATCTGGACGCAGACTTCGGCGTGATGATCTCGGCCTCCCACAACCCCGCACCGGACAACGGCATCAAGTTCTTCGCCCGCGGCGGCCAGAAACTGCCGGACGACGTTGAGGACGCCATTGAGGCGCAGATGTCCAAGGAAGCGGTGCGTCCGGTCGGCGACGGCGTAGGCCGCATCCAGCGCTTTTCCGATGCCGAGGACCGCTACATCGTCCACCTCCTGCGCACGCTGCCGCACAATCTTGAGGGCCTGAAAGTGGTCCTCGACTGCGCCCACGGCGCCGCCAGCGGGTGCTCACCCCAGGTGTTCAAGGACGCCGGCGCGGACGTGGTGGTCATCGGCGCGGAACCGGACGGGCACAACATCAACGACGGCGTTGGCTCCACCCATCTTGGCCCGCTCAAGGAAGCGGTGGTCACGTTCCAGGCGGACCTTGGCATTGCCCACGACGGCGACGCCGACCGTTGCCTCGCAGTGGACCACGAAGGCAATGAGGTGGACGGCGATCAGATCATGGCCATCCTCGCAGTTGCCCTGAAACAGTCCGGCAAGCTCAAGGACGACGTCCTGGTGGCCACCGTCATGAGCAACCTCGGCCTCAAGATCGCGCTCCGCAATGCGGGCATCAGCATCCGCGAAACAGCTGTAGGGGACCGCTACGTCCTGGAGGAAATGCGCGACGGCGGCTACAACCTGGGCGGGGAACAGTCCGGCCACGTCATCTTCGCCGACCATGCCACCACGGGTGACGGCGTCCTCACCGGGCTGCAGCTCGCGGCCCAGATCGCATTGACCGGAAAGCCGCTCAAGGAACTGGCTACCGTGATGACCAAGCTTCCCCAGGTACTCATCAACGTCAAGGGCGTGGACCGTGCCAGGGTTGGAAGCAACGAGGTCCTGGCCCAGGCCGTGGCTGCAGCGGAGGCCGCCCTGGGCGATACCGGCCGTGTCCTGCTCCGCCCCTCCGGTACGGAGCCAGTGGTGCGTGTGATGGTGGAGGCCGCTGACGAGGAGACGGCTCAGTCCATCGCGGAACACCTGGCCCAGGTGGTGCGCGCCGAGCTCGCCCTGGAACTGGTCAGCGAATAGCCTGCGAAGCAACGCGGCCCGTCTCCTGCTGGAGGCGGGCCGCTGCGTTGGGTGAGTGTCGGTTAGAGCTAGCCAGCCCGGCTCTTTAGGGCATCGCGGATCTCGGTGAGCAACGCGATCTGCGGGTCCTCGGCCGACTCCTTCTTCACGTCCTGGCCGATCCCCAGCCTCCGGTTGCGGCGTTCAATCATGAGGTTCATGGGCATCACCACCACGAAGTAGATGGCGGCCGAGATCAAAAGGAAATTGACGATTGCCGTGAGCAGGACGCCGAACTCGATGAAGTTCCCGTTGAAGTCGATCCGGGCGAAACTGTCAAAGTTAGGTGAACCCACCAGGCCCGCAATGAACGGCATGAGCACCTTGTTCACCATGGCAGTGACTACAGCTCCAAAGGCTGTGCCAATAACCACGGCGACGGCAAGGTCAACGACGTTGCCTTTCATGATGAAGTTCTTGAAACCAGTCAGCATAGGAACAAACGTATCGCGGCGACCTGCGAGGGAGGTAACCGGACTGTGCTGCCTGGCCGCCTCAGCGGCCCTGCTGCCTTTGCTCTCCCGGCGCTTGCGCTGCCTCAAGGGTTCCTGGCTGGAGTGCTCGGAGAGTCCGGAGGGATTCGAGCCAAAGGACGGTCAAGGGCAGGGACGCCCACGGAGCGTCCACGACGGAAAGCGGCCAGGGCAGGCTGAGCGCCGCAAGATGCAACGGGGGCACCATCCACATCAGCGTGAAGGCGGATGCTGCCGCTATGCGCAGGGTCCGGGTAGGGCGGCGCTCCAACAGGAAGATCACCACCGGAACGAACAGCACGGCGTCGTAGGTTGCCAAGTGCGGCGAGAACGTGAGCGTTGTTGCCAGCGTAGCGATCCATACCGCCTGCGGATCAACGGCTGATTTCCCCAGTCGCAAGAGTGTCACCAGGAGGATTGCAGCTCCCAGGGGCAGCGAGGCTGTTGTGAGCAGCGGTGCTATGCCGTCTCCCCACCCGGGAGGCATCAGGGCTTGAAGAAGCGACGGAAGCCCCACCATCTTCCATGCTTGGCCCTGCTGGACTTCGGTCATGTACAGCGGGCTCGACAACGCGGAAGTCCATCGTCCGATCCCCTCAAAACCAACCAGGGCAAGGGAGATGCCACTCATGGCGCCGACCACGCCCACAAAGGCGGCCAGCGCCTTGTAGCTCTGCATGGCCAGCAGCACCAGCGGCACAACCAGCACGAGCTGGGGTTTGGCGACGCCGAGTCCCAGGACCGCACCGGCCCAGCCGGAATAGCCGGCGCTGAAAAGGCGTATCCCCGTGAGCCAAAGGAAGAGGACGAATGCGGAATCCTGGCCGCTGCCCAAGAGTTCGAACGTAGGAGGCGCAGCAAGGACAACCAGGAACACGAGCTTCTGTCGGTGGCGCATCAGGTCGGGGGCAACGGCGCCCAGGCTGGAAATACAGCAGACCAGCATTGCTGTGTTTATCCCCAGCCATAAAAGGCCGCTTAGGTTGTAAGGGATGAGTGCCAGCGGCGCATAGAGGGCAGCAACGATCGGCGGCGATACAAACCATGCCAAGTGCGGGGTTGTTGTCCCCAGAGCTTCGCCTTGAACGCGGTTCTGGATCCCGGGGTCGTAAAGATTTCCCGGGTCGTCCCACAGCAGCCGCCCGCCGGTCCAGTGAGCCAGGTAGTCAGGCAGGAACGCGCCCTGGGCGGCCGGGTCCAGGATCCGGACTAGGCTGCCGGCAGCGAGTCCAAGTGCGCCCGCCACGATCAAGAGCACCGGGTAAACCCGCAGGCGGTCTGCTGTGATTAGATTGTCGACCCGCCGCGCCAAGCGCCTAAACGCCTCCTCCCGTCCACCAGCCGTGGACTTGAGGACCAGTTTTCTTGGTTTCCCCACCATAGTCAGCGAGACTACAGGAGGGGAACGCTATGGACGAGCGCCTGCATCCGCTCTACAAATACCCCGGCGCCGCCTCCACGCCGAAGTACTCCTCCAGCGTGAAAATCCCGCGGGCAACCATGTCCGTGGCCGCCTCCACGCCGATGTACCGCAGGTGCCACGGCTCGTAGTAGTACCCCGTAATGGGATGGAACATCCACGGGTACCGCACCACAAACCCGAACCGGTGACCGTTCGCCTTGGCCCACACGGCGGCGGGCTGGTCCGCAAAGCAGGGCTGGAAACTGCACGCACCCCCGCCATCGGCGACGTCGAACGCCCACCCCGTCTGGTGTTCCGAGTAGCCAGGGCGCGCACTGGCCGTGTCCGCGTCGGCCTGCCCCCGCGCAGCGACATAGTTGTTGTAGGTCCCCACCTGCGTACCGTACGAGCGGTATCCGCTGGCCAGGACCATCGCCACGCCGTCCCGCCCAGCCGCGGCGAACATCGCCTCCGCTGCCGCCGCCGTGGTGCTGTTAAGCAGCGCCGCCTCGCCGGAAGCGGTCATTGCGACGGCGGGCGGCACCAAATCAGCCGGCACATAGTCGGCCGGGACCAGGGGACGGTGCTTGTTGACCACCAGCCAGGGGCTTGCGGGGTCTGTGAGGGAGAACTGCCGCGGCAGCGCTGCGGAGGGCGACGGGGTGGGGGACGGGGCGGCAGGTGCGGCAACCTCGGTGGCGGGCCCCGCCGTCGTGCTTTCCGGGGCGGGCGTGGAGGCACCGCCCGAGGGGGATGAGGGAAAAGCGGACGACGGCGCCATCGCCGCGGGCGCCTCCGGCGTGCACGCTGCCAAGACAGTCAGCCCCGCGCCGGCGGCGAGGACGCGGGCGAAGCTGCGCCGGCCGGGCAATCTGACCGAGGGGACAGCCCCGCCGGGGGAGCGGTCGTGGCGCACCTGGGTTAAACCTTCCGGAGCAACATCCGGCGGATCGAGTGGTCCGCCTCCTTTGTCAGCACCAGCTGGGCACGGCCCCGGGTGGGAAGGACGTTCTCCTCCAGGTTCGGCTCGTTGATTCGCTTCCAGATGTCCCGCGCAGTGACCTCGGCTTCGTCGTCGGACAGCGTGGCGTAGCGGTGGAAATACGATTCCGGCTGGGCAAACGCCGTGCTCCGCAGTTTGCGGAACCGGTCCACGTACCATTCCTCGATGTAGGAGGTCTTGGCATCCACGTAGATGGAGAAATCGAAGAAGTCGCTCAAGGCCAGGCCCTGCCGGCCGTCGTGCCGCGGCCGCGCCGGCGCCAGCACGTTCAGCCCCTCAACAATGAGCACGTCGGGCCGGCGCACCACCACTTCCTTGTCCGGGACGATGTCGTACGTCACGTGGGAGTACCACGGGGCGCGCACTTCCTCCGCGCCGCTCTTGATCTCACTCACGAAACGCAGCAGGGCCCGCCTGTCGTACGACTCCGGGAATCCCTTGCGCTCCAGCAGCTGCCGCCGCTTCAACTCGGCCAGCGGATAAAGGAAGCCGTCTGTCGTGATGAGTTCCACATTGGGGGTGCCGGGCCAGCGGCGCAGCATTTCACGGAGCACACGCGCAATGGTCGACTTGCCCACCGCCACGGACCCCGCCACGCCGATCACAAACGGCGTGCGCTGGGTGTGCTCACCCAGGAACGTGGTGGTCGCCGCGTGCAGCTGCCCGGCAGCCTCGACGTAGAGGTGCAGCAACCGCGACAGCGGAAGGTAGACCTCGCGGATTTCCTTCATGTCCAAGGGATCCCCGAGGCCGCGGAGACGGATGATGTCCTCTTGGTTAAGAGGCTGTTCCATCTCATCTGCGAGCCGGGACCAGGTCTGCCGGTCCAGCTCGACGAACGGGGAGACACCTTCTCCGTTCGCCTCGTTGCGTTGCAAAGTCACGTTAGTGATTCTGCCCCTCGCCCGGCACATAGCGAAATGGAGGCGGATGTGAGTGCGGCGGCAGAGGTGAGGCGCGCCGCAGATGACGACCCGGCAGGGTGTCCCGGTTTAGAGGTAGGGCACCCCTGCCGATAGTCTTGAGCCTATGTGTGGAATCGTGGGTTATGTGGGCCGTTCTGGTAACGGCGGAAGTCACAGTGCGTTGGATGTTGTGCTTGAGGGGCTGCGCCGCCTGGAATACCGGGGCTATGACTCCGCCGGGGTGGCTGTGGTGTCCAAGGGCGTGATTGAGTCCCGGAAGAAGTCCGGGAAGCTGAGCAACCTGATCGCGGAGCTGGAGGCCCGCCCGCTGCCGGAGACGATGACCGGGATCGGCCACACCCGCTGGGCCACGCACGGCGGGCCGACGGACCGGAACGCGCACCCGCACCTGGCTGATGGCGGCAGGCTCGCCGTGATCCACAACGGCATCATCGAAAACTTTGCCGAGCTCAAGCAGGAACTGCTGGACAAGGGCGTCACGTTCCTGTCCGAGACGGACACCGAGGTGGCCGCGGCGCTGCTGGGGGACATCTTCCGGAACAAGCTTGGCGGGGACGCGTCCGACGGCGGCCTGACCCGGGCCATGGAGCTCGCCTGCCAGCGCCTTGAGGGTGCGTTCACGCTCCTCGCGGTCCATGCTGACCAGCCCGACGTTGTGGTGGCCGCCCGCCGCAACTCGCCGCTGGTGGTGGGCCTGGGCGAGGGGGAGAACTTCCTCGGCTCGGATGTGTCCGGGTTCATTGACTACACCCGCCGGGCGGTTGAGCTGGGCCAGGACCAGATTGTCACCATCACTGCGGACACGGTGGAGATCACCGACTTTTACGGAAACCCGGCCGCGGGCAAGGAATACCACGTGGACTGGGATCCTGCCTCCGCCGAGAAGGGCGGGTTCAGCTCGTTCATGGAGAAGGAAATCCATGACCAGCCGGACGCCGTTGCACAGACCCTGCTGGGCCGCTCGGACATCAACCACAAGCTGACCCTGGATGAGGTCCGGATCGATCCGGCGCTGCTGAAGCAGGTCGACAAGATCATCGTCCTGGCCTGCGGCACCGCCGCGTACGCGGGCATGGTGGCGAAGTACGCAATCGAGAACTGGTGCCGGATCCCCACCGAGGTGGAACTCGCGCACGAGTTCCGCTACCGGGACCCGATCCTGGACGCGAACACCCTGGTGGTATCCATCAGCCAGTCCGGCGAAACCATGGACACCCTGATGGCCGTCCGCTACGCCCGGGAACAGGGCGCCAAGACCATCTCGATCTGCAACACCAACGGCTCCACCATCCCGCGCGAGTCTGACGCCGTGCTGTATACGCACGCCGGCCCGGAAATCGCGGTTGCCTCCACCAAGGCGTTCCTGGCCCAGATCACCGCCGCGTACCTGCTGGGACTGTACCTGGCGCAGCTGCGCGGGAACATCTTCTCCGGCCAGATCAAGGACGTCCTCGCGGACCTGAACAAGATCCCTGCGAAGATCCAGAAGATCCTGGACAACGCCGGCCCGCTCCGCGAGCTGGCCCGCAGCATGGCCAACGAGAAGTCGGTGCTGTTCCTGGGCCGCCACGTGGGCTACCCGGTGGCCCTTGAGGGCGCGCTGAAGCTGAAGGAAATCGCGTACATCCACGCCGAGGGATTCGCCGCCGGTGAGCTCAAGCACGGCCCGATCGCCCTGATCGACGAGGGCCAGCCGGTGTTCGTGGTGGTCCCGTCCCCGCGCGGCCGCGACTCCCTGCACGCCAAGGTGGTCTCCAACATCCAGGAAGTCCGCGCCCGCGGCGCCCGCACCCTGGTCATCGCCGAGGAGGGCGACGAAGCGGTCAAGGCCTACGCCGAGCACGTCTTCTACGTCCCGGAAACTCCCACGCTGCTGATGCCGCTCCTGACCACGGTCCCGCTGCAGATCTTCGCAGCGGAACTGGCTCAGGCAAAAGGCTACGACGTGGACCAGCCCCGCAACCTCGCCAAGAGCGTCACCGTCGAGTAAAGGCCTGATCCGGTACTGATTCATGAAGGAAGCCCTGGGCCCTGCGCCCAGGGCTTCCTTCGTCTCCGCCGGCATGGGCGGTACCGGGGATTTGGTGAACGGAATGGCGTAACTTTTGGCGGCGCGCGGGCAGCGGGCCCCCGCAAACCCGGGGCCGAGTCCGTGCGGGGGAGCCAAAAGCGACGCATTTGCGTCGGCTGCCGGTTGACCGGGGCCTGAGTCAGCAAGCCAGCAGCAGGCTGCCAGGCGTGCTGCGCACAGCGGGCCGGGGGCGTCACCGTAGAATAAGCCGCATGATTGTTGGCATTGGCGTAGACGTTGTAGACATCGAGCGGTTCGGCCGCCAGCTTGAGCGCACCCCCGGCCTCCGGGACCGGCTGTTCGTACCGGCTGAGCGGGAACTGAACACCAGGTCCCTCGCCGCGCGGTTTGCCGCGAAGGAAGCTGTAGCCAAGGTCCTGGGCGCGCCGGCCGGCATGAACTGGCAGGACTGCTGGATCGGCCTGGACCACAACGGGCCCACCGTCCAGGTCAAGGGCACCGTGCTGGCCGTCGCAGAGGCCAAGGGCGTCAAGCGCTGGCACCTCTCCATCAGCCACGACGGCGGCATCGCCACTGCGACGGTCCTGGCCGAAGGCTGAGCTGCTCCGGCCGTCACAGGACTGACACGTGATCAGCGCCTACACCGGCAGCCAGGTCCGGCAGGCCGAGGAACCGATCCTCGCCTCCGGCCTGGGGGACGCCCTCATGCAGCGCGCCGCCCACGGCCTGGCCAACGCGGTCATCGCGGAGCTGAAGGCCCGCGGCCGCCGCGCCTACGGCGCCAGCGTCGCGGTGCTTGCCGGCAAGGGCAACAACGGCGGGGACGGACTGTACGCGGCCTCTTTCCTTGCCGCCCGGGGCATGCGCACGACGGCGGTCCTCACCGGCGATTCCGCCCACGCACTGGCGTTGGCTGCTTTTGAGCGCGCCGGCGGCCTGGTCCGCCGCCTCCCGGAAGCGGCACCCGGGAAACTCGCGGAAGAAACGGCCCGCGCCGACGTCGTGATCGATGCCGTGCTGGGCACAGGTGCGCAAGGCGGGTTGCGGGGAAGTGCTGCAAGCCTCGTAGCCGCCCTCGCCGAGCGTGGAGCCAGCCGCGACGGACACAACTTTGTTGTGGCCTGCGACCTTCCCAGCGGCGTGGACGCCGACACGGGGGAAGTGTCCCAGCCTGTGCTGCCGGCTGACCTGACCGTCACCTTCGGCGGTGCCAAGGCCGGCCTGCTGGCCGACCCCGGCGCCGACTATGCCGGCAGGGTGGAAGTAGTGCGGATCGGCATCGAGGAACACCTGCCGGAACCTTCGCTGCGCCGGCTCCAGGACGTGGACATTGCCCGGCTTCTCCCACGCCCTGCCCGCCGGGCCCACAAGTACTCGCGCGGGGTACTGGGCGTGGTGGCCGGCTCCGCAGATTATCCGGGCGCCGCCGTCCTGGCATGCCGGGGTGCGCTCGCCGCCGGGGTGGGGATGGTCCGTTACCTCGGTCCGCCCGAAGTCGCGGACCTGGTGCGCCGGTCCTGCCCCGAAGTGGTCTGCAGTACCGGCACTGTTGCGGAGAACCGCGTCCAGGCCTGGCTGGTGGGCTCGGGCATGGGTCCCGGGGACCACGACCAGCTCCAGCGCGCCCGCGACGCCGTGGACTCAGGGCTTCCGGTCGTGGCAGATGCCGGGGCCCTGCCCGCCCTTCCCGATGTCTTGGCCCCGCAGGTTGTCCTCACCCCGCATGCCGGCGAGCTTGCCGCGCTCCTGCGGCGCCTTGGCCGGACGGAGGACCGGGAAACCGTGGAAGCCGGGACCCTGGCCGCCGTTCGCAAGGCTTCCCGGCTGACCGGGGCCACAGTGCTGCTCAAGGGTGCAACCACCCTGGTGGCCGCACCCTCCGGCAGCGTGTACAGCCAGGCTGACGGCACACCCTGGCTCGCCACCGCCGGCAGCGGCGATGTCCTCGCTGGCATCATCGGCGCGCTGCTCGCCCAGGAAGGTTCCGACGTCGGACGCTTCCGGAAGGCGGGCGTTGACGGGGAGGCGCGTTGGGCCGTTATTGCCGCGCTGGGAGCCGCCCTGCACGGGAAAGCCGGCACGTCGGCGTCGGACGCGCGCTCCGGTGGTCCGATCGCTGCTGGCGGAATTGCCGACGCCTTACCCGAAGTGTGGGGTAAAGTCAGCATGCTTAGTAACTCTGGGGCCGGGAAATGTAATAGTCACAGCCAGCCGTTACGGTAGGCATTAGTTCGCATCCGGCAGTAGGGGCGCTCCTGCTCCTCTGCTGCCGAATCACAAAGAGGAGCATTATGGAAGTCTGGCCTGGATCGGCTTATCCCCTTGGCGCCACCTATAACGGAACCGGCACCAACTTTGCCCTGTTCAGCGAACGAGCAGAAAAAGTCGAACTTTGCCTCTTCGACGACGACGGCAAGGAAACCCGCATTACCCTGGACGAGGTGGACGGGTACGTCTGGCACTGCTACATCCCGCAGGTCCAGCCGGGCCAGAAGTACGGCTACCGGGTCCACGGCCCGTACGACCCCGCGTCGGGCAACCGTTTCAACCCCAACAAGCTCCTGCTGGACCCCTATGCCAAGGCCGTGCACGGCCAGGTGGACTGGGACCCGTCCCTGTTCACGTACAACCTGGGCGAGCCGGACTCCATCAACAACGAGGACTCCGCCAGCCACATGATGATGGGCGTGGTCATCAACCCCTTCTTCGACTGGGACGGCGACCAGAACCTCCGGATTCCCTACCACCAGTCCGTCATCTACGAAGCCCACGTCAAGGGCCTCACCCAGCTCCACCCGGAAATCCCCGAGGAACAGCGCGGAACCTACGCCGGCGTGGCGCATCCCGCCGTCATCTCCCACCTGCAGAAGCTCGGCGTCACCGCCATCGAACTGATGCCCGTACACCAGTTCGTCAATGACGGCACGCTCCAGGACAAGGGCCTGAACAACTACTGGGGCTACAACACCATCGGCTTCTTCGCGCCGCAGAACACCTACAGCTCCACTGGTGATACCGGCCAGCAGGTCCAGGACTTCAAGGCCATGGTCCGTTCCCTGCACAAAGCGGGCATCGAGGTCATCCTGGACGTGGTGTACAACCACACCGCGGAAGGTAACCACCTGGGCCCCACGCTGTCCTTCAAGGGCATCGACAACGCCGCCTACTACCGTTTGATGGAGGGCGACGAGAAGCACTACATGGACTACACAGGCACCGGCAACTCCCTCAACGTCCGCCAGCCGCACTCCCTGCAACTGCTGATGGATTCGCTGCGCTACTGGGTCACCGAGATGCACGTGGACGGCTTCCGCTTCGACCTCGCCTCCACCCTGGCCCGCGAGTTCTACGACGTTGACAAGCTGTCCACCTTCTTCGAACTCATCCAGCAGGACCCGGTAGTCTCCCAGGTGAAGCTCATCGCCGAGCCCTGGGACGTTGGTCCCGGCGGCTACCAGGTGGGCAACTTCCCGCCGCAGTGGACCGAATGGAACGGCAAATACCGCGACACCGTGCGGGACTTCTGGCGCGGCGAGCCCGCCACGCTCGGCGAATTCGCCTCCCGCATCACCGGTTCCGCGGACCTGTACGAGCACTCCGGCCGCCGGCCGGTGGCCTCCATCAACTTCGTCACCGCGCATGACGGCTTCACGCTGGCGGACCTGGTGTCCTACAACGAGAAGCACAACGACGCCAACGGCGAGGGCAACAACGACGGCGAATCCCACAACAGGTCCTGGAACTGTGGCGTCGAAGGTCCCACCGATGACCCTGAAGTCCTTGGCCTGCGCGCCCGCCAGCAGCGGAACTTCATTGCCTCGCTCCTGCTGTCCCAGGGTGTTCCCATGCTCCTGCACGGTGACGAAATGGGGCGCACCCAGAAGGGCAACAACAACGGCTACTGCCAGGACTCCGAGCTGACCTGGATCAACTGGGACACCGTCGACCAGCCACTGATCGAGTTCACGGCAGCGGTCAACGCGCTGCGGGCCAAGCACCCCACCTTCCGCCGCAGCCGGTTCTTCGACGGACGGCCCGTGCTGCGGGGCGAGGGCGAACGGCTGCCGGACATCGTATGGCTGGACCCGTCCGGCGAGACTATGAAACCGGAAGCATGGGACAGCGGATTCGGCCGGTCCGTGGGCGTCTTCCTGAACGGGGACGGCATTCAGGGCAAGGACAGCCGCGGCCGGAGGATCACCGACGTGAACTTCCTGCTGTACTTCAACGCCCACGATGACACCGTCAAATTCACCCTGCCTGCGGACGAATACGCACCGGCCTGGGACGTCATCATTGATACCGCCGGGCAGAACGCGGACACCAAGCCGGTCAACGCGGGGGAGTCGCTGCCGGTGGAAGCAAAGTCCCTGGTGGTCCTGCGTGCCCATCAAGTCGAGGAAGTTGAACCTGACCACTCCGTGGCCGCATCCCTGGCGGCGCTGACCCAGACCTCCACCAGCGAAACCGAATCGCTCACAACGCCCATGGTGGCCGAGCCCGGGAAGACCACCAAGGTGGGCTCACGGAAGTCTTCCAAAAAATGAGGGTGCCCGCATCCACGTACCGCCTGCAGATCCGCAGCAGCTTCACCCTGTTTGATGCTGCCGAAAAGGTGCCGTACCTGAAATCCCTCGGGGTGGACTGGGTGTATCTTTCGCCCATCCTGACGGCGGAGCAGGGCTCGGACCACGGCTATGACGTCACCGATCCCTCCGCCGTGGATCCGGCGCGGGGTGGCCCCGAGGGGCTGGTGGCGCTGTCCAAGGCCGCGCGCCAACATGGCATGGGCGTTCTGGTGGACATTGTGCCCAACCATGTGGGCGTCGCAACGCCGGCCCGGAACCCGTGGTGGTGGTCGCTGCTGAAAGAGGGGCAGGGATCACCGTATGCCGAAGCCTTCGACGTCGAGTGGGAGCTTGCCGGCGGTAAAATCCGGCTGCCCATGCTGGGCTCGGACGGGGACCTGGACAAGCTGGAGATCAAGGACGGCGAACTCCGCTACTACGACCACCGCTTCCCGCTCGCCGAGGGCACGTACTCCGACGGCGACTCGCCGCAGGAGGTGCACAGCCGCCAGCACTACGAACTGATGGACTGGCGCCGCGCGGACGCGGAGCTCAACTACCGGCGTTTCTTCGCGGTCACCACGCTCGCGGGGATCCGGGTGGAGACTCCGCGCGTGTTCGAGGAAGCCCATGCCGAGGTGGGCCGCTGGTTCCATGAGGGCCTGGTGGACGGCCTGCGCGTGGACCACCCTGACGGGCTGGCAGATCCGGTGGGATACCTGCGCTGGCTGAAGGACCTCACGGGCGGCGCTTACGTCCTGGTCGAGAAGATCCTCGAACCGGGCGAGGTCCTGCCCAGCGAGTTCGCGTGTGAAGGAACCACCGGGTACGACGCCCTGGCCGACGTGGACCGGGTGTTCGTGGACCCGGCCGGAGAGCAGGCGCTGGACGCCTTGGACGCGAACCTCAGGAACTCTCCTGCCCCGGCGGACTATGCCGGGATGATCCGGGGCACCAAGCGCATGATCGCGGACGGCATCCTGCGGTCCGAGGTCCTGCGCCTGGCCCGGCTGGTTCCCGAGTCCCACGGGCTTACCGTGGAACAGGCAGCTGACGCCATCGCCGAGATCATTGCCGCGTTCCCGGTATACCGGACCTACCTGCCCACCGGCGCGGAGATCCTCAAGGAGGCGTGCGAGTCCGCCGCTGCCTCCCGGCCCGAGCTCGAGGTCGCCGTGGGAACGCTGCTGCCGCTGCTGCTGGATCCCGCGAATCCCATCGCCGTCCGGTTCCAGCAGACCTCCGGCATGGTGATGGCCAAGGGCGTGGAGGACACTGCGTTCTACCGCTACACCCGACTGGGCACGCTGACGGAGGTGGGGGCCGAACCGACTGAGTTCTCGGTGTCGGTTGAGGAGTTCCACCACAGGATGCTTCGCCGCCAGCAGGAACTGCCACTGTCGATGACCACGCTGTCCACGCATGACACCAAGCGCAGCGAGGACGCCCGGGCACGGATCTCGGTCATCGCTGAACTTCCCCGGGAGTGGGCGGACACCCTGGACGCGCTGCGTGAACTTGCCCCGATCCCGGACGGCCCGTACGAGAACCTGCTCTGGCAGGCGGTCGTCGGAGCGTGGCCCGCCAGCCGGGAACGGCTCCAGGGTTATGCCGAAAAGGCCGCCCGCGAAGCCGGCAACTCCACCACCTGGACGGATCCGGACGGGGACTTCGAGTCCTCCGTCAAGGCAGCCGTGGACGCAGCCTTCGACGACGCCCGCGTCACCAAGGTGGTGGAGGACTTCGTGGCACGGATCGACTCCTGCGCCGCCTCCAACTCCGTGTCCGCCAAGCTGGTCCAACTGACCATGCCGGGCGTCCCGGACGTGTACCAGGGCAGCGAATTCTGGGAACGGTCCCTGACCGACCCCGACAACCGGCGGCCCGTGGACTTCGCGCGCCGGCAGGAGGAGCTGGCAAAGCTCGACGCCGGCTCCTTGCCTGAGGCGGGCACGGAAACCAGCAAGCTCCTGGCCACCTCCCGGGCACTCCGCCTCCGCCGCGACCGGCCCGAACTGTTCCAGGGCTACAGCCCCGTGACCGCCACAGGTTCCGCGGCAGCGCACCTGCTCGCCTTCCAGCGCGGGAGCGGCGGCGCCCTGGGCGCCCTGACACTGGCCACTCGGCTGCCCGCCGGGCTGGCGGCCAACGGCGGCTGGCGGGACACCGCCGTCGAGCTTCCCGTAGCCATGCGGGATGCCCTGACCGGCGCCGGTTACGGGCCGGGCGCCGTTTCGGTGGCGGATGTCCTGGGTACCTACCCCGTGGCTTTGCTGGTACCGGTGGATGGAGAACAGGGATGACCCTCAAGAATGTTGGACCGGAGCGTTTCGATGTCTGGGCCCCGGAGGCCACGTCGGTAACCCTGCTCGCGGACGGCCGCCAGTACCCCATGGTGAAAAAGGAGGCGGCGCCCGGCTCGGAGGGCTGGTGGACCGCTCCCGAGGCACCGGGCGAGGGCGACGTGGACTACGGGTACCTGCTGGACGGGGACGGCCACCCGCTGCCGGATCCCCGGTCGCGGCGGCTGCCTGCCGGAGTGCATGAGCTCTCCAGGACCTTCAACCCCGCCGCCCATGCCTGGCAGGACGGCGGCTGGAAGGGCAAGGAACTGCAGGGCTCGGTCATCTACGAACTCCACGTGGGAACCTTCACGCCTGAGGGAACCCTGGAAGCCGCCGCCGCAAAGCTGGGCTATCTGGCGGACCTCGGCGTCGACTTCGTTGAGCTTCTGCCCGTCAACGGCTTCAACGGAACCCACAACTGGGGGTACGACGGCGTGCAGTGGTACGCGGTCCACGAAGGATACGGCGGGCCGGCGGCCTACCAGCGGTTCGTGGACGCGGCCCATGCTGCCGGCATTGGGGTCATCCAGGACGTGGTGTACAACCACCTCGGTCCCAGCGGGAACTATCTGTCCAGGTTCGGCCCGTACCTGAAACAGGGCGACGCCAACACGTGGGGCGACTCGGTGAACCTGGACGGCCCAGGCTCGGACGTGGTGCGCGAGTACATCCTGGACAACCTGGCGCTGTGGCTCCGCGACTACCACGTGGACGGGCTCCGGCTGGATGCGGTGCACGCGCTGCGCGATGAGCGGGCCGTGCACATCCTGGAGGAGTTCGGTGCGCTGGGCGATGCCCTCTCGGCCGAAACGGGGCTGCCGAAAACCCTGATTGCGGAATCGGACCTGAACAACCCACGCCTTCTGTATCCCCGGGACGCCAACGGCTACGGGCTGGCCGGGCAGTGGAGCGACGACTTCCACCACGCGGTGCACGTGAGCGTCAGCGGCGAAACCACCGGGTACTACTCAGACTTCCAGTCGCTGGGGGTGCTGGCGAAGGTCCTCAAGGACGGCTTCCTGCACGACGGCAGCTACTCCAGCTTCCGCGGGCGGCACCATGGCCGGCCCATCGATGCCAGCCTGGTGCACCCTGCAGCGCTGGTTGTCTGTAGCCAGAACCATGACCAGATCGGCAACCGCGCCACAGGGGACCGGTTGTCCCAGTCGCTGTCCCACGGGCAGCTGGCCGTGGCCGCGGTCCTCACGCTGACCTCGCCGTTCACTCCCATGCTGTTCATGGGCGAGGAGTTCGCGGCGAGCACCCCCTGGCAGTTCTTCACCTCCCACCCTGAGCCTGACCTCGGCAAGGCCACTGCGGAAGGCCGGATCAAGGAGTTCGAGCGCATGGGGTGGGATCCCGCCGTCGTTCCTGATCCGCAGGGCCCGGAAACCTTCCGCCGGTCCAAGCTGAACTGGGACGAGGCCGCCCGGGGTGACCACGCGCGGCTCCTGGAGCTTTACCGCTCCCTCACGGCATTGCGCCGGGAGCACGCGGAACTTGCCGGGCTTGGCTTTGGCGGGACCGATGTGACGTTCGACGACGACGCGGGCTGGCTGCGCTTCCGGCGGGGGAGCGTTGAGGTGCTGCTGAATCTGTCGGACGCCAAGGTCCGGCTGGAGGACGTTCCCGGTGCGCTCCTGCTGGCAACGGATGAGGCTATCGCCCTTGAGGGAGAGTCATTGGCCCTGGCGCCTTGGAGTGCGGCCATTGTGAAATCCTGATCCCTGGTCAGGCAACGATTGCGCCGCGGGCTGATGTCAGCCCGCGGCGTAACTTTTGCTCCCTGCGCTGTAGCGTCCGTCACAACTGGCAGGATGGAACGCATGACTTATTCAGCCGCGGAAAACCGCTATGAATCCATGCCCTACCGCCGCGTCGGCCGCAGCGGCCTGAAGCTCCCGGCCATTTCGCTTGGCCTCTGGCACAACTTCGGGGACGACAAGCGCTTTGACGAACAGCGGGCCATCCTCCGCCGCGCCTTCGACCTCGGCGTGAACCACTTCGACCTCGCCAACAACTACGGACCGCCGGCCGGATCCGCGGAGACGAACTTCGGCCGGCACCTCGCGGATGACTTCAAGCCCTACCGGGACGAACTCGTCATCTCCACCAAGGCGGGCTACTATATGTGGCCCGGCCCCTACGGGGAATGGGGATCCCGCAAGTACCTCATTTCCAGCCTTGACCAGTCGCTGCAGCGCATGGGCCTGGATTACGTGGACATCTTCTACAGCCACCGGCCGGACCCGGAAACGCCCATGGAAGAGACCATGGCTGCGTTGGACTACGCCGTCCGTTCGGGCAGGGCGCTCTACGCAGGCATCTCCTCCTACACCCCCGAGCAGACCATCGAGGCTGCCCGTATCCTGAAGGAGCTGGGCACCCCGCTGTTGATCCACCAGCCCAGCTACTCCATGTTGAACCGCTGGACAGAGAACGGTTCGCCCAATCTCTATGAGGCGCTGGACCAGGTGGGTGCAGGCTCCATCGCCTTCTCGCCGCTGGCACAAGGGATGCTTACCGACCGCTATCTCAAGGGCGTCCCCGCAGATTCCCGGGCTGCTCAGCGCAAATCCCTGCGGGAAAGCATGATCAACGACGAAAACCTGGACCGCGTGCGCGGACTCAACCGGATCGCCGAGGGCCGCGGGCAATCCCTGGCCCAGATGGCCGTCGCATGGATCCTGCGGGACCAGCCGAAGGGCTCGCCAGTCACGTCCGCCCTCATCGGCGCCTCAAGCGTCCGCCAGCTGGAGGACACATTGTCCGCCATCAACAACCTCGAATTTACCGCGGACGAGATCAACGCCATCGACGAGTTCGCGGTTGAGTCCGACATCAACCTCTGGAAGCAACCCGTCTGACCCGCCGGCCGTCATATCCACAGAGTGGGACACGGGAAGAGGCCCTTGTCCCACTCTGTTGGTTACTATGAAAACGCGCCGCTTGGCGCAGGGCCTGCCGCGCCGCCGTCGACCTTTGTTCGACGCGAACCCGGCGGGCTGACGTTTGTCCTCAAAGGAGTTCCGTGTCTTCACATCCGATTCGTGTTGCAATCGTTGGCGTAGGAAACTGTGCCGCTTCGCTGGTCCAGGGCGTCCACTACTACAAGGACGCAGACCCCAAGGCCACGATCCCGGGCCTGATGCATGTTGAGTTCGGCAAGTACCACGTGGGTGACGTTGAGTTCGCCGCCGCGTTCGACGTCGACGGCAAGAAGGTCGGCGTTGACCTTGCCGACGCGATCCTGGCCAGCGAAAACAACACCATCAAGATCGCGGACGTGCCGCCCACCGGCGTCACCGTCCAGCGCGGCCACACCCTGGACGGCCTCGGCAAGTACTACCTCGAGACCATCGAGCAGTCCACTGAAGAGCCCGTGGATGTCGTGCAGGTGCTCAAGGACGCCAAGGTTGACGTCATGGTCTGCTACCTGCCCGTTGGCTCGCAGGAGGCAGCCGAGTTCTACGCCCAGTGCGCCATCGACGCCGGCGTCGGCTTCGTCAACGCCCTGCCCGTCTTCATCGCCGGGACGAAGGAGTGGGCGGACAAGTTCACCGCCGCCGGCGTTCCGATCGTGGGCGACGACATCAAGAGCCAGATCGGTGCCACCATCACGCACCGCGTGATGGCCAAGCTCTTCGAAGACCGCGGTGTCACCCTGGACCGCACCTACCAGCTGAACGTCGGCGGCAACATGGACTTCAAGAACATGCTCGAGCGCGACCGCCTGGAATCCAAGAAGATCTCCAAGACCCAGGCCGTGACGTCCAACGTCGAGGCCGAACTGGCTGCGAAGGACGTGCACATCGGCCCGTCGGACTACGTGCAGTGGCTCGACGACCGCAAGTGGGCGTTTGTCCGCCTTGAGGGCCGTAACTTCGGCGACGCGCCTGTGTCGCTCGAGTACAAGCTGGAGGTCTGGGACTCACCCAACTCCGCGGGCGTGATCATCGACGCCATCCGGGCCGCCAAGATCGGCCTGGACCGCGGCATCGGCGGCCCACTGCTGTCGGCTTCGAGCTACTTCATGAAGTCGCCGCCGGAGCAGTTCAACGACGACCTCGCCCGCGAAAAGGTCGAGGCCTTCATACGCGGAGACCTTGAGCGCTAATCCTTAAGTCTGGCTGCCCACCCCTGGGATCCTCTCTCACTTAATGTCGGTTTCTGGCCGATCCTCTCTCACTTAATGTGGGCTTCCACGCGGCGCTCTCTCACTTCGGTGCGGGAGCGCCGCGCTTTAACCCTGGTATTGGCGGATGGCGTGGCTGGCCTGCGAGTGCCAGTAGATTGAGCAGAAGCTGGCTTTGCATATGCATGCCGACGGCGGCAGTGAGTATGAGCCTGTCGGTGCTCTCCGGCGCGGTCGTCGCGGCAATGTCGGGTCCGGCGAGCACGGCAGTGATCTTCGTTTCGCTGAAGCGGGACGCCGGACAGGCCAGCTGCGCGTACCGTTCTTACCGCCAAGCGGCGGCCTCAAGAGTCCCCGGCTCAGCAGAAGTGCGAGGGGATCGCCGGAAAACCCACGTTAAGTGAGAGAGCGTCTGTAAAAAGCCAACATTAAGTGAGAGAGGATCGCAGGAAAGCGCACATTAAGTGAGAGAGGGTGCGCTAGGCGAGGCCCACGGGGTTGCCGTCGGCGTCCACGTCCATCCTCATGGCAGCCGGCGCGGCAGGCAGGCCGGGCATTGTCATCACCGCTCCGGTCAGCGCGACGATGAACCCCGCACCGGTCTTGGGCAGGAGGTCCCGCACGTGGATGGTGAAGCCCTTGGGCGCTCCGAGGCGGGAGGCGTCGTCCGTAAAGGAGTACTGGGTCTTGGCCATGCACACCGGCAGCCCGCCCCATCCGTTCCGCTCGATGTCCGCCAGCCGCTTCAGGGCAGGAACGGAGAAATCCACGCCGTCAGCCCCGTAGATCTCCTGGGCGATGGTCCGTATTTTGTCCTCCACCGGCAGTTCCAGGGGGTACAGGTGCCGGAAGCTGTTGGGCCGGGCAGCCACCCGGGCCACGAGGGCGGCAAGTTCGTCACCGCCGTCGCCGCCGCCGCCGTGCCCCCACACGTCGGCTACGGCGGCCGGTACGCCCTCCGCAGCGCACCACGCCAGCAGCCAGTCAAGTTCCCCGGCCGAATCGGACGCAAACCTGTTGATGGCCACCACGGGTGGAACCCCGAACTTCTCCACGTTCCGGACGTGCCTGCGCAGGTTGGCCACGCCCGCCTCAAGGGCGGCGATGTCCGGTTCCGTGAGCTTGTCCTTGGCAACACCGCCCTGCATCTTCAAAGCCCGCACGGTTGCCACCACCACAACTGCCGAGGGCGCCAGGCCACCGGTCCGTGCCTTGATGTCCATGAATTTCTCGGCACCAAGGTCGGCGCCGAAACCTGCCTCGGTGACCACGATGTCCGCCAGGCGCCGGGCCGTCTGGGTGGCAATCAGCGAGTTGCAGCCGTGGGCGATGTTGGCGAACGGACCGCCGTGGACCAGGGCGGGGGTGCCGGCGATGGTCTGCACCAGGTTGGGCTTGATGGCTTCCTTCAGCAGCAGCGTCAGCGCGCCCTGCACGCCCAGGTCCGCAACCGTGACGGGGGAGCGGTCAAAGGTGTAGCCGAACGTGATCCGGCCCAGCCGGGACCGGAGGTCTGCCAGGTCCGTGGCCAGGCAGAACACCGCCATGATTTCGGATGCAACAGTGATATCGAACCCGTCCTGGCGCGGAATCCCCTGGGTGGGCCCGCCCAGCCCGATGACAACTTCCCGCAGGGCGCGGTCATTCATGTCCAGGACCCGTTTGAATGTCATGCGCCGGGGGTCGATGTTGAGCTCGTTGCCCTGGTAGATGTGGTTGTCCACCAGCGCCATCAGGGCATTGTTGGCAGCTGTCACTGCATGGAAATCGCCGGTGAAGTGGAGGTTGATTTCGTCCATCGGCAGCACCTGGGAGTAACCGCCGCCGGTGGCGCCGCCCTTCATGCCCAGGACGGGTCCCAGCGACGGCTCACGGAGCGCAATCATCACCTTGTGCCCCGCCCGGGCCAGGGAATCCGCGAGCCCCACCGTGGTGGTGGACTTCCCCTCCCCGGCGGGGGTGGGTGACATCGCGGAGACCAGCACCACCTTCCCGGCAGGGGCCGGAGCCTGCAGCCGCGCGGGGTCGATCTTCGCCTTGTAGCGCCCGTACTGCTCCAGGGCGTCAGCGTTGATGCCGGCAGCCGCGGCGATATCCTCGATGGGCCGGATCCGTGCCGTCCTGGCGATCTCCAGGTCACTTGGGGTGGAAGGCATCATTGTCCTTTGTTCGGCGGGGCCGGTGGGGTTTCGGTTTCCGTGGAGGGCGCGGTCATGAGGCCGGAAAGGCCTGCACGAGCCTGCTCCCCGAGTAACGGTCGACGGCGGCATGGTAGCTTTCGAGCGTGATGGCGGCGGTGCGGGCCCATCCGGAGTTCTGGGCGCGGATGCCGGCGGCCCGCCCCATGTCCTCGCGGGTAGCGGGATCGTCATAAAGGGCCTCAAGTGCGTCCGCCCAGTCGGCGGCGTGGTGCCCGTCCACCAGCAGTCCGGTCCTGCCGTGGAAGATCGCGCGCGACAGCCCGCCCACGCGCGTGGCCACAACCGGGGTTCCGCAGGCCTGCGCTTCGAGCGCCACCAACCCGAAAGACTCGCTGAAGGAAGGCATCACCACTACGTCCGCCGCCCTGAACCACGCCGCAAGCTCCGGTGCCTTGACCGGCGGAAGCTGCGTGACGACGTCGTCCATGGCCGCCTCGGAGACCAGGCGGCGGAGGTTGAATTCCTTGTTACCGCTCAGCGAGCCAAGGATGGTGACCTGGAGGTCGATGTCCGGGCGGCGCTGCCGGAGCAGCGCGGCGGCCCTGACCAGGACCTGGGGCCCCTTCAGCCGCTGGATGCGGCCGGCGAAAACGAGGTGAAACGTCCCGGGACGGATGCCCCGTTCCGCCCGGGACCGTGCCCGGAAGGCAGGCGTGAAGGTGCTGAGGTCCACGCCGGGCGGGGCAATGTCGATCCGCTCGTACGTGGCACCGTAATGGGAAACCAGTTCGGCGGCCTCGGCGCTGGTATTGGCAATCAGCCGGGCCGCGCCGTCCACGATCCGGTGTTCGCCCAGCTCCCGCCGCCGCGGCTCCGGCTGCTCGCCCGATTCCAGCAGCAGGTTCTTGACCTTGGCCATGGTGTGCATGGTGTGGACCAACGGCACGCCCCAGAGTTCGGACAGCTCCAGCCCTGCGATTCCGGAGACCCAGTAGTGCGAATGGATCACGTCGTAGCGCCCGTGCGGCTGGCGGCGGCGGATCTGCTCGATCTCGGCAACCATGCTGTGCAGCAGGCCCGGAAGCTCTTCCTTGGGAATCTTCTTAAGGGGCCCGGCCAGGACGTTATGGACGCAGACGCCGGGATCGGGATGCTCGACGGCGGGCTGGTGGGTCGAGGTGGACCTGGTGAAGATCTCCACCTCAACTCCTGCCTCGGCCAATGCGGACGCGAGTTCGCGGATGTAGACGTTCATCCCGCCGGCGTCGCCGGCGCCCGGCTGCTCCATGGGGGAGGTGTGGAGGGAGAGCAAAGCGACCCTGCGGATCAGTGCCATGGGACCTCCTTCCGGCCACCGGCGTGTCCTGGCAGCGCCGGTAGTGTGCGCATCCGATAAAACACTACTCCTCCCTTAGTGCCCGCCACGGCGCCACAGGTCCGCGAGCGCAGGGAACTCCCGCTCGTAGCCCGCCAGCAGTTGCACGCCTAGCTCCCGGGAATCCACCAGTGGGTGGTGCGTAAACGCTTCGAGGGCCGCGTCCCGGTCACCGTCCGCGGCCGCCCGCACCGTCAGCCGCTCCACCTCCTTCACCCGCCGGAGGAGTGCCAGCTGCGGCTCCGGGGGAGCCTGCTGGGCCAGCGGTACCGCGCCGTCCTTGGTCACCGTGCAGGGAACTTCGACGACGGCGTCCGCCGGCAGTCCGGGAATCGCCGGTTCCGGGGCGGCTGGCTGAGCGGTGGTTGGCCCGGCGGTGCCTGTTCCTGCGGTGGCTGGCCCGGCGGTGGCTGGCCCGGCGGTGTCCTGCCCGCCGGGGAGGGAGTTGCGGGTGTTGAGGATCAGCTGAGTGCCGCCTCCTCCTGACAGGGCATGCATCGCGGCGAGGGCAACCTGCTCGTAGCCGCCGCCCGCCAGATCGGACTCCTCCCGCTGCCCGCCTTCACTGCGGGCCTCCGCCAGGTAGCCCTCCTCGCGGGACCGGCGCGCCTCTTGCCACAGCCGGAAGGCATCGGCGCCCGCCGCGGCCAGCCGTGGATAGAGCTCCTGCTGCTGGCTGTGGATGGATTCTCCGCGGGTCCGGGCCATGGCGCGCATCGCCGTCCGCGCAGCATCCTGCCGGTAGTAGTAATACAGGTATTCGTTGGGCAGCGCTCCAAGGCCGGCAAGGAACGGCTGCGGGAAAAGCCGGCCCTCCTCGAAGGAGCCCAGCACACGCGGGTTCCGGAGCAGCTCCGGCAGCAGGTCCCGCCCGCCGGACTCCAGCCGGTAGAGCCAGCCCAGGTGGTTGAGCCCGTAGTAGCCCACGCCGTCGAGCCTTCCTTCCGGAAGCGCCGCGCCCGCCGCCCGCGCAGCCCGCTGCACCAGGGCCCCTGCGGAGTCGCAGATGCCGATCACCTTCCGGCCCAGCACGGGCAGCAGCGCCTCCGTGACCATGCCCGCGGGGTTGGTGAAGTTGATCAGCCAGGCATCCGGGCAATGCACCCTCATCAGCAGGGCAAGGCGGAGCATGTGCGGGATGGTCCGCAGGGCGTAGGAAATCCCGCCTGGGCCGGTCGTTTCCTGCCCCAGCAGGCCAAGGTCCTGAGCCACTTTTTCGTCCGCCACCCGTCCTGCCGTCCCGCCGGGCCGGATCGCGGCGAACACCATTCCGGCACCTGCCAGCGCCTCCGGAAGGTCAGTGGTGGAATGGATGGGAAGGCGTGCACCGGGCGCTTCCGGCATGCTGCGGAGAACAGCGGTGATTGCCTCGAGGCGGGCGGGGTCGACGTCGTACAGCACGAGGTCGCTGACCATCCCGGCGAAGCGGCCGGAGGCCAGTGCCCGGTATATCAGCGGCACCCGGAAACCCCCGCCGCCGGCAATAAGAAGCCGCATAACCAGCAGTCTAGGCCCGCGCCCGGCAGGCCCCTACCGGATGTCTGCGGCAGGGCGTAGTGTGCGGACATGGACGCGATCCCAGCCCGCCCTTTCGACCCCCTGGCAGCTGTCCGCCCGCCCTCAACCCCCGGATTCGATGTGCTGTTGGCCGGAACAGTTTTCCAGGACATCATTTTCACAGGCCTTCCGCACGCGCCGGAGCCCGGCACCGAAATCTGGAGCGACGGCATGGGCAGCTGCCCCGGCGGGGTTGCCAACCAGGCCATCGCCGCGGCGCGGCTGGGGCTGAAGACAGGACTGGCCGCCGCGTTTGGGGACGACGGCTACGGAGACTTCAACTGGAAGATCCTGTCCGGGCAGGAGCACGTGGACCTCTCCTTGTCGCGAAAAGTGCCGGGCTGGCACTCACCCGTGACGGTCTCCCTGTGCGTGGAGAAGGACCGGTCGATGGTGACCCACGGCCACGCCGCGCCCATCACCTCCTCAGAGCTGATCGGGGACCCGCCGCCCGCCCTCGCAGGCATCGCGGAAGTGGGCAGGGAGATTGAGCCGTGGGCCAAGGCAGCGCACCACGCGGGGGTCAAGCTGTTCGGCGACGTCGGTTGGGACCCCAGCGGAGAATGGGCGCCTGCCCGGCTGGACAACCTGCAATACTTCCACGCCTTCCTCCCCAACCAGCGCGAGGCCATGGCCTTCACCGGGAAGGATGATCCCTGGACCGCCCTCTATGCCCTGGCGGACCGGGTCCCCGTAGCGGTGGTAACGCTCGGGGCGCAGGGCGCCATGGCCGTGGACTCCGAAACGGGGGAGGAGGAATGGGTGCCGTCGCTTCCGGTCAAGGCATACGATCCCACGGGCGCGGGAGACTGTTTCGACGCCGCGTTTATCGTCGGCAGCCTGGCAGGCTGGCCGCTGGGCAACAGGCTGCGTTTTGCCAACCTCTGCGCCTCGCTGGCGGTGCAGGAGGTGGGCGGATCGTTGGCCGCCCCCGGCTGGGGCGATATTGCCGACTGGTGGAAGCGCGCAAACGCCCGTCCCGAGCGCCAGACAAGCCAATGGCTGCGGCGTTTTGGCTTCCTCGCCGATATCATCCAGGACGTCCCGCTCGCCGCCCAGCGTAGGGCTTCGGCAACCATCGCCCACCTCTCGGACGCCTGACGGATTATTCGGCCTGAAGCGCCAGCACTAGAATCACTAGGGTGACTTACCCCGCAACAACCGGAGAATTCAGTGCTGCCCCGGGGCCCGGCCCCCGATATGAACGGTCCGCCGTGATCGACCTCGACGCCATCCGGCACAACGTCCGGCGCCTGGCCGCCGCCGCCTCCCCGGCGAAAGTCATGGCCGTGGTCAAGGCTGATGCGTACGGGCACGGTGCGGTTCCCGTGGCGCGGGCAGCCCTGGAGGCAGGTGCGGCCTGGTTGGGCGTGGCCCACATTTCGGAGGCCCTGGCGCTGCGCGCTGCCGGTATCGACGCGCCATTGCTCGCCTGGCTGCACACCACGGAAAGCAACTTCGGCGCTGCCGTGGCGGCCGGCGTCGACATTGGCTGCTCGGGCTGGGAGCTGGACAGCATCGTTGCCGCGGCCCGGGACCAGGAGCGCCCCGCCCGCATCCACCTGAAAGTGGACACCGGCCTGGGCCGGAACGGAGCCGCCCTGGACACCTGGGACCAGTTGGTGGGAGAGGCAATGGAGTACCAGGACCAGGGCCTGCTGCGCGTAGTGGGGATCTTCTCCCATCTTGCGGTCGCCGATGAGCCTGAGCGCCCCGAAACAGACCAGCAGCTGGCCACATTCCGGGAGGTCCTTGCCGTTGCGGAGGACGCCGGGGTGGACCCGGAGGTCCGGCACCTTGCCAATACCCCTGCCACGCTCTCCCGGCCGGACACCCACTTTGACCTGGTCCGGGTGGGCCTCGGAATTTACGGTCTCTCGCCTTTCAGCGGGCAGACCTCCGCCGAGCTGGGACTGCGCCCGGCGATGACCCTGCGGACCCTGGTCTCGCAGTGCAAGGACGTCCCGGACGGCCAGGGCGTCTCCTACGGCCTCCGCTACCACACCAGCGGCCCCAGCACGCTGGGCCTGATACCGATGGGTTATGCCGACGGCGTTCCGCGCGTCGCTACCGGCGGCCCGGTCCGGGTGGCAGGGACGACATATCCCGTGGTGGGCCGGATCGCGATGGACCAGATGGTCATCGACATGGGCGACGCCGGCCCCGCCGGTGCGGACCTGCTCGGTGCGGAGGCGGAACTCTTCGGCGACGGCGCGGACGGCGGACCCACCGCCGATGACTGGGCGCGGGCGGCCGGAACCATCAACTATGAGATCGTCACCAGGATCAGCCCCAGGGTGCCGCGTTGCTTCGTCAACGAAGGGGGCCCGGGCTCCGTGTCCAGCCAGGAGAAGCTCCCGTGATTACTAACGGCCAAGCTGCCCTGCCCAACTGGGAAGAAACCCTCACCGCGACGACGGCGGAACAGACCCATGCGCTCGCCGTCCGCCTGGCTGCGGTCCTGGAGGCCGGGGACCTGCTGGTGCTGAGCGGTGAGTTGGGTGCCGGAAAGACCACATTCACCCAGGGGCTGGGAGAGGGGCTGGGCGTCCGGGAGGGCGTCATTTCCCCCACGTTCGTCCTGGTCCGCATCCACCCCAACCTGCCGGAGGGCCCACGGCCCGGCGGCCCGGACCTGGTCCATGTGGATGCCTACCGGCTGGGGTCAGCAGCCGAGATTGACGACATCGACCTTGAAAACACCATGGACTCCTCCGTCACGGTGGTGGAGTGGGGCAAGAAGCGGGTGGAGCACCTCAGCGAAAGCAGGCTGGAGATCGACCTGCACCGGGCGATCGGGCTCGGCGCTGAGCTGCCCCCTGCCGGCCTGGACTTCGACACAGAGGACGCGGACGAGCCCCGCACCATCGTCATCCGCGGGTACGGTCCCCGCTGGCCTGAAGCGCCGGAACTCGGCGCCGTGAACGAAGGCGTCCGCTGATGCTGATCCTGGCCATTGATACCTCCGCCGTCGCCAGCGCCGCCCTGGTTTCAGACCATGTGCCGGAAGGCGTGCTCGCCAGCTTCTCCACCGAGGACACCCGCAGCCATGCCGAGGTACTTGCCCCGGGGATCGAAGAGATGCTCGCGGACGCCGGCGTTACCGGAAACGATATCGACGCCCTGGTGGTGGGGGTGGGTCCCGGGCCTTTCACGGGGCTGCGGTCCGGAATCGCCACGGCGAGGACCCTGGCCTTTGTCTGGGGCAAGCCCCTGCACGGGCTGATGAGCCTGGATGCCGTGGCCCTGGAAGTGGCGGAATCCTCGGCGGCTGTGAGCGAGTTCCTCGTGGCAACCGACGCGCGCCGCAAGGAGGTCTACTGGGCGCGCTACAGCCTCACGGAAGGCCAGCTTCCAGTCCTGGAAGACGGCCCGCATGTCAGCTTCGCCGCCGACCTGCCCCGCCTGCCCGCTTTCGGTGCCGGCGCCGGCCTTTACGCTGATGTACTGAACGTCCATCCCGACTTCGTGCAGGAACAGCCGGACGCCCTGTACCTGGGGCAGTTCGCGCTGGCCAGGCTCGCGGCCGGCAACGGACTTCTCGACTCCACGCCCCTGTACCTCCGGGAGTCCGACGCCCAGGTCCCCGGACCGAGGAAGAGGGCCCTGTGAGCGTTACGCCCGGATTCGGCAGCCTTGGTGTCACTGTCCGCGACATGACCCTGGACGACGTCCCCGCCGTGAGTGCCCTGGAACAGCGGCTCTTCCCGGTGGATGCCTGGCCCCTGCAGATGTTCCTCGACGAACTGTCCCAGCCGGAAACCCGCCGTTACCTGGTGGCGCAAAGCACCGACGGCATCGTGGGCTACGCCGGCCTGATGTGCATTGAGCCCATCGCGGATGTCCAGACCATCGCCGTCGTCCCTGAATATGAGGGCCGGGGCATCGGCACCGCGCTGCTCACCAGCCTCATCGACGAAGCCCGGCGCAGGCAGGCGGCGGACGTCCTGCTGGAGGTCCGGGCGGACAACCCGCGGGCGCAGCAGCTGTATGTCCGGTTCGGCTTCGAACAGATCCACGTCCGCCCCCGGTATTACCGCGACGGCACCGACGCCCTCATCATGCGCCTCCAGCTCGCCGGAATCCCCGCGGCGGGCACTGGAGACGCGAATCCCGAGAAAGGACGCCAGCCATGAACCGCTTGCAGCCACTGGTGCTGGGCATCGAATCGTCCTGCGACGAGACCGGCGTCGGCGTGGTCCGCGGCACAACGCTGCTCACCAACACCGTGTCCTCCTCCATGGACGAGCACGTCCGGTTCGGCGGCGTCATCCCCGAGATCGCCTCCCGGGCCCACCTCGATGCCTTTGTTCCCACCCTGGAGCAGGCGCTTTCCGACGCCGGCGTGACCCTCGACGAGGTGGACGCCATCGCCGTCACGTCCGGTCCTGGCCTGGCCGGAGCCCTCATGGTGGGGGTTTGCGCGGCCAAGGCGCTGGCGGTGGCCACCGGCAAGCCCCTGTACGCCATCAACCACCTGGTGGCCCATGTGGGAGTGGGCTTGCTGGACGGGAATAACGCAGCCCGGGCCGGCAGCACAGCGCCGCGGCTGCCGGAGAACCTCGGCGCCCTGCTGGTCTCCGGGGGCCACACTGAAATCCTGAAAATCAACAGCATTACCGACGACGTGGTGCTCCTCGGCTCCACCATCGACGATGCCGCCGGCGAAGCCTATGACAAGGTGGCCCGCATCCTGGGCCTCGGCTATCCGGGCGGACCGGCCATCGACAAGGTGGCCCGCACCGGTAACCCGAAGACAATCCGGTTTCCCCGCGGCCTCAGCCAGCCCAAGTACATGGGAACGGCCGAGGAGCCCGGCCCGCACCGTTATGACTGGTCCTTCAGCGGCCTCAAGACGGCGGTGGCCCGCTGCGTGGAGCAGTTCGAGGCGCGCGGGGAGGTGATTCCCGTGGCCGACATTGCGGCCGCCTTCCAGGAGGCGGTGGTGGACATCATCTCTTCCAAGGCCGTGCTGGCCTGCCGTGAGCACGGCATCAAGGACGTGCTCCTGGGCGGCGGCGTGGCGGCTAACTCAAGGCTCCGCGAGCTCACCGGCCAGCGCTGCGCCTCCGCCGGAATCAGGCTGCATGTGCCGCCGCTGGACCTCTGCACGGACAACGGCGCCATGGTGGCGGCACTGGGCGCGCAGCTGGTGATGGCGGGAGTGGAACCAAGCGGCATCCGCTTCGCCCCGGACTCGTCCATGCCGGTCACCTCGGTTTCCCTTCCGGCGTAAGCCGCGGGAACGTCAGGCGGTGGGGCCGTTGCGCATCTGCTTCACCAGGTCCAGGACCACTGCCCTGAGGTCTCCGCCGTGTTCAGCGGCCACGCGGCGCTGGCGCTGGTAGCCGGCACCGCGGCGGATGATCTTTTCGACGTCGGCAAGCTCGTCCGGGCAGCCCAGCTTGGCGGCCACGGGCTCAAGCCGGTTCAGGGTCTCGAGCAGGTGCTCGGTGACCAGCTGCTCCTTGCCCGCGGCATCGAGGATGATGATGGCGTCCATGCCGTAACGGGCAGCGCGCCACTTGTTTTCCTGGATGTGCCAGGGCGGCATGGTGGGGATGGTGCCGCCGTTGTCCAGGGTCGTGGAGAACTCGTCCACCAGGCACTGGGTGAGCGCTGCGATGGCGCCCACTTCCTCCAGCGTGGCCAGGCCGTCGCAGATGCGCATCTCGATGGTGCCCAGGTTGGGCACCGGCCGGATGTCCCAGCGGATCTCCGAGAGGGTGTCGATCACGCCGGTGGTGAACATGTCCTGGACGTAGGACTCGTATTCCTCCCAGGAGCGGAACTGGAAGGGCAGGCCCGCGGTGGGGAGCTGCTGGAACATCAGCGCGCGCTGTGAAGCGTAGCCGGTGTCCTCGCCGCCCCAGAACGGGCTGGACGCGGAGAGCGCCTGGAAATGCGGGAAGTAGTTGACCAGGCCGTCCAGCACGGGCAGGGCCTTGTCCCGGCGGTCCAGTCCCACGTGGACGTGCACACCGTAGATGACCATCTGCCGGCCCCACCACTGGGTGCGGTCGATCAGCTTGGCATAGCGGGCCTTGTCCGTCACCGGCTGCAGCTGGGGCGGGCTGAACGGGTGGCTCCCGGCGCAGAACAGTTCCACGCCCATGGGATCGGTGATTTCGCGGACGGCAGCCAGGGAACGGCTGAGGTCTTCCTTGGCTTCAGCGGCGGTCTCGCAGATGCCGGTCACCAGCTCAACGGTGTTCAGGAGCAGTTCCTGCTTGATATGGGGATGCTCGTCGTCATCATTGAGTTCCGGGTGTCGTGAAGCAACGCCGCGAAGCACCTCATTGGCCACGGACGCGAGTTCGCCTGTCCTGCCGTCCACCAGCGCGAGTTCCCATTCAACTCCCAGGGTTGACTGCCTTGAGGGGGCGAAATCGATCTTCACGCATGTCCTAACTGTCCTGTTTGCCGCTGGCTCACGCCGTCACTGACAGGCTGTTGCCGGCAGGCGAACGGATGGTTCAAGTCTAGTGCAGGGGTAGCATCGTATTGATGGCCTTGTTCCAACACCTGCGTGACAGTCCTAACAAAACCTTCCCCTTCCTGGCGGCGGCCTCTGCCGCAGTAGCCCTGGCGTCCTGTACGGCCGCACCCGGCTCCGTCCCGTCGTCGTCGACCCCTTCTGCTCCAGCCTCGCCCACCGCATCGCCGAGTACGACGACGGCGCCCGCCACCTCCTCCCCGCCACCTGACCCGGGTGCCCTGCCGCTGGGCTGGGGTCCCCGGCAGCGCGACCACGACACGGCTGCCGCGGCGGTGGCGGCGATGACCACCGAGCAGAAAGCCGGGCAGGTCCTCCTTCCGTTCTTCAAGGGCAAGGAGGTGGAGGCCCACGCGGCCGCCATCGAGCGCCTGCACCTTGCCGGGTCCATCATCATGGGCGACAACGTGCCGCTCGACCCCCAGGGCAGGATGGACGTGCACGGCATGGCCGCCATCAACCAGCGGCTGGCCCAGGCAGCAGCCGCCGGCGGCCGGCCCTGGCCCGGGATCATCGCGGTGGACCAGGAAGGCGGCCAGGTTGCCAGGCTGGGACCGCCCCTGACGGAATGGCCCACGCCCATGAGCTACGGTGCCGCCGGCAGCGCGCCCCTGGCCAAGGAAGCAGGGCAAGGGCTGGCGGCGGAGCTGGTGCCGCTGGGGTTCAACGTGGATTTCGCTCCCGATACGGACGTCACCATCGGCCCGAAGGATCCCACCATTGGTGCCCGGTCCATGGCCTCGGACCCGGGTGCTGCCGCTTCGCTCGGCGTCGCATTCTCCCAGGGGATGCTCGCCGCGGGCGTCCTGCCTGCGGTCAAGCACTTCCCCGGGCATGGTTCGGTGACCGTCGACTCCCACCTGAGCCTGCCCGTGCAGCCTGCGGCCGTTGCGGAGCTCAGCGGCCGCGACTGGAAGCCGTTTGGGGCAGCCATTGCCGCCGGTTCGCCCATGGTGATGACCGGGCACATCGCCGTGCCCGCGCTGGAACCCGGCGTCCCGGCGTCGCTCTCCGGACCCACGTATGCCGCGCTGCGGGGCCTGGGCTTCAAAGGGGTGGCGGTGACGGATGCCCTGAACATGGGCGCCGTGGCCAAGCAGTACACCAGCGGAACCGCCGCCGTGATGGCCCTTGCCGCCGGAGCGGACCTCCTGCTGATGCCCGCCGACGTGGGGCAGGCACACGCGGCCGTCGTCCAGGCCGTGGCCTCAGGCGCGCTGCCGCCTGAGCGCCTGGACGAGGCTGCCCGGCGGGTGGCCACGATGATGGCGTGGCACGGCCGGACCGCTGCGGCAACCGGTGCGCCGGCCGGTAGCGGAGGAGCACTCTCGGCCCGGGTTTCCGCCTCTGCCGTCACCATGGTCTCCGGACCGTGCAGCGGCCCGCTGGTGCCCGGAGCGGTGCGGGTGGCCGGCGGCGGGCCGGGGGACAGGGCCCGGTTTGAGGCCGCGGCCGTCCGGGCCGGTCTGTCCGTGGGCTCCGGGCCGCTGGTCAGCCTCATCGGCTACGGCGGGCGCGGGGCGGAAGGGGACATCGCCGTCGCACTTGATGCCCCCTGGCCGCTGCAGGACTCGCCCGCTCCCGTGAAGATTGCCCTCTACGGCCGCAGCGACGGCGCCTTCGACGCCCTGGCCGCCGTCCTGGCAGGGAAGGCGCCCGCCCCCGGGAAGCTGCCCGCCGCCGTCGGAAGCTTCCCGGCCGGCACCGGCTGCCCCTAGAACCCAACTAGGTAGCGCTAAGTGTCGTTTTGGGGGCTCAAAACGACACTTAGCGCTACCTAGTTGGGAGGGAGCGGGTTAAATGGTCAGGTGCCCATACTGAATAAAGACATGACCCTCTGCATCTCGCTCTCGGCCCGGCCCAGCAACAACGGGACCCGGTTCCACAACCACCTGTACGAGCAGCTGGACCTCAACTGGATCTACAAGGCCTTCGCCCCCACCAACCTTGAACAGGCCATCGCCGGAGTCCGCGGGCTGGGCATCCGCGGCTGCGCCATCTCCATGCCGTACAAGGAGGACGTGATCGCCCTGGTGGACGAGATGGACCCCTCCGCCACGGCCATCGACTCGGTGAACACCATCGTGAACACGGACGGGCACCTCAAGGCCTACAACACCGACTACACGGCCATCGAACAGCTTCTGGCCACCAACAAGGTGCCTACGGGCTATTCCGTCCTGGTCCAGGGCGCGGGCGGGATGGCCAAGGCCACTGTCGCCGCGCTTCGTGACGCCGGCTTTTCGGACGTTACAGTCCTGGCACGGAACGAAACCACGGGCCAGGCGCTGGCAGAACAGTACGGCTTCCAGTGGCGTGCCGAACTCGACCGCGGCGCCGCGGACCTGATCATCAACGTGACGCCGATTGGCATGGCGGGCGGATCCGAGGCAGGTGCCCTGGCTTTCCCGCAGGAAGCCATCGACGCCGCCAAAGTGGTGTTCGACGTGGTTGCGCTGCCCGCCGAGACACCGCTGGTCAAGGCGGCGCGGGCGGCGGGGAAACCCGTAATTACCGGTGCCGAAGTTGCAACCATCCAGGCCTTGGAGCAGTTTGTGCTTTACACCGGCATCCGGCCCACTGCCGGGCAGGTGCGCGCGGCAGAAGAGTTCATGCGCGCGCAGTAGCCTTTTCTTCGAGGGCAGTGCCCTGCACCGGCTCCACCACGATGGCCACCCGGTCCTCGCCAATACGGGTCAGGACCAGGGTGGCCGTTTTGGTCCCGGCCCTCTTGCCGGAATTCTTTCCGGCTGCGCCCTTCCCGCCGGGCAGCAACTGCTTGCGGAGCTCCTCAGGCGTGACGGCGGTGCCGCGCTTCTTGATGTCCAGGACGCCGATGCCCTCGGCCTTCACCCAGGCCTTGAGTGCCTTCACGTTGTAGGGCATCACGTTAAGGACCTTGTAGGGGCGCGCGAACGGGGTGTCCACCAGCTCCGGCGCGCACACATAGGCGATGTGCTCATCCACCAGGTGCCCGCCCAGTTGCAGTGCGATGTCGGCCACCAGTCCGGCCCGGATCACCGCGCCGTCCGGTTCGTACAGGTAGCCCTCCACCGGCCCCACCGGCGCGGCGGGACCTGCCCCGAAGTCTTCCCCGCTGGTCAGCTCCGCCGCACCCTGGGCGCCAAGCACCAGTGCGGCCCGGCGGACTCCGGGCCGGCGCACCGCGTTGAACCACAGCGCCACCTCGGTGACATCGCCGGCCACCGAAACCCACTGTGCCTCACAGCCGGCAGGAACGGACGCGTGCGGCATGCCCGGGCCCATCTTGACCCCAACGGCCAGGCCGGACGCGGCCAGGCCCTCAACGAAGGACAACGGTGGCGAAAAGGCTTCAGGGTCCCAGATCCGCGTGGTGCCCGACGTCGAAGTGACGCGGCGCGCAGGATCTAGCCAGACGCCGTCGACCCCGTCCAGCGGCACCGCCGTGGCGTCCGCGTGGACCACGGTGGCGTTGGGGAACGGAATGAGGTTCACCGTGGCGCAGGCCGCCGTCGTCTCATCCATCTCCACGGCGGTGACCTTGATGTCCATGGAGGCCAGCGCCAGCGAGTCGGCGGCCAGGCCGCAGCCCAGGTCCGCCACGTGGCGGATGCCGGCCTCGGCGAACCGCTGGGCATGGCGGGCGGCAACGTTCAGCCGGGTTGCCTGTTCCAGCCCTGCCTGGGTGAACAGCATGCTGCGGGCGAACTCGCCGAACTTCGCGGCGGCCTTGGTGCGGAGCCGGGACTGGGTCAGGACGGCGGAAACCAGTTCGGGGGAGTGGCCGGCCTTGCGGAGGGCCGAGTTCAGCTCGAAGGATTTGTCTTCCTGGTAGGGGCCCAGGGACGCCAGGAGCTCCCAGCCTTCAGGGGTGAGCAGCGGTGCAATCTGGTCCTGGGGAGCGTGAGCCATGGGTTCCAGCCTAGTGGAGGAGCGGGCCGGCGCTATGCCGATAGGGTTGAAGCCATGAACCACAGTGCAGGTCCGCAGCAGTCCCGTCACCACCAACCCGGGGACGGCGGGCCGGCGAGGTTCGCCCGGCCGGCACTGATCGCCAGCTCCGTAGTGGCGGTGGTCTGCCTGGCGCTCCTGGTGATCATCTTTTTCCTGGATACCTTCAACGCCACGGTCTATTCGGTGGGCGGCAACGACATCAAGGACGACACCCAGGAGGCCCGGGATATCCGCGGGCTGTACGACGGAGCCCGCGCCGGCAGCGTCGTCTTCCTCGTCGCGTCGCTGCTGGCCGCCCTGGCCTCTGCCTTCTTCCTCTACCGGGGGCGGAATTTCGCAGGCGAGGCCGACGGCGGTGAGGACGTCGACTTCGACGACCTGGGCCGCTGAGGTGCCTTTCCGCCCGCACTGGTGAGCAGAACCCCGGAAATGACCAGAACGCCGCCCAGGATTTGCGGGACCGTGACGGGCTGCCCGAGAGCAACCGTGATGATGGCGGTGAACACGGCGATGAGGTTCAGGTAGTTGCCGGCGTTGGCTGCCGTGGTGTGCTTAAGGGCTAGGTTCCAGAGCAGGTAGGAACCCAGGGAGGGGAACAGGACGATGTAGGCCAGCGACCAGCCCTCGGAGGATGTGGCCGGGAGTCCGGCCCCGGTGGCCGCCGCAAAGGGAACCAGGACAACCGCCGCCATGGCCACCTGCACCGCCGTGGACGTAATGGCCGGGACGGAAAGCCTGCGGGCGGCGATCGTGTAGAAGCCCCAGACGGTGATGGCCGCGACGATCAGCCATTCGCCGGCATCGATCGAGAACGTCAGCAGCCGCTGCAGGTTGCCGCCGGCCAGGATCAGCAGGACCCCTGCCAGGCCCAGGGCAACGCCCACCCAGCTCAGGGGGCCCGGCCTGTCCCGGAGCAGGATGGCAGCCAGGATCATGATCAGGGCAGGGTTTGCCGCAGTCACCAGGGATGCATTCAGCGCCGAGGTGTGCCCCAGCGCACTGTAGAGCAGCAGGGTGTAGGCGCTCATGCCAAGGCAGCTCAGGAGAAGGAGCATCGGCCAGCGGCGCAGGACAGCGCGCCAGTCCGGCCTGTCCACCGCCTGCGCCAGGACCAGCAGCGGCACGGCAGTCAGGGCCCAGCGCCAGAAGGTCAGCTGAAGCGGCTGCATGGTTTCCATGGCGGCCTGGCCTACAACGAAGTTGCCTGCCCAGAAGAGGGTGGCAAGGGTCAGGTACAGGGCTGCTCGCACCGGTCAAATGTACATGGGTTGGTGTCCGCCCGTGACGAAACGCTGGCACTCGCCTTGACCGAGTGCTAACCCTTACATAGAGTCTTCATTAGCACTCTCCCTAGGAGGGTGCTAACACATGAAGAGCTGCCAGCCAGGCTGCTGCCGGCACCGCGACGACGGTTGCCAGCCACGGCGGAAAGCTTTCCAGTCCACGAATTTGCTGACGAAAAGGAGAGGTCCGAGTGTCGGTCTCTATTAAGCCTCTTGAGGATCGTATTGTTGTCCGCCCGCTCGAAGCCGAGCAGACCACGGCTTCCGGCCTGGTCATCCCGGACTCCGCGCAGGAGAAGCCGCAGGAAGGCGAAGTTGTTGCAGTAGGCCCCGGCCGCTTTGAAGACGGCAACCGCGTTCCTGTCGACGTAGCCGTTGGCGACGTCGTTATCTACTCCAAGTACGGCGGAACCGAAGTCAAGACCGGCGGCACCGAGTACCTCGTGCTGTCCGCCCGCGACGTCCTGGCGATCGTCGTAAAGTAACTCTCCGGATCCCCGTGCCGCTGGTCATGCATTCTGCTGGTCGGCTGCGCGGGGTTCTGTCTTGAAAGGACAAAACCATGGCAAAGCAGCTTGCGTTTAACGACGCTGCCCGCCGGTCTCTTGAAGCCGGCATCGATAAGCTCGCCAACACCGTCAAGGTGACGCTCGGCCCCCGCGGCCGCAACGTCGTCCTGGACAAGAAGTGGGGCGCTCCCACCATCACGAACGACGGCGTCACCATCGCCCGCGAAGTGGAGCTGGACGACCCCTACGAGAACCTTGGCGCGCAGCTGGCCAAGGAAGTGGCGACCAAGACCAACGATGTTGCCGGTGACGGCACCACCACGGCAACCGTCCTGGCCCAGGCCCTGGTCAAGGAAGGCCTGCGCAACGTAGCGGCAGGCGCAGCCCCCGGCCAGATCAAGCGGGGCATCGAGGTTTCCGTTGAAGCCGTCGCCGCCCGCCTGCTGGAGAACGCCCGCCCCGTTGAAGGCACCCAGGTGGCCAACGTTGCAGCTATCTCCGCCCAGAGCGACGAGGTTGGCGAGCTCCTCGCCGAGGCATTCGGCAAGGTCGGCAAGGATGGTGTGATCACCATCGAGGAATCCTCCACCACGCAGACCGAACTGGTCCTGACCGAGGGCATGCAGTTCGACAAGGGCTACCTGTCCCCGTACTTCGTCACGGACGCGGAACGCCAGGAAGCAATCCTCGAGGACGCCCTCATCCTGATCAACCAGGGCAAGATCTCCAGCATCCAGGAATTCCTGCCGCTGCTGGAGAAGGCGCTGCAGGCCGGCAAGCCGCTGTTCATCATTGCCGAGGACGTTGAGGGCGAGGCCCTGTCCACGCTGATCGTCAACCGCATCCGCGGCACGCTGAACGTCGTCGCCGTCAAGGCTCCCGGCTTCGGCGACCGCCGCAAGGCCATGCTGCAGGACATCGCCACCCTCACCGGCGCGCAGGTTGTCTCCCCGGAACTGGGCCTCAGCCTGGACACCGTCGGCCTTGAGGTGCTGGGTACCGCCCGCCGCATCACGGTCACCAAGGACAACACCACCATCGTTGACGGCGCAGGCTCGGCCGAAGACGTGGCAGCACGCGTGGCCCAGCTCCGCGCTGAGCTGACCCGCACCGATTCCGACTGGGACCGTGAAAAGCTCCAGGAGCGCCTGGCCAAGCTGGCCGGCGGCATCGGTGTCATCAAGGTGGGCGCAGCCACCGAGGTTGAGCTCAAGGAGAAGAAGCACCGCATCGAGGACGCTGTTTCCTCCACGCGCGCTGCCCTTGAAGAAGGTATCGTCGCCGGCGGTGGCTCGGCCCTGATCCACGCCCTGAAGGCACTGGATGAGGACCCGGCCGTCAAGGCACTCGAAGGCGACGCCGCCGCTGCCGTGGGCATTGTCCGCCGCGCGCTCGTCCAGCCGCTGCGCTGGATCGCCCAGAACGCCGGCTTCGATGGCTACGTCATCACCGCCAAGGTTGCCGAGCTCGAAACCAACAACGGCTTCAACGCCAAGTCGGGCGAGTACGAGGACCTGATCGCTGCCGGTGTCATCGACCCCGTCAAGGTCACCCGCGCTGCCCTCCGCAATGCAGCTTCCATCGCTGCCCTGGTTCTCACCACCGAGACGCTGGTTGTTGAGAAGCCTGCCGAGGAAGACGAGCACGCAGGCCACAGCCACTAGCAAGTAGCTGCGCACGGGGCAACCGTGTACGCGAAAAAACCGGTCCAGCATCCGCTGGGCCGGTTTTTTCGTCGGCGGGACGGCGGGAGCGGCGCGGACTTACGTGCCCGGCATGTCCTGCGTCTCAACGTCGCCCGCGCGCTCATAGACCAGCGACACCGCCCCCTTCGGGAAGCTGCGCGCCGGCTCCGCGAGGCGGAAGGACGCAGGGATCGTCCCGGCGTCGAACAGGCGCTTGCCCTGCCCGAGGGTTACCGGATAGAGCCAGAGGTGGAGGCGGTCCAGTACGTTTGCCGCGAGCAGCGAACGGATGAGGACGCCGCTGCCGAACATGTGCACCTGGTCGTATTCCTCCCGCAGCCGGCCCGCGGCCGTGGCATCCGGCAGGACTGTTGTGCCCGCCCAGCTCGGAGAGGTGAGGGCGCCGGAGACAACGTACTTCGGCACCCGGTTGAGCGTGCCCCCGATATCACCGGACTGGCGGGGCCAGTAGGAGGCGAAAATGTCGTAGGTTTTCCGGCCGAGAAGCAGGGCGTCGATCTGGCTGATCTCAGCCTCGATGGCCGCTTCAGCCTCGTCGTCGGAAACCGGCGCCTGCCAGCCGCCGAAGGCGAAGCCGCCCGCAGTGTCCTCCTCGCGGCCGCCGGGCGCCTGGTAGACGCCGTCGAGGGTGATGAACAGGTTGGCGATGATGATCCCCACCAGCCCATTTTGGGGCGGAGTTCCGGCCCTGTCCAGCATCAGCCGCCTGCAGCGCAACAGCCGTGGCAGACTGGGGCAATGCTGCTCGACGAGCTCGTGAGAACTTCGGCTGCCGTCGCGTCCACCCGGTCCCGGCTGGCGAAAGTTGACGCACTGGCGCACCTGCTGCGCCGCCTCGAGCCCGCGGAGATCGCGACGGCGGTGGGCCTGCTGGCTGCCAGGCCGCGCCAGGGCCGGGTAGGGATTGGCTGGCGCGGCATGTCAGCGGCCATGGGGGAGCCGGCCGCCGAGCCCAGGCTTACTGTCGCAGACCTCGATGCGGCGTTGGACCGGCTGCTCGCAACAGCAGGCGCGGGATCGGCAGCAGAACGTGCTGCGACCCTCAGGACGCTCACGGCGGCAGCAACTGAACGCGAGCAGGCATTCATCGCCGGCGTGCTGCTGGGAGAACTGCGGACCGGTGCTCTGGAGGGCGTACTGGCGGATGCGGTGGCCCGTGCTTCCGGCCGGCCGGTTGAGGCCGTGCGCCGCGCGGCCATGCTCTCCGGCGATCTCGGCCACACCGCCGTGCTGGCCCTCACGGGAACGCCGGCCGAGCTTGCCGCCGTCGGACTCGTCGTGGGACGCCCCGTGCAGCCCATGCTCGCCTCAACCGCGGCCAGCGTCGGCGCGGCGCTGGATGTCACCGGGGAGGCGTCCGTGGAATACAAGCTCGACGGCGCACGCATCCAGGTGCACCGCACCGGCGACGAGGTGCGCATCTACACCCGCACCTTGGCGGAAGTGACCCACAGGCTGCCTGAGGTGGTGGAGGTGGTACGCGGACTTGGGGTGCGGGACGTGATCCTCGACGGCGAGACCCTCGCCCTGGATGAGGACGGCGGCCCCCGGCCGTTCCAGGAAACCATGTCCCGGTTCGGGGCGGACGCTGCACGCGAGACGTTGCTGCATCCGTGGTTCTTCGACGTGCTGCACCTTGACGGGCGGGACCTGCTGGACGAACCATTGTCCACACGCCTCGGCGTGCTTGAAAGCATCGTGCCCGGGCACCGGATTCCCGGGAAGATCACGGCGGACGCGGCCGTTGCCGAAAGGGTATCGCGCGATGCACTCGCCGCCGGCCATGAGGGCGTGGTGGTCAAGGCCGTGGGGTCCGCTTACGCGGCCGGCCGCCGCGGCTCCAACTGGATCAAGGTGAAGCCGGTGCTCACCTACGACCTCGTGGTGCTCGCCTGCGAATGGGGCTCGGGCCGGCGCACCGGGCTGCTGTCCAACCTGCACCTTGGCGCCTTGGACCCCACGGGTGAGTTTGGCGATCCGGGCGGCTACGTCATGGTGGGCAAGACCTTCAAGGGCCTCACTGATGAGCTGCTGCGCTGGCAGACCGTGCGGTTCCAGGAACTTGAGGTGCGGCGCACGGCGGGCACCGTCTGGGTAGAGCCGGTCACGGTGGTCGAGATTGCCATCGACGGTGTACAGCAGTCGTCCCGCTATCCCGGCGGTATCGCGCTGCGCTTTGCGCGCGTTAAGCGCTACCGGGACGACAAAACGGTAGCGGACGCGGACACCATCCAGACCCTGCGCGGGCTGCTGCGGCCGTAGCCGGACCCGCCTCTTCCAGCCGCTTGTGCCCGATGTGCACCGGGCGTAGCGTGACGCTTAGGTCCCGGGCGACCGGCGCCCGGGGCGGCGAGGCCGGCGGGGCGGCGAGGCCGGCGGCGCGGGCGGGTGCCCAAGGAGGTCCGAGTGTCAACTGAAACGGCCATTGACGACGGCAGGTCAGCCTTCCGGGAGAATCGCTGGACCGATTCCCTCAGGAGCTACACGGACGCGAACCAGCGTGGCGGGCTTCCCGCCGCCGACCTTGAACGGCTGGCCACCGCCGAGATCCTGACCGGAAACACAACAACGGGCCTGGACACACTCGCCCGCGCCCACGAAGAGTACTTGGAAGTCGGCGATGTGGCAGGGGCCGCCCGGTGCGCCGGCTGGCTCGGGATCCAGTTCATGAACCTCGGCGAGGCGGGGCAGGCGGGGGGATGGTTCGCCCGTGGCCAGCGGCTCCTGGATGAGCTGACGGAGCCCAACGTGGTGGAGGGGTTCCTGCTGGTCCCCGCAGCCTTGGGCAAACTCTATGGCGGGGAGCCCGCAGCGGCACTCCAGCTCTTCTCCCAGGCTTCCGAGTTCGGCCGAAGGTTCCAGGACAAGGACCTGTCCGCCCTGGGCCTTCTTGGCACCGGTCAGGCCACACTGATGCTGGGCCGCGCGGACGAGGCAATCAGCTTGTTCGATGAGGCCATGGTCGCCGTAACTACAGGGGAACTCTCCCCGATCCCTTCCGGCATCATTTACTGCGCAGTCATCGGCAATTGCCATCTGGCCTTCGACCTGAAAAGGGCGTTGGAGTGGACAGCGGCCCTCGACCGCTGGTGCGCTGCCCGCCCGGATATGGTGCCTTTCAGCGGCCAGTGCCAGTCCCACCGGGCCGAGCTCTTCCGGCTCCACGGCGCCTGGCATGAAGCACTGGAGGCAGCGGCGGTCGCCCGGAAGCGGGCAATCCAAGGCGATCCCCAGGCGCTGTTCGGCGGCTACTACCAGCAGGGCGAGGTGCAGCGTCTCGCCGGCGACCTTGACGCAGCCGAGGCCTCCTACCGGCAGGCAGCGCGGAGCGGCTACGAGCCCCAGCCTGGCCTTGCCCTTCTTCGGCTGGCCCGTGGTGACCCGCGGCAGGCGCAGACGATGATCCGCCGGACCGCCGGCGAAGCTGATCAGGCCACCCGCCGGCACCTGCTGCCGGCAATGGTGGAGATCGAGTTGGCCGCAGCCGATGCGGAAGCAGCGGCCCGGGCCGCCGCAGAGCTGGAGTCCTTCGCCCGGGAGTACCCCAAACCAATGGTCCGGGCGGCAGCCAGCCAGGCGGATGGGGCGGTCCGGCTGGCGGAAGATCATCCTGCCGCCGCGTGCGTGTCTCTGCGGCAGGCCTGGCACCTGTGGGCTGGACTTGGTGTGCCGTACGAGGCGGCCCGGTGCCGGGTGCTGATCGGAATTGCCTGCCGTTCGCTGGGCGACGAAGCCTCCGCGCTGATGGATTTTGAGTCCGCCCATGCTGAATTCCTCGAACTTGGCGCCGCTCCGGCCGCCGCCTGGGCGGCTTCCCTGATGCAGGCGGGCCCGGACGACGGCGGCCGGCGCCAGGGTCCCCTGACCCCGCGGGAGGTGGAGGTGCTTCGGCTCGTGGCTTCCGGGGAGGGTAACCGCGCCATCGCGGCGCACCTTTTCCTCAGCGAGAAAACCGTGGCCCGGCATATCAGCAACATCTTCCTGAAGCTTGGACTGTCCTCCCGGGCTGCAGCCACAAAGTACGCCTTCGAGCACGGGGTCACCGGCTAGGGGGAGTACACAAAATTACCCAGCAGGTCCTGCGGCGCAGTTGCATGTTTTGTCCGACGCGGCCGCCCGTTCACGGCCCATAGCCTTCAAACATGAACCTTTCAGTCCTTGCAGGCACCCTCTCCACGGTGCTCTTCGCCCTCGGTATGGTGCCGATGCTGGTCAGGGCGGCACGGACCAAAGACCTGGCCTCCTACAGCCTGGGCAACCTGCTGCTGACCAATGCGGCCAATGCGGTCCATTCCGTGTACGTGTTCAGCCTCCCGGCCGGACCCATCTGGGCCCTCCATCTCGCCTACGTCGTGGCCTCCGCCCTGATGCTGGCCTGGTGGCTGCGCTACAGGGACGCAGGCCGGACGGGGAGGATGCAAGGCAGCAGGACCGGAAGGCTCAGAAACGGCATTCCCATCAGCACAGCAGGAGCTCAGCCATGAACAGCAGCAATGTGACCGGCATGTTGGACACAATGATCATCGGCGGCGGCCAGGCGGGACTCGCCCTGGGCCACCACCTCAAGGAGCAGCAACGGAACTTCCTCATCCTGGACGCAGACCCGCGCACCGGCGACGCCTGGCGCCAGCGGTGGGATTCGCTCCGGCTGTTCACCCCCGCGAAGTTCGACGGACTTCCCGGAGAGCCATTCCCGGCCCATCCGCTGTCCTTCCCCACAAAGGATGAGGTGGCCGGATACCTGGAAAACTATGCGGCGCGGAAGGGCCTGCCCATACTCCACGGCACCCGGGTGGAACGCCTGTGGCGGGACGCGGACCACTTCGTGGCAGCGTCCAACGGCCGCCGCTGGGAGGCGCGGAACGCCGTCGTGGCCACGGGGGTCAGCCAGGCACCCAAAGTGCCTGGTTTTGCGGCGAACCTTGCCCCCTCCATACTCCAGCTCCACTCGGCCGACTACCGGAATCCGGGCCAGCTGCAGGACGGGCCGGTCCTGGTGGTTGGCCTGGGGAACTCGGGTGCGGAGATAGCCCTCGAAGTATGCCGGACCCATCCCACTACCGCGGCGGGCAAGCCCGGCGGCGAGCTTCCGGTGAAGCATGGCCGGGCCGCTGCCCGCTACGTCCTGCCGCTCATGCGCTTCCTTGGGCTTCATGTGCTCACGCTAGGCACGCCCATCGGGCGCAAAGCGGCGCCCGTCTTCAAAGCGCACGCCACGCCCCTGATCCGCACCAAGACCAAGGACCTGGCGGCTGCCGGCGTGCGGCTCGCACCGCGGGTGGCCGGCGTGGAGGACGGCATGCCGGTACTGGCGGACGGCACCCGGCAGGAGGCGGCGAACGTGATCTGGTGCACGGGGTTCCGGGACGATTTCAGCTGGATCGATCCGGACCTGCTCGACGGCGGCGGGCTGCCGCGACAATACCGCGGTGTCGCCCTGGATACACCCGGGCTGTTCTTCCTGGGGCAGGAATTCCAGTACGCGGCGGTATCCGCCACCCTTCCCGGAGTCGGCCGCGACGCGCGGTACCTGGCGGGAAAAATTCCCCAACTCGGAAGGATTGATGCTTTGCCCATGCGCCAGTGAGCTCTTTTGTGTCGATGGCAGGAACAGGCACCCCAATCCTCGGCGTCCCCACCCGCACGGAACGGCTGCACCTCAATGGATCTGGGCGACTTCATCTGCGCGCGGGGGATCTGCCCTGGCGTTGTGGGGAACGTCTATGTGTACAAGGACGACAACCACCCCACCCGGACGCACGTGGAAAGCATGATCCCCATGTTTGAGGAGCGGCTGCTGGCAGCCACGGGCTGGAGCTGAGGGCCGGGACTCCACATCGGCAGGCCGGGACGTGCAGTTGCTCACATTGCAGGCGAGGAATAGGGGGATCGGCGCGGAGGTTCTAATATTTACTCAATACTTTCCGGCCCGCGGGGCGCCGCCTGCCGCGGCCGCCCGGCAACATCACCTGCACAGGCCAGTCCCGTAATGACGGGCTGGTCATCGGCTGCAACCCCTGCCCGTCCAGCAACCAAGGTAAGAGGCGCACTCATGACCGAGCCCGAACACAACCCCTTCGGCTTCATTGGCCTGACCTACGACGACGTCCTGCTCCTGCCGGGCCACACCGAGGTCATCCCGTCCGAGGCGGACACGTCCTCCCGGATCTCCAAGCGGATCACTGTGCAGACGCCGCTGCTTTCCGCGGCCATGGACACCGTCACCGAATCCCGCATGGCCATCGCCATGGCGCGGCAGGGCGGCCTGGGCGTGGTGCACCGGAACCTTTCCATCGCGGACCAGGCGGACCAGGTGGACCGGGTCAAGCGCAGCGAATCCGGCATGATCACCAACCCGCTCACCATCCGTCCCGAGGCAACCCTGCGCGAGCTGGACAACCTTTGCGCCCAGTACCGGGTCTCAGGACTGCCCGTGGTGGATGAGGACAACCGCCTGCTGGGCATCGTCACCAACCGCGACACCCGCTTTGTTCCCGAGTCCGACTTCCCGCTGAGGCTGGTCAGCGATGTCATGACCAAGATGCCGCTGGTCACCGGGCACGTGGGGATCAGCCGCGAGGAAGCCTCGCACAAGCTGGCCACCAACAAGATCGAGAAGCTTCCCCTGGTGGACGACCAGGGCCGGCTCAAAGGCCTCATCACCACCAAGGACTTCACCAAGGCAGAGCAGTACCCGCTGGCCACCAAGGACGACGAAGGCCGGCTCCGCGTGGGTGCAGCCATCGGCTTCTTCGGGGACGGCTGGGAGCGCGCCATGGCACTCGTGGACGCCGGCGTCGACGCCCTGTTCGTGGATACCGCCAATGGCCACTCCCAGGGCGTGCTGGACATGATCCGCAGGCTCAAATCCGATCCCGTTGCCGCGCACGTGGACATCATCGGCGGCCAGGCCGCCACCCGCGAAGGTGCGCAGGCGCTGATCGACGCCGGTGCCGACGGCATCAAGGTGGGCGTGGGGCCGGGCTCCATCTGCACCACCCGTGTGGTGGCCGGTGTGGGTGTCCCGCAGATCACCGCCATCTACGAGTCCGCCAAGGCCGCCATCCCGGCTGGCGTCCCGCTGATTGCCGACGGCGGCCTGCAGTACTCGGGCGACATCGGCAAGGCGCTGGTTGCCGGAGCCGACACCGTCATGCTCGGCTCCCTGCTCGCGGGGTGCGACGAATCCCCGGGTGAGCTGATCTTCGTCAACGGCAAGCAGTTCAAGTCCTACCGCGGCATGGGTTCGCTGGGTGCCATGCAGTCCCGCGGCAAGAACACGTCCTACTCCAAGGACCGTTACTTCCAGGCAGACGTCTCCGGCGATGACAAGCTCATCCCCGAGGGCATCGAAGGCCGGGTGGCCTACCGCGGTCCGCTGTCCTCCGTGGCCTACCAGCTGGTGGGCGGCCTCCGCCAGACCATGTTCTACACCGGTGCGCCCACCGTTGCCGAACTGAAGGCCCGCGGCAAGTTCGTCCGGATCACCCCGGCAGGCCTGAAGGAATCGCACCCGCATGACATCCAGATGACCGTCGAGGCGCCGAACTACGGTTCCCGCTAAACACCTGGAAGGGATGGGCACTGCTGCCCATCCCTTGTTTGCGCGGCACTAGGCTGAGACCATGCCCCCAACGCAACATCCGGCGGAGCTTACCCCCAAGCGGGACCCCTCGCGGCGTCTGGCCCTTCGCCCGTACGCCCGCGCCGTGGCCCAGGTACTGCGCGTCAGCTTCCATGCCTCGCCTGGCGCTGTGATCATGAAGGTGCTCGGCTCGCTGATCTCGGCCGTGCTTCCCTTGGTGACCACCTACTACGCTGCGCTCACCACAACGGCGCTGGCAGCGGCGTACGCCGGTGATTCCGGCGCAGGGCAGCTGGCCATCGTCTACGTCATCATCACCGCCGCCCTCGGGCTGTTCTGGGGCGCCTTCAGCAGCGTGGACCGCTACATCCAGCAGCTGATGAGCTTCAAGGTGGGCGCCATTGTGGGCGACCAGATGTACCAGCGGTTCCTGGCGCTGGAGTTCTGGCGGTACGACGACAAAGAGACCGTAGACCTGTACGACCGCGCCAAGCGTTTCTCCGACAGCTACGCCCGGGTGCTGGACCGGATCGCCGCCATCTTCACCCAGCTCGTATCGGTGATCCTCGCCGTCGGGGCGCTGCTCCTGGTCAGCTGGTGGATCGCGGTGATTGTCCTGGTGGCCATCGTGCCCAGCGTCTACCTGCAGTTCAAACTGTCCCGTGAGCAGATTGCCCACTGGAACACCCAGGTGGACTCGCGCCGGCAGCGGAGGATGATCGAAACGAACCTCCTCCGGCCGCAGCACATCGCGGAGATGCGCCTCTACGGCATCGTGGGATTCCTGATGGACCTCCGTTCCCGCCTCCGTGACGCGGATGAGCGCCGCCGGCTTGATTTCCAGCGCCGGTACATCCCCAAGCAGCTCGCCGCTGACGCCCTGCAGTACGGCGCGGAAGTGGTATCCCTGATCTGGGTGGTGGGGCAGATCATCGCCCGGGCCCAGCCCGTGGGCCAGTTCCTCTACGTACAGCAGATTGTCAGCAGGGCACTGTCCACCGCGAACAGCCTCGTATCCTCCCTCAGTTCCATCGACGAGGACCTGGCCAACCTCAAGGACTACGAGCTGTTCATGGCCCTGCCCGTGCACTCGGAGCATGCGCCGCCCCTGCTGGGATCCCCGAAGACCGTTGAGCTGAAAGACATCCGCTTCACCTACACGGGCAGCGACATCGAGGTGATCCGCGGCGTGAGCCTGACCATCCGCGAGGGCCAGCACATCGCCATCGTGGGGGAGAACGGTGCCGGAAAGTCCACCCTGATCCGCATCCTCGCCGGACTCTACCGCCCAGACTCCGGGCAGGTAATGCTCGACGGCGTGGACCTCGCCGCCGTCGACGTCACCTCCTGGCACCGGCACCTGGCGGTGCTGAGCCAGGAATTCCTCAAATACGAGTTCGCCACCGCCGCGGAAAACATCTACTTCGGCGACGTCGACTCGCCGCGCGACGATGCGCGCATCCGCAAGGCCGCCGCGGACGCGGAGGCGCTGGAGTTCATCAACAGACTGCCCAACGGCATGGAAAACCACGTCAGCAACTGGATGGAGGACCCGCGCGGCCGGAAGGGCAGCGGCCTCTCGGGCGGACAGTGGCAACGGCTCGCGATGGCCCGCAACTTCTACCGGAACGCTTCGTTCATGGTGATGGACGAGCCCACCTCAGCCATCGACGCCCTCGCCGAGCACCGGATCTTCACCCGCCTCTTCGCCGACCGCGGCAGCACGATCATCGCCATCAGCCACCGCCTGGCCACCATCGAGAAGGCGGACATCGTGTACATGCTGGAGGACGGCAGGGTTGTGGAGCAGGGCACGCACAAGGAACTGGTGGCACTTCACGGGCGGTATTTCCGGATGTTCGAGTCCCAGCTCAGCGTCCCCACGGGCCCCTGACCCGGGCACCTTCTGCCAGGGAGCCGGCGGGGAGCCCCCACGAGCAGGCCGCTGTAGCCACGGACGGCCACAGCCATGGCCGGCACCCCGGCTGGGATAACCTAGAGCAGTGACTTACGAGATCGAGATCGGCCGTGGCAAGCGTGGGCGTCGAGCCTACTCCCTGGATGACATTGCAATCGTCCCTAACCGTCGTACCCGCGACCCCAAGGACGTCTCCGTCTCCTGGCAGATCGACGCCTACCAGTTCAGCATGCCGGTGATCGCGGCGCCCATGGATTCAGCCATGTCGCCCCAGACGGCCATCGCCCTGGGCCGGCTCGGCGGCCTGGGCGTGCTTGACCTCGAAGGCCTGTGGACCCGCTACGAGGACCCGCAGCCCATCCTGGACGAGATCGGCGCCCTGGAGGATGAGACCAACAGCCCCGCGGTGACGGGGCGGATGCAGGAGCTGTACCAGGCACCTATCCAGCCTGAGCTGATCACGTCCCGCCTGGCCGAGATCCGCGAGGCAGGAGTGACGGTGGCGGGGTCGCTGACGCCGCAGCGCACCCAGGAGCACTACAAGACGGTCGTCGCCGCCGGCGTCGACATCTTTGTCATCCGCGGTACCACCGTGTCCGCCGAGCACGTCTCCAAGGACCACGAGCCGCTGAACCTCAAGCAGTTCATCTACGAACTGGACGTCCCGGTCATCGTGGGCGGCGCGGCCGGCTACACGCCGGCACTGCACCTCATGCGGACCGGCGCCGCCGGCGTCCTGGTGGGCTTCGGCGGCGGTGCCACCACCACAACGCGCCGCGCACTGGGCATCCACTCGCCCATGGCATCCGCCATTTCCGACGTCGCCGCAGCCCGCCGCGACTACATGGACGAGTCCGGCGGCCGCTATGTCCACGTGATTGCCGACGGCGGCATGGGCACCTCGGGTGACATCGTCAAGGCGATCGCGATGGGAGCCGACGCCGTAATGCTCGGCAGCGCGCTCGCTCGCGCAGAGGAAGCGCCCGGGAAGGGATGGCACTGGGGCCAGGAAGCCCACCACCTCGAACTTCCCCGCGGCGACCGCGCCAACGTGGGCACTGTGGGCCCGCTGGAGGAAGTGCTGTTCGGGCCGGGCCACCACACCAACGGAACCTCCAACCTCATCGGCGCACTGCGCCGCTCCATGGCGACCACCGGCTACTCGGACCTGAAGGAATTCCAGCGGGTCGACGTCGTGGTTTCCCCTTACGCCGGAAACTGACGGACTCCTGCCCAAGCGTGCCGCCAGCAAGTAGGGTGGTTTTACTACCGGCACGAGAGGCACTGGAGGCGTTCAATGAAGAAATTTCCTGTTAATGGCGGGGCGCTCGGCCCGGAAGCCAGGGAGGCATCCATCCAGCGGCTGCGTGCCACCTCGGATCCAGGCCAGGAACTGGACATCCTCATTGTCGGCGGCGGGATCGTGGGCACCGGCGCGGCCTTGGACGCCGTCACGCGCGGCCTGACGGTGGGCATCGTTGAGGCGAGCGACTGGGCGGCGGGCACGTCCTCCAGGTCCTCGAAGCTTATCCACGGCGGCCTCCGCTACCTGGAGATGCTTGATTTCGGCCTGGTGAAGGAGGCGCTGCAGGAGCGGGGACTGCTGCTCTCGGAACTGGCGCCGCACCTCGCCCGGCCGGTGCCTTTCCTGTATCCGCTGACCAAGCCCTTCATTGAGCGCCCCTACGTGGGTGCCGGCATCGCGCTGTATGACTTCATGTCCATCTCCAGCGGGCACAGCAGGGGAGTGCCGTTCCACAAACACCTCACCCGCCGGGGCACCCTGCGTGCCGCCCCCAGCCTCAAGAACGATGCATTCGTAGGGTCCATCCGTTACTACGACGGCCAGGTGGACGACGCCAAGTACTGCGCCAACCTGGTGCGGACCGCCGCCTACTACGGCGCCCACGCCGTCAACCAGATGAAGGTGGTTGATTTCCTCCGCGAGGGGGAACGGGTCGTCGGGGCCAAAGTGGTCAACCATGAAGACGGGACGCAGTTCAAGATCCGCGCCAAGCAGGTCATCAATGCCACGGGCGTCTGGACGGACGAGACCCAGGCCATGGTGACCGACCGCGGCCAGCTGAAGGTCAGGGCCTCAAAGGGCATCCACCTGGTGGTGCCGCGGGACCGCTTCCAGTCAACGGTGGGGCTGATCCTGCGCACCGAAAAGTCGGTGCTGTTCGTCATTCCCTGGGGCCGGCACTGGATCATCGGCACCACGGACACCGACTGGAACCTGGACAAGGCCCACCCGGCCGCCTCCAGCAAGGACATCGACTACATCCTGGAACACGTCAACAAGGTCCTCAAGCGGCCGCTGACCCGGGAGGATGTGGAGGGCGTCTACGCCGGACTGCGGCCGCTCCTGGCCGGGGAAAACGACTCCACTGCCAAGCTGTCCCGCGAACACGTGGTGGCCCATCCCGTTCCGGGGCTTGTGGTGGTTGCCGGCGGGAAGTGGACCACCTACCGCGTGATGGCCAAGGACGCGGTGGATGAGGCCACCCGCACCATGGACGAGCGGGTTCCGCCCAGCTGCACGGAGACCATCCCGCTGCTGGGCGCAAGCGGCTTCAGGGCGGCGTGGAACCGGCGCAACCGCACCGCGGAGGAATCCGGCGTGCATGTGGCCCGCGTCGAGCACCTGCTGAACCGCTACGGCTCCATGACCGATGAAGTGCTGGCCATCATCGAAGAGAATCCGGCCCTGGCTGAGCCGATTCCCGGCGCCGACGACTACCTCCAGGCCGAGGCCGTGTACGCCGCCACACACGAGGGTGCCCGGCACGTGCACGACGTCCTGACCCGAAGGACACGGATTTCCATCGAGGCGTGGGACCGCGGCGTGTCCGCCGTGCCGGTTGTCGCTAAACTAATGGGTGACGTTCTTGGCTGGAGTGACGAACAGCGCGAAAACGAGGTCCGGCACTACATCGCACGGGTGGAGGCCGAACGCCTCAGCCAGCAACAGCCGGACGACGAATCCGCAGACGCCGCCCGCCTGGGCGTGGAAGACATCGTGCCCTTGCGCTGAGGGGTCCACGGCAACAGCACTCCTGACCGAAGGGATACGCCTTGGCGGAACCACTTGACCGGTACGATGCCGAGCTCACCACACCCGAAATGGTGATCCTGGAGCTGGAAGCAGCGGACAAGGCCGACGCCGCCACGCAGCTCGCCAAGCGGCTTTATGCAGCCGGGCGCATTTCGGACCTGGACGGATTCCTTAAGCATGTGAATGCCCGGGAACACCAGCTGGCCACGGGGCTTCCCGGCGGGATTGGCCTTCCGCACGCCCGCAGCGAGTTTGTTTCCCGCACGTCCATTGCCGTGGGCATCGCCAAGTACGGACATGCCCTGGACTTTGGCGCGGCCGACGGCCCAGCTACCGTGATCCTGCTGATTGCCACCCCCGCCAGTTCCTTCTCGGACCACCTCGAAGTGCTGGCAACCCTGGCGCGGTCGCTGTCCAAGGAGTCGTTCAGGGAGTCGCTGCGCCGGGCATACGATCCTGAGGTGATCGCGGAGCTCATCAACTCGAGCCTGGTGTTCTTCGATCACTAACCAGCCCCAGCCAAGCATCCGGGCCGCCGGGACCCGGCGTGCGGTGCAGTTCCTGCCGCAGTCCCGGCGTTTAGTTGTTCTACAGCGGTACGAAGTACGGTTAAGACGTGTGGAAAACAGCCCTTAAGCCCCGATGGATCGCCGGTTTTGTCTTCGCGATCGCCATCTCCGGGGTCTTCGTGCTGTTGAGCCAGTGGCAGTTCGGACGGTCCACCAGGCCCGAAATCCCCGCCAACCCCGCCACCGAGCAGGTCCAGCCCCTCACTGATACCTTGCAGCCCGGCGAGTTTTTCCACGGAACGGATGCCGATCAGATGGTTTCGGCAGAGGGCTCCTATGACCCCGCAAAGCAGCTGCTGGTTCCCGGCCGGCTGCATGACGGCAAGCCAGGCTACTGGGTAGTTACCGCCTTTGCCGTCTCCGGTGCACCCGCGCTGAGCGGTGTTGCCGCTTCGCCCCAGACGTGGATCCCGGTGGCCCGCGGCTGGGTGGCGGACCGCGCAGATGCTCCACCGCCGCCGTCGGGCATTCTCGAACTGACCGGCCGGCTCCTGCCGTCCGAGGCGCCCGTGCCGGGAACGGCGCCCCAGCCGGGCGAAGCCACGGCGGTTTCCGTGGCTGAGCTGATCAACTACTGGGAAGTCAGCAGCTATCCCGGCTTCGTTGCCGCCACTGCGGAAATAGCCGGCGGCGAGGACGTCAGCCCGGCGGCCGTGCCCGGCGCGCTCCTTCCCCTGAACATCGGCCCGCAGCCGCCGGCCCAGCAGATCAACTGGCTCAACCTCTTCTATTCCCTCGAATGGGTGGTCTTCGCCGGCTTTGCCCTCTTCATCTGGTGGCGGCTCGTCAAGGACGACTACCACCGGGACCTTGAGGACAGCCTTGAGGAAGAACACGAAGACACCCTGCACCCCGAACACAACCAGCAAAAGGTACAGCCATGATCGACCCGAAACCGGCCAACCCCGCCTCTGCCACAGGCACAAATACAGGCACCAACACAGGCACCGGCCCGGCCGGGAAGTCCGCCGGCAGGAAGCGGCGCTTCGGTGGAACGGCAGCCCAGATCCGCTCGGCCCTGACGTTCTACAAAGTGCTCGCTTACCTCACCGGCACCATGCTGCTGCTGCTGTGCGCCGAACTTGCCGCCCGGTACGGTTTCGGGCAGTACCTGTTTGCCGGCGGCACCAACGCCGTCACCGGCCAGCCATTCGGCTTCGGCTTTGCTGATGCGGAGCCCCCGGGTGTGCTGGGAGGCGTCAACCTGTCCGTGGCCGTCCTGATTGTGCACGGCTGGATGTACGTGGTGTACCTGATGTCGAACTTCCGGTTGTGGTCCCTGATGCGCTGGCCGTTCCTGAAGCTGGTCCTGCTGGCACTGGGCGGCGTGGTTCCCTTCCTCTCCTTCATCGTGGAGAAGAGGGTCCATGCGGAGGTTGAGGCCGAGCTGGCCGCGAACCCCCAGGCGCCCCTGCGCTACTGACCAGCAGCGCTACTGACCCGCAGCCGGCCGGTACTGCCCGCCGGGGGAGTCTGCTCCGTCACAGCGCGGCGTCTCAAGGTGCGCCGGCGCAACGGCGCAAAGTAGGCTATTACGGTGACTACTCCCACTGCATCCCAGACTTCCCAGAAGCCGGTGCTGGTTGTTGACTACGGTGCCCAGTACGCGCAGCTGATTGCCCGCCGCGTCCGGGAAGCAAACGTGTATTCGGAAGTGGTTCCGCATACTTACACCACCGAGCAGCTCCTGGCCAAGAACCCCGCCGCCATCATCCTGTCCGGCGGCCCCTCCAGCGTTTACGCTGACGGGGCCCCGAGCGTCGGTGCCGACCTCTTCGAAGCCGGGGTTCCGGTCTTCGGCATCTGCTACGGTTTCCAGGCCATGGCCAACGCCCTCGGCGGCAAGGTGGACAAGACCGGGCTGCGCGAGTACGGCTCCACCCGGACCACCATCATCGGCGAAGGCCGCTCGGTCCTGGAAGGCATGCCCCAGCACCAGAACACGTGGATGAGCCACGGCGACTCCGTCCACGAGGCCCCGGAAGGCTTTGAAGTGCTGGCGACGACGGCGGGCGCTGAAGTGGCTGCGTTCGCCAATGAGGAAAAGGGCCTGTTCGGCGTGCAGTGGCACCCCGAGGTCAAGCACTCGGCCTACGGCCAGCAGGTCCTGGAAAACTTCCTCTTCAAGGGTGCCCGGATCGAGCCCAACTGGACCACGGGGAACATCCTCGAGGAACAGGTGGAGCGGATCCGGAAGCAGATCGGTGATGCGAGGGTCATCTGCGGCCTCTCCGGCGGCGTGGATTCCGCCGTCGCCGCAGCCCTGGTGCAGCGCGCCGTCGGTGACCAGCTGACTTGTGTATTCGTGGACCACGGCCTGCTGCGCGAAGGCGAAGCCGAGCAGGTGGAGCGCGACTTCGTTGCCGCCACCGGCGTGAAGCTGTATGTCGCGAACGAGCAGGAGCGCTTCCTGTCCGCGCTTTCCGGCGTCAGCGATCCCGAAACCAAGCGCAAGATCATCGGCCGGGAATTCATCCGCGCGTTCGAGGAAGCCGAACTGGCCATCATCGCCGAGGCAGCCGCCCACGGCGAGAAGATCAAGTTCCTGGTCCAGGGCACCCTCTATCCGGACGTCGTCGAATCCGGCGGCGGCGAGGGTGCTGCGAACATCAAGAGCCACCACAATGTGGGCGGCCTGCCTGAGGACCTGCAGTTCGAGCTCGTCGAACCGCTGCGGGCACTCTTCAAGGACGAGGTCCGCGCCGTGGGTGCACAGCTGGGCCTGCCGCAGGAAATCGTGGGTCGCCAGCCCTTCCCGGGCCCCGGCCTTGGAATCCGGATCGTCGGCGAGGTCACCAAGGAACGCCTTGACCTGCTGCGCAAGGCTGACGCCATCGCCCGCGCCGAGTTGACTGCCGCAGGCCTGGACAACGAGGTCTGGCAGATGCCGGTGGTGCTGCTCGCTGATGTGCGCAGCGTTGGAGTCATGGGTGACGGCCGCACCTACGGCCACCCCATTGTGCTCCGCCCTGTCTCCTCGGAGGATGCCATGACGGCTGACTGGTCCCGGCTTCCGTACGAACTGCTGGCGAGGATCTCCAACCGCATCACCAACGAAGTTGAGGGCGTCAACCGCGTGGTGCTCGACGTCACCAGCAAGCCGCCGGGAACCATCGAGTGGGAGTAGCATCCTGAGTGGCCGGCCTCCGTCAAGGGAGGCCGGCCACTGGTGTTCCGGGGTGAAATCCTCCGGAATTTCGGGGCTTGCAGTGTTGCGGTCTCTCAGTCGCGCCGCCTAAGCGGCTACTCTCGAACCTATGCCCGTATGGTCCAGGACGTCACGTGCAAGCGCAGAAAAGAAGGCAGTAGTGTCAGTTGGTCAAGGCCACCCGGAGGGCTCCGAGGAGCTCCGCAAATGGCTGTCCGGGCTTAAACCCGTCACCGGGGCGGACACAATGCTGCGCTTCACCAAGACTCCCGAAGGTTCCATCGACCTGACTCATGCCCACCCGTCCGGGCTGGCCCAGCTCATGGCCGGACGCAAGACGCGGCTGTCCACCCTGATCCGTGACCGCCAGCAGTACGTCGTCGCCGCCAGGGCATCGCGGAACATCCGGTCAAAGATTTTCGAGCTTTCCAATGAGCGCGGCATTGACGCCGGCTATCTCTCCGCAGGCACCGTGGTGTGGACGTCCGCCGTCGGCGGCAAACCCCAGCGCATCTCGGCGCCGGTCATGCTCACCGCCATTTCCCTGACCGTCCGGCCGGGGGAGGACGACTACGAACTCCAGCTGACCGAGCAGGCGCACATCAACCCCGCCCTGGTGCGGCACCTGAAGAACATCCACGGCATTGTCTTTGACGTCAACGCCGTCACCCGGCTTGCGTACAGCACGGCCCGCTTCGATCCCCAGCCCGTCCTGGACCGGCTGGGCACGCTGATCAGGCCCATCCACGGCGCAGAAGCCCAGCACAACCTGCTGGTTTCCACCTTCGCGGACCTCTCGGGCAACCTGGATGACCCGTGGATCAACGAATCCAACCCGCTCATCTCCGCGCTGGCCACCGCGGGAGGAGGGGAAGTGGTGGACGTTATGGAGCCGGATCCCTCACGCTTCCCTCCCCTGGACAGCAGGCACCCCAAGGACGAACTGCTTCTGCTGGATGCGGACACCGACCAGCAGTACGTCATAGATGCTGCCCGTGCCGGCGATTCCCTGGTGGTCAGCACCCCGCCGGGCACTGGCCAGACCCAGACCGCCATCAACACCATCGGTGCGCTGGTGGATGCCGGAAAAACCGTCCTGGTGGTGGGGGACCGCCGCGCCAGCCTCAACGAAGTATCCGGCCAGCTGGAGGGCCTGGGCCTGGAGTCCATCCTCTTCCAGCTATCCGGGAATGTCACGGCCCAGCAGCTGAAGGCCCAGCTGGTCCGGGCCATCGTCCGCAACGAAAAGTCGCTTGAACCCCAGCTGGGCAACCTCCACAACACCCTCACGGAGCACCGCCACGCCCTGATGGACCATGTGGCCTCGCTCCACAACGTCCGGCAGCGGTGGGGCTGCTCGCCTTACCAAGCCATGCAGTCGCTGGCGGAGCTCACCTCCATCCACCCTGCCCCGGCCACCACTGTGCGGCTGAAACGGAGCGTCCTGGACAGCATCCGGGACCGTGACGAGCTTGCCGGCAGACTCCGCCGGGCAGCTGAGCTGGGCAGCTTCAGCAAGGCCTCCACCACCAGTCCGTGGCATGGCGCCCGGTTGCTGACGCGGAAAGAGACCGAGGAAGCGCAGGAACTGGTCCGCTCGGTGGAGAAGAGCCTGCCTGCGCTGCGCGACCGCATGGAGGCAGTTGCCGAGCACGCGGAAATCAGGCTGGGTGCCTCCTTTGCGGAGTGGGGCGAGCAGCTTGAGCTGCTTGTGGCGGTGCGGGGCAGCCTGGACAAGTTCACGCCGGACATCTTCGACCGCCCGGTCACGGACCTCATTTCCGCCACGGCGCCCTCGGCCTGGCGCAAGGAGCGCGGCATTGAGATGACCTCCATGCAGCGCTCAAGGCTGCGCAGGGTCGCGAAGGAGTACGTCAGGCCCGGGGTCCACATCGCGGACCTGCACACGTCCCTGCTGCTGGTCCAGGAGCAGCGTGCACTGTGGGCAGGCTATGCCACCACGCAGCGGCATCCCGCCGTTCCGTCCGGGCTCGCCGAGATGAACGCCATGTACCGTTCGCTGGACAGCGACCTGGCCCGCCTGGGTGATGCCCTGCGCCACACGGAGGCCGGCGGTTCCCTGGCTGCCGTCCGGTTTGAGGAGCTCATGGAGCGGCTTGAACGGCTGGTGGCTGATACCGAAACACTGAAGACACTGCCCGAGCGCACCCTGCTGGTTGAGAACATGCGCGAGCACGGGCTCGGTGAGCTCCTGGCCGACCTCGCGGAGCGCGAGGTTCCGGCGGGGTCCGTGGCCGCCGAACTTGAGCTGGCCTGGTGGCAGTCCGCCCTTGAAGCCATGATCAGCGGCGACGACTACCTGGCCATGTCCGACGGCGACGCGCTGCGGAAGCTGGAGGCCGAGTACCGCCTTGCGGACAACGCCCACATTGCCAGCGGCGCCGCCCGCCTCCGCTGGGACCTCGCCGAGCGGTGGCGCAGCGCCATCGCCGCCCACCCCCGCCAGGCGGACCTCCTGCGGAGCCTGCTCAAGGACGGCAGGGTGTCCCTGCCGTCGCTGACGGCGCAGGCGCCTGAACTGATCGGCACGCTGGTTCCGGTCTGGTCCGTCAGCCCCTATCTCATGACCGGCCTGCTGCCGGCGGAGCAGCGCTTTGACGCGGTGGTCATCCTGGATGCCGAAGCGACGTCGCTCCAGGCCGTGCTGCCGTCCATCGCCCGCGCCGGGCAGGTCATTGCCTTCGGCGACTCCCGCATCGCCAGCCCCCGCACGTTCACCGTCGGCGTCGAGCGCCTGGCGGCCGGCGAATCGGCGCACCAGCGGGTGGAGAGCGCCTTCGCTGCCTTGTCCAGGGTACTTCCGGTGTGGCGGCTCAACTTCGTCTACCGGGCGGTGGACGAGGACCTCGTGCTCCAGCTGAGCAAGAACTTTTACGACGGCGGCCTCCGCCGGCTCCCCGAGGGGCAGTCCGCCACGGGACTGGACCGGTCGTTGCTGGTGGAGTACCTGCCGGACGGCACCGGGTTGCCCAGTGCGGGCCACGAGGGCGTGGAATCGGTGGTGGCGGAAGTCAACCGGGTGGTCCAGCTGGTCTTCGAGCACGCCCGGCTGCGCCCGCGTACCTCGCTGGCCGTGGTTACGGCAAGCCTCCGCCATGCGGCCAGGATCGGGGAATCCATCCGGCTCCAACTGCCCAACTACCCGGCCCTGGCGGGCTTCTTCGGAGCCGGTCCCGAGTCCTTCCGGGTTGTGGATCTTGAACGGGCCCAAGGGCTGGTGCGCGACCATGTCATCTTCTCGCCCGGCTTTGGCCGCACACCGCACGGGCGCGCACTGCACAACTTCGGGCCACTCTCCGCCGAGGGCGGCCGGGAGAAGTTCGCCCTGGCCATGACCCGCGCCCGCAGGTCGATGCACGTTCTCACCTGCTTCCGGCCCGAGGACCTGGACCACACCAGGCTGACGCACGGCGCCGTGGACCTGTACGCGCTCCTTGACCGTGAAATTGCGGGAAACACGGACCTCGGAACTCCGGCCTCGCGGGCCGCGGCCAGCGAGCAGGCCCTTGGAGCCGATCCGCTGGTGGCCGACCTCGGAGACCGCCTGCGCGCCCGCGGCGCCCGGGTGTGGCACCAGTATGACGGCGCCATTGACGTGGTGGCCGCCGCGGATCCGCTGAACACCATGGGCCAGGAGGACGCCGACCTCCCCTGGCCGGTGGCGATTGAATCCGATGGCACCGAACAGTACCGCGCCCTGAGCGTTCGGGAGCGGAGCCGGTTGCGCCCGCAACTGCTGGAGCGCCTTGGCTGGCGCTACATGCCCCTGTGGACCATCGAGGTGTTCACGGATCCGTCCGCCTGCGCCGACCGCATCGCAGGATACCTGGGCCTCGAAAAGAACGCACTCTCCGGGCGGACAGCCACATCCATCGCCTTCCTGGACGACGACGTGGACCAGGCGCTCAACGGAATCGACGCCGCGTCCCGGCACGCAGCATCGGACCATGAACCAGCAGAGGCCGAAGGCCTGGACAGCAAGGAGGCGGGTGCGATGGCCCCGGACCACGAGAAGAACGACTCTTCGGACACCGGCCAGGCGGGCGCGGGCGCGCTGCCTGGCACTCCCGCCCTGCCAAACAAGGCAGCCGAAGACGAACCCCGGGGCTGGGGCGACCGCGAAGACGACGACCACGATTCGTGGCTGAAGGAACAGAAGCCTCCCCACTGGGGCTGAGGAGGCTAGCAGCGGGGCAAGAGCCCTGCCCCTGCGGAAGTGGCTGGCGCCGTGGCTCGGCGCCGACCACGCTGTCGCCCCCCAAGGCTACGGTCCGACCAGGACGAAGAACAGTTTCCCCCGGGTGGAGGATCCGGCGAGCCGGGCAGCCTGTTCTGCGTTGGCTGCCACCACTATGAGCCCGTCCGTCTCCGCCGTGCCCAGCCACTGGCCGCCTTGCCCGCCTTGACCCGAAGTCCACAGCACCGGAACCCCTGAAGCCAGGACCTCCGGCGGCCCCTGCTGGTCGTAGCCGATGGCTGCCGTCAGCACCACGTTCACGAGCTGGCCCGGTGAGACGAGCTGGATGGATGACGGATCCGCCATGCGAAGGGGAACAGCCGCTGACCCTGGGGGAGTTCCGGCAAGTAGCCCCGGACCGAGCAGTTGGGCATCCGTGAGCAGCTGCCCCCTGCGCAGCGGGGCCGCAAGTTGCTTCCCGGCCGCCTCGCCCGGTTGATTGAGGAACCCGTCGGACAGCATTCCGGGCGGTACCTGGACAGAGGCGAGGTCCGCGGCTGCCATTGCTGTGCCTGCGGGAAGGTCGCGGGCGGCGGCGAGCGCAGACACGGTGTAGACCGGCGCCGGCGTAAGTTGCTGGACCGTGATGGCGGCTGCGGCGCAAAGAAGCAGCGCGGCCGCCAGCCGCCTGTTGCGGCCCAGCCAGGAGGCAAAGCGGGCCGGCGGGCGGCGGCTTGCGTTGCGGCCGGCGCCGCGGCTCCTGCCGTGGGGGCCGCTGCGGTGTGAGGCCCCGGGGAGTCCAGGTCTGTACGAGGCGCTTGATATAACCTGGCGTTGCTGTCCGTGCGCGGGCATGTGCCTACGCTAGAGGCGCCAACGGCCGCCGCGGCAGGTGCGCCTGCCGCTATGTGGACAACGCGGCCCGGCTGACAGGCAACCGCCTGGTCGGAGGAACGTGGATCAGCTAGCGGCGGCAGCCGGAGCCGGAGCAGCAGGTGCGGCCGCAGGCGTTGCTGCCGGCGCCCCGGAAGCGGCAGAAACCGTGCTGCCCTTGGCGTCCCGTGAGTCGGTGCGGTAGAAGCCGGAACCCTTGAAGACGACGCCCACGCTGTTGAACTTTTTGCGCAGGGTACCCTGGCATTCGGGGCAGGACGTCAGAGAGCCGTCCGAGAACGACTGGACGATGTCAAAGGCATGGCCGCAATCCTTGCAGGCGTACGCATACGTTGGCACTGGTGCTCCTCCTCTTGGGCAAACGAGAGGTCCCGGACGGCCGCAGGATTATCCGGATGGATGTCCATTAGCAGTCGCAGGGCCTGAGTGCTAATTCTACCATCCTCGCGGGCGGGCACGTCCCCGGTCAGGGGGTGTCCCGCAGGCTCCGGAACCCGGAGGGAAGCACGACGCCGGGCACGGGCCGATCGAATGCCTCTACCGGAATCCTGCCCGCGGGCAGCAGTTCCCCGTCGTAGATCACCGCGGCCAGCGGAATATGCTTCCCGGCTGATTCGAGGTGGCCCAGGAACTTGTCGTAGTAACCGCCGCCCTGGCCTACCCTGCTGCCGGCGAGGTCAACTGCGGTGGCAGGAATAAAGAGCGCGGCAGCTTCCCCGGCCACCTCAATTTCATGCCGTGCCCCCACAGGCTCCAGGATGGGGGCAAACCTGCTCCTCACCAGGTCGACGCCCGGCGCCCAAAAGACCCACTTCAGCTCCCGCCCCGGCTCGCAGACGGGAAGCAGGACTTTGTGGCCGGCGTCGTGGAGGGCCGCGATCAGAGGCAGCGTGGGCGGTTCCGCCCCGACGCCGAGGTAGGCGCAGACCGTCGCTGCCTTCCCCTGGGTTACCGAATCGGCCCACGCTGCCCCGTGCTTCGCCAAGGCTTCCCCGGCATCCTGCCGCTCCTGGAGCGTCAGCAAAGCCCGACGGCGGCGATGGGCAGCGCGTATATCGTCCTTGGCTGCCTTTGTATCCTCGAACGTCATTCTTCCTCCGTAGCTGCCGCACGGCGCCGGCCGGTGACCGGGCCGGCGCGTTGTTGCCTGTTCCGTCTGTCAGTAATGGGCGTTGCCCGCCATCCCCTGATTACTGAATGCTTGACGCTGACGTTAGATTAGTCCGGTGACTACCAGTAATCCGAGAGTGCGCAAAGCCGTCATTCCTGCCGCCGGACTTGGCACCCGGTTCCTGCCGGCAACCAAGGCGATGCCCAAGGAAATGCTTCCCGTCGTGGACAAGCCTGCCATCCAGTACGTGGTTGAGGAAGCCGTGCACGTCGGCCTCAACGATGTCCTGATGATCACCGGGCGGAACAAGCGGGCGCTGGAAGACCACTTCGACCGTGTGCCGTCACTTGAGTCCACCCTTGAAGGCAAGGGGGATACCGAGAAGCTCGCTTCCATCCAGGCGGCAAGCAACCTGGGCGACATCCACTACGTCCGGCAGGGGGACCCGCACGGACTGGGCCATGCCGTACTTCGGGCGAAGCAGCACGTTGGCGATGAAGCCTTCGCCGTGCTGCTGGGCGATGACCTCATCGATGCCCGGGACGAACTGCTCGGCACCATGATTGATGTTCAGGCCAAAACCGGCGGGTCCGTCGTGGCGCTCATCGAAGTGGAACCGTCGCAGATCAGCGCCTACGGCTGCGCTGACATCGAACCGATCGACGGCGAGTCATACGTGCGGGTCAACCGCCTCGTGGAGAAGCCGACTCCGGAGGAAGCGCCCTCCAACCTGGCGCTGATTGGCCGTTACGTACTCCACCCGGCCGTTTTTGGCGTCCTCGAGCGCACCGGTCCTGGACGGGGCGGCGAAATCCAACTGACAGACGCTCTCCAGGAACTGGCAACCGGTGACGGCGAAGGGCACGGTGTCTACGGCGTCGTGTTCCGGGGGCGGCGGTACGACACCGGGGACAAGCTCAGCTACCTCAAGGCCTGCGTCCAGCTGGCCATTGACAGCGAGGACCTCGGCCCCGGCCTGCGGGAGTGGCTGCCCGGCTTCACCGCCAGCCTTTCCAAGTAGCGCCATGCGCCCTGGTCCCATCTGGCCCGTGACCCTGGAGTGCGGGGATCTGGTCCTGCGGCCCATCCGGTACCGGGACAAGAAGGAATGGACCGAAGTCAGGTCCCGCAACAGCCAGTGGCTGGCGCCGTGGGAAGCGTCCAACCCGGATCCTTCCGGCGGCCTGCCGGACTACCGGCATATGGTCCGGTCATTGAAGGCGCAGGCGTCCCAGGCAACCGCTTTGCCCTTCCTCATCACCGAGCGGCGGCCCGGCAGTGTCAGGCCACCCATTATTGGCCAGCTGACCGTTTCGTCGATCGTCTGGGGCTCGGCCATGATGGCGACCCTCGGCTACTGGGTGGACCAGGCCTGCGCGGGCCGCGGCATCGCGCCCACCGCCGTCGCCATGGTGACGGACCATTGCTTCAAAACCTTGGGCCTGCACAGGATGGAAATCAACATCCGGCCAGAGAACGGACCCAGCCTCCGTGTGGTGGAGAAACTCGGGTTCCGGGACGAAGGCTATAGGCCGCGGTACCTCCACATCAACGGTGAATGGGCCGACCACCGCTCGTTTGCCTTGACGTCGGAAGAGGTCCCGGAGGGTCTCCTCCGGCCGTGGCTGGCCTCACAGCGGTCATAAATCCAGTGAATTGGCGGTTGCGCCACGACACACCGCAGCCAATGCTGCCGCAGCGGGCCGGATGCTCATACGGTTTTGAATGTGGACTTCCCCCTTAGCAGCTCAGTGATCCTTGTGGTTGCCGTTGTGCTCTGGATTGTGTGGGTTGCGCCCTACGTCCTCCGGAACCGCAGGCACCAGTTCCAGCCCGCCGGCGATTTCCTGGCAGACACCGCAGCCGATGAAGCACCGGAACCGCCAGCCGCTTTGGTTATGAACGTCGCCGCCCAGCAGGAGAACGCCATGGACACCAGGAAGAGCGCCGGACCCGGGACCGCTGCTGCCGGCTCACCGGCCGGGGCCAAGTTCCGCATACGCTACGGCCGGACGGCAATCGCCCTCATCGGGCTGCTGTCGTTGGCCACCGCATTCGTTTCCGGAGCGCTCCTCCTTTTCGGGCTGGCCGCTCCGTTCCTTCCGCTGACGTGCGTCGGACTTACCACCGGATCCGTGGTCCTGCTGCGCTGGCTGGCTGTCCGGGACAGGAGGGCCAAGGTTAACGCAGCCTTCCGGTCCGCGATGACAGCACCGCCCCGGCAGTCCAAGGCCGCCGGCAAGGTTCCGCCGAAGCCGGAAGCAGCGCCGGCAAAGCCGGACAACCCGCTTTTCGACGCCGAGGCGCACCAGCCAAGGGTAAAGCCGCTGACGGCAATGGAACTGCGCGAGGCTGCACTTGCCGTCGCGGTGGCCGCGGGCGATCCGAGTGCCGCAGCAGCCGGCGCAGCGGCCGCTGCCCCGGCGTCCGCCACGTGGGAGCCCGTAGAGGTTCCCAAGCCCGTCTATGTTGAGGCAGCCAAGGCCGAGCGCCCTGCCCCCGAGCCTCTGGAGCTCCCCGAGTTGCCGAAGGCTGTTGGCAAGCCGTCCCTAAAGCAAGGTGCTGCCGCCGCGCCGCCTTCGGGTGCTGCCGCCGCTGACGGCCCCCAGCTTTCCAAGGCGCAGAGCGCCCTCAGTAATCTCGACGACGTCCTGCAGCGCCGCCGCGCCTGACCCGACAAGTGCCCACCAGGGCAGACAGTTTCCCGTGAACCGGGTTCGGCATGGCGGTTTGGCTTCTGCCCGGAAAATTTGTAGCCTAGGGTCACCGGTGCCGCACCTGCAGGGGCGGAGGGTTCCGGGGCTATAGCTCAGTTGGTAGAGCGCTTCGTTCGCATCGAAGAGGTCAGGAGTTCGAATCTCCTTAGCTCCACAAAGTCCGGGCCTCCACGAGGGTTCGATAGCCCAGAATAAGCACATTCGTAACACTTTGGGGCCTGACGTTAGGCCAACGGTGCAGACCCGATCCTGGGCTCGATCCGTGAGGAAGCGAAGGCCATCGGTTACGGCTCCCCGAGCCTTGGTGCGGCAGCTTTGACGTGAGAAAACGCGGGCCGCTGTGAGAAAACGCGTTGACGAGATGCTCAACTCCGGTTACGTTATCGACTGTCGTTATTAACGGCAGTCGATAACTATTTGGGGGGAACCAGTGGGGATAAAACAAAACACGGACAGTCGGCGCAAAGGTGGCAAGCCGATCGTTTCCAGACTTGACGCTCTCTTCATTATGGTTGCGTCGGCGGTTGCTGCAGTAGCCACCACGGCAGGAACTGTTGCCGGGACCGCCGGGTACTTCACCGGTCCGACGACCTTGGAGCTTCCCATTGCGACCGACAGTCTGACCGCCAGTGGGCTTGAGGCCGGGGTCACCGGCCATTACACGGCGCTGCAGGCCACCCTCCAGGCTCTTCCTCCCGGGGAGGCGGCGCTGCTGTCCTGGGCTGCCGCCCTGAACCAGCTTGGCATTCTCACTGTCCTGGCGCTCCTGTTTCTGCTGGGCTACCGGCTTCGCAGTTCGATCCTGTTCACCGCAGCTTCGGTGCGGATCATCGGCGCCTGTGGAGCGGTGCTGGCCGCGGCCTCCATTATCGGGCAAATTCTTGACCAGGTCGCCCGCGGCCGTCTGGCGGAGCTGATAGGTGCCAGCCGGCGGAGCGCGGAGGAAGGTCTCATCTTCGTCGGCCATTTCGACTTGGCGGCGCTGATGGCAGGACTGGTCCTCGTCCTTGTCGCCGGCGTCTTCGAGTACGGCCGCCGGCTCCAGAAGGACACGGAAGGCCTGGTCTGATGCCTGCCGACGCTTCCTCCGACATCCACTGCCTGCTCGATGAGCTCCTGGAAGCGCGCGGGATGACCCTGACCGAGCTCAGCAGGCAGGTCGGCGTGAGCCTGGTGAACCTGTCGGTGCTCAAGAACGACCGGGCCAAGGCCATCCGGTTCTCCACTTTGACCGCGATCTGCGACGTCCTGGACTGCCAGGTCGGCGATCTGCTGGTGACCACGCGTGGCGGACCGCGGTAGAAGGGCTGGAAGGTGGCGGCGGGCCGGGCGCCCCTGGAGGTAATGGGCGGCCCCGGGTCGTGCTGGACCGCGGCCGCTCCCAGTACGCGCACGGACTGGCCGCTAGCAGCCCGGATTGATGACATGGGGCACACGCTGCTGACCTATCCTTGACTCCATGGGGGTAGGGCTTTGCTGAAGAGAATTGGCCGATGGAATGTACGGGTCGTCCATGCCGCATTGATCGCGCTGTTGATAGCCGTGTTCGTATGGTTCTTCCACAACTGGCTATTTGAGGCCTCATTCTTTTTCACCTTGTCGGTGGTCTGCGCGGTCCTCGCGTACCGGGTCGTCTCGCAGTCAGAGCGCGCTTTCACTGTGACGCTCTGGGCAATGTTCCTGAACTTCCTTGCGTTGACCTCCATCGAGAACGGCCTGGGTGTTCCTGCAGCGGGACCGTGGTTCCTCGGGTTCATCGTCGGGTCAATTGGTGGCGGATATGTGTGGCGCGGCCCGCGGGCCGGGACGGAATTCAAACAGCCGAAACGCATCCGTCAAGCCGACGGCAGCTTCACCGGCGGGCGGCGTCTCGCGGTGATCAACGGCGTGTGTGGCCTGGTGCTGGCCGCAATCGGTACAGCAGGGCTCGTATTGCTGTCACCGACAATGACTGCTGTCGCCGTCCTTGCCGTCTCGGTCCTGGGAGGCTGGGCCTTGTTCCGCTTCGCGCCACCGTTGCAGGTCAGGAACGGCCTCCTCCTGGTTGTACCTGTCGGCTGGATTGCCTTGGCGTTGGTCGGCGGTGCCACAGACCAGACGGCCCTTCCATTCGCGTGGGCCTATGGAGTCCTGGCCGGCATTCTTATCGGCGGCAGGTACTGGACCGGCCCACGGCTCGGCCAGCCCCGGCCGCCGTTCAATGGTCCGGGCAGGCGCCGGCGGAAGCGCCGGACGGGGCAGAAGACCGTCAATACCTTTGCTATGCGCGGCCGGTAGGAAGAGGGGACGCCATGACCAAGTACGTCAACTACATCGACATGACCAAGGCACAGGCCGAAGCTGCCTTCCGGGAATACCCGGCGGAGCGCGGGCCGGCGCTGGACCGGCTGCGGGAGGCGCTGGTCGCCGACGGCCAGGACCCGGACGCGCTGCTGGATGGCTCTATCGAGAGCCTGGTTCCGCTGTGGCGGTGGATCCTCGCCCACCTCACGGTGTTCGACGCGCCCGGCGGCGCAACTGATCCGAACAGCGCGCCGCGGGAACAATGGCCCTCCTGGACGCGGCATGAGTATGAGGTAATGCACGCCCTGCCGCTGGAGTCGCTGTTCCTGATCGACGGGCTGGTGTCCTACCTGGGTGAGGTCGTGCAGCAGCACGCCCCGGAGGCGCGGTGGGAGATCGCCCACCACCGCATCAGGCGATACCACCTCAACAAGCACCCCGTCCTGGCCAGCGGCACGGGGGAGGACCACAACTACCTCCCCGGACTGCCAAGGGTCCACGCCTACAGCAGCCTCACCGGTTTTCGCGAGTCCCCGGATGACACCATGGCTAATTACGCGCGCAGACTCATCGAGCAGTTGAACCAGGGTGATCGCCCGGACGATGATGAGATGGCCGAGGACGAGCCGCTCGTCGAGGTGGAAGACCTGGGCGATGACGAGCTCCGCGGCCGGGAGCTTGAGGTGGCGCTGCGGGAGGACATCGTCTTTGAGCACAACAGGGTGGTGGGCCGCATGATCAAAGCCCTCAAGGAGGAAGACGGCATCACCCGCGTCGTCTGTGAGGACCGTGAGATCCTCCTGGTTGCCACGCCGACCTGGAGCACTGACCGGCTTCAGGAGTGGGTGGCACGCTATCTTCAGGCCAACGTCCGCGACCTGCGGTCGGCCTAGAATATTCGGACTAATGAGAAGGAGCAAGACATGGGTGCATGGGGATTCCAGGCCTTCGAGAACGACGATGCCCTGGACTGGCTCGAAGAGCTCGAAGCCGGCGGCGCGGAGGTCGTCCGCCAGGGTCTGAACGCTGTGGCCGACGGCTACATCGACGCGCCGGACGGGAGCGTCGCCGTTGCGGCCGCCGAGATCACCGCAGCTGCGCAGGGAAACCCGCACGGCGACCTGCCCGAGGACGTCGCAACGTGGGTGACCGCCCACGGGGCCGAGCTCACAGCTGAAGACGCGCAGCTGGCCCTCGAAGCGGTTGAACGGGTTGTCGGCGAGGAATCCGAGCTTGCCGAACTCTGGGACGAGGCGGACGAGCCGGAGTGGAAGGAATCCCTCGACAACCTCTCCGAGCGACTGAGGGCAGCACTGGCGTGAGTGACGACCCACAGGCTGTGGCGCAGCGGCTTCTCACTGTTCCGGGCGACGATGTTGTTGAAAAATATGCCGCCGCTTCATCTCGTGCCATCAATTCTGACGGCATCCCCAAGGGTCGAAGAGGTCTGGGGTCCCAATCCCCTTTAGCTCCGCAATGAAGGTCCCCCGCCTAACTCCCCGAAACGCCCTCAACGGCTACGGTCTCGTCCGATTCGACCCTTTCAAGGCCCGCCAGGAGCCTGTCGATGCCGGCAAGGGAGGCACGCAGCCGTGGGTCCTTGGCGCCAGCCGAGGCGGCTGCCCAGTCCATGGGCCTGGTGCCCACAACAAAAAGCGTCGCATTCCTGGCCGCGAGGACGGCAAGAACGGCGGCGAACTGCTCCCAGGCCTCTGCCCGGAACCCTGCATCCGCAGGGTCCGGAGCGGGCACGCCGTCAATAACGCACAGCTCCGGGCCGGCCGCCAGGACGGAGTAGTCCTCCACTGAGGTGCCCGGCGCGCACAGTTCATCGAAGCTGAGCCACAGCAGGTCATGCTCCAGGGCCTTGGCATCGAATGTACGGGAGCCGGATGGGAGAGCCCTGCGCCGGTCGGGCTGCGGATGGAAAAGGCCGTAGGCAGCCAACTGGCGGCTGCTGCCGGGAACAATAATGCGGCCTTCCCGGAGAACTGGAGGCTGCGGCCCCGTTTCCATCTCTTACAGCCAGCCCTTCTTCTTGAAGATGCCGTACATGAGGGCCGCCGTCGCGATCATCAGCCCGATCGCAATCGGGTACCCCAGCTCCCAGTGGAGCTCGGGCATGTGGTCGAAATTCATCCCGTAGATCCCGGCCACGAAGGACGGTGCAAAGAGGATCGCAGCCCAGGAGGATATCTTCTTCACCTGTTCGTTCTGCTTGGCGCTAGCCTCGTTCTGCCGGTTGGCGGTGAGGGTGCCGTCCAGGGTCAGGGCGTTCTGCAGCAGGTCGCGAAAGGAATCGGCCCGGGAGATCACGCGTTCCACGTGGTCCTCAACGTCACGGAGGCTGTGCCGGAGGTCGGTCTCCACATCATACTTTTCAAAGCCCTGCTTAAGCTGGCGCATGATGTCCGGCAGGGGATGGATGGCCCGCTGGAACTGGATGACCTCCCGGGCGAGCTCGTAGATGCGCCGGGATACGGCAGTGTCACCGCTAAAGAGCTGGTCCTCAATTTCATCGATGTCGTTTTCAAGGCCGGCCACCACGGGCCCGTAGTCATCCACAACCCGGTCGAGCAGAGCGTAGAGCACGGCCTCGGGGCCGTGCCGCAGCAGGTCCGGCCGGCTTTCGAGGCGCTGCCTTACCTTGGCAACTCCGGCCGTCTCGGCGTGCCGTACGGTGACCACGAAGTTCTTCCCCGTGAAGATGTGCAGCTCGCCGAATTCAACCGTTTCGGTCGCGTCCAGGTACCGTGCAGGCCGGAGGACCGTGAAGAGGTTGTCCTCGTAACGCTCGATTTTGGGGCGCTGGTGGGCCGAGATGGCGTCCTCCACTGCGAGCGCGTGCAGGCCGAATTCAGCGGCAACGGCGGCCATTTCCTGCTCGGTGGGCCGGTAGAGGCCGATCCAGGCCATTCCTCCGTGCCGGGCCAGCGTTTCGAAGGTCTGTTCCAGGTTTTCGGGCTCGACATGGCGGACCCCGTTGACGTAGACGGCGTTGTCAATGATGGTCATGGGCGCCGGCCTCCCGCCGGGAGGGCAACGGCCACCATCAGGACATTCCTCCGATGATGGCACCGGCTACCGTCATGGCCACCAGGTCATGGCCGGAGTCGATCAGCGTGACGGCTGCCGGGCGCCCGGCAAAGCCGTTGTGGATGACGTGGCCGCCTGCCCTGAAGACCAGTCCCGCAACCAGGGCAAACCAGCCGCCCGCCACGGCACTGTCCAGCCCGAGCTTGGTGATCAGGACGGCCAGCAGGATCGCGGTCAGGGCTGCGGCTGCCATCATCGGGACCCAGATGGCTGCCCCGCCGCTGATGTTCTTGAGATCCTCCTCCGTCTTGCCGATGGCAGCCATCCACCGGTTGCCCAGGACTGCGGGCATGTACCAGACAAAGCCGATGGCCATGGTTGCGACGAAGGCCAGCAGCACGGCCAGCCAGTTGATCTGTGAAACGTACGAGAGCCAATCCATTCTGGAAATCCTAGCCGCCCGGGCGCGGACGTCAGGTGTTCGACGCCTTGGCCAGGCCGCTGATCAGCGGCTCGGTGCGGTAGGGGATATGGGTATGGAGGGCCAGCACGGTTTCGGTCCGGATCACGCCCTTGATCCTCAGGACCTGCCTTAGGGAGGACTGGAGGTTGTGGGTGTCCGTCGCTGCCACCCGGCACCAGACATCGCCGCGTCCGGAGATTTCGTGAACTTCCAGGACCTGGGGGATCAGTCGCAGTGCGGCCACCACGCCGTCCAGCTCCCGGTGCGAGACCTCAATCGTCACGAAGGCCACCACGTCATAGCCCACGGCCTCCAGGTCCACTTCGCGGCCGCCCGGCCTCAGTACTCCTGCCCGGATGAGGCGGCGCAGCCGCGTCTGGGCCGTGTTCCGGGCGATGCCCAGGGACTCGCCGAGTTCACCGACCTGGATCCTGGGATCCCGGATAAGGGCCAGCAGGATATTCAGGTCGGTGGCATCCAGATTGTTCATATGGTCATTCTGCATCACATGGACGGCAGGATTTTGACGTTTTTGCGCAATAGGCCACGAGAATGTCGAGCAATGGAGCAGAAGTGCCGCATTCTTGTGCCATCGGATATCCACCCCGCGCCGGACTCCCACAAGGACCACCTGCCGCGGTCAGAACCAAAAGGCGGCGCCACATGACGGTCTTCAGCGAGCTCCGGATGCGCCCTGCCCCGGCTGCTGCCCGGGCGGGCTGGGATGCATCCACCACGGCGCGGCTGGTGATGGCCGGCGCTGTCATTTTCGTTCTGCTGGTGGGTGCCAACCTCGCGACGCCGCTGTATCCGCTCCTGCAGGCGGAGCTCGGGCTGTCCACGCTGGGCGTGACCGCCGCATTTGCCAGTTATGTCCTGTCGCTGGTGGCCACGCTTATGCTGGCCGGGCACTGGTCGGACCACATCGGGCGCCGGGCTGCGCTCATCCTCGCTGTGGTCATCGGGCTGGGAGGCGGCTGGCTCTTTGCCGAGGCACAGACGCTCGCTGCCCTATGCGCCGGGCGGGCGCTGCAGGGCGCAGCCGTTGCGCTGGCAACCGGGGCCAGTGCCGCAGCCCTGCGCGAGCTCCTCCCGTCCCGTCCTGAGTGGGCATCCCGGTTCACCTTGCTGGCGTCGTCCGGGGGAGTGGCGGCCGGACCCGTTATTGGGGGACTGCTGTCCCTCCTCCCCGGCCCGACCACCGCACCCTACTACGTCCATTCGCTGGTTCTGGCCGGCCTCCTGGTGCCGCTGTACCTGCTCCATGCCCGCCCGGCAATCAATCCTCCGGCCCCGGCCAGGGCGCTGCGGGCACTGGCGCCCCGCCGTCCGTCCGTGTCGCGGGAGGCGAGGGGCGCATTCTGGCTCGCTGCCGGCGTCGGCTTCCTCAGCTTCGCGGTTTTCGGCTTCTGCCTATCCCTTGCACCCGGCTACTTTGCGCAGGTCCTGGAGACAGACTCGCGCCCCTTGGTTGGCGTGCTGGCCGGCCTGGCCCTGGGATCCTCGGCGCTGAGCCAGCTCCTGACCTTCCGGGGCCGCTACGTGGTTCCGGCCGGTCTTGCAGTCCTGGGCGTGTCCGTGCTTCTCCTGGGCGCCGCGGGAGCCTGGCAAAGCCCGCTGCTGCTGGTGGCAGCCACCGTGGCGGCCGGGGCCGGGCAGGGCATCGCCTTCCGCACCGTTTTCAACGAGGTGGCGGCCAAGGTGGAGGCATCACTGCATGCCCAGATTGTCAGCACTGTCTATGTCATCACGTACCTGGGAAGCGCTGTGCCGGTCCTTGGGCTGGGCTGGGCCTCCGGCGTGGTGGGCGTGCCGGCCGCCGTAGCGGGTTTCGTCCTGTTGTGCGGTGCGGCTGCTCTGAGCCTCGCAGCCGTGACTTTCCGCCTCGCGGTCATCGGCCGCAGGGCCGCTGCCTAGTCCGTTCCGCCGGGCATCTACTCAGGGAGCGGACCGTGATTGCCCTGGATGTGTTCGAAGACCAGCGTGGTTTCCGTGTGCCCCACCACCGGATCAGTTGCCAGATTGTCGAGGACCCAGTCCCGCAGGTCCTCGGTAGTGGCGACGGCGATGTGCAGCAGGTAGTCCACGGAGCCTGAGGTGTGGAACGTGGACAGCACCGCGGGCAGGTGGGGCACCCGGGAGGTGAAGCGGTCAATTTGGTCACGGTCGTGGGCGCGGAGGCGCACGGCAACCAGCGCCTGCACGGACCGCCCGATGGCAGAAAGGCTGAGCTTGGCCTCGTAGCCCTGAACGATCCCGCGTTCGGACAGGGCGCGTGTCCGCATCAGGGCCGTGGAAGGGGCAATCCCGACAAGTTCCGCAAGCTGCTTGTTGGAGATCCGCGCATCAGCCACCAGCGCCGCCAGGAGCCGTTCGTCAATCGCATCCAGCGGCTCAAGGTGCGCTCCCGGCCTGGGATTCCTGGCGTTCGTGCTCACTGCAACTCCTCTATGGTCCTTTGTTCATCCTAGACCTGCGGATATGCGCTTTCGGGTTCGCACGGGCTCTGCAGCCGAATTTTTGTGCGGCGGCTGCCTTCAGAGGGGCACATAATTCGTGCAGCTGCCTTTACGCGCGGGGTTCTCGCCGGGGATGGACGACGGCGACAGCTGCCGCGGTGAGGCAGGCAAGGACCATGACTGCCGCGGCCAGTGCGTTCCAGCCCAGGGACTGGAAGGCCAGGCCGCCCGCCCAGCCGATGATGCTGGACCCCAGGTAGTAGGCCAGGTTGTAGAGTGAGGCGGCCTGCGCCCGGCCCGTACCGGCGAGGGCGCCGGTCCAGCCTGACCCGATGCTGTGGGCGGCGAAAAAGCCGCCGGTAAACACCACAAGGCCGGCGAGTATCAGGGGGAGGGACTGCGTCAGCGTCAGCGCAAGTCCCGCCATTGAAAGCGCCAGGCCGGCGAGGAGGACGCTGCGGCGCCCGAAGCGCAGGGTCAGCCCGGCGGACCAGCGTGAGGTGACGGTCCCGGACAGGTAGGCCAGGAAGATCAGGCTGATCAACGTTCCCGGCAGGCCGAACGGTTCGCCTGAAAGCCGGAACCCGAGGTAGTTGTAGACCGCCACGAACCCGCCCATCGTCAGGAAGGCCTGGCCGTAGAGGACCAGCAAGCGGACGTTCCGCAGGTGGCCGCCCAAGGTCCGGAAGGCGCCGCGCAGGCCGGATGCCGGGGCGGAGACGAAGCCCCGGGCCCGCGGCACCAGGACCAGGAACGCGACCGCGGCGAGCGTGGCAAGGATTGAGACAGCCAGTGCGGCTGCCCGCCAGCCCCACAGTTCACCGGCCGGCCCGGCCACCAGCCTGCCGGCAAGGCCGCCCAGCGTGGTGCCGGCAACATAGCTTCCCGCTGCCAGGGCCGCATGCGCTTTGGTGACCTCTTCGTTGAGGTAGGCGATGGCAATGGCAGGGATGCCGCCCAGTGCCATGCCTTCCATCAGCCGGAGGGTGAGGAGCATGCCAAAGCTGGTGGACAGGGGAACCAGCAGCCCCAGGACGGTGGCCACCGAGATGCCCCACGTCATCGCCCGGACCCGCCCTATGCGGTCCGCCAGGAAGGACCAGGGGATCACCGTCGCCGCGAGTCCCACGGTGGCCAGGGAGATGGTCAGGGCCGCCTCGGCTGCCGTGACCTTAAGGTCCGAGGCCACGATCGGCAGGACGGCCTGGGTGGAATAGAGCTGCGCGAAGGTCGCCACACCCGCAAAGGAAAGGCCAGCGAGAATTCTGGCGTACGCCGTCGATCCTTTGGCATGCCCTTCCCAGCGTGGGGAAGGACTGTTGCCGGCGGAACGGACGATGTGGGCCATCCGGTCAGCCTAGCTTTCACCCAACACATGCCTCCAATGCATGCTTTGTGTAAAACTGATAGCCGTTTTGCATGCTTTCCCAACTAGGTAGCGCTAAGTGTCGTTTTGAACGCCCAAAACGACACTTAGCGCTACCTAGTTGGGCTCGCGCGGAGCAGGAAGGGGGGCAGGCCCGTGGAACCGGATCAGAAACAGCTGGTGCAGCTGCTTCCGCTGCTGCCCGTGCTGGCCGAGTTGGGGCGGACCGAGCACGTCACGGAAACCGCGGAACTCCTTGGGGTACCCCAGTCCACGGTGAGCCGGGCGCTGGCCCGGGCGAGCGCCGTCGTCGGTATAGAACTCCTTGTCAAGGACGGCAGGGGAGTCCGGCTGACGCCCGCGGCACGGACCCTGCTGCCCTACATTGAGCAGGCACTGACGGCGTTCCAGGCGGGACTGGACGTTGTCCGGGACGAGTCGGACGTGGCCCGGGGGAGGGTCTCCCTTTCGTTTCAGCACACTTTTGGTGAGGCGACGTTGCCGCTCCTGATCAGTGCTTTCCGGAGCAGGCATCCCGGCACTGTTTTCACCCTCAGCCAGGGCGCCCGCAACGCGTGCCTTGACGAACTCGCGTCGGGCGAGTCCGACCTCGCCCTGACCGCGCCTGTGGCGCCGCCGGGCCGGAACGTGTCCTCGGCGCCGCTGTACCGGGAGCCGCTCCGCCTGGTTGTGCACCATAGCCATCCCCTCGCCGCACGGCCGGCGGCCCGGCTTGCCGACATACGGGGAGAGCCTTTTGTGGCCCTCGGCGCCGGATACGGAATGCGGTCGCATACCGATGCCCTGTTCCGCGAGGCCGGCTACCGGCCCCGTATCGCTTTCGAAAGCCAGGATTCACACACGGCCCGCGGCCTTGTCTCTGCGGGGCTCGGTGTCAGTATCCTGCCACCAGGCGGCGATGCCCCCGGACGGACTGTCAGCCCCGAAACCGGGAACCTCGGCTGGGTTGAGGTCCCTCTTGAGTCCGCCCTGGCCTTCCGCGAAGCGGGCTTGTCCTGGCGGCGGCGCAAGCCTGGGTCCGAACCCGTGCCCGTCCGGCTGTTCCGGGACATGGTGGTGACGGAAGGGCCGGGGCTCCTGGCCGGGCTGGTCAGGCAGCGCTCCCGCTGAAGCGCGAGCGCCGGGAAGTGCGGCGCCTGGGCGTACCGCCGCTCCAGCACCATTACCCTTGTGACGTGACCAACGCTGAAAACTCCTCCGCACTCCCGGCCGCCAGTCCACTCCGCGGCGCCATCATCGGACTGGATATCGGCGGGACGAAGACCCACGGGGTCCGTTTTGAGGACGGGGTTCCGGTTGCGGATGAGTCGGCCGGCAGTTCCAACGTGCAGAACGTCAGCCGCGACGAGGCAGCCGCCAACCTTGCCGAGCTCTTTGCACGCATCGGCGGGGGCCAGGTGTCGCAGGTGTACGCGGGTTCCGGCGGCATTGATACCGACGACGACGCCGCCGCCCTGGCGTCCCTGATCCAGCCGCATGTCCCCGGCGCCCGGGTCACCGTGGTCCATGATTCGCGCCTGCTGCTGGCGGCAGGCTACGCGAGCACCGGTGTTGCGGTGATTGCCGGCACCGGCTCTGCGGCCTGGGGCAGGAATGCCGACGGCGGCGAAGCCCGGGCAGGCGGCTGGGGCTACCTTCTGGGCGATGAAGGCAGCGGATACTGGCTGGGCCGGGAAGCGGTGCGGCACAGCCTCCGGCGGATGAACCAGGGCCTGCCGGTGGACGCCCTGACCAAATCCCTTTTGCAGTCCTGCGGGGTTGACGATCCCAACCGGCTGATTGCGCTGTTCCATTCGCCGAAAACCGGCCGGCGCTTCTGGGCGCAGCAGGCCCGGCTGGTAGTGGAGGCGGCAGCCGGCGGCCACCCGGAGAGCCATGCCCTGCTGGACCAAGCCGGTGAAGACCTTTCAGCGCTTGCCCTGCAGGTACTGGGCCTGCTGGGCATCACCGGTCCCGTGATCCTGGGCGGGGGCCTGGGCATGAACGTTGCCCCGCTGCAGCACTCCTTCCGCCGCCACCTTAGTGACGCGGGCGTGACCGACATCCGGGTGCTGGACCAGGAACCGGTGTTCGGTGTGCTGCAGTTGGTGGCCGAGCAGACCTAGGCGGATCAGTTCCCCGGGAGCCGTTTCCGGGGCGTAAGCCGCACACCCGGCAGCGGAGGAGCAGGAATGCGGCCGGCCTCCGGCCCCGCGCCAGGACCGTGGCCGCGGACCACGCCGTACCGGGCTGCTGCCTCCTCCGTTTCGGGCAGTCCGGCCTGGGCTTCCCAGTCACTCCGTGCCTGCTCCACTTCGTCGTGGGTACGGCCAACGAAGTTCCACCACATCAACAGTTCCTCCTGGAACGGCTCGCCGCCAATGAGGAGGAAGCGTGTCCCTGGAAGCGCCCGGACCAGCAGTTCCGTGCGCCCGGTGCCCAGGTAGCCCAGCGGGCCAGGCGGAACCTCCTGGCCGTCCACCGCCAGCCCGCCGTCGAGCACCAGGACTCCGTGCTCAAATTCCGCGTTGAGCGGCAACACGGCGGACCCGCTGCACGAAACGTCCGCGCCCACGATCGGTGAGTACATGGTTGCCGGAGAGGTCACGCCGGCGAGCTCGCCCACCATCACGGTGGCGGTGAAGCCCTGGCCGCTGGCCCGGGGAAGCCGGCGGTGCTGCTCGAATGCCGGCTGCCGGTGCCGTTCACCCTCCGGCAGGGCAACCCAGAGCTGCAGGCCACGTTGAACCGGCAGCGCCTCCCCGGCGGGCGGCAGCACGGCGAACTCCGAGTGGGAGACGCCGTGGCCAGCCGTCATGATGTTCAGCTCGCCCGGCCGGACCACCACGTCGCTGCCCACGCTGTCGCGGTGCCGGATATGGCCGGCGAGGGGCCAGGTCACGGTCTGAAGGCCAATATGGGGATGCGGGAGCACGGACATCGCCGTCCGGTCAGGTCCGAAGCTGTCCAGGAAACACCATGCCCCGATGGTGGGGAGGCCGCGCTGCGGCAGCGTCCGCTGGACGTTCATGGCCCGGACGCCGCCGAGCGGTACTTCGCGCTGCGGCCACAGCTGCAGGCAAGGCCCGGACGTACCGTCCGTGCCTGCCGGCGGGCACACTTCCTGCTGGGGCGCTATTTCCAAGTTGGTCACGAATCCACTGTAGGCCGGACGGCGCACGTCAGGCACGGTTCCAGGCCCTCCGGTTGTTCAAGCCTGCATAGGAGATCCCATCCCGGCCGCTCCCGGCTCCGAATGGTTACAGTAGGGATTCCTTTGCCCGGATTCGGGACGCTGCAGGGTGTTGCCGGCCCCGGATTGGGTTACCGTAACTATCAGCGTGCTGATGACAATGTCGCGGTGCTTCCAGGAGCCCGTCCCAGAGAACAGGTGAGTCCGCACCATGGACCAGGCGATGATCGAGTTTCAGAGCGTTACCAAGCAGTACCAGGGCGGCCAGCCGGCCGTGGACAACCTCTCGATGTCCATCAGCAAAGGCTCCATCACCGTCCTGGTCGGTCCTTCCGGCTGCGGCAAGACAACCACGCTGCGCATGATCAACAGGATGGTGGAACCCACTTCCGGGACCATCACGGTGGGCGGCAGGGACGTTACCGCCGTCCCGGCAGCTGAACTGCGCCGCTCGATGGGCTACGTGATGCAGTCGGCAGGGCTGTTGCCGCACCGCTCGGTGCTGGACAACGTCGCCACCGTGCCCCGGCTGAACGGTGTCTCCAAGTCCGAAGCAAGGCGGCGCGCCGAGGAACTCCTGGACGTTGTGGGTCTGGCCCGCCCGCTCGGCAGGCGCTACCCTTCCCAGCTTTCCGGCGGCCAGCAGCAGCGCGTGGGGGTAGCGCGTGCGCTCGCCGCCGATCCTCCCGTCCTGCTCATGGACGAACCCTTCAGCGCCGTGGACCCCGTGGTCCGCGATGAGCTCCAGCAGGAACTGCTGCGCCTCCAGAAGGACCTGGCCAAGACCATCGTGTTCGTCACCCACGACATCGATGAGGCCACCGTCCTGGGGGACAAAGTGGCCGTCTTCGCAGTGGGCGGGAAGCTCGCCCAATACGCCACCCCTGAGGAAATCCTCCGTGCCCCGGCAAACGACTTCGTGGCCTCGTTCGTGGGACGGGACCGCGGTTTCCGGCACCTTGGCTTCACCCCGTCCGACGGCGTCACCCTCCATCCGGTGCCAACGCTCGTCCGCGGACGCGGCGGTAACACCGGTCCGGACGCCGCGGGCGGCTGGCAGCTGGTGGTGGACGAGGAGATGCGCCCGCTCGGCTGGTCCACTCCCGGCACTAACGAAGGCCTGATCCCGGGCGGCTCCCTGTTCCGCCCAGGGGAGAGCCTGCGCCGGGCGCTGGACGCCGCGCTTTCCTCGCCATCGGGCCTGGGCGTGGCAGTGGATGGAGAGGGCAGGGTGAAGGGCGTGATCCGTGGCGGAGAAGTGCTGGCCCTCATTGAAGAGGCGCGCCAGCTCCGGCAGGCTGCACTCTGATGGAGTGGTTCCTCGCCAACAGCGGCATGGTCCTGGAGCGCGCCGGCCAGCACTTGGTGCTGGCCCTCGTCCCGATGGTCCTGGGGCTGGTCATCTCCATCCCCCTCGCGCAGCTGGCGCGGCAAAACCGGGTGCTCCGCTCGGTGGTGCTCACAGCCTCCTCGCTCCTTTACACCATTCCTTCGCTGGCGCTGTTCATCATCCTGCCCACCATCCTTGGTACCAGGATCCTGGATCCCCTCAACGTGGTGGTGGCCCTGACCATCTATGCCGTTGCCCTGCTGGTCCGGGCCGCCCTGGACGCCTTCGATTCGGTCAGCCAGGACGTGAGCCAGGCCGCCGTGGCCATGGGATTCAAACCGCTGGCGCGGTTCCTCCGCGTGGACCTGCCGCTGTCCCTCCCGGTCCTGTTCGCAGGGCTCCGGGTGGTGTCGGTCAGCAACATCTCCCTGGTCAGCGTGGCAGCCCTGCTGGGTATCGGAAACCTGGGGATGCTCTTCACCTCCGGGCTCCAGCGGGACTTCGTCACCGAAGTGGTGGTGGGGATCATCGCCATCCTCATCCTTGCGCTGCTGATGGATGCGGTCCTGGTCCTGCTGGAACGGCTCCTCACGCCCTGGGAGCGCGCGGGCAAGCGGCCGGACCGGCAGCGGGAAACCGGGACCGCCGGCGAGGCACTTGACCCGGCCCTCAGGCTGGCCGCGCCCAAGACAGGAGGCGGAAACGCATGAGCAACGTCTTTACGGATACTTTCGCCTGGCTGGCCGACCCCCTGCACTGGACGGGAAGCGCCGGCATCCCCGCCCGGTTGGCCGAACACCTCCAGTACACCGGCCTGGTGATGCTGATCGCGGTCGCCATCGCCGTCCCCATAGGCATGTATGTAGGCCACACCGGCAGGGGAAGGGTTGCGGTGGTTGCGCTCGCCGGCGCGCTGCGTGCACTGCCCACGCTGGGCCTGCTGACGCTCTTTGTGCTGCTTGCCGGGATCGGGCTGATGCCCCCCATCTGGGCGCTGGTCATCCTCACTGTCCCGCCCCTGCTCGCGGGCACCTATGCCGGCATCTCCAGCGTGGACCGCAACGTGGTGGACGCGGCCCGTGCCATGGGCATGACCGAACTGCAGGTCCTCTTCCGGGCAGAACTGCCCAACGCGCTCACCGTGATGTTCGGCGGCTTCCGCACCGGCGTGCTGCAGGTGATCGCCACGGTCTCCGTGGTGGCCTACATCAACCTGGGCGGCCTGGGCCGGTACCTTTTCGACGGCCTGGTCCTCAGCGACTTCCCCCAGATGTTCGGCGGTTCACTGCTCATCGCGGCACTGGCGATCGCCGTCGACCTTGTCCTTTCCCTTTTCCAGAGGCTGTTCCTGGCAACAGGCGCCTCGAGGCAGTCCCGCCGCAGCCAGCAGGCTACGGCCGATCTCACAGACCCCGTCCTCACGGAGGCTGTGGTACAAGGAGGTAAATCATGAAAGAAAGCCGTCCACACCATCTTGGCAGGCGGGCATTCGGCGGCTTCGCCGCAGGGCTCGTGCTGGCCATGGCACTCTCTGCCTGCGGCGGATCCCCGGATCCGCTGAGCAAGGCGCCGGCCACCAGCGGGGCAGCCTCCGGGGGAGCAACGTCCCTGGTGGTTGGTTCAGCCGACTTCACGGAAAGCCAGATCATCGGTGAACTGTACGCCGGGGCGCTGAATGCAGCCGGCGTCACAGCCACCACCAAACCCAACATCGGCTCCCGCGAGGTGTACTTCAAGGCAGTCAAGGACGGATCCATTGACGTGATCCCGGAATACACCGGAAACCTCCTCACAGTGGCACTTGATCCGCAAGCCAAAGAAGTCGCAGCAGACGAGGTGTACAAAGCCGTCGTGGAGAAGCTGCCGGAGGGCCTGGGGGTGCCGGAACCGTCCAAGGCGGAAAACAAGGACGCCATGGTGGTCACCAAGGCAACCGCCGAAAAGTACCAGCTGAAGTCCATCGAGGACCTGGCCAAGGTCTGCAGCGAGATCGTGGTGGGGGCTCCGGCCACCTTCGCCGAGCGCGCCTACGGCCTGCCGGGCCTGAAGAAGAACTACAACTGCGAGCCCAAGAAACTGGAGCCTTTCAGTGATGGAGGGGGGCCGGTGACCCTTAAGGCACTCCTGGAGGACAAGGTGCAGGTGGCTGACATCTACACCACCACCCCGTCCATTGCTGACAACGATCTTGTGGTGCTCGAGGACCCCAAGAACAACTTCATTGCCCAGCAGGTGGTTCCGCTGTACAACGAGGCGAAGATGACGGACAAGGCAAAGGAAGCCCTGAACTCGGTATCCCGCGTGCTGACCACCGAGGACCTGATCAACCTGAACAGAGCCGTCAGCGGCAGCCAGAAGCAGGGCGCCAAGGAAGCCGCGCAGGCGTGGCTGAAGGAAAAGGGCATCGTGAAGTAGTAGCTGCCTGGCGCCGCCAGCAGCGCGATGGCGTAGCAGACGACGGCGGCTGCCGGACCTTTGGAGGCCCGGCAGCCGCCGTCGTCCGTCCTGCCTGCCTGAAGCCGCCGCACCGTGTGGCTGACGTCTCAACGGCAGTCCATCCTTCCTGTGGCATATTTGAGGGATGGCAGAATTCAGGCAGTCCACGAAACTCAACAACGTGCTTTACGACATCCGTGGACCGATCCTTCAGGCCGCCCAGCAGATGGAGGCGGAGGGTCACCGGATCCTCAAACTGAACATCGGAAACCCCGCGCCGTTTGGATTTGAAGCGCCGGACGCCATCCTGGTGGACATCATCCGCCACCTGCCGCACGCCCAGGGCTACAGTGACTCCCGCGGCATCTTCTCCGCCCGGACAGCAGTGTCGCAGTACTACCAGACCCGCGGTATCCAGAACATCCATGTGGACGACATCTACCTGGGCAACGGCGTCAGCGAGCTCATCACCATGTCCCTGATGGCCCTGCTTGATGACGGCGACGAGGTCCTGATCCCCACGCCGGACTACCCGCTCTGGACCGCCTCTGTGGCGCTGGCCGGCGGCAAACCCGTCCACTACCTCTGCGACGAGGAGTCCGGGTGGCAGCCTGACCTAGAGGACATGGAAGCCAAGATCACGCCCCGCACCAAGGGCATCGTGGTGATCAACCCGAACAATCCCACCGGCGCCGTGTACCCGGAAGAGACGCTGAAGAAGATCGTGGCCCTTGCCGAGAAACATGGCCTGGTCCTTTTTGCCGACGAAATCTACGAGAAAATCCTCTATGAGGACGCCGTCCACATCAACCTGGCGGGGCTTACCGGCGACGACGTCCTGTGCCTCACCTTCAGCGGCCTGTCCAAGGCCTACCGGGTGTGCGGGTACCGGGCCGGGTGGATGGCCATTTCGGGGCCGAAGAAGGATGCCGCCGACTACCTTGAGGGCATCAGCCTCCTTGCCAACATGCGCCTCTGCGCCAACGTGCCGGCCCAGCACGCCATCCAGACCGCACTGGGCGGCTACCAGAGCATCAACGACCTGATCCTGCCGGGCGGGCGGCTGCTGGAGCAGCGCAACAAGGCGTACGACATGCTCAACGCCATCCCGGGCGTGAGTACTCAGCAGGCCCGCGGCGCCCTGTACCTCTTTCCGAAGCTCGACCCGGAGGTTTACCACATCCGTGACGACGAGAAGTTCGTCCTGGACCTCCTCAGGGAGCAAAAAATCCTGGTCTCCCACGGCCGGGCGTTCAACTGGGTGCGCCCGGACCACTTCCGCATGGTGACCCTGCCCAACGTCAAGGACATCGAGGAAGCCGTGGGCCGGATGGGGGACTTCCTAAGCAGGTACCAGGGGAACTAGCCTGTGTCCACGGGCACCTCGGACCCGTGGAACTTCGCGGAAAGGATTCCCATGCCCGACGCCGTTGGCTTCGACAAGCACCCCTCTGAAACGCTGCGGGCGGGGAAAGGGTTCCTGTTGAGCAATGTCGATCCTGACGCCACCCCCGGTTACAGCGGCACCAAGGAGGACGGCCAGGCCCTGCTCGCCGAAATGGACAACGAACTGACGGAACTGCAGGAAAAGCTGTTCGCCGAGTCGCGGTTCGGCGGACGGAAGCGGATCCTGCTGATCCTCCAGGCCATGGACACCGCGGGCAAGGGCGGGATCGTCAGCCACGTGATGGCCGCGATGAACCCCCAGGGCGTCCAGTTCAAAGCCTTCAAGGCGCCCACGGAGGAGGAAAAGTCCTACGACTTCCTGTGGCGCATCGAAAAGGAGGTGCCGGCCGCCGGGATGGTGGGTGTTTTCGACCGCTCACACTACGAGGACGTCCTGATCCACCGGGTGCGTGCCTGGGCGACCCCCGCGGAAATCAAACGGCGGTACGTGGCCATCAACGAGTTCGAGGCGCGGCTGACCGACTCCGGGACGAAGGTGGTCAAAGTCATGCTGCACATCAGCGGGGAGGAGCAGAAGGAGCGGCTGCTGGCCCGGCTGGACAACCCCGCCAAGCACTGGAAATACAGCCGGGGAGACCTGGAGGAACGCGCCTTTTGGGATGACTACATGAGCGCCTACCAAGCGGCGATCGAGGAAACCAGCACGGCGGCCGCTCCCTGGCACGTTGTCCCGGCCAACAAGAAATGGTTCGCCAGGATTGCAGTCCAGCAACTGCTGCTGGGGGTGCTCACTGACCTTAACCTTGAATGGCCCAAAGCGGAGTTCGACGTCGCGATGGAAAGGGAACTCGCGGCCCGGTCCTGAGCCTTGGCGGTTAGAGCGGCTGGTCGCGGGCGGCTGCGAGCCGCTTCCTGGCACCTTCCAGCCACTCCTCGCACCGGGCCGCCAGGGCTTCGCCCCGTTCCCACAGCGCCAGGGATTCCTCGAGGCTGGCCCCGCCGGCTTCGAGCTTCCCCACCACGGCGATGAGCTGCTCGCGGGCCTCTTCGTAGCTCAGGGCCGCGATCCCGGTCCCTGCCGTCTGCTCCGTCATTTTGATACTCCGGTTTCCGTTGTGGTCTCTTCAGGTGTTCCGGTGGAGGTTGCGCCGAACCGGCCCTCCGCCACGCGGATGGACAGCGGGGCGCCGGCGGGAGCCTCAGCCGGGCGGCGGACCACCGCGTGGCCCGCGGCGCCTGATTGCGCCGCAAGCTTCCCGGCGAGTTCGACGACGGCGTACCCCCGGTCCAGGGTTTTCTGCGGCGACAGTGCCCGCACCTGGGCCTTCAGGTGGTCCAGTTGGTCAGCCGCGCGGACCACGGTGGAACTGACTGCGGCCGATGACCTCCTCAGCAGCCGCTCGATTTCTTCCGAGCGGATGGTCACCAGTCCTTCCGGCGCAGCCAGCACGGGCCGTGAATGAAGGGAGGCCAGCCGGTCCGATTCCCGGTCCACCAGCCGCTCAATGCACCGGCGCAGCTGCTCCCGGGCCTGGCGGACCCCCGCCAGTTCCTCGGAAACTTCCGGGACAATCCGTTTGGCGGCATCCGTGGGGGTAGAGGCACGCAGGTCCGCGACGTCGTCGAGCAGTGGCCTGTCCGCCTCGTGGCCGATGGCACTCACCACAGGGGTAACGGCTGCGGCGACGGCGCGGATCAGCTCTTCACTGTTGAACGGCAGGAGGTCCTCCAAGGCGCCGCCGCCGCGGGCGATAACAATGACGTCCACCTCCGGCAGGGCGTCCAGGTCGCGGAGCGCGCGGACCACCTGGGCGACGGCGGTGTTCCCCTGGACGGCCACCTCCCTGATTTCAAACTCAACCGCGGGCCAGCGCAGGGCGGCGTTGCGCAGGATGTCCTTCTTGGCATCCGAATCGCGCCCCGTGATGAGGCCAATGCGGTGCGGCAGCAGGGGAAGGGGTTTCTTGCGGGAGTCAGCGAAAAGGCCCTCGGCCGAGAGCGCCTGGCGCAGCCGTTCAATCCGGGCAAGGAGATCGCCCAGGCCCACCGGCCTGATGTCACGGACCAGCATGTTCAGCCGGCCGGTCTTGATCCAGAACTCCGGTTTCAACAGGGCAACCACACGGGACCCGCGCTCCAGCGGCAGGTCCTGGCGTTCCAGTACTTTGGTCCAGACCGAGGCGGGCAGCGAAACTTCCGCGTCCACGTCCCGCAACGTGAGGTACGCGTTGGTGCCCCGGCGGTTCAGCTCGATGACCTGGCCCTCAACCCAGGCAGAGGGCGTGCGGTCGATGTGGGCTTTGAGCTTCTGCGACAGCAGCTGGAGCGGCCACGGATTGTCAGGAGTTGTTTCGGCGGCCGTGGCGGGCAGCGTGGTGGGCGCGGTGAGTTGCTGGCCGGTGCCCGGAAGTGACGCCTGTTCAGACATGCGAACGCCCTCGCGGGGCTGGAGCTGCGGGCATGGGGTCCTTCGTCCGGTGTTTGGCTGTCTGGTATTGCTGGCTATGTTCGGCGGTCATTCAACCTTATCCATAAGCTGTACCACCGGGGCTGACAAGAACCGGCCGCCAGGCCTGCCTAGGATGGATTGACCCCACCAACGACTTAGGAACCGCCGTGCGAACTTTTGTTTCTGCTGCCGCCACCGTGCTGGCAGTCCTGCTGGCAGCCGTGGCAGTGCCGGCCATCTGGCTGGACCGCAACATCGTCCAGGAACAGGGCTTCGTGGAGTTGGCAGCCCCGCTGGCAACAAATTCAGGGTTCCAGCAGGAGCTGGCGGTAGCGGCGGTGGGCACCATCGACACGAGCGCCGTTCCCGGTTTCCTTTCCGACCTCGTCAAGCCGGTGCTTGAAGACGCGGCTTCCTCACTGACAGGCCTGCCGGGCTATCCAGCCGCATGGGAGGAAACGCTGCGCAGGAGCCACCGTCTCAGCTTCGCCGGCCCTGCAACGGACGACGCCGGAGCAGCCTCAGCTTCGTCCCTCACCCTGGACGTCGCTCCCTTGGTGGCGCTGGGCGCGGAGGAGATTTCGCGCACCACCAGGCTGCCCCTGGACCCGCCTGAACAGACCCTCATCAACGTAGGGCAGCCTGTGCATAAGGAGTGGACTGAACGGCTCGCCACCTACGCGCCTGCAGGCTACCTGCTGGCTGGTGGGTCTGCCGTAGCGCTGCTCCTTGCCCTGGTGGCTGCACGCCGCCGCTGGACAGTGCTGGCCGGGGCGGGAGTCGGCGCGCTGCTCCTCGCCGCTGCCTGGGCGGCGGGCTCACAGGCTGCGTCAGCCGCCATCGTGTCCGCGGACAGCGGAAATGACGTTGCCAACATGTTCCGGGACGAATTTGTGGCCGCCTCCGCGGCGGATTTCCAGGCCTGGACCGTGGCTGCGGCGGTCACCGGCGGCGTGCTGCTGGTGCTGGGCGTCGCTGCCGGGTTCACCTCGCGGAAGCGGTCGCGGGCAACCCGGTAGCATGGAGGAATGACCCCCTCAGCTGTTTCCCTTTCGATGCCCACAATCCCGCGTCGGCGCCGTTCACCTGAGGAAGTAGCTGCCGCGGCCCCGGTACCGGGAACCAAGAAGGTTCTGCTCGCTGCTCCCCGCGGTTACTGCGCCGGCGTTGACCGCGCCGTCATCGCCGTGGAGAAGGCCCTGGAGCACTACGGTCCGCCCGTCTATGTGCGGAAGCAGATCGTCCATAACGTCCACGTGGTCAGCTCCCTGGAGGAACAGGGAGCCATCTTCGTCGACGAAACAGATGAAGTGCCCGAGGGTGCCCTGGTCATCTTCTCCGCCCACGGCGTCTCCCCGGCCGTGGTCCAGTCCGCCGAGGACCGCGGCCTGCGCACGATCGATGCCACCTGCCCGCTCGTGACCAAGGTGCACAAGGAGGCCGTCCGGTTTGCCAAGGATGATTTCGACATCCTGCTGATCGGCCATGACGGCCATGAGGAAGTTGAAGGCACGGCCGGCGAAGCTCCGGAACACATCCAGATCATCAATGGTCCGCACGAGGTGGACAAGGTGACGGTCCGGGACCCGGAAAAGGTTATCTGGCTCTCACAGACCACACTGAGCGTTGACGAAACCATGGAGACGGTCCGGTTGCTCAAGCAGCGGTTTCCGACGCTCCAGGATCCGCCCAGCGACGACATCTGCTATGCCACCACCAACCGGCAGGTGGCCATCAAGAAGATCTCGCCGCAGGCAGACCTGGTCATTGTGGTGGGCTCGGCCAACTCCTCAAATTCCGTCCGCCTGGTGGAGGTGGCCCTCGAGTACGGTGCGAAGGCGTCCTATCGGGTCGATTTCGCCAACGAGGTCGACGAAACCTGGTTTGAAGGGGTTGCCACCGTTGGCGTGACGTCCGGAGCGTCCGTCCCGGAAGTGCTGGTGCAGGACGTGCTGCGCCTGTTGGCCGATTACGGCTACGGCACCGTGGAGGAAGTTGTCACGGCGGAGGAGGACCTGCTCTTCTCGCTGCCCAAGGAACTCCGTGCCACCCTCAAGCAGGCCGGCGATGTCAGCCGCGCCCTTGGCGGACGCCGGGCGCGCAGCTGATCACAGGGCAGCCCCTGCTCACGCGGCTTCATCGTCGCTTTGGAGTTCCGGCGCGGCAAGGGCCCGCGGGGTGGCTTCGACCACCGGCGGCGCGGCAAGTCCGGACTCTTCCAGTGAGTTCAGTTTCCGGGCTGTAGGAAGGATACGCGCCTCCAGTGTTCCCACCATGGCGTTGTAGCGGTCCACGGATGACTTCAGCGATGACCCCAGTTTGGTGACGTTCTCGCCCAGCGTTCCCATCCGGTCGTAGAGCTGCCGCGCCAGTTCGAACAGTTCCCGGGCGCTGTCTGTCAGGACATCCTGTCGCCACGTAAATGCCACCGACTTCAAGACGGCCAGGAGCGTGCTGGGTGAGGCCAGGACAACGTTCTTCGACAGTGCGTGGTCAAGGAGCCCGGCATCGGCCATGAGGGCCGCCGCGAGAATGGACTCAGCCGGGATGAAGCAGATCACCAGCTCGGGGGAGTTGCCGGGAATGTCCCAGTACTTCTTACTTCCCAGTGAATCCACGTGTGCCCGCAGTGCCTTGGCATGGGCAGCCAGCAGTGCCTGCTGGCTTCGGTGGCCGTTGCTTGGCGCAGGACCGGCGGGGAGGGTGCCGGAACCACCTGCGGTGCGGACGTCCGCTCCCAGCTCCTGGGCTTCCAGGTAGGAGGACAGCGGAACCTTGGCGTCAACCACCAACTGTTTTTCACCGGGCAGCTGGACCACCAGGTCCGGCCGCACGCTGGAATCGCTCCCGGCAGTGTGGACCTGCTCGATGAAGTCCACGTGGCGCAGCATGCCGGACGCTTCCACAACGCGCCGGAGCTGGACTTCACCCCACTGCCCCCGCGCGCTGTTGGACCGGAGTGCGGACTCAAGCGCGTGGGTGGAGCGGATCAGCTGTTCATCCGAGAGCCTGGCTTCCTGAAGCTGCTGCGCCAGCTGGCCGTACTGTTCCACCCGGTCACGCTCCAGCAGCGCCACCTGCTGCTGGACAGCCGTGAGCTTCTCGGCCACCGGCGCCAGAGCCCGCAGTACGCTGCCGTCCTGGGACCTGGCTTCGCCCAGCTCCCTGTTCTGTGCCGCCAAAAGGCGCCGCTCGGCGTCGGCCGCGGCGAACTGCGCACTGACCTCTGAAAGCCGCGACGAAACGGCGTCGAAATCCTCCTCCAGGCCCCTGGCGCTTTTCCGAAGCACAAAGAACGCAGCCGCCGCACCCGCGAAGGCACCCAGCAGCAGCATGAATAAGGCAAGAATCAAGGCGAAAGCATCCATGCCCTCACTGTTGCACGGGGCTGTGACATTTTGCCGAAGCGACATTTTCCCCGGCATGCACGGGACTCCCTGCCCGTTACGGTGGGCGGACGCCCTGCGGGTAGAATCAATACTCGTGGCTCTTACTATTGGCATCGTCGGACTGCCCAACGTCGGCAAATCAACTCTCTTCAACGCACTCACCCGCAACCAGGTCCTGGCCGCGAACTACCCGTTCGCCACCATCGAACCCAACGTCGGCGTCGTGAACCTGCCCGACCCCCGCCTCCAGAAGCTGGCCGATATCTTCGGCTCGCAGCGGCTGCTGCCCGCGCCGGTGTCGTTCGTGGATATTGCCGGCATCGTCAAGGGCGCATCCGAGGGTGAGGGCCTCGGCAACAAGTTCCTGGCCAACATCCGCGAGGCGGAAGCCATTGCCCAGGTGGTGCGGGTGTTCGATGACCCGGATGTCATCCACGTGGACGGCAAGGTGGACCCCCGCTCCGACATGGAAACCATCAACACCGAACTGATCCTCGCCGATCTGCAGACCATCGAGAACGCCATTCCGCGGATCGAAAAGGAAGTCAAGATCAAGAAGCGGGAGGCCGCCGAGCTTGCCGCCATCAAGGCAGCCCAGGTAGTCCTGGAGCGCGGCGACACCATCTTCTCTTCCATTAAGAGCGACAAGCTGGAAATGGAACACCTCAAGGAGCTCGGCCTCCTGACGGCCAAGCCGTTCATTTACGTCTTCAACGCCGACGAAGCCATCCTGGGCAGCCCGGAAAAGCAGGAAGAACTGCGGGCCATGGTTGCCCCGGCGGACGCCGTCTTCCTTGATGCCAAGCTCGAAGCCGACCTCGTGGAACTCGATGAGGAAGAGGCCCGCGAAATGCTGGAGATGAATGGCCAGGACGAATCCGGCCTGGACCAGTTGGCGCGCGTCGGCTTCCACACCCTGGGATTGCAGACCTACCTCACGGCAGGCCCCAAGGAAACCAGGGCCTGGACCATCCGCCAGGGGGACACTGCACCGCAGGCAGCAGGGGTAATCCACTCAGACTTCCAGCGCGGATTTATCAAGGCCGAGGTGGTGTCCTTCAACGACCTCATTGAAGCCGGATCCATGGCGGAGGCCAAGTCCCGCGGTAAGGTCAGGATTGAGGGCAAGGAATACGTCATGGCCGACGGCGACGTTGTGGAGTTCCGCTTCAACGTCTGATCCGGCGGACGCCTTATCCTGAATAAAGGGCGTGATCCTGGCGATTCCAGGAGCCCCTCCCGCAGAAACAAACAAGGAGGCGGCATGCCGATCAGGCGCCTGATGCAGTACATCACCGCGGCGGTAGCGTCTGCCCTGGTCCTGTCAGGCTGCTCCGGCAATGGAGACACTGCACCCGTGGTGGTGGGGGAGGCCAAACGCGGCGGCAGCGCCACCGTCGCGGAGGTTAACGCCTTCTCGTCCTTCAACCCGTACAGTGCCGACGGGAACACCGATATCAATACAAAAATCGGCTACATCACCCATTCGGGCTTCTACTACCTGGACGATGCCGCCAAGGTGGTGCGGAATGAAAAGTTCGGGCGCTTCGAGAAAGTTTCAGACCAGCCGCGGAAGGTGCGGTATACCGTCAACGAGGGCGTCACGTGGTCCGACGGTGAAGCGATCGACGCCGGCGACCTCCTGCTCAGTTGGGCCGCGGGCTCGGGGTACTTTGACGATGCCGACCCCCTGGCGGGGACTGGCACCAAGTACTTTTCCGTTGCCTCCGACACCAGCGGCCTCGCCGGCACCGTACTTCCCGAAGTCGGGGCGGACGGCCGCTCCATCACCCTCGAGTACACCGTTCCGTACGCCGACTGGGAAGTGGCGTTCGATGTCGGGCTGCCGGCCCACGTGGTTGCAGCCAAAGGTGGGCTCAACGACGAAGAGGACCTGATCGACCTGATCAGGAACTCACCCCGCGGGGACGCGGAGAAGCCGGCTTTGAACGCACCCCTGAAGCAGGTCAGCGACTTCTGGAACTCCGGATTCGACTCCAAGGGCCTTCCCGAGGATCCTGCCGTGTTCCTCTCCAGCGGCCCGTACATCGTCCGGGAGATCATCCCGGAAGTTTCCATGAAACTCGTCCGGAACCGTGACTACGTCTGGGGACAGGAACCTTGGCTGGATGAAATCAACGTGCGATTCACCGGCGCCGTGCCCGCGGCAGTCGATGCGCTCCGGAACAGCCAGGCCGACATCATTTCCCCGCAGCCATCGGCCGAAACGGAGGAGCTCCTGGCGGGGCTGGCCGGCCAGGGCATCACAGTTGAGCGGTACAACCAGTCCGGCTACGACCACCTGGACCTCAACTTCTCCGGGCCTTTCCTGGACGAAAGCGTCCGCCGGGCGTTCCTCAAGGCGGTTCCCCGGCAGGCCATCGTTGACGCCGTGGTGGGGGACCTTCTGCCGGACGCGAAGCCCCTGGATTCCCACGTTTTCCTGCCCGCCCAGCCCAAGTACAACGACACCGTGAAGAACAACGGCTCAGCCGACTATGCGGAAGTGGACATTGAGGGGGCGAAGGCCCTCCTGGACGGCAAAACCCCCACGGTCCGGATCCTCTACAACCGCGACAACCCCAACAGGGCCAAAGCCTTTGCCCTCATCCGCGACTCGGCAGCGCGCGCAGGCTTCCAGGTGGTTGACGGCGGGCAGGCAAGCGCGGACTGGGCGCGGTCGCTCGGGGGTGGGGGCTACGAAGCCGCGCTGCTCGGATGGATCGGCACGGGTGCCGGCGTCAGCCGGGTCCCCCAAATCTTCCGCACCGGCGCGGGAAGCAACTTCAACGGCTTCTCCGACGGCGATGCAGACAAGGCGATGGAACAGTTGGCCGGCACCACCGACCTGGGCAAGCAGGACGAGCTCCTGGCCGAGATCGACAGGCAGATCTGGGAGAGCGCCTATGGGCTCCCGCTGTACCAGACGATCGGTACCACTGCCTTCAACGCCCGGGTCGCCGGCGTCAAAACGAGCTCGGGTCCCTTGGGTGTCTGGTGGAACGTGTGGGACTGGCGGCTTGCCACCCCGTCGTGAGGCCAGCAGACCTGAGTGGCAGCTTCCCTCCTTCCCCGATTGGCCGCCGCAGCTACCGGCGAGTAGCATGTGACCTGCACAACTTCTGTTGACCGACCAAGCGTTCAGAAACCCGCCGGTCACGGTTTAGCAACGGGGTCCCAGTATTCGGACTTCGTGCGGTTAGGCTACTCGTATATGTAGGCTGCGTCACAGCGGACAGCTGGGTCTCGCCTGCGGGGGAGCACAAGATTCCCCCTCTTTATCTCCCACAACTCATAGGAGGCGGAATGCGTTTTACGCGCACTTCCAAAGCACTGGGCATCCTGGCAATAGCAGCACTTGCCCTGACCGGCTGCGGCGCTGGAGGCGGCAGCACTGATGGAGCCAGCAACGCCGCCGGCGACCCGAACAAGGTCATCACTGCCTACAGCAACGAACCACAAAATCCGCTGCTGCCGGCCAACACCAACGAAGTCTACGGCGGCCGCGTCGTCGAGCTTCTGTTCGAGGGCCTGCGGACCTACGGCGCTGATGGCAAGCCGGTAAACGCGCTTGCAGAATCCATCGAGTCGCCGGACGCCCAGAACTGGACTATCAAGATCAAGCAGGGCCAGAAGTTCACCAACGGTGAAGAGATCACTGCCAAGACGTTCGTGGATTCCTGGAACTTCGCGGCGAACTCGAAGAACCTGCAGAACAACGGGTTCTTCTTTGAATCCATCGCCGGCTATGAGGAAGTCTCGGCGGTAACCACCGAAAAGTCTGCAGACGGTAAGACCACCACCACTCCCGCGCCCACCGCGGAAACCATGTCCGGCCTCGAGGCCAAGGACGACTCCACCCTTACGGTCAAGCTGGCCCAGCCCGAAGCTGACTGGTCCCTGCGGCTCGGCTACTCGGCTTTCTTCCCGCTCCCCTCCGCGGCGCTGGCAGACCCGAAGGCATTCGGTGAGAACCCGGTAGGCAACGGCCCGTACAAGATGGAGAAGGAGGGCGCCTGGGTTCACGACCAGTCCATCTCCCTCGTGAAGAACCCGGACTACAGCGGCCCCCGCGAGTCGAAGAACGGCGGCGTGACGTTCAAGTTCTACACCGATCCGGGCCCCGCGTACACCGACCTGCAGTCGGACAACCTGGACGTAACCGACGTCCTCCCCTCGAACGCGCTTAAGACGTACGTTTCGGACTTCCCGGACCGTAACGCCACCAAGCCCGTTGCCACCAACTCCACCCTGAACATCCCGGGTTACAACCCGAACTTCCAGGGTGAAGCCGGCAAGCTCCGCCGCCAGGCACTTTCCCACGCCATCAACCGCGAGGAAATCGCCAAGGTTGTCTTCAACGGCACCCGTACCCCGGCCAAGGCTTACGCCCCGCCGGTCATCGACGGCTTCAAGGAAGGCCTCAAGGGCAGCGAGGTCCTGAAGTTCGACGCCGCAAAGGCCAAGGACCTGTGGGCGCAGGCCGAGAAGATCCAGCCGTACGACAATTCCAAGCCGCTGCAGATCGCTTCCAACACCGATGGCGGCAACAAGGAATGGATCGACGCCGTCGCCAACGGCTTCAAGAACAACCTGGGGATCCAGGCTGAAATCCAGCCCTTCGCCAAGTTTGCCGAGGTGCTGAACCTGCGCAAGTCCCAGTCCCTCCCGGGCCTGAGCCGCGCAGGCTGGCAGGGCGACTACCCGTCGCTCTACAACTTCCTGGGGCCGGTCTGGGCCACGGGCGCATCCTCCAACTACGAGAAGTACTCGAACCCCGAGTTCGACAAGCTCCTCAAGGAGGGCCTGGCGGCCAAGACCACGGATGAGGCTAACGCCAAGTTCAACGCGGCACAGGAGATCCTCTTCGAGGACCTTCCGGGCCTGCCGCTCTGGGATCAGGCACGGCCGATCGTGTGGAGCAACAACGTCGTCAAGGCTGAAACCGGCTGGAACGGCAGCATCCTCTACTACGGCATCACCGCAAAGTAGTCCCAGAACTAACTTGTCGGTAAGCACATGGGGGCCCGGCTACCGCCGGGCCCCCATTGGCTTGCACGGCAGGAAGGCACCAATGAACCTGTTTTCTTCCCAACCGGAAGGCTGGTGATCCGGTGGTCCGCTTTATTCTGCGCCGACTCCTGCAAGTGATCCCTGTCTTCATCGGCACTACCCTTTTGGTCTATTACATGGTGTTCGCCCTCCCGGGTGACCCTATCGCTGCGCTTTTCGGGGACCGTCAGCCCCCGCAGGCCGTCATCGACACCCTCCGCAGCCAGTACCACCTTGATGAGCCGTTCTGGGTCCAGTACGGACTGTTCCTGAAGAACCTCTTTACGTTCAACCTGGGCAACGACTTCACGGGCCAGCCCATTGCGGCCAGCCTGGCCCGCGTCTTCCCGGTCACCGCGATGCTGGCCGTCGAGGCCTTGGCCATACAAGCGATCTTCGGCGTGGCATTCGGTGTTTTCGCAGGCCTGCGCCGCGGCGGCTGGTTCGACTCCACCGTCCTGGTGGCCTCGCTCGTGGTCATCGCCGTGCCCACATTCGTGCTGGGCTTCGTCTTCCAGCTCGTCTTCGGCGTCCAGCTCGGCTGGGCGAAACCTACCGTCGGCGCCAACGCCGACTGGGGGAGCCTGCTGCTGCCCGCCGTTGTCCTGGGTCTGGTGTCCTTCGCCTATGTCCTCCGCCTCACCCGCGCCTCGGTCAGCGAAAACATGAACGCCGACTACGTGCGTACAGCCACCGCCAAGGGCCTGTCGCGGCCCCGGGTGGTCGTGGCCCATATCCTGCGCAACTCGCTGATTCCCGTGGTGACCTACCTTGGAGCCAACCTCGGCGGCCTGATGGGCGGGGCAATTGTGACGGAGGGTATCTTCAACGTGCCCGGCGTCGGCAACAAGCTCTACCAGGCGGTCCTCCGCAGCGAGGGTCCCACCATCGTTTCCATCGTCAGCGTGCTGGTGCTGGTCTTCGTAGTGGCCAACCTGCTTGTCGATCTCCTTTACGCCTGGCTTGACCCGAGGATCCGCTATGACCAGTAATGACAGCCACTTTGTGGCGCCCATCGATGAAACTCCTCTGCTGGCAACGGATGCCGTAAAGACTGACCAGGCCCCGCTCAGCCTGTGGTCCGACGCCTGGCGCAAGCTCCGCCGTCGTCCGCTGTTCATCATTTCGGCGCTGCTCATCGTGGCGTTGACCGTGATTGCGCTGTTCCCCGGACTCTTTACTTCCGTGCCTCCCAATGAGGGCTGCGAGCTGGCCAATTCCGAGGGCGGGCCCACGTTGGGCCACCCCTTCGGCTTCACTTTCCAGGGCTGTGACGTGTACTCCCGCGTCATCCACGGGACCCAGGCCTCGCTGTCAGTAGGCCTGCTCTCCGTGCTGTGCGTCCTGGTCATCGGTGTCACCGTGGGTGCCCTGGCCGGTTACTACGGCGGCTGGATTGACGCCGTGCTCGCACGCCTGGGTGATATCTTCTTCGCCCTGCCACTGATCCTCGGCGCGCTGGTCATCACCCAGCTTCCCCTCTTCCGCGAGAACAAGGGCGTCTGGACGGTGGTCTTTGTGATTTCGCTGCTGGCGTGGCCGCAGATGGCACGCATCACCCGCGGCGCCGTCATTGAGGTACGCAACGCTGACTTCGTCACCGCGGCGCGTGCCCTGGGCGTCTCCAAGTTCGGGGCCCTGGTGCGGCACGTACTGCCGAATGCACTCGCCCCGATTATCGTCCTTGCCACACTGGAACTCGGCGTGTTCATCGTGGCCGAAGCCACCCTGTCCTTCCTGGGCATAGGCCTGCCGCAGAGCATCATGTCCTGGGGCAATGACATCGCCGGCGCCCAGGCGTCCATTCGAACCAGGCCCGAAATCATGCTCTATCCGGCCGCGGCCCTGTCCATCACGGTCCTGAGCTTCATCATGCTGGGCGATGCTGTACGTGACGCCCTCGACCCCAAGAGCCGTCAGCGATGAGAGATAACGAGATGACCACTCCAAAAATCCGCATCGATGAGGCCGGCACCACCGGAGTGAGGCCGCTGCTGGAAATCCGCGACCTCGCCATAACGTTCAAGACCAGCGGCGGGGACGTCCAGGCAGTCCGCAATGCGCACCTGACTATCATGCCCGGTGAGACGGTGGCCATCGTTGGGGAGTCGGGTTCCGGCAAATCCACGACGGCGCTGGCAGCCATTGGGTTGCTGCCCAACAATGGCCGGGTGTCCGGCGGCCAGATCCTGCTCGACGGCGAGGACATCGCCCACGCCACAGAGCAGCGGATGATCGAACTGCGCGGCAATACCATCGGCATGGTGCCGCAGGACCCCATGTCCAACCTCAACCCTGTTTGGAAAATCGGATACCAGGTCAAGGAGACCCTGCGCGCCAACGGCAGGCCGAGCGGGCCGGAGGACATTGCCAAGGTACTGTCCCAAGCCGGGCTTCCGGATGCGCGCAGGCGTGCCAACCAGTATCCGCACGAGTTCTCCGGCGGCATGCGGCAGCGCGCGCTTATTGCCATTGGACTGTCCTGCCAGCCGCGGCTGCTCATTGCCGATGAGCCGACGTCCGCCCTGGATGTGACCGTGCAGCGGCAGATCCTCGACCACCTGGACACCATGACCACGGAACTGGGCACCTCGGTGCTGCTCATTACCCACGACCTGGGCCTGGCTGCAGAACGGGCGGACAAGGTGGTGGTGATGTACCAGGGGCAGGTTGTGGAAGCGGGGCCTTCGCTGGAACTGCTGCGCAACCCGCAGCACCCTTACACGAAGAGGCTCGTCGAGTCCGCTCCTTCGCTGGCCAGCCGGCGTATCCAGGCCGCCAAGGAACAGGGCGTGGAAACGGCGGACCTCCTGGCCCCGGCTGCGGAAGCAGCAGCGGCGGACAACGTCCTGCAGATCCAGGACCTGCGCAAGGTCTACAGGCTCCGGCAGGGTTTCGGGAAAGCTTCAGACTTTGCCGCCGTTGACGGCGTAAGTTTCGACGTCAAGCGGGGAACCACGACGGCGATCGTGGGGGAGTCGGGTTCCGGCAAGTCCACCGTGGCCAAGATGGTGCTCCAGCTGGAGAAGCCGACCGAGGGCAGGATCCTGTTTGATGGCTTGGACACGTCTGCCCTGAAGCCTGCGGAACTCTTCAGGTTCCGCCGCCGGGTCCAGCCCATTTTCCAGGACCCATACGGTTCCCTTGACCCGATGTACAACATCTTCCGCACCATTGAAGAGCCGTTGCGGGTCCACAAGATCGGCGACAACGCGACCCGCGAGAAAAAGGTCCGGGAACTGCTGGACCAGGTGGCCCTTCCGCAGTCCGCCATGCAGCGGTACCCGAACGAGCTCTCAGGCGGGCAGCGGCAGCGCGTGGCCATTGCCCGTGCGCTGGCGCTGGATCCCGAAGTGATCATCTGTGATGAAGCGGTGTCCGCCCTGGACGTCCTGGTCCAGGCGCAGGTGCTGAACCTCCTGGCGGACCTGCAGTCGAACCTCGGCCTGACGTACCTCTTCATCACGCACGACCTTGCGGTGGTGCGCCAGATCGCGGACCACGTCTGCGTTATGGAAAAGGGGCGCCTGGTTGAGACCGGATCCACGGACGACGTCTTCGAATCGCCGCAGCAGGACTACACCAAGGCCCTGCTCAATGCCATTCCCGGCGCCAAGCTGATGCTGCCGCCGGAAGTGGCGTAGCCAGGCGGCAGCAACGCGGAACGGCCGGCGCCGGGGTATCAGACTCCGGCGCCGGCCGTTGCTGTTTTCAGTCCTGGCCCAGACCCGCGTCTCCGGTGCGCGCATCCAGCAGCGGGTGAGCGTCAGCCGTCGGCTTTCGCTCCAAGCCCAGCTCGCGGAGGTGGCCCTCAAGGAGCGTGCCCAGCGCCCGGCGGCCCCCCGGGTTCATATGCACGGAATCCGCGAGGTCCTTAACAAGGCCGTATTTGGTTAGCCAGTCACCCACGGATACAAAGGGCAGGCCGTGGGCCGCCGCCACGGAGCCGAGCAGGGCGTCGACTTCGCTTCGCCGGCCTCCGCCATGGCCTTCGCCGCGGGCCAGTGTTCCGATCATCGCCAGGCGCGTGCCCGGGTACCGCCTTTGGAGCTCCCCGATCAGGCGCTCAGCATTGGCAACGATGGCGCTGTCACTGGCCCCGCTGGTGGCATCATTGCCGCCGCCCTGCACCACGATCAACGCGGGCGTGCCGGCCGGGAGCAGCCAGTCACCGCGCAGGAGCGCATCGATGTAGTTGCCGGTGGCACCTTTCGACGTGACAAAGCCGGTGCCGCCCCTGCCGCAGAAGTACACCCGGTATCCCGCAGCGGCCAGGCCCAGGCGCGGCCAGCCGTCGGCCGGCTCGGATTGTGAATCGCCGATCAGGAGGACGGTCCTGCCGATCTCCGGGACCACCGCCTCAAGCCGGCCGTTGCCAGGGTTGAGGACGCCGGAAGCGGCAGCCCCCGCGGACACGAACGCTGGGCCCTCGACGGACGGGGCGGGCAGGGCGCAGCCGGAGAGGAAAATGGCGCCGGTCACGGCGATAACCGCAACGGCTCCGGCCGCGGTACGGCGGCGGTTCCAGGCCACGGCGGCCAAGGCATTTCGCATCTGGTGTCTTTCAGGCTCGCGCGGTATGTCAGAGCAATCATGTGGCATCGCCGCAGGATCCGCCAGTGATCTTGCCCACAAACATGCGCCGCGGCGGGGCGGTTGGCGGGCCGCCGGATCCGCGGACAGATGAAAAATTTAGGCCAATAAATGCCTGTGCGGCTAGACTTGGGGAAGGTGCCCTGTGCTAAGGGCCGGATCCGTCGTGCGTTCCAGTTGGAAATGTCGCGATGCCTCAAAGCTGACCCACTGAATCGAGCCATTACGCATGTCTGAAACCACCACCAACACCGCGGTAGCCACTGCATCACGCAGTGACCTCCGCAACGTCGCGATTGTGGCCCACGTTGACCACGGCAAGACCACGCTGGTCGACGCCATGCTCAAGCAGACCAACTCCTTTGCCGAGCACAACCACCTCGAAGACCGCGTGATGGACTCCGGTGACCTGGAGCGCGAAAAGGGCATCACCATCCTGGCCAAGAACACCACGGTGGCCTACAACGGTCCGTCCTCCAACGGCCAGACCATCACGATCAACGTCATTGACACCCCCGGCCACGCCGACTTCGGTGGCGAGGTGGAACGCGGCCTGTCCATGGTTGACGGCGTTGTCCTCCTCGTTGATGCCTCTGAAGGCCCGCTGCCCCAGACCCGCTTCGTGCTGCGCAAGGCCCTGGCTGCGCACCTTCCCGTGATCCTGTTGGTCAACAAGACCGACCGTCCCGACGCCCGCATCGACGAAGTGGTCCACGAGTCCATGGACCTGCTCCTGGGCCTGGCCTCCGACCTTGCCGATGAGGTGCCGGACCTGGACCTGGACAAGGTCCTTGAGGTTCCGGTTGTCTACGCCGCCGCCAAGGTTGGCCGCGCGTCGCTGGAGCAGCCCGCCAATGGTGCCGCCCCGGACAACGAGGACCTTGAGCCGCTGTTCAAGACCATCATCGAGCACATCCCGGCTCCCACCTACAACCCCGAAGGTGTCCTGCAGGCGCACGTCACGAACCTGGACGCTTCCCCGTTCCTGGGCCGCCTGGCGCTGCTGCGCATCTACAACGGCACCCTGCGCAAGGGCCAGACAGTTGCCTGGGCCCGCGCCAACGGTGAACTCAAGAACGTCAAAATCACCGAGCTCCTGGCCACCAAGGCGCTGGACCGCGTTCCGGCAGAATCCGCCGGGCCGGGCGAGATTGTCGCCGTCGCCGGCATCGAGGAAATCACCATCGGTGAGACCCTGACCGATGCCGAGAACCCGCAGCCGCTGCCGCTGATCACCGTGGACGATCCCGCGATCTCCATGACCATCGGTATCAACACCTCGCCGCTGGCCGGCAAGGTCAAGGGTGCCAAGGTCACGGCCCGCCAGGTGAAGGATCGCCTGGACAAGGAACTGATCGGTAACGTCTCCATCAAGGTTCTGCCCACCGAGCGTCCCGACGCCTGGGAAGTCCAGGGCCGTGGCGAGCTCGCGCTGGCCATCCTGGTTGAGCAGATGCGCCGCGAAGGCTTCGAGCTGACCGTGGGCAAGCCGCAGGTTGTCACAAAGACCATCGACGGCAAGGTCCACGAGCCGATGGAGCACATGACCATCGACGTGCCGGAAGAGTACCTCGGCGCCGTCACGCAGCTGATGGCAGCCCGCAAGGGCCGCATGACCAACATGGCCAACCACGGCACCGGCTGGTGCCGGATGGAGTTCATCGTCCCGGCCCGCGGCTTGATCGGTTTCCGTACCAAGTTCCTCACGGACACCCGCGGCGCAGGCATCGCAGCCTCAATTTCCGAGGGCTACGAGCCGTGGGCCGGCCCCATCGAGTACCGCACCAACGGCTCGATGATCGCTGACCGCGCCGGCGTTGTGACCCCGTTCGCCATGATCAACCTGCAGGAACGCGGCTCCTTCTTCGTGAAGCCCACGTCCGAGGTCTACGAGGGCATGATCGTGGGCGAGAACTCCCGCGCCGACGATATGGACGTCAACATCACCAAGGAAAAGAAGCTCACCAACATGCGTGCAGCCTCCTCCGACACCTTCGAGAACCTGACGCCGCCGCGCGACCTGACCCTCGAAGAGTCCCTTGAGTTCGCCCGCGAGGACGAGTGCGTGGAGGTTACCCCGGAAGCAATCCGCATCCGCAAGGTCATCCTGGACACCAACGAGCGTGCCAAGGCCAACCGCGCCCGCGCCAAGGTCTAGCAACCCCGCGTTCCCCAGAATGCCACCGGCCCTGTGCCGGTGGCATTCTGCGTTCCGCCCTGAGCAGTAAGGCCCGGGTTTGGTGCGCGGGCGCAGTCCCCGCGCAATGAATTGCCCTCGGAGTAGCGGGCGCCCGCGTCCTGCGGCAGGCGGGCGTCTCCCGCCGGACCATTGATGCGGGCGTGCTTGACGGCACGGTGCGCAGGGTGGCGCGGGGCATGTATCCATCCGCCCAGCATCGAGACGATGGCGCGCTGCAGAGGCAGTCCCTGCGCAGCGTGGGCCGCCTAGGCGCGCGGCCGGCGGCGCTCCGGTGCCGGCGGCACTTCCTTGGCAGCCACCACACGGTCCAGGGGAATGACGACGTCGGCCTGCCGCGTGCGGATGGTGCACGCACCGGCGTCGCAGGCCAGGAGGTGCCCGAGGGCATCCGTGAGCCCGTCCTCTATGCGGTAGCGCACCACAACCCTCGTTCCAGGCGTTGCGGATGAGAGGAACCCGGAAGGAGTGGGTATAGGCTGACTCACCAGTTCATACTAGGTGCCCCGGCTAGGTTCGCGGGAACGGGCTGGGAGATAATAGGCTCAGATGTCAAGAGTCCGGCCGCAGTTGCCGGATGCAAGAACCGGCGGTCGCCGGAACCAACGTGGAGAGGCCAGGGACGTGACGTACGTAATCGCGCAGCCGTGTGTAGATGTCAAGGACAAGGCATGTATTGAGGAGTGCCCCGTCGACTGCATCTACGAAGGCGAGCGTTCGCTGTACATCCATCCGGACGAGTGCGTGGACTGCGGTGCCTGTGAACCGGTGTGCCCGGTTGAAGCCATTTACTACGAGGATGACACCCCGGAGGAATGGGCGGACTACTACAAGGCCAACGTGGAGTTCTTTGATGACCTCGGTTCCCCTGGAGGCGCCGCGAAGATCGGCAACACGGGCAAGGACCACCCGATGATCGCCGCGCTGCCGCCGCAGAACCAAGACCACTGACCCGGGCAGGGACCGTGACCGCAGCAGAAAGAACCTTTGGCCTGGACCTGCCTGATTACCCGTGGGAGGCCATGGCGCCGTATGCCGCCAAGGCCGCGCAGCACCCGGACGGGGCCGTCAATCTGTCCATCGGCACCCCCGTTGACCCCACCCCCGCCCTGATCCAGGATGCGCTGAAGGCGGCCGCCGACGCCCCGGGATACCCCACCGTCCATGGCACCCCGGCCCTCCGCGAAGCGATTGCGGGGTGGTTTGAGCGGCGCCGCGGGGTTGCCGGCCTCGATCCCCGCAACATCATGCCCACCGTGGGCTCCAAGGAACTGGTGGCATGGCTGCCGCTCCTGTTGGGGCTTAAGCCCGGAGACGTCGTCGTGCGCCCCAAGGTGGCCTACCCCACCTATGACATCGGGGCCACCCTCGCCGGTGCCGCGTCCGTGGCGACGGACAACCTGGACGAACTCGACGACGCCACGCGGGCGCGGGTAAGGCTCATCTGGGTCAACTCGCCCGGAAACCCCACAGGCAGTGTCCGGGGCGTGGAATCCCTGAAAACGCTCGTGGACCAGGCCCGTGGGCTGGGCGCCGTGGTGGCTTCGGACGAGTGCTACGCAGAGCTGGGCTGGGGCGATTGGGACGTCCAGCGCGGCGGCCAGGCCGTTCCCAGTATCCTGGACCCCCGGGTAGCAGGAGGCTCCCATCGGGGGCTCCTCGCCGTCTACTCCCTCAGCAAGCAGTCCAACGTGGCAGGCTACCGCGCGGCATTTGTGGCCGGAGATCCTGACTTGATGCCCAACCTGGTCAACAGCCGCAAGCACGCAGGCATGATTGTCCCCTACCCGGTCCAGGAGGCCATGCGGGTGGCGCTCGGCGACGACGCCCACGTAGAGGCGCAGAAGGACCTGTACCGCGGGCGCCGCGAACGGCTGGTCCCGGCCCTGCTGGACTTCGGCCTGGAGATCAAGGATTCCGACGCCGGACTGTACCTTTGGTCCACCGCGGGGGAGAGCACGTGGGACACAGTGGGGCGGCTGGCAGAGCGCGGCATCGTTGTGGGCCCCGGGGTTTTCTACGGCGAGGCGGGCAACGGCTACATCCGCGTGGCCTTGACGGGTTCGGATGAGCGCATCGATGCCGCAGTGTCCCGGCTGGCACCGGCGCGGCAGTAGAACAGCACCGTAACAATGGTGTGACTCGCGCCACAAGGGCCCTATTTTAGGGGCTTCGGCCGCGTCTTGGATTAGTGACACCCGCCAAGGAGCGGGTACTTTTTAAGTGACTATCAATGGTGGCCCTCTACAAGAAGGCAGCCCGGGTGTTGGAACCTGTGTTCTCAGGGTCAGTGCGCGGCTCACCTGATGTTGGATCAAGCTTTCGACAGAGGCCCAGAAGCCTCATGAAGGGGACTCCATGACTGAGACCAACAACGCAGCGACCCTGCTCCACGCAGGAGGCGAGCTTAAGCTCCCGCGCATCCAGGTTATTGAAGGGAACGAAGGCTACGACGTTTCCAAGCTGCTGAAGCAGACGGGCGCAGTCACCTTTGACCCTGGCTTCATGAACACCGCAGCCACCACCTCGGCCATCACCTACATCGATGGCGATGCGGGCATCCTGCGGTACCGCGGATACCCCATCGAGCAGCTGGCGCAGCACTCCAGCTTCCTCGAGGTGTCCTACCTGCTGATCTACGGCAACCTGCCCACGCCCACGGAGCTGGACGCGTTCGACCAGAAGATCCGGCGGCACACCCTGCTGCATGAGGAGCTCAAGGGCTTCTTCGGCGGCTTCCCCCGTGACGCGCACCCCATGCCCGTCCTCTCCTCGGCCGTTTCCGCGCTGTCCACCTTCTACCAGGACTCGCTGGACCCGTTCAACGCAGAACAGGTGGAAGTTTCCACGATCCGCCTGATGGCCAAGCTCCCGGTCATCGCGGCGTATGCGCACAAGAAGTCCATCGGCCAGCCCATGCTGTACCCGGACAACTCCCACAACCTGGTGGAGAACTTCCTGCGCCTCAGCTTCGGGCTTCCGGCCGAACAGTACGAAGTGGACCCCGTCGTCGCGAAGGCACTGGACCTGCTGCTCATCCTGCACGCGGACCACGAACAGAACTGCTCCACCTCCACGGTGCGGCTGGTGGGCTCCTCCAACGCCAACCTCTTCGCCTCAGTATCCGCAGGGATCAACGCGCTCTTCGGCCCGGCCCACGGCGGCGCCAACGAGGCCGTGCTCAAGATGCTCCGCCAGATCCAGGCCGACGGCACCAAGCCCGAGGACTACATGGAGAAGGTCAAGAACAAGGAAGACGGCGTCCGCCTCATGGGCTTCGGGCACCGCGTCTACAAGAACTACGATCCCCGCGCCAAGATCGTCAAGGCCACGGCCCACGAGATCCTCAGCAAGCTCGGCGGCAACGACGAACTGCTGGACATCGCTTTGCGCTTGGAAGAGAAGGCGTTGAACGACGACTACTTCATCCAGCGCAAGCTCTACCCGAACGTGGACTTCTACACCGGCCTGATCTACAAGGCCATGGGCTTCCCGGAGAAGATGTTCACGGTGCTGTTCGCCATCGGCCGCCTCCCGGGCTGGATTGCCCAGTGGCGCGAGATGATCAGCGACCCCAACACCAAGATCGGCCGCCCCCGCCAGCTGTACATCGGCGAGCCGGAGCGGGACTACCCGGTCCGCTAGCCTCCGGACCAATAACTGCAATTACGACGGCGGCTGCCCACCTTGCGAGGTGGGCAGCCGCCGTCGTTCATCACCACTTAAAGCAACGCGGGGTCACTCCACGCCCGATAAATCGTCCTGGAAGGACGTTAAGTGACCCCGCGTTGCGGTTTTAAGCCAAGTAGCCATTTGGGTTGTTCTTTTGCCAGCGCCAGTGGTCCTCGCACATCTGGTCCACTGTCTTGGTGGTGGCCCAGCTGAGGTCGGCCAGGGCGGAGGTGGCGTCGGCCCAGAAGGCCGGGAGGTCGCCCGCGCGGCGGCCGGTGATCTCGTAGGGGATAGGCCTGCCCACCGCCTTCTCGAACGAGCGGAGAACCTCCAGGACGGAGGAGCCCTTGCCGGAGCCAAGGTTCCAGCGGAACACACCGGCACGGTCCGCAACGTGGTTCAGCGCGGCCACGTGGCCCTCGGCTAGGTCGACGACGTGGATGTAGTCGCGCAGGCACGTGCCGTCGGGAGTGTCATAGTCGCCGCCGAACACCATCAGTTTTTCCCGGCGGCCCACGGCCACCTGCGCGATGAACGGAACCAGGTTGTTGGGAATGCCCTGGGGGTCCTCGCCGATCCGGCCGGAGGGGTGGGCGCCAACCGGGTTGAAGTAGCGCAGCAGGGCAATGTGCCAGCGGGTGTCGGCTGACCCGAGGTCCGAGAGGATGTCCTCGATCTGCTCCTTGGTGCGGCCGTAGGGGTTGTTGGCCCCGATCTCCATCTTTTCGACGTAGGGGATGGGGTTGTGTTCGCCGTAGACGGTGGCTGAGGAGCTGAACACGATGGACCGGACATCGTGGCGGTCCATCACCCGGATGAGGTTCAGGGTCCCCACCAGGTTGTTGTAGTAGTACTTGAGCGGCTCGCGGACGGACTCGCCCACGGCTTTCAGCCCTGCAAAGTGGATCACGGCGTCAATGGTTCCGGCGGCGAAGACCCGCTCTACGGCAGCCTCGTCCACGAGGTCGACATTATGGAATTCGGCAGTCTTCCCGCTGAGTTCGGCTACCCGGCGGAGGGACTCTTCACTGGAGTTGACCAGGTTGTCGATGACCACGACGTCATGGCCGGCTTCCTGCAGGGACAAAACAGTGTGGGAACCAATGTAGCCGGTGCCTCCGGTGACCAGAATTTTCATGCCTCAACGCTATCCCAACATCACCGGCCGCTGCCGCCTCGTCCCGGATGCCGGGCAGCAGGTGCCATGTCCGATGCATGCATGCACGGCATGCCGGGGCCCGCAATAGAGCACATCCATGCTAAATAGAAGTAGTGCCCAAAATAGTAGATGCCGAAGCCCGGCGCCAGGACGTGGTTGAAGCAGTTCTCCGGATCATTGCAGGTGACGGGCTGGAACGGGCCTCGCTGCGGGAAGTGGCCGATGAAGCCGGGTTGGCTGTCGGTTCCGTACGGCACTATTTCTCCGGGAGCGAGGAACTGCTCTCCTTCTCCTTCACTGCGGTGGTGGACCGCATCGTAGGCCGCCTTGAAGCATCTCTGCCCGCTGTGCACGATGCAGTGCCCGGCTCCGCCGGGCACCGCGGGGCAGTTTTAACCCTGCTGTGCGGAATCCTGCCCCTGGATGAGCAGCGGGCGCTGGAGGCGTGCGCCTGGATGGCGTTCAAGAATGCTGCCAGGGTCCGGCCGTTCCTCGCCGCTGAGGCAGACCGGAGCCACCGGGAGGTTGCGGTCATTGTGGGAAGCGTGGTCAGCGCCTTGATGCCGGAGGGCGAGCCGCAGGAAAGCCTTGTGCTGGAGGCGGAGCGGCTGCTGGCAACGCTCGACGGGCTGTGCATGCATGCACTGCTGCAACCCGGATGGATGACGCACGAAATGTGCGTTGACGTCCTGGAAAGGCACCTCGACGGGATGTGATGACAGCCACTAACGTGGGCATTGGGGGGAATACACTGATTAGCAGGGGGCGCTGCCCGATCACCCAACCCCGGTAAGAGCACGCCACGGAAGGACATCGGATGCACCAGACAAGCGGTACCAGGTGGCAAATCACCACGGACACGTCAGGGCCCATGATGATAGCCCTGTACGTCCGGGATACGGCAGGGCTTGACGGGGCAGGCCAGCCATCCTTGTCCCATGCAGCGCCCAAGGTCCGCCGCGCCGACCATTCGCACCTGACCGCCGATGTTGGTGGTTTGAGTGCCCTGAAGACAGAGTGGGAAGCCTGGTGGGAACAGCTGCTCAAAGCCCATCCCCAGACGTCCCCGGAACTGTCCCCGCCCAACTTCGAGGCCTTCGGCAATTCACCCGCGCTGCAGCGGGTGCTGCAGGCACACTTCGGGGCTGCCCTTACCTGGGCGCGGGAGCGCAGGAGTGAGTACGCCGAGATTGAGGCGGAGCGGGCTGCAACCGGCGCTGACCAGCTTCTTGAGGACATGGTGGATGACAGGCTCATGGAGGTGGGCCGTGATTCCCGTGACTTCAAGCTGACCATCATCGAGCTGCCGTTGAACGAACAACGGGCCTGGTACATGGAGCCGGACAAAATCCTCATGAGCAACAAGCTGATGGGCGAGCCGGAGCTTTTCCGCAGCTACGTGCAGCCAGTGGTGGAGATCCTGGTTTAGGGAGTCTCCACCTCCCGCCTGGCCGAGCCGCCGGTCCTCAGCTGCGGGCGTCTCCCGCAGCCACCGTGATCCGCACCCCGCCCTCCGAACCCGCAGCTTCCTGCCAGCCGTCCCGCGCTGCACGGTTCCAGCTTCTGCCCGCCACCTCGACCTGCGTGACCTCAAAGCCTTTGGCGTTGGCGACCGCCCATTGGGCCACGGACCACGCCTGGCTTCCCGCGGCCTCGACCACCAGGGTCTCACCGTCAACAGTTGTTTCCAGCGGACCATATGCCTGGTCCAGCTCGGCGGACACTGCTGCGGCATCGCCGCCGGTGCCGGCCGCCCGAAGGGTGCATTGGACGGCCTCGGGCGTCTGGCCGGTCAGGCCGGAGGCAAAAGTCCGTCCCATTTCCTCGTGCTGCGCGTAGGCCGCGGGATAGGCGGAGCGCTGCACACGCTGGGCTGCCTCGGTAATTTCCAGTGACTCATACCCGGGGATCTTTACCAGGGCGTCGTAAAAGGCGTTCGCCGCATAGTACGGATCCATGATCTGCGCCTCGGTTCCCCACCCTTGGGAAGGACGCTGCTGGAACAGCCCGCGGGAATCCGGGCCGGCCTTGTCTCCATGCTCAATGTTGCGCAGCTTGGACTCCTGCATGGCGGTGGCCAGCGCAATGCTCGCGGCCCGCGGCGGAAGTCCGCGCTGCACCGCAACGGCGGTGATCAGCGCGGCATAGACGGCCTGGTCCGGGGCCAGCTCGGATGTCCGTTCGCCGATGACGGCCCTGCAGCGTTCCGAAACGAGGGTTTCGGAACGCTGCAGGAAAAACACGGCCGAGTAGGTGCCGCCGGCTACCAGTGCCAGGGTGAGCACCAGTACCGCGAGGGTGCGCAGGCTGCGTCTTCGTGCCATGGAGGGATCAGTTGGCGTGCAGGGCGTCGTTCAGCTCCACGGTCTGGCCCTGGCGGGGGAGGACCTCCACCGCGCCCGTGGTGGAGTTGCGGCGGAACAGCAGGTTGGGCACGCCGGACAGTTCCGCGGCCTTGACGATCTTGGTGGTGTCTTCACCCACCTCATCCTTTGGTCCCGGGATGCGGACGCGGGTTCCCGCCGTCACGTAGAGCCCGGCCTCCACCACGGAGTCGTCACCGATGCTGATGCCGACGCCTGAGTTGGCGCCCAGCAGGACCCGCTCGCCGATGGTGATTTTTTCCTTGCCCCCGCCGGAGAGGGTGCCCATGATGGACGCGCCGCCGCCGACGTCGCTGCCGTTGCCGGTCACGACGCCGGCAGAGATACGGCCCTCCACCATGGAGGTGCCCAGGGTTCCCGCGTTGAAGTTGACGAAACCTTCGTGCATCACGGTGGTGCCTTCGGCCAGGTGGGCACCCAGGCGCACGCGGTCGGCGTCGGCAATCCTTACACCGGTGGGCACCACGTAGTCCACCATGCGCGGAAACTTGTCGATGCCGTAAACAGTGACGGCGCCACGGCGCCGCAGCCGCGCGCGGGTCAGCTCGAACCCCTCCACCGGGGCGGGGCCGTAGTTGGTCCACACGACGTTGGGCAGGTTGCCGAAGATGCCGTCCAGGTTGATGGTGTTGGGCTGGACCAGGCGGTGCGAGAGGAGGTGCAGGCGCAGGTACGCATCGGCGGTATCGGCCGGCGCCTCATCGAGGTTGATCTGGACAAAAACCACTTTCTGTTCCGTGCCGCGGTCCTCGTCGGCGCCGTTCCCGGCGATCAGGGCGAGGGACTCATCCGCGTTTTCAACGGAACGCAGGTTCTCGGCCGCAACACCCAGGGCCGGTGCCGGAAACCACACATCCAATACGGTGCCGTCACCAGTGGAAATGGTGGCCACGCCGAACCCGTAGGCAGAGCGTTCGTCGGTGGTTGCGTTCGAGGTTTCGGGCACGGCGGAAGAAGCAGTCTCAGTCATGGCCCCAGTCTATCGAGGGGCAGCGGCAGGGTCCGAACTAGACTGGCTTCGTGACTGCCGAAACCACTCCGGACCCTTCCACCCTGACGCTCGACCTCCGCCAGGACGTTGCGCTCCTTACAGCCGCCATCATGGACATCAACAGTGTGTCCGGGAATGAAACGGAACTGGCGGACGCCATAGAAGCGGCGCTGCTGGGCATCCCCCAATTGAGCGTGCTCCGGGACGGGGATTCGATGATCGCCCGTACTGAGTTGGGCTGTCCGGAACGGGTTATCCTGGCGGGGCATCTGGACACCGTTCCGCTGCCCCTGGCGGACGGTGCCAGAGGGACCGTACCCTCCACCTGGGCATCGGGTGTTCCCGGCAAAGGGATACTGTACGGCCGCGGCGCGACGGACATGAAGGGCGGCGTCGCGGTGCAGCTTGCGCTGGCCGCCGCAATGTTCGACGACGGCGCCTCGCCGAAGCGGGACGTCACCTTTGTCTTCTACGATCACGAGGAAGTCGAGGCCGTCAAGAGCGGCCTTGGGCGGCTGGTGCGGAACCACGGCCAGCTGCTGGACGGAGACTTCGCGATCCTGCTGGAACCAACCCACGGGACGGTGGAAGGCGGCTGCAACGGCACCAGCCGGTTTGAGGTAACGACGGTGGGGGAAGCTGCCCATTCAGCTCGCGCGTGGATGGGCAGCAATGCCATCCACGCGGCAGCGCCCGTCCTGGAGAGGCTTGCGGCCTACCAGCCGGCAACCGTCAACGTGGACGGACTGGAGTACCGGGAAAGCCTCAACGCCGTAAAGATCAACGGCGGCACTGCCGGAAACGTCATTCCGGACCGCTGCGTTGTGGAGATCAACTACCGCTTCGCCCCGGACAAGACGCCGGACCAGGCCGAAGCCGTGGTGCGGGAACTCCTTGAGGGATTCGACGTGGTCCGTACCGATGCCGCCGCCGGGGCGCGGCCCGGCCTCCACCACCCCGCCGCGGCATCCTTCGTTGCGGCGGTTGGGGCCGAGCCTAAGCCCAAGTACGGCTGGACCGACGTCGCTCGCTTCAGCGAACTGGGGATCCCGGCAGTGAACTTCGGCCCCGGCGACCCGCTGCTGGCGCATAAGGACAACGAGCACGTGGACGCTGAAGCCATTCGGACCTGCCTGCGGGCACTGCAGGACTGGTTGTCCGACTAATCTCAAACGGCGATGGCCCGGACCACTGCAGGTCCGGGCCATCGTTGTAGGAAACTGGAACTGTTTACGGTACCGGTGCCTCGGCCTTTTCGGGTTCAGCCTTGGCCACACCACCGGCTGCCTTCTTGGAGCCGCGGCGCTCGATCCACACTGCGAGGCGGGAAACGCAGATGTTGATGGCGATGTAGATTGCGGCCGCCACAAAGAAGATGGGGAACAGGAACTGCGTCCCCAGGAAGTCCGCCATCACCTGGACAGCGCGCAGGAGCTCGCCGTACGCCACGATGTAGCCGAGCGAGGTGTCCTTCAGCAGGACCACCATCTGCGCCACCAGGGAAGGCATCATGCGGCGGATCGCCTGCGGAAGCTCGACCAGCATGCGGGACTGGAAACTCGTCAGGCCGATGGCCAGCCCGGCTTCACGTTGCCCTTTCGGCAGCGACTGGATGCCGGCCCGGATGATTTCGGCGAACACTGCTGAGTTGTAGAGCACCAGGCCGGTGACAACAGCAATGAACGGCGAGGTACCGAAGCCCAGCAGGACGAACAGCATCATCAGGACCACGGGCATGCCGCGGAGGAACTCCAGCACCACCCGGGTGGGGATCCTGATGAAGGCCGCGTCAGAGATGCGCAGCAGGCAGAGGAGCAGCCCCAGGGGGAAGGCGATAACCGCCGCCAGGGCTGCTGCGCTCAGGGTGGCGCCGAGGCCGTTGGCCAGGAGCGTCCACACGTCGCCGCGGGTGAAGATCTGCCAGCGCCGGCCTTCGAAAATGCCCTGCTGCGCGAGGGTCATGACAATCCACGCCAGCAGCCCGAGGATCAGCACGGAGCCGGCGATCGAAGCGATCAGGGAGACGCGCCGGGCCTTGGGGCCGGGAACGTCATAAAGGACTGAGCTCATCGGGCAATCGCCACCTTTCGTTCCACCGTGCTGGCCAGGATGCCCAGCGGAACGGTGAGGAGCAGATAGAAGAACGCAGTACCCAGCAGCACCGCGATGACGGCGTCACCGTTGGCGTTGGCCAGTTGCCGGCCGTAGCCGAAGAGTTCCAGGACAAAGAACGCGCCGGCCACGGACGAGTTCTTCACCAGGGCGATCAGGATGTTGATCAGCGGCGGGATCACCGTCCTCAAGGCCTGCGGCAGGATGATGAGGGACAGCACCTGGCCGAACTTCATGCCAATACTGCGGGCGGCCTCAGCCTGTCCCACCGGAACACTGTTGACACCAGAGCGGACAGCTTCGGCGATGAACGCTGCGGTGTAGGTACTGAGGGCAATGATCGCGGCAATCTCGAACTGCTCAAATTTGACCCCGAGGCGGGGGAGCACGACGGCCGCGAAGAAAAAGGCGATGGTCAGGGGTGTGTTCCGGAGAACCTCGACGTAGACGGTGCTGAAGCCGCGCAGGGCAGCAACCGGAGAAACCCTGGCAGCCGCAAGGAGCGTGCCCAGCACGAGCGCGATGATCCCGGATACGGCTGAAAGAAAGAGGGTGCGGAGAAAACCGTTCCAGTACAGGGGCAGGTTTTCAAGAATGACGTCCATGTGATCCTTCGGCTCTGGGAGTGGACGGAAGGGAAGGCGTGGCGTTGCCGGGACCGGCGGACCGGTCCCGGCAACGAACGGGCCGCCTAGTAGCGGTTGATTGCGGGCAGGCTGGGCGCAGTCTTAATGACAGTGCCGGCGGTTGCCTCCCAGGCCTTCTTGTAGCTTCCGTCCTTTTCGAAGGACTCCAGCTGGTCATTGATCCAGTTGCGGAACTCGGTGTCGTCCTTCTTCAGGCCGATGCCGTAGGGCTCCTTGGTGAACGTTTCGTCGGAGGCCAGCTTGAAGGCGTCCGGTTCCTTGTCCACGAAGCCGGCGAGGATGACGTTGTCGGTGGTGACTGCTTCAACCTGCTTGTTGCGCAGCGGTTCCAGGCATGCGGAGTAGGTTGCGGCGGGGACCAGCTCTGCCCCGTACTTCTCCACGATGGTGGCGGCCGGCGTCGAACCCGTCACGGAGCAGACCTTCTTGCCCTTGACGTCTTCAGGCTTCTTGATGGAGTCGTTGTCCTTGTTCACCATGAGGGCCTGTCCGGCCTCGTAGTACGGCCCGGCGAAGCTGACTACCTGCTTGCGCTTGTCGTTGATGGTGTACGTGGCGATCACCAGGTCCACCTTGCCCTGCTCGATGAAGGGTTCGCGGTTGGCGGAGACGGTCTCGGACCATTCGATCTTGTCAGCGGCGATGCCCAGCTTGGCGGCGATCAGCTTGCCGATTTCGACGTCGAACCCGACCGGCTTGCCGTCCAGGCCCACCTGGCCGAAGAGCGGCTGGTCGAACTTGGTTCCGATTTTGATGCTGCCGGCCTTGGAGAGCTTCTCCATGGTGGTGCCGGCAGCGAAGGACGGCTTCTCGGCCACAGTGGGATCGGCCGTGGTGCCCGTGCCGCCTCCGCCACAGGCGCTCAGGGACAGGGCGAGGGCAGCGGTAGCCGCCACGAAGAATGATTTCCGCCGGGTCATAAATGCCTTCATGACATTCCTTTCATTGATGGCCGTGGGTCACGGCCTCGGTGCGAACTGGGAGTGCTTGTTCAGGTGCGAATCAGTGCGTCAGGAGCTTGGAGAGAAAGTCCTTGGCACGTTCGCTCTTCGGGTTGGTGAAGAATTCTTCCGGGGTGGCGTCTTCGACAATCTGGCCGTCGGCCATAAAGACGACGCGGTCCGCGGCCTTGCGGGCAAAGCCCATCTCGTGCGTGACCACAATCATGGTCATGCCCTCCTTGGCCAGTTGGACCATGACGTCCAGGACCTCGTTGATCATTTCCGGGTCCAGAGCCGAAGTGGGCTCATCAAACAGCATGACCTTCGGCTTCATTGCCAAAGCCCGTGCGATGGCCACGCGCTGCTGCTGGCCGCCCGAGAGCTGCGCCGGCAGTTTGGGGGCCTGGTGGCCTACGCCGACGCGTTCAAGCAAGGCCATGGCGTCCTTGTCCGCCGTGGCCTTGGCGACGCCCTTGACCTTAATGGGTCCGAGCGTCACGTTCTCCAGGATGGTTTTGTGGGCAAAGAGGTTAAAGGACTGGAAGACCATTCCGACGTCGGCGCGGAGCTGGGCGAGTTCCTTGCCTTCCTCCGGAAGCACTTTCCCGTCGATGCTGATGGTTCCGGCCTCGATGGTCTCCAGGCGGTTGATGGCACGGCAGAGGGTGGACTTACCGGAGCCGGAGGGCCCGATGACCACAACAACCTCGCCCTTGCGGACCTGCAGGTTGATGTCCTTCAAAACATGCAGCTGGCCGTAGTGCTTATTTACGCCGTTCAGGGAGACAAGGGCATCTCCGGGCACATGAGTAGTCATAAGAAAGAATCTAGCGAACAACATCTGTTTATGACGCGAATCACCGCAACTTCCTGCGGATCGTGATTCAAGAGATACCTCCCGCGGGAGGTTAGCCTTGGTGAATGAGCATCAACGCAGATCCGGCCAGAAATTCCCAGCCGCGCCGTAAGGGCCCCCTTGAACTTCGCCGCAAGCAGGCGGCCGTGGACATGTCTGACCAGCATCTGCTCGACACCAAGGGTCCCGGGCAGTTTGTCCACACTGACCCCTGGCGTGTCCTGCGCATCCAGAGCGAGTTCGTGGAAGGCTTCGGTGCCCTGGCGGACATCGGTAAGGCCGTAAGCGTCTTCGGTTCGGCGCGCACCAAACCCGGCAGCCCCTACTACGAAATGGGTGTGGAAGTGGGGCGGAAACTGGCCGAGGCGGGCGTTGCCGTCATCACCGGCGGCGGTCCCGGATCCATGGAAGCCGCCAACCGCGGCACTGTTGAAGGCAATGGCGTGTCCGTGGGCCTGGGCATCGAACTTCCCTTTGAGCAGGGCCTGAACCAGTGGGTGGACCTGGGCATCAATTTCAGGTATTTCTTTGCCCGCAAAACCATGTTCGTCAAGTACGCGCAGGGGTTCATCGTCCTGCCCGGAGGCCTGGGCACGCTCGACGAACTTTTTGAGGCAATGGTGCTGGTGCAGACGCGAAAGGTGACGTCGTTCCCCATCGTGCTGCTCGGCGTCGAATTCTGGGGTCCCATGATCGAGTGGATCAGGGGAACCCTGGTGGCGGAAGGCATGGTCTCCGAAAAGGACCTGGACCTGATCCAGGTGGTGGATGATCCAGCTGAAGCGGTGGACCGGGTGCTCCACGTTGCCATCACCCCCTCGCTTAACGGGGAGCAGCGGCCGGAGTAGCCCGAGCGTCCGGACGGCGACGCCCCATCCCGTCTGGCACGATGGAACGGTGAGCTTTTTTCTGGTTTTCCTGGCCATGGCGCTGATTGGGGTGGTCTTCTGGATCGGCCTGGGGCTGCGTTCCGGCAAGACGGGCGCAGGACTCCTGCCCGGATTGCCCGGCGCCGGTTTCGAGCAGCCGCCAGCCAACCTTCCTCCGGTCCTGCTGCCCGCACAGGCAGCCCCGGAGGACATTGACCGCGTGCGTTTCTCCCTTGGCCTCCGTGGCTACCGGATGGACCAGGTGGACCAGGTCCTGGATGAGCTGCGGGACCAGCTCGCCTCCAAACAGCAGGAAATCGACGGGCTTCGGGCAGCGCTGGTGGCTATGGCAGCTCCGCGTGGACCGGAATCCGACGGACACAGCACTGCGCCTCATGAGGACCCGCTGTGAGCACGGTGGCACGGCGCCAGGCAGGATTTGTCCCGACCCTTCAGGCGTTGGCCGCACAGGCCTGGCGGGCCATCCAAGGCTGGACATGGTGGCTGCAGGTTACCGCTATCTACTTCGCAGCCCGGCTGGTCAGCGCCGGCATCTTCATGGCTGCCGCTTTGCACCAGGGGCCCAATCCATGGTTCCCCGCCAAGCCGGATTACTGGAACTTCATCAACATCTGGGATGCGCGCTGGTACGGCCAGGTCATCGCCAGGGGCTATCCCTCCGTCCTGCCGACTGATGCTGCCGGCAATGTCCAGGAAAACGCGTGGGCCTTCTATCCGTTGTTTCCTGCGCTGGCCGGAGGCCTCAGCGGACTGACCGGACTTGTCCCCGCTGCCTCGCTGACCATCATCGCCATGCTGGCCGGGTGGGGAGCGGCCCTGGTTGTCTACATCCTCTTCCGGCACAAGGCCGCCCATGCTTCCGCCTTATGGGGAGTGGCCTTCTTTGCCACCTTCCCGGTGTCCGCCATCCTCCAGGTGCCTTACGCCGAGTCCTTGTCGCTGCTGCTGCTCGCGGCAGCATTGCTGCTGGTGGTCCGCAGGCAGTACCTGTGGTCCATCCCGGTGGTGGTGCTCCTGTGCCTGTCCCGTCCGGTGGGTGTCCCGTTCGCGGCCATGCTCGGGCTGCTCCTCCTGCGCCACCTGTGGGAGCGGTTCGGGTCCCGCCCGGCCGTCAACGGGCAGCGGAAAGGAACCCACTCAAACGGCGACCTCGCGGCGCTGGCCGCCCTCACCGCCGTCGGCGGGGCGATGGCGCTTGCCTGGCCCGCCGCCGCCTGGGCAGCAACAGGCGATATCCAGGCGTATACAAAGACGGAAACCGTGTGGCGGGGCCACGACCTGGTGCCGTTCAAGCCTTGGTTCGATACCGGCGTCGACCTCTTTGGCCCGGTCCTGGGCCTGCTGGCGCCGTTCGTCTTCGTGGCACTTTTCGGCGCCATGCTGTTCCTGCCGCCCGTGCGGCAGCTCGGCGTTGAGCTCCGGCTGTGGTGCGCCTGCTACATGGGCTACCTGGTGGTGTTCCTGCATCCGCAGACCAGTACCTTCCGCATGCTCCTGCCGCTGTTTCCGCTCGCGCTGGGTGCGGTTTTGGTATCCGGCTCGCGGGCCTACCGGTGGACCATGGTCATCATGTTCCTGCTGCTGCAGATTGTCTGGATCGTGTGGTTGTGGGCCTGGGCCCAATTGCCCGGCGGCGGGGATTATCCACCCTAGCCTTTTGGACTTTCGTGCAGGTCAGGACTCAAATAGCAAGACGTTGGAAATGTCCATCGATTAGCTACGTGCGGGTAATTCCGCGATAATGGTAAGTAAGCAAGGACAAAAAGCATTCAGAGTACGCTCAGCCTTGGCGGTGTCCATCCACTCCGCCATAGCGGCTTGATCGACATGCGGACACAGCCCGCCCGGGCTGATCAGTCCTGGGACAAAATGGAGGGGAATTCCTCATGGCGGCTATGAAACCACGCACCGGCGACGGCCCAATGGAAGTCACCAAGGAGGGCCGCAGCCTGATCATGCGCGTCCCGCTCGAGGGCGGCGGGCGCCTGGTGGTCGAGCTGAACGCTGCCGAAGCAGCAAACCTCAAGGAATGCCTCGTCGGCGTTACCGAATAATCGTGCCGCTCAGGGCCCGCAGCCGGCAGGCTGCGGGCCCTGAGCGTATCTTCGTGCCTACTTCTTGACCGCTACCAGCAGCCCGTCACCGGTGGGAAGCATGGCGGACGCAAGCCTCTCGTCGTCGCGGATTGCCTTACCGATTTGGCGCAAGACCACTGTGGTAGCTTCACGGCCGGCGGGGTTGGCAACCTTGTCCTTGTCCAGCGCGTCATTGATGATCAATAGGCCGGAGGGCTTCAGGAGCCGGATGGCCTGCTCAACATAGCCCGGGAGCCCTGGTTTGTCGGCGTCGATGAACACCAGGTCGTAGGCGTTGTCGGTCAGGCGCGGCAGGACGTCACCGGCCCTTCCGGAAATGGTGCGGGTGCGGTTGGCCGGGCTGCCTGCCTCGGAAAATGCCTCGCGGGCGGCCTTGAGGTGCTCCACGTCCACATCGATGGTGGTGAGGACGGACTGCGGGCCGAGGCCACGGAGCAGGCAGACGCCGGAGACCCCGGCGCCGGTCCCGATTTCGACGGCGGTCTGGGCTTTGGACGCGGCCGCCAGCACGGTCAGGACTGCGCCCACCCCCGGTCCAACCGGTGTGACACCCAGCTCGAAGGAGCGCTCCCGGGCCCGAAGCATGACCTCATCCTCAGCGGGCAGATCTTCTGCATAGGACCAGCTGGTGGACTTGTCGGCGCTCATGGGTTTCGCTTTCTGGGCGGCAGGGGAATGTCCTTTACAGCCTACTGTGTCCGGTGGCAACAGCTGCGGAGGCGGGCGGTTGCGCCCACGGCTGAACTTCCGGACAATCAGGAAATTCCCAGACAAGTTTGAAATGATTATTATCCGCTCATCCAAAAGGTGACCGGCGCCGAATCAGTGATGTCAACAGTATCCGGGCGTTAGCATTCCACGAGGGGAGTGGACGATGTCATCTTCAGTAGTGGCACCTGTCCCTGCAGCAAGTCATCCTGATCCGGAGTGGGTCCGTCCCACCTGGGAAGAAGTGGTCACCAACCACTCGGCGAAAGTCTACCGGCTCGCCTACCGCCTGACCGGCAACAAGTACGACGCCGAGGACCTCACCCAGGAAGTGTTCGTCCGCGTCTTCCGCTCACTGGAGAATTTCAAGCCCGGCACCCTGGACGGCTGGCTGCACCGGATTACCACCAACCTCTTCCTGGACCAGGCACGGAGGAAGACCCGGATCAGGTTCGATGCCCTTGCCGAGGACGCTGAGTCGCGGCTTCCCGGCCGTGAACCGGGCCCCGAACAGAGCTTTGAGCTGAACAACCTCGATGTGGACGTCCAGGCCGCGCTGGAGGAACTGCCGCCTGACTTCCGCGCCGCCGTCGTTCTGTGCGACCTTGAAGGGCTGTCCTACGACGAAGTGGCGGAAGCCCTGGGCGTGAAGCTGGGCACCGTCCGTTCCCGGATCCACCGCGGCCGGACCATGCTGCGGGAGAAGCTGGCCCACCGGGATCCGCGTCCGCAGCAGTCGCGCCGGAAACTGTCCATGCCGCGCATCGCCGGTATCCTCTGAACGGCGCATGAGGTCCCGTTCCCCATTCGGACGCAGGCATCAGCGCACCCGCAGCCACCTTCAGTCCTGCCACGAATGCCATTCAGCCGTGCGGCGGGAGCGCCAGTATCTGGAGCGGCTCCGGGATGCTCCCATCCCTCCGGCCAGTGACGACCTGACGGCCCGCCTGCTGGCCCGAACGCAGGAGCTGGCCGCCATGCCTCCTGCAGACTCTCACCGGCCGGCGTCGTCCCGGAGCGCCGTCCGTGTCCTTGCCCTGGCTGCAGGCGGCAGTGTGGCAGCTGCGGGCGTGCTGGCCGCCGGTGCTTTTGCCGCGGCAGGAGATCCCCTTCCGGGGGACGCCACAGGCAACCAGGCCGCACTCTCCCACGTCTCGTCCCGGACACCTGCGGACGGCAGGCAGCTGACCGGGGAACAGCTCACCCAGTTGCGTTCTGAAGGATGGGCATGCCCCGAGCTTGGAGCGATGGGCTTCCGGCTTGAGTCCGCGAGGGCCACCGTGCTCAATGGCCAGCCGGCAGTGGAGCTGCGGCTGACCGACGGAACCCACCATGCAACGGTGACCGAACAGCGGATCGTCCCGCAGGCCATAACCAGCCAGGACAGCGGCCCCCTGCGGGTGTGGCGGTCCTCGCCGTGGTCGGCAACCTACCGGACGCCCGGCCACACCTTTCTCTACGAGTCCGACTTGCCCGCCGAGGAGGCTGACGATGCCCTGCCTATCCTGCAGCGGCTCGGCACCCAGGCTGAGGAAGGCGTCGCGGCAGGTATCGCGGGTGCCTCCCCGGAAGCGGCGGAGGAACCAATCAGCACGCGGCTGCAACGTGGAGTTAACCGCATCGTTGCCTTTTTCACCCCGTAGAACGCACAGTCACCCGGGCCCCCGGGCGGAAATCGTCACTGGCAGCCCGGAGAGGGTAATCTTCCTAAAGTGTTTGGAATCAACGGCCCGGAGTTCTTTCTTCTGCTGATCATTGGGGTTCTGGTGATCGGTCCCCAGCGGCTGCCCGAATACACCCAGAAACTGGCCAATCTGGTCAAGGAAGTCCGGCGCATGGCGTCCGGTGCCCGTGAGCAGATCAAGGAAGAAGTGGGCATCGACATCGATGATGTCGACTGGAAGAAGTACGACCCCCGCCAGTACGATCCGCGGCGCATCATCAAAGAGGCGCTCCTGGACGACGACTCCAAACCGGTGAGCGCCGGCGCGCCCGCTGCAGTGGCTGCCGTCTCCGGCGCCGCGGCTGTGGCGGCGGAGGCTGCGCCGCGGCGGCCGGAACGGGTGCTCCAGTCCTTGCCCCCCGGCGAGGCCGCGCCCTTCGACACCGAGGCCACGTAGCCGCTTCCTAGCGGGGCTGCAGCCCCAGTTTCATCCCGGCCAGGCCGCGCGGCTTTGCCGCCAGCCGGCCGGCGATGCCGGACAGCGCCGCGGCAGCGGGTGTATCCGCCTGCCCGAGGACAATCGGGACACCGGAATCGCCGCCCTCCCGCAGCCGGATATCAAGCGGTATCTGCCCCAGGAGCGGCACCTCTGCGCCTACCGTTGCCGTCAGCCGCTCGGCGAGGACTGACCCGCCGCCGCTTCCGAACAGTTCCATCCTGCCGCCGTCGGGCATTTCCAGGTAGGACATGTTCTCGATGACGCCGGCCACTTTCTGGCCAGTCTGCGTGGCTATGGCGCCGGCGCGCTCCGCGACGTCGGCAGCGGCAGCCTGCGGTGTGGTGACCACCAGGATTTCGGCTTTCGGCAAGAGCTGGGCCACTGAGATCGCAATGTCACCGGTGCCGGGCGGCAGGTCCAGGAAAAGGGCGTCGAGGTCGCCGAAGTAGACGTCCGTCAGGAACTGCTCAAGGGCGCGGTGGAGCATCGGTCCGCGCCAGGCCACGGGCTGGTTGCCGCTGACGAACATCCCGATCGAGATCACCTTCACGCCATAGGCGACCGGGGGAAGGATCATGTCATCCACGCGGGTGGGCGGTTGGGTGATGCCCATGAGGCCAGGAACCGAAAAGCCGTACACATCCGCGTCCACGATCCCGACCCGCAGGCCCTGGGCGGCGAGGGCGCAGGCAAGGTTGACGGTCACGGAGGACTTTCCCACGCCGCCCTTGCCGCTCGCCACGGCATAGACCCTGGTGAGGGACTCCGGCTGGTTGAACGGGATGCCGCGCTGGCCGCCGGCGCCGCGGAGCAGCTCCTTGAGGGCATCGCGTTGTTCCTGCGTCATCACCTTGAGCTCAACGTCGACGGCGGCCACTCCCGGGACGGCCAGCAGCGCCTTTGTGGCATCGGCCGTAATGGTGTCCCGGAGCGGGCAGCCGGCAATGGTGAGCAGGACAGCAAGGCTGACCCTGCCGTCGTCGGAAATGTCGACGGACTCAACCATGCCCAGCTCGGTGATGGGGCGGCGGAGCTCGGGATCAATGACCGTGGCCAGGGCAGCGGCGACGGCGTCAGCCAACGCGGGGTTGGCGGTCGATGCGTTCATTAACGGTCCTGGGCGGAGTGGCCGGGCTTAACCCGGGGAATCTGTTGGGTGCGGGGATTCCGCTGGCGGTCACGCTGTTCCTTCAGCTTTTCCCTGATCTTGTCGCGCGGGGATTCGTGCTGCGCCTGCCCGGCAGGATCATGGGTCCGGAGCTCTTCCTGGGCTTCCAGCATGTCTTCCAGCAGGGAGCGCAGCTCGGCACGGACGTAGTCGCGCGTGGCAACCTCACGGAGCGCAATCCGCAGGGACGCGAGCTCCCGGGTCAGGTACTCGGTGTCTGACAGGTTGCGTTCAGCCCGCTGGCGGTCCTGCTGGAGCGAGACGCGGTCGCGGTCGTCCTGGCGGTTCTGCGCCAGCAGCAGCAGCGGTGCCGCGTAGGAGGCCTGCAGGGACAGCATCAGGGTCAGCAGGGTAAAACCGAGGTCGCGGGAATCGAACTGCCAGGCAAGGGGAGCCCACGTATTCCAGGCCAGCCAGATGACCACGAAAACGGTCATGTAGACAAGGAACTGCGGGGTGCCCATGAAGCGGGCGAAGCCTTCCGTGGCATGGCCGAAGGCATCGGGGTCCGGGGAGAACTTGGGCAGGATCCGCTGGCGGCCGCTGAGCGGCGTGTCCAGGCTGCCCTTCGCCGCGGCCTTGGCCGGCATCCGCTGGTTGGGGTTCTTGGGAGCGCTGCTGTCAGCCAATACGGCCACCAAGCCTTCTTATCGGGGCTTCGCCGTCATGGGCTCGCCAGTCATCCGGCAACAGATGATCCAAAACGTCATCAACAGTCACCGCCCCCACGAGCCGGCCGGCGTCATTGACCACGGGCAGGGAGTTCAGGTTGTAGGTAGCCAGGGTCCTGGCGACTTCGCTGATGTGCGCCTGGTCCGACAGCGGCTCAAGGTTCTTGTCCACCAGGTTGCCGAGCGGTTCGAACGGCGGGAACCTGAGCAGCTGCTGGATGTGGACCACGCCCAGGAAACGGCCCGTGGGCGTCTCCAGCGGGGGCCTGGCAATGAAGATGGAGGAGGCCAGCGCGGGGGAGAGTTCCTCGCGCCGGACATGCGCCAGCGCCTCGGCCACTGTGGCTTCGGGCGGCAGGATGACAGGCACCGGGGTCATGAGGCCGCCGGCGGTGTCCTCGTCATACTCCAGCAGGCGCCGGACGTCCTCTGCGCCTTCGGGCTCCATCAGCTGGAGCAGCTCTTCGGCCTGGGCGGAAGGGAGCTCGCCGAGGAGGTCGGCGGCGTCATCCGGATCCATCTCCTCCAGGACATCCGCGGCGCGCTGGACGTCCAGGGCAGACAGGATCTCCACCTGGTCGTCCTCCGGGAGCTCCTGCAGGACGTCCGCGAGGCGCTCATCCTGCAGTTCGCTCGCCACTTCGAAACGGCGTTTATCGCTCATTTCCTGCAGGGCCTCCGCGAAGTCCGCGGGCTTGAGGTCTTCATGGTTGGCCACGAACTGGGTGGCGGCCTGCGGCTCGGTGCGCGCGCCCTGGAGGGCGTCAGCCCAGTCGATGATCAGCGTTTCATTGCGGCGAAGCCGGCTCAAGGGGGAAAGGGAGTGGCCGCGCCGGACAAAGAGCTTGCTGACGAACCAGTCCCCGGAACGGGTCTGGTCCATGGCAATGTCCTCGATTGTGGCATCGCCGCTTCCGTCCCGGAGCGTGACGCGGCGGTCGAACATTTCGGCCACCACCAGGGTTTCGGCGCCGCGCTGCTCAAAGCGGCGGAGGTTGACCAGCCCGGTGCAGATGATCTGCGTCTGGTCGATGGAGGTGATCCGGGTCATGGGCACGAACACGCGCTTCTTACCGGGAACTTCGACGACGATGCCCACCACGTGCGGGGCGCCCTGGGTTCCACGGGACAGCACAACAACATCGCGCAGCCGGCCCAGCCGGTCGCCCAGCGGGTCGAAGACGTCGAGGCCCAGAAGGCGCGCCACGAAGACGCGGGTAGGAGTTGTGCTCACTCCTACAGGCTACCGAGTCTGCTCTCTTTTAGCTGAATTTACAGGCGGCACACATGCTCATGGGCAAGAATGGGGGTATGGCAAACATATTTGGTGCTCCCAAGGCCGGCGGGCCCGGCGGAATGGACGAGGCCCGGGCCGTCCCCGCCGGCGACACCGTGGGTTCCTACACCTCCTACCTGGATGCCCAGAAGGCCGTGGATTACCTCGCGGACCAGCAGTTCCCGGTGCACATGGTGTCCATCGTGGGCAACGAGCTGAAGATGGTGGAGCGGGTCACGGGGCGCCTGAGCTATCCCCGGGTCGCCCTGTCCGGAGCGCTGAGCGGCATGTGGTTCGGCCTGTTCGTTGGCGTCATGCTCTCCTTCTTCGCACCGTCACCGGGGTACTTTTCCATCCTCGCGTCGGTGCTGATGGGCGCAGCGTTCTTTATGCTCTTCGGCATCGTCACCTACGCGATGCAGCGGGGCAAGCGCGACTTCACCTCCACCAGCCAGGTGGTGGCCACCAGCTACGACGTCGTGGTGTCGCCGGAAGCCGCACACGAGGCGCGCCGGCTCCTTCAGCAGCTGCCGATGACGCGCTCGGACGCGGCTGCCGGCGGGGGGCCGTATACCCAGCGTGACTACCAGGGCCAGCCGTACCAGCCCCCGCAGCCGGGCCAGGCTCCGGCCCGTCCCTCAGGATGGAGTGACCCCTACGGCCAGTCGTCCGCCGGTTCATCCGTGCAGGAGCAGCCCGGTGACCACGCCGGTGCCGGGCCGCGCCAGGACGCCGCCGTCCAGGAGCAGCCGGCCCCGGCACGGGCTGTGCGCTACCCGGACCTGCCGGACGGCCGGCCCCAGTATGGTGTCCGGCTGCCGCAGGGTCCTGCTGCAGGCCCCGCCCAACCCCAAAATGAAGAGCACGCGGACCACGGGCAACCCGCCGACGGGCAGCTGGACGCAGACAAGCAGCAGCACCCGGGCGAGACGCGCCAGTAGCGCACACCGGCCAAAGGCAAAAGCGGGGCTACCGGAAAATTCTTCCGGTAGCCCCGCTTTTTCTTCTCCGGCTAGGACTCTTTGGTTCCGTCGGCTTCACGGTAGATCCCGGCCATCCAGTCCTCCACGTCCCCGGCCTTGCGCGGCAGGGCGGCGCTCAGGTTGACCGGCCCGTTGGCCGTCATGAGGATGTCGTCTTCGATCCGGACACCGATCCCGCGGTATTCCTCCGGAATGGCCAGGTCCTCGTTCTTGAAGTACAGGCCGGGTTCGATGGTGAACACCATGCCTTCTGTGAGGATGCCGTCAAGGTAGAGTTCACGCTTGGCCTGGGCACAGTCGTGGACATCGAGCCCCAGGTGGTGGCTGGTGCCGTGCGGCATCCACCGGCGGTGCTGCTGGCCCTCGGGGCTGATGGCTTCCTTTACCGTGACGGGCAGGAGGCCCCACTCGGCAAGCCGTTCAGCCAATACCGTCGTTGCCGCTGTGTGGATGTCGCGGAACTTGACGCCGGGCTGCGCGGCGGCAAAACCGGCGTCGGCAGCATCCAGCACTGCTTCGTAGACCTTGCGCTGGATGTCGCTGAACACGCCACTGGCGGGAAGGGTCCGCGTGATGTCTGCCGTGTACAGGGAATCCGCTTCCACTCCGGCGTCCAGCAGCAGGAGCTCGCCGGCGTGGATCTTCCCGGTGTTGCGCGTCCAGTGCAGCACGGTTGCGTTGTTGCCTGAAGCGGCGATCGTGTCGTATCCGAGTTCGTTCCCGACTTCGCGCGCACGGGCAAAGAACGCGCCTTCCACCACCCGCTCACCGCGGGCATGAGTGAGGGCGCGGGGAAGGACCTTGACCACTACCTCGAAACCTTCAACGGTGGCGGCCACGGCGAGTTTCATCTGCTCGATCTCCCAGCTGTCCTTGAGCAGGCGCAGTTCGGAGAGGGCTTCGCTCAGCTTCTCGTCGAGGGCATCGAGGACCTCGAGGTCCAGGTTCTCCGGGTCCTTTGCCGTGTTGTAGCGGGCGGTGTCCACCAGTGCATCGATGTTCTCGTCCACTTTCCGGACCAGGCGGATGGAAACGCCGCCGATCTCCGGGGCGCCCACATCCTTGGTGATTGCCGTCTCGAGCTGGTCGATGTGGGCCGTCGCGAGGCCCAGGCGTGCTTCGAACTCAGCCAGTGTGGGGCGGGCGCCGATCCAGAATTCACCCGAACGGGAGTCTGCATAGAACTGCTCTGTGTCCCTCCCCGCCAAGGGCCGGAAGTACAGTGTGGCACGGTGGTTGCCGCCGTCGTCGCCCTTTCCTTCCTCCGCCGGCTCCAGGATCAACACCGCGTCAGGCTCGTGGTCCAGGCCCAGCCCGGTGAGGTGGGCAAAACCGGAGTGGGGGCGGAAACGGTAATCGCAGTCGTTGGAGCGGACCTTCAGCGGGCCAGCGGGGATGACCAGGCGTTCACCTTTGAACTGGCTGGAGATGGCCTTGCGCCGGGCCGCGGCGTAGCCGGCCACGGCGTCGCGCTCGGGGAGTTCCTGGTGGGAGGGTGCCCAGTTGCTGGCCATAAAGGCCTTGAAGGCGTCGGAACTGGGCCGCTGGGAGCGGTTGTTGACGCGCTCGTCCAAGGGCTGGGAAGCAGAGTTCGGGGTGTTTTCGGCATCGTTCACGGGACCATCGTCTCACCAGCTCCGCGGCTGCGCGAACAGGCGGAGCACCGGCTGGGCCGGTTCCCCAGGAGGTGTGTCCGCCGACATGGGTTGCGGCCGGGCATACGCGGGGTGAACTCAAGGTCAACTAGTCTGGACAGGTGAGGATCGACCTGCATGCCCACTCCAATGTTTCCGACGGTACCGAGAATCCGGCAGACGTCATGGCGTCCGCTGCCCGCGCCGGCCTGGACGTGATAGCGCTGACGGACCATGACTCCACTGCCGGCTGGGACGAAGCCTCCCTGGCAGTTGTTGAGCACGGTGTTGCCCTGGTACCGGGGATGGAGGTTTCCTGCCGGACGGAGGAGGGCATCAGCGTGCACCTCCTGAGCTACCTCCACGATCCGAAGCATCCGGGGCTCCTTGAGGAAATCACCAAGGCCAAGGACGCCCGGCACACCCGAGCCGAGCGGATGGTCACCCTCCTTGCCGAGGACTACCCCCTCACCTGGGATGACGTCATCCATCATGTGGCCCCGGGCGCTACCCTCGGCCGGCCCCACATCGCAGACGCCCTCGTGGCTGCGGGCGTCGTGGAGGACCGTTCGGAGGCGTTTGCCTCCATTCTCACCTCACGGTCGCGCTACTTCATCCAGCACTACGCACCCGCGCCTGCCATCGCCGTCGAACTGGTCCGCGCTGCCGGCGGAGTGCCCGTCTTCGCCCACCCCGTGGCGTCCTCCCGGGGACGCATCGTGGGGGAGCGCGTCTACCAGGAGATGATCGACGCCGGCCTGGCGGGCCTGGAGATCGACCATCGGGACAATCCGGAGGAGGGGCGCGGCTTCCTGCGGCGGCTCGCGGCCAAGCATGACCTTCTCATTACCGGCTCGTCGGACTACCACGGCACCGGCAAGCCCAACGTGCTGGGGGAGAACCTCACCTCACCGGACGTCCTCGCCCGGATTGAGGAACTGGGGACGGGTACCAGGGTGGTGCGCGCGGGGGAGTAACCCTGGTGCGAGGGCCCGCGCTGAGGTGAAGTAAGTCGCGCCAAGTGTCGTTTTGAGGGGTCAAAACGACACTTAGCGCTACCTAGTTGGGCGGGAACGCGGCGAGCTCCGCATGGGCACCCAGGCGCTTGGCCATGATGTCGATCGCCGGCTGGTTCTGGTCCACGCACACAAACTTCCGGTCCATCTTGGCCGCCACTGCACCCAGGGTCCCGGAGCCGGCAAAGAAGTCCAGGCACCAGTCGCCGGGACGGCTTGAGGCAGCAACCACCCGGCGGACCAGGCCCTCGGGCTTTTGCGTCGGGTATCCGGTTTTCTCCCTGCCGGTGGGGGAGACGATGGTGTGCCACCAGACGTCCGTGGGCAGTTTCCCCAGCTCGCGCTTGGCGGGCGTCACAAGGCCCGGTGCCATGTACGGCTCGCGGTCCACCTCGGCGCTGTCGAAGTGGTACTTCGCCGGGTTCTTGACATACACCAGGATGTTGTCGTGCTTGGTGGGCCAGCGGTTCTTGGCGCGGGCCCCATAGTCGTACGCCCAGATGATCTCGTTCAGGAAGCACTCCCGGCCGAAGATCGCATCCAGCATCACCTTGGCGTAATGCACCTCGCGGTAATCGAGGTGCAGGTACAGGGTGCCGTCCTCCGCCAGCAGGCGCCACGCTTCCACGAGCCGGGGCTCCAGGAAGGACCAGTAGTCGCTGAACGCATCGTCATACCGGTGGAGCGCTCCCTTGATGGTGTCGTAGGAGCGCCCCTTGAATCCGACGCGGTCGCCGGCGCCGTCCGCATTGGCCACCATGGTGGTCTGCTGGCGCCGTTGGGCCCTGCCGGTGTTGAACGGCGGATCCACATATATCAGCGTGAAGGCGCCGTCCGGCAGCGAGGGAAGGAAGTCCGCGTTGTCTGCGTGGACCACCAGGCTGCTGCCGTCCGGCGCCCAGACAGTGTCAGTCATGGAGGGTTTTAGGCCTCGCTGCTGCCGGGCTGCGTGGCCTTGTCGCCGCCCACTACCTCGCCGTTGCGGCGCCGGGTGCGCGTGCGGGGGCGGCGGGTGCGGGAGGGCTGCTCTGCTTCGCCTGCAGCGGCGTTGCCATCACCGGCAGCAACGGGAGCTGCGGCAGGCTCGGACGTACGACGGCGGCGCTCGCCTGTGCGGGCAGCGGAGTCGCCGCTGCGCCCGCCTTCGCGCCTGCCGCCGCGTTCCCGGTTGTCCCGGTCGCGGCTGTCACGGCCGCCGGAGCGGCCGGCGTCACGGCCTGCGTCGCGGCCCCCGCGGGCGTTCTTCTTGCCCGTTTCGCCCAGGTCTTCCAGGACTTCGGCGTCAACTCCGGCCAGGGTGCGCTTGTCGCGCGGGAGCCGTCCCTTGGTGCCTTCGGGAATGTCCAGGTCTTCAAAGAGGTGCGGGGACGACGAATAGGTCTCCACGGGCTCCGGCACGCTCAGGCCCAGGGCCTTGTTGATCAGTCCCCAGCGGGGCATGTCGTCCCAGTCCACGAAGGTGACGGCGGTGCCCTTGTTGCCGGCGCGGCCGGTGCGGCCCACGCGGTGCAGGTAGATTTTCTCGTCTTCCACGCACTGGTAGTTGATGACGTGTGTGACGTCGTCGACGTCGATGCCGCGCGCGGCGACGTCGGTTGCCACCAGGACGTCCACCTTGTTGTTGCGGAAGGCCCGGAGGGCCTGCTCGCGGGCACCCTGGCCGAGGTCGCCGTGGATGGCGGCGGCCGCGAAGCCCCGGTCCACGAGTTCCTCGGAAACCTTGGCGGCAGTGCGTTTGGTCTTGGTGAAGATGATGGTCCGGCCGCGGCCCCGGGCCTGCAGGATGCGGGAGACGACCTCGATCTTGTCCATGCTGTGCGCACGGTAGATGAGCTGGCGGATATCGCGCTTGGTGAGGCCTTCATCATCCGGATCCGCCGCACGGATGTGGGTGGGCTGGGTCATGTAGCGCCGGGCCATGGCGATGACCGGGCCCGGCATGGTAGCGGAGAACAGCAGGGTCTGGCGGACGGCCGGTGTTGCTGCGATCAGGGTTTCGACGTCGGGCAGGAAGCCGAGGTCAAGCATTTCGTCAGCCTCGTCCAGGATGACGATCTTTACGTTTTTCAGGCTCAGGTGCTTCTGCTTGTAGAGGTCGATGAGGCGCCCGGGGGTTCCCACCACAACTTCCACACCGTTCTTCAGCGCCTCCACCTGCGGCTCGTAGGCGCGGCCGCCGTAGATGGTGGCGATGCGTGCATTCCGCTTGCGGGATGCAGTCTGCAGGTCGTTGGCGACCTGAACCGCCAGTTCACGGGTGGGAACAATGACCAATGCCTGCGGTGCGCCTGGGACGGCAAGCTTTTCGTAGCCGGCGTCGTCCCGGCCTACAACCCGCTGGAGGGCCGGGATACCGAAACCCAGGGTCTTGCCGGTGCCGGTCTTGGCCTGGCCGATGATGTCGTGTCCGGAGAGTGCCACCGGCAGGGTCATGGCCTGGATGGGGAAGGGGTGGGTGATGCCGGCGTCGGCCAGGGACTCCACGATGTCGGCGCGGACGTTGAAGTCCGCAAAGGACTTCTCCTCAATCTCGTGCGGCTTCTCGTCGGAGATGATGGTTTCTTCGGGCTCAAGCGTTTCGGTGCCGGAGTCGTCCGTCAAAAGCTGGTGGGTATGCAATTCACTCACGGGGAGTTTCCTTATTCATTTGGGCAATGGCGCTGCCTGCTCAACGGGCCGGCCGGCAGGCCGTTCCGGAGCACGCTCAGGCGCGCAAGCAATTCCAGTGGAAGCCGATCGCGGGCTATCTTTATGCTGGCACTGGTGACCAGCGGGTGGTTCTCAAGATCGCGTAGGGGCGGGCTTGTTGGTTTCAAATCAAGGAAATCAACGACCGGGCATCCATTTCTACTCCTTCAGTCTAGCCGCAAGGGCATGGAAATCCGGCTTTTGCCCGCGCTGCGGCCCGGTTATGCCGCAAAACCGCCCCGGTTCACGGCACCTTCGGCACCAGTTCGAAATGCACATCACGCGTGGCGATGTCCGAGGATATGAGGCGCACCCGGACCTTGGTTCCGGCCTCCAGTTCTCCGGCGCAGCGCGCCGTCACTGCAGGTTCGGCGATCTGGATGATCCCGGAGCCGCCGTTGCCGTTCTTGCCCTTGCCGTTGCCGTTCCGGCTTATGCCGCCGTTCCCGTTCTCCTTCTGGGGCTTCGACCCTGAAATGACGATCGCGTCGAACTCCTGTCCGACGTGGTTGATCAGCAGCGCCGCCTCCACGGTGTCCAGCGCCATGCGCTCCATCCGGGATGCCAGCTGGTCCGAGCCGGCCATGATCTCGGGAAGCGACGGCAGTGCATCCCGCACCCACCCGGGCACCTCTCCGCCATTACTCAAGGCCTCGCAGGTGACCAGCACAAAGCGGTCCACCAGGCGGCGAAGCGGGGCGGTGGTATGGGCGTACGCTGCGCCGATGGCGGACTGCACGGCGTCATCCGGGACGGTGCCGTCGAAGGCCGTATAGGCGGCCCCGCGGAAAAGCATCCCCGCGGAGTGGAGGATTGCGAGCTGGCGGGGATGGGTGGGGTCCAGGCTGCGGAGGTATTCGCCGTAGCTGACTTCGCCGTCCCACGGCTTTCCGAGGGCCTCTGTCTGCAGTCGGAAATGGTTCAGGGAACGCTCATCCGGGGCGGGCATGGTGCGCAGGATGCCCACTTTTCCGGCCAGCATGAGCTGCGCGGCTGCCATGCCGGTCATCAGCGATATCTGGGCGTTCCAGTCCTCCACGGGCAGCTGCGGTGCGGCGGCAATCCGGTAGCCGCCGTCGGGAAGCTGGACAATCTCCTGGTCCGGCATGTTCAGGCTGGCACCATCCCGGGCACGCTCCAGTTCCACGCGCTTGAGGCCCACTTCTTTGAGGAGGAGCAGCACAGGGGAGGGGCTGCCGCCGTCAAGTTCCGCCTGGGCGCCCTTGTAGCTGAGCTTGGCGCGGCTGCGCATCCGGGCACGCCGCACCGTGACGGCAGTGACCTGCGCATCACCGTCAAGACGGAAGTCCCACACGAACGCGGAACAGTCCTGTCCCGGAAGGAGGCTTCCCGCCCCCTCGCTGATCACTTCCGGATGCAGCGGGATGCGGCCGTCCGGCGTGTAAAAGGTCTGTCCCCGGCGCCGCGTCTCAGCGTCCAGCGGGCCGCCCGGGGCAACGAACGCCGGCACGTCGGCGATGGCGTAGAGAACGTGGTAGCCGCCGCCGTCGCGCTCGATGAACAGCGCCTGGTCCAGGTCGGTGGACGACGCCGGATCGATGGTGATGAATTCAACGGACGTCAGGTCATGGGACGGCAGCTGCAATGCGGACACGGCGGCCTCGGCGTCCTTCACGGCATCGTCAGGGTACGCGCCCGGCAGCTCAAGCTCACTCCGGAGCGCGCCCAGCGCCGCTTCGAGGGCATTGGTGTGCTCGTGGACACTGGGGGCCAGCCGATGATGTGACACGAAAATCAGCGTAGCCCGAATTTCGTCAATAGTGCACGGAAGCGGCCGGGAGAGGCACAGCCGTCCGGTGCGGGGTTATGGGCGGGCGCCGTCCAGGGCGCTGCGGAGCGAGGCAGCGGCCGCGGCCGGATCATCAGCCTCAGTAATGGCCCGGACCACCACGATCCGGCGTGCGCCGGCTTCCACCACCTCTTCAACATTGGAGTGGTCGATGCCGCCGATCGCGAACCAGGGCACACCGCTGTCAAACGTGTCCTCCTGCCCTTCCGCCCCTGCAACAGCAGCGGCGGCGTACCTCACCAGGTCAAGCCCGACGGCGGCCCGTCCGGGCTTGGTGGGAGTTGCCCAGAGCGGCCCCACGCAGAAGTAGTCCAGCGCCGAGGGGCCGGCGGCGGCAGCCAGGGCGGCGTCCACCTGCTCCGGGCTGTGGCTTGACAGGCCGATGGCCGCGTTGCCGTTCAACAGCGTCCGGGCCGCCTTGAGGGGCAGGTCCTTTTGGCCGATGTGGAATACCGGGGCTCCGGACAACACTGCGACGTCCGCCCTGTCATTCACCGCCCACAGCCGGCCGTGGCGCACCGCCGATTCCTTGAGTACGGCCAGGAGCTCCAGCTCCTCGGCGGCTTCGATGGACTTGTCCCGCAGCTGGATGATGTCCACCCCGCCTGCGAAGGCGGCATCGACGAACTGCCCGAAATCGCCCTGTTCCCGGCGCGCGTCCGTGCAGAGGTAAAGGCGCGCGGCCTGCACGCCGGAACCGCCTCCGGCGTTGAGAAAGGCGTTTGTAGCAGGGACGGGGGATGCAGCGGCAGGAGGGCGGGACACATTCATGGGTGCCAGCCTAGTTCCTCTACACTTGGCCTCGTACTGCGGGAGCCGCGGCAGCTGTCATAAAGCGCCGGGCTGAGAGGGCGTCAGAGCCGACCGCTTGACCTGATCCGGCTAATACCGGCGTAGGGAAGGAGACACTCATGCCCAATGCGCTCGAAGCCCCGTACCGGCCCGCGCCCGGCTCTTCACTGGAGGCCGACGTTGCGGTCATCGGCGGGGGAGTCATCGGCCACGGCATCGCCTGGGAGGTGAGAAGGTCCGGGCATTCAGCGGTGGTCATCGATGACGCCCCCGGATCCGGTGCCAGCTGGGCCGCGGCGGGGATGCTTGCCCCGGTGAGCGAGCTGCACTACCAGGAGGAGGACCTCCTGGAACTCATGCTGGAGGCCTCCGGGCGCTGGCCGGGTTTTGCCGCAGGCCTCGCCGCGGCCGCCGGTTCGGATCCCGGTTATCTTACGACGCCGACCCTCGCCCTGGGTGCCGACGCCGCGGACCGGCAGGCGCTGCTGGACCTGCGCGGGGTGCAGCAGGCCAACGGGCTGACGGTTGAGCCCCTCACCATCCGTGAAGCCCGGCGCCGGGAGCCGCTGTTGAGCCCGGCCATTGCCTCGGCGCTGGATACACCGGCGGACCACCAGGTGGATCCCCGGCTGCTGGTGGCCTGCCTCCGCCGTGCCCTGGCCCGGCACACCGGCGGAACCGGGAGCGGCGGAAGCTTCGTGGCCGGCGCCGCCGAGGGCTACGCCGTTCCGGACCGGGCAGCGGGCCTGCTCTGGCGGGACGGAGCCGTCGCCGGCGTCACGCTGGAGGGCGGAGGAACGGTGGCGGCCAGGGAGACGGTGGTGGCCAACGGACTGCACGCCGCGGCCCTCACCGGGCTGCCGGAAAACCTGCACTTGCCCTTGCGCCCGGTCCACGGCGACATTCTTCGCCTCGCCGTCCCCTCCCACCTCCAGCCGCTGCTGACTTCCACCGTGCGCGGACTGGTCCGCGGGATCCCTGTGTACATCGTCCCCCGGCAGGACGGCACCGTGGTGATCGGGGCAACGCAGCGTGAGGACGCACTGGGGAAGAAGGACAGCGGAACCAGCGCCGGGGCAGTGTCGGCAGGGAGCGTCTACCAGCTGCTGCGCGACGCCCAGGTCCTGGTGCCTGCGGTCGCAGAACTTGAGCTGCTGGAATGCACAGCCCGGGCCCGTCCCGGCACACCTGACAACGCCCCGCTGCTCGGGCGGGTCCCCTTGGAGGACGGCCCTGCAGGTCAAAGCCACGTGGAAGGGCTGATCATTGCCACCGGCTTCTTCCGCCACGGCGTCCTCCTCACCCCGGCAGCGGCCGCGATATGCCGGGACCTGCTCGAAGGCAGGGCGGACCCCCGCTGGGCCCCCTTCAACCCCGGCCGCTTTTCCGGCGCCGCTGTTCGGCCTGCTGCAGCGGCCACCCCACCCAACCCCAAGGAGACAGCATGAACATCACCCTGAACGGAACCGGACATACAGTCGCCGACGGCGCATCCATCACCACGCTCGTCACCGAGGTCACCGGCCGCGCACTGGCGGCTGACGGCCAGGCCACCGATGGCCGGAAGCTGGGCGTCGCCGTGGCGCGCAACGCCCACGTGGTGCCACGGAGCCAGTGGTTTGCCACCGCGCTCACCGAGGGTGACGACGTCGAACTTGTCACGGCAGTACAGGGAGGCTGACCACCATGATGGAAACCCGCAGCACCCTCGCCGGCACCCGGCCGGACCTTCATGACCCCCTGGTGATCGACGGCGTCGCGCTCGGATCCCGGCTCATCATGGGCACCGGCGGCGCGCCCAGCCTGGAGGGCCTTGGCGCCGCGCTCCTGGCTTCCGGCACCTCGCTCACCACCGTGGCCATGCGGCGCTATTCACCCCATGAGGCCGGCTCGCTTTTCCAGCTGCTCGTGGACCACGGCATCAAGGTCCTCCCCAACACGGCGGGGTGCTTCACTGCCCGGGACGCTGTCCTCACCGCGGAGCTTGCCAGGGAGGCCTTGGAAACCGACTGGGTGAAGCTGGAAGTCATCGCTGATGAACACACCCTCCTGCCGGATGCCGTGGAACTCGTGGACGCCACCGAGCAGCTGGTCAGCCGGGGATTCAAGGTTTTCGCCTACACCAATGACGACCCCGTCCTGGCGCTTCGGCTCGAGAACCTGGGAGCCACCGCGGTCATGCCGCTCGGCTCGCCCATTGGCACCGGCCTGGGCATCCTTAACCCGCACAACATCGAGCTCATCGTGTCCCGGGCCTCGGTTCCGGTGGTGCTGGATGCGGGCATCGGTACCGCATCCGACGCCGCCCTGGCGATGGAACTCGGATGTGACGCCGTGCTCCTGGCCACGGCGGTGACCCGGGCACAGGATCCGGCCATGATGGGCGCGGCCTTCAAGCATGCCGTCATCGCAGGTAGGCTGGCGAAAGCGGCAGGTCGCATACCTCGCCGTGAACATGCGCTGGCGTCGTCGGCGATGGAAGGCCGGGCCGAGTTCTTGTAGGCCCCGCTGTCCACCGGCTGGCGCCTTGACTCAAGGAGCAGCAGTGGCCGGCAAAGACGCCCTTCCCCCGGAACGAGTCGACGAAGCCTTGGCTGGACTGCCTGATTGGCGGGCCGACAATGGCGGATTGGTCACTGTCTTCAAGATGCCGACGGCGGTTGCCGCACTTGAGCTGATTGCCGCCGTCGGACGTCTGGCCGAGGAACAAAACCACCATCCCGACCTCGACTGGCGTTACAACCGCGTCTTTATCCGCTACACGTCCCACGACGCAGGGGGACAGGTGACTGACCGGGACATCGCGGCAGCTGCGGGAGCAAGTGAAGCTGCGGCAGCGTCGGGGGCCGTTGCCGAGCCGGCGAAGTACGTGCCCGGGCGCCAGTAGCCTCGTCACCAACAACTGGTCCCTAAGGAGCAGTGGCCGCCACCCCTTACGGGATGGCGGCCACTGCTGCCGGTTGCCTTGCGCCGGCCCTACGCCCGGAGGATCGCCGTAAGCCTTTCCGCGTCCCGGCGCGCACGCGTGCGGCCGAGGTACACCGCTGCCCCTGTTGCGGCGCCTGCGCCCAGCACGATTGGCAGGACCCACGGCATCCACGTCAGCCCCGGCAGGTAGCCGAACCCGGCCGCCACCAGGATGGTCCAGCTCAAGGCCGCCACTCCCACGGCGACCCCGGCGGGCAGGCCTGCACCATACTTGGCATGCCGCTTGTCGTTGGCCCAGACAATGAAGCCTGCCGCGGCGGCGGCCAGTACAACGATGGTCAGCGAAAGCATGGTTCTCCTCGAGCTGCGGACGGGGTTCTGTGGCCGGGCGCTAGAACTGGCCGAAACCTACGCGCCGTGCCTCTTCTGCACCGATTTCCACGTAGCCAAGCGCGCCGCCGGGAACAATGATCAGGCGTCCCTTTTCATCTTTCAGTCGCAGTTCGTTGCCCGTTGTGATCGCTTCCCCCACGACCTTGGCCACAGAATCCGCGTCCTCGGTTGATTCGAGCACAATTTCGCGGGCAACGTTCTGAACGCCGATCTTAATCTCCACAGGGGCCTCCCAGCCAGTCAAAGTTTCTCGTGCTTCTCTACGAGGTGTTGTCTTATTTGTAGTCTAGGACTCTTTGGGGAAGCGAGAGATTCCGCGCCAAGCTAAACGGTAGATGAGGTCGCTGGCCACATTGATGTCCAGGTTGCCGTCAGTTTCCAGCCAGTACCTGGCGCTGACCTGGGCCATCCCTGCCAGCCCCCGGCCCAGCAGCTGTGCCTCGAGATGGGGGAGCTTGGTGTCCTCGGCGATGACGCGTGCGATGGCATCGGCGAACGTCCTGTTGAAAGTCTCCAGCCGCGAGCTGACGTCGGGGTCGTTGATCAGGTCGGATTCAAACACCAGCCGGTGGGCCTGGTCATCGCTGGCGATGAACTGGAAGTAGGCACGCATGACGGCCTGCACGCGCTCGTCATTATCGGTGGTGGAGTTCAGGGCGCCCAGCATCAGTTCGGTAAGCGAGGCCAGATGGCTTTCCAGCAAGGCGAGGTACAGCTCGCGCTTTGACGGAAAGTGCTGGTACAGGACAGGTTTGCTGACGTGCGCCGTCTCGGCGATCTCGTCCATGGCCGCACCGTGGTACCCATTGGCCACGAACACTTCCTGGGCTGCGTTGAGGAGCTGCGCGCGCCGCTCGTCACGCGGAAGCCGGGCGGACCGCTGCCCTGCGGGACGCGGGGGAGTTTGCGGTTCGGCGGCTGACGGGCGGTCAGCCCGTGCTTCATGGACCACAGTTGTCCTACTTTCCGTTGCTGTTACTTCCACTTTACTGCGGGGTAATATGACCCGGCAGTATCCGGGGGATACATTGAAGTATGGCTTCGACATTCACCGCAAATGTTTCACCTGTGTCATTGGATCCGCTGGTGGAACCGGGCCCGGACCTTACCCCGGACGAGGTGGAACGCTATTCGCGGCACCTCATCATCCCTGAGATCGGCTCGCTGGGTCAGCGGCGGCTCAAGAATGCCAAAGTGCTGGTGATCGGCGCCGGCGGGCTCGGCTCCCCGGCGCTCCTGTACCTTGCCGCTGCCGGCGTCGGGACGCTGGGAATTATCGACGACGACGCCGTTGACCTCAGCAACCTGCAGCGCCAGGTCATCCATGGGGTGGCGGATGTGGGCCGCCCCAAGATCGAGTCCGCCCGCGACGCCATCGCCGCCCTCAACCCCTTGGTGGACGTGCGGCTGCACAATGTCCGGCTCGACGCGTCCAACGCCCTTGAACTGTTTGCCGGGTACGACCTGATCCTCGACGGCGCGGACAACTTCGCCACCCGCTACCTGGTCAACGACGCCGCCGCCATCCTGGGCAAACCCTACGTCTGGGGTTCCATCTTCCGGTTCGACGGCCAGGTGAGTGTCTTCTGGGAAAAGCACGGGCCCACCTACCGGGACCTCTACCCTGAGGCGCCGCCGGCAGGCTCGGTGCCCTCGTGCGGCGAGGGCGGCGTGTTCGGCATGCTGTGCGCTGCCGTTGGATCGCTCATGGTGACGGAGGCAGTCAAGCTGATTACCGGCGTCGGACGTTCCCTGTTGGGCCGTGTGGCGCTGTTCGACGCCTTGGGCGGAAGCTGGCGCGAGATCCGTGTTTCAAAGGACCCCGCGGCCGCGCCCATCACGGGGCTGGCCGACTACGAGGCGTTCTGCGGCGTTACGCCGGCGGTCCCCTCCGGCACGGAGCACACTGTCACGGCCGCCCAGCTGGCTACCATGCTCGCCGCGCGCAAGGCGGGGCTGAAGGACTTTGAACTGGTGGATGTCCGCGAATCGGGGGAGTACGACATCGTCCGGATCGACGGCGCGAAGCTCATCCCGCAGGGCCGGATCCTTGCCGGCGAGGCGTGGAATGAGCTCCCCCGGGACAGGGACATCGTGTTCCACTGCAAGGCGGGGTCGCGTTCGGCCAACGTCCTTGCCGCGGCGCGGAAGGCAGGCTACCAGCGGGTGAGCCATCTCGACGGCGGCATCCTCGCCTGGGTGCGCGAGGTGGAACCCCACAAGCCCGTCTACTAAACCCCCAGACGCTCTCTCACTTGACGTGCCTTTTGGCAGGACGCTCTCTCACTTAACGCGCCGTTTTGATGGACGCTCTCTCGCTTAATGTGCCTTCCAGCACTATGCTCTCTCACTTTCCTCAGGCAAGTGAGAGAGCATCGCCGGAGAAGGCGCATCAAGTGAGAGTGCATCGCCGGAGAAGGCGCATTAAGTGAGAGGGGGTTGTCCGGGGGCGCGGGTCAGGCGGTTTCGAGGCCCCGGTGGTCCACCGGGCACTCAGCCTGCGGCGCTGCCACTGCCGGCTGCTCCACGGTGATGCCGTAGAGGGCTTCCAAGGCGGCCACGTAGTCGTCCTGCTGGCCGTTGGCGGCAAGTTCGCGGGCCCGCACCGTGGGCACATGGAGAAGCTGCTTGACCATGCGGCGGAGTGCGAACTCCACTTCCTCGGCAGCGGCGGTGCAGCCGTGCCGGGCCCGGACCTTTTCCATCTCGGAGTCCAGGACGCTCATGGTGTGGCGGCGCAGCGCGACAATGGCGGAATCCACGGACCGGGCCTCGCGTTCCTGCTCGAACGCCTTGGCAGCGCCACTGACGATTCCGCTGGCCTGGGCCAGCGACTCGGCCTGCTCCTGGGGTGCGGCGAGGCGCACCGATTCCAGGGTGAGCAGTTCGACGCCGTCAAGCTCGCCGACGCCCGGATCGAAGTCGTGGGTGAGCGCAAGGTCGATGGCGATCAGGGGCTGCGGGGAGTCGGCCCGGACTTCGGCCAGTTCGTCGGCCTCCACCCGGGTGTCGGAACCGCTGCAGCCGATCATGACGTCTGCTGCCGCAACCGCCGGCCGCAGTGAATCGGCGTCCAGTGCCGTACCGCCGCGGGTGGCAACAAATCCTTCGGCGCGGCCGGAGGAGGAGAAAACCGAGATGTCGGTGCAGCCGCGTTCACGAAGGAGCGCCATGGTGGCTCCGGCGTAGGCGCCGGTTCCGAAAACGACAACCTTCTTGCTGGACCAGTCCGGGTTTTCGGAAAGATCAGTGGCCAGGTCCAGTGCGACGGAAACGATCGAGAGGCCCCGTGAACCGAGGGCGGTCTGTGCTCCCACGTCCTTGGCGGTCTTGGACGCCGCCTGGAAAAGCCGGACCAAACCGGAGCTTGCCGTGCCTTCATGCTGCGCGGTGATCAGCGCTCGCCGCACCTGTCCGGCGATCTCCCGCTCTCCAACCACTGCGGAGTCCAGGCCGGCGCTGACGGCAAAGAGGTGCTGGCTGACTTCAGGGCCCGTGCGCGTGCTGAAGGAGCGTGAGACGAGCGGCTCGCTCAGTCCGCTGGTTTCGCTGATCTTGGCCACCAGGGCGGCGCGGGCCGCCTCCACATCATCAGGCCGGGCGGCTTCGCCGTAGATTTCGTAGCGGTTGCAGGTGGCAAGGACTATCGCACCCGTCACTGCCGTCGATCCGGAGAGGGCGGATGTGGCGATCTCCGAAGAACCGTTGCTCAACTGAGCAACGGTCTCAAGATCGATGTCGGCGTGTGTAGCCACCAATGAAAAAAGAACCACAGCAGGTCAATCATAGCTTTTTCGTTACTCGGTAGAACAACTCCCCGGGCTGCCGGACGGGAGCGCGGGCTGTGATTCCTGCCACGGCGCGGCGGCAGGGCCCCCGCATGACACTTTGTCGTTATCTTTTGCAGCTATTTTTGGGCACAATCAAAGGCATGACTTCCAGCCCCGCCACGTCCGCTGCCGGCGCCCTCGCCGCAGACCACCCGCTGGTGGATGGCCGCACCGCAGACTCACCCCTCATCACGGCCTACCGCGGAGGCAAGCCCTCCCGGCGTCCCGTCTGGTTCATGCGACAGGCCGGACGTTCACTGCCGGAGTACCTGAAGGTCCGCGAAGGGGTCGCCATGCTGGACTCCTGCCTGCGCCCCGAACTGGCTTCTGAGATTACCCTCCAGCCCGTCCGCCGCCATGACGTTGATGCCGGCATTTTCTTCTCCGACATCGTCATTCCCCTGAAGCTCGCCGGCGTTGGAGTGGATATCGTTCCGGGCGTGGGACCGGTCCTGGACACCCCGGTCCGCACTGCCGCGGACGTGGCAGCGCTGCCGCAGCTCACCTGGGAATCGCTGGAACCCATCCGTGAAGCCGTCCGCCTCACCGTGGCCGAGCTCGGCCAGACACCGTTGATCGGCTTTGCCGGTGCACCATTTACCCTTGCCGCCTACATGGTGGAGGGAAAGCCGTCCCGCGACCACCTTGGTCCGCGCACCATGATGCACGCTGACCCGGAAACGTGGCACGCCCTTGCCAACTGGGCCGCGGACGCCTCTGGAATGTTCCTGCAGGCACAGCTTGAGGCCGGTGCCTCGGCGGCCCAGCTCTTTGATTCCTGGGCCGGTTCCCTGGGCCTGGCGGATTACACCAAGTACGTGGCACCGGCCTCGGGCCGCGCCCTGGACCATGTCCGGCACCTCGGGGCGCCGCTGATCCACTTCGGCACCGGAACGTCAGAGCTCCTGGTGGCAATGCGGGACGTGGGTGTGGATGTTGTGGGCGTGGACTACCGGCTTCCGCTCGATGAGGCGAACCGCCGGCTGGGCGGCACAGTGCCGCTGCAGGGAAACATCGACCCCGCCCTGCTCCCTGCTCCGTGGGAAATCCTTGAGGCCCACGTCCGCGATGTCATAGCCGCGGGCGCGGCTGCTCCCGGGCACGTGGTCAACCTGGGGCACGGAGTTCCGCCGGAGACGGACCCGGCCGTCCTCACCCGGGTGGTTGAACTCATCCACTCCATCTCCCCGGAGTAGGGCAGTGGGCAGTGCGCCGGCAACCGGGACGGCACTGGTGCTGGGAGGCGGCATCTCAGGACTGCTGTCCGCCCGCGGGCTGGCGTCCGCCGGGTACCAGGTAACGCTCCTTGAAGCCGGAGCTGAATGGGGCGGCTGCGTGGGCAGCCACACCGTTGCCGGCCTGACCCTGGACAGCGGTGCCGAATCCTTCGCGACCCGGTCCGACGCTGTGTCCGGGCTGGCCGCTGAACTGGGCCTGTCCGCCAAAATCGTGCCGCCCCGCCCGGGGGGAGCCTGGGTCCAGCTCCCGGACGGCCCGCGTGAGTTGCCCAAGACAGGCGTGCTGGGAATTCCGGCCAACCCGTGGGATCCCGAAGTCCGGCGTTCGCTGGGGCTCATCGGCACCCTCCGTGCCTCCCTCGATAAATTCCTTCCGGCTTCCGTCGGGACCACAGAGGACGTTGTCAGCGTCTCCGCACTGGTCAAGGCCCGCATGGGCAACCGCGTCCTGGAGCGGCTGGTGGCGCCGGTGGTGGGCGGCGTCCACTCGGCGGACCCCGGGATGCTCGACGTCGACATGGTGGCACCCGGGCTGCGTGAGGGGCTGCGGCGCCACGGATCCCTGGCCGCCGCCGTCTCCGCCCAGCGCCGCATGGGGGCTGGTCCTGCCGCGCAGGGCGACAGGCCGGCACCTGCCGGCCCGGCCAAGGCAGGCTCCGCCGTTGCGGGGCTGGTGGGCGGCATGCACACGCTCATTTCCGCCCTGGTCTCCGACCTCCGCCGCAGGCGAGTCACGCTGCTCCTGGACAATCCGGCCGAGTCAGTGACCCGCACCCCTGAAGGCTGGCGCGTCAGGTCGGCAGGGGCAACGTTCGACGCCGGCCTGCTGGTAGTGGCAGTGGACGGTCCGGCCGCCGTCGGACTGCTTGAAGACGCAGTGCCCGGCCTTGCAGGGAAGCGGCCGCCGGCAGGCCCGGACGTCAAACTTGTCACGCTGGTCCTGGCAAGCCATGATCTGGACCGCCGGCCGCGCGGCACGGGCGTTCTGGTGGCACCGCAGACTCCCGGTATTGAAGCGAAGGCGCTGACGCACGCGACCGGAAAGTGGGACTGGCTGGCTGACGCCGCCGGTCCGGGGCGACACGTGGTCCGGCTCTCGTACGGGCGCGTGGACGGGGCCGGGGAACAGTCCGGTGGCCCTGACACGGACGAAGGACTCCTGGCAGCATCGCTGCGCGATGCCCGTGCCCTGCTGGGCGCCCCCATCACCAGGGAAAACCTGCTGGACTGGGACGTGGTCCGCTGGCGCGGGTCGCTGCCCTTCGCCGCCGTAGGCCATAAAGCGCGGGTAGCCGATATCCGGGCAGCCTGCGCGTCGGCGGGGAACCTGGCCGTGGTGGGGGGCTGGGTGGCCGGCAACGGGCTTGCCGCAGTGGTCTCCGACACGAACGAACAGATCCGGAGCCTGGTCCGCTAGGTGTTGCCACTGGTCAGCGGCGCAGCAGGGCATCACGGCGCCGCCCAGGCGTGGCGGCCGGGTACTTCGCCGGTTTTCTTTTCCGCTTCCGATGTGGCTAGGGTCGATGACTATGGTTTACAACAGGTCCGAACTTTTCACGTCCCGGACCGGTATCCATGGGGGACTCCGGCGCGGCACTGCGGCTGCGGCAGTCGGAGCGGTACTGGTCCTTACAACAGGCGTTCCCGCGTCCCAAGGTGATGAGGGCATTCCGCAGCCCGGCGGCGATGCCGCCGCCGCGGGCCAAAACGCTCCCGGCCGGAACCGGGGCGGGAAGGAAGCGCGGCAGGCAGCCGCCCCGTCGATACTGTCAGTCCCCACGGCGCTTCTTCCGGCGGTCAGTACTTCCCTGGCGCCGGCCGTGACCACGGCTCCCGCCACCGGTTCCGTGGCACTTGCGACACCTTTGCCGTCGATACCCTTCCCGACGCCGTCGGACGTTCCGCTTCTCCCTGCCGCGACGGCTCCGGCGGCAACCGTTCCGGTCCCATCCTCGCCATCGCCGGACCTCCAGGCCCAGCAACTTCCCGGAGCCGCGGCACCTGCCGCCCCCATCCCGGAAACCGCCGCCCAGGGCGCGCCTTCCGGCGCGGTGCCCGTGCCCGTGCCGGCGTCGGAACCCGGCGGACAGCTGAACGGCGCTGCGGCAGGGACGGCCGGCGGAAACCCGTCCGGAATTGAACTGCCGGCCGGCGAAGGCGGGGCCGGCCAGCCCGGGCCCGGAGGGGAACCCGCGGCCGGACCCGAAGCGCCAGTTCCCGCGGCCGCTACGCATGCTGCCGCCGCCGCAGCGCAGGAAGCCGGAGGCCCTGTTCCGCAGGCCGCGGGCGTTCCCCGCAGTGCAGCGCAGAGCGCTGGCGCCATCGTCAGGCCGCAGCCGGAACTGGAAGCCGTGATGATCGGGCTCGGTGTTGGCCTGGTGGGCCTTGCTGCCGCGGCCGGTGCAGCCTACTTCCGGATGCGGAAGCCGTAGCCGGAACCGGCGATGCCGCACGCGGCCCCGGGCGGACTGTGACATTAACCACTTCTACCGCCTGTAGAAGTCGTTGGTTTCGCCTTGGTGGGCAGAAGGAGGCAAACTTGTAACCATGAGCCACACTTCTGCCGAATCTGTCACTAAAACCGAAGAATCAGCCGAGCAGTTTTTCACCCTCTGGACGGTATTCAAGCGCTCCGAACACCTGATCCGCAGCGCCGACGCCGCCGCTGACTTCGAGACCCTCCTGGACCGGCTTGCACAGGCCGGGGTGACCCACCGCGGAAGCTACGACGTCTCCGCCATGCGGGCTGACGCCGACGTCATGGTGTGGCTCCACGGCCCCAAACCGGAAGCCCTGCAGCAGGCCATCCGGGACATCCGCCGCTGCAGCCTGTTCGCCGGCACCGAGATTGTATGGTCCGCCATGGGCGTGCACCGCGAGGCCGAGTTTGCCAAGAACCACACCCCGGCGTTCTCCCGCGGCGTGGCTCCCGCGGAGTGGCTGTGCGTCTACCCGTTCGTCCGGTCCTACGAGTGGTACATCCTGCCCGAGGAAGAGCGGGGCGCCATGCTTCGCGAACACGGCCTCCTGGGCCGGGAGTTCCCCCAGGTCATCTCCAACACCGTTTCTTCGTTCGCCCTGGGCGACTGGGAATGGATCCTGGGACTTGAGGCCCCGGAGCTGGTGGACCTGGTGGACCTGATGCGCCACCTGCGCAACACCGAGGCCCGCAACCACGTCCGTGAGGAAGTCCCGTTCTACACCGGACGCCGGATTTCCCCGGCCGAAGTGGCGGAGGTCCTCGCGTGAACCTGCCAGTTTCCAGCAGCGCCGCCGCCGTCAATCCGGTCACCGAAGCCGGACGGATGGCGCCGAAGAACTACGACGCCGTGCTCCTCGCCTCCTTCGGCGGGCCGGAAGGCCAGGAGGACGTCATCCCGTTCCTCCGCAACGTCACCCGCGGCCGTGGCATCCCGGACGAGCGGCTGGAAGAGGTCTCGCACCACTACCGCGCCAACGGCGGCATCAGTCCCATCAACCAGCAGAACCGCGAGCTCAAGGCTGCCCTGGAGGTGGAACTCGCCGCCCGGGGGATCGACCTGCCCGTCCTGTGGGGCAACCGCAACTGGGCGCCGTACATCGCCCAGGCCCTGCAGGACGCGTACGACGCCGGCCACCGCCGCCTGCTGATGATCACCACGAGTGCCTACTCCTGTTACTCCAGCTGCCGCCAGTACCGCGAGGACATCGGCATGGCCCTGACGGAAACCGGCCTGGACGGCCGGCTGGAAGTGGACAAGGTGCGCCAGTACTTCGATCACCCCGGCTTCGTGGAGCCCTTCATTGAGGGCACCGCTGAAGGCCTCGCCGACGTCCGGGAAAAGCTCGCCGCGGCCGGCACTCCCGATGCGCCCGTCCAGATCCTGTTCGCCACCCACTCCATTCCCACCCGGGACGCGGAAGCGGCAGGCCGGTCCGAAGGAGAACCCCGCGAGTTCGAGGAAGGCTCAGCCTACGTGGCCCAGCACCTTGCCACCGCGGCTGCAGTCGTCCGGCGTGTGGAAGAGGAATCGGGCCTGGCCGCCCCCTGGTCCCTGGTGTACCAGTCACGATCCGGCGCCCCGCACGTGCCATGGCTTGAGCCTGACATCAACGACGCCATCGAGGAACTGGCCGGCCAGGGCGTCAAGGGCATCGTCATCGTGCCGCTGGGGTTCGTCAGCGACCACATGGAAGTTGTCTGGGACCTTGACACCGAAGCCCTGGAAACCTGCGCCAACCTTGGACTTGCCGCTACCCGCGTCCCCACGCCGGGCACGCACCGCAAATTCGTCAGCGGCCTGGTGGACCTGGTCTCCGAACGCACCGTGGCGAACAACATCAGCGACCGTCCGGCCGTAACGGAGCTGGGCCCCTGGTACGACGTCTGCCGGCCGGGCTGCTGCGCGAACTTCCGTGGCGAGAAGCCCACCATCGCCGGAGCAGACACCACCGTTGGCACGGGGCACGACCCCTATCCCGGCGAAGCCGGGGCGGGGCAGCCGGCCTCTTCCGGGGGAGCGCCGCAGCAGTGACGGTCCGCATCGGCACCCGTGCCAGCAAGCTGGCGCTCACCCAGACGCAGCAGACGGCGGACCAGCTTGCCGCCGTTGGAGGCTTTCCGGTGGAACTCGTCCACATCAGGACCGACGGCGACGTCCTCACCGGCTCGCTCTCGCAGATGGGAGGCACCGGCGTCTTCGTTGCCGCCCTGCGTGATGCGCTCCTGCGGAACGAATGCGACGTCGCGATCCACTCGCTCAAGGACCTGCCCACCGGAGCGGCAGTGGGGCTCAGCCTCGCGGCCACCCCGCGGCGCGTCGATGTCCGCGACGTCCTGTGTGCCCGCGACGGGCTGAAACTGGCCGACCTCCCCGCCGGCGCCAGGGTGGGTACCGGTTCGCCGCGGCGCGCAGCCCAGCTCCGCACCGCCCGCCCGGACCTGGAGATCGTGGACATCCGCGGCAACGTGGACACCCGCCTGGGGCGGGTTCCCGGGTTGCCGGGCAACACCGTCAGCGACGTGGTTCCGGGCAAGTCCTGCGACCTGGACGCCGTGGTTCTCGCAGCCGCAGGCCTGGAACGCATCAGCCGCCTGGATACGGTCAGCGAGTTCCTCGAAACGGACGTCATGCTGCCCGCTGCGGGCCAGGGCTCGCTCGCCATCGAGTGCCGCACTGCGGACGCTCCGCCGAGGCCCGGCTCCACGGAAGGTTCGAAGGAAGTCCTGGCGCAGGCGCTGGCCGCGCTGGATGATCCGGATACCAGGCTGGCCGTCACTGCTGAACGGGCCCTGCTCGCACGGCTCGAGGCCGGATGCGCGGCGCCCGTCGGCGCCTACGCCTACCGCAAGGGCAGCCTGCTCCACCTGGAGGCAGTGGTGTGTGCCGTGGACGGCACCGCCTCCGTCCGGGACAAGCGCGCCACCGACGGACTGACAGAGGTGGGTGCCACACTGCTCGGCATCGAACTCGCCGAGGCACTCCTGGCCGCCGGCGCCGCTGACATAGCGGACCTCCAGGCTTCCTGATCCCGGCCATGCCCAAGGCACCGTTGGCGGGGGCGCGGGTACTCATCACCCGCAGCCCGGAGCGCTCGCTGCCCCTCGTGGAGGCGCTGCGGAAGGCTGGAGCCGACGCATTGCTGCTGCCCTTGATCGACTTCGAACGGGCTCCGGACCAGCATTCCCTTGACGTTGCCTGCGATGCCCTGGCCGCCGGGGCCTTCGACTGGCTGGTAGTCAGCAGCGCCACCACGGTCCATGTGCTCGCTGCCAAGGCCGCCGAACGCGGCCTGGCGCTGGCCCGCTGGATCCCGGCTGCCACCCGCATCGCAGCCGTGGGCGCTGCGACCCGCAGGCTCCTGGAGGCTCATGGCGTTGCTGTGGCCCTGGCGCCGGAGGAGGATCAGTCCGCCGCCGGCCTGCTGTCCGTGTGGCCGGACGGGGGCGGCAAGGTCCTGCTGCCGCAGGCGGACATCGCGTCGCCGCGCCTGGCGGAGGGACTTTCAGGGGCCGGCGGCAGCGTCACCGCCGTCATGGCCTACCGCACGGTGGACTACCCGGCGGCAGCGGAGCGCAGGCTCGCCATCCCGGCGGAGGACGGAGCAGGGGAGAATCAGCCGCCGTCGTACGCCTTGTTGACCCCTGCAACCGCCGCCGCCGAACTCGCCGCGGGACGCATCGACGCCGTGATCGCCGCTTCGCCCAGCGCCGCGCGGCGCTTCCATGAGCTGTTTCCCCTGGGCCGCTGCCGTTTCGTGGCGATCGGACGGCCGACGGCGGACCAGGCTTCCGCGCTTGGCTTGCCGGTGGCTGCCACGGCGGCCCGGCCTACGCCGGCCGGGCTTGTTGCTGCCGTGGCGGCAGCCCTCCAGCCGGAACAAGACGCAGGCGGGAAGCCGCCCTGACCCGGGGATGCCCACCACGGACACCCACTACCGCTTGAACCAAAGCCAAAGGACAGGATCATGACTTTTCCCAGCGACCGCCCCCGCCGCCTCCGCACCACGCCGGCCATGCGCCGGCTTACCGCCGAAACCCGCCTGGCCCCCGCCGAGTTGATTCTTCCGGCCTTCATCCGGGAAGGCCTGGCCGAACCCAACCCGATCACCTCCATGCCCGGGGTTGTCCAGCACACCACCGACACCCTGAAGCGCGCCGCGGCGGAGGCCGTGGAGTTGGGGCTCGGCGGAATCATGCTGTTCGGCATCCCGGAAACCCGCGACGCCGAGGGAACGGCATCGCTTGACCCGGACGGGGTGCTGAACAAGGCCATCCGGGACGTGCGTGCCGAGGTCGGGGACAGCCTGGTGGTCATGAGCGATGTGTGCCTGGACGAGTTCACGGACCACGGGCACTGCGGAGTGCTCGACGCCGACGGCTACGTGGACAACGACCGCACGGTTGGGATCTATGCACGGATGGCCGTGGCCCAGGCAGACGCCGGCGCCCACATGCTGGGGCCCTCCGGAATGATGGACGGCCAGGTTGCCGCGATCCGGTCCGCCCTTGACCAGGCCGGGCACACCAACACCTCCGTCATCGCCTACGCAGCCAAGTACGCGTCGGCGTTCTACGGCCCGTTCCGCGAAGCCGTTGATTCCCAGCTGAAGGGTGACAGGCGGACCTACCAGATGGACGCCGGCAACCGCACCGAGGCCCTGCGCGAAGTGGAACTGGACCTCGCCGAGGGTGCCGACGTCGTCATGGTCAAGCCCGCCATGAGCTACCTGGACATCGTCGCAGACGTCGCCGCCATGAGTCCGGTGCCGGTGGCCGCCTACCAGATCTCCGGAGAGTACGCGATGATCGAGGCCGCGGCCGCCAACGGCTGGATCGACCGGCGCGCCGCCATCACCGAATCGGTACTGGGCATCCGCCGCGCCGGCGCCCACATGGTCCTGACCTACTGGGCCGCCGAACTGGCCGGCTGGCTGAAGGAGTCCTGATGGCTGGCTCCGCGACGCCCCGGTCCGTCTCTGTTCCGGAGAGTCCCACCGCCCCAGTGGCACCGGACCGGATACTCCTGGGCCTGAACACGTTCGGCGACGTCGGCGAGAATGCGGACGGAAGCCCTCAGCCGCATGCCCGGGTGCTGCGCCAACTGCTTGAAGAGGCCCAGATGGCGGATGCTGTAGGACTCCATGCCTTTGGCGTGGGCGAGCACCACCGCAAGGACTATGCGGTTTCCGCGCCGGAAGTCTTCCTCGCCGCCGCTGCCGCCCGGACCACCCGGATCCGGCTGGGCTCAGCCGTCACGGTCCTGAGCTCCGATGACCCCATCCGCGTGTTCCAGCGCTTTTCCACCGTGGATGCCCTTTCCAACGGCCGCGCTGAAGTCATGCTGGGCCGCGGCTCCTTCATCGAGTCGTTCCCGCTGTTCGGACTGGACCTCGCTGACTACGAGCTCCTGTTCGAGGAAAAACTCGAGCTCTTTGACAAGGTGCGGGCACAGAAACCAGTGCACTGGCAGGGCCGTACCAGGCCGCCCGTGGCCGGGCTGAGCGTGTACCCGCCCCTCGAGCGGCACCTGCTGCCCACCTGGATCGGCGTCGGAGGCACCCCCGAGTCCGTGCTGAGGTGCGCCCAATACGGCTATCCCATCATCTTCGCGATCATCGGCGGGCAGCCGCGTGGCTTCCGGCCGCTGGTGGACCTGTACCGCGAGGCCATGGCCAAGTACGGCCACCCGATGCAGCAGGTTGCCACGCATTCTCCCGGACACGTGGCGGAGACCGACGAGCAGGCCAGGGAGGAACTCTTCCCGCACTGGCTGAAGCTGCGGAACAAGCTCGGCGCTGAACGGGGCTGGGGGCCTGCCGGACGGGGCGAGTTTGAGGCGCTGTGCGCTCCGGAAGGGGCGTTGTATGTCGGCTCCCCGGAAACGGTGGCGCGCAAGATCGTGCTGCTCAAGCAGAACCTGGGCGTGGACCGCTTCGACCTTAAATACAGCAACGGGCCGCTGCCGCACTCCGCCATGATGCGCTCCATCGAGCTGCTGGGCACGGCCGTGGCGCCGCGCGTGGCTGAACTGCTCGGCACCTGACGCACCCGGCGCCGGCCAACTGAGAGAATAGGAACCATGACTGCCAGCAACCCTCGCAACGAGGAACTCTTCGACCGCGCCCGCCAGCTGATGCCGGGCGGGGTCAACTCACCGGTCCGCGCCTTCGGGTCCGTGGGCGGTACCCCGCGCTTCATGGTCTCCGCCAAGGGACCGTACCTCACGGACGCCGACGGCAAGGAATACGTAGACCTGGTCTGCTCCTGGGGTCCGGCGCTGCTGGGCCACGCCCACCCTGCTGTGCTGGAGGCCGTCCACGCCGCCGTGGACCGCGGCCTGTCCTTCGGAGCGTCCACCCCGGACGAGGCCAACCTGGCGGAAATCGTAAAGGACCGCGTTCCCGCCGTCGAACGCCTCCGGATGGTGTCCACCGGCACCGAAGCCACCATGACCGCCGTGCGCCTGGCCCGCGGCTTCACCGGACGCAACCTCATCATCAAGTTTGCCGGCTGCTACCACGGCCACCTGGACGGGCTCCTCGCAGCCGCCGGGTCCGGGGTCGCCACCCTCGCCCTGCCGGGTTCCGCCGGCGTCACCGAGGCCACGGCTGCCGAAACGCTGGTGCTGCCGTACAACGACCTCGCCGCCGTCAAGGAAGCCTTCGCCGCCCACGGGCCCAACATCGCCGCTGTCATCACGGAGGCAGCGCCGGCGAACATGGGCGTGGTGACACCCGAGGAAGGCTTTAACCTTGGCCTGTCCCGCATCACCAGCGAGCACGGGGCGCTGCTCATCCTGGACGAAGTGCTCACCGGGTTCCGCACCGGCTACTCCGGCTACTGGGGCCTGACCGGCGGGGCGCCGGACGCAGCAGAGCCGTGGACGCCGGACCTGCTCACCTTCGGCAAAGTCATCGGCGGAGGGATGCCGACGGCGGCCCTCGGCGGGCGTGCCGACGTCATGGACTACCTCGCGCCCACCGGCCCGGTGTACCAGGCAGGAACACTGTCCGGAAACCCGGTAGCGATGGCGGCCGGCGTGGCCACGCTGACGCATGCCACCCGCGATGTCTACTCCTTCATTGACGTCCGCTCGCTGGAACTCTCCTCTGCCCTGTCAGGTGCCCTGGACGCCGCCGGGGTGGACCACTCGATCCAGTTTGCCGGCAACCTCTTCTCGGTGGCCTTCGGCACCTCAGCCAATGGCGTCCACAACTATGCTGACGCCCAGGCGCAGGAGAGCTTCCGCTACGCGCCGTTCTTCCACTCGATGCTGGAGTCCGGGGTGTATTTGCCGCCGTCGGTCTTTGAGGCGTGGTTCCTGTCCGCCGCGCACGACGACGCCGCCATGAACCGGATCTATGATGCACTGCCGGCCGCAGCCAGGGCGGCGGCTGCGGCCCGGGGCTAAAAATACCCGGGCATCCATGCCGTACACAAAGAAATCCCCGGCTGCGGGCTGCAGCCGGGGATTTCTTATGTGCTTCGGGAACTACAGGACGTCCGAGAGGAAGCCCTTGAGGCGGTCCGTTGCCGGTGCGGTGAAGATCTGCTCCGGCGGCCCGGATTCCACAACCACTCCGGCATCCATGAAGGTCACGGTGTCGGACACGTTGCGCGAGAAGCCCATTTCGTGGGTGACCACCACCATGGTCATGCCGCCCTTCGCAAGGTCGGTCATCAGTGCCAGGACTCCCTTGACGAGTTCGGGGTCCAGCGCGGACGTGGCCTCGTCAAAGAACATCACCTCGGGCTTCATGGCAAGTGCCCGGGCGATCGCAACGCGCTGCTGCTGCCCCCCGGAAAGGTTTGCCGGGCGGGCATCGGCCTTGTGCCTCAGGCCCACCAGGTCCAACTGCTCCAGGGCCTCGGCGCGTGCCTGCTCCTTGGAGAGCTTGCGAAGCTTCCGCAGGGCCAGGGACACGTTGTCCACCACGGTCTTGTGCGGGAACAGGTTGAACTGCTGGAACACCATGCCGATCCGCTGCCGGAGCTCGTCCGGGTTGTCCTTCAGGACCGAACGGCCATCCAGGAGGATGTCTCCCTGGTCCGGCTCGATCAGCCGGTTCATGACCCGCAGGAGGGTGGACTTGCCAGACCCCGAGGGGCCGATCACCGAGGCGGTGGTGCCCTTCTCCACGTGCAGGTCGATGCCGCGGAGCACATGGTTGTGGCCGAAGGAGAGATGCAGGTTCTTGCCGGTCAGGGTTCCGGACGCGAATTCCGTCATGCCTGTGCTCCCTTGCCGATAGGTGCTGCCAGCTCGTCCGGTTCCTTCTTTTCCGGCTTGCCGGTACGCAGCCGGTGGTCGATGAAGTTCACGAAGTGGGTGAGCGGGACGGTCAGGATCAGGTACAGAACACCGGCGGCCACCAGCGGAGACAGGTTTCCGGTGTTGGCCATCGCGTCGTTACCGATCCGGAAAATCTCCCGGTCCGAGGCGGCGAGCCCGAGCATAAACACAAGCGAGGAATCCTTCAGCAGCGAGATGAATTGGTTCACCAGGGCGGGAAGGACCCGCCGGATTCCCTGTGGCACCACCACGAGGCGCATGGAACTGCCGTAGCTGAACCCGAGCGCCCGGGAGGCCTCCAGCTGGCCCTTCTCCACACTCTGGATGCCCGAGCGGAAGATCTCACCGATGTAGGCGGCCGCGATCAGAGTCAACGCCAGGATGCCCAGGGGGTACGGGTTCCTGGACCCGGTGATTTCCCGGGCGATGGGGCTGAGGCCAATGCCGATGACCAGGATCACCAGGATGGCGGGAAGGCCACGGAAGATATCGGTGTAGATGCGCGCCACCCACCGGGCGCCCGCGTTGCGGGAAATCCCCATCATGGCGAGCCCCAGCCCCAGCAGGGAGCCGAGGATTCCCGAAGCGACGGCCAATATCAGGGTGTTGGGGAGGCCCACCATGAACAGGGCGGGAATGACTTTGGCCATTTCCTCCCAGTTGAAGAAGGTGTCAGCCAGCTGGTCCAAGAGATCCATGAACGTCCCGGCTCAATCAGCTCTGGGGAACCGTGGCGGCCTTGCTGCCCGGCTTCCAGTCACTCGGCATTTCGCGGTCCGGGTACCATTCCTTGGTCAGCTTGGTCCAGGTCCCGTCCGCGATGACAGCGTCAAGGCCGGAGTTCAGTGCGTCGATCAGCGGCTGGTTGTCCTTGGCCACCGCGTAGGCAGTGAAGTTCTGCGTATTGACGACGGATTCGACGATGGCGGTGCCGTCGCCTTCCTTCACCTGGCCGCTGGCCTGCTGCGACGGAGCCACCCAGGCGTCCACCTGGCCGTTGCGCACGTTGGCGTAAACCGTGGCGTAATCCGGGAAGCGGATGGGTTCCATCTTCAGGGTGTTGGTCACGTAGTCGTCCTGGACGGTGCCCTGCACGACGCCGATGCGGAGATCGCCCTTCAGGTCGGCAAAGCCCTTGATGCCGCTGTCGGTCTTGGCAACCACGGCCATGAAGCCGAAGTCGTAGCCGTTGGTGAAGCCGACGTTCTGGCGGCGCGCGTCCGTGGTGGAGATGGAGGAGGATCCGACGTCGAACTGCTTGGTGGAAACCTGGGAAAGCAGGGCGGAGAAGTCCGTGGCAACGAACTCGACCTCAAGGCCGAGCTTGCCGGCGATGGCCCGCAGCAGCTCGTTGTCGTAGCCGGTGAACTTGCCCGAGGGGTCAATGAAGATGTTCGGCGGGGCGTCCGACAGGGTGCCCACCTCAAGCTTGCCTTCGGTGTTCAGGCCAAGCTTGGTCTTGTCGATCTGGTCAATCGGGGTGACGTCAGCGGTGGTGTACTTGTCCAGCGTCTGCTGGTCGCTGCCGGCGAGGGCATCCGTGGGCGTGCCGCTCGGCTGGGCTGATCCTGAGCCGCACGCTGCCAGGGAAACCGCGAGGGCGATTGCCACGGGAGCGGTTGTCAGCCACTTCATCGCTTTGATTTTCATCAGTCTGTCGCTTTCATTGAGTCATAAGTCAACCGGGCCGCAAGGCTGCGCTGGTGGCGCCTGGCACCTGCCCGATGCTGTTCAAGCACTGCAAGGCAGGGGTGACCGCAAAACTTTATTGTCTCACTTCAGCGTTTCGCGGCGGTTGGGCGAACAAATGCTCGGACTTGGCCACAGATGATCGAAGGAAATTCCGTGTGGGCGGTAATGGTCCTTGTGCTGGAGCCTTGAGTGCCCGTGCAGGCGAATCCTTAGTGCGTCATCAGCCCAGCCGTGATACACAGCGCGACTGTGAAATAGCTCTCGTCCCGGCCGTGCCGGAGACGTTCCCGTCAGAAACCAGCCGTACTGGCATCCTGCGGTGGAAGCACGGGCCAGTCACCTTCAATGACGGCAGCAGGCTTCGTCTTACGGAGGTAGTCCTGGAAATCGGCTGCCTGGCTCACTGCCCAGTCAACCTGCAGCTGGTGCAGTTGGCTGGCCGGCATGCTGAGTTTAGGAAACTTGCCGGCCATGGCGTCCAGCACCCTCAAGGTGGCCAGTGCATCAGCGGCCGACGTGTGAGCGTTGTCCAGGACCACGCCGTACTCCTCGCACAACGCCGTGAGGGTCCGCTTGCCCTTACGGAAGCGGTCCACCTGCTTGTTCATGATGTATGGGTCCAGGACCGGGAAACGGGTCAGCTGGGGGACCCCGTACCGGGCCGACTCGGCCGCCAGCACCGTGAAGTCATAGCTGGCATTGAAGGCGATGACGGGAGTCCCGTCGTCGAACAGTCCCTGCAGCACGGCGGCAACCTCCCGGGTCACCTCGTGGGCAGGCCTGCCATCACGGCGTGCCTGTTCAGTGGTGATGCCGTGCACCTCACTGGTCTCGGTGGGTATTTCCACTCCCGGATCTGCCAGCCACTCGTATTCCTGGACGACGTCGCCGTTGTGGTCCACCACCGTCACCGAGGCCGTGACGATACGTGCGGCCCGGGAGTTGCGCCCTGTGGTTTCGAGGTCGAAGGCGGCGCGGGGGAGGGTGTTCCAGGTGCTCATGCTTCAACGCTAAAGGCCACCACCGACAATTCCGTGGAACGCCACTGCGGCTAGATTGGATCAATGCGGATTGAGTATGTGGAGGCGGTGCTTGCCGTTGTGGAGCTGGTTCCCGCCGGATCCGCGGTGGCCTATGGCGATGTCGCCGAGCTGCTGGGTTCAGGCGGGCCCAGGCAGGTCGGCGCGGTCATGAGCAGCTACGGAAGCGGAGTCCCCTGGTGGCGGGTCCTCAAGGCGAGCGGCCACGCACCGGACGGTCACGAAGCTGATGCCCTCCGCCGCTACCTTGCTGAAGGCACACCCCTGCTGGGGGCGTACCTTGAGTTCCAGCGGACCGGCGAGGGGCGCTGGCGGGTGGATCTTCCGGCCGCGCGCTGGGTGCCGAGCGAGGCCCAGTTCGACAGGATTGACGCGGTCGCCGGGGTGTTGGTGCGGCGGCTGCACAGAATGTCGGTGGCCGATGATGGAATGTCCCTGTGACAGTCACCATGCCCCTCACCGGCCCGCTCGACGAAGCCCCGGACGGCTCCACGGACGGCCATGTCCGTCAGTTTGGTGAACCCGCCGGCCCGGGAGGCGGCCGTACCCCCGGGCGGCAGGCCGGAGCTGCAGTAACCGGCCTGCGGCTGCTGCCGCCCCGCCAGATGCACGCCGTGGAGCCCCTGCTCTCTGCCGACCAGCAGGCGGCCGTCGACGTCCCCCAAGGAACAGGGCCGGTGTTGCTGCCCGGCGCTCCCGGGACAGGCAAGACCACCGTCCTCGTGGAGGCCGCCGTCAGCAGGGTCACCCGGGACGGTGCGGATCCTGAGCGGATACTGATCCTGGCGCCCAGCCGCCTGGCTGCCGATGCCATGCGTGACCGCTTCACGGCCCGGCTGGACAGGAGCCTGAGCACAACCCCCGCGCGGACCTGGGCCTCCTACGCCTTTGACGTGATCCGGCGCGCCAAGGCGGAAGGGATCCTGCCCCTGTCCCGGCCCCCCAGGCTCCTCTCGGGCCCGGAACAGGACCTCATCATCAAGGAGCTCCTTGAAGGCCATCGACTGCCCGGCCTGGAGCTTCCCTGGCCCGCCGATATCGAAGGTGCCCTGGAAACCCGGGGCTTCCGGCAGGAAGTCCGGCAGCTGTTCGACCGCATCATCGAGTCGGGCCGAACCCCCGGCGACCTGGTGCGCCTCGGACAGGAGTGCCGCAGGCCCGATTGGATCGCCGCTGCGGCCCTGTACGCCGAGTACCGGGATGTCCTGGACCTGCGGATGCCTGAGGCTTTCGATCCGGCCGGCATCATCACCGCGGCACGGCAGGTCTTCCAGGATTCTCCCGGCTTCCTGGCAGCGGAACGGGACCGGCTGCAGGTGATCCTGGTGGACGACATCCAGGAAGCCAACCCCGCAGTCTTTGAGCTGCTGGCTGACATCGCCGGCGGGAAGGACTGCTACGTGGCATTTTCTCCGGACACTGTGGTGCAGGGCTTCCGCGGTGCCAGGCCCGACCTGGTGGCAGAACTGCCCGGGCTGCTGTCGTCCGGAGCACCTGTGGTGGAGCGTCCACTGCGGTACGCCCACCGGCAGGCGCCCGCAGTGGCCGAAGCCTGGCTCGGAGTGGCCGGGCGGATTTCACAGCGCGCGGGCGGGCAACTGGCCCGGCGGCTTGATCCACGCGACCCTGATCAACCCGACGGCGACAGGCGCCAAGGGGTAGTGGAAGCACACCTCGTTCCGTCCGCCGTGCATGAACTGCGCTATGTTGCCCAGCGCATCCTGGACCAGCACATCACCCATGGACGGGACCTTGCCGAACTCGCGGTGATTGTGCGCAGCGGCGCCCAGGTGAGCGAGTTCCAGCGTTACCTGTCGGGCCAGGGGATTACTGTGCGGGTCCCCGTGGCAGAGTCCGCTGTCCGGGACGAGGTGGCCGTCCGCCCGCTCCTTGACGCCTTCGCGATTGCACTGGATCCCGCACTGCTCACCCCGGAAGCCGCAGTCTCCCTCCTGACCTCCCGGATCGGCGGTGCCACATCGATCGAGCTCCGCCGGCTGCGGCAGTCCCTGAGGAGGGAGGAGATCCTGGGGGGCGGAGGCCGGACCAGCGACTCCCTGCTGGTTGAAGCATTACTGGAACCCGGCGCACTGGCTACGCTCGGCATCGAAGGCCGTGCCGCACGCCGGGCAGCACGCATGATCCAGGCAGGCCGCCACGCCGCAGCGGAACCCGGCGCCAACGCTGAGTCAGTCCTCTGGGCCCTCTGGGACTCCACCGGGCTCGCCGATAACTGGACGGAAACCGCCCTTGCCGGCGGTCCGCACGGCGCGCGGGCGGACCGCGACCTGGACGCCATGATGGCCCTCTTCCACACCGCGGAGCGTTACGTGGACCAGATGCCCGGTGCCGGCCCCGAGCAGTTCCTTGAGTATCTCCTGAACCAGGAGCTTCCCATGGACACCCTTGCCGCCCGTGCCCAGGTGGACGACGCCGTGGAACTGTTGACTCCAGCCAGTGCAGCCGGACGGGAGTGGCCGGTGGTGATAGTGGCGGGCCTCCAGGAAGGTGTGTGGCCCAATACCCGGCTCCGCGGCGAGCTGCTTGGAAGCACGCTGTACAGCGATGCGGTGGAACACGGGGCAGGCTACGCCCTGCAACGGGATCCCCTGAGCCGGCTCCGCGACATCCGGTATGACGAGCTCCGGAGCTTCTCCACTGCAGTGTCCCGCGCCCGCGAACTGCTGGTCTGCACCGCCGTATCCTCCGAAGACGACCAGCCTTCCTCCTTCCTCGACTATGTGGCGCCCTTGGCGCCTGGGCAGGAAGCCCGCGGCTTCACTGCAGTTGAGCGCCCCATGGCGCTGCGGCCCCTTGTTGCCGAACTCCGGCAGCATGCGCAGCTGGACGGCCGGGACGCTCCGCAGGCGGATGAAGCGGCCAGGGTGCTTGCCCAGCTGGCAAAGGCTGACCCACCGGTCCCCGGCGCGCATCCACAGAGCTGGTGGGGCCTCCTTCCTCTGACCACGGCGGCAGCGGTGGTTCCGCCTGGCGGAACGGTCTTTGTGTCACCGTCAAAAGTCGAGACCGTGCAGAAATCTCCGCTTGACTGGTTTATCCAGGCCGCGGGAGGCGAAGCTGCCACTGATTTCGCCCGCAGCCTTGGCACCCTGGTCCACGCCATTGCCCAGGAGCTCCCGGATGCGTCCGGCAGTGAGTATGTCGCCGAGCTGGTCCGGCGCTGGCCGGCATTGGGAATGAAGGACAACTGGGAGGGCAGGCTGGATTTCCAGCGTGCCGAGTCCATGGTGCGCAAGCTGGCACAGTATGTGCTCCTCATGCGAAGCGAGGGCCGAAGCCTGCTTGGAGTGGAACAGGATTTCGACGTCGCACTCGGAAAGGTTCCCGTCGATGACGCTCCCGCCCGGGACGCCGTCCTGCGCGGGCAGGTGGACCGACTCGAAATAGACGCCGAAGGCAGGCTGGTCATCGTGGACCTCAAAACCGGAAAACGCCAGCCCGGTAAAGGGGAACTGTCGCGGCATCCGCAGCTCGGCGCATACCAGGCAGCGGTGCTCGCCGGGGGCTTCCAGAGCAGTAAGGACAGCCCCGCCGCGCCGGTCCCCGGCGGCGCCGTCCTGGCCCAGCTCGGAACCGGGGCAAAGAACCCCGCCGTCCAGCATCAGGACGCCATAGACCCGCAGGAGAACTGGGCCATGGACATGGTGAAGGATGCAGCCGCCGTAATGGGAGGCAGCACGTTTGAAGCACGGCACGATCCCTCGAAGGGAAGCCACGGTGGCCACGGCTGCAGGCTCCCCGAGGTATGTCCTTTGTGTGTGCGCGGAAGGCAAGTGACCGAATGAGGCCGGACGTGCAACAGTCTTTGACTCCCCTTTCCGCCATGACCCCGATTTCCGGGCCAGGCCCGGATGCGGAGCCACTCCCGCAGCCCCGCTTCAGCCCGGAGGAGCTTTCTGTGCTCCTGGGGGAGAAGAACGTTCCAACCCCTGAGCAGTCGGCCATCATTTCGTCGCCTCTCGCGCCGAGGCTGGTCATTGCGGGGGCGGGGTCCGGCAAGACAGCCACTATGGCGGACCGGGTGGTGTGGCTCGTCGCCAACGGCTGGGTCCGCCCCGAGGAAGTCCTGGGCGTGACTTTCACCCGCAAGGCAGCAGGTGAACTTGCCACCCGTATCCGGGGAAAACTGGCCGCCCTCCAGCGCTTGGTTATCAAGGACAGAGGTGTCCGGGACAGCGCCGAAGCGGACAGCGGGGGCAAGGTTTTCCAGGACGGGCTGCTCAGCAGCGATGCACTCGAACCGAAAGTTTCCACCTACCACTCCTTCGCCAGCGGCATCGTCTCTGACTATGGGCTGCGCCTGGGAGTGGAGCGGGACGTGGTCCTGCTGGGCGGTGCGCAGGCCTGGCAGCTGGCCACCGAGGTGGTGGAGGGTTATGACGGCGAATACGGGCATTTCCGGGCTGCCAAGTCCACGCTGGTGAAGGCAGTTATCCAGCTGGCCGGTGAATGCGCCGAGCACCTCCAGGAACCCGAGGACGTCGAAGCCTGGCTGATGGCCCGGTTGTCCGACTTCGAGTCACTCCCTTACCTAGCCGACAAAAAGAAGAACCCCCCGCAGGCAGCGGCCGATCTCGCCGGCATGTTGAGGACCAGGGCCAGCGTGGCGGACATGGTTGGCCGGTACGCGGCGGCGAAGCGGGCCCGGGGGGCACTTGATTTTGGCGATCTGGTGGCCCTTGCCGCCCGCGTGGCGCAGGACGTGCCCTTGGCTGCCCAGATGGAACGGCAGCGCTACAAGGTGGTCCTGCTCGACGAGTTCCAGGACACTTCCCACGCCCAACTGGTCCTGTTCTCCCGGCTCTTCGGCGGCGGGCACGCGGTGACCGCCGTTGGCGACCCCAACCAGTCGATTTACGGCTTCCGCGGCGCGTCGGCAGGCCAGTTGTTCCATTTCGTGCGGGAGTTCCCCGTGCGGACAGGGACGCCACGACATGGGACAGCGCCAACCGGTACGGATGGGACGGCGGGACGGGGCATGGCGGAAAGCGGGGACAACTGGGCTCCCGCGCCGACCTCGTACCTGACAACGGCGTGGCGGAACGGACGCTCCATCCTGGCCGCTGCCAACGTGATGTCTGAATCCTTGGCCCGGGCAGCCGCGCAGCGCGGACCGGCGGGCGGGGGAGGGCCGGCCGCACCAAAGGTGCCGCCGCTGCAGCCGAGCCCTCATGCTGCAGCGGGATCAGTGGTGCTGGGGCGGTTCGGAAGCGATGTGGATGAAGCCTCAGCGCTGGCCGATGACGTCCTGAAGTACCGGGTGACGGATTTTGAGCTGAAGCCCGACGGGTCGCCGGTTCCGCCCGCCGTCGCTGTCCTTTGCCGGCGGCGCGCACAAATGGAGCCCATCCGGCGGCAGCTGGAAGCCCGTGGCATTCCCTACGAGATTGTTGGTCTTGGCGGGCTCCTTGATACTCCCGAAATCGTGGATCTTGTTGCAACCCTGCGTGTCCTGGCCGACCCCGGCCGTTCCGACGCGCTGATGCGCCTGCTGGCGGGGGCCCGTTGGCGGATCGGACCCGCAGATCTGATGGCCTTGCGGGACTGGTCCAGCCAGCTTGCCCGGCGTCGGGGCCAGGCCGGACGGGGCGATGACCAGCTTCCGGATGACGGACCGGCCGTCCTCGAAAGCGACCTTACTGATGCCGCCAGCCTGGTGGAGGCATTGGACTGGCTGCCGCGGGAAGGATGGACCTCATCGAACGGCAGGTCCCTGACCCCCGCTGCGCGGGAGCGGATGGTCCGGCTCTCCACAGAGCTGCGTCAGCTCCGGGGCTACCTTGGGGACGACCTCACCACCCTGCTCGGGGAGGTGGAAAGGGCCATGCTCCTTGATATCGAGGTTGCCGCCAGGCCCGGCATCAGCATCCATCAGGCGCGCCGGAACCTCGATGCCTTCCAGGATGCCGCTGCCGGGTTCCTGCGAACGTCCCAGCGCGTGGACATCCTCGCCTTCCTGTCCTGGCTGGAGGCTGCCTCAGCAGAAGAAAACGGACTGGAAGCACCACCCGGCGACGTCAACCGGGAAGCTGTGCAGCTGCTTACGGTCCATGCTTCCAAGGGGCTGGAATGGGATGTCGTTTTCGTGCCGGGACTGAACGCCAAGGACTTCCCCAGCGACCGCGACTCGCGCTGGAGCAGCGGGTCCGCGGCCTTGCCCTGGCCGCTGCGCGGTGACCGGGCAGACCTTCCCCAATGGGACCTCGACCAGCCTGACCAAAAAGGCTGGCTGGATGCGGAGAAGGACTTCAAGGCAGCTGTCCAGGCCCACGGGGAATCTGAGGAGCGCCGCCTTGCCTACGTGGCGTACACCCGGGCCAAGCATGTCCTGTGGGCGTCCAGCGCCGCCTGGGTGGGATCCAGGTCGGGACGGGCGGAAATGTCGCCATTCCTGGCAGAGCTTGAAACCCTGACCGCCGGGGCCAGCGGGGGCCCGGCGCGGGCGGTCATCCATCCCCGCTCCGTGGAGGAGCCCTCCCTGCCTGAGACCAGCCCGCTTACCCTCGATACCGAGGTGGCCGGCTGGCCGTACGATCCCCTGGAGGGGCCGGTGGACCCGCGCACGGGGGAGCGCCTGCGCCTGGCGGGCGGCCGGAGGCACGCGATGGAAACCGCTGCTGCCCGGGTCATGGCGGCGATGGAGGACTCCCGCCGCGGGCGGGCTGCCGCCCGGGAATCTGAACTTCCAGGGGTTGCCGCCGGCTGGGCCCGGGAAGCGGCGTTGCTGCTCGAACGCCGGGCCAGGAGGTCTTCAGCCCGGGACGTCCACCTCCCCACCCACATTTCGGCGTCCACCCTTGTTGATCTGGGCGAGGACCCTTCAGCCGTGGCCTGGCGGCTGCGCAGGCCCGTGCCACGGGAACCGGGCATGTCGGCAAGGAAGGGCACGGCTTTCCACGCGTGGGTGGAAGAGTACTTTGGCACCGCAGGCCTGCTGGACCTCGGTGAAGCGCCGGGCTCGGATGATCACATCGATGCGGCGTACGACCTCGACGCCATGGTGGCCACCTTCCGGTCGTCCCCCTGGGCCCACCGCTCTCCGGCCTTCATTGAAGTTCCGGTGGAGACCCGAGTCGGGGACGTGGTGGTTCGTGGCCGTGTTGACGCGGTGTTCCAGGATCCTGACGGACGCTGGGACCTGGTGGACTGGAAGACCGGCCGACGGCCCTCCGGGAACCTGCTTCGGACCAAGGCCGTCCAGCTGGCGGTGTACCGGCTGGCCTGGTCGAGGCTGAAGGGCGTGCCGCTGGAGGACGTGCGTGCGGCGTTCTTCTACGTTGCTGATAACGAAGTAGTGCGGCCCCACGACCTGGGAACAGCAAGCCAGTTGGAGGAGATCGTGGCGGCAGCCCTCAGTTCCCCTGGTCCTTCTTGACGTCGACGATCGAGAGCGCCGCGGTGGATGTGTCGTCCGGTCCGCCGGCGGAAGGCTCAGGCGCGGGCACTGGCTCCACCCGAACGGGAGACGCGGCCACTGGGATTGGAGTCACGACGACAGCGGGCTGGGCCGGGACGGGCAGGACGGTGACCGGTGGCACGGCCGCCGGCACGTCGTCGTCGGCCGCCCGGATGCTTGGGACGGCGTCGGGCGCAACGGCCTCACGCGCCACGGAGTCAGGCCCCCCGGCAGCTGCCGCTGGCGGCAGGGGCTCAACACTGATGGGCTGCCCGCCGTGCTCTGCAACATCGCTTGCCAGCGTGTCCAGCATTTCTTCTGCCTCGGCAATCATGGAGGCATCGCCGGCAGCGATGCCCTTCACCAAGTACTGCGCGAGGGCGAATTCAGCGGAGAGCGCGGCCCGCCGGAGGAGGTGGTTGTCGGGGGCGTCACGGCGGCCGGAGGTGTAGGCCGCCAGAACCGCATCCACAAAATCATGCTCGTTGGAGGCCACCAGCCACGCGAAGTCGTCCGCGGGGTCGCCGATCCGAAGATCGGTCCAGCCGGTCACCGCCGTGACCCGCTGGCCCTCCACCAGCAGGTTGTCCTCGTGCAGGTCCCCGTGCACGACGCAGGGATTGAAGCGCCACAGGGAGACGTCTTCCAGCGCGTGTTCCCAGCGGAGCAGCAGGGCGGGGGGAATCTTCCCGGTGGTGGCTGCCTGGTCCAGCTCATTCAGCCTGCGCTGCCGGAATTCGTTCGGGGTGTAGCTGGGCAGGTCCGCGTTGCTGACCAGGGCCCGGGGAAGATCGTGAATGGCCGCCAGCGCGATGCCGATTTCGCGGGCGAGGGCATCCGGTCCGGCCGTGAGTTCTTCGACACTGCGGGTGCTCCCGCCCAGATGGGAGTACACGAACGTGCTCAGGCTGCCCAGCCGCACACTGCCCGCAACCGTAGGCATCAGAAAAGGCAGCTCAGCCCGAATGCCCGGCGCGAAGGCGCGAAGTACCAGGAACTCGGTTTCCAGCCGTGCGCTGGCCTCGGCGTGCCGCGGGGACCTCACCCGCCAGCGCTTCCCCTCCGAATCAAGGAGCAGGGCAGAGTCGAAGTCCGCGGGATCGTCCGGAGCAGAGCTAACAGCCGTCGGGGTCAGTCCGGGGACTGCCGCAGTTGCAACGGCTGCCAGTTCAATCGGTTTTCTTCTCACCATTCCACGGTAGATCGCCTGCCGTCCGGGAGGCCGGTCCGGCGGCGGCGAGTCTTCAGATACCTCCAAATCAGGGGAGGGAGGACGGCCGGAAAACGCCCTCGAAATGTCAATTGACAGCACCAGTCAGTACGGTGGACCTATGAGCCACGCCGAGTCTGTTACACCGGTCTACCAGGGGCAGCAGGCAATGCTGCCCGCCAACCACCTCAGGGACACATTGCTCCCTGTCAGGCCGGCGCTGGTGGACCGCGGATCGGCCGAGCGCACGGCCCCCGGAATAGTTGCCAGCCAGCTGGCCAACCCCGCAACGCTGGCTGTTGTCCTTTCCGGCCGGCAGGGGCTGGTCCAGGGCGGCGGGTTGTTTACAGCCGCTGCGGGGCCCTTGCTTGAGGAACTCACCACGGCAGGCTCAGCCCCGGAACTGGTCATCTTCCTAGGCACCGCCCTCCCGGACTCCGACTTTCCCGCAGGAACCGGGCTGCTGCTGTTTGTCCTGCCGGAGCCGGCGGCCCCGGGAACAGCCGGGATCCCGTCCGACGCCCAGTGGGCCGGTTTCCGCGACGTGGCTGCCGGGCTGACCCCAACCCACACCGCGCTTTTTGTCGAATCAAGTGCCATCGCCAACTGGCATTCCGGCCACACGCACTGTCCGCGCTGCGGGAAGCCCACCGAGGTGGAAGCCGGGGGCTGGGTGCGTCGCTGCCCGGAGGACTTGTCGGAACACTACCCGCGCACGGATCCCGCCATCATTGTTACCGTTGAGGGCCCTGACGGCCGGCTGCTGCTGGGCGGCGGAGGTCCTGCGGATGCCAGGAACTATTCTACGCTGGCAGGCTTCGTGGAGCCGGGGGAGTCCCTGGAACAGGCAGTAGTCCGCGAGATCTACGAAGAGGTTGGCGTCCGGGTGACCGCATGCCAGTACCTCGGATCGCAGTCCTGGCCGTTCCCGGCCTCCCTTATGCTTGGATTTACCGCCGTCACCGAGGACTCCGAAGCAAAGCCCGACGGCGTAGAGGTCACCAGGGCACGCTGGTTCAGCCGGGAGGAACTCCAGGAAGCCGTGCTCAGCGGGGAGATCACCATCTCCAGCCGGCTTTCCATTGCCCGCTCGCTGATTGAGCATTGGTACGGCGGACGCATCCGGGACCTGGCCGGGGCCTGACTCCTTCACGTATCCACCAGACTCCAGCACGCGGTAGTCGAGACCAAGAGCAGCAGAAGTGACTACAGAACATATTGACGGGACAGCATCCCTGGAGGACCGCATCCTTGGCGGCCTGGACGCAGAGCAACGGGAAGTGGCCAGCACCCTGAACGGCCCGCTGTGTGTCCTGGCGGGCGCAGGAACCGGTAAGACACGCGCCATCACCCACCGCATTGCCTACGGCGTCCACTCCGGCGTCTATTCGCCGCAGCGGCTGCTTGCCGTGACCTTCACGGCCCGGGCCGCTGCCGAGATGCGGAGCCGGCTGCGGGATCTCGGGGCGGGCAACGTGCAGGCGCGGACATTCCACGCCGCTGCCCTGCGCCAGCTGCAGTTCTTCTGGCCGCAGGCAGTTGGCGGGACCCTGCCCAACCTCCTGGACCACAAGGCGCAGATGCTGGCCGAGGCCGCCCGGCGGCTCCGGCTCAGCACCGACAGGGCCTCCATCCGCGATCTCGCCTCCGAGATTGAATGGGCCAAGGTGTCCATGCTCACCCCGGCCAACTACCTGGAAAACGCCCAGGACAGGGGTGCCCCGGGAGGGTTCGACCTCACGGCCGTGGCACGGGTTTTCCAGTCCTACGAGGACGTGAAGACGGACCGCAACGTCATTGACTTCGAGGACGTCCTGCTGATCACGGTGGGAATCCTCCAGGAGGACGAGAAGGTCGCCGCCACCGTCCGCGAGCAGTACCGGCACTTTGTGGTGGATGAGTACCAGGACGTCTCCCCGCTGCAGCAGCGGCTCCTGGACCTCTGGCTCGGCGGCCGGGACGAACTCTGCGTCGTCGGCGACGCCAGCCAGACCATCTATTCATTTACGGGCGCTTCCCCCAAGCACCTCCTGGATTTCAAAGCACGCTACCCGCAGGCCAACGTGGTCAAACTGATCCGGGACTACCGCTCCACGCCGCAGGTCGTGAGGCTCGCCAATGAGTTGCTGGCCGGCCGGCGGAGCGGCGGTCCGGTGGCCGACGCCGCCTGGGCAACACCCCTCCAGCTCGTGGCCCAGCGGCCGGCGGGCCCGGCACCCCAGTTCACCGAGTGCGCAGACGACGAAGCAGAGGCAGCCACTGTTGCCCAGAGGATCAAGGCACTGCTGGACGCGGGCACTCCCGCCAGCGAGGTGGCCGTCCTGTTCCGGACCAACGGCCAGTCCGAGGCCTACGAACAGGCCCTCGCTGCGGCCGGCATCGGCTACCAGCTGCGCGGCGGCGAGCGGTTCTTCGCCCGCAAGGAGGTCCGGGACGCCATCCTGCAGCTTCGGGCCGCAACCCGGGCCGTCGCGGAGACGGATTCCCCCGAGCCCCTGGGGCAGCTGGTCCGGGACATCGTCTCGTCCCTCGGCTACACGGACTCCGCCCCCCACAGCGGCGGCGCACTGCGGGAACGCTGGGAATCGCTGGCGGCCCTGGTGGCGCTTGCCGATGAACTGGTCCAAACCCGGGGTGCCGGTTTTGGGCTGGCCGACTTCGTGAACGAACTCCAGGAACGCTCCCTCGCCCAGCACGCCCCCACCGTCCAGGGGGTGACCCTGGCCTCGCTGCACGCGGCCAAGGGCCTGGAATGGGATGCGGTGTTCCTGGTGGGCCTCAGCGAGGGTCTGATGCCCATCTCCTTCGCCGACTCGCCCGAGTCGGTGGATGAGGAACGGAGGCTGCTTTACGTGGGAATCACCCGTGCCCGGGAGCACCTCTCGTTGTCCTGGTCCACAGCCCGGACCCCGGGCGGACGGGCAAACCGGAAACCGTCAAGGTTCCTGGACGGGTTGCGCCCGGACTCAGTGGCAACGTCAACCACCCGGGGGAAGGTTCCGGTGTCCCGCCGGAAGGCCGCCGCTCCCGCCATGTGCCGGGTCTGTGGAAGCATGCTTGCCACTGGCGCGGAACGCAAGGTGGGCCGCTGCAACTCCTGTCCGCCGAGCTACGAGGAGCAGACCTTCGATGCCCTGCGGAACTGGCGCCGCGAAGTTGCCCTCGCCGCTGAGGTGCCTGCGTTCGTAGTGTTCACCGATGCCACGCTCACAGCCATCGCTGAGGCGCGCCCCGCCTCGCTCGAGGAGCTGGCCGGGCTGGCAGGAGTGGGCCCGTCCAAGCTGGAACGGTACGGGGAAGACGTTCTGCGCGTCCTCACGGAAAGCACTTCCCTGTGAAGTCCGGCCAGGGCGCGAAAACGGCCGGGTCGGCTGCTGCCCCCCTGACCACTGACGACGGTGCGCCCGTTGTGGTGCGGCGTTCCGCCCGGCGCACCCGCACGGTGGCGGCCTTCTGGGAGAACGGAAGTGCAGTTGTGGCCATTCCCGCACGGTTTACCGCCGCCCAGGAGGCCGAGTGGGTCCACCGGATGGTGGCCAAGCTGCAGCGCCAGGGGGAGCGGCGGGCAGCAGCGGGCCGGAGGCGCCCGGCCACCGACGCCGCCCTTGCGGCCCACGCCGCCCACCTGTCAGCCCAGTACCTCGGGGGGCGGGCAGTGCCGACGTCCGTGCGCTGGGTCAGCAACCAGAACTCCCGCTGGGGTTCAGCTACTCCCTCTGAGGGCACCATCAGGCTCTCGGACAAACTTCGGCCAATGCCGCAGTGGGTCATCGACTACGTCCTGCTCCACGAGCTCGCCCACCTGCTGGTGGCCGCGCACAACGCCGCATTCTGGAAACTGCTGGAAGCCTACCCCGAGACCCAGCGGGCCAAAGCATTCCTGGAAGGCGTCTCCTACGCCACCGGGCGCGGCATGGCGGACCCGGACGCGGACTGAATCCGGGCCCGCAACAATGCGGGCCCGGACGGTCCTAGCCCTTCGGCTGGCCGTCCCGCCCCTCTTCCGGCCGCCCGCCGTCGCCGTCGTCCTTTGCAGTGCCGCCCTGGTCCTGGCCGTCAGCGCCACCCTGGCCCGCGGGGCCGCTCCCGCCTTCCGGAGCGGCGTCGAAGCCGCCACTGAGGAGTTTCTGTAGGGCGTCGTCCACTTCGCTGTCGCTGGCTTCGGCCAGTTTGCGGCGTCCGCTGAAGCCCTTGGGGTCATCCAGGTCCTCGGCGGTGGGCAACAGGTCCGGGTGGTGCCAGATGGCGTCGCGGCCTTCGATGCCGCGCTCTTCCTTCAAAGTGGCCCACAGCGCGGCGGCATCCCGCAGCCTGCGGGGCCTTAGCTCCAAGCCCACCAGGGATGCGAAGGCGTGCTCGGCCGGACCGCCGGTTGCCCGGCGGCGGCGCACTGTTTCGCGGAGCGCGCCCGCGGACGGCAGCAGCTTCTCTGTGGCGGCCGCGGTGAGTTCGTCCACCCAGCCTTCCACGAGCGCAAGCGCCGTCTCAAGCTTTTCGAGGGCCTGCTCCTGTGCGGGTGTCCGCTGCGGCATGAACACTCCCTGGGACAGGGCTTCCTGGATGCCCTCGGGGTTGCCGGGATCAAGGTCCCGCGCAAGTTCCTCAATCCGCGAGGTGTCGATATGTATGCCGCGGGCGTAGGCCTCGATGGCGCCCAGCAGGTGGCCGCGCAGCCACGGCACCTGGACAAAGAGCCGGGCGTGCGCAGCTTCCCGTACCGCAAGGAAAAGCCGGATGTCATTCTCGGGCAGGGACAGGCCCTCACCGAAAGCTGCCACGTTGGCCGGCAGCAGCGCCATTTCAAGGTCGGCCAGGGGTACGCCGATGTCGGTGGAACTGACCACGTCAGTGGACAGGGCGCCGATGGCCTGCCCCAGCTGCATGCCGAAGATGGCCCCGCCCATGTTCTGGAGCATCGAGGATGCCCCGCCCATCATTGATTTCATCTCTTCGGGCATCTGCTCCGTCATTGCGGAGGACAGGGCGTTGGCAATGCTGTTGGCAACCGGCTCGGTGAGCCGCTTCCACGTGCCAAGGGTGGCTTCCACCCATTCCGCCCGGGACCACGCCCGGCCGATCAGGCCGGTGGCAGGAAGGTCTGTCACCGGGTCAAGCCATAGTTCCGCCAGGCGCAGGGCTTCATCGACTTCGCGGGACTGCTGGGCAGTGACCGAAGGATCGCTGCTGCTTGCCGCAACCCGGCGTGCGTTGTCGTGGGCAAGCTGCCAGTTGACGGGACCTTCCGAAGGCGCGCTCATCATTGCCTGCACCTGGGAGAACATCTGGGCCAGCAGGTTGGGGTCGTTGGGCAGGCCGGCAGCTTTGGCCAGCTCGGCGGGGTCGAAATTTTCCATCCCCTTGCCGCCCATGAGGTTCTGCAGCATTTCGGTCAACGGATCCTTGGGGGTGTCATCCCCGTTGGACGAATTGAGTGGATTGGAGGCCATGATCCCGCCGATCGTCGGTGTGACTGTCAACCTTCACGGTACCCCGGCGGTGACCGGCTGTCTGCCGGACCGCGGGGCCGTTCGCTCTAGGCAAAGCGTTGGCAGGCACGGTCACCGCGTAGTCTTGGTTGGGTGACTACAACCCGTGGCGGCCACCCCTCAGAGGACCACGCTCCTGAGCTCTTCACCCGCGGGTTACCTGCGCGGACGGAAGAAGCGCCGGCAGAAGAAGCCCCAACAGAGGAAAACTACGACGGCGGCCCGGCCGGCGGCAGGCCGCTGCGGGACCGTGCACCGCGGGACCCGAAAGTGTCCGCCATGCTGTTGGCCGGCATGTCGGCCCTGGGGCTGGGAATCGCCGTCGGTACCCTTCCGGTGCCGTACGTCGTCGAGTCACCCGGCCCCACGTATAACACCCTGGGTGAAAGCCAGGGTAAACCGGTAATCAGCATCACGGGACGGGATACGTACCCGGCCAAAGGCAACCTGGACCTCACCACGGTCTACGTGGACGGCGGACCCAACGGGCCCGTCAGCATCCTGGACGCTTTTTCCGCCTGGCTTACCCCCTCCAAGGCCGTCCACCCGGTGGAACTGATCTACCCCACCGGCACAACCAGGGAAGAGGCTGAGGAGCAGAGTTCCGTGGCCATGACCACCTCCCAGGAGAACGCCGTGGCGTCGGCCCTCAAGGAGCTGGAGATTCCCTTCGGGCAGCAGCTCCAGGCAGCGGCCCTCTCGGAAGGTTCCGCATCCGCCGGGAAGATCGAACCCGGGGACGTGCTCAAAAGCATCAACGGCAGGGACATCACCTCACTGGCCGTTGTCCAGGAGGAATTGGCGGCAGGAAAAGGCGCGCCGGCCACCGTGGTGGTGGAGCGCGGTGGGCAGCCGGTCACGGAGGCGATCACCCCCAAAGACAACGGGGAGGGCCGCTTCATCCTCGGAGTGATGCTCAAGTACCTGTTCACGTTCCCCTTCGCCGTCGACATCTCGCTTGAGAAGGTGGGCGGTCCCAGCGCCGGGCTGATGTTCTCACTCGGCATTATCGATACCGTCACCCCGGGCGACCTGACGGGCGGCAAGCACATCGCAGGGACCGGCACCATCTCCCCGGACGGCCTCGTGGGACCCATCGGCGGGATCGAGCAGAAAATGCAGGGTGCAAGGGCCGGGGGAGCCACAATGTTCCTCGCGCCGGCCGCAAACTGCCAGGACGTGGTGGGGCAAATCCCCGAGGGGCTGCAGGTGGTCCGTGTGGAGAACCTCGCGGAGGCGCGTGACGCCGTCGAACGCGCCGGCAGCGGCCAGGACACATCCGGCCTCCCGGCGTGCACAAGCAACTAGACTGGGCGCAACTAGACTCAACAGGAACTAAGCCTTACCGCCACTCGTGGCAATTGTGACGGACGAAACCAGCTGTTTGACCGGTGCCGGACGTCGCTCGCACGCACGCATCGAATAATCTGACGACCAGCTATGAGGTACCCAGTTTGTCCCGTCCCGCCAGCACCATGTCCACAGGCAGGCCCCCTTCACGACGCGGGGCGTTGACGCCCACCCTGATCGTTGTTGCCCTGGTGGTAGTGGGCTTCATCTTCTTCGCCAACGTCTGGACCGACGTCCTCTGGTACCGCCAGCTTGGCTTCATTGAAGTATTCGTGACCGAGAACCTGGCCCGGATCGGCATCTTCGCTGCCGGCTTCGCCGTGATGTTCGTGGCGGTCTTCTTCGCGATCCGCATCGCGTACCACGCCAGGCCGGTTTATGCGCCCGACTCCGAGATCCGGGACAACCTCAACCGGTACCAGGCGCAACTGGAACCCGTCCGCCGGGTAGTCATGGTGGGCCTGCCCGTCCTGTTCGGCCTCTTCGCCGGCAGCGCAGCCGCCAGCCAATGGCAGAAAGTCCTGCTGTTCTTCAACCAGGAGCCCTTCGGGCAAACTGATCCCGAGTTCAACATGGACATCAGCTTCTACCTGATGACGCTTCCGTTCCTCGGCTTCGTGACCGGGTTCCTGATCAGTGTGGTGGTCATTGCCGGCATCGCAGGCATCCTTACCCACTACCTCTACGGCAGCATCCGGCTGATGGAACGCGGCGTCTTCACCAGCCGGGCGGCGCAGATCCACATCGCTGTCACCGGCGCCTCCTTCCTGGTGCTCCTGGGCATCAACTTCTGGCTTGACCGCTTTACAACAGTGCAAAGCAACAGCGGGCGCTGGGCCGGCGCCCTCTACACGGACGTCAGCGCCGTCATCCCCACCAAGGCCATCCTCGCGGTGGCAGCGGTCCTCGTTGCCATCCTGTTCGTCGTCGCCGCTGTGATCGGCAAGTGGCGCCTGCCCGTCATTGGAACCGCGATGCTGGTCATCACGTCCATCCTGGCCGGGGGCGTCTACCCCTGGGTGATCCAGCAGTTCCAGGTCCGGCCCTCGGAAGAGACGCTGGAAAAGGAGTACATCCAGCGCAACATCGACAACACGCGGGCCGCCTACGGCCTGGACAAGATCCAGGTAAACCGGTACGACGCCACCAACACGGCCAGCACCGGAGCCCTCGCGCCTGATGCGCAGACCACTGCAAACATCAGGCTGCTGGACCCGAACCTGATCTCGGATGCGTTCTCGCAGCTGGAACAGTACCGGCCGTACTACCGGTTCCCGGACTCCCTCAACGTGGACCGGTACGAAGTTGACGGGAAGGTCCAGGACACCGTGATCGCGGTCCGCGAACTGAATCCGGCCAACGTAGCCACCAACCAGCAGGGCTGGCTCAACCAGCATGTGGTGTATACCCACGGCTACGGCGTGGTGGCGGCCAAGGGCAACAAGTTCACCGTTGACGGCAAGCCGGAATTCCTGCAGTCGGGCATCCCGTCAACCGGCGTCCTTGGTGACGATTCCAGCTATGAGCCGCGGATCTATTTTGGCGAGTACTCCCCGGACTACTCGATCGTAGGGGCGCCGGATGGAGCCCCGGCCCGCGAGCAGGACAGGCCCTCCGGCCGGGAAGGCGAGGGCGAGACCCAGTACACCTTCCAAGGCAACGGCGGACCCAACGTGGGGACGTTCTTCAACCGTGTGCTGTATTCCATCAAGTTCCAGTCCTCGGACCTGCTGCTCTCGGATGGCGTGAACCAGGAGTCCCAGATCCTGTACGACCGCAACCCCCGTGAGCGAGTGGAAAAGGTGGCTCCCTACCTGACCGTTGACGGCAATGCCTACCCTGCAGTGGTGGACGGCCGGGTCAAGTGGATCGTGGACGGCTACACCACCAGCCAGTACTACCCGTACTCCCAGCAGGAGCAGCTCTCGGATGCCACCGCTGACACCCAGACCACGTCCGGCCGGGCAGTCGCCCTGCCCAACAGCACCGTCAACTACATCCGGAACTCCGTCAAGGCAACAGTGGATGCGTACGACGGTTCCGTCACGCTCTACGCGTGGGACGACCAGGACCCGCTCCTGAAGTCCTGGCAGAAGGTGTTCCCCTCGACGCTGAAGCCGTACTCGGAAATGTCCGGTGACGTCATGAGCCACGTCCGGTACCCGGAGGACCTGTTCAAGGTCCAGCGCCAGCTCCTGGGCGAATACCACGTAACCAACCCGTCCACGTTCTACCAGACCAAGGACGTCTGGAGCGTTCCGGCGGATCCTACGGTTGATTCCACCAGCGGCGTCAAGCAGCCGCCGTTCTACATGTCGCTGCAGATGCCGGACCAGGACAAGCCCGCCTTCCAGCTGACGTCGTCGTTCATCCCGCAGATTGTCAACGGCAACGCCCGCAACGTGCTGTACGGCTTCCTTGCCGCTGACTCGGACGCCGGCAACCAGGCTGGGGTTAAGGCGGAGAGCTACGGCAAGCTGCGGCTGCTCCAGATCCCGCCGGAGATCCAGGTCCCCGGTCCGGGCCAGGCGCAGAACAAGTTCAACTCGGACCCCACGGTGTCGCAGGCGCTGAACCTCCTGCGCCAGGGCGCCTCGGAAGTGCTCAACGGCAACCTCCTCACCCTTCCGGTGGGCGGCGGAATCCTGTATGTGCAGCCTGTCTACCTCAAGTCCACCGGCGAGACGTCCTACCCCACGCTGCAGCGCGTCCTGGTGGCCTTCGGCGACAAGGTGGGCTTTGCGCCCACCTTGGATGAGGCACTGAAGCAGCTGTTCGGCGGAGACTCCGGAGCTGCTGCCGGTGACTCGGACAACAACGGCCAGGCGCCCGCCGGTCCCGGCGCCCCTGCCAGCCCCGCGGGTGCGGATGCCAAGGCGGAGCTGAAGGCGGCACTGGACGAAGCCAACGCGGCCATGCAGGCAGGGCAGGCAGCACTGGCTGCCGGCGACTTCGCGGCTTATGGTGAGGCGCAGAACCGGATCGCGGCTGCCCTCAAGAGGGCCGTCGAGGCGGAGTCCAAGATCCCCGTGGCGGCTCCCGAGGCATCTCCCGCTCCCGCGTCCACGGCAACGCCTGAGGCTACTCCTTCGCCCTCGCCGAGTAGCTGACGTTCCTGGTGACTGATTAAACTCGCCCGGTAACTGATTACGCACGACGGCGGGACGCGGCACCTGCTCCTTTCGGGGAGCAGGTGCCGCGTCCGTTTGGCGAGACGGACATCACGCCGCTTCGATTTGGCCTGGTGTTCACGTGCCGGTAAAGTAGTTCTTGCGACGCGGGGTGGAGCAGTTCGGTAGCTCGCTGGGCTCATAACCCAGAGGTCACAGGTTCAAATCCTGTCCCCGCAACTATGAGAAGACCCCGACCGGCATATCAGCCGGCCGGGGTCTTCTTTTTCCTTGGATACGAGCAGTTCCTAGTATTCTCTTCGCAGAGCCTCACACGTCGTGAGCACTTGGCCAGTCATTCTCGAGAGGAATGTTGTTCGATGTCCACACCCACGAAGAAGCCCGGTACCGCGGCGGGTAAGCGGTCGCGACTCTACTGGGGGGTGCCTGCCGCCCTGGGAGGGCTGGTCCTCGTGGTGTTGATTGCCAGGTGGCTGATGGGACTGCCTGCCGTGGCTTCCTTCGTTGCCGACTACCCGGGCCATTCCGAGCTTCCGGCCGCTGCTCCCGTGGGCTTTCCCGCCTGGCTTGCCTGGCAGCACTTCCTCAACGCCTTCTTCCTGCTCCTGATCATCCGGACCGGGTGGCAAGTGCGCACCACCACCCGTCCCAGCGGCCACTGGACCCGGAACAACAAGGGCCTGATCAAGACCAAGAACCCGCCCACCAAAATCACGCTCGAGCTGTGGTTCCACCTGACGCTGGACGCCCTGTGGATCCTCAACGGCCTGGTGTTCGCTGTCCTGCTTTTCGCGAGCGGGCAGTGGATGCGGATTGTTCCCACGAGTTGGGACGTCTTCCCCAACGCGCTGTCGGCCGCCCTGCAGTATGCCTCCCTGGACTGGCCCACCGAAAACGGCTGGATCAACTACAACGCGCTTCAGCTGCTGACGTACTTTGTGACTGTCTTCATCGCCGCTCCGCTGGCCTTCATCACCGGCCTCCGCATGTCAGGCGCCTGGCCAAAAAAGGCGGCAAGCCTCAACAAGGCCTTTCCCATTGAATGGGCACGGGCTGTCCACTTCCCCGTGATGATCTACTTTGTGGCGTTCATCGTCGTGCACGTGTTCCTGGTGCTCGCCACCGGAGCCCTGCGGAACCTCAACCACATGTACGGTGTGCAGGACAACGACGGATGGCTCGGTTTCTGGGTCTTCCTTGCCTCGGTTGTGGTCATGGTGGCGGCCTGGTTCCTGGCCCGACCGCTCTTCCTGCGGCCCGTCGCCTCCCTGATGGGCAAGGTCAGCCGCTGACCCCGGCCCGGCCGCCCGAGGGTCTCAGCTGTCCTTAAGCCGTTGGTACGCCTCGAGGGCCCGTTCCCGGGACTCCGGCAGGTCCACCAGGGGAGCGGGGTATCCCCGCAGTTCACCGCCGGCCTTCCACGGCTCGTGGATGCCTTTTCCGTCCAGCCCTGCCAGCTCTGGGATGTAGCGGCGCAGGTAGTTCCCCGCGGCGTCGAACTTCTTGCTCTGGGTCACGGGGTTGAAGATCCGGTAGTACGGGGACGCGTCCGCTCCTGAGCCTGCCACCCACTGCCAGTTGGCGGGATTGCTCGCGGCGTCGGCGTCCACCAGGGTGTCCCAGAACCAGGCCTCCCCGGTCCGCCAGTCCGCCAGGAGGTTCTTGACCAGGAAGGACGCCGCCGCCATCCTCACCCTGTTGTGCATCCAGCCGGTCTGCCAGAGCTGCCGCATCCCGGCATCAACGAACGGGTATCCGGTGCGGCCCTGCTGCCAGGCCTTCAGTTCATCGCTGGCCGGGGACTGCCACTCAAAGCGGTCAAACTCCGGCCGGTAGTTACGGGTGGCAAGTTCCGGGTTCGTGTACAGCAGGTGCCAGCAGAACTCGCGCCAGCCGAGCTCGGAACGGAAGATCCCGACGTCGGCCGGCACATTACGTGGAAAGCGGCCGCGGGTTTCCCGCCAGACCCTGAAAGGGCTGACCTCGCCGAAGCGCAGGTGCGGAGACAGGCGGCTGGTCCCTTCCACTCCCGGCACATTGCGTCCGGTCCCGTAGTCCAGCGCAGGGCCGTCCAGGAAATCCTCCAGCCGCCGGTGGGCACCTTCTTCCCCCGGCTCCCAGGTTTCGGCCAGCCCCCCGCTCCAGTCGGGGGAGGAAGGCAGGAGCTGCCAGCCCTCAAGACCTTCCCCGGCCGGCGTGGCACCTCTTTCCCGGGGCGGGGCCGGCAGCTTCAGCGGAATCTCGAGGGGGTCGCGCACGTCACCGTTCGCGAGGCAGGCCCGCCAGAACGGTGTGAACACTTTGTAGGGGCCGCCGGCGCCGGTGCGGACCGTCCATGGTTCAAACAGGAGATTCGCCTGGTAGCTCGAGGCTTCAATGCCGTTTTTTCCGGCCCACGACTTGACGGCGGCGTCCACGGTGCGTTCCGGGAGGCTGTAGCGGCGGTTCCAGAACAGGTGGCCTGCGTTGGTCTCGGTGGCGAGTTGCCGCAATACCTCCTGCGCCGGGCCGCGGCGGAGGACCAGCCGGTTGCCCTTGGCCTCGAGCGCCGCCGCAAGGGAGGCAAGGGAGTGATGCAGCCACCACCGGGCTGCACCGCCCAGTGGCCGGACGCCCTCGGACTCCTCGTCAAGGATGAAGACAACCGTCAGGGGCAGGCCCAGCGCAGCTGCTTCCACCAAGGCCGGATTGTCGTCCAGCCGAAGGTCGTCGCGAAGCCATGCGATGGAGGTTGCACCGGAGGAATCCATGGCACCACGCTACACAGGGACACGGACAAGTAGGGGCCAGGGCCATCAGTGGCCCCGGCCCTACGTGTTCAGTGCAGAAGCGGCGGCATGTCCCGCCGCCGGTCAGAGTTTGTCGAAGTCAGCTTCGTCCACGGTGGATGCTGAGGCGGCGGAACCGGAGGCGCCGATTGCCGGCTTGGACGAATTGCCCTGCTTCAGGGCCGCCAGGCGGGCCTCAATTTCCACCTGCTCGCCAAGGTCCTCCAGCTGGTTGAACTGCGCGTCCAGGCTCGAAGCTGCAAGCTCCTGCTGACCGCGGACCTTGGCCTCCTCGCGGCGGATCTTTTCCTCGAAGCGGCCCACCTCGCTGGTGGGATCCATGAAGTCGATGCTCTTGATGGCGTCGTGGACCTGGGACTGGGCCGCAGCGGTCTTGGACCGTGCCACCAGCTCGTTCCGCTTGCTGGTCAGCTCGTTGAGCTTGCCCTTCATCTGGTCCAGGCCAGACTTGAGCTTTTCCACCACTTCACGCTGCGAGGCGATGCTGGGCTCTGCGCCCTTCGCCTCATTCTCGGCCGACATCTGGCGCTGCAGTGCCACCTTGGCCAGGTTGTCGAATTTTTCGGCGTCAACGTTGTCACCGCTGGCCCGGTATTCGTCCGCCTTGCGGGAGGCTGCAAGGGCCTTGTTGCCCCAGTCCTGGGCGTTCTTGATGTCCTCGCGGTAGTCGTCCTCAAGCATCCGCAGGTTGCCGATGGTCTGTGCGACGGCGGACTCGGCCTCAGCGATGTTGTTGGTGTAGTCCCGGACCATCTGGTCCAGCATCTTCTGCGGATCCTCAGCGTTGTCCAGCAAAGTGTTGATGTTCGCCTTAGCCAGCTGCGCGATGCGGCCGAAAATGGACTGCTTAACCATGGTGTTACCCTTTCGTCCTGCTCTGTGGTGACCACTGAAACCAGTGAACAATTATGGGGTGCCTTGCGCGTAGGCGGGATGGCACAGCGTGGGCCGATCGGGGTTCTAGAAGTCTCCGCCGCCGCCGGAGTCGCCGCCCCAGCCGCCCATGTCTCCGCCGCCGATGTCTCCGCCACCCCAGCCTCCGCCGTCGCTGTGGCCGCCGCCCCAGCCCGCGCCGCCGCCGCCATGGAGGATTGAGTTGATCAGGATGCCGCCCAGGATGGCGCCTCCCAGGCCCCCGCCGCCGCCACCGCCGAACATGCCGCCGCGGCCGTAGCCCTGGTTGGCGTAGCCCCCGAAATGGTCCACATCCGCCTGCGCCAGTTGGGCGGCCTGCGCAGCCAGCGCGTGTGCCTGCTGCGCGTACGTGAGGGCCGTGACCGGATCGGTGCGCGAGATGGACAGGGCGTAATCGAGGTTCCGCTGCGACTCGGCAAGCCGGGTACGTGCCTCAGTCCCCACACCGCCGCGGCGTGCGGTGATGTAGTCCGATGTTGCGCTGATCTGTGCCTGGGCAGACATGATGGTCTGCTGGAGCGAGGCCTGGGCCCGGCGCGCCTGCTCCTGCTGGTCCCTGATGCCGCTGAGGGCCTGGTCCAGCGACTGGTGGGCAGTCTCCACCCGCTGCAGGGTGGCGATCGGGTCAATCTTGCCGCCCTGGATTTCCGCCTTGACCTCTGCGAGGGCGCTTTCGACGCCGGCCACGGGTCCAGCCAGTTCGGGGTGTGCGCCGGACTGGATCATGGCCCTTGCCTGGGCGAGGTCCTGCGAGGTGTCCACAACGGCGCCCTCGAGGCTGCTCCTGGCCTCATCAAGGCTAGATGAAACCTTGGCGATGGCATCGAGGAGGACGTTCGTCTGGTGCAGGCTCTCCTCGGCTGCCCGGACAGCTACTGCGGCCAGGCTGCCCTCGCCCTCACCCAGCTTCTGCTGAGCGGTGGCGGTGGCATTCTGAACGAACGCCAGGCGCTCCTTGGCCTGCAGGATGTTGTCCGAGACCTGGGTGAGGGCGCTCTCGGCATACTTCGAGCGGAGCGCAGTGAGTGACTGCTCGGCCGTGTTGATCTTCGCGTCTGCTTCCCGCGCACCGGCATTGACCGCGGCCAGGGCCTGCGGAGCGTTCTTTTCGAGTTCGCGCAGGGAATCGAAGTCCGCTTTCTGCTCCTGCAGCGAGGTGAGAGCGGCTTCGGACCGGCGGATGATTTCGACAAGCCAGGTCCGCTGCTGTTCCTCGGTGTCAGGAATGTGGTCGTCCAGCTGCTGCTGCAGCTTGAAGGATTCGCTCAGGTGGGCCTTGGCTTCGTCCAGGGCCTTGGTGAAGTTCCCGACGGCGGAATCTCCGTACTGCGCCTGGGCGAAGCCAAGCTCCTGCTCACTGGACTTGATGGCGTCGTCAGCCTCGATCAGCAGGGAGCCACTCTTGCGGCGCAGTTCCTCGATGCTCAGCGAAGCCAGAGGATCCGCCGGAGCGTCCTGGCCGCCATATCCTGCGCCAGCCGCCTGGCCGGCAGCCTTCTTGCGCTTGTTGCGGAAATACAGGTAGGCGCCGGCGCCACCGGCAGCGACGATTCCGGTCCCCACCAGGACAGCTGCGCCGGCACCGTCGCCGGGGACGTTGCCGCTGCCGCCGCCGGCTGCATCGCCAACTGCCGCTGCGGCGTTGATCGCCGCCTGCGCGTAGTTGTCCTTCGCGAGCTCCGGGCCGATGGCCTTGCTCTTGATGTTTTCGACCTGGGCCGTGGTGAGCTTACTGCCACCCTTGTTGAGGACGTACTGCCTGGTATCGGTGGCAACCGCGAAAATCAGTGCGTTGGACCCGAGATTGGCCTTTTCGGCCACAGCGTCTGACCACTTTTCACGATCGGCGGGGTTCTCGAACTTCTTAACGATGACGACGTGCAGCACGGTGGCGTGGTCCGCACCAAGCTTCTTGATGGCGTCCTGGACCTCACCTTTTTTCGACCCGAGGACTCCCGATGGATCCACAATTTTGGTTGCGGGATCCAAGGTGACCGGATCTTCGGCCCACGCCGCGCCGGCGGGTATCGCCAGGAAAGCGGTGAGGCCGATCACGGCGAGGATACGTTTGAACTTTGACCGCATGTGCAACCCTTCAGCACGCCTGACACCAGTTCGGGACGAACCGGTCGTCTCAGAATGCACGGCGCCCCCACGCTTGGTGTGAAGCCGCAGGTCGCTGTGGCAATTCATCTTGATTCTATGGTGCACCCCAGAGCCCGTCCATCGGCCCGACTATGCCACCAGCGAAACCCCCGGACCATCCGGCCCGGGGCCGAAAAGCGTTCAGGAAGCTCTCAGCAAACATCCGAGCTTGTTCCAGCCCGGGAGTCCATAGTTAATGCAGACGAGGATGAAAGGAAGTCCCATGACTGAGAACCAGACGCCCGGGCAGGCCCCCAGGAACGGCGGCCCGGACCGGGATCCCTGGGAACAGCAGCACCCCGGCCAGCCGGAGGACAATGCCGCCGGACCCGGTGAGCCCGGCCCGCGGGAGTACCCCACGGAGCGGCTGGACCGGCCCGGAGACAACCCCACGCAGGAGATCCCCGGAACTCCGCGTCCGGCCTATCCCCAGCGGCAGCCGTTCTACGGACAGGACAGTTCCCACGAGCCGGCGTACGGTCAACAGCAGGCACCGCAGCCCGGCTACGGTTATCACGGCCAGGGCAGCCAGTACGGAGCCGTGGGCCTTGCCCCCAACCCCAAGGACGCGCCGCGCCGGAAAGCGTCCTTCGGCGTCGGTACGCTCGTGGCCAGCATCCTCGCTGCTGGATTGGTGGGCGGCGGAGTGGCCACGGTCGGTTCCGCGGGACTGGGTAACACCGGTGCCGGCACCACGGTGAGCGGCAACAGCCAGCCCGGCACGGTCATCGTCAACAACCAGGACAACGTGAATGCCATCACGGCTGCTGCCGTCAAGGCGTCCCCCAGCGTGGTGACCATCAGCGCATCCACCGGCAGCGCCGGCGGCACTGGCTCCGGCATCATCCTCAACGACCAGGGGCATATCCTCACGAACACCCACGTGGTCACCCTGGACGGCCAGACGGCCAACGCAGCGCTCGAAGTCCGTACCAGTGACGGGCGCGTCCTCGGCGCCAAACTTGTGGGCACCGACCCGCTGTCCGACCTCGCGGTCATCAAGGTGGACAACGCCTCCGGCCTCACCCCCGCAACCTTGGGCGACTCCGGAAAGCTAAACGTGGGGGACACCGCCATTGCCATCGGTTCGCCCCTCGGCCTGACCGGCACCGTGACGGACGGTATTGTCTCAACGCTCAACAGGACCATCAGCGTGGCCTCCGCCGCCGCGCCGGAAGGCGATAAAGCAGAGGACGACGGCGGCTTCCAGTTCGCACCTCCCGGCGGCGGCGAAGCCCGGCAGCCGGCCAACCAGGGCGAGATATCCATCAACGTCATCCAGACGGACGCCGCCATCAACCCTGGCAATTCCGGCGGTGCCCTGGTGAACAGCAGCGGCGAAATCATCGGCGTCAACGTTGCCATCGCATCGGCGGGCTCGAGCGCATCGTCCACCAGCGGCAACATCGGCGTCGGCTTCAGCATCCCTATCAACCACGCCAAGCGCGTCGCCCAGGAAATCATCGACACCGGCAAGGCTTCCCACGGCCAGCTGGGCGTCAGCGTTCGGAAGAAGGCGGCATCCAGCACCTCATCCGAGTTCTCAGTGGGCGCGGACGTTGCCACTGTGGAAGCGAATTCGGCTGCGGCAAAGGCCGGGATCAAGGTGGGCGACGTCATTACGAAGTTCAACGACCTCGCCATCGGTGAACCCAACCAGCTGACAGCGGCTGTCCGCGAACAGCGTGCCGGTGCCAGCGTGAAGATCACCGTCCTGCGCAACGGCGCGGAACAGACCTTCGACGTCACCCTCGGCTCCGCTGCGGGCTAGCAGCAGCGCCCGCCAAGGCGTAATCAGCAATGCCCGACGCCGGCGTCCCCACTTTGGGGGCGCCGGCGTCGGGCATTTGCACGGTGGGCAGGCAGCGGGGGCGGGGCAGCGGTGCGGATGTCCAGCCCACTGACACAGGCGTTAACGGAAGAGGGCGCCGGGGCGCGCCTATATGGTTAGCTAGGAGCTACCCGCATGCCGGGGCATTCCGCGGCCATGACCTCACCCGGCTGGCTGTCCACAAGCATGGAAGGCTGCTGTAAATACAGTGGAAGATACATTGAAGATCATCGTCCTGGTCAAGCATGTACCGGACGCGCAGTTTGACCGCCACCTCAATGGGGAGGACTACACAACTGACCGCGACGAGAGCATCCTGTCCGAGCTTGACGAATACGCACTCGAAGCCGCGCTGCAGCTGGCCGAAGCCCGCGGGGGAGCCAAGGCAGGCAACCAGGTCATCGCGCTGAGCATGGGCCCCTCGGGCGCGGTCAACGCCATCAAGAAGGCGCTGCAGATCGGAGCGACCGAGGGCGTGCACCTCACGGATGACGCACTGGCCGGTTCGGACGCCGCCGCCACGTCCCTGGCGCTGGCAGCAGCCGTCCGGCACCTGGGCAGCGTGGACCTGGTCATCACCGGCATGGCGTCAACCGACGGTGAAACCTCCCTGGTTCCCGCCCAGCTGGCGGAACGGCTCGGCCTGCCGCAGGTCACCTTCGCGTCCACGCTGGAGGTCGACGGCGGACGCCTCACCGCCCGCCGCGACGCTGACACGTCGTCAGAGACGGTGGAAGCCCCGCTCCCGGCTGTCGTCTCCGTGACCGACCAGATCAACGAGCCGCGCTACCCCAACTTCAAGGGCATCATCGCAGCCAAGCGCAAGAGCATCACCACGCTCTCGCTCGCTGACATCGGGGTGGACCCGGCGCAGGTGGGGCACGCCGGTTCCTGGACCCGCGTGCTCAGTGCGGAAGAACGTCCGCCCCGGACCGCCGGGACCATCATCACGGACGAAGGCGACGCCGGCATTAAGCTCGTTGACTTCCTGGCCGCCCAGAAGCTGCTCTAAGAGGGACCACAGACATGGCAAAAGTACTTGTATTCATTGACAACCCCGGGGCCGCGCTCAAGAAGAGCAACCTTGAACTGCTCACTTTGGGCCGCTCACTGGGCGAGACAGCAGTTGCGCTGAACGGGACGCTGCACGACGACGTTGCGGCCACCTTTGCCGAGTACGGCGTCAGCACGGTGCTGCTCCCCTCGGCAGGGGACCTCGATGACTTCCTTGTTGCCCCGAAGGCTGCCTACCTGGCAGCTGCGGCTGAACAGGCCGGGGCCGGCATCGTCCTGCTCGACAATTCGCCTGAGGGCAAGGAGATCGCCGCGCGGGCGGGAATCCGCCTGAACGCCGGCGTCATCACCGACGTCGTTGCTGTGGACGCTGACGGCACGGCGCACAAGTCAGTCCTCGCGGGCTCCTACAACACCGCTTGCAAGGTCTCCACCGCGGTCAGCGTGCTGACGGTGAAGGCCAACAACGTCACCCCGGAACCGGCTGCGGCGCCAAGCTCGCCGGAGACCGCCACGGTGGAGGTTCCCGCCGGCAGCACGGCCGCGGCCGCCCGCATCACCGCCCGGGAGCAGAAAGTAGCCAGCGGCCGCCCGGACCTGACCGATGCCCGCATCGTCGTCGCCGGCGGCCGCGGCCTTGACGGCGACTTTGGCCCGGTTGAGGAACTTGCCGACGCCCTGGGCGCAGCCGTGGGTGCCTCCCGCGCCGCCACCGACGCCGGCTGGATCAGCCACGACGCGCAGGTGGGCCAGACCGGCAAGACGGTGTCCCCGCAGCTCTACATCTCGGCGGGAATCTCCGGTGCCATCCAGCAGAAGGCCGGCATGCAGACGGCGAAGGTGATCGTAGCCGTCAACAAGGACGCTGAATCACCGGTTTTCGAGATCGCGGACTTCGGCATCGTAGGCGACCTCTTCGATGTCCTCCCGCAGGCCACGGCTGAGATCAAGAAGCGAAAAGGCTGACATCTTGGCTTCCTCTCCTGCACAGGAACAGAGCCCGTTCAACCCGGACATCCACCGGATTGGGCGGGTGCTCTGTTTTGCGGCGCATCCTGACGACATCGACTTCGGTGCTGCGGGCACCATCGCCGGCTGGACGGCGGCCGGGGTCCACGTCAGCTACTGCATTATGACCGACGGCGACGCCGGCGGCTTCGACCCCGCCCACCGTGCGGACATCATCGCCCTGCGCGGCGCTGAACAGCGCCGGGCCGCCGAGCTGGTGGGAGTCACTGACATCCACTACCTTCACCAGCGGGACGGCTACCTCGAGGCGTCGCACGAGGTGATGAAGGGCGTGGTGAAGCTGATCCGGGAAATCCGTCCCGACGTCGTGCTTTCAATGCACCCGGAACGGAGCTGGAAGCGCATCCAGAAGAGCCACCCCGACCATCTGGCGGTAGGGGAGGCCGTGACCCGCGCCGTTTACCCGGCGTTGGAGAATCCATTCGCCTACCCTGAACTGGCCGAAGCCGGCCTGGAGGCCTACAAATTGCCATGGCTGTGGCTCTATGCCGGGCCGGAGGAACGGGAGAACCATTTTGTGGACGTCACAGAGCACGTGGAGTCCAAGCTCCGCGCCATCCATGTCCACGTCAGCCAGCATCCCGACGTGGAGGCGATGGAGGCTACCGTCCGCCGGGGCATGAAGTTCAATGCCGAACGGGCCGGCCTGGTGGAGGGACGAAGCGCCGAGGCATTCCATGTGGTTGCGGTCAACGGTCCGGGAACTATCGCCGGCTTCTGACAACTTTCCCGGCTGACCACACGCAAAAGCGCCCCGCACCATTTCCTGCCGGAAGATGGAACGGGACGCTTTCGGATGGTGCGGGAGCCTGTCCCTACGCACCCAAGCGTGCGGCGGCCACCGTGGGCAGCGTCGGCGACTTGGACCCGCCCACCGGTTCAACGGTGATCCCCAGCGCTGCTGCGGAGGAGATCCCTTCCACCACAGCCGGCTTGGAGAGGGCTTCTTCGTCCATCAGGCCCTGTGATACGGGCGCCGAACCATCCTTGGGGATCAGCCACATCTGGTACACCTTGCCCGCGGGCGGTGCGGGAACGCCATTCATCTTGACAACGGCGGCATCCTCGGATGAAGAAATGAGCAGGGTGGCGGTACCGCCGCCGGCCACATCCACCGAGGCTTCCCGCAGGTCCCCGGCCCGTACCACCTGGTTGACGGGATCGTTCTGGTCCGCCAGGTACGAACCCACTCCAACCCCGCCGAGGGCGATGGCGGCTGCCGCGGCCACTCCGGCGAGCCAGCGGCGGCTACCGGAAGGCCGGCGCCGTTCTGCACGGCGCTGCCGCGCCTTGGCGAGCTCGTCCCCGGCGGGCGTGGCGGCAGGCCCTGCAGCTGCGGCCGGGGCGTCCTCTTCAGGTTGGCTGCCCTGTGCAGGAAGTTGGGCAACGATGCGGTCGAAGAGGTTGGCCGGTGGCTCTTCCTCAACCCGGAAGGTCCTGGCCAAAGTTTCCCTCGCTTGGCGTACCCGGTCGAAAAAGGCGGTACGTTCCGCTGCCGGGGCAGCCGAGATGTACTGCTCGATCGCCCGGCGTTCTTCGTCGGTCACCGCGTCCAGGGCATACAGTTCCGCCAGTTCCACGGCCCGGCCGGAAGCCAGGTCCATGGCCACGGTGTCGCCAAACGAACCGGAACGGCCGTTGCGGCCGTGGTTCATGTCACTCATCTCAACTCACCTCCAAACAGGTCTTCAGCCGGAGTAATCCGTCACGGATCCGGGATTTTATGGTCGGTACTGCTGCGTTCAGGCGCTCGGCAACTTCCCGGTATGTGAGGCCGCCGTAGTAGGCCAGGCGCACCGACTCCTGCTGCGTCTCGGTCAGCGTTCCAAGGCAACGGACCACGGACTCGGCTTCCAGCCTGCTCCCCACCTGGTCAGACACTGTGTCGTGGTCGATGTCCTGGGTGCTGGCGCCGTATTTGGCCTCGCGATCAGTGGAGGACTGGGAGGACCGGACCCTGTCCACGGCACGGCGGTGCGAAATGGTCATCAGCCAGGAGAGCGGGCTCCCGGCTTTGGGATCGAATTTCGCCGCGTTCTGCCATACCTGGAGGAAGACTTCCTGCGTGGTGTCTTCGCTGAGTTCGGGGTCGATCAGCACGCGGCGGGCCATACCGAAAACCCGGCGCGACGTGAGCTGGTAGAACTCGGCGAAGGCTGCCTGGTCGCCCCGGCCTATGCTGTCCAGCAGGACTGAAAGCCGGTGGCTGAGGTCGGCCGGAGGATCTGTCACCGCGGCACGGGCCTCGGAATGCGGGGCTTGGGAATGCGGCGCCTCGGGATGCGGGGCATTGGGGGTTTCCATTACTACCAAGCATAAGTCTCCGGACCGTGAATCCTCAGCAGAGCCGCCCCGGCTGCTGCGGGAGGTCCTGGAACGTGACTCCAGCAATGTCACCTGCAGCTCCTTGAACACGATGGAATGTTGTCGGGAGTGATTCGACGCCGCAGCAGGGGCGGATGGGTTGGCTGGGAAAAAGAAGCGGCCCGCCGAGGGTGTGCCTGAACCGCGCAGGTCAGATCCGGGCGCCGGCGAACCCCTGCTGGCGCCAGGCCTCGTACACGGCAATGGATGCGGCGTTGGCCAGGTTCAGGGAGCGCAGTGCCGGCAGCATGGGCAACCGGACGGTGGATGTGACATGGGGATCCGCCTTCAGTTCCGGCGGCAGGCCCACGGATTCCCGCCCGAACATCAGGACGTCACCCGGCTGGTAGGAGATGTCCGTGTAGCTGGCGGCTCCGTCCGAAGTAAAGGCGTATACCCGTTCCGGCTTCAGGTGCCGCCACGCGTCCTCGATGCTCGGGTGCACAGTGACGACGGCGAGGTCGTGGTAGTCGAGTCCGGCCCGGCGGAGCTTCGCATCCGAAAAGTCGAAGCCGAGCGGTTCCACGAGGTGCAGTTCGGCCCCGGTGATGGCTGCCAGCCTGATGGCGTTGCCGGTATTGCCGGGGATTTCGGGGGCGTGGAAAAGGATGCGGAACACGCTTCCATCCTAGCGACCGTTGCGGGTCCAGGCCGTCCGGGGTCAGTGCATGCCGCGCAGCAGCCTGGCCAGCACCGGAACGTTCACCGTATTGGGGGCCGGCCCGGCGGCGAGGAATTCCTTGAGGCCGCGGACCATCCCTGCGGCATTAACCACCTGTACGGCCTCCAGCCCGCCTGCTGACCGGCGGTGGTTGTCGATCACCGGCTCATGGAGGTTGCCGCCCGGACTGAGCACCACGGTCCAGCCTGTGACATTCAGCTCCGGGAAGATGTCCTGCATGGCGCGCACCACGTGCGCGAGCTGCGGCGGGGGGATGGCACGGCCCCCGTGGTTCAGGGTCCGGCCGTCCCAGGCATAGGCGCCTTTGGGCAGCAGCATGGAGCCGATCAGCGCCAGCCGGTACCCGGACAGCACAGCATGGTCGATGTGGCTGTTGTCTGCGGGGGACTGGAGGCCATTGATGAGCCTGGCGGCCGGAATTGCCGGCAGTACCTGTCGGGTGAGGAGCTGGACGGTGCGCATCTCCCGCTGGATGCGTGCCTCGGCGCCGAATATTCCACGTTTCCGGGGCATTCCGTGGACCTGTTGGCTGGCGAGTGCCAGCGGGACCAGGGGAACTTCCCCGGCGGGAAGGCTGTCGTACGCCGGGACGTAGACCGGGGGATCGCCGGCGGTGTTGCGGGCGTTGCCTGGCCGGTGCACGGTGGCAGAAGCGCGGCTGCCTGCCGGCGGGGCGTCGAAGTGCGGCTCCCTGTCCGACTCGTCACCGCGGACAGTGCCGGCGGCGTAGGAGCGGTCGTAGGCTTTCCTGCGGATGGGGTCGATGAGGGTTTCATAGGCCCGTGTCACCCGCCGGAATGCCGCGGCGTCGCCCCCGTGATCCGGGTGGGCCGTTCGGGCAGCCCGGCGGTAGGCCACCTTGATTTCCTTTTCCGTGGCTGTCACCGGCACGCGAAGCACCTGGTAATACGAGCTGCTGCTCTCGGTCAAGCACCCATCCTTCGGTTGATCCGGCCAGTCTTCGCATGTAGCCAGGTCTGCACAGTTTAACGGCCCTTCCTGGACAACGAGGTTCCGGCCCTGCAGGGTTCCCTGCGGCCCGCCGACCCTGCGTGACGGCGCCCGGGCGCCGGATGTTGGCCCGGGCTGCGCTGCCCCTAGACTCGTGCATGCGGCCGTCCGGGCCGCCGCAGGATGCATTGGGGTAGGAATGAAAATGCCGACGACGGCGGGAACGGCCCGCGGGGCCGGGCGGCGGACCGTGCCGCTGCTGGCAGCAGCACTGGCAGCCCTGCTCGCGGGCGGCTGCAGCATCGATGTGCGGGACCCGGCCGTTCCGGAACCTGTGGCCAGCACGCCCGCAGTGGCGACGCCCACCATAACGCCGGGCCACGACGCTGAGGCAGTAGCCGGCCGAGACCTGCCCTTTGCTGCCGGCGGCACCCTGGCCCCGGGGGTGCCGGTTGGAATCTCGGATGGACTCAAGGAAGCTCCGGGCTGGAAGGCCGGCAGCCGCAACGTCGCGGGCGAAAGCCGGTACACCAAGGCGGACGGATGCCTGGTGGCCGCCAAGACACGCACCAGCCAGAACGCCCTTGCCCGGGCTGATGACCGGGAATCGACCATTGCCCTCTTCGAATACCTTGATCCGTCCATCCTCCCCGGCTACCTGAAAACGGAGACCCTGCAGTGGGGCGCGCCCCAGGAAGGGCCAGGGCGCACGGTGGAGGTGCTGGCACTGGAGCAGGCAGCGAAGCCGGGCGGCAGGGCAACCGCTGTGCTGGCCAGGCTATTCGGCACTGCCGGCTCGTCGGTCTATGTCTCCATCTCCTGCCCGGACGCCGCCACTCTCGCCGCGGCCAAGGCCGACGTCGTGCGTTTCCTGCCTGTGCTCCCGCCGGCCGGCTAGCAGCCCCAAAGGGCAGCCGCTCCTGCCTGGAGGCATGGACAGTAGAATTGGGAGGTGCCCGTTTACCTGGACCATGCCGCAACCACGCCCCTCTCACCCGAGGCGCTGGCTGCCTTGACGCGTGAGCTCGCGCGCACCGGGAACCCCTCCTCCCTGCACGGCTCCGGCCGCCGCGCCCGCCGCGCCGTGGAGGACGCGCGGGAGGCAATTGCGGCTGCGGCGGGAGCCCATCCCTCGGAAGTCATCTTCACCTCCGGGGGCACAGAGTCCGACAACCTGGCCGTCAAAGGCCTCTACTGGTCCCGGATGGCAGAAAACCCTGCACGGCGCCGCATCCTGTGTTCCGCCGTCGAGCACCATGCCGTCCTGGACACGGTGGAGTGGCTGGAGCGGCACGAAGGCGCCGAGGTGGCATGGCTTCCCGTGGACAGCGAAGGGGTTGTGGACCTGGCCGCGCTGGAAGCGGAACTCGCCCGTGACCCGGACACTATTGCACTGGCCACGGTCATGTGGGCAAACAACGAGGTGGGCACCATCCAGCCTGTCAGCCGGATCGTGGAACTGGTCCACGCCGCAGGGGTGCCCGTGCATTCGGACGCGGTACAGGCATTCGGTTCGCTCCCTGTGGACTTCAGGGCCTCCGGCCTGGACGCGATGTCAATCTCCGGGCACAAAATCGGCGGACCGGTGGGGGTAGGGGCCCTCCTGCTCGGGCGGGCGGTGAAACTGACACCCGTCCAGCACGGTGGCGGCCAGGAACGCGACGTCCGCTCCGGCACGCTGGACACCGCCTCCATCGCGGCCTTCGCCGCGGCTGCGGAAAAGGCAGCGGCCACCCTGGGGGAGGAATCGGCACGGATCGCTGCCCTCCGCGACCGGCTGATTGACGGCGTCCGTGAACAGGTTCCGGAAGCCGTCCTGCGGGGTGCCCCCGGGAGCGGCCGGCTCCCCGGCAACGCGCACTTCACCTTCCCCGGCTGCGAAGGGGACTCCCTGCTGTTCCTCCTGGACCTGGCAGGGGTGGAATCATCTACGGGTTCCGCGTGCACGGCAGGGGTGCCGCGGCCTTCGCACGTCCTGCTGGCCATGGGCCTGGACGAGGAGACTGCGCGCGGAGCGCAGCGGTTCACCCTGGGCCACGCATCCGTGGAGGCCGACGTCGATGCGCTGCTGGCCGCGCTCCCCGGAGCCTATGCACGGGCGCGGCAGGCGGGCATGGCGGGACATGAATCCACTATCCAGACCGCAGGAACCCTGGCCCGCCGGGTCTCGGTCCAAGAATGACGGGAGCGTTACCCGCGCCCGTCGAATTGACACCGCCGTAGAATAGATAGGCGAAGATCGTTTCCGGCTGGCTGCCCGCCTTTTAGGCCAGCCTCCGGCAGTTCGGCCCCGGAGCCGGAAGTACCCCAACAGAAAGCAAACATGCGAGTTCTAGCAGCCATGAGCGGCGGAGTCGACTCCGCCGTTGCCGCCGCCCGCGCCGTCGAGGCAGGGCACGACGTCGTCGGCGTGCACCTGGCGTTGTCCCGCATGCCCGGAACGCTGCGCACCGGAAGCCGGGGCTGCTGCACCATTGAAGACTCCCGTGACGCCTGGCGCGCCTGCGATGTGCTGGGCATTCCGTACTACGTCTGGGATTTCTCCGAGCGGTTCAAGGAAGACGTCGTCCAGGACTTCATCGATGAGTATGCCGCCGGCCGGACGCCCAACCCCTGCATGCGCTGCAACGAGCGGATCAAGTTCGCGGCACTGCTGGAGAAGGCCATAGCACTGGGCTTCGACGCCGTGTGCACGGGACACTATGCCAAGGTGATCGAGGACGCTGACGGCAACCGCGAACTCCACCGCGCAGCTGACTGGGCCAAGGACCAGAGCTACGTCCTGGGCGTCCTGACGCACGAGCAGCTCAAGCACTCAATGTTCCCGCTCGCTGACACACCGTCCAAGGCTGAAGTGCGTGCAGAGGCCGAGCGGCGCGGCCTGTCCGTCGCCAACAAGCCGGACAGCCACGACATCTGCTTCATCCCCGACGGCGACACCGCCGGATGGCTGGCGGAAAAGATCGACATGTCCACCGGGGACATCGTGGATGAAACGGGCAGCAAGGTAGGTGAACATCCTGGCGCCAACGCCTTCACCGTGGGCCAGCGCCGAGGACTGAAGCTGGGCACGCCTGCCGCCGACGGCAAGCCGCGGTTCGTCCTTGAGATCCGGCCCAAGGAGAACAAGGTTGTGGTAGGCCCTGAGGCGCTGCTGGCGATTGACGAGATCCGCGGCATCAAGGTGTCCTGGGCCGGGCTGCCCATCGCTGAAGTGGGAACCGGCGGGGAGTTCGCATGCCACGCCCAGGTGCGTGCGCACGGCGATCCCGTTGCTGCCACGGCACGCATGGAGCCGGCCGGCCAGGACACGGAAGAGGGCGGAGGCCAGCTTGTCGTCCGGCTCACCACTCCGCTGCGCGGAGTGGCCCCCGGCCAGACGATAGTCCTGTACCAGGGCAGCCGCGTGCTGGGCCAGGCCACGATCGACGCCGCCCGCTCCCTTCAGCGCGCCGCACTCTAGGCCATCGACTTCGAGCACCGTCCCGGTTCCGCCGGGGCGGTGTTCTTTCTTGTGTGCGCCATGGCGGGAGGCCGCGGCCCATTCAGGTAAATTTTGTGTCTCAACTCACAAAATAGCCGCGTCTGAGGGTTGACTCTCTGATTGAATCTAGCCATCAGCACCGCGCGCTTCCGCCTGGACACACGTACCCATCAGCGGTCGGCGGGCGCGCACTCATCGAACAGAAAGTTCACGGATGACGAAGAGCAACAAAGCACTGCATGGCGCAATCGCGCTCGCAGGCATCTCCGCACTCGCACTGACTGCCTGCACGGGCCCCTCAGGCGGCGGCGGAACCTCAACCGGGGAGGCAGGGGGCGGTGCCATCACCTACGGCACCACGGACAAGGTGGTCACCCTCGATCCCGCCGGATCCTATGACGGCGGATCCTTCATGGTGATGAACCAGATCTATCCGTTCCTGCTCAACTACAAGCCCGGCACTGCCGACGCCGCGCCGGACATCGCCGAGTCCGCCTCCTTCACCAGCTCCACCGAGTACACGGTCAAGCTGAAGCCCGGCCTGAAGTTCGCCAACGGCAATACGCTGGATTCCTCGGACGTGGTGTTCTCCTTCAAGCGGGTCAAGGCCATTGACGATCCCAACGGCCCGGCCTCACTGCTTTCGAACATGGAAAAAATCGAGGCGACGGACGCCAACACCGTGGTGTTCACCCTTGCGGCCGGAAATGACCAGGTGTTCCCTGGCGTCCTGGCCTCGAACCCCGGGCCGATCGTGGACGAGCAGGTCTTCCCGGCGGACAAGATCATGGACGACGACGCCATCGTCGCCGCAAAGCCCTTCGCCGGCCAGTACACCATTGAAAGCTACAAAAAGAACGAACTGGTCAGCTTCAAGCCCAACCCGGACTACCAGGGCCTCCTTGGCAAGGCAGCCAACGGCGGCGCCACGCTCAAGCACTACGCCGACCCGAACAACCTGAAACTCGACGTCCAGCAGGGCAACATTGACGTTGCAGGCCGCATCCTCACGGCAACCGACGTGGCCGACCTGGAAAAGGACTCCAAGGTCAAGGTCCACAAGGGCCCCGGCGGGGAACTGCGCTACATGGTCTTCAACTTCGACACCATGCCGTTCGGCGCGAAGACTCCCGAAGCCGACCCCGCGAAGTCGCGGGCCGTGCGCCAGGCGATAGCACACCTCGTTGACCGCGACGTTATCGCTTCCCAGGTCTTCAAGAACACCTACACCCCTGTCTATTCCTACGTCCCCAAGGAATTCGAAGGAGCAGCGGAACCGCTGAAGAGCCTGTACGGCGACGGAAACGGCAAGCCAAGCGTAGACAAGGCCAAGAAGGTCCTGGCTGACGCCGGCGTCACCTCCGTGGTGGACCTGAAACTGCAGTACACGGACCGCTACGGTACCTCAGCTGCCGACGAGTACGCGCTGGTCAAGGAGCAGCTCGAGAAGTCCGGTCTCTTCACCGTTGACCTGAAGTCCACGGAATGGACTACGTACACCAAGGAGCGCCGTGCGGACGCCTACCCTGTCTACCAGCTGGGCTGGTTCCCGGACTACTCGGACGCGGACAACTACCTGACCCCGTTCTTCATTCCGGGCAACTTCCTCGGCAACCACTACGAAAATCCCGCAGTCACGGAGATCGTCAAGAAGCAGCTCGTCACCACGGACAAGGCGGAACGCAGCGATCTCCTGGGCCAGGCCCAGGAGGCCATCGCAAAGGACCTCTCAACGCTTCCGCTGCTGCAGGGCGCCCAGGTCATGGTGGCCGGCACGGATGTCAAGGGAATCGAGAAGACCCTGGACGCGTCGTTCAAGACCCGTCTTGGCGTGATGTCCAAGTAGGCCCCCGAACAATCCGGCTCCGGCCTAAGAGGGGGCGGGACACGGTGCGCCTGCTCAGGTGCGCGTGCCCCGCCCCCTCTGCTGGTCGGGAACCGGGTGCATGCCCACCGCAGGCACCGCAACAACAACCTGAGGCACCATGACTACATTGATCGACGCGCCGCCAACAGACGCGGACGGACTGCTTCCGGCCGCCAAGAAGTCCGCCGGCGGGGGACTGGGACAATACATCCTGATCCGTTTCCTGCTGATTTTCCCCACCATCTTCATTCTGGTGACCATGGTCTTCTTCCTGATGCGGATCACGGGGGACCCTATCACCGCGGCCATGGGCGGCCGCCTGCCCGAGGACCAGCTCCAGGCGCGGATCCAGGCTGCCGGCTACGACCGGCCCATCCTGGTCCAGTACTTCGAGTACCTCGGCCAGCTGGCCACCGGCAACTTCGGCCGCACGCTCACGGATAACCGTGCCGTCGTCGAAATGCTGACCACGTACGGCTCAGCCACCCTGGAACTGAGCATCAACGCACTCCTCGTTGCCCTCCTGGTGGGCATCCCCCTGGGCATGGTGGCGGCCCACCGCCGGGACAAGGCGCCGGACGCCGTCCTGCGGGTTTTCGCCATTCTTTGCTACGCAACGCCCGTGTTCTTCGCCGGCATGCTCCTGAAGCTGACCTTCTCTGTCTGGCTCGGGTGGCTGCCGGTGGCCGGGCGGGCCAAGACCTCCAGCGAACTCGCCCTGACCTCGCTCCAGGCCCCCACCGGGATCTATTGGCTCGATGCCCTGCGGAGCGGCAACATGGCCGCGCTCGGAGACGTCCTGGCGCATGCGGTCCTGCCTGCGGTGGCACTGGGACTGCTGACGGCAGGGATCTTCCTCCGCCTGGTCCGGACCAACGTCATCGGCACCCTGGGCAGGGACTACATAGAGGCGGGGCGGTCCAGGGGAGTCAGCGAATACCGCCTGGTCACCAAGCACGCCTACAAGCCAGCGCTCATCCCCATCATCACGGTGATGGGCTTGCAGATAGCCGTCATGCTTGGCGGCGCGGTACTGACCGAGAAGACGTTCGAATGGAAAGGCCTGGGATTCCAGCTGGCCAACTACCTCACCGCGCGGGACTTCGTGGCTGTGCAGGGAATCGTGGTCCTGCTCGCCATCATCGTGGCCATGACCAACTTCATCGTGGACATTATTGCCGCGCTGATCGATCCCCGCGTGAGGTACTGAGCATGAACATCCCAACTGTTCCCGTCCCCATGGAAAATCCCAGGGCACCCTGGTACCGGCGCCTGCCGGTGGTTTCCCACTTCAACAAGAGCGTGGGCCTCCAGCGCGGCATGCTGGTGGCCGGCCTGATCCTCACCGGCATCTTCGTCCTGACAGCGATCTTCGCGCCGCTGCTGGCACCCTACGGCTTCTCCCAGCTTTCCGACGCCGACGGCAACTTCCCCACGCAGGAGGCCCCCGGAGGCAAGCACCTTCTGGGCACAACCGTGGGCGGTTACGACGTCCTGTCCCGTGTCGTCTGGGGAGCGCAGACGGCCATCCTGGTGATCGTGGTCGCCGTTGCCATGTCCATCGTCCTGGGTGTTGCCCTCGGCCTCGTCAGCGGCTACCTTGGCGGGTGGCTCGACCGGATCCTGGTGGTCATCGCCGACGCCGTGTACGCCTTTCCGTCCCTGCTGGTTGCCATTGTCATGGCCATTGTCATCAGCGGCGGCCAGTCCAGCCTGCTTGGCGGCATCTTCGCTGCCGGCACCGCGATCACACTGGTGTTCATTCCGCAGTATTTCCGGGTGATCAGGGCGGAGACGGTCCGGCTCAAGGCCGAGCCGTTCGTGGAGTCGGCCAAAGTGGTGGGCGCTTCCAACATCCGCATCATGACCCGCCATATCTACCGCAACGCCACCCGCACCCTGCCGCTGATCTTCACCCTCAACGCTTCCGAGGCCATCCTGACCCTAGCCGGGCTGGGGTTCCTGGGCTTCGGCATCGAGCCGAGCTCGGCGGCTGAATGGGGCTTCGACCTCAACAAGGCGCTCGCCGACACCACCTCCGGCATCTGGTGGACCGGCCTGTTCCCGGGCCTGGCGATTGTACTCACCGTGGTGGGCCTGACTCTGGTGGGCGAGAGCATCAACGACCTGAACGATCCGCGGCTCCGGGGCCGCAAGAGCACGGGCGGCAGTTCGCCCGCGCCGGTGGACACCGCCGCCATCGCAACAGAAGTGAGGGCATCATGACCGTCAACATCGATCCGTCGTCCGGGGCCGGCTCCGGCCACGAGTCCGGCGGCGGCCGTCCGGTCCTTGACATCGACCACCTCCAGGTCACCTTCGCCACCGACGGCGGCCCGGTCCATGCCGTCAAGGACGTCAGCCTGGAGGTCCGGAAGGGGGAAGTGCTGGCCATCGTGGGGGAATCGGGGTCCGGCAAGACGGTGACCGCCAAGACCATCCTGGGCCTGCTTCCGGAAACAGCCAGCAGTTCCGGGGCAGTGGTGATCAACGGCGCTGACGTGATCAGCGTCAGTGCCGCCACACTGCGCCAGATCCGGGGCCGCGACGTAGCCATGGTGTTCCAGGAACCTTCAACGGCCCTGAACCCGGTGTTCACCGTGGGCTGGCAGATCGCCGAAGGCATTCGCGCACACGCCGGCAGCGGCGGAAAGCGGGTTTCGGCCAGGGATGCCAGGTCCCGCGCCATCGACGCGCTCCGCAAGGTGGGCATCCCCGACCCCGAACACCGCGTCAACTACTACCCCCACCAGTTCTCGGGAGGACAGAAGCAGCGGGTGGTCATCGCCGCGGCGCTGGCGCTGAATCCGGAGCTGATCGTCGCCGACGAGCCAACTACGGCCCTCGATGTCACGGTCCAGGCAGAGATCCTGGAATTGCTGCGGGACCTGCGGGACAAGTACGGCACGTCCATTGTGCTCATCACCCACAACATGGGGGTGGTGGCGGACCTTGCCGACCGCGTTGTGGTCATGTACCAGGGCGATGTCGTGGAGGAGGCGCCGGCCCGCACCTTGTTCGCTGAACCCAAGCAGGACTACACCCGGAAACTGCTCGCGGCCGTGCCGCACCTGGGTCACAACTCGGCGTCGGAGGGCCTGACAGGGCGGGCCCACCAGGATGAGGAAGTCCTGGTGGAGGCCAGGAACCTCACCATCGAATACCCCGGCAGGCTGGGAACGCCGGCGTTCAAGGCTGTGGATGGCGTCAGTTTCACCCTGTCCAGGGGCGAGGTCTTCGGGCTGGTGGGGGAGTCCGGATCGGGGAAGACCACCATCGGCCGCGCAATCGCCGGCCTCAACAGGACCACCGGCGGCAGCCTCAAGGTGCTGGGCTACGAGATGCTGAACCTTAGGGAACGCACCTTCAAGCCGCTCCGGAAGGACATCGGCTTCGTGTTCCAGGACCCGGCAGCGTCCTTCAACCCGCAGCTGACCATCGGGGACTGCATTGCCGAACCCATGGTCATCCACACGAAGCCAAGCCCGGCCCAGTTGCGCAAGCGCGTCGGTGAGCTGCTCGAATCAGTCCAGCTGCCGGCGTCGTATGCGGGACGCTATCCGCACGAACTGTCCGGCGGGCAGCGGCAGCGTGCGTCCCTCGCCCGCGCACTCAGCCTGAACCCCCGCCTGCTGATAGCGGACGAGCCGACGTCGGCCTTGGATGTTTCGGTGCAGGCGAAGGTCCTGGAGCTGTTCAAGGACATCCAGCGGGAGTTCGGTTTTGCCTGCCTGTTCATCAGCCACGACCTGGCCGTCGTGGACACGCTGTCCTCCTGGGTGGGCGTGCTCTATAAGGGCAGGCTGGTGGAGCAGGGAATCGGGAACCAGGTGATGGGGAACCCGCAGCATGACTACACCCGGCGGCTCATCGCGTCACTGCCGGTGCCGGACCCGGAGGAACAGGCACGGCGCCGGGAGGAACACCGGGCACTGCTCGGCATCTGATGGGTTGCGGACCGGGGGCCCACTTGTATGTGGCAGGCGCCGGTGCCGGTTGCGGCGCCGGCGCTTAACACCCCGGCTATCCGTGTGCGCTCCCATAGACTTGAGCCATGACGCAGCACAACCCCCACTCTCCTGATTCCGAAGACTACGACCCCTCCGCCAGTTCCTTGGCCGGCCAGGTGGACAACTCGGTGATGGCTGAGCTGCTGTCCATCCGTTCCAGCATCGACAACATCGACGCAACCCTGGTCTATCTGCTGGCGGAGCGCTTCAAGGCCACCCAAAAGGTGGGGTTCCTCAAGGCAGCCCACCGGCTCCCCGCCGGCGATCCCGGCCGTGAAGCAGCCCAGATCGCCAGGCTGCGCAGGCTGGCCGAGGACGCCCACCTCGATCCTGCGTTCGCGGAAAAGTTCCTGAATTTCATCATCGGCGAGGTCATCAGGCATCACGAAGCGATCGCCGAAGACCACGAGGCGGCCTCCGGACAGCAGCCGCAGGCACCAGCACGCGCGTGAGCGGGGACGGACGGCGCCAGGCCGGTTCCAGCAACGGACTGGGGAACGAGGCGCTGACGCGTGAGGTAACGGCCACCGCGCTGGGCCCCTGGCCGGGCGAAGATCCGGTGGAAGCGGCAAAAATCATCCGCGGCGAGCTGGGGAGCCCCCACATGCCGTTCCTCGCCGAACTGCCGGACAGGGGTGTCGGCTCTGACGCCCTGGGGCGCACTGCCTGTCTCCTGGAGGAGCTGGCAGTCGACGTCCAGCCGTATGGCTGGCGCCTCGTGGACCGTCCCGGCAAGGACTTCCGGCGTGCGGCTTCCGCCCTTGCCACGGACATCAATGTCCTGGCGGATGTGGCCGGAGCCGAGGAAAACCCGGCAACCGAAATTAAGGTGCAGCTGGTGGGGCCGCTGAGCCTCGCGGCCGGGCTCCACCTGCACAACGGCGAACGGGCACTCATCGACTACGGGGCCCGGCGGGATCTTGCGGCTTCCCTCGCCGCCGGTGTGGGACGGTACCTTTCGCGGGTTGCCGCTGCGGTGCCGGGCGCCCGGCTGGTGGTCCAGGTGGACGAACCGGACATCGCCGCTGTGCTGGCCGGCACCATCCCCACCTCCAGCGGCTACCGCACCCTGCGTTCGGTGGCCGCCTCCGAAGCACGGGAATCGTGGCGGGTGGTCCTGGACGCACTGCGCGCATCCGGCGCGGCCGAAGTCGTCATAGCCGTGCCGGCGATCGAGGCGCCCTTCGAACAGATCCTCGCGGCAGGAGCCGACGGCATTGCTGTTCCGTTAAACGCCCTGACCTCCCGGCAGTGGGAACAGTTGGCCGGAGCGGTGGAGGCGGACAAGCGCCTGTGGATCGGCGCGCTGGAAACTGCGGGAAAGTCCCTGCCAAAGGTATCGGACTGCGTCGAGGCCGTGTGGCGCCCCTGGCGCCAGCTGGGACTGCCAGCAACAGCGCTTGGCACCGTCCGGATCACCCCCTCGCAGGGACTCTCCGGTGGCACTCCGGCCCAGGCCACGGCGGTCCTTGGCCGCCTCACCCAGGTGGCCGATGGGCTGAACCAGCTGGCGCTGGGATAGCGGGGGTCAGACCCGGTTTTCCCAGCGGTCCGGCTGCGCGTAGCGCGGGAGGAAACTCAGGGCCGAACTGCCGCCGGTATAGGGGCGCAGCCTGTAGTCGAAGCTGCCGGCATACACCAGCACCAGGCCGATCTGCGGCTGGATCACCTTCACTCGGATCCGGTGCTTGCCCGCTGCGCCTTCGGCCGGGTCCCACCACTGCTCCGCGTATGCTTTGGCATCCAGGGCGGCGGGAAGGGGGATGCGGACGGGGCCAAGGAAGAGCCGGGATGCTTCGGAGATGCCGCGAAGCCGGCCCTCCGGCGTGACACTCAGGTTCAGGTCAGTCACCAGCCTCCGGTACCGTCCCACGTAGTCCACCAGCCGGAATGCACCGGCCCGGCGGGCCGCGCTGGTGGTGTCCTGGAAGATCCGGGTCCGGCCCGGGAACCGGATTTCGCGGCGGGCTGTCAGGCTGGAGCGGCCGAAGGGGTCCTGGTGGGCATGGTTCTCAATCCGGAAAGGAATGTTCTCGCCGTACTCGGGGAAGAATGCTTCCTCCCCGCTGGTTAGCCGCAGCAGGGGACGCAGCCAGTCCTGCCGGCAGCCCACGACATCGAAGGTCCCTTCCCCCACTCCGTAGCTGCCCGACCCCGGAACCAGGGAAAAGTAGTCCTGGAGCTCCGGCTGGAGCCGGGAAAAGTCCGCGCCGAGCGCTTGCTGGTAGATGGGAACGTTCATGGGGCCTCCTGCGTGAGGGCGGGAACAAGATGCTGTGACCTCACAATGTACCGGCCGCCTTGAGCCTGATGTACATGTCGGCCAGCTTTGGCGGCAGCTGGTGCGGTTCGGCGTCCACCACTTCCACGCCGTACTGCCGCAGCTCGGTACAGATGGCCGCGCGCTGCAGCAGCGCCCGCTCTGCGGCGGCGGCGCGGAATACACCGGCGGCGTCGTCGCGTTCCTGGAGCATGGCACCCAGCTGCGGGTCCCGCACGGCTGCCACCACCACCACGTGCTGCCGGGCCAGCTGTGCCGCGACGGGAAGGATGCCTTCCTCGGGTGCGCCGCTATCCAGCGACGTCAGGAGCACCACCAGGGAACGGTGCGCGGAAACGGCGCGGACCTGGGCCGGGACCGCGGACCAGTCCATTTCGATGAGTTCGGCCTCAAGCGGCGCCATCGCCTGGACCAGCTGGCCCAGGAGGTTTCCCTGCCCGGCAGAGCCCGCCCGGGCGCGGGTGCGGCGGTCAAACGCCAGGAAGTCCACGCGGTCCCCGCCCCGCTCTGCCAGCACACCCAGCAGGAGCGCCGCTTCCATGCCCGTGTCCAGGCGGGTTTCGTCGTCGATCCTGGCCGCCGACGTCCGTGACGTATCCAGGACCATGACCACGCGCCGGTCCCGTTCAGGCCGCCAGGTGCGCACCACCACCGCTGACCGGCGCGCGGTGGCCCGCCAGTCAATGGACCGGACGTCGTCGCCCCGGACGTAGTCCCTCAGTGAATCGAACTCGGTGCCCGCACCGCGGATCTGCACCGCTGCCTTGCCGTCCAGCTCGCGCAGTTTGCGCAGCTTTGACGGCAGGTGCCGCCGGGAATGGAATGGAGGCAGCACCCGCAGCGAACCGGGGCAGTCAATGGTCCGTTGCCGCGCTGCCAGCAGCAGCGGGCCGAAAGAGCGGACCGTGACGTGCGGAGCCTTCAGGTCTCCCCGCCGGACCGGCCGCAGCCGGACAGTCACGCGCCTGCCCTCACCGGCCGGGACGTCGATGTCCTGGACCGGATTCTGCGCCCCGGCGGAGGGCTGCCATGCGTCGCGGAGGACACCGCGGAGCCGCCGGCCGCCGTCGTTCTGCACCCTCAACACGGCGTCCACGCCCGCATGCAGCGTGACGTTGCCGGGCTCGGAACGCAGGACGTGCACCGGGCGCAGGGAAGCCGCCAGCAGGAGGTCGACGGCGGCAAGGGCCGCCAGCGCCCCGGCCACCAGCAGCACCGTTCCCCAGCTGGCCAACGCCAGGACCGGCACCGTGCCCAGCAGCACCAGCAGCACGAAACGCCCGGAGACGGCCATCAGCGGGGGACGGGAACGGACGCCAGGATGCTGCCCAGTACGTCGTCCGCCTGTACTCCGTCCATTTGGGCTTCAGGCTGGAGCGCCACGCGGTGCCGGAGGCAGGGGAGGGCCAGGGCCTTGACGTCGTCGGGGGTGACGAAGCTTCGGCCGGAGAGCCAGGCCCAGGACCGGGAGGTGTTCAGCAGGGCAGTGGCGCCGCGGGGCGAGACACCAAGCAGGAATGAAGGTGCCGAGCGGGTGGCACGCACCAGGTCCACGATGTACGCGATGACTTCAGGGTCCACCGCCACGGAGGCCACCGCCTGCCGCGCCCGCGCCAGGTCCTCCGCGCCTGCCACGGCGCGGACGCCGGCAGCGTTAAGGTCCCTCGGGTCGAAGCCCGCCGCGTGGCGCCGGATGACTTCCATTTCGTCCTGGCGCCCCGGCAGCGGCATGGTCAGCTTGAGCAGGAACCGGTCAAGCTGCGCCTCAGGCAGCGGATAGGTGCCTTCATACTCCACCGGGTTTTGGGTGGCAGCAACGAGGAACGGACCGGGCAGCGGCCGGGACTCGCCGTCCACGGACACCTGCCGTTCCTCCATGGCTTCGAGCAGGGAGGCCTGGGTCTTGGGCGGCGTCCGGTTGATCTCGTCCGCCAGCAGGATGTTGGTGAAGACCGGCCCCTCCCGGAAGGTGAATTCGGAGGTGTGCGAGTCATAGACCAGCGAGCCCGTGATATCGCCGGGCATCAGGTCCGGAGTGAACTGGACGCGCTTGGTGTCCAGGCTCAGCGCAGCGGACAGCGCGCGGACCACCAGGGTTTTCGCGACGCCCGGAACACCCTCCAGCAGCACGTGGCCCTGCGAGAGCAACGCGATCAACAGCCCCGTAACGGTGGCGTCCTGCCCCACCACGGCCTTTGCCACCTCGTGCCGCACGTCCATGAGGGCCTGCCGGGCGGAATCATGTTCCATATGGTCCAGGACCCGGGGACTGCTGCCTTGCTCGCTCATCGTCCTTTGACTTCTTTCTCTAGGTTGTCCAGGTCCCGCGACCAGGCAACAAGCCTTGCCTCGGTGCGGGGATGTTCGTTGACGAGTTGGTTTATCTGCCGGGCCGGCTGGCCGAGGTGCCGTGCTGCAGCGTTGACCACCTGGTCGGCCGTGGCCGCGGCGCCCAGCCGCAGGTGCCCTGAGAGCCGAACCAGGGTTCCGGCCCGGAGATTGTCCCGGGCCTGGTCCACGGCGTGGGAATCGTGGTAAAGCCGGGCCCTGCCCTCTGCTGTCTCCACTGCTTTGACCACCACGGGAAGGGGCTCAAACACCAGCGGGCCAAGGCGCCTGCCCCGCCAGGCTATTGCCGCCGCGGCCACCAGGGCGAGCCAGGGTCCGAGGAAACGCGCCCAGCCCGGGGCAAGTTCGTCGAGGGTCTGCGGGGAACCGCCGGTTTCCAGGTCCTCGATGGTGGGGAGGTACCAGACCAGGTCCGGGGAGGCGCCGAGGGTGCGGATGGCAAGCGCCGCGTGACCGAGTTCGTCCAGCCGCTCATTTGTGAGGATGCCGGTGCTTCCCAGGACAGTGAGCCGCCCGTCATCCTCCACGGTAAGCACCCCGGCGGCAGAACCGGTTGGCCGGTAACAGGCGGTCCCGCCGTCGTAAATGAAGCCTGACTCGCCGGACACCGGTCCGGCTGCTTCCGCGTCAGGAACGCTGCACCCGGGATCCAGCGCGGAGGAGGCGTCCGGCACCACCCCGGCCTGGCGGATGCTGCTGCTGAGCGCTGCCAGGGTCTGCAGCCTGGGCGAAACCAACACCACCCTTTCCGCGGACGCCGCCAGTTCACGGAGCCGCGGCTCGTCGAGGAAGCCGCTCCTGTCGTACAGCAGGAGGGTCGGCGAAGTTCCAGCCTCCAGCGCCGCCATGCCCGCCTCGAAATTCCCGGCCGCGTGGACCTTGACACCGTGCCTGGCCAGGATCTGCGTGACGGCCCGGGCACCGTCCGGGCCGGCGTTGTTGAGGGACAGGGGAACATCGTCCCCTTTTGGTGCCAGCTGCGCCCAGAGAACCAGCGCCAGGGCGGCGGCCACGAGGGCCCACCCGGCCGCGAGGGCACGGTGCCGCCGTAGCCACCCCCACAAGCCCTTGGTTTTCCCTGTGCCGTTGTCCGGTGCGCCGCCGGGCTCAGGCACCCGGCGGGTTGAGGGCGCCGGAGCAACGGCGGTCATGGCCGCGCCGCCGTGTGCCGCAGGAAATCCTGCTGTTCCCGTTCCTGCGGGGCCTGCTCCTGCCGGGCGGGGGTGCGGCCGGGCTTCATTGCTTCGAGGGTCTGGTCCAGGCTCGCCATTGCCTGGTAGTCGGCGGCGTCCGCCGTCCGGTTCCCGTACCGGATGGCGTCGAAGGTCCCTGCCGCCTTGGCCAGCCGGTCCGCTTCGGCACGGAACGGTGCAGCAAGTTCACGGGCCACTTCGTCAGCCGTCCGTCCCGGCTGCGGATCGAGGATGGTGCGGTCTTCGGCAGAGCGGACCAGCGCCCTGAAGCGGTCGACGACGGCGTCCCCCCACTTCCCGGCCGCAGCGGACGTTTCGGCGCGCTGCCGGTAGTCCGCTGGTGTCAGCACGCTTTCAGGCTCAAAGACCTGCTTGGCCCGCCGCGCTTTAGGATTCAGCCGGGGTTTGGCAATGATCACGGCGGCGGCGATGACCGCCGCGACGACGATCCCGATGACCGGGCCGGGCACTGTGCTCCCGTCGGCCGCGGAACTGTCCAGCGACTGGAGCCAGTCCACGAAGTCCTTCCAGAGCGCCTCAAGCCAGCCCGGAGCAGCTTCGCGGTACTCCGGTTTGGCCAGTTCCTCGGCCGCCCACCGCCGGGCTTCCCCTGCCGCGGGCAGGACCGGGGGTTCAGCGGCCATCCGGCCATGCCCCTGCCACGGGTCCGGGTCCGGGGCTCCAGCCAGCCTGGCTCCAGCCCTGCGCGCCCGTCGCATGGACCCTGCCCGGAATGCCGTCCGGATCGGCTCCGGACTCCATCTGGCGGAGCAGCGAGAGGTCCAGCCCGTCCTTCCTCATGCGGAGGTCCATGTAGATCAGTGCCATCACGGACGTCTGTAAGGCGTAGCCGAGGGCCCCGGCCAGCGCGCCGAGGATTGCGGTGATGATTCCGACCGCCACGGCGATGGCCACCTCCTGCCCACTGCCGCCGTGCGGGGAAAGGTAACTGGCCACCAGCGGGGGCAGCAGGCCTGCCGGGATCATGACGATCTGGCTGACGACGCCCACCAGAATGCCCACTACTAGCGTGATCCCCAGGATCCGCCACCAGTTGGACCGGGTGAGTTCCCATGAGCGGCGGAGGCTGTCCAGGGCACCCAGCTCTTCAATGACAACCGCGGCCGGGGCCACCATCAGCTTCACGTAAATCCATACGTACAGGGCAACGAAACCGAGGAACAGGGGGATGAGCAGCAGGATCCCCACCCCTTCCATGCTTGCGATCAGCGCCACGGCCAACGCGGCGGGGACAAGCATCGCCAGCAGTCCGGCGGTCATCAGCAGGGCAGCAAGCCGGATCAGCGCCCCGACCCGAGGGCGGGCGAGGGACCACATCTGCTTGAAGCTGGTGGGCCGGTTGAGGATGGACCGGGCCACCGGCACCACCATGGCGCCCTGCAGGACGGAGGCAATGAAGAGGGTGAAGACGACGACCAGCAGCATGGCGGCCACGAATCCCAGGCCCAGGGCTGTCAGATCGGCCTCACTGGCGCTGTTTGCCCAGGCTTCGATGGAGCCCGCCGAAGTTGCAGTGGCCGCAGTGAGGACAGCGGTAAGGACGGCGGCCAGGGATTGGGCCAGCAGCGAAGCGCCCAGCATGGCCTTTGCGTTCCGCCGGATCACCTGGAAGGACCCGTCCATGATCTCCCCGAACATCAGGGGACGCAGCGGGACTATGCCCGGCTTCGGGGGAGCAGCATACCGCTGCTGGCCCCAGGGAGAGGCCTGGCCAAACTGCTGGTTCGGAAGAAGTTGGTTTGGATAGCGGGGCTGCGGCGGCCCGGAGTGGCCAGAACCGGGCTGGCCCCACGGCGGCTGCGCAGGGGGCTGTTGCCACGACGGCGGCCCCCACGGCTGCTGCGGAGCCTGTTGCCAGCCTGCGGTCTGCCAGCCTGGGGTTTGCTGGCCTGGAGTCTGTTGGCTTGGGGATTGCTGCCCCGCCGGCGGCCCCCACGGGTTCTGCCCCGGGGGTTGCTGTGCCGGGGGTTGCTGTGCCGACGGTTGCTGTCCGGAAGGGTGCCGCCAGGCAGCCTCCCGGTCCTGAGGCTCCTGCGCGTCCGAATCCTGTGGTGACACCAATGTTCCTTCCCCCGTACCAGTGCGCCGTCAGCCTGGCACCCGCTCCATTGGCTCAGGCGCGGCGCTGCAAAACGCCCGGCGTGGCACCAGCCTATAGTTCCGGCGTCGGGCATCCTAGCGCCCCGCCATGCCGGAGGGTGTCCAATAGGACAAAGCCATCCTGATAAGGGAATATATAGCTATGAAGGCACGCATTCTGGTGGTAGACGATGACGAAGCGCTGGCCGAAATGATTGGAATTGTTCTCCGCAACGACGGCTTCGAGCCGGTCTTCTGCGCGGACGGCGCCCAGGCGCTGGACGTTTTCCGGTCATCCCGGCCGGACCTTGTATTGCTGGACCTCATGCTTCCCGGTGTGGACGGCATCGAGGTCTGCCGGCAAATCCGCGCTGAGTCCGATGTTCCGATCGTCATGCTCACTGCCAAGTCGGACACGTCCGACGTCGTCCGGGGACTCGAATCCGGCGCCGATGACTACGTGCCCAAGCCGTTCAAGCCGGCCGAACTCGTGGCCCGCGTCCGCGCACGGCTCCGCCCCGGTGACCAGAAAGCGCCCGAAACCTTGCGCATCGCCGACATCACCATCGATGTCGCCGGGCACACCGTCAGCCGGGGCAATGAGCGGATCTCGCTGACGCCCCTGGAGTTTGACCTCCTGGTGGCCCTTGCCCGGAAACCTTGGCAGGTGTTCACCCGCGAACTGCTGCTCGAGCAGGTCTGGGGCTACCGGCACGCTGCCGATACACGCCTTGTGAACGTCCATGTCCAGCGCCTCCGTTCCAAGATCGAGCAGGATCCGGAAGCTCCGGAAGTCGTATTGACGGTGCGTGGTGTCGGCTACAAAGCAGGAGCCTGAACCCACGGCGCAAGGCGGTACACCCGGGACGGGCGTGCCCGCTTCAGCGAACCCCGCCCCCGGGGGAACTTCCGGGCATCACAGCGGCACCGGCCCGCCGCCTGCCCCCGAACACGGGGACGACATCAGCCTGCGCCTGCGGCGCCTGGCGTTCCGCGCCCATCTCTGGCAGCGGCGGTCCCTGATTGTCAGCATGCGCGTTGCGCGGCTGGTCAAGACCGGAGTCCGCCGGTTCCTTCCTGCACTGCGGTACATCGGACGCTCCCTTCAGCGCCGGTGGCGCAGGTCCCTGCAGTTTCGGACGGTCCTCACCACACTGCTCCTGGCCGTCACCTCCTTCGCGGTGGTGGGCGCGTACCTGTCCAACCAGATTGCCAACAACCTCTTCCAGGAGCGGTTGACGCAGGCCGAGTCGGAGACCCGCTACAACGTAAAGCAGGTGCAGGACACGTTCGACGGCGCGCAGGTCACCGACCAGGCAAGCGTGATCACCCTCGTCTACGACACCCTGAACGCTGTGGAGGGCCGCGGGTCGGTCATCCAGCGCAGGTACGTCTTCGAGGCGGTGCCTGAACAAACAAAACCGCGGAACCGCTGGGTCGAATCCCGGGCCTCCGACCAGTTGACCGTCAGCGTCATTCCGCCGGAGCTTCGCAAGGCCGTGCAGGAATCCGGGAAGGACCAGTACTGGGCATCCACGGTCATCCCGGTCGGCACCGAGGACCGGCCAGGCATTGCCGTGGGCAACAAAGTGACCTTCAACGGCACCGTCTACGAGCTCTACCTTATTTACGACCTTAATACCGCGCAGAAGACGCTGGACGAGATCCAGAGCGTCCTCTGGGCGGGCGGTGCGGTGCTGGTGCTCCTGATCGGAGCCGTCGCCTGGTACGTCACTCGGAACGTGGTCAGCCCGGTCAGCCACGCCGCCATGGTCTCCGAGAAGCTCGCCGCGGGCCAGCTGCAGGAGCGGATGGTGGTCCGCGGTGAAGATGAAGTGGCCCGCCTCGGCGCCTCCTTCAACCACATGGCAGCCAGCCTCCAGGAACAGATCACCCAGCTGGCAACCCTCTCCCAGATGCAGCAGCGCTTCGTCTCCGACGTCTCCCACGAGCTGCGGACACCGCTGACCACTGTCCGGATGGCTGCGGAGGTCCTGTACGACGCCCGGCACGATTTTGACCCCATCAACAAGCGTTCGGCTGAACTGCTCTACAACCAGGTGGAGCGGTTCCAGTCGCTCCTCTCGGACCTGCTGGAGATCTCCAGGTTCGACGCCGGTGTGGCGGTACTGGATGCGGAAGCGGAGGACATCCTGCAGGTGATCGCCCACGCCATCGAGGGTGCCGCCCCGGTGGCTGCCGAATATGGTTCCGAGATCGTCCTCAGGGCACCGGAGGGTGCCGTCATCGTGGAAATGGATGCCCGGCGCATCGACAGGATCCTGCGGAACCTGATCCTCAACGCCGTGGAGCACGGCGAAGGTAAGCCCGTCACTATCACCGTGGCAGCCAGCCAGACCGCCGTCGGGGTGGCCGTCCGGGACCAGGGGATCGGAATGGATCCCGCGGAAGCGGCGCGCGTCTTTGACCGTTTCTGGCGGGCAGACCCTGCGCGGGCGCGCACTACCGGCGGAAGCGGCCTTGGCCTGTCCATTGCCATGGAGGACACCAAACTGCACAACGGCTGGCTCCAGGCGTGGGGCAAGAAGGGAAGCGGCGCCAACTTCCGGCTGACGCTGCCGCTCCGCCAAGGAGAAGAGATCGACAAGTCGCCGGTCCAGCTGGAGCCCGAGGACATCACGCTTCCCGGTGAGCCGGGCTCAAGGAACATGCTGGTCCTGGAGACGGGGGCCGCGTCGCTTGCTCCGGCATCGTCCCCCAAGGAGGGAAAATGATGGGTCGCGCCGGCCGCCGGGCGAAGCTGCCTGCTGCGCTGCTGGTCCTCCTGCTGGTACTGCTGGCCGGCTGCGCCCGTATTCCCACCTCGGGGCCGGTGGGGAAAAGCAGCGAAGGCAGCGCGGGGAACGTCAGCGCGCCGGTGTTCCTGCCGGCAGCTCCCCAACCGGGTGCCCTGCCGGAAACCATCATCGATTACTTCTACCGGGCCGGCAGCGGCTACGAGGACGACTACGCTGTGGCACGCCAATACCTGACCCAGGCCTCCTCGGTGTCCTGGAAACCGGACCAGCGGGCGCTCGTTTACCGGGAGGCGCGGGTGGTGGCAACGGGAAACGAGAATGTCTACAACTATGAGCTGGATGTCGCCTACACCGTGGACGCGGACGGCATCGCCACCCAGTCGCCGGAGGGAACCATTGAGAATATTCCCGTGACTCTCACCCAGGTGGACGGTGAATGGCGGATTTCCAACCTCCCTGACGGCACCGCCATCGCCGAGGAAACCTTCAAAGTGATTTACGGGGCTTACCCCATCTACTTTTACGACCCCACTTTCACGTTCGCTGTCCCGGATGTCCGCTGGTTTATCAAGAACAAGACGGTCAAGGCGATGACCAGCGCGCTGTTGGCGGGCCCTGCGCCGTACCTGCGCGGGGCGGTGGCGAGTGCGTTCCCCTCCGGCATCAAGCTCGCTCGGGAATCGGTTCCCGTCGTCTCGGGGGCTGCGCAGGTGGACCTGACGGCCAAGGAACTGATGGAGACGTCCCCGGAGGACCGGCTCCGGATGCAGATGCAGCTGACGCTGACGTTCCGCAGCCAGCCTGACGTCGTCAATGTCGAGCTCCGCGCCAACCAGGACTTGGTGCGGGTGGAGGACAACGGAGCCGTCCTCCCGCCGGTCCAGGACAAGAGCGTGCCGTCCCGCCAGATTGCCATCAGCGGCAACGAGCTGGTGCGGTACGAAAACAACAGGGTCTCGCCGCTTCCGGACATGCAGCCCGTGTCATCGCTCACCCCGCGGTTCCCCGCGGAATCCCCGGTTTCGCAGACGGCCGCCTTCCTCAATGAAAGCCGCACCACGCTGTACAGCATCAGTCCCGGGCAGCCCGCACGGGCACTGACCACGAGGACCACGCTGAGCCGGCCATCCTTCGGCCTCAGTGAATGGGTCTGGTCGGCAGGTCCGGGTGCCACGGGCGGCACTGAAGTTGTGGCATTCCGCCCGGCCGGGATTGCGGAGGGCGCCGCCGTCCCCACCGTCACCCTGTCGCCCGCGTGGCTGGCCGGAAGGACAGTCAAGGAATTCCGGATTTCCAGGGAAGCGGTCCGGGCGCTGGTGATTTCGGAGCAGAACGGCAAGACCCGGGTTCAGGTGACCGGAATTATCCGGGGCGCCGATGGCACGCCGCGTGAGCTGACACCGCCGATTACCCTGGCCACTGGCAACGATCCGGACCAGGGCGTCTGGGTCACGGATACAACCGTTGCCGTGATGAAGGGATCTGCCGGGCAGAACGTCACCCCGGAACTGCTGTCGCTCACCTCCGGGCAGCCGCAGCAGCTGGCACCGTGGCCGGGCCTAGTGGCCCTCAGCGCGGGCAACGGGTCCGAGGAAATCTATGCCCAGTCCGCCGAAGGGATCTTCCAGCGGCTTGGCAACGGCTGGTCTCCGCAGATCAAGGGCCCGATCGATCCGGCATTTCCCGGCTGAGAACGCGGTAGGCAGGAGCCCGTCGGGGCACTGTCCACATAGCGCGCCTGCCCGCTGCCCGGCAACGGTGCGCAGGCCGAAGATGTAGGGGTGGACATCAGACCCCTGGCCGGCCGGAGGGCCGTGACACGTGTCCGGCTCGATCCCGACCTCAACCCGCCTGCCGAAATAATTTCCGGCAGGCACCGCTCAGACCACGGCAGCGCCCTCCTGCGGTTCACCGACCAGCTGGCGGGAGCGGCGGCAGACCTACTGTCGCTTGCCGTTCCGGTTGACTGCGTCTGCTGCGGTGCGGAAGACCGGGCGCTCTGCATCCCCTGCGGCCGCCACATCCGGCGCCTCACCGCAGTCCCGTTCCGGGCAGAAAGCGGAGCACCGGCACTAATGGATGTGGACGGGCTGGTGCTGCTTCCGGTGGTGGCTGCCGGCGTCTACCGCGAAGAGCTCGCGCAGGCGCTGTTGTCGTTCAAGAGGCACGGCCAGTATCAGCTCAAGCGAAGCCTGGGCCGCGCGCTCGGCGGGGCGGTCCGCGCAGCAATTGATGGCTTCGAAGAGACCTGTCTTGTCCCTGTGCCCACCAGCACCAAGGCCTATCTGAACCGGGGTTTCAGCCCCGTCCACCTGCTGCTTGCCGGGGCCTCGCAGCAGCTTGCAGGGTTGCCTGTCGCAGATGTCCTCGCCAAATCCGGCGGGGCCGTCCTGCAGCTGCCGGGCGGCCAAAAAGGCCTGGGCCGGGGGGCCCGGGCGCAGCGGGTGCGCGGTTCCATGCGGGTCACCGTGCGGGGGCAGGCACGGGTGGCCGGGCGCCGCTGCGTCATCATCGACGACGTCCTCACCACCGGCGCCACGCTGGCCGAAGCAGCCCGCGCGCTTCATGCGGCAGGGGCCAAGGTAGCGGGCGCCGTCGTCCTCGCTGCGACACGCCCGCCGGACGCCGAGGGCCACAGCGCTCCACCACCGGGGACCCGCGGAAACCGCCATGACTTAGAAAAAAATAAACCAAGAAAGGATGAATAACGGGTGCCTATGAACTAACGTCGGTGGTGGGTACCAAGAACAGAATGTACCTTTCGATGGCGGCTCGGAGAGGGGCTCGACTGTCACACAGATCGGCCCAGGGAAGCGCCGCCGTCGTGTCACCGAAGTCATTTGGAGGGCACCATGGAGTTTATGATCAGCGGACGAAATCTGACAGTTTCAGACCGGTTCCGTGAATATGCCGGGGAAAAGATTTCGAAAATCGAGTCGCTTGGGGACAAGGTCCAGCGGGTCGACGCGAAAGTCTCCAAGGAGACCAATGCCCGGCAGACCGGCGATCAGCTGACCGTTGAGGTGACCGTACTGGGCCGGGGACCCGTGATTCGTGCCGAAGCCAGCGCCGCTGACAAGTTCGCGGCCTTTGATCTTGCCTACAACAAACTGCTTGAACGGCTCCGTCGGGCCAAGGACCGTAAGAAGGTCCATCATGGACGGCACACCCCTAAGGCGGTCCGGGAAGCGACGGCCGCCCTTGAACCTGCCAGCACGCAAGAACCGCTTTATGTCGAGGCCAGCCATCGGAACGAGGCCGTCGCCGGCCCCGAGGACAAGTCTCCCTACGATGTTGAAAACGACATCCCGGCCGGTAATTCCCCGGTCCTGATCCGGCGCAAGGTTTTTCCTGCCGCCTCCCTCTCCCTCGACGACGCCGTGGACAACATGGAACTTGTTGGCCATGATTTCTACCTTTTCGTGGACAAGGCCACCAACACGCCGTCGGTCGTGTACCGGCGCCGCGGCTGGACCTACGGGGTCATCACGCTGGACCACGAGTGCGAACCCGGAGACACCGTGGTGGAGGAAAAGGTCATCGCGTACCGTTCGGATGACGCCGCCGCAAAGGCTTAGGGTGGTGAACACCATCCACGGAGAGGACTGATGTGTCAGCGACGCTGAGCCTGGACCAGGCACGGCGGATCGCTTTGGCAGCCCAGGGACTCGACAAAGGACGGCCCACCGGCCCCGTGACCTCGCGGGCGGTGGGCCGCACCTTTGCCCGGATCCAGCTCGTCCAGATCGATTCCGTGAACGTCGTCTCCCGGAGCCATCTCCTGCCGTTCTTTTCGCGGCTGGGAAACTACGACCTAAACATCCTGCAGCGAATGACCGACGTCCATCCGCGGCGCATGGTGGAGTACTGGGCCCACGAGGCGAGCTACATCCGCCCGGAGCACTACGCGGACCTTCTCCTGTGGCAGAAGCGCTCCTGGGTTGGCGCCTCCCGCATGGACCCGGACCTTCGCGACGCAATCGCAGGGAAGATCCTGGACACGCTGGCACGCTCACGGCCACTGACTGCGGCCCAGCTGACTGCCAGGATGGGCCATGTCGAGGAGAAGGAGACGGCCAACTGGGGCTGGAACTGGAATGCCGTCAAACGCGTGCTCGAGCATCTGTTCGAGGAAGGCGTGGTTTCCGCGGCATCGCGGACGGAACAGTTCGAGCGGAGGTACACGTTGACTCCCAGGGTGCTGCCGCAGCAGACCGCGCCGGCGGGAGACGAGGCCGGTCCCGCGGAAGCAATGCACCGGCTGATCGACGCCGCTGCCCAGGCACATGGCATCGGCACCGTACGTTGTTTCGCCGACTACTTCCGCACGCCTCCCAAAGCCGCGGCGGCCGCCGTCGAACATCTGGTGCGGATGGGCAGGCTGGAGCGCGTCACCGTGCCGGGCTGGGACCGTGACGTCTTCCGCCATGTCGGGGCGAGGTTGCCTCGCCGGGCCACCGGCCGTGCCCTGCTGAGTCCGTTCGACTCCCTGGTCTTCGAACGCCGGCGGCTTGAGGAACTGTTCGGCTTCCATTACCGGATCGAGATTTACACGCCCGAACACAAGAGGCGCTACGGGTATTACGTCCTTCCTTTCCTCCTCCGCGACAGGATAGTGGCCCGTGTGGACCTGAAGGCGGACCGCAAACGCGGGACCCTGCTGGCGAGGTCCGCCTTCGCGGAGCCGGACGCCCCGCCGGACACCGCCGTCGAACTCGCTGCGGAGGTTCGGCTCATGGCGGACTGGCTCGGCCTGTCCGCCGTGGAAGTGTTCCCGGTGGGCGACCTCGCGGGGAGCCTCGCCGCGGCAGTCGGCGGCGGGGGAGTATCCGCTCTGAGGGAACAAACGGGACTCTCGGCGGTGTCTCTCCCGTAGACTAAAAACGCCAGAATTCGGCGGCATGAGACTGGGAGCATCTTCACGTGGCATCACTTATCGAAAAACTTCTCCGCACCGGTGACAAAAAAACACTCCGGCAACTGCGGAACTATGCCGACTCCATTAATGCCCTGGAAGATTCCTTCAAGACCTTCACCGATGCCGAACTCCGGGAAGAAACCGCCCGGCTCCGCGAACGCCACCAGGACGGCGAGAAGCTGGACGACCTCCTCCCCGAGGCTTTTGCCGCAGTCCGCGAAGCTTCGTCACGGACCTTGGGGATGCGCCACTTCGATGTCCAGTTGATGGGTGGTGCCGCCCTGCACCTGGGCAACATCGCGGAAATGAAGACCGGTGAAGGCAAGACCCTGGTGGCGACCGCTCCCGCCTACCTGAACGCGCTGACCGGCAAGGGTGTCCACGTGGTTACCGTGAATGACTACCTCGCCGAATACCAGTCCGACCTCATGGGCCGTGTCTACCGCTTCCTGGGCCTGACCAGCGGGTGCATCCTGGCCAACCAGGACCCTGCCGTCCGGCGCCAGCAGTACGCCGCGGACATCACGTACGGAACCAACAACGAGTTCGGATTCGACTATCTCCGCGACAACATGGCGTGGGACAGGAACGAGCTCGTCCAGCGCGGGCACAACTTCGCCATCGTTGACGAGGTGGACTCGATCCTCATCGATGAGGCGCGTACCCCGCTGATTATCTCCGGCCCCGCGCAGGGGGACACCAACCGCTGGTACAGCGAATTCGCCAAAGTGGTCCTCCGGCTGCAGCCGGAGAAGGATTACGAGGTGGACGAGAAAAAGCGCACCGTCGGCGTCCTGGAGAGCGGCATCGAAAAGGTGGAGGACTACCTCGGTATCCAGAACCTGTACGAGTCTGCGAACACACCCCTCATCGGGTTCCTTAACAACGCCATCAAGGCCAAGGAACTGTTCAAGCGGGACAAGGACTACGTCATCCTGGACGGCGAAGTGCTGATCGTAGACGAGCACACCGGCCGCATCCTGGCCGGCCGGCGCTACAACGAGGGCATGCACCAGGCGATCGAGGCCAAGGAAGGCGTCGAGATCAAGGCTGAGAACCAGACCCTGGCCACCGTGACGCTGCAGAACTACTTCCGCATGTACGGCAAGCTCTCGGGCATGACCGGCACCGCCGAAACCGAGGCAGCCGAGTTCATGAGCACCTACAAGCTGGGCGTAGTGGCCATTCCCACCAACCGGGACATGCAGCGCATCGACCAGCCGGACCTCGTCTACAAGAATGAAACGGTCAAGTTCGACGCCGTGGTGCGGGACATTGCCGAACGCCACGAAAAGGGCCAGCCCGTCCTGGTGGGCACCACCAGCGTTGAAAAGAGCGAATACCTCTCCCGGCTCCTTGCGAAGGAGGGCATCCGCCACGAGGTCCTGAACGCGAAGAACCATGCACGCGAAGCCGCCATCGTGGCCCAGGCGGGTCGAAAGGGTGCCGTCACGGTGGCAACCAACATGGCCGGCCGCGGTACCGACATCATGCTCGGCGGCAACGCTGAGTTCACCGCTGTGGCCGAGCTCGCAAAGCGCGGACTGGACCCTGAAGAGAACTCCGAGGAGTACGAGTCCCAGTGGCCGGCCGCCCTTGAGGCTGCCAAGCAGTCCGTCAAGGACGAACATGAGGAAGTCCTGGACCTCGGCGGACTCTACGTCCTCGGCACCGAGCGCCACGAATCACGCCGCATCGATAACCAGCTCCGCGGACGTTCCGGCCGCCAGGGCGATCCCGGCGAGTCCCGGTTCTACCTGTCGTTGACCGATGACCTTATGCGGCTCTTCAACTCAGGGGCTGCGGAACGGCTCATGAACAGCTCCGTGCCCGACGACGTCGCGCTGGAATCGAAGCTGGTGTCCCGGGCAATCGCCTCCGCCCAGGGGCAGGTTGAGGGCCGCAACGCCGAACAGCGCAAGAACGTCCTGAAGTACGACGACGTCCTCAACCGTCAGCGTGAAGCGATCTACAGCGACAGGCGCCGGATTCTCGAAGGCGACGACCTGCATGAGAAAGTGCAGTTCTTCGTCGAGGACACCATTACCGCTTTCATCGACGCCGCAACGGCCGAAGGTAACGGTGACGACTGGGACTACAACCAGCTCTGGACCAACCTCAAGACGCTCTACCCTGTCAGCGTTACTCCGGAAGAGATCATCGAGGAAGCCGGCGGGAAGTCCAGGCTCACCGTTGAGTTCCTGAAGGAGGAGTTGTTGTCCGACGCGCGGCTGGTGTACCAGGCGCGTGAGGAAGCAATCGGCTCCGAAAGCATGCGGGAACTTGAACGCAGGGTGGTCCTCTCCGTCATTGGACGGAAGTGGCAGGAACACCTGTACGAGATGGACTACCTCAAAGAGGGCATTGGCCTGCGCGCCATGGCACAGCGTGATCCCCTCGTGGAGTACCAGCGTGAGGGCTTCATCCTGTTCCAGAGCATGATGGAAGCCATCCGGGAAGAGAGCGTCGGTTTCCTGTTCAATCTTGAAGTGGAAGTCACGCCTGCCCAGGACGTGGTGGTGGCAGATGCCCAGGGCGGACACACCGAGCATGTTGAACCGCAGGTACGGGCCGCCGGTCTGGAAGCACCGGAAAAGCCTGCCCAGCTGCAGTACACGGCTCCGAGCGAAACCGGTGAAACGCAGACCAGGGTAGAGACCCGTTCCTCCGGCCGTTCCGGAAATCCGGCCAAGGCGGCCGCGCAGGATGCGGCCAGGCGCTCCGCAAAGAAGAAGCGCCGCTGACCGCTGGCGGACCTGCAGGCGGCAGTGCCAGGCAATGCAGTGAGTGTAGGGCCGGGAACAAGGGTTCCCGGCCCTGCTGCCTTTTCCGCTGCGTCTTCAACCAATGATAAGTTCAGTCACCCGCCACACCTGTTTGCTTTGCTCAAGCCGGACGGCAACAGCACGGGCACGGACGTCGTCCACCACCACTGCGCTGGCCTCGTAAATGCCGTCGGCGACCTCGCAGACCCGGACCGACCTGACAGTTGAGTTGCGATGGAGCTTTGCCAGGGCCGGATTGCCCGTCCGCGTGAGCTCGCGCCGGATAAGGGCGGCGCGGTGCTGTAGTGCCGCCAGGCAGCGGGGGTCAAGGCGCCGGGCGAGCTGATGGATCGGCCGGATCCCCGCGAGTACCTCCATGGCTGCCTGCACCGTGGTGCGGGTGATCGCGCGGACCTCTGCCATCTCGTCGGCGGGATGCAAAGGCGCGGGAGTTCCGTGGCGGCTCGGAGCCAACGATGGTGTAGTTGCCCGGCGCGGCGGCGCATGGCCTGCCTCTGTTCCCGGGGCTGCACCTTGGCCCGCCCTGCTTGTTGTCCGGTCCGTGCGTATCGTTGTTACTGCACTCATTGGTTCCCCTTGGTTGGATGGCCGGTCAGTTGGACGGCGGATGGGATCGGGCTAAGGACTGTTGACGGATCGACGGGAGCGGACCTGGCTATTTGCGGGCGTGTGAAGGTGGCTGAAGAATCTGTCCCGGGAGCAGCACGTCAGGGTTCTGTCCGATGAGTGCCAGGTTGGCCTGGTACCAGCGGGGCCACTGAAGCGCGACGTCCAGGTCCGAAGCGCCGTGTCCCAGATGACGGGCAGCGATGTCCCACAGGGTGTCTCCCGCCTGGACGGTGACGCCTTCAAGCCCCGCAGCCGCCGCTTCCTGGGGGACCCGGGTGGCAGGAGCCGCAAGCATGCCAGGGTTCACCACCGGCGGGACAGGTTGCCAGCCAGGGTGGACGGGTGTTGATGTCGCCCTAGCTTCGACGACAACGGGTTCCGTCCCTGTATGGACGGGCGCCACGTTGCCGGCAGGTGCTTCTTTCCCGGGTCGGGTCCCTGCACCGGACAGCGCCTCCGTGCCGGCCGGCGGGGACTGAACTGAAACCGGGGCTGTCGCCGTGGCGTAGCTGGCGGGCGCCGAGGTTGAATGGCCTTGCGTGGGTGCCCACGCCGGGCCGGGTGCCGGCACCGAGGCGTGGGCAACGGGTCCGGACAGGAGTTGAACGGACAACGCGGCAAGCATCAGCCGCTGCATGAATGCGGGGGAAAGCTTCCGGCTGGCGGCTGCAGCCCTGGTCCTGCCGGTCCTGGCAAGGAAGGCTGTTGCTGCCGCGCACGCCAGCGACAGGAACCACCAGGCCACAATGCCCGCTCCTGCCATGCCTGCCGCGGCGGCCAGAAGCTCCTCGACGCCGGGCTGTTGCTGCCGCGCGGACGAATCCTTCCACTGTGCCATCAGCCCCGAACCGACGAGGCATAGCAAAAGACCCAACAGGAGAGCAGCTGCCGCTGCCACAGCGTCGGCGGACAACCGCAGTGCAGCGTACCTCACCGCAAAGTCCCTGTTTGATGCAGTTTGATGCTGTTTGGTTCGCATAAGCACAGTTTGATCCTAGCTGTGCAGGTTTGTCCATACGCTGGAAAGAATTACTTGCTGCATTGACCGGCCGCCCGGCGCGGTCCTACGCTGGCGCAATGCGCTGGGATGCACTCTTCAATGACATGGAAAGCCAGTTCGCCGAAGCGGAGCGGCTTTCCATGGACGCCGAGATCAACGAACGGGCCCGGGCGGAGATGGTGGACGTCGGGCTCGCGGACCGGCTCCGCGGCGCCTTGGGATGCCGCCTCGCCGTGCATCTCGCATGTGGCGAGGTTGCCCGCGGCGCACTGAGCCACGCGGGCGCTGATGCCCTGGTGCTCGATGAGGAGCGGCACCAGGTCCTGGTCCCGTATGCCGCCGCTGTACGTTATGTGGGCTTGGGCAGGTTATCAGTCACTGAACCCTCGTCGGTGCGCAGGGCGCTGGGACTTGCGCACGCGTTGCGCGCCCTGGCGCGGGACCGTGCGGAGTTGGCGGTGACATTGGGGCATGGCGCCGGGGCGGTGAGGCTGGCCGGTGTCATCGACCGGGTGGGGAAGGACTACCTGGACCTGGCGACGTTCACTCCGGGGGAGGTGCGCCGCAGCAGCCAGGTCGGACAGGTGTCAGTCATCCCGTTTGCGGGGTTGGCGGCCATCAGGTCACGGCGGACTGCCGATTTTTAGCCGGCGGTACTGTTGCCGCCGAAGTCCCGGACGGAGCTCAGACTGACTTGGACTTTGATTCCTGGATCATCCGGCTGGCCTCGGCGTAGCGCTCCTCGATGTACTGCTCCAGCATCTTTTCTTCAACCCGCCATTGCCCCCGGCCGCCCACCTGGATGGCCTTCAGTTCTCCGCTGCGGACCAGCGCGTACGCGGCCGGCGAGTTGATCTGAAGCTGCTCGGCGACATCTGCAAGCGTTAGGAACCTTGGCATGCCTCCATTTTGCCATCGAACGGGGCATCATGCTGCTGTTATCCACAGATTGGCCCTGTTTGGCATCGTGACTTTCGTTCCAGCGCCCCGGCGGTAACAATGAGGGTGTTTGGACACGGCGAGCAGGGCTGGCGCATAGGGGGAGAATTATCTTGGTTCCTGATTCATCTGCCACGGCGGCAAGGTTGAAGCGGCCATCATGGAAGGACCCCCGCTTGCTGGTGGGTGTCCTTCTGGTCCTGGTGTCCGTGGCGGGTGTTGTGTTGCTTGTTGGCAATGCGGACCGGACCACCGAGGTATATGCGGCCCGTGACGGCATTGCGGTAGGGGAAAGGCTGACCCGGGACAACGTCGTGCGCGCAAAGGTGCGCCTGGGCGGGACGGAAGCGCAGTACATTACGGCCGAATCAGGTCTCCCCGAAGGCGTGGTGGCGGTCCAGCGCATCGGCAAGGACCAACTGGTGCCCCGCGCAAGCCTTGGCACAGTCGACGAACTCGACCGGAAACCGGTAGCCCTCACCATCGAGGAAACCCTCCCGGCGCAGGCCGTCGCCGGTGCGAGGGTTGACGTTTGGGTTGCACAGCCGGACGCCCGCAACGGATTCAGCGAACCGAAGCTCCTTCTCCCCGGTGCTGAGATCGCGGAAGTAACCGCAGGCTCCACCGCCTTGGGATCGTCAAAAACCACCGTCCTGATGGTGCTGGTAGAGGACGGCCAGATGCCGGCTCTTCTGGGAGCCCAGGCCAACGAAGCGAAAATCTCCGTGGTCTGGAACCCGGGCGGCGGTGCCAGGTGAGCATCCCGGTAGTTACCGTCGGCCAGAGCCGGGATGATCTGGTGGGCGGGCTCGAGCGCCTGCACGGACCGGTCACGGTGGTCAGGAGGTGCGCGGAACTTCCTGAACTTCTGGCGGCGTGCCAAAGTGGCCTGGCCAGGGCTGCGATTGTGGCGGACGGGTCCGAGGGGCTGACTTCGTCCCTCGTGGACAGGCTCGCGGCCGTTGGCGTGGCAATCATCGCCCTGACTGACAGCGCCGACGAAGCCGCCCGGCTGCGGTCAATAGGGGTTGCGTCAGCGCTGACCGGCGTGGAGTCGGCTGCGCTCTCCGACAGGATTGCGGAGGCGGTAGCCCAACTCGCAGGGCCGGGACCCGGTGGTCTCGCCCGGAGAAGCGGACCGGCTGACCCCGGCGCTGCCCTGAAGCTCGACCAGGCAGAGCCGTGCCCGGGCCCGGACGAACCGGGCCCGGGCAGGATCATCGCGGTCTGGGGACCGGCCGGAGCTCCCGGGCGGACCACCGTGGCTGCAAACATAGCGGGGGAGTTGGCGGCGGAAGGTAAGGCCGTTCTCCTTGTTGACGCCGACAGTTACGGCGCCAGCATAGCGGCCGTCCTGGGCCTCCTCGATGAGTCGGCTGGCCTTGCACAGGCGTGCAGGCTCGCGGACCAGGGACTGCTGGACGTGGAGGCGCTCGAGAAGATTGCCGCACCAGTGGCAACCAAAGCAGGCACTTTCAGGGTGCTTACCGGTATTACCCGGGCGGACCGCTGGACGGAGCTCAGGGCGTCCGCCCTTGCGCTGGTCCTCGAACGCGCCCGGCAGATTGCCGAAATCGTGGTGGTGGACGCCGGGTTCTGCCTTGAAGCGGATGAAGAACTCAGTTTCGACACGCTCGCACCGCGGCGGAACGCGGCTACGCTGCGGTCGCTTGAGCTGGCTGACACACTCTACGCCGTGGGCACCGCGGACCCGGTTGGAGTGCCGAGGCTGGTCCGTGGCCTCGCCGAGCTCGAGGTAGCCGTTCCCCAGGCATCACCCATTGTTGTGATGAACCGGGTACGCGCCTCGTCGGTAGGCAGGGGGCCGGAGCGGCAGCTGAAGGATGCCTGGGAACGGTACGGTCCCGCATCTGAGCTGAAGGCTTTCCTCCCCTACGATGTGTCAGCGGCGGATGCCGCACTGTTGGGCGGGTCCCTGCTGCTGGAGGTTGCACCAGATTCGCCCCTCCGCCAGGCCATCCGCAATTTGGTTTGTGCACCCGACCAGCAAAATCGTAGATCTCCTGTCTTTTCTTCCACAGCACGACGCCGGGCGAAGGACTAGGCTCGCCATAAGAGCTGCAATGGGGCAGCAAATATCTTGTGATGGAGGCGTTTGTCGATGTCGTCTGGATCCAGCGTGGAGGATCAGCCCCTTTCTCTTGAAGGCGATGAGGGCTTCATTGGGGATTACTACCAGCATCTCGCCGAAGAGGACGCGCGAACGTACCCCCGGGACGTGCTGGTTGCGCGCGCCGATCATCACCGGGAGATCGCTTCCGTCCGGCGGCCTGGCCAGGCGAAGGTCGCCATCCTGGACGAGGAAGACAGCAGCGTGGTCTTCGTTGTAACAGATGACATGCCCTTCCTGGTGGACTCGGTCAACGCCGAACTCGTTCGGCAGCATGCCGCCATCAAACTGGTTATGCACCCCCTCTTCGTGGCTACCCGGAACAGGGACAGCGGCGAGCTCACCAAGGTCAGCAGGGTCCCGGCGCACATCGGGATTTCAAGCGGCGACACGGCCGCCATGCCCAACCTGTCCCACCTCATTGCCCAGGGCGAGAACGCCTCGCACATGGAGTCCTGGATCGCCGTCGAGATCAACCGCGTCTCGGAAGAAGCGAAAGCCGCCCTTCTGGAGGGCCTTAAACGGGTCCTGAAGGATGTCCGCGCCGCAGTGGAAGACTGGCCAAAGATGCGCCAGAAGGCAATCCAAATCGCGGAAAGCCTTGACCAGACAGCCAACCCCTCCCAAATCGCCGAACTGCGGCAGGCGCAGGACCTCCTTCGCTGGCTCGACGACGGGAACTTCACGTTTTTGGGCTACCGGGAATACGACCTGGTCAACGTTGACGGGGAAGATGTCCTGGAGCTCCGTGAAGACAGCGGCCTCGGGCTTTTGCGGCCTTCCACCGACTCGCCCCACATCCAGCACCTGACGGACACCGGCCGGAAGAAGGCGCGGGAAAAACGCGCACTGGTCATCACGAAGGCAAACTCCCGCTCCACCGTCCACCGCTCGGCCTACCTGGACTACATCGGTGTGAAGAGCTTTGACGCCGCGGGGAATGTCAACGGCGAGCGCCGCTTTATTGGCCTCCTGGCAACCAGCGCCTACACCGGCTCGGTCCGGAATATTCCGATTGTGCGCGAGAAGGTTGACGCGGTGCTTCGAAGCGCCGGCTTTCCCCCGGACTCCCACTCCGGCAAGGACCTGCTGGGCATCCTGGAAACATATCCCAGGGACGAACTTTTCCAGATTGAGGTCCCGGACCTGGCTGCCACCGCCCTCGGCATCCAGAAACTGCAGGAGCGCCGGCGCACCCGGCTGTTCCTCCGGCCGGACATCTACGGCCGGTTCATGTCCGCCGTCGTCTATCTTCCAAGGGACAGGTACACCACGAACGTCCGGCTCCGCATCGAGCAGGAACTCCGCGAAACGTTCCAGGCCGTCTCCATCGATTATGAAGCCCGCATGACGGAGTCGGCTCTGGCCCGCCTGTTCTTCCGCATCCGGCTGCCCAAGAACGCGGACGTCAGCAACGTCAATACGGAAGAGCTGGAAAAGCGCCTTGTGCGGGCTGCCCGCTCCTGGAGCGAGGGGATCGCGGAGGTCCTGCGCGAGGGGCGGGACGTCGCGGAGGCGAAGGAGCTTGCCGCCATATGGTCGGAAGCGTTTCCCGCCAGCTACCGGGTGGATTATGAAGTCGAGGACGCCCTCGAGGACATCGCCCGGTTCGAAAAGTATGGTGCCGCCGCGGAACGGGCTGAAGGTACTGTCCAGGAGCGGCCCGGCGTCCACGTCTATCTCCCGGAAGGCGCGGGGGCAACGCTGGAGGAGGACGCCCGGGTCAAGCTCTACATGCTGGAGCCCAAGAGCCTTAGCCAAATCCTGCCGTACTTCCACAACCTCGGACTGGAGGTCCTGGACGAGCGGCCCTTCGAAATCGAAACTTCGGACCGCCGCGACTTCTTCCTGTATGACCTTGGGCTGAAGTACCCGGCAAAGGTGGACCCGGTCTCCACCGGTCAGCTCCTGGCAGAGTCTTTCGGCGCTGCAGTGACGGGTGCAGCGGAGTCGGACAGCTTCGACCGGCTGGTGCTGCGCGAGGGGCTGCAGTGGCGGAAGATCACCGTGCTGCGGGCCTACGCGCGGTACATGCGCCAGATGGGCAACACCAACTCCTTCGGCTTCATGGCGGACACCCTGCTGGCCAACCCCCGCGTGACCAAGGGGTTGATGGCGCTCTTCGCCGCGCGTTTCGATCCTTCCCTCAGCGACGAAGAGCGCGCCGAGGCCCAGGCGTCCGCGCGCAGGGACCTGGACGCGTCCATTGAAAAGGTGGAAACGCTCGACGCCGACAGGGTCCTTCGCACCTTCGTCAACCTGATCGAGGCGACCCTTCGGACCAACTACTACCAGAAGAAGCCTCACCTGAGTTTCAAACTCGATCCGGCACGGCTCGAAGGCCTGCCGTTCCCGCGCCCCATGTTCGAGATCTGGGTCTATGCGCCGCGGGTGGAGGGGGTCCACCTCCGCTTCGGCAAGGTGGCACGCGGCGGGCTTCGCTGGTCCGACCGCCGCGAGGATTTCCGCACCGAGATCCTTGGGCTGGTGAAAGCGCAGACGGTGAAGAATGCCGTCATCGTGCCTACGGGTGCGAAGGGCGGCTTCTTTGCCAAGCAGCTTCCGGATCCCACCCTTGACCGCGCTGCCTGGATGGCGGAAGGGATCGAAAGCTACAAGACCTTCATCAGGGGCCTGCTGGACATCACCGACAACCTCCTCACCGAGGGCGACAGCGAAAGGCTTGTGCCGCCGTCGGACGTTGTAAGGCACGACGACGACGATTCCTACCTCGTGGTGGCTGCCGACAAGGGCACCGCGACGTTCTCCGACATCGCCAACGGGCTCGCTGCCGAGTACGGTTTCTGGCTCGGGGACGCGTTCGCGTCCGGCGGGTCCGTGGGGTACGACCACAAGGCGATGGGCATTACCGCGCGGGGCGCGTGGGAGTCGGTGAAACGCCACTTCAGCGAACTCGACCTGGACACCCAGGCCCAGCCGTTCACCGTGGTGGGCGTGGGGGACATGTCCGGGGACGTCTTCGGAAACGGCATGCTGTTGTCCCGCCACATCCGCCTCCTTGCTGCCTTCGACCACCGCCACATCTTCCTCGACCCCAACCCGGACGAGGAAGCCTCGTTCGTCGAGCGGCAGCGTTTGTTCGAGCTGCCGAGGTCCTCGTGGGATGACTACAACAAGTCGCTCATCAGTGAAGGCGGCGGAGTCTTCGCCCGGCAGGCCAAGTCGATTCCGGTTTCGCCCCAGGTGCGCTCTGCGCTGGGACTGCCGGCCGAAACCACCGAACTCAGCCCGCCGGAGCTCCTCCGCGCAGTCCTCCTGGCCCCCGCCGACCTGCTCTACAACGGCGGCATCGGGACCTACGTCAAAGCGAGCACCGAGACCAATGCCTCGGTGGGGGACAAGGCCAACGACGCGATCCGGGTGGACGGCCGGGACCTGCGCGTCAAGGTGGTGGGCGAAGGCGGAAACCTCGGCATGACGCAGCGCGGCCGCATTGAAGCAGCGCTGCAGGGTGTCATCCTCAACACGGACGCCATCGACAACTCCGCCGGGGTGGACTGCTCCGACCACGAAGTCAACATCAAGATCTTCGTGGACCGGATGGTGGCCGCCGGAAAACTGTCGGCGGAAGAACGCGCCGGCTTCCTGGCATCGATGACCGACGAAGTGGGCCGGCTGGTTCTTGAAGACAACATCGACCAGAACATCCTGCTGCTGAACGACCGGACCAGGGTGGCCGAGTGGAGCCCAAGCTACGAACGGCTGATGGACTGGCTCGAAAAGAGGGCCGACCTGAAACGGGACCTTGAGGCACTTCCCTCTACCGAAGCACTCCGGGAGCGGCTGCAGCAGGGGCAGGGGCTGACATCGCCGGAACTGTCGGTGCTCGCCGCGTATGCCAAGATCGAGCTGGCGACCGCACTGCGGGAAAGCGACCTGGCGGACGACCCCTGGTTCCGGCAGACGCTGCGCGCCTACTTCCCGGCGCAGCTGCGGGAGCGTTTTGACGCTGAACTGGACACCCACCCGCTGCGGCGCGAGATCATTGCCACGGTGGTTGCCAACGACATGATTAACCTCGGCGGCATCACGTTCGCTTTCCGGGTGATGGAGGAAACATCGGCGAGCGAAGCAGCGGTGGCGAAGGCGTTCGTGGCCCTGCGGGAGATCTACGAGCTGGACCTCATGGTGGGGGAGCTGAACAGCCTGCCGGCGTCCTTCCCCACCGAGCACTGGAGTGCCGTCCACCTGGACATCCGGCGGCTGCTTGACCGTGCAGTCCGCTGGCTCCTGGGCCAGGGCACGGTATCCCGGCCGATAGCCGACGTCGTATCGGAGTTCAAGCCCGTGATGGAGCCGATGCGGGCCCACCTGCTGGACTACCTGCGGGGTGACGACCGGGAACGGGTGGCAGGCTGGCTGGAGACGGCGCGGGAATGGGAACTGCCGGAGGGCCTCGCCCTGCGATGGGCGGAGCTTTTCGAGAGCTTCGTACTGCTGGACATTGCCAAGATTGCGCATGTGCGCAAGGACCCCGTGAACGAAATCGCGGCCGTCTACTACACCGTCTTCAACCGGTTCCACGCGGACTCGCTGCTGGAACGGATCAGCAGCCTGCCCCGGCAGGACAGGTGGCAGGCGCTAGCCCGGGCGGCCCTGCGGGATGACCTGTACTCCACCATCTCGGACATGACGACCGCGGTGCTGGACGCCACCGCTGCCAGCGACTCGCCGGAGGCCCGCCTGAAGGACTGGGAGGCTCAGAATGCCGAGCAGCTAAGCAGGGCCAAGTCCATGTTCGACGAGGTCAATTCACTCGAGGCCGACGATATGGCGTCACTGTCGGTAGCATTGAGGCTCTTGAGGTCAATCGTTCGACGCTAGCGAATCGGCGTCGCAAATGGAGGTGCAGTGGCAATCTTTACGGACCCCATCAGGGAACATGCTGATTTTGGGCCGGGCGATGCCGAGTGGCTGCACCTCCTGGTGGGGGACTGGCAGATGGTCGCGGACCTGGCGTTCGCCGACCTTGCACTGTGGTTCCCACACCCGGACCACGGATACGTGGCGCTGGCGCACGTCCGGCCCTCCACCACGCACACGGTGTTCCACGGCGACTTCGTGGGCGAGGGCATCCGGTCCGACCTGCAGCCGCTCGTGGACAAGGCCTGGAGCAGCCGTTCCATCGAACGCTCCAGCGAAACCAACTGGAGCAGCGACATGGCCCTGCGGGTGGAGGCGGTCCCCATGGTCCGCAACGGGCGCACCCTTGCCGTGGTCACCACGCACATGGACCTCTCCAGCTCGCGGATGCCGTCGCGGCTTGAGCTGACGTACCGCCAGTGCGCGTATGACCTGCTGCGGATGGGCACGCTGGGGCTCTGGCCGGACTTCGCGTCGCCTACGGGCTCCCGGCGCGGTGCGCCGCGTGTGGGGGACGGGCTGATCAGGCTGGATGCAGAAGGCATTGTGCAGTACGCCAGTCCCAATGGTGTCTCTGCCTTCAGGCGGCTGGGTGACGGGGAGTCACTTGAGGGCCGGTCCCTGGCGGAGGTGACCGCCAGCCTGCTGAAGGACCGCCGCATGGTGGATGAGACGCTGCCCCTCGTGGTGACCGGCCGGATGCCGTGGCGCAGTGAGATCGAGTCCCGGGGCGTGAGCCTGTCCCTGCGCGCGATTCCGCTCCGCGACGAGCAGCAGCGCTTCGGCGCGCTGGTCCTGTGCCGCGATGTGTCCGAGCTTCGCCGGCGTGAAATGGAGCTTGTTACCAAGGACGCGACCATCCGGGAGATCCACCACCGGGTCAAGAACAATCTCCAGACCGTCGCGGCGCTGCTGCGCATGCAGTCCCGGCGGATGGTCAGCGACGAAGCGAAACAGGGGCTTGAGCAGGCGATGCGCCGGGTGGCCACCATCGCGCTGGTCCACGAGACCCTGTCCCAGGGCCTTACCCAAAGCGTGGATTTTGATGAGCTCATCGGACGGCAGTTCCGACTTTCCGCGGAAGTCGCCTCACCTTCACAGCAGGTCAGGACGGAACGCTCCGGCACCTTTGGCGAGCTGCCCAGCGACCTCGCCACCCCGCTGGCCCTGGTCATCAACGAACTGGTAACCAATGCCGTGGAGCACGGACTGGAGGGGCGGGCTGGGACGGTCTCGCTGATCGCTGACCGGTCGGACGGAGATGACGGAGAGGAGCTCACCGTCACCATTGCCGACGACGGCGTGGGCCTTCCGGACACACCTCACGTTGAGGGGCTTGGGCTCCAGATCGTGCGGACCCTGGTGACGAGCGAACTGGGCGGGACCATCCAGTGGCGGCCACGGGAGGGTGGCGGCACCGCCGTCGAGATCCGGCTCAGCCTTGCCGGGAAGTAGGTTCGGAGCACGGCAGCCTTCGCGGGAGCCGGCCTTGCCCAGGAGGAACAACTGAAACAGCCCCGGCTGCAGCCTTGGAAGGCTGCAGCCGGGGCTGTTTGAACTTGGGGACTTTCGGTGGGATCAGGAAGCGCGGCGGGCGCGGGCAGCGCGGCGCTTCAGCGCCCGGCGCTCGTCTTCGCTCATGCCGCCCCAGACGCCGGCGTCCTGGCCGGACTCGAGGGCCCACTGCAGGCAGGTGTCCACAACGGGGCACCGGCGGCAGACGCTTTTTGCTTCCTCGATCTGCAGGAGGGCAGGCCCGGTGTTCCCGACGGGGAAGAAGAGTTCGGGGTCCTTTTCGAGGCACGCTGCGCGGTTACGCCAATCCATGCTGATCAGTTGCTCCATTTCTGGGAAGAGCCCTTGTGAAATTATTCACTAGTAGCTACAAAGGAAAAGGGCCCGGCAGGGCCCCCTTGGTCATCTGAATCAAGCCTGTCATGTTAACGCTGTGTAAACAAGGGGTAATAACGCTTGATATCCCCGGAAAGCTGAGCGATACATCACACCGGCGCCGCTGGCCCTCACCACTGTCCGACTATGTCCGGTAGGGTGCCAGTGTGTCAAGACCCCCGGTAAATCCAGCAGAGTCCCCTTCACCCGCCGAGGACCCCGGTCAGGACCGCAGCGGCCAGGATGGTGGAGGCCCGAGCGCCCGGCCCGGCGCGGCGATTGTGGTGGCTCTGGTGGTGGCCGCGGAGGCTACTGCCCTCCTGGTCGCGGCGGGGTGGTACGGCTACCAATTGGTGGCGGGGAGTCCTGTCCTGTCCTTCTGGGGAGCAGTATTCACCCTTGTGCTCCTGCTTGCTTTCTCCGCCTGGCTGTATGCGGTGGCCGTCTTCCTGAACCGCGGCTACCGCTGGACCCGGGCTGCGGCCCTTGTAGCGCAGCTGTTCGTTCTGACCATCGGATTTCCTACTCTGGGCAGCGGCCTCCTGCTTGCTGGGCTGGCAATGCTGGTTCCGGCCATCACAGCCATCGTGCTCCTGTTCCACAGCAAGGTGATCAGCTACGCCTCACGCACCGGTGGAGGCACGCCGGCGCTTTAGCCGGTTCTGCTGCCGGTCCTGTTATTCGGTCCCCGCCCAGGCCACCTGGACAGCGGCGGTCCGCCCCCGGGATATCAACATCCCCCTGCCCGCAGGCGGATTCGGCTCGATGTCGAAGCGGACCCCGAACAGGTCGCCCTCCGATGCGGACCGCGGAGACAGCAGGAGTCCCTTTCCGGCGGCCCGGCAATCCATTACCAGCGGAACTCGCTGAAGCAGCAACGGGCTGTAATTTGCCGTGAGGACCACTGGGTGGCCGAGAGCGTGCAACTCGGACAGGTCGCGTAAGGCGCCGGCAGGCAAGAGGTCAATGTCGTCCGCCAACAGCACCGCTGTCCTTGGCAGTTCCCCCGCTTTGGCCCTGGCCAGCGAACACTTCCAGAACTCCTCCGGGTCCATGCCGCCGTCGGGGCAGGTCCAGTGGCCCGCGGGGTTAAGTGCCTGCAGGATTCGCAGGACGTTCGTCTTCCCGGTACCTGTTCCCCCGAGCACCGCGAAGACGCCGCCAGCCGGAATCCGCATGGTGACAGGCTGCAGCTCGTCCCCGCCGACGCCCAGCAGCAGGTCCCGCGGCTGGGCATGGGCGGCGTTCCGGCGTGATCCCTGCCCGTTCGCAAGCGGCGCTTCGCTAACAGTCGCCCCGACGTCGTCCATCCTGGCAGCCAACGCCATAACCTCCGAGATTGACACCATGGAGGGCAGCGGCTCAACACGGAAAGGCCGGGTCCCCGCCGTAACGATGTGGGCCGGGCTGGTGCCGCCATGCGCGGCACTGGCCGCAGCGGGTTCGAAGAGCTGGCAGACGGCCGCGGTCCCGCCGACGATCGGCCCGAGTGCCACGCCCCTGCCTTTGACCGCGGCCGTGGAGGGCATCTTTGGCCATGCGATTCGGCTGTCCTCGTTGGAGCCTGCGGGGAAGTAGATGCGGTTGGGAAGTGATCCGCAGAACCTGGCCGTAACGAGTTCCCTCTCGCCGGAGATGAGCACCGTGATTCCGGCGTGGGCGCCGTCGCGGACCAGATCCTGGACAAGGTCTTCGGCCCAGGCCAGCGGTCCTGCCCGAAAAGCCGATACCCAGGCCCCCCAGCCGGAGATGACAAGGACCAGCGGAACGTGGCGGTCAGCCCGACTCAGGCGGCTGGCCAGTTCCTGGGCCAGCCGTTCAAGTATGCGGACGGCACGCCGCAGCTCGTGCAGCCCTGCGTGTGCTCCCGTCCGGGTGTGTGCTGCCAGGCCGAGGAAGGTTCCGCCGGCGTCCAGGAAGTAGCAGTGTGATTCGGTTGCATGGCCAGCCACTTCCCGGGCGGCCAGGTCAAGGGCCTCCGCGGCGCCGGACGCCGGGCCTCCGACAAATGCGAGGTGGCTGACTTTTGCGGGGTCCCACAACAGCGGCACGACCTCTTGGCGGTCGGGCAAGTCCACCAAGCCCAGCTCAATGGTCCACTGGCTGGTCCCGTCCTTCGCCGTTGCCTCGGCGGTCACGCCGCCAGGGGATATTTTCTGTTCGGGTCGGGCGAGCTTCCGGGGCAGCGGAGGGGCAACCGGCGGCCGAGGTGATGCCCCACCCTGTGAGGCCCATAGACTTCGAACCATCGAGACGAGGGAGGCTGCTGCTTCTGCCGGCGTCCGGTCAGCGGTGCCGGCGGGTGCAGTGGTGTTTTCGCGCATCGCCTTCAAATATTCCGTGGTGAGGTGTACCTCTGTTTCTTCCAATGCTGTGGCACGGCGCGCTTGTCCCGTTGCTGCCGCCTGGAATTCCTCCGGCTCTTCCATGCCGCGGGCAATAAAGGCACGCCCCGGAGTGTCCAGCCGGATCCCGGCTGCCGCCGCTGTCCTGATGATGTCGTGGGACTCCATCTCGGACTGGACGCGAAGCGCGATGCTGGATGTGACGTTGGCACGGATATCGGCGGTCAGCGCTCCCTGGGGACGCTGGGTAGCCATGACGAGGTGCAGGCCGAGCGAGCGCCCGATGGAAGCGATCCTCATGAGTTCGCGGAGCACCTCTGGAGCGTCGTCCACGAGCATCCGAAACTCGTCGATGACTATGACCAGATGGGGGAGGGGACGACTTCGGCCTGCACGTTTGGAACGGTAGGCGGCGAGGTCCGGAACCTGGGCAGCGGCGAGGGTTTCCTCCCGGACCCTGATTTCCGCCCGGAGTGATGCGAGGGTCCGCTCGAGTTCGTGGGTGGCCAGGTCGGTCAGGATGCCGACGCAGTGGACCAGGCCCGCCAACGGACCAAGGCCTGATCCGCCTTTGAAATCGACAAAGAGGAAATTGACCCTGTCCGGAGGATGGGTGAGCGCCAGCGCCAGCGCCAGGTTTCGGAGCAGTTCCGATTTGCCCGAGCCTGTGGTTCCCGCCACCAATAGGTGCGGACCGTCAGCCAGCAGGTCCAGGTTTTGCGGCCCTGTTGCTCCAACTCCCAGCGGAACGCCTAAACCGTGGGTGCGGGTGCTCGCATCCCAGCGGGCAGCTGTGTCCTCGGGAGAGAGCCGCAGCAGTTCGTCCAGTGTGCATGCGGGAGGAACCCCTTGTCCTTGTCCTTCCACTCGCCTCGGCAAGGCCGCCGCCTGCCGGCAGAAGTTGCTGAACACGTCCTCGGGTGCCAGGTCCGGGACGAAGGCAATGCGGCGCCGCGTTTCCCGCAGGAATGACTGCCGCTCGGCGAGTTCCACGTCGGGGATACCCGGAACTGTGTCAGGCACGCAAAACTGGATCACTTGCCACCCCAACCGCGCTGCCTCTTCCCGTAGTCCGCCCCCGTCCATGAGTGACGCGTCGATGGACAGGAGGACGCCATGCGCAAACGTGGATCCAAAGCCCTCCGCCAGTGCCCGCAGTCCGGCTTCCGGGGACGCTGCGAGGGTCACGGCGGGAAGAAAGCGGGCAGCGAGCGGCAGAGTGTCCAGCGGGCCGCAGATGATGATGCGGGTCCTGTTGCCACGCGGGTAGCCTGTCAACTGCATGACCAGCGACCTGATCATCGCCTCCGCAACGGTCCGGGGCCCACGGAACGTGGTGTTGGGGGGACCCGGATCCAGCAATACGGGGACTTCCCCGGCTGACGGGACAGCGCGGGGCGCGGCCCCCGGCTCGACTTTCAGATTGGCTTCCTGGGGCGCTTGCCCAAGGCGAAGCCACACCCTGCCGTTTCCCTCGTCGCGGAAAGCCGCAACCTGCCCATGGCGGGCAGCCAGCACCAGCAGCGGGAGGGAGGGGCCTGCCCGCTGCCGCCGCTTCCGGTCCTCCTCCACTGCCGACTGGATCCGTCGCGCGAACTCGCGCCCCTGGCGGCGGCCCGCCGCCAGCGGGATGAGTACGGAGACTGCCGAGACGGCCGCGAAACCAAGGAACATCCACATTCCTGAAAGAACCGCGAGTCCTATGCCGATGGCCAGTGGGAGAACTGCGGTGAGCAGAAGGATCCCGCGACTGCCGGAGTCGGTGCGGCCCGTGACGGTGAGGGGCTCCTTAACTGACGTGCCGGCGTCGGCCAGTGCCTTGTCAGGCAGGTCCAGGAAGACGAGCGACATTGCCGTATTGCCGCAGCGGATAGTGGAGTCCGTGGTAACGCCCGCATGGCGTACCCTCCCGCCGTCGACATAGGTGCCGTTGGCACTATCCAGATCGACGATCATGATGTCCTTTTCGGTGACCACCAGGCGGGCATGCTCGCGGGAGAGCTCAGGATCGGGAACCACGATGCGGGTATTGCTTCTGCCTATCGTGTAGGTGCCACGCCGCAGGGGGACCAGGATGCCTGCGCCGGCCCCGGTGTGCACAGCCAGCGCGATGGGAGCAGCGGGATCGGAGGCCGGGCTCCTCGGCCTTCTTCGGCTGGAGGGCTGGCTGCCGCCGTCGACCAGGACGGCGCCATCCACGAGGGGTGCTGTGCCGAGGCTCATGGAACACAGGTCATCCCCGCCGATAGAGACGGCCCCCGTGCCGAACCTCTCCACCAGCCGGGCGTGGATCGTTGCGCCGGAAGTGCCAGGAGATGCCGTTATGGAAAGTTCCAGGGGCGGCCGGGCATGCAGCGCCTGGGGGCCGCGGACCAGTGTGCAGTGGAGTGTCATGGGCGTGAATCCTTTGGTGCCTTTGGGTCCACGCTAGGCGGGCGGCGCACATGTGAGCCCCTGCTGTAACTCCTATGTGGACAACTGGCTGGAGCATTCGATTCGACGGGGCCCGCTGTCCCTCGGGTAGGCTAGAGCAGCAGACAATGCGCACAATTGCGCTGCCCGCATTCAATCCAGGAGATTTTGTGACCGCTGACCTCGTCATCGTAGGGTCCGGCTTTTTTGGCCTGACAATCGCAGAACAGGCCGCTACTGAGCTGGGCTTGAAGGTCGTCGTCATCGACCGCCGCCACCACATCGGCGGCAACGCCTACAGCGAAAAAGAAGAGCAGACCGGCATTGAGGTGCACCGCTACGGTGCCCACCTCTTCCACACCTCCAACGAGCGGGTGTGGGAGTACGTCAACCGGTTCACAACCTTCACGAACTACGTCCACAAGGTCTATGGCGTGCACAAGGGCGAGGTCTACTCACTCCCCATCAACCTGGCGACCATAAACCAGTTCTTCCGTGCCAACCTGACACCCGGCCAGGCGAGGGAACTCATCCAGGAGCAAGCCGGCGAGCTTGCCGGGACCGATCCGCAGAACCTCAATGACAAGGGCATCCAGCTGATCGGCCGTCCCCTGTACGAGGCGTTCATCAAGCACTACACCGGCAAACAGTGGCAGACGGATCCCAAGGACCTGCCGGCCGGCATCATTTCGCGGCTGCCCGTGCGGTACAACTACGACAACCGGTACTTCAACGACAAGTACGAGGGCCTGCCCACGAACGGCTACACGGCGTGGATCGAAAAGATGGCCGAGCACCCGAACATCGAGGTCCGGCTCAACACCGATTTCTTCGATGAGTCGCATGAGTACAGCAAGAACAAGGTGGTCGGGACCATCCCGGTGATCTACACGGGCCCCGTGGACCGCTACTTCGACTTCGCCGAAGGTGACCTGTCCTGGCGCACCATCGACTTCGAGGAAGAAGTGCTGGACATGGAGGACTTCCAGGGCACCTCCGTTGTGAACTACAACGACGACGACGTCCCCTACACCCGGGTCATCGAGCCCCGCCACTTCCACCCCGAACGTGACTACCAGACGGAAAAGACCGTCATCATGCGCGAGTTCTCACGTTTCGCCGAGAAGGGTGATGAGCCGTACTACCCGGTCAACACGTCCGCTGACCGGGAACGGCTCCTGAAATACCGCGACCTGGCGGCGGCCGAGAAGGACGTACTCTTCGGCGGGCGCCTCGGCACGTACAAGTACCTGGACATGCACATGGCCATCGGTTCTGCGCTGAGCATGTTCGACAACAAGATCCGGCCGCACTTCGAAAGCGGCGTAAAGCTGGAAAGCGGAGGAGTGGACGCATGAGCATCTCAACCCAAAGCCCGAAGAAGAACACTCCGACGGCTTCATCGGATGACGCGCGCAGCGATTGGCAGACACTGCAGCGGGTGATTCTTCCGAGCGCCAGCCAGATGGACACTGTACCCCTCTACATGGATATGGGGACTGCTACCGGCATTCAACTGCCCACTGTGGGTGACCGGGATGGAAAGCCATCAAAGGCCAGGGCATTCAGCAGCCCGGCGAAGGAAGCCCATGTCGAAGACTTCCTTTCCCGGCATTCCACGTCAGTCCGCTCAGGCGAAAGAGTTTCTTTCGGCAGCTACTTCAATGCATTTCCGGCCAGCTACTGGCGGCGCTGGACCACGGTGGACAAGATCCGCCTGCAAGTCCGAACTCAAGGCGCTGGTTCGGTCATCGTGTATAAATCCAACGCCCGGGGGTCCCTGCAACGCGTGGACACGCGCCGTGTCGAAGGAATTGCAGATAACTACTTCGAGCTCTCGCTCGCGCCCTTCGGCGACGGCGGCTGGTACTGGTTCGACTTGGTAGCGGGCTCCGAGCCGCTCATCATGCTCGACGCCGAGTGGCAGGGGCCGGCGATAGAGAGCACACCGGGATCTGTCACCCTCCAGATCACCACTCTGAACAAGACCGACTTTTGCCTGAACAACCTCCGGCTTCTTGCCGAGAGCGAGGAAGCGCTCGAACACGTTCAAGAGATCCTCATCGTCGATCAGGGCACCCAGAAGCTGTCGGACGCGGAAGGCTTCGACGACGTTAAGAAGTCGCTGAACGGGAAACTGCGCATTATCAACCAGTCCAACCTCGGTGGGTCCGGCGGGTTCGCCCGGGGCATGTTCGAAGCCGTGGAAAACGGCAGTGACTACGTGCTGCTCATGGATGATGACGTCGTTGTCGAACCTGAAAGCATCATTCGGCTCTTGACTTTCGCTGACCGGTGCAAGACCCCAACGCTCGTCGGGGGTCACATGTTTGATCTGTACAACAGGACTGTCCTCCACACGTTCGGCGAGATCGTGAACCCCTACCGGTTCCAGCCGGCGCTTCCCAATGATGAAATGATCCTTGGGCACGACTTCATGTCATCCAATCTGCGTCAAACGTCCTGGCTGCACCGCCGCTGCGATGTTGACTACAACGGCTGGTGGATGTGCCTGATCCCCACGAAGGTCATCCGGGACATCGGACTTTCGCTGCCTCTGTTCATCAAATGGGACGACTCTGAATACGGCCTGCGCGCCAAGGCGCATGGTTATCCCACAGTGTCGCTGCCCGGTTCTGCCGTATGGCATGTTTCCTGGATCGACAAGGACGACCTCGTCGGATGGCAGGCATACTTCCACGCCCGGAACAGGGTGGTGGCGGCTCTCCTGCACAGCCCCTACGAGTTTGGTGGCCGCGTAATCAAGGAATCCCAGTACGCCGACGTGAAGCACCTGGTTTCCATGCAGTACGCAACAGCAGAGGGACGTCGATGGGCGCTGGAAGACGTACTTAAGGGACCGTCGGCTCTGCCGGACTTGCTTGCCACGAAGCTGCCCAAGATCCGCGAAATGATGGCGGGACACTCGGACTCCGTTTTCCGGCCCGATCCGGAAGACTTTCCCTCGCCGAAAATGGACAAACCGCCCCGCCGAGGCCATGGGCCCTCGCAGCCCTCAAAAATCACCCTGCTGCCATGGGCAGCGAAAACAGTTGTCCGGCAGTTGGCGAGCCCCGTCCAGGGCACGACCGCCGAGCGGCCCCAGGCAACGGTGGCCCACCAGGACAACCGCTGGTGGCGCATGGCCCAATATGATAGCGCCGTGGTCTCGAACGCCGAGGGAACGGGCGCATCCTGGTACCGGCGTGATCCAAAACAGCTCCGGAAAATGCTGGCGGATAGCGCTCGGCTTCATGCTGCCCTCCTCAAGGAGTGGCCCGCGCTCAGCAAGAAGTACAAGGCTGCCCTGCACGAACTCACCTCCATCGAGTCCTGGAGGAAGACGTTCGAGCAGCACACGCAGAACGAGATCAAGTGAGTGCTGTTTCGCCGAGTGAACTGACGACGCCAGGGCTCGGGAGCGGACTGCGTGACATTCGCCAATCCAGCTTCCTGCTCAAACTCTTGGTACGAAAAGAGCTGAAGGTCCGCTACCGCGGTTCCGTCCTGGGGTTGCTGTGGTCCTACGTCAAGCCCGGGGTGCAGTTCATAGTTTTCTATGTGGCCTTGGGCGTTTTCCTGGGGCTGGAACGGAGTCCCAGGAATCCCGAAGGGCTGGCGAACTATGCTGTCTATCTCTTCTCGGGCATTGTCCTCATAAACTTCTTTTCCGAAGCATTAGGAAATGCGGCTAGGTCGATTGTCAACAACGGGAACCTCATCAAGAAGATCTACCTGCCGCGCGAGCTGTTTCCGGTTGCCTCTGTTTGGGTTTCGGCGGTCCATTTCTTTCCTCAGCTGGTAGTTCTTGTAGTCGGCTGTATCTTCGCTGGCTGGCATCCCAATCCGGTACAGCTGCTTGCTGCGGTTGCAGGCTTCCTCATCGTGGGACTGCTCGCCACAGGGTTGGGCCTGCTGTTCGGAGCCGCGAACGTGTACTTCCGGGACTCAGAAAACCTTGTGGATATGCTGCTGATGGTGGCCACGTGGGCGTCACCCGTTATGTACGCATGGACCATGGTCGAAGAGAAGCTCGGCGCGACGGCGTACGCCGTCTACCAGGCAAACCCGATCACCATAGGCGTGGAATTGTTCCACTACGCTTTCTGGTTCCCCACCACTGATGGAACCGCAGCCATGCCGCCACACCTGTTCAGCCTGTGGCTGCCCTTGGGGATGGGCGTAGCCCTTGCGGTCCTGGTTCTGGGGCAATACACCTTTCGGCGGCTTGAGGGCCGCTTCGCGCAGGAGCTCTAAGTGGTCAACGCAATAGAAGTTTCAAATATCAGCAAGCAGTTCGTGCTACGGCACACCAGGTCCATCAAAGAAGCAGTTGTATGGCTGGCTAAAGGCCGCAAAGGCGATTTGTCGGAGAAGTTCCATGCCCTGAAGGACGTCACGATAGAGGTCAAGGCGGGCGAGACAGTGGCCCTTCTGGGCCTGAACGGGTCAGGGAAATCCACTCTCCTGAAACACATTTCCGGCGTTATGCTCCCCGATACAGGATCGGTCAGGACCAGGGGACGGGTGGCTGGCCTAATTGAAGTAGGTGCCGGCTTCCATCCCGATCTCTCCGGCCGGGACAACGTGTTCCTAAACGGAGCCATACTGGGGATGACTGAGCAGCAGGTTAAGGAGCGGTTCGATGACATCGTTGAGTTCTCCGAGATCGGGCAATTCATCGACACAGAGGTTAAGTTCTACTCCTCTGGCATGTACCTGCGGCTTGCCTTCTCCGTTGCCGTCCACACCGATCCTGAAGTGTTCCTGATCGACGAGATCCTTGCAGTCGGCGACGAGCCGTTCCAGCGGAAATGCATCGACAAGATCCAGGAACTGGCTCGCGACGGCAAGACGCTTGTCGTGGTCAGCCATGACCTCGATCTTGTGTCAAGGATTTGTGAGCGCGGCATCCTGTTGGAGCACGGCAACGTTAAGTTCGACGGGTCAATCCACGACGCCGTCGCAATGCTTCGGGCGTAGGCCGCCTGCGATCACCTCTGGGTCAGGTCCATTTGCATACCGGGTTTCCCCTCCTCCGCAGGTGCTGACCGGCAGGGGATATTGGTAGTTGCCATCCTTTCCTTAAGACTAGTCGGCCGTCGCCTGCCGGGATGACCGGGGTTATCCTTCAACGTGCCATTGAACGAGCCTGCCGGTGTCGCAGCCGATGCTGCCGCCCATCCTCCTTACTTTCTCTACTGCCACGTCATTTCCACGGAAATCGTCGCCCGCAGTCGGGCAGCTCATCATCGGGTCTGACGAGCTACAGGATTATCCGAGCCACGGGGTTATCGCTGCCTGGCGGAGTGTCAGCGCTGGTCGAAAAGTGAGCCACTTTGCGGGTGAAAAGCGGGCGACAGCGATATTGGCGTGTTTGAGCCGGTATCTGGAGCCTTTGAACGATATGACTTCTGCGGGTTGACGATCCGGGCGGCCGCAGTGGGGCCGACTCACGGGAGTGCCTCACCAGCCTGGCGAGTGATGGGCACCGCTTCACCCGCAGGCGGTAACCTCAAACAATTTCGCTTCGCCGCGCTGGGCGAGCAACGCAAAACCTGGCGTTGAGTCCGGAATCTGGAGCCCTTGGAAACCGTGGTTGCCTCCGTGAACTTCACGGGTTCCAAAATCGAGTACGTAACGCACATTGTTGGCACGTGCGGCAGGGCAGACGGCCGGGTCGCTCGCTGCTTCCCGAAGCTTGTCGTTCAAAAGTTCGGCAGCCTCTGTGTACGTGGTGAGTGTGTGTTTGGACGTTGTGTTGCGGTCGGCCATTGCAAAGGCCATCGCACCCCCTGTCCAAGGATTGACCGCGATCGTTGCTTCCGCCGGGACATAATGATCCAGATCTTTTATCAAAGCCATCTCGTCGGAACTGACCAGTGGGGACTCAGGCGAAGTTGAGTAATTCGCTTGTGCGGAACGAACCGGTGTAATCATCGGTGGCGCCTGAAGGAGTCCGAGCACAGCCAGGATGACAACAGGCCCGACACTGTACAGAACCATCGGCTTACCCAATTTGGAAGTCAGCGCCCCCCGGTCGGGAACCCTACGGATACGGTCCTGCAACGTCTCTATGGTCCAGGCAGCACCAATGGCGGCGAGGGCCACCGCGGCCACCGGCAGCAGGGCCGCTAACCGGTAGCTGTCGTTGTACCAAACCCCGGTCAGAAGGTCGCGGATCCGGCCAGCGGGCCCGGCAGAAACCATGACAAAGAGCGCTGCGATGATCAGGAAGGACGCGGAGATCCACATAGAAAGGGGACGCTTTAGGACGTAAACCAACCCGACGATAACCAGGATGCTGACGGCCCACGCCGGAGGACGCTGCATTGCTGAGTTGGTCAATACTTCGCCGACCGCTTGCCCTGGAGTCTGCACAGGCAGCCAGGTCGCGGCAGCTGCCGGTGGACGCACGTACTTCCAAAGGACAGCAACTACGGCCAGGACGATAAGCAGTCCGGCTCCTGCGAGAAATGATGCGGCCGCTGGCTTACCCGCCCGGCGTCGCCTGACTGCAAAGGCTGTAAATGCGGCGATAAGGACTGGAACGGACATGGCTGCCAATGACACCACACCATTCGGGTGGGCGATGGCAACTCCCAGCGCTAAAACAGGAGCCAGCGTGAATCTGGCTAGGGGGCCAACGTGCGCAAAGGTACTCATACCGAAAAACAGGCTCACGCAAGCCAGCGCCCCCGGGAGCATACTCACAGACAGGAAATTTGGGTAAAGGACTCCGAAATCCAGCAGCAGGATGGGAAAGGACCCGAATCCTGCGGCCAGAACACCTGCCGCACCGATGGCATAGGGGTTTGAGCCCACGATCGATCGAACCAGGAACATGCAGCCCAAGGTCCAAACGGTCGCTGCGACACAAAGGTTGAGGACGTTGACCGCGACGGGCAAGGGGAGCCCGGATACCTGGATAAGGAGCGATGCCAACCCATGCCAGGCAGCGGGATAAAAGTATGGTGGATTGTCGCCGTTAGTCATCCCCGTAATCGTCATCGATGAGGCGTTTCCAGTCTCCAGCACATACCGGATCGCATTCAGGTGGAAAACGTTGTCGAAGGTCTGGGAGATGTTTTCTGGACGGCCGAAGGCCGCACGCAATTGCAGAGCTATGGACGCTGCGCCGATAACAAAGCCCGCTCCTGCCAGGACCGGCATCTGTCTTGACGTTCCGGCGACCGCCCGCCATGGCAGGCGTGGTTGCCGTAGTTTGAAGATTTTCCTTGCGGCGAAAAGGACAGCGGCTATGGAAAATGATGCGACCAGTACTGGGAGGAGGGACCAGTTCACCCCCGCGTATGGTGCCACCATTGCGGAGACAGCCACAATGCTTACTGTCAAAAGTGGAGCAACAGCAACAAAAGCTGGGTTACGAAGCCCCAGGGCCAGGACGATGAGAGTTCCGGGCAGAAACAGCAGGGCTATACATACGGCAGCCATGGGAATGACGGAAAACCAACTCATTAGTACTCCACGGAAAGACAGCAGATAGGCGGTGGGTGCGGCTCACGCCGTGGGCCCTAGCCCTCCAAAAGTTCCAGGAGATAGCTGCCATAACCGCTCTTGACGAGGGGCTCGGCACGGTCCCGAAGTTCGTCATCGGTCAGAAAGCCCTGGCGCCAGGCGATTTCTTCGGGAGCACCGATTTTGAGTCCTTGGCGGTTCTCTACAGTGCGAATGAAGTTCGATGCGTCGCTGAGGTCGTTGAAGGTCCCGGTGTCCAGCCAAGCCGTACCGCGGGGCAGGATCTCTACCTGGAGCTTGCCCCGTTCAAGATATGTACGGTTGACGTCTGTGATCTCGAGCTCGCCGCGGGCAGAGGGTTCAAGGTTCTTTGCAATCTCAATGACATCGTTGTCGTAAAAGTACAGTCCGGGAACCGCGTAGTGACTCCGCGGCTTTTCGGGCTTCTCTTCCAGTGAAAGCGCTTTTCCGTCGTCGTCGAATTCCACAACTCCGTAGGCCTTGGGATCCTTTACCCAGTAGCCAAAGACTGCTCCGCCGTCGATCGTTGCGTGACGCCGCAGCTGGGTGCCCATACCCTGGCCATAGAAAATGTTGTCGCCGAGGACAAGGGCCACCGTGTCATCCCCTATGTGGTCGGCGCCCAGGATGAATGCCTGCGCCAGACCATCGGGGGAGGGCTGCTGGACGTAGGTCAGATTAATGCCGAACTGGGAGCCATCGCCCAGCAGTCGCTGAAACTGATCTGCGTCGTGAGGTGTCGTGATGATTAGGATGTCCCTGATGCCGGCAAGGATCAGTGTGGAGAGGGGGTAATAAATCATCGGCTTGTCGTAGACGGGAACGAGCTGCTTGCTGATACCAAGGGTGATTGGGTGAAGCCGCGATCCGGTTCCGCCAGCCAAAATTATTCCACGCATGGACTACATCCTCTCTTACTGCTCACTCGTCAGCAAAACCCGGTGCCGCAAGCGAGCAGCCTCCATCTGCTCAGACCCCTGGCTTCTTGCCGCTTCGCCCGAGAAGGCCGTCTCGGACGCCAGCCGAAGCTGCTAAGAGTCGCGATATCCGTCCGGGTGCGAATACTGTGACCCAAGCAAGATGTCGAACGTCTGCCCACAAACCAGTGGCGACCCAAACGGGGTGGCGCTTCGCATATTGCCGCGAGACCAGGATCCTGTTTCTGAATATGTAGTAGTAGCGCCAGGTTGCGGCTGTACGCACTCGGAGGGGGCCGGCAGGAAGGTTGACAGGCTTACCAAGCACTCGTGCGTCAACGAACGTTCCCAGAGAGTGATCGAACTCGGCATCGGCAAGGATGGTTGGCCAGCCAGCGTCGGTTGCACGAAGGTAGAACTCTGTGTCCACTAAGTCGATGAAAAGTGTTTCCTGAAAAGCCCCAACGTGCTCCAAGGCGTCCACGGTAATCATCAGCCCCGACTGGATGGGCTCCTTTCCCAGAACAACCCCGTTCCGCGTTCCTGCGGACATCACTGGATTACCGCGTATACGCGCCGGCCCTATGAGTCCAGGGATGAGTCCGCGCGAACGAGCGGCAGCTTCGCCCTCGAGGAGCGCTTGGACATAGCCTGGCGGTAGCGTGGAATCTTGGTCGACAGTGACGATATAGTCAATGCCCGGTGTTTGGCGTGCCCGTTCTACCCCTCTGTTGAGCGCTGCCCCAATGCCAGAATTTGTCGCCAACCGTTCAATCTCGGCGCCGGTCTCAGCAACCTGCCCAAAGATGTGGTCGTAACCTGGACCGCTTCCGTCGTCGACAACAATGACCCTTCCGGACTGGGCCACCAGGGCTTTGACGTTGCCTATGAGGCCTGGTGAGGGGTGGAAGGCCGTCACCACGCAGGCTACGCGGGACAACGACGCAGGATAAGTACGGTGCTCCGCGGACTGCACCTCACTTTCCGAAGGCATGATTTACCAATCCTTTGACCGTGTCGCTTCTCCTCCGACGGAGGGCATAGGGCATAAAGAGCAGGGCGTGAGCCCGGGACGTCAGGCGTAGCCTCGCCGCCCTGCCCGCCCTGCGCCAGCCTTTGGTGTCGCAGAGCCGGGCTGCCAGAGCGAAATAGTCGCGCTCGCCCGCAAACCGCGATCCGTCAAGAAGTTTCGCCCCGGAGGCGCTTCGGGTGTGCCGCCTGTACGCGAAACACACCTCAGGTTCGATGAGCAGCATCGCGCCATCCAGGACCATATCCATTACGAGTGCCAGGTCCTGGATGACGGGAAATCCGTCGCGGAAATCAAACCTGCTGATGCTGTCCCGCCTGAAAGCCAAGGAAGGCCAATACAGCCAGTCACCGTGAAGGAGGCTTGCGGCCAAGTCCTCGCCGTCAACGAGGCGAGCGCCTCGTCCTCGAGGCTTCACTAAGTACTGCTTCACTAAGTCAGTAAGGGGCCTGGTATGGCGTCCGGCTTCGTCGATAATCTGGACGCCCGGTTGTATGATCGCCGCCTCGGGGTGATTGGCCGCGGCTTTCTGTATGACCGTTACGAAGTTGGGGAGAAGGACATCGTCACAGCCCATAACGACGAGAATGTCTTGGGTTGACAGGGAGATGCATGTCCGGAAATTCGCCGTGATGCCCTCGTTCGTTTCCTTCCGCACATAGCTGATACGTTCGTCCCCCAGAGACTCAACGTACTGTCGCACTTCAGGATTTGGATAAGCATCGTCTACCACTGTTAGCAACCAGTCGTCGTTATCCTGGGCTAATACGCTGTCGACGGCCTGCTTCATATAATTCGGGTCACCCCAGTAGGGGATGAAAATATCCAGTGCCATTCGGTGACGCGTCTCTACTGTGCGCCGGGAGAATTGGTGTGAGTGCCTTCTTGCTTCTCGGGTGCCGGCAGCGCTTCGATCAACGCACGAAGGATCGCCACCTCCTCAGCGAGCGTTCTGGTCTCGTCTTCTACAACAGAAATCTCCCATGACAAGTGGAGGCAGACCCCCAGGAGCAAGAGAATACTGATGATGAACAAGAGATTGGAGGGGAGTTGCACGCCGGAGAACTCGGTTACGATCGTCAGGAGCCGGGGGAAGGCAGCCAGGACCAAAGTGCCTATGCCGACGAAGAGCCAGAGCGCTGCATACTTCTCACGGAGTTTCTTCCGTCGAAGCATTTCGAACACAACGCCCACTATGGCAAGGGCAAGAAAAAAAGCAGCGACATTCAGCATGTTGCCGGCTCCTGACTGGTTTGGTCTGATGTCTGGAGCAGTGAGCGCTTGCGTGTCAGCGCAAAGAGCAAAGCAAACACCGAACGTCCTAGATAGATGGCTGCCTTCACGGGGTCATGGCTTGGCGTTCCGCCCTGGCGGGGTCGCATTGCCACCGGTATCTGAGTTACCTTGCAACCAGACCGGACGGCGACGACCAACGAGTCGATAGTGTCGCCCAAGTACTCGGCAGGATAGTGGTCAAGGTATTGGCTGATCGCGCGCTCGTTGGCCGCCCTGAAACCTGATGTCACGTCCGTAAGCCGCGTTTTTGCCAGCCCCGAGATCACTCGCGCAAGAAACTGCATTGCCCACTTGCGGGGCCCTTTCACTTCGTAATCACCCCGGTCAGCAAAGCGAGCTCCGATGGATATGTCGGCGTAGTCAAGGCCGGACAGGACCTCCTCAATGTTCCGAGGGTCGTGTTGCCCGTCTGCGTCGACTTGGATAACTCGCCGGTACCCCCTGCGCTGTGCGTACTTGAATCCCGCGCGCATAGCCCCACCTACACCAAGGTTGAAGGGGAGGTTCAGCACTGTTGCACCTGCGGCTGCCGCTAGGATGGCGGTGTCGTCACTTGAGCCATCGTTTACGACCAAAACGTCGTACGGCATCCCCACGGACAGGACTTCACGGACGGTATTTCCTACAGATTCAGCCTCATTCCAAGCAGGCATGATGACTAGGACCCGCGCAGAGGTATCAGTTTTCATAGGGCTCCAATATATCAATGGGCTGGGGCCACATAGGCCATTGGGCGCGTGGAGTCGGTTGGAGGCCTGATCCGTGCAGTAACGGGGTCACTTCACGGCAGGTGGTCTGAGCTGGCGGCGACGGGATCAGAGGCGAAGGCAAACCGCCCGACACGGAGGCAGCGTCCTTCGTCCGACATCGACATCGTAGGATGATGCACGGTTCGTCACGCAGACTCAATCATCACCTCAAATGGAGCCAAGAATATGAACGATGCAACACCCGGGCGCCCTCTGCAAATCCGGGCCAGTGTCTGCATGGCAACCTACCGCGGAAGCCAATATGTTGAGGAGCAGTTGGCGTCCATTCTCCGTGAGCTGGGGCCCGACGACGAACTGATCGTTGTTGACGATGCGTCACCTGACGAAACTGCCGCCATTGTGGGACGGGTGAAGGACGCGCGGGTTCGACTCGTAGTGGCACCGCATAATCGGGGTTACGTCCGCACTTTCGAGGAAGCCATTAAGCTCAGCCGTGGTCAGTTCATCTTTCTGTCAGACCAAGATGACGTCTGGATAGAGGGCCGCCTGGCGGTGATGATGGGGGCCTTGGAGTCCGCACAAGTAGTTGCCAGCAATTTCGAAATTTTGGGCGGCGGCCCCCGCCCCTGGATTCCCAAGCTGCGTTCATCGGATTCGGGAAGGAACCTGGCCAACCTTTGGGGAATTCTGATCGGCTACAGGGCTTATTACGGCTGCGCTATGGGATTTAGACGGGATGCCATGGGGCTGGTGGTGCCGATCCCATCCTTTGTTCGAGAGTCGCATGACCTCTGGTTGGCCATTTGCGGCAATATGGCGCGCTCTGTTGCCCACCTGGACGGGGCGACTGTCTTCCGGAGGCTCCATGGCGAGAACCAGACACCGGCAGGGTGGAGGTCCCTGCGGAAGATCGCCGCTGCACGCATCATGCTTTTGAGGCTTATGTTTGAAGCGTTCCGGAGGAGTCGCAGGGCTGTCAGTAGTGACGCGGGTTAGAGGCCGCCAAAGAAGGTTAGGTAAGCTGGCATAATGCAAAATTTCCTTGTCACCGGCGGGGCCGGGTTCATCGGTTCCAACTTTGTCCACTACGTTCTTGAGAACACGGATGACAAAGTCACTGTTCTGGACAAGCTGACTTATGCCGGCAACCTGGAGTCCCTGCAGGGCCTGCCGCAGGACCGCTTCAAGTTTGTCCAGGGTGACATAGCCGACGCCGGCCTGGTGGACGGCCTCGTGGCCGACGCCGACGTGGTGGTCCACTACGCTGCCGAGTCACACAATGACAACTCCTTGCACGACCCCCGCCCGTTCCTGGACACGAACATCATCGGCACGTACACGCTGATCGAGGCGGCCCGGAAGCACAACAAGCGCTTCCACCACATCTCCACCGACGAGGTCTACGGCGACCTGGAACTCGATGACCCGGAACGATTCACCGAGCAGACCCCGTACAACCCCTCCAGCCCTTACTCCTCCACGAAAGCCGGCTCGGACCTGCTGGTCCGCGCCTGGGTGCGTTCCTTTGGGCTGCAGGCCACCATCAGCAACTGCTCGAACAACTATGGCCCGTACCAGCATGTGGAGAAGTTCATCCCGCGACAGATCACCAACGTGCTCGATGGGATCCGGCCCAAGCTCTACGGCAAGGGCGAGAACGTCCGTGACTGGATCCATGCCAATGACCACTCCTCGGCCGTGCTGGCCATCATCGCCAAGGGTAAGATCGGTGAAACTTACCTGATCGGCGCCGACGGCGAGAAGAACAACAAGGACGTTGTCGAACTCATTCTCAAGCACATGGGACAGTCCCCGGACGCCTACGACCACGTCGTGGACCGGCCGGGCCACGACCTCCGCTATGCCATCGATTCCTCCAAACTCCGTAACGAGCTCGGCTGGGAACCGCAGTTCCCCAACTTCGACGAAGGCATCGAGGACACCATCGCGTGGTACCGGGACAACGAAAATTGGTGGCGCCCGCAAAAGGCCGCCACGGAAGCCAAGTACAAGGAACAGGGCCAATAGACGATGTCCATCGAGTTCTCCAAGAAGTTGGCGGCGCACGAAACGGCCATCCCCGGCGTCGTCGTCTACGACCTCCCGGTTCACGGTGATAACCGCGGCTGGTTCAAGGAAAATTGGCAGCGGGAAAAGATGGTGGCCCTTGGACTGCCGGATTTCCGACCTGTCCAAAACAACATCTCCTTCAATGAGAAGGCAGGAACCACGCGCGGAATCCATGCGGAGCCTTGGGATAAGTTCGTTTCGGTTGCAACGGGACGAATTTTTGGCGCATGGGTTGATCTTCGCGAGGGGCCAACGTTCGGTGCGGTGTTCACCACCGAACTGGATCCCAGCCAGGCAATCTTTATTCCCCGGGGTGTTGGCAACGCATTCCAGACGCTGGAAGACAACACCGCGTACACGTACCTGGTAAATGACCATTGGTCTGCCGATGCGCAGAGCCAATACACGTTCCTGAACCTTGCTGATGAGTCGGCCGCAGTCCGGTGGCCCATCCCTTTGGAGCGCGCCGAACTTTCCGACAAGGACCGGGCCCACCCCCGGCTGGCGGATGTGGTGCCCATGCCACCGAGGAAGATCCTCGTGGTGGGTGCGGACGGCCAGCTTGGCAAGGCGCTGCGAGCAGAGTACGACGGCGAGGCATCCGTCGAATTCGTCGGCCGCGGCGAGTTCGACATCACCAGGCGGGAGGCCTTCGCGGCCTACAACTGGAAGAATTACTCGGCGATCATCAACGCTGCTGCCTACACCGCTGTCGATGCAGCAGAAACCCGGGAAGGACGCGCCGCCGCCTGGGCCAACAACGTGAAGGCCGTGTCGTTCCTGGCGAGGACCGCCGTCGAGCACGACCTGACACTGGTGCACATTTCATCAGACTACGTCTTTGACGGAGCCCGTCACACCCATGACGAGTCTGAGGGGTTCTCTCCGCTGGGAGTTTACGGCCAGACAAAGGCAGCGGGAGACGCCGTCGTCAGCGTTGTTCCCAAGCATTACATTGTCAGGACCAGTTGGGTTATCGGCGACGGCAACAATTTTGTCCGCACCATGGGTTCCCTCGCAGTTCGGGGCATCAAGCCGTCGGTGGTGAACGACCAGATTGGCAGGCTGAGCTTCACCGCGGACATCGCAGCAGGTATCCGGCACCTGCTGGAATCCGGAGTGGACTACGGCACATACAACCTCAGCAACGACGGCGACGCCCAGTCTTGGGCGGACATCGCCGGAGACGTCTACGAACTCGTGGGGGAGCCGCGGTCCGCTGTCACCGGCGTCAGCACTGAGGAATACTTCAAAGGCAAGGACGTTGCACCCCGGCCGCCGCACAGCATCCTGGACCTGACGAAGATTAAACAGTCGGGATTTGCGCCCAGACCCGCCCGGGAGGCACTGGAAGAGTACCTTGGCCAGCGTGTGATGGCGGAATAACCGGTCCATGTCTTACGACAAGAGTTCATTCGGCATCATCGCCCTTGCTGCCTACAAGCCGGACTGGACACTGTTTGCGGCTCAGCTGCGATCCATCCAAAACCAAACACACGCTAACTTTGAATGTCTGATCTCTGCAGACGGCGGGTTCCATGAGATCCGCGACTTCGTTTCGAGGGAACTGGGTGGGGACGAGCGGTTCCGCGTGGTTGGCTTTGATGACCGGCTGGGTTTCTACGGAAACTTCGAAAGGGCAGTCCAACAAGTTCCGGAACGGGCCGCATGGGTGGCGCTGTCTGATCAGGACGATTCCTGGTATCCCTCGAAGCTGGAGCTGATGATCCCGTACCTTGCGGGTGCCAGCTTGGTCGCGGGGCAAGCACGCGTGGTTCGTCTTCCCGATAACGAGGTGGTTTCATCCTCCACCCGCCGGAAAAACGTCGCGTTGGATGCATTGCTGGCCCAGAATCAGGTAACTGGCAGTCTCTGCCTATTCCGTCGGGAGCTGCTGGACCTGGCTCTGCCCTTCCCTCGCCTGAACACAATCTCGCAGGTGCATGACCATTGGCTGGCTGTGTGCGCCAAGTCCACGGGGGGAGTGAGGGTGCTTGAGAATGTCGTGCAGGACTATGTGCAACACGGAGGAAACGTCTTAGGGGAAGTCGGTGGACGGAAAAGCCTCTTTGGATCGTTCAAGCACCTGCGGCAGCTTGCCGGGAAGTATCAGGGAAGCTTAGGTCCGCTCGCTATGCTGAAGACGGCACACGAGCTAAGTTTCGGTTGGCGGAAGGTAATGGCAGATGCCCTTCGGACCCGCGTTGAGGTGGCTGCTCCCGGATTCGATGAAGGCATAGCACCGTTCGAGAGCGGACATACCTGGACAGCAACCATCAGGGCGCTGGTGTTGGCACTGAGGCGCGGAGACGTTGCCTTGTCATGTTTCTTGGAGTTCGTAGCCGGGGCGCCGTTTGAAATGTTCCTCAAGGGCCGCAGGAGGTAGCTCATTGAAGGGCCAGTTCCCTCGGCCCGGAAACCAACGCTCAGTCTGCGAGCGGCGCCGCTCCTTTCTCATGCGCAAGGTGCTTGAGGCTGCTGTGCACAACCGCGAGTTGATAGCCGGCCACGACTAGTTCAGCGATGCCGACGGCCCAAGCAACGCCGGGAGCTTGGAAAAGGGAACCAAGAACGAACATCAAGGGAATGTTAAAAGCTGCCCCGATGGCTGTGGACCTGGCCAAAGCGGCACCCTTCCCCAGCGGGATGAGACAGGCGAGGCCAACGACTTGGGCGACCAACACCCCGCCAAGAATAAGCCCGAAGGGGATGCTGAGAGAATAATCGATACTGATGGCGCCGCCTGAAAAAAGCGCGCTGGCCCAGGGCGTAAGGACGGCAAGGAAAATCCCGGCGAGCAGTCCAACGGCGGGTGTAAGCCTTGCCACTTTCCGTATGCGAACGGCGCTGTGACTTGGCCCGGCTTCCGGAATCCACCCTTGGATGACTTGGAGGATGGGGCCGAATCCTGCGACCGCAAAACGGAAGAGTTTATCGGCCAACGCATATTGGGGAAGTGCAGCCGTAACGATCTGGTTGACAACAAGCATGGGCAGATTGCTGTTCAGGCTGCCCGTTCCGGCAGCAATGACGCCATGTTTCTGATCCCTGAGACGCTTCATGGCGGGGAAGAAACGGAAGTCGGCCTTCGGCGGTTGCGCGGCTCCTGTCAATGCCCCGATCCCGCCCAAGACGACCGCCACTAGGTTGAAAACCAGCAAGGACAGGACAAAGACGAGGGGCTGGGGAAAGAACTGGATCATTACGACGCCTATCACAAGTCCCATACCCTGAGGGAGGACGTCCAGGAGGAACAGTTTCCACGGTTTCGCCTGGCCGATGAAGAACCATGAGGCACCCGCGAATGGAAGTACATAGCCTACAGACGCCAGCGCGGCGACTAGAGGTTCAACTTTCGCCAGCAGCAGCACCGTAACAAACATTAGGGGTGCAGCAAGGAAGAAGAGGTACGTCCGGCTGACCAAGGAGTCGAGGAACATCTGGGCACGTTCGTGCGGTGGAAGTGAGGCAACCAATGCAGCCCCCACGGTGCCCCAGCCGAATGCGACTACAATCCCGAAGATTGCAGCTGTTGCCTGTGCCAAGGCCAGCTCGCCCCAAGTCTCTTTACCCAGGGTCGAAATGACAAACGGGATGGCGAGTAGGTTGATTCCGGTTGAGAAGACCAAGGATGTTGCGAAGCCGCCAAAACGTCGCACCAAAGCAGGAACGGCTTTGGAAGCCAAATTCAGTTCTCCGATCTAGAAATCGATTGCTTGTGGGAGAGCGATGCGAGGACCTGCATTCTATCCTTCGTGGTTGAGTCCGCGTGTCCTAGCTGATTGCAGCCTGTTCGCTGTGGAAACGAGAGCAACTCTTTCTCTCTTTTATGGTGGCCTGCCTTGCACTTGGTACCAGTGCACGGCAGGCCAGAGCGTTCTACCGGAACTTGTAGACAAAGAATTCCCTGCCGGCCCATGCGAGTGTGCGCTCGGGCACCAAGCATGGGGCATCGAGGCTTCGCGATGACGATATTCCCTGAAGACTTGGCCAGCGATCCTTGAGCACACATGGGTCCACGCGCACCATCGTTACATCAGCCGTATACGAAAGTGTTCCGATGTCCAGTGGCTGCCCTACCGTCCATTCAAAAAAGATGAATCCGCCGCCGCGGTTCCATGCATTCGTGTACTTGGCTTCCGGATCCAGGTTCTTCCACGCCTCGGAGTTAGGTCCTGAGCGCTGCAAACCGCTGAGGGCTGGCACTCCGTTTGCAGTCATGACGGTGTCGAAAGGGCTGAAGTCTGATGCCCAGACACCGTTCGATGCGGCGGCTTTCCGGCCTTCATTCCGCAAGTACGTGGCCGTTTCCGAATCCCTGAGGTCACCGAGACCAAATATCAGCGGATTGGCACCAATAATAGGAACCACTGCTACCGCCGATGTAAGAACTATCGGCCATACTTTGGACGCATATTTTGTGGTGACGAATACGCACACCCCGACAGTGAAGGCAGCGGCGAAAATCAACGGACGGGTCATGAAGGGCAGATAAGACTGTTGGAGCAAGGACGCCGCGTACGCCGTCACCAAAGCGCAGCAGGCTGCTGCGACAGTTGGCGCCCTCCAGCCTACTTTCTTGGGCAACCGATCCAAGAGAAGGCAGACCAATACTGAGGCCAAGATGCCACAGACTTGGGCCGCCCTGATGGGTTGGACATAGTTCAGGAGCGGGATCGAGGATCCCCGTTCGCCGAAGTTGACGGTGCACCACGTGAGCCATAGAACAGCGAAAGTGCCCACAGTGAGGATGACCACGTTGTCACGAGGTGAGCCCAGATTCCTGATGAACACGATAAGTAGGGCAGCCCATACAAACGTTATGGTGAAAGCGGTGGAAAGTTCACTCTCGTTTATACCCACCGGCGTCATGTCTTGCATCGGACCCAAAGCTGGTGCGCCGAAGAGCATCGCCAATGGTTGTGCGGCTCCCGAGGATCTCCGCGACCCTGGGTAGACGGTGTCCAACAGAGCTGAGATCCCCGCCCGGTTCTCCCATAAGGTTCCCAGCCCGAAGACCAAGGCTACGAGCCCCGCGGAGCCCACCGACAATAGCTTCGGTCTCCAGCGCCCTCGGAAGGCTATGATCCAGCCCACAGTCGCCGTTAGGATGGGCAAGCCGAGGACCAGAGACCAAGGGATGTAAAAACTTGGGAGTCCTGCTATCAAGATGCCAGCCACCAGGCATTGCAGGGCAGGCACAGCGCGTTGACCCTCAGCGAATCTCTTGTGGGCGGACAAGATCAGGCTCGAGCCGGCAATTGTGTAAGCAATCAGCTGGATCGGCATCATGGTCCACCAGGAAGCGGCCGGTGATAATGCAATAAGGAAGGCTGCCATCCAGCCCCATCGACGCGCAGAACCGACCTGTGAAAACCATTTCGGCAGAAACAGGAAGAGAAGGAGCGCGGGAAGCCACCAGTGTGCTGCAAAAACCATCGTGTCGGGCAAGAAGGTGGCGGTGCGCAGTAGAGTCGAGTCGAAGTACACAAAAGTCTCGAAAAACCCACCGGAAGGGTAGCGGTGGGCAAGGCCCGCGGGCGCAGCCAGGACACTCGTCGTTGGCGCTCCTCCCGTAGCCATGATCGACAGGACTATGGCCGAGAAGGCGTTGTACTCGTCAGATCGGATAGGGGAAGAAGCTCCTATCTGCAGGCCGAGCGGGTGGGCAGGATCCTGACGAAGGGTTGGGATTCCAATGGAGGACGTAGTAGCCCCCAGGAGTACAACGATCACGTAGAGGATAACGACCGCTATGCGTAGTGCGTTATCGTTCCGGCCCGCATAAGCGAGAAGCGTTGCTGTCCTTCGGGTTGCCTCGGGTGGGGGTGCTTCTACTGAAATCAAGCTTGCTTCCTTGGGTCGGGCTGGCAACGCGCTGGCAGGTTGTGGGCTAGCTTTCATGGCGCCAGCACGGCCGCCATTCTAGAAGGGCTGCCGGAACTGCAGCAAATGTAAGGGGTTGCTGCCACCGACCTAGCGGAATTTGTATACGAAGAATTCCTTGCCGGACCATGTCAACGTCCGCTCGGGAATAAGGCATCCTGCATCGAGACTTTGCGAGGAAGATATTGCGTGAAGGCTTGGCCAGCGGAGTTTCAGGTCACAAGGGTCGATGCGAACAACAGTGGTATCAGGCACAGGAGCTTCAAAGGTCAAAGGTTCCCCTGCTGTCCACTGGAAATGGATAAATCCGCCTCCACGGTTCCACTCATTTGCGTGGCCGGTGCCAGGATCCAACTTCTTCCATTGGTCGGTGTCGGGGCCTGAACGCTGCAGTCCACTCAGCGAGGGGACCCCGTTAGCCAGCATTACGGTGTCGAACGCGCCGAAGTCCGAGGCCCACACACCATTGGTTTCAGCTGCCCGTTTGCCCTCGACTGAAAGATACTTGGCAGTTTCTGAACTCCTCAAATCACCAAGTCCGAAAAGCAAGGGATTGGCGCTAAATACCGGAATTGCGGCCAGTCCAGCTATCAGTACTATGGGCCACACCCTGGAAGCAAATTTAGTGGCGCAGAAAACGCATAAGCCGACGGCAAAGGCCGCGGCGGCAATCGACGACCTTGCCATCTCGGGGAGGTAGGACAACTGAAGCGAAGAGACGGCATATGCCGTGACAAGGGTGCAGGTTCCAGCAGCTATCAGGGGAAGCTTCCAAGCTACTTTGCGTGATGGCAACCGAGCCAACAGAAGACATACAAGTATGGAACCTAAGATGCCGCATACTTGGGCGGCTCGCGCAGGCTGTACATAATTCAGAAGCGGTATGGAAGAACCTCTTTCACCGAAATTTACGGTGCACCAGAGGAGCCAAAGAAGGCCAAAACACCCAATGACGATAATAGCGACGTTTTCACGAAGCTGTCCGACCCAATTTAGATTCAATACCAATAACAGCGCCCATACAAAAGTTATGGTGAAGGCCGTAGATAGCTCGCTCTGATTAATGCCAACGGGAAGCATGTCTTGCATCGGAGCCAAACCAGGCGCCCCGAACAGCAAGGCAAGAGACTGGGCTGTTCCTGTCGACCTCCTGGAGCCTGGGTAGACCGTCTGCAGCAAGGCGTTGATGCCCTGGCGGTTCTCCCACAGCATCCCGGCTGCAAAAAGCATCGCGGTAAAGCCTGCGCAGCCCAAAGCCAGCAGCTTCGGCTTCCACTGTCCCTGGTGAGCAAGAATCCAAGCGACTGACGCGACCAGGATGGGCAGGCCTAGAACGAGCGACCAAGGGATGTAGAAGCTCGGCAGTCCTGCGATCAATATTCCAGCTGCGAGAGATTGCATGACAGGTACAACTCGTTGATTTGCTGTGAATCTCCGATACGCAGACAGAACGAGGCTGGATCCAGCAATCGTGTAGGCGATCAACTGGATCGGCATCATGGTCCACCACGAGGCGGCCGGCGATAGCGCTATCAGGAAAGCTGCCATCCATCCCCAGCGACGGCTGGAGCCGACTTGCTCAAACCATGTTGGCAGGAAAAGGAACAGAAGTAACGCCGGCAGCCACCAGTGGGCCGCAAAAACCATTGCGTCTGGCAAAAAAGAGGCGGTATAAAGCAAAGACGAATCGAAAAATACAAACGTCTCGAAAAATCCACCCGAAGAATAGCGGTGAGTTAAGTCTGCTGGAGCCGCCAAGACGCTTGTCGTCGGTGCAGCCCCTGTCGCCATAATAGAAAGCACAATGGGCGAAAAGGCGTTGTACTCATCTGACCGAATTGGAGACGCATCACCTAGTTGAAGCCCCAATGGCTCAGCTGGATTCTCCCTGAGCGTCGGCATCCCGATAGATGAAGTGGTAGCGCCCAAAACTACAACAGTGATATAGAGAATTATGACCGCGATTCGAAGCGGGTTGTCCTTCTTCCCTAATTGGGAAAAGAACGACTTTCTTCGAACGGCAAGCTCTGGTACTGGTAACGCTGTGGCTGTCAAAGGTTGGTCCTAGGGAGTCGAGACTGGGCGTCAGTGGCTCACGCTGTCGCGATGTAGCCACGAGAAGCGGCCTAGCCTTCCGACAACCCTAGTATGCTAGCCTATAGCGAAGCCATAGTGGCGCGAACGGCCCACCAGTTGATCGGTCCCCGAAGTAGCAGAGCATTTGCCGGGGGCCGCCGACCTTTGACTGTGATGGTTCCTTACGCCCAACGTGTGCCAAACCGGCGCCGTCCAACTTGAAATAAGAGGATAAGTGCTGAAACGGCATTCCAAGATTGTGCTCGATAACGAGATCGCGCGATTCATTATGGTCGGCGGAGTTTCGTTCGCCATCGACCTCGGACTGCTTATGCTTCTGCACGAGGCATTTTCCGTTGATCTTGTATTCGCGACTCCTATTGCCTTCCTCGTTAGCCTTGGCTTTAATTATGCCCTGCAGCGGATCTTTACTTTCCGTGCCGATAACGGCAAGAGCGTCAGTTTCATCAAATATTGCCTTCTTGTCGTGTTCAATACGTTAGCAATTGATGTCATAGTCAACGTTTTCGACTGGCTCGGTGCGGGCTACCAGGTAGGCAAGGTTGTTTCTACGATAATGACGACGGCGTGGAACTTTTTGTTATACAAGCATTGGATATTCAAACCTAACGCATCAGACTGCGAGCAGGATGATGAAGGAGTCGTAGCCCCGCTGCAGTAATCCAATGCCCTGACATTCTCGCTGTACGGCCGTCCGCTATCCCCGGAATCTGGCCGGAGTCCACGTCCATAATGGCGATAATCCACGGTCCGTAGCGCGTCCAAACGTTAGTGGTGGGTCGCGGAAGAACAGCACGGACCGGGAGCCTTGTTCATCGAGCCGGGCATCCGCGGTGCCATGGCAGCGAGATCGGGCAGCGTCAGGCCGCGGAATCCAGAGCCTGAGGCGGCGGGTGGTCCGTGCCCGGTGAGGGACTTGGGCTGTTTCCTCGGTGAAGGTCTTGCGCGGGCAGGGGCACCCATCGCACAAGAATTTCCGCTTGGCCAGATCAAGGCTCGTAGATCCTGACTTGATAAAAGATCAAAGCATGGTGGACCGGCCAGGCAGTGCAGGCAACTACGGACAAGCTTATTGCCAAGCTGGCTCAATGGGGTCTGGATGTGCCCTCGGGATCACGTGTCGCTGCATTCTCAAGCCGCCGTGACGTGCTGGCCACGATGTGAATCTCAGGCTATCCATTCCACCCCGGGTCCGCTGTCGTGAAACCAGAAAATGCTTATCTGTGGGGCTTTTTCTTTTCACCGGCGCAGTGAGATTGGTCATGGCCAGCTGCTAATTGGAACCGTGAGCGCCCTGGTTGAAAGTTGTTCGCCGTGACGGCCTGCCACAACCCGAATTTGGAGAGTTCCTGGCCGCAGTAGGGGCGATAAGTCACTTGGAAATCGCAATGCCTCTGGCGGATTCGGCTGAACCCTGGTTCAGCAGTACTGCGACAGTTTGACTACTTGGGTGGGGTCCAATCTGTGGAGTAATAAGCGCAGCACCTCCCAACGAAAGTCCGTTCCGTTGGGAGGTGCTGGCCGTCCCGCTAGAGGCTCCCTACGGGGACAGCCAGTAGGTATCCGTCGGTTGGCTTGCTCATGCCGTCGCCGGCGTAGAACCAGATGCTTCCGTCGGGGCGGTGGGCTACGATGTCAGATTTGCCGTCGTTATTGTTGTCGCCAGCGCCGAGTATGTGATCGTATATCTCCCACCCGGAGCCTATTTGCCGGGCGTTTTGATACGTGGTGGTGCCGTTGCCGGCGTAGAACCAGAGTGTTCCGTCTGGGCGGCGGGCCACGAGGTCGGGCTTTCCGTCGCGATTCAGGTCGTCGCCTTTGCTGAGCTGGTCATAGATTTGCCAGCCGGTGCCGATCTTCTGTCCTATTCGGTATCCTCCGGTGCCGTCACCGGCATAGGCCCAGAGAGCGCCGTCCGGCTGTCGGGCAATGATGTCAGAAATGCCGTCGCCGGTTGTATCGCCTGCGCCCTGAATGGTGTCGAAAATTTGCCATCCGGTACCTATCTGACGGGCAGGTTTGTAGTTACCGGCCCCGTCGCCCGCATAGAACCAAAGGGTTCCATCGGGCCGGCGGGCGATGAGATCAGGCTTACCGTCTGTGTTTGAGTCACCCACCCCAACAGTTGCGTCGTAGATGTTCCATCCGGTGCCGATGAGCTGGCCCGCCAGGTAGCTGCCATTGCCTGTTCCACGGTGAAGCAAAAAGGATCCGTCAGGCCGGCGAGCGACCAGGTCCGACCTACCATCGCTGTTGGCATCCCCAACGGCCGAGAGGCGCTCACGGTTGTCCCACCCTGATCCGACGTTCGCGGCAGGCTGGTATCCGTCGGTTGGCTTGCTCATGCCGTCGCCGGCGTAGAACCAGATGCTTCCGTCGGGGCGGTGGGCTACGATGTCAGATTTGCCGTCGTTATTGTTGTCGCCAGCGCCGAGTATGTGATCGTATATCTCCCACCCGGAGCCTATTTGCCGGGCGTTTTGATACGTGGTGGTGCCGTTGCCGGCGTAGAACCAGAGTGTTCCGTCTGGGCGGCGGGCCACGAGGTCGGGCTTTCCGTCGCGATTCAGGTCGTCGCCTTTGCTGAGCTGGTCATAGATTTGCCAGCCGGTGCCGATCTTCTGTCCTATTCGGTATCCTCCGGTGCCGTCACCGGCATAGGCCCAGAGAGCGCCGTCCGGCTGTCGGGCAATGATGTCAGAAATGCCGTCGCCGGTTGTATCGCCTGCGCCCTGAATGGTGTCGAAAATTTGCCATCCGGTACCTATCTGACGGGCAGGTTTGTAGTTACCGGCCCCGTCGCCCGCATAGAACCAAAGGGTTCCATCGGGCCGGCGGGCGATGAGATCAGGCTTACCGTCTGTGTTTGAGTCACCCACCCCAACAGTTGCGTCGTAGATGTTCCATCCGGTGCCGATGAGCTGGCCCGCCAGGTAGCTGCCATTGCCTGTTCCACGGTGAAGCAAAAAGGATCCGTCAGGCCGGCGAACGACCAGGTCCGACCTACCATCGCTGTTGGCATCCCCAACGGCCGAGATTTTTAGAATCGACCGAACAGCCCCGCTTGAGGCAAAGGTCTTCAGCTGGGAGTAGTCCCCGTTCCAGACATTGGAGTCGCCGGCGAAGGGGCCGGTGCTGCTGTACTGCCACATGCTGTAAGTGCTCCAGCTCGCGGTCGGTACCGGACCAGCATTATTGGTGGGGGAGCTCGGGTAGGCCGCAACCCAAAGCGGGTAATCACCGAAGCCGGCGGGATTGCCAAGGCACTGGTTCCACCAACTTGTATTGGTGTAGATGACCGGGAGCCTGCCGGTCAGTGCCTGCATAGTGTTGCCAAAATCCCGAACCCAGGACTGCAGCTGGGCTGGCGCCATGTTGTAGCAGGTGTTGCCGAAGTAGAACCCGTTGATGGTGCGGCCCTCGTAGGGGTTGAATTCGAAGTCCAGGACGGGCGGCATGGTGTACCCGTCGGCGGACCAGCCCCCGCCGTTTTGCACGAAGTAGCGCGCCTGGTCCGCTCCGGAAGACCAGTTGGGTATGGCGAAGTGGTAGGCCCCCCGGATCATTCCAACGTTGCGGGACCCTTGGTACTGGGAGCCGTAGGACGGGTTCGTGTAGTAGTTGCCTTCAGTGGCCTTTACGTAGGCAAAACGAGCGCCCATATTCCATTGCTGCTGCCAGTCCACGCTCGGTTGGTGGCCGCTCACGTCCAGTCCCTGGATGCCAAAAGTGGGCATCCAGGTGCCTTGGGTGGACAGCGGCTCCGTGCTCAGCCGCCTGAAGGAGTCCGAGGGAGCCGAGGCTGTGACGCGGGCGGACCGCTGTCCCATCTCAGCTCCGCCGACGCCGACCGCTTCGGCCATTGTCTGCGTAGCCTCTGCAGTTGGCGGAGCGGAGGGGGTGGCCGCGGGTGCTGATTCTTCCGGAGAAGGGGTCGGCGTCGAGACCGACGGAGAAGGTGACACAGGTTGCGACGGATCACTTGTCGGCGTCGGAGCAGGCTCAACGGCGGAGGCAATACTCGCCAGGCCTGGGCCGGCCACCAGGGAAGCGGCCAGGAAAATTATCCCAAGGGACTTCCTGACGGGGCGACGGGACTGAGACAGGTTCCGTTTCATATTGGCTCCGGAGACAATGAGGCGCTCCCACGAGCCCTCATCTGGGTTGCTGTTCCGGCCGGTTCCCCAGGAACCGGACGGACAGGGATTTTGACACTTAACGCGCTCACCATAGCACCGTGTTGCTGGTGGAAACAGTGGTGCTGATGGTGCATGTGTGGATCCTGTGGCTATCTTGCGCTTATCCACAGACAATACTTATGACTTGGCAGCGTGTTGTACGGTGCCTAGTCTTTATCCCAGTTGCACTGCCTCCGCCGGGGGCGGCAGTTGTATTGGGGAACATATGGACGCTCTGGGAATTGTCGAGGACGAGGTCCGCGAGCTGATCCGTCGTCGAGGGCTGGATCCGCTGCACCAGGCTGGTGAGGTGCGCCGGCTTGTTGAAGCAGCGGTCACGGACTACGACGAACGAGCGCTCATGGGACCCCTTCCTCCCATAGGTCCGCTGGACGCAGCGCGCAGGTTCCTCTTCGATGCCGTTGCGGGCTTCGGCGTGCTTCAACCACTGCTCGACGATCCCTCAATTGAGGAGATTTGGCTCAACGCGCCCAATGAAATCTTTGTGGCCCGCAACGGCGAATCGGAACTTACCTCCCTGAGCCTCACCGAGCAGCAGGTTCGGGACCTGGTTGAGAGGATGCTCAAGAGCTCAGGCCGCCGCCTGGACATGTCGTCGCCGTTTGTGGATGCAGCACTTCCCGATGGCTCCAGGCTCCACGTTGTCATTCCGGATGTGACCCGCAAGCACTGGGCAGTCAACATCAGGAAGTTCGTGGTGAAGGCCAGCCGCCTTGAGCATCTCGTTGAGCTTGGCACACTGACGCCGCAGTCAGCCCGTTTTCTTGGCGCGGCAGTATCAAGCGGCCTCAACATCCTGGTCTCGGGCGCTACCCAAGCCGGCAAGACCACGATGCTGAACTGCCTGGCAGCGAGCATCGGCAGCCGGGAACGCGTGATCACCGTTGAAGAGATCTTCGAGCTGCAGTTTCCCCTGCGCGACGTCGTCGGCCTCCAATGCAGGCAGCCGAACCTTGAGGGCGAAGGTGAGATTCCGCTTCGCCGGTTGGTGAAGGAAGCACTTCGCATGCGGCCCGACCGGCTGGTGGTGGGCGAGGTCCGTGAGGCGGAGAGCCTGGATATGCTCATTGCCTTGAACAGTGGCCTTCCGGGCATGTGCACCGTCCATGCAAATTCAGCACACGACGCAGTCACCAAGATCTGCACCCTGCCCCTGCTCGCGGGTGAAAATATCTCAAGCGCCTTCGTTGTCCCCACAGTCGCATCCTGCATCGACCTGGTGGTGCACTGCAGCCGGCACGCCAACGGACGGAGGGAGGTCACCGAGATCCTGTCCTTGGGCCGCCGGGTGGAAAACGGCATCATCGAATCCTCCCCGGTGTTCTCCATGGTGGACGGCGCCCTGCAGGCCAGGGCCAACTCGATGCCTGCCGTTGAAAAGTTCAACCGGGCAGGCTACGACGTCGCGGCGTTGCTGGATCCGCGATGACGTCAGCATTGCTGGGGGTAACGGCAGGGACGGGTCTCTTTCTCATCTGGTGGTCCTGCTGGGAGTCTCCGGAACAAGGTCCGCGGGTGCGGAAGGCCAGCCGCCTGGCCGATCTTCTCGCCTCTGCAGGCGTGGACAAAGTATCTCCAGGTGGGTTGTTGGGTACGTGCATGGGCGTGGGGCTCTTCACGGCCTTGGTGTTCTACGCCGTCAGCCGTTCCTGGCCCATTGCCGGCTGCTTCGCGCTGTTCGCAGCATGGCTCCCCGTCAGCGTCCTGCGCTGGAGGGCGAAAAAGAGAAGCGCACTCTTGCGCCAGCTGTGGCCCGACGTCGTCGATCACCTCCGCTCCGCGATACGCGCCGGTCTGCCACTGCCAGAGGCGCTGATTCAGCTGGGAGACAAGGGCCCCGAAGAGCTGCGGCACGTCTTTCGGGAATTCGGCGCCGACTATCGCGCGGGAGGCCAGTTCGATGCGTCGCTCAACAAGCTCAAGCACCGGCTCGCGGACCCTGTCGCTGATCGCATTGTCGAGGCCCTGCGCCTCACCCGGGAGGTCGGCGGCTCCGATCTGGGGAAGCTGCTCGGTACGCTGGCTGAATTCCTTCGTGAAAGCGCCCGCACCCGCAGCGAATTGGAGGCGAGGCAGTCCTGGACCGTCAATGCTGCGCGCCTTGCTGTCGCCGCCCCGTGGATCGTCATGATCCTCCTGGCAACACGGCCGGAAGCAGTACAGGCGTACAACACGGCTATAGGCGCGGCAGTCCTGCTCGGAGGACTCGTGGTTTCGCTGGTCTGCTATTCCATCATGCTAAGGATCGGCGCCCTGCCGCAGGATGAGCGGGTGTTGAGATGATCGAAATTTCGCCAGCGGCAGTTGTATGTGGGGCTGTACTGGGCATCGGCCTATGGCTCGTCGTCTTCAGATCCCCGCTCATGCGTGCCACCACCCTGACGGAACGCATCGAGCCGCAGCTGAAGTCCCAGAACCTCGAATCACGGCTCCTGAACTCCGCAGAGCATAACCTGACGCCCTTCGGGCCGCTCGAAAGGATACTCCGCCCGGTCTTCCGTGACGGCATGGCCGCGCTGGGAAGGCTGAACCCCTCACCGGGAGCCACCGCCCGACGCTTGGCACAGGCAGGAATCAACAAGTCTTCCATCGACTTCCGTGCAGAGCAGCTCCTGTGGGCTGTTGCCGGCTTCGTGGCCTCCCTTGGCATCATCCTCATAGGAGCAGCAGCAGGGAGGTTCAGCCCCTTGTTCGCGGCTGTGGCAATCCTGGGCAGCGCCGTGGGCGGCTTCATGCTCCGTGACTATTGGCTGGGCGCCCAGGTCCGTCGGCGGGAAGCACGAATGATGGCGGAGTTCCCGAGTCTCGCCGAACTGATGGCGCTCGCCGTCAGCGCAGGGGAGAGCGCAACCGGAGCGCTCGAGAGGGTCTGCCGCAGTGCCAAGGGGGAACTGTCCAAGGAGTTCTCCAACATTCTTGCCGAAACCCGGGCCGGCAAGCCGTTGGTGACGGCACTGCAGGAATTTTCCGGCAGGACGGATCTGGCGCCACTGGTCAGGTTCGTTGACGGCGTCATCGTGGCAGTTGAGCGAGGCACACCGCTCGCGGATGTGCTTCGTGCCCAGGCCCAGGACGTGCGGGATACAGCCAAGCGGGACCTCATGGAAGCTGCCGGCAAAAAGGAGATCGCGATGATGGTGCCGCTTGTTTTCGGCGTGCTGCCCCTGACCGTGGTCTTTGCCGTTTTTCCCGGGCTTGCAGCCATCAACCTGGGTTTTTAGGAAGGCAAGGGACCGGAATGCAACAAGCTCAAAGAATCGAATCAGGAAGAGGACGAGAAATGAAAACCATGGGTAACCGCTGGGCATCCATGCTCCTGGCCTTAGGCACCCTGCTGGGCGCCGGCCTTCGCCCAGGAGGACGCCCCGTTGACAACCACGAGAGGGGAGACGTCCCGGGGTGGGTCATGATCACCTTGATGTCAGCAGTCCTGGTGGCCGCGCTCCTGGCACTTGCCGGACCGGCACTCGAAGCGATGTTCAACCAGGCGATGGATACGGTCGGAAGCTAAACGGTGACGCGGTCTTCCCGTCGCGCCGGCCAGGCCAGCAACAAGTGCGGGCTGCCCGGGGCGCCGGAGCAGGGCTCGGCAGTGGTGGATTTTGTCCTGGTGGGAGGACTCCTCACCATGTTCTTCCTGGCGATTATCCAGCTGACCTTGATCATTCACGTTCGCAATACGTTGATCGATGCTGCGGCCTCAGGGGCCCGTTACGGAACCCTCGCGGACCGGGGAGCCCCTGACGCAGAGGAGCGGACCCGCGGGTTGATTGGCGCGGCGCTGAATCCCGGATTCGCCGAACACGTCAGCACGAGCGAAGCGACCATCCAGGGGTTTCGCACCCTCGAAGTGACGGTACGGGCTCCCATGCCCGTGATCGGTCTTATTGGTCCCCGGGAGATGCTGGAGGTGAAGGGGCATGCGGCGGTCCAGCCATAAATCCCTCTGGTTCCCGTTCAGTGCCAGGCTGGCCGCGGCACTTTGCCGGATACCGCGGGAAAGTGGTGCATCACAGGAACCTGCCCGCCAGCACGAACAGGGGAGTGCGGTGGTCGAATTCACGTTCCTGGCCCTCCTGCTGATGGTGCCGCTGGTCTACTTCGTCATCACCGTGGGGCAGATCCAGGGCGGCTCCTTTGCCGTGGTGGGCGCTGCCGACCAGGCCGCGAAGGTCTATGTGGCCCAGCCTGACGGGGCAACAGCACAGGCCGCAGCAGAACAGGCTGTCGCCGTCGCACTTTCCGACTTTGGCCACCGGCCTGAGGAGGCCAGCGTTGCCACATCCTGCAATCCCGCAGACTGCCAGGCCGCAGGCACCGCGGTCACCGTTACAGTAACCCTGGCCGTGCCCCTGCCGTTCGTGCCCTTCAACGAAGGTTTCCGCCTGGCCGCGAGCGAGGTGGAAGCGTCCGCCACACAACTGGTGGGCCGGTTCCGGTGACCGCCAGGACGGTGACCGTCAAGAATGTGACCGCCAGGACGGTAACCACCAGGACCGCAGGAGGCGAAGGCGGCCAAATGATGGTGATGATCCTCGGCTATATAACCTTGGCGCTGCTGGTGGCCACGGTGGTGATTGGCATTTCCTCCGTTTACCTGGAGCACAAGCGGCTGCTGTCCCTGGCCGACGGCGCCTCCCTGGCTGCTGCGGACAGCTACACCCTGGGTGAGGTGGAAACGCAGGGCGGCAGCCCGTCGGCCACGCTCAATCCCGCCCGGGTCCGGAGCGTCGCAGCCGACTTCCTCGCAAGGAGCCCCGCCTCCCAACGTTTCCACGGCCTCGCAGTCGCCGGGGCAACAGGCAGTCCCGACGATGCCACCGCCGTCGTTGTGTTGACCGCTGCAGTCCATCCGCCGGTGGTGAACTTCCTGGTGCCCGACGGCATCAGGATCGAGGCGACGTCAACGGCCCGCTCAAGGCTGACGCGCTGAGTGCCCGGACGCGCAGGAAGGTACGCTGCCGGGCCGCCCACTCATGCACGCCGGCGCCCTGCCCCGGATAGCGTAGGCTTAAACAACCATGGCCAATATTGATTTTTCCGCTGAAATCCGCGCTCTTCGCGCCACCTACGAGTCCATTGAGCGGGTCTCTGACGTAGAGGCGCTCAAGGAAGACATCGCTGAATTGAGCGAGCGGGCGGGCGAACCGGACCTCTGGGACGATCCCGCAGCGGCCCAGAAAATCACTTCCCGGCTCTCACACCGTCAGTCGGAACTGGAACGCCTCAACAACCTGGTGTCACGGATCGACGACCTTGAGGTCCTGGTGGAGCTGGGGCAGGACGAGGACGACGCTGCTTCGATGGGGGAGGCCGCCACTGAGCTGGAGTCCATCAAGAAGGCCCTGAAGGAACTCGAAGTGGTCACCCTGCTTTCCGGTGAGTATGACGAGCGTGAGGCCGTCGTATCCATTCGTGCGGGTGCCGGCGGCGTGGATGCTGCCGACTTCGCCGAGATGCTGATGCGCATGTACCTCCGTTGGGCTGAACGCCACGGCTACCCCACCACGGTCATGGACACCTCCTACGCGGAGGAAGCCGGTCTGAAGTCGGCAACCTTCGAAGTCAAGGCCCCCTACGCCTTCGGCACGCTCAGCGTCGAGGCGGGCACCCACCGGCTGGTCCGCATCAGCCCCTTCGACAACCAGGGCCGGCGCCAGACGTCCTTCGCCGCCGTCGAAGTGATTCCGCTCATCGAGCAGACAGACTCCATCGAAATCCCGGACAACGAGATCCGTGTTGACGTGTTCCGCTCATCCGGCCCGGGTGGCCAGTCGGTCAACACCACCGACTCCGCCGTCCGCCTCACCCACATCCCCACCGGCACCGTGGTTTCCATGCAGAACGAAAAGTCCCAGCTGCAGAACCGCGCCGCCGCCATGCGCGTCCTGCAGTCCCGGCTCCTGCTCCTCAAGAAGGAACAGGAAGACGCCGAAAAGAAGGCGCTGGCCGGCGACGTCAAGGCGTCCTGGGGTGACCAGATGCGGTCCTACGTCCTGAATCCGTACCAGATGGTCAAGGACCTGCGGACCGAGCACGAGGTGGGCAACACCTCTGCGGTGTTCGACGGCGAGATCGACGACTTCATCGACGCCGGGATCCGCTGGCGCACCGACAACCGGAACGCGGCAAAATAGGCCCTCCGGCCGCAGGCTCCGGGGCCCAATTAGCCGACACGCCCCCGAATAACAGCGTGATACGCGGATACTCCTGCGTATAGTCGAGGGGCCGGGGCCCTACTTCCCCCAAACGAAAACCCGCGCACCGGCTGCAGAACTGGGCTGCATCAGAATCAGCCATGCCCTGCAGGGTACTTAGGGCCATGATCCGATTCGAAAATGTCACCAAGGTCTACGACCAGAAAGCCCGGCCTGCGCTGGACTCCGTCAACCTTGAGATTGACCGCGGCGAATTTGCGTTCCTGGTGGGCGCATCCGGCTCCGGCAAGTCCACCTTCCTCCGGCTGGTGCTCAAGGAAGACAGGGCAACATCCGGCGCTGTTTACGTCGCCGGACAGAACGTTGCCAAGATCTCAAGCTGGCGCGTGCCCAGGCTCCGCCGCGGAATCGGCGTTGTCTTCCAGGACTTCCGGCTCCTGCCCCAGAAAAACGTCTTCGCCAACGTAGCTTTCGCCATGCAGGTCATTGGCAAGAGCCGCAGCGTCATCAGGGACACAGTCCCCGAGGTCCTGAAGACCGTTGGCCTCGAGGGCAAAGAGCACCGCATGCCACACGAGCTCTCCGGCGGTGAACAGCAGCGCGTGGCCATTGCCCGCGCAGTGGTCAACAGGCCCGGAATCCTCCTGGCCGACGAGCCCACCGGAAACCTGGACCCCACCACGTCGATGGGCATCATGGGAATCCTGGACAAGATCAACCAAAACGGCACCACCGTGGTGATGGCCACGCACGACGACGACATCGTCAATGAGATGCGCAAACGCGTCGTTGAGCTCAAGAACGGCATCGTCATCCGTGACGAAGCAAGGGCCCTCTACACCTCCATGATTCCGGTCGTCGGCAAGTCGCGCAGGCTCAAGGACGCCAGCGGCCGGGAAAATCCCGAAGCGGGCACGCCGGGCGAAGCCGAGGGACAGCGATGAGGCTCGCGTTTATTCTCGGTGAGATCGGCAGCGGACTCCGCCGCAACCTCTCCATGGTGGTCTCCGTCATCCTGGTCACGTTCGTCTCGCTCACCTTCGTGGGCGCGGCCGGCATGCTGCAAATGCAGATCAACCAGATGAAGGGCTACTGGTACGACAAAGTCCAGGTGGCCATCTTCCTGTGTAGTGAAGGGTCGACGGCGGCGGGTTGCGCCAGCGGGCCAGTCACCCCCGAGCAGCAGGAGAGCCTTAACGCCTTGCTGGAATCGCCGGCGGTGGCGCAGTACATCAACGACTTCCAGTTCGAGTCCAAGGAAGAGGCCTACAAGCACTTCAAGGACCAGTTCTCGAATTCGCCCATCGTAGATTCGGTCACGCCGGACCAGCTCCCGGCATCCTTCCGCATCAACATGAAGGATCCGGAAAAGTACCAGATCATCAGCGAGACCTTCTCTTCGCAGCCCGGAGTGGAAACGGTGATTGATCAGCGCCAGCTCCTTGAGCGCCTGTTCTCGGTCATGAATGGCGCCTCTTTGGTGGCCGTCAGCATCGCAGGCGTGATGATTGTGTGCGCCATCCTCCTGATCGCCACCACCATCAGGCTCTCCGCCTTCAGCCGCCGCCGCGAAACGGGCATCATGCGCCTGGTGGGCGCCTCCAAGACAGTGATCCAGCTTCCCTTCATCCTGGAAGGTGTCATTGCCGCCGTCATTGGGGCGGCGTTGGCCTCCGCCACGCTCTGGGCCGTGGCCCACTTCTTCCTGGGTGACTACATGGCCCAGCAGTACCCGGACACAGCCTTCATCTCCGCCGGCCAGACGCTGATCCTCGCGCCGGCGCTGATAATCCTTGGTGGATCCTTGGCTGGAATTTCGTCTCTCTTGACCTTGCGCAGATACCTTCGCGTCTAGGTATGCAAACCGAACAAGGAATGCCCATGAACTTAACGGACCAAACGTCGCCGCGACACCGGCTGAACAGCCGCCGCATGGCGCACCGCAAAAGCATTCTCAGCGGCCTGCTGGCAGTCGTCCTTGCCGCGGGCCTGGCCTCCTCCACAGCCCCGGCCTTCGCTGACGAGCTGGAAGACAGGCAGCGGGCGCTGGAAGCGGAGGCGGCCCGCGTCCAGCAGTCCCTGGAATTCGTCGATTCGCGCATTGCCAAGGCGGCCAGCGACCTGGTGATCTACCAGGGCCAGTTGCCTGGCGCGCAGCAGGCACTGCTTGAGGCCCAAGGGCGCGTGGCCGGTGCCGTCAAAGAGGTGGAGGCGCTCTCCGCCCGCGTGGACATGGCGCAGCAGAACAAGGCCAAGATCACCCAGCAGCTTGAGACGGACAAGCAAAAGATTGCAGACACCAAGAAGCTGATCGGCCAGATCGCCACGCAGGCCTACAAATCCGGCGGCGTACCGTCCAACCTGTCACTTTTCTTCGGGGCCAACAACGGCGGCAGCCTCACCGAAACCATGGACCTGGCGGACCAGGCCATGCGGAGCCAAAACGCCGCCATGGACAAGCTGTCGCAGCAGAACGCTACCAACGTGAACTCCGAAGCCCGGCTCCAGGCCGTGGAAGCCGAGATCAAGGACCTCAAAGCCAAGGCTGACGCAGCCCTCGAGCGGGAGAAGGCGGCACGTGATGAAGCAGCCGCCCGGAAGGAAGAAGTAGACCGCCTGATCGCCGACACTACCCGCCTCGACGCCGAACTCCAGGCGGCCAAGCCCGGCATCCAGTCCCAGCTCGCAGGTGTGCAGGCCAGCCAGAACGCTGTGGCCGCGGAAATCCAGGAACGCGACAGGAAACTCCGCGAAGCCTGGGAAGCCGAGCAGCGCCGGCTGGCGGCGGAAGCTGCCGCAGCTGCCGCGGCCGCCGCGGCAGCGAGGAACCAGCCGCCGCCCCCGGTGCAGCCGTTTGTGCCGCCTATTGGATCGCCGTCGGCCTTTGGTCTCCGGCACCCTTTTGATGGCAGCGTTCCCATCACGTCCGGCTTCGGCTGGCGGGCGACGCCGCCGGGCACCATCGACTTCTACGGCCAGGGCGGGTACTTGCACACCGGCATCGACTTCGGCGCCGCCTGCGGCACGCCCGTCTATGCGGCAGCGGCGGGAGAGGTCTTCAGTTCGGGCTGGAGTTCCGCCGACGGCGGCGGCTGGCGGGTCAAAATCTCCCACGGCCTGGTCGAGGGCAACACCCTGAACACCATCTACTACCACAACGCCAGCATCGTGGTGTCGAACGGGCAGCGGGTCTCGCAGGGGCAGCTTATTGCCTACTCGGGCAATACAGGGAACTCCACTGGCTGCCACGCCCACTTTGAAACCTGGCTGAACGGCACCGCCGTGGACCCGATGCGCCTGCTGTAGCGAGGCGCGCGGCCTGCCGTAGACTGGTATGACTCCGCGCCGGCTGGGCCGGCGGACATCCGATTCTTGAACTGAGGAGCTTTCCCTTGCCTAAAGAAAGTGGCCGTAAAGTGGTGGCCACCAACCGTAAGGCCCGGCATGACTACCACGTGCTGGATACTTACGAGGCTGGAATCGCGCTCATGGGCACCGAAGTGAAGTCCCTGCGGGAAGGCCACGCCTCCATGGTGGACGGGTTCTGCACCTTCTACAACGACGAGCTGTGGATGGAGGCCATCCACATCCCCGAGTACAACCAGGGGAGCTGGACGAACCACGCCGCCCGCCGCCGCCGCAAGCTGCTGCTGCATCGCGAGGAGCTCATCAAGATTTCCCACAAGGTGCGGGAATCGGGCTACACCATCGTGCCGCTGCAGCTGTACTTCGTTGACGGTAAGGCCAAGGTGGAGATCGGCGTGGCCCGCGGTAAACGCGAGTACGACAAGCGCCAGACCCTCCGCGAGCAGCAGGACAACCGTGAGGCGCAGCGTGAGATGCGGGAACGCAACCGCCGCCGCTAGGAAGCCGCCGCGGGGAATGAATCCCGCGGATCATGCGTTACTATTGGTAGTCCGGAGGGGAAGCCCGCCGGTTTGGTAACAAAATACGGGGATGATCGGTTTCGACGATGTTAGTCGCGACAGGTGAAGCGGGCCGAGGATGCAGAATTATCTCGTAAACGCTGTCTGCAAACCAATAAGTGCCGAATCTAAGCGCACTGACTTCGCTCTTGCTGCCTAAGCAGTAAGACAGTCCGTCAGCCCGAGGTTGCTATCGCCCCGGATCCTGGCGTCATTTAGATAGCCACTGCTGCTTACCCCCGTCATCGGGGTGAGCGGGACTCTTAGATGACTGGGCCCGGATCAGCCAGCTGTTTGCAGCATGGCTGGGGCCGAGAAAATCCGACGCAAACTGCGCCCGGAGAAGCCCTGACAACACGACATCGGACGGGGGTTCAATTCCCCCCATCTCCACATTTTGAAAAGCCGCAAGGCACACGGAAAGACCCGCACATCCCGTCCGGGTCTTTCCGTGTTTAAGCGCTTGGCCAGAAGGAACGGCTGTTCACCGACGGCGTAGCCCGTCCGGGACTAGCCGCCGCTGGCCTTGGGTTGTCCCCTATAAGATCCGGCGTCGCGGACCCGGCTGGCCCGGGCCAGCCGGAGCAGCCAGGAGGTGCCCCATGAACCAGATGCGCGAGCCGAGTCCAGAAGTGTTCGACGACGGCCTGCTGGACTCATATTCGGAGACGGTCATGCGGGTGGCTGAGACCGTTACGCCGCACGTTGCGGCCATAGAAATGACCAGCACCCGCCGGAACGGCCGGTTCCGCATGGGAGCAGGTTCCGCGGTCCTCTTTACCGAGGACGGCTATCTCCTGACCAATTCCCACGTGGTGGCCGGCACCAGTAAGGGCCATGCCGCATTTGCCGACGGCAGCCGGACCGATCTCGAACTCGTGGGCGTTGATCCCTTGTCGGATCTCGCCGTGGTCCGCGGCAAAGCACCGAGGGTGGCCTCCGCCCGGTTCGGCGATGCCGAGACACTGCGTGTTGGCCAGCTGGTTATCGCAGTCGGGAATCCGCTCGGGCTGGCAGGATCGGTCACGGCCGGAGTGGTCAGCGGCCTGGGCCGTTCCATTCCGGTCTGGGCGGGCGGCAACCGGCGGGTGATCGAGGACGTCATCCAGACCGACGCGGCCCTTAACCCAGGCAGTTCCGGCGGCGCCCTGGCAGACGCGCACGGCAGGATCGTGGGCATCAACACGGCGGTGGCCGGCGCCGGGCTGGGCCTTGCCGTGCCCATCAACACCACAACACGGCGAATCATCGCAGCCCTGCTGAACGACGGGCGGGTCAGGCGCGCCTACCTTGGAGTGGTCAGCACCCCCATCCGGCTGAACGCCAGCGCAGTGATCAGGACAGGCCAGCGGGAGGGGCTAAGGGTGGTGGAGGTGCTGGCCGGATCACCCGCAGGCCGCGCGGGACTGCAGGCGGGCGACATCATCCTCACAGCCGGAAGCCGCGCCGTCAGCAACGCTGAGAGCCTGCAGAAACTGCTGTTTGCCGATGCAATCGGCCAGCCGCTGCAGATCAGGGTGCTGAGGCACGGCAGGGAAGAGGACGTCGTCGCCGTACCCGAAGAGATGCAGGCAAACGGTCAGTAAAGCTACCGGCGCTTCTTCAAGTGGGCCACCGGGTCCTGGGCGCCCTCAGGGTTCTTCGCCTTCTTTTCGGCGCGTTTTTCCTTGATGGTCTTGACCGGCTTCTTTGCCAGGTTCTGGTGGGGTGTTTTGTCAGGCATGGCGTGCTCCTTACAGCAGTGGGACGGGCTGCGTCCCACTTCGTAAGTTACGCCTAATCAGCCCCGAATGTAATGGCCCGGAATGGCCCGAATCAGTCGGGAACAGGTACGTCGGCGATGCCCACAAAACGTGTCCCAACGCCGTCGAACTCGCTGCGGACGTAGCCTTCGCGCACGCGGGGAACCTCTTCTGGAGTATGGTGCCCGCACACCACGTAGGTGAAGTCCGGCCACCATTTCTTGGGGCGGGCGGCTTCCTCGTAACCGCAGACTGCGCATTCCAGGTGGACCCACACAGGGCGTTTGCCGGTGCGGTTTGCGCGGGACTGGACCAACCAAGGCGGCGGGCTGTCCAGGATTTCACCCAGCTCGGCCTCCGTCATCCACTTCGGAAGGCCATGGCGCTGTGCCATCTCCATCGGTACATCAAGGGCAATGGCCGCGTCGCGTCTGCTAATCATCACCATCCACGATACGGGAGCCCGCCAAATCAGCGCCTTGCCACCACAGCTGAAAAGACAGCCAACGCTAGGACATCATGGCAATCCCGGCAGCTGCGGCACCAAAACCCAGGACCAGGTTGGCCGCGAGATTCGCTGCGGCAGCGCCGAATCGTTCCTCGCTGAGCAGCCGCACCGTGGCCGTGGTCCACGAACTGAAGGTGGTCAGCCCGCCGGCCAGGCCCGCCGCCAGGATGGCCTGCCATTCGGCACCAAGCCCCAGCCCCGCAGTGATGCCGTGCGTTGCACCGATGATGAAGCAGCCCGCCACGTTTACCAGCAGTGTGGCCCAGGGCCAGTGCAGCCTCCCTGCGCTGCCTGCGGTGCGTGTACTGCGGGTGGAGCTATGGTGCGCAAACCAGCTGTCCACGCCGAAGCGGAGAAGGGCGCCTGCCACGCCGAATATTCCTACCATGACCGCCGCGATCATCGGCGGACCCCGGGGCGCCGGCCAACAAATTTCCCGGCCCGCCACCCCGCGCCGGCGGCCGCAAGTCCAAGGAGCAGCGACAGTGCGAGGTAGGCGGCCCACACAGCATGCTGCCCGGCCCGGGCCAGCTGGTCCACGGAAAAGACCACGGCCGAGAATGTGGTGAAGGAGCCCAGCAGGCCAGGCCCCAGTCCGGCCCGCAGCCAGAAGGCAGTCTGCGGCCGGGCCATCCACACGGTGGTGAGGGCGGCCAGGACAAAGCTGCCGGCCACGTTGATGCCCAGGGTGGCCCAGGGAAAGGCACCGGGCAGTTCAGGAAACGCAACAGCCAGGCCGTACCGCAGCTCGGTGCCGATCAGGGCGCCGGCCGCCACCGCAAGCCAGGCGCGCAGCCCTACGCCGGGAGTCTTCAGCCGGCTCACACCCTGGGCAAGTCAGCGTCCCCGAGGAGGCAGCCGGGGTGGGGATGATCGCTGTGCACCCACAGCGCCGACGTAACCTCGTCAGCGAGGTCGTAGTTCCGTTCGCGGCCCGAATTGCTGATCCGCACCACCAGGGCGCCGCCGAAGGGCCGGCGGCCCACCACCTCAACTTCGGCGTCGAGGTCTATCTCTTCGGCGGCGAGGTAGCGCAGCAGTTCCGGGTTGTCGTCGCTGATCCGGGTAATCCGCCCGGTGTGGCCCTCATCGAGTTCACCCATAAGGTGCGCTCGGGGCATAAACACTTTGCCATCCGCAGTGGGAATCGGATCGCCGTGCGGATCCCGCTGCGGGTTGCCCAGCTTGGCTGCCACCCGTTCTATGAAGATGTCCGAGACGGCATGCTCCAGCAGTTCGGCTTCGTCGTGCACTTCGTCCCAGCTGTACCCCAACTGCTGGACGAGGTAGGTCTCGATCAGCCGGTGGCGCCGCACCATGGAAAGGGCAAGCCGGAGCCCGGCGTCGGTGAGCCTGATGGCACTGTACGGTTTGTGATCCACCAGGCCTTGGTCCTTCAGCTTGCGGACCATTTCCGATACGGAGGAATTGGCCACGCCAAGGCGCTGCGCGAGCTGGGAGGACGTGATGGGCTTGTCCTGCCATTCGGTGAATGAGTAGATGACCTTGACGTAGTCCTCGATGGAGGAGGAGGGCGCGCTGGTCTTCACGGGACCAAGCCTACCGGCTCGCCGCCGCCATGCGGGGAGTAGCGGGGCAGGGAGTGGCGGGCATTCATGCCCTCACCGCCCGCCAGGCCAGTGTCAGGTATGGCAACTCCAGTTCCTCGCCCGGCGCATGTCCCAGGTGCTCATGCAGGTACCAGTCGAGGTTCGCCAGTACTTTCGCCCGGGTGGCCTCGGCCGCACGGAGGTAGTAGCTGCGCGACTTTGTCAGCTCCATCAGGTCCGTGGTGGTGACGGAGTCCCGCCAGTGCGTAAGGTGGCCTTCGAGCCCCTCGAACTCAGGGCCCACCAGCGGCCGGAAACCGGGTTTGTAGACATCCCCTGCGTGCATGATCCTCGAGAGCCGGTGGACCCAGGGGACGGACGTGTCCAGCTGGTTCCAGACCAGGCCAAGAGTTCCCTGCGGGCGGAGGACGCGGGCCAGTTCCGTGCTGGCCCGCAGCGCATCGCACCAGTGCCAGGCCTGGGCCACGGTGACGACGTCGAACGCTGAATCAGGCAGGCCGGTGGCCTCCGCGGCGCCCAGGACAGCCGCGGCGCCGGGATAGTGTTCCGCCAGTTGCCCGAGCATGTCGGCTGAGGGGTCCACCGCGGTGACAGAGAGACCAAGGTCCAGCAGCAGTTCAGTGAACTTGCCGGTGCCGGCACCGACATCGAGCGCATCGCGGGCGCCCTGCGGGACCAGCCACTGGGCGGTCTCCGGGGGATATCCGGGCCGCACCTGCTGGTAATGCTTGCCGCCATCCTGGAAGCTTTGGCCCAGTTCCCGGCGTCGGCCATGATCCAGCTTGGGGCCACCCCGTGCCACGCGTGGCCTCCTTCGTCAGGTCTCGTTGCTACCTTCCGAATTTACCGCACCCGCGCCGGTGTCGCGGATGGCCGCCTTCAGTCGTGCCGCACGTCAGTCGTCGATGCAGGGGGCGGCGCCGGCCGTTCCCGGCGTGTTGGGAGCCCAATGCGGGTATGTGCGGTTGTCGTTGGCGGGAACCCAGCGGCCCGCATCCACCACATAGTCCCAGCCGAGCCCCTTGCTCCGCAGCTCACGGATTCCTGCCAGGAGCCGCTGGGCATCGTCAAGCCGGGATCCCACGCCGAAGCTGGCACGGAGGGAACCGGACGGCAGGCCCAGCCGCTTCAGCAGCGGGTGGGCGCAGAAGCGGCCGTCGCGCAGGCCCACGCCATGCTCTGCTGACAGGTACGCCGCCACGAGTCCGGCGTCGTATCCTTCCACCGAGAAGTTGACCACCCCGATGGTGTCGGTATCCGGGTTCGTGTCCTTGAAAATCTGGTGGACAGTCACGCCGTCGATTCCCTGCAGGCCTTCCACCAGGTAGGAACGGATGGCTGATTCGTGTGCGTGCCAGCGGTCCTGGTCCAGCGCAGCGATGACCTGCGTCGCACGGGCCAGGGTAGCCGCTCCCAGTACGTTCGGTGATCCGCCCTCGTGGCGGGCCGGACCCGTTGCCCAGCTGACGCCGTCGAGCCTTGCCTCCTTGACGGCGCCGCCGCCGGCCAGGTGCGGTGTTCCGGCGTCGAGCCAGTCCGGCCGCCCCACCAGCACGCCGGCCCCAAAAGGCGCGTAGAGCTTATGCCCCGAGAAGGCGATGTAGTCGACGTCGTCAGCGGTGATGTCAATACGGCGGTGCGGCGCCAGCTGCGCCGCGTCCACGACGATGCGCGCGCCGTGCTCGTGGGCGAGTGCGGCGAGGGCACGGATGGGAAGGATTTCGCCCGTGACGTTGGACGCGCCGGTGACGGCGAGCAGGCTTACGCCGCCGTGCTGCAGTTCGGCACGCACGGCCTCAACGGTCCCTGCGATGGTATCGGCCGCCACGATGCTGCGGTGGGGGACACCCTGCCATGGCAGCAGGTTGGCGTGGTGCTCAATGTCGAGGTACAGGACGTCGCCGTCGGCCTGGCCGTCCGTGCCGGGCAGGCAGCCGGCCAGCAGGTTGAGGGAGTCGGTGGTGTTCCGGGTGAAGATCACAGAATCGTCCGGGCGGCCGCCCACGAACTCCCGGACGATCGCACGGGAATTCTCGTAGACCGAGGTGCTGATCTGGGAGGCGTAGCCCGCTCCGCGGTGCACGCTCGCGTAGAACGGCAGGATTTCGTTGAGGTAGGCGGACACTACGGACAGCGCCGGCGCGGACGCGCCGTAGTCCAGGTTCGCGTACCGCACGTGCCCGCCATGGATCAGGGGAGCCTGGATTTCCGCGCCGGTGACTGCCGCCAGGGGACGGCCGGCTGCGGCATGGTGCTGGTCGAAGCGGGCTTCCGGTCCGGGCTGTGCTGCGGCTTCAGGCTGGATTGCGGCGTTGGGGGAGACGGTGGCTGTTGTCACAGAGACCTCACTTTGAAACAGGACTCCGCTGGGGGAATCCGCGCTTGCCGCATCCGTTCCGGACCGGCCTGGTCGTCACCCGGGGCACCCCACCGCGAATGGAGGGTTGCCGGCCAGCAAACCGGGGTTTAGCGCTGGCACTCGTGACCTGCTTAAGAGCGTAGAACATAGCCTGTGCAGGCTAAAAGCCCGCCGGAATGTTAAGGGCTTTGTTACGTGCACTTGAAAAGGGCTGCATTAGCCGAAGATAACGACGGCGGACGCCTCCTTTCGGAGGTGCCCGCCGTTGATTGTTCGGAAGAGGAGGGTCAGAGGAGGTCGTCCAGGTCCGGGTTCAACCGGCGCAGCACCTCCGAGTGCAGGATGGAATTCGTGGCCAGTGCGTTGCCGCCGAACGGGCCGTCCTCGCCTTCCAGCGATGTGAATCGGCCGCCCGCTTCAACCACGATGGGCACCAGGGCGGCCATGTCGTAGAGGTTGAGTTCGGGCTCGCAGGCGATATCCACCGAGCCCTCCGCCACCATGCAGTACGACCAGAAGTCCCCGAACGCCCTGGTACGCCACACGTCCTCCGTGAGGCCCAGGAATTCGTTGAGGTTCCCGCGCTCCTTCCAGCCGCCAAGGCTCGAGTACGAAAGGGAAGCGTCGGACAGTCTGGAGACGTTGGATACCCGGAGCCGGGTTGCGGCTGCCAGGGAACGTCCCATATAGGCGCCCATGCCCTTGGCCGCCCACCAGCGCTTGCCCAGTGCGGGGGCACTCACTACGCCCACCACCGGCTCGCCTTCGTCCACGAGGGCGATCAGGGTGGCCCAGACCGGAACGCCGCGGACAAAATTCTTGGTGCCGTCGATGGGATCGATGATCCACCGCCGCGCGCCATGGCCGGTGCTGCCGAACTCCTCGCCGAGTACGGCATCGCGCGGACGGGAGCGGGAGAGCTGGCCGCGGATGGCTTCCTCGGCCGCCTTGTCCGCATCGGTGACCGGCGTCAGGTCCGGCTTGGTCTCGATGTGGAGGTCCAGCGCCTTGAAGCGGCTCATTGTCTGGTCGTCCACAGAGTCGGCCAGGACGTGGGCCAGGCGCAGGTCATCGTTGTAGCTCGAAGCGGGTTGGATCATGGTTCCAAACTACCGTCTGCGCGCCGTTCTGCCGGGAACCCGGCCCTGTCAGTTGACGCTGCCCAGCTCCTTGGCCTCCTGGGCTTCCATTCGTGGGTCCGTCCCCAGCAGCCGCCGCAGGGAGGCCAGCCTTGCTGCACCGGTGGGCCCGGCATGGCCCCCCGCTACCCATGCATCCAGCCCGCAGTCCACTGCGATGGCTGTGTGCTTGCAGCCGCGCTCGCAGTCATCCGTGCCGGGGGAGAGGTCCGGGAACGAACGCAGGATCCGGTCCGGGTCCACGTGGGCCAGGCCGAAGGAGCGGATGCCGGGGGTGTCGATGATCCAGCTGCCCGAAGGCGCGTCCGCGAGGCGCAGGGCGAGGGCGGACGACGATGTATGCCTTCCCCGGCCGGTTACGGCGTTCACCCCGCCGGTGGCCCGTTCGGCTCCGGTCAGCGCATTCACCATCGTTGACTTGCCTACGCCGGAATGCCCCAGCATGACTGTTACTTTCCCGTCGAGGTAGGTCCGGAGCTCCGCGACGGCGGTCCTGTCCAGGCGGGCGGACAGGCCGTCGTCGGAACGGGCGTCCACGCCCGAGGCCTGCGCATCCGCAGTCCGGCTGATGATCACCGGGAAGTCCAGGTGGGTGTAGTTGGCCAGCAGCTCCGCGGGATCCTTGATGTCCGCCTTGGTGACCAGCAGGATCGGCTCGATACCGGCGTCGTAGGCGGCCACCAGGGCGCGGTCGATGAAGCCCGTCCGCGGCTCGGGGTTGGCAGCCGCCACCACAATGACAAGCTGGTCAGCATTGGCCACCACGGCACGTTCCACCGGATCCGTATCGTCAGCGCTGCGCCGCAGGAGCGTCTTGCGGTTTTGGATTTTCACCAGCCGTGCCAAAGTGTCCGGCTCGCCGGAGACATCACCCACGAGTGATACAAAATCGCCCGCGACCACCGGGTTCCTTCGCAGTTCCCTTGCCCTGGCGGCAATAACCACACGCTCGTTGCCCGAGTCCTCACCCACCACGGCTGTGTAACGGCCACGGTCAACCGTGATGATCCGGCCGGTGACGGCGTCGTCGTGGCTGGGCCTGTCCTTGGTGCGGGGCCTGGAGCCCTTCTTGCTGGGCCGGATCCGGACATCGGATTCGTCCCAGGAGTCAGTGCTCCGCGCCACCGCTGGAACCTTCCGCCCCCGCCTCGGGGGTGCCGTCCTGCGCAAGCATGTCCGCCCACAACCGGGGGAAATCCGGCATGGTCTTGGCGGTGGTGGCGATGTCCTCCACCTCGACGCCCTCCACGGCCAGGCCGAGGATGGCTCCGGCGGTAGCCATGCGGTGGTCCGCGTAGCTGTGGACGACGCCGGCGTGCAGCCTGGCAGGCCGGATCACCAGGCCGTCGCTGGTTTCCTCGGCGTCACCGCCGAGCCGGTTGATTTCAGCCACCAGAGCGGCAAGCCGGTCCGTTTCATGTCCCCGCAGGTGGGCAATGCCGCTCAGCCGCGAGGGCCCGTCCGCCAGTGCACACAGGGCGGCGACGGTGGGGGCCAGCTCGCTGGTGTCGGCGAAGTCCGCGCCTTTGATGGCCGGTCCGCCCGTCACTGTCAGGACGCCGTCGTGCAAGGTGACCTCGGCGCCCATCCGGGTGAGGATGCTCCGCCAGAGATCACCTACCTGCTGCGTCTCTTCGGGCCAGTTGGGGATCCGCACGGTGCCGCGCGAGGCCAAGGCCGCGGCGAGGAACGGCCCGGCGTTTGACAGGTCCTGCTCGATCCTCTGGTCAAATGCCCGGATGGGTCCCGGGCTGACAACCCAGTGGTTGGGACGCGAGTCGTCCACGGCTACACCGGCTCCACGCAGGACGGCCACGGTCATGTTGATGTGGTCGAGGCTGGGCACCGGTTTGCCCACGTGTTCCAGGTGCAGGCCCTCGGTGAACCGTGCCCCCACCAGGAGCAGCGCCGAAACGAACTGGGAGGAGGCGCTGGCGTCGATAACGAGGTGGCCGCCGCGGACCTCACCGGTGCCATCCACCACAAACGGCAATGACGACGGCGTGCCGCCCTCCGTCGAGGACACTGCGACTCCCAGCGACTTGAGTCCTTCGATGATGGTTCCCATCGGCCGCTTGCGGGCGTGGGGGTCGCCGTCGAACTCGCTGGCACCCCTGCGCAGTGCCGCGAGGGGCGGGACGAACCGCATGACAGTGCCGGCGAGGCCGCAGTCAATCCTGGCCAGGGACGGGGCGGCGTCCGGGTTCAGCGGAACAACTTCCAGGTCGGGTCCGAAGGCTCCGTCCCCGGGCACCTCCGTAATGGTGGCCCCCAGCTGGCGTAGTGCTTCGATCATGAGCGCGGAGTCCCTGGAGTGCAGGGGCGCGCGCAGGCGGGACGGTCCGTCAGCCAGGGCGGCAAGGACCAGGTACCTGTTGGTTAGAGACTTGGAACCGGGCACCGTCACGGTGGCATTGACGGGCCGGGACGCGAAGGGTGCGGGCCAGTGTGGGACAGGCGTGCCGGAATCATCCCGGACGGCGGCTGCTGCGGTCATTCGTTGTTATGCCCCCGTGGCCTGCTCCACCGCGCGGCGCACGGCTTTGTCCGCTTTGTGGAGTTTCTTGTTGGTGGTCTTCCTGGCATCCGCGGCGAGGTGCGAGGCGCCTTTGCGTGCATCCGCGGCCAGGTGCTCTGCCCGCCAGGCAAGGCCCGGCTTGCCGGCTGTATCCACGGACGCCAGCAGGGCGCCTCCGCTCAGCGACAGGTTCTTGAGCAGCTGGTTACGCCGGGTGTCCCGGCCTTCCTTGCTGCTGATGTCTGCGCTGCGCCATTCGACGAACGTGTTGAGCAGGGAAATCACGGTGAGCACAGTGGCCGAAAGCCTGGAGAACTTGCCCAGCCCGAACAGCACGCCGGCACCAACCTGGGTTCCGCCGATGACGCGGGCGAGGGTCTTCTCGTCCGTCTTGAAGGGTAGCGAGGCGGCTGCCTTGCGGAGCAGCGGCGAGAGCTGCTGGGCGGTGTCGTCAGCGTTCTTGAGCTTATCCATTCCAGCAAGGACAAAGCTGGAGGCCAGCATGGGGCGGGCGAGCGTGCGGACAAAGGACATGGATTTCCTCCCGGGTGGACGAACCGCGTCGAATGCGGCGGAGTCCGTCCTAGTCTTGCACTTTTGGGGAATATTTGCCGAGCGCAGGAGGTTATGGATGTCGGATCCGGGAACACCGGTCCGCAGGTAAATCATGGGTGAAACCATGCAACAGATGGCCGGCACGGATCGCCAGAGGCAGGTCCCCGGCCGGACAAGCAGAGCGGAGTTGGGCCCTTGGCGCGCGTGTTGGACGGAATTGAAGCAGCAGGCCCGGTGGCACTGGACTCGTTTAAGTCCGAACCACCAGGGTACGGCCCGCGGCGTGCGCGGAGCCTGACAGTAGACTTGAGGGCAATGAGCACCTTGGATCCGGCCGTCTCGGCCATGTACGAAGCTTCCCCTAACGAAGCGAAGAGCAGCGTAGCCGCCGGAACAGAGGCTGCGGATTCCGCAGTTGTCCCGGTGGACGGGCCTGCCCCGGACACGGACGGGGCCCTGGTGGACGTTTCCACTGAATCTGCGGAAGAACGCAGGCTGAGGTTCGAGCGCGATGCGATGCAGTATGTCGATCAGCTCTATTCGGCGGCGATGCGCATGGCCCGGAACCCGTCCGACGCCGAGGACCTCGTCCAGGAGGCCTACACCAAGGCTTTCTCCGCGTTCCACCAGTACAAGCCCGGAACCAACCTCAAGGCCTGGCTCTACCGCATCCTGACCAACACGTACATCAATTTGTACCGCAAACGGCAGCGGGAACCGCTCCAGTCCAACTCGGACACCATCGAGGACTGGCAGCTGGCGAGGGCTGAGTCCCACACCTCCAGCGGGCTCCGGTCAGCCGAGGCCGAAGCGCTGGACCACCTTCCGGATTCCGATGTAAAGAGGGCGCTCCAGGACATTCCCGAGGAATTCCGCCTCGCGGTCTACTTCGCCGATGTCGAAGGGTTCGCCTACAAGGAAATTTCAGACATCATGAACACGCCCATCGGCACAGTGATGTCCCGGCTCCACCGCGGCCGGAGAATGTTGCGGGACATGCTGGGGGAGTACGCCGCAGAGCGCGGATTCAAGACAGCCGCCGAATCACAGGACGCGGCAGGAAGCACACAACAGGAGAGCAGGAAATGAGCGACTGCCAGGGATTGGGCGATTGCGATGACACCCGGATGCAACGGATTTACGAGTACCTCGACGGTGCTTTGACCCGCGAGGACATCACTGACATCAAGAACCACCTTGATGACTGCCCGGAATGCACGGAGCAGTACGACCTCGAATGCGTGATCCGCAACATGGTGAAGCGCTCCTGCACCGAGGCTGCTCCGGAAAACCTGAAGAACGCCATTCTTGACCGGATCCATACAATCCGGCCGGTAGACGCGTAGGGCGGCAGGCCCGCACAGCCGCCGCTGAACAGCAAAGGACCCCGGAAGCCGTGTGGCTTCCGGGGTCCTTCGCTTGAACCGTAGTCCCTGGCATTTGCCTAGGTGTTGGGGCGCTTCCCGTGGTTCGCGCCGCCACGCTTACGGTCACGACGCTTGCGTGCACGCTTGCTCATAGCTGGCCTCCTTCTTACTGTTGGTACTCAAAAGAGCTGCCCTCAAGTCTCGCACATCAAGTAGCTGCCCGCGAACCAGGAACAGCAGCGTGACCTGCGCCTTGTCAGCTGTGAAGGAATGCAGGCCTAGGGCTTGAGCGAGTTGCGGATCGAGATGCCGGCCTGTTCCAGGACCGTCCTGACTGTTTCCAGTGCCAGGGGGCTGAGCGGCTGCCTGCCTGCGTGCAGCCGCAGCTCCGCCCTGAGATCGTCCCGGAACCGCTGGAGCATCATTTCCGCTTCCTTCAGGGAGCGCTGGCTTTCCGGAGGCAACCGGCCGGGGACCCTGAAATCCGTCGACAGGGCGGTGGCCCGCGCCGCCTCCGCCGTGGCCGCAAGATCGGCGCGCAGGCCCCGCATGTTGCTGCGGATGTCCTCGCGGAGGTTGTCGGCCAGGCGCCGGACGGAGGCCGAGATTTCGCTCTCAACCCCTGCCAGTTCGTCGCGGCGCCGGTTCAGCTCAGCCAGCCCGGATGCTGTGATGTGGTAGTTGGTCCGGCGCCCGGCGGATTGTGTGGCTACCAGCCCTTCCTCCTCAAGTTTCCCCAGCCGCGGGTAGATGGTTCCGGCGCTGGGGGAGTAGGTGCCGCCAAACCGCTCCTTGAGTTCCTTGATGAGCTCGTAGCCGTGTTTGGGACCTGACTCAAGCAGTGCCAGCAAGTAAAGGCGAAGCGCGCCGTGGGCGAATACCGGGGCCATTAGGAGCCAGCTTCTGCATTTTCCGCCGCCGGGCCGTGGAAAATGGAGGTCTTGCCTGACACCGTGTTTGTCCGCACCAGCATGAGCTGTCCGTCCGGCCCCGCAATGGTTTCCACCTTGCCGCCGACCACTGCGTACCGCTGGTCTCCGATCACCACCGCACCGCTGGCAGACTTGGCCACGATGTCCACGCCGACGTCATGGGGCAGGCGGATGGTGAGGTCGCCGGACACCGAGTTGGCCCCGAAATCGTGCGTAAAGCCCAGGAGATCAAAGCTCATGTCTCCGCTGACGGTGTTGGCGCGGATATTGCTGAGGCGCCCGGACGCGGTCACTTCGCCGGAGACGCTCTTGGCGGTGAGGACACCGGTGTGGTTCCGGGCGGAGACTTCTCCGCTGATGGTGTTGATGTGCAGTTCGCCCTCGGTACCGTCCGCCATGACTGAGCCGGAAACCGTGTTCAGGCGGGTCTGCCCTTTGATGCCGGACACCAGCCCGTCACCGCTGACTGTTCCCGCCTCCACGCGGACGTGGGCAGGAACGGCGATGCTGATGATGGCTGAATTTTCGCTGTTGTGGCTGACCGTCCCCATCAGGTTCTTGAACCAGCCTTGGGGGCCGTGCAACTGGTGGCGGACCTCCAGCCGGCCATCGCTCAGGGAGACCGCCACCGGGTCTCCCTGGACGTCCGCAATCTCGATCCGGGCAACTGGCTCCTCGTGCGTAACCACGTCGAAGCGGCCCTGGACCATACCCAGCTTCAGGGACGCCACGCCGTCGACGTCGATGGTCTGCGGGCTTGTGACAGTCCATTCTTGATCAGGCACGGGGTCCTCCCAAAGGCGATATATCGTGTTGACCCTTCCAAGCTACCCGCCCAAAGAAGCAGCGTCAAGATATATCGCGAGTCGGGCCTACTCCGGGATGTCCATGCCGAGCCACTGGAACCAGCCCCGGTGAAGCACCAGCCACGCCATCAGTCCGTAACCGGCCTGCCCCGGAGTTCCCCCGTTGGCTGCCAGGTCCTGGCGCCACTGTTCGTGGTTCAGGAGAGGGGAGAAGGTGTCAACGTACAGGTGCTTGCGCCGTGTGGTGACGTCGGCGAAGGCCGTGTTCAGTTCATCCAGGCGCCTGTTCCGGTTCGGGTCCAGTGTGGGGGGCGGGCCCACGACGAAGACCTCGATGCGGTTCTGCGATGCCGAGTCAAGGATGTTGGCCAGGTTGAGCCTGCTGCGTGCGGTCGAGAGCCCAAACTCGATGTCACGCCCGGAGAGTCCGATGACCAGCCTGTTTTCGGCGTGGTCGCTGAACCGGCGGCCTGCTTCCTCGAGCCACCGCGCGGCCAGGCCTTCCGTGCCTTCCTGCGGGCAGGGGAGGGCATAGCTTTCCAGGAGCATGCTGTCCCGGGGTGTGCGGGCGAGGACGCGTCCCAGCCAGCCGAGTGCCCGGGGATCACCCAGTCCGGCCAGCAGTTCATCTCCTACAGCTGCAATGCGCAGCTTCCTGTCTTCCACACGTTCCTCTTTACGTCAGTGCCTTGCCGCTGCAACCGTGGATTCAACTGCCGGCCACGGAGCGGCGCCTGTGCATTCGTTGGGGCTGTCCATCACGCGCCGTGCGTTTCATCGGCGCTGTGCACTCCATTAAACAGAACTGCCCGGCCGGAGTCTGGGATTTCGACGTCCGGCCGGGCAGCCTTACTGCTTACTTCCGTGCAAATGCCTGCTTCAGGAGTACATCCTGCTCGGCTGCGTGCCGCTTCATGGACCCTGCAGCGGTGGACGCCGAAGCCGGGCGGGAGACCAGCCGGATGCGGCGATCGAGGGCGTCCGGCAGGTTCAGGCCGATGAACGGCCACGGCCCCTGGTTGGCGGGCTCATCCTGGGCCCAGACAACCTCGGCGTTCGGATACTTGGCCAGTTCCTTTGCGATCTCCTCGTGCGGCAGCGGGTAGAGCTGCTCCACGCGGACAATCGCGGTGGTCTTGTCACCGGTCTTCTGCCGCGTGGACAGGAGGTCGTAGTACAGGCGGCCGGAGACCAGGAGTACGCGTTCGACGGCGTCTCCCGCCAGCTGCTCGTGCTCCCCGATCACAGGGCGGAAGCTGCCGGTGGTGAAGTCCTCCACCGAGGATGCCGCCGCCTTGAGGCGCAGCAGCTGCTTGGGCGTGAAGATGATGAGCGGCTTCCGCGGACGGCTGTAGGCCTGGCGGCGCAGCAGGTGGAAATGCGAGGCCGCCGTGGTGGGGTTGGCCACGATCATGTTTTCTTCGGCGCACAGCTGCAGGAACCGCTCGATCCGTGCGGAGGAATGGTCCGGTCCCTGGCCTTCATAGCCATGGGGCAGCATCAGGACCAGCGAGGAGCGCTGGCCCCACTTCTGCTCAGCGGAGGAAATGAACTCGTCGATGATGGTCTGGGCGCCGTTGACGAAGTCACCGAACTGCGCTTCCCAAAGGACCAGTGCGTCGGGCCGCTCGACGGAGTAGCCGTATTCAAATCCCATGGCCGCGTATTCGGAGAGCAGGGAGTCGTAGATCCACAGCTTCGCCTGGTCATCGGAGAGGTGGCCCAGGGGCAGCCATTCCTTGCCGTTGGCGCGGTCGTGGAAGACGGCGTGGCGCTGCACGAACGTGCCGCGGCGGGAGTCCTGGCCGGCAAGGCGTACGGGGACGCCTTCCATGATCAGTGAGCCGAAGGCAGCGATTTCGCCGAAGCCCCAGTCGATGCCGCCTTCACGGGACATCTGTTCACGCTTCTCGAGCAGCTGCTTGAGCTTGGCGTGGACGGTAAAGCCCTCGGGGACTTCCACATGGGCCTTGCCGATCCGGGCCAGGGTCTCGGCGGAGATTGCCGTGGAGGCAGGGGCATTGACGCCGGAGTCCGACTGCTGGGAGATGGGACGCTCGATGTCCGAGACGGCGGCGGTATCTGCCGTCACGATCGGGATGGGGGAGGTCTGTGCCGCGTGGGTTTCGGCAAAGACGCGTTCCAGGCGCTCCTGGTAGTCGCGGAGCAGCTGTTCGGCCTCTTCCTCGGTGATGTCGCCACGGCCGATGAGGGACTCGGTGTACAGCTTGCGGACTGAGCGCTTGGCTTCGATCAGGTTGTACATCAGCGGCTGCGTCATCGAGGGGTCATCGCCCTCGTTGTGCCCGCGGCGGCGGTAGCAGACCATGTCGATGACAACGTCCTTGTGGAACCGCTGGCGGAACTCGTAGGCGAGCTGTCCGATGCGGACCACGGCTTCGGGGTCGTCGCCGTTCACGTGGAACACCGGTGCCTGGATCATCTTGGCAACGTCCGTGGAGTACGTGGACGAGCGGGATGACGAGGGGGCCGTGGTGAAACCCACCTGGTTGTTGACCACAACGTGGATGGTGCCGCCGGTGCGGTAGCCACGGAGCTGGGACAGGTTGAGTGTTTCGGCCACCACTCCCTGGCCGGCGAAGGCGGCGTCGCCGTGGACCATGATGGGCAGGACCGGGAAGGACTCGCCCTGGTCCAGCCGGTCCTGCTTGGCGCGGACGATGCCTTCGAGGACGGGGTCCACGGCTTCAAGGTGGGAGGGGTTGGCGGCCAGGTAGACCTTGGTTTCCTTGCCGTTGTCCGAGGTGAACGTCCCCTCGGTGCCCAGGTGGTACTTTACGTCGCCGGATCCCTGCACGGAGCGAGGGTCCTGGGTGCCTTCGAACTCCCGGAAGACCTGGGCGTAGGTCTTGCCGGCGATGTTGGTGAGCACGTTGAGGCGGCCGCGGTGGGCCATGCCGATGGCAACCTCGTCCAGGCCGTCGTCGGCTGCGTCGGACATGATGGCGTCAAGCAGCGGGATCAGGGATTCGCCGCCCTCGAGGGAGAAGCGCTTCTGGCCAACGAACTTGGTCTGGAGGAAGGTTTCGAAGGCTTCGGCCGCGTTCAGCTTGGAAACGATTCGCAGCTGCTCTTCGCGGCTTGGCTTCGAGTACGGGTGCTCCAGCTGGTCCTGGAACCACTTGCGCTCGGCAGGCTCCTGGATGTGCATGTACTCGATGCCCGTGGTGCGGCAGTATGCATCGCGCAGGACACCCAGGATGTCGCGGAACTTGAGCATGGGCTTGCCGCCGAAGCCGCCTGTGGGCCATTCGCGGTCCAGGTCCCAGAGTGTCAGGCCATAGGTGAGGACGTCGAGGTCGGGGTGCTTGCGCTGGACGTACTCCAGCGGATCGGTGTCCGCCATCAGGTGTCCGCGGACGCGGTAGGAGTGGATCAGCTGCTGGATCCGGGCCACCTTGTTGATTTCGTCAGCCGGGTCCACCTGCTTGTCGGCGCTCCAGCGCACCGGCTCGTAGGGGATGCGGAGGGATTCGAAGATTTCGTCGTAGAAGTCCTGCGCACCCAGCAGCAGCTGGTGGACCAGCTTCAGGAACTCGCCGCTGCCGGCACCCTGGATTACCCGGTGGTCGTAAGTGGATGTCAGCGTGAGGACCTTGCTGATCGCGTTATGGGCGATGATCTTTTCGCTGGCACCCTGGAATTCCGCAGGGTAGTCGAGGGCGCCGACGCCGATGATGGCGGCCTGGCCTTTTGACAGGCGGGGCACCGAGTGGACGGTGCCGATGCCTCCGGGGTTGGTCAGTGACACCGTGGTGCCCTGGTGGTCCTCTGCGGTCAGCTTGCCGTTGCGGGCACGCTTGATGAGGTCCTCGTAGGTGTGCCAGAACTCGGAGAAGTTGAGGGTCTCGGCCTTCTTGATGTTTGGCACCATGAGCAGGCGGGTGCCGTCAGGCTTCGGCATGTCGATGGCGATGCCGAAGTTGACGTGGGCCGGCTGGACGGCAACGGGCTTGCCGTCCACTTCGTCGTAATACACGTTCATCGACGGGAACTGGGAAAGGGCGCGGATCACGGCGTAGCCAATGAGGTGAGTGAAGGAAACCTTGCCGCCGCGGGCGCGGGCGAGGTTCGAGTTGATGACCACGCGGTTGTCGATCAGCAGCTTGGCCGGAATGGCGCGGACGCTGGTGGCGGTTGGCACCTGGAGGCTGGTGACCATGTTGGTGGCGATCGCCTTTGCCGGGCCGCGAAGGACGGAGACAACGTCCTCTTCGGGGGCGGTGGGCGCCTTGACGTTCTTGGGCAGCTGCGCGGGGATGGGCTGCGAGCCGGTTCCGGTCCCGGTCTTCTTGCTGCCGTCGCGGGCTTCAGTGGCGGGAGCCTTCTTTGCCGGGGCTGCGGCGGAAGCCGGCGGTGCGGCGGGCGGCGCCGGGGGTGCAGCGGCCGGCGACGGTGCCGGGGCTGCTGGAACCGGGTTTACGACAGGCATTTCCCTGGTAGCGGCGTGGGCTGCGGCGCGCCCCGAATTTCCGTTGGAAGAAGAACTGTTGCCCGACTCGAACGATTCAAACAGCGGCCACCACTTGGCATCCACGGCGTTCTTGTCCTGCTGGTACTGCTCGTACAGTTCGTCAACGAGCCACTCGTTTCCGCCAAATTCCTCTGGTAGACGGTGGCTAGGCTGCTCTGGCACTTGAAATACGCCTCTTCCATGAGTTTGATTTCTCTCCGGCCCCACGGTGCTTCAGCAACACGTTCGGACCGATCTCTGCGTCCTCTGAACCCAGACCTTTGCAAGTCTAGTGAGCATCTTGTGTTAACTGCCAATAAGGGTGACCCAAATCATGAAGTGACGCCGGGATCGCCGAATGTGGCGTTAAGCACCATGGCCAGGCAGCCCCCGCCACGGCGAAAAACGGGCTGCGGGAGCCGCTGGCGGGCCGGCGGCGGCAAGGCAGGGGTGCTGCTCCTGTAGACTGAAAACCTTATGGACAGTAAATCTAGGTGCCGGCCTGGGGGCTGTCAGCGGAGCATGAAGACCAGCTCCGCGCAGTCCACCCGCAGAGCCGGCAAACCCCGAACACGCGCCCATCACCCGCCGGCAGGCCAGCCGGCCGTAGCCCGCGCGGAAAGAGCGTCGGCCTCTGCCGACCATCCTCCGCCGGGAAGATCTTCGGGTCTCCAGCTTTTCCTTCCTATTGCCACGCCGTCGGCAACCGCCTCCCGGGCGGGGTGCTGAATGGAGTGGCTTCTCCTTGCAGCAGGACTGCTGCTCATCGCCGGCACGGGTTTCTTTGTCGCCGTCGAGTTCTCCCTCATCGCCTTGGACCAGGCAACGGTCCAGCGCGCCATTGACGACGGCGATACGGCCGCCGTGCCATTGCTCACCTGCCTGAAGTCACTGTCGACGCAGCTCTCCAGCTGCCAGCTGGGTATTACCCTGACCACCCTCCTGACCGGCTACGTGATGGAGCCCTCCGTGGGCCGCCTCCTGGAAGCACCCCTGGCCGCCGTCGGACTTCCCGGCGTGGCAGTCGCCTCCATCTCCCTGGTCCTGGCCATGGTGATCGCCACCCTGCTCTCCATGCTCCTGGGCGAACTGGTGCCTAAGAACATGGCCATTGCGCTGTCCTTCCCAGTAGGCCGGGCCCTGGCTCGGCCGCAGTTGATGTTCACCGCCGTCTTCAAGCCCGCCATCGTGGTGCTCAACGGATTCTCCAACAAGGTGCTGAACGTCTTTGGACTGGAAGCAAAGGAGGAAATCTCCGGCGCCCGGACGCCCGCTGAACTTGCATCCCTGGTACGCCGTTCGGCGGCGATGGGAACGCTCGACGCCGGCACTGCCAACTTCGTGGCGCGCACCTTGAACTTCTCCACCAGGACGGCGGCGGACGTGATGACGCCGCGCATCCGGGTGGAGACGATCGACGCCGACCAGCCTGTGTCCGACGTGGTGGATGCCGCCCGCCGGACCGGATACTCACGTTTCCCGGTCATCGGGGACTCCGCGGACGACATCCGGGGGCTGGTTCACGTGAAGAAGGCGGTGGCTGTTCCCTGGGACCGCCGCCCGAACCTGGAAGCCGGGGCCATCATGACCGAGGTCCTGAGGGTCCCCGAGACCATCCACCTTGACGCCCTGCTGGCAGAACTCAGGGACGGCAACCTGCAGCTCGCAGTGGTACTGGACGAGTACGGCGGAACCGCCGGCATCGCCACCCTCGAAGACCTGGTGGAGGAGATCGTGGGAGAGGTGGCGGATGAGCACGATAAGGTCCGCCCTGGACTGCTGCAGAGCGCCTCCGGCGATTGGTACTTCCCCGGCCTGCTGCGCCCGGACGAGTTGTCCGAGCAGATTCCCCGGCTGACCGTCCCGGACGAAGCGGCTTACGAAACCGTGGGCGGGTACGTAATGAGCAAGCTGGGCAGGATTGCCACCGTGGGGGACACCGTCCCCGTCGGCGGGGGAGCACTGAGTGTCACCAGGATGGACGGCCGCCGGATTGACCGGATCTGCTTCCATCCGGCCGCTGAACCCGAGCGCGCGGACATTGCTGACAAGACTAAGCGCAACGGCAGGTCCAAGCGCGACGACAGGACAGAACAATGAGCGACTGGGCCGGAATCGTCTGGCTGGGGATCCTGCTGCTCGGTAATGCGTTCTTCGTTGCCGCTGAGTTCGCGGTCATGTCCGCGCGGCGAAGCCAGATCGAGCCGCTGGCCGAGGCCGGGTCCAAGCGGGCGCAGACCACCCTCCGCGCCATGGAAAACGTGTCGCTGATGCTGGCATGCGCGCAGCTTGGCATCACCGTCTGTTCGCTGCTGATCCTGCTGGTGGCAGAACCTGCTATCCACCACCTGCTGGCCGTCCCCCTGGAGACGCTGGGCCTGCCGATGGAGATCGCCGACGTGGCGGCCTTCGCCGTAGCCCTCATGCTGGTGACGTTCCTGCACGTGACCTTCGGCGAGATGGTGCCGAAGAATATTTCGGTAAGCGTGGCGGACAAGGCGGCGCTACTGCTTTCCCCGCCGCTGATGTTTGTTGCCCGGCTGGTCCACCCCGTGATCTCAGTCCTGAACTGGTCTGCGAACCACGTCCTCAAGCTCCTCCGCATTGAGCCCAAGGATGAGGTGAATTCCTCTTTCACCCTTGAGGAAGTGCAGTCGATCGTGCAGGAGTCCACGCGCCACGGACTGGTGGATGACGACGCCGGGCTCATCACCGGTGCGTTGGAGTTCTCCGAATACACTGCCGCGGACATCATGGTGCCGCTGGACAAGCTGGTCATGCTGAAGGCGTCCACCACGCCGGTGGAGTTCGAAAAGGCAGTTAGCCGCACCGGGTTTTCCCGCTTCCCCATGCTTGACGAGGACGACATGCTCTACGGCTACCTCCATGTCAAGGACGTGCTCTCCATCCCCGAGCAGGCCTATGGGCTGCCGATTGCCGAAAGCCGCATCCGGTCATTGGCCAACCTGGCACTGGACGACGAGATTGAAAAGGCGATGTCCGTCATGCAGCGCACTGGCTCGCACCTTGCCCGGGTGATCGGCCCGGATGGCAACACCCAGGGCGTCCTGTTCCTTGAGGACGTGATTGAGCAGCTGGTGGGCGAGATCCGGGACGCCACGCAGGCCACCGGCATCCGCCGGCTGGGACAGCCGAACGGCAGCTGACGCGACGGCGCCCTTCCGGCCAGCGTGGGGAGGGCGCCTTCCGGTCTTCTTTTCTAAATAGGAATCATTCCCATTTACGTATAAGCTGGACTGGTTGTTTTCATCGTCTTCATGAATGAGGTTCCCGTGCGCCGTTTCGCCGCTGCCCGATCGTCCTTGGCCGCCCTTGCCGGGCTAGGCCTCTTGCTCACCGCATGCAGCCCGCAGGCGGAACCGTCCACGCAGGCTGCCGACGGGATCAACGTGGTGGCGTCAACGAACGTCTACGGGGACATCGCCAAGACAATCGGCGGGGACAAGGTCAGTGTTACGGCCCTGATCACCAAGACCAGCCAGGATCCGCATTCCTACGAAGCCACTGCCCAGGACCGGCTGGCAGTTTCCAAAGCCGATCTTGTCCTGGAAAACGGCGGCGGCTACGACGGCTTCCTCCACACCCTGGCGCAGGACAGCGGCATCGACGACGCGAAGGTGCTGAACGCCGTCGAGCTTTCCGGCCTTGCACACCCGGAGGAGGAGAAGGCCTCCGCAGGGGCGACCACTTCGGAACCGGCAGCGGGGGATGGCTCCGCGCACGACCACGGAGAAATGAACGAGCACGTCTGGTACAGCCTGCACGCCATGGAGCAGATCGCCGACGGTATCGCCGCCAAGCTCGGCGAGCTGGACCCCGCCTCTGCATCGACCTTCGAGTCCAACGCTTCGGCTTTCAAGTCCAGCGTTGAAGAACTGCATGGAAAGCTCGATGCCCTCAAGCCTGCCTCGGCCGGGGCCCGGGTTGCCGTCACTGAACCCGTGCCGCTCTACCTCCTTGAGGATGCCGGGCTGGTGAACGCCACCCCTGCGGACTACACTGCTGCGATTGAAGAAGGCTCCGACGTGCCGCCTGCAGTCCTCAAGGCGGTAACCGACCTGGTGGCCACGAAGTCGGTGCGGCTCCTCGCATACAACAGCCAAACCGAAGGCCCGCAGACGGAATCGCTGAAAAAGGCCGCGGAAACTGCCGGGGTTCCGGTGGTGGACTTCAACGAAACACTGCCTGAGGGCAAGACGTACCTGCAGTGGATGACGGACAATGTGGACAACATCAGCAAAGTTCTGGAGACAAATAGTTGAAACCCCTGGTCAGCCTCACCGGAGCGTCCCTGAAGTTCGGCAAGCGGGCGCTCTGGGAGGACCTGGACCTGGACATCAGGCCCGGCGAGTTTTTTGCCGTGCTGGGTCCCAACGGTAGCGGCAAGACCAGTTTCCTGAAGGTCCTGCTGGGGCTCCAGGAACTGCACTGCGGGGAGGCCTTTTTGGGCGGCCGCCCGGTGGAGCGCGGAAGCAGCCTGATCGGCTACATCCCGCAACAGAAATCGTTCGCGCCGGACACCCCCATGCGTGCCAGGGACCTCGTGGGCCTCGGCGTGGACGGCCACCGCTGGGGCCTGCGCCTGAACTCCGCCAAAGCAAACCGCAGGATCGACGAACTCCTTGCACTGGTTGGTGCCACAGAATACGCAAAAGTCCCGGTGGGCCAGCTGTCCGGCGGCGAACAACAGCGGCTCCGCGTGGCGCAGGCACTTGCCACGGATCCCCGGGTCCTGCTCTGCGATGAGCCCCTGCTCTCCCTGGACCTGCACCATCAGCAGGCGGTCAGTGCCCTGATCAACAAGCAGTGCCGCGACCAGAACAGCGCCGTTGTGTTCGTGACGCACGAAATCAACCCCATCATCGACTACGTGGACCGCGTCCTGTACTTGGCCGGCGGACGCTTCAGGGTGGGAACCCCGGAAGAAGTCATGACCACCGAAGTCCTCTCCGAGCTCTACGGCAGCCACGTTGAGGTTATCCACGCGAACGGCCGCATCGTGGTGGTGGGCCTGCCTGATGCCACAACCCATCACCATGCGGAGATGCACGCGGCGGGAGAGGCTGCCTGATGGACGCGGACAGCATCCTTGGCGCGATCTTCAGCTTCGAGAATTATGGCGAACTGCTGGTACTGGTCCAGAACTCGATTTGGGCAGGTGCCGTCCTGGGCCTGCTGGGCGGGCTGGTTGGCACCTTTGTCATGAAGCGGGACCTGGCATTCGCGGTGCACGGCATATCCGAGCTCTCCTTCGCCGGTGCGGCCTTTGCGTTGCTGATCGGCGCGGACATCGTCTTTGGATCGCTCATCGGATCGGTTGCCGCCGCCCTGCTCCTGGGCCTGATGGGCGTCCGGGCGAGGGACAAGAACTCAATCATCGGCGTGATCATGCCGTTCGGACTGGGACTGGGAATCCTGTTCCTGTCCCTCTATGAAGGACGGGCTGCGAACAAGTTCGGCCTGTTGACCGGGCAGATCGTGTCCGTGGACACGGTGCAGCTCCAGGCGCTTGCCGGCACCGCGGTGGTGGTGATGGTGGCCTTGGTGGCCATCTGGCGGCCGCTCAATTTCGCCAGCGTGGATCCGGAACTGGCGGAGGCCCGGGGTGTTCCCGTCCGGACGCTTGCCATCGTATTCATGGTCCTCCTGGGGGTCAGCGTAGCGCTCTCCATCCAGGTGGTGGGCGCGCTCCTGGTCCTTGCCCTGCTGATTACCCCGGCTGCGGCGGCCCTGCGGGTGACGTCCTCTCCGGTTGCGGTGGTGGTGCTCAGCGTTGCATTTGCCATGACGGCCACAGTGGGCGGGATCCTGCTGGCCCTCGGTGGACGCATCCCCATCAGCCCCTACGTCACCACACTGTCGTTCCTGATCTACGTGGTGTGCCGGGTGATCGGGTCGGTGCGGGCCGGAAGAGGCATCAACGGGCGGATCCTGGCCGCATCCTGAAAGTTGCCTGCCGGCCGGCCTGCCTGGTCGACTACCTAATGGTCCGCTGCCTAAAGGGCGCCGTTGGCCTTGCGTGCCGTGCAGTCAGGGCACAGCCCGAAAATCTCCACCGTGTGGGCCACGTCGGTGTATCCGTGCTCTGCCGCAATGCGCGCGGCCCACGTCTCGACGGCGGGGGCCTCCACTTCCACGGCCTTTCCGCAGTTCCGGCACAGCAGGTGGTGGTGGTGCCCGGTGACGGCGCAGCGCCTGTACACCGCTTCACCGTCGCCGTTCCGCAGTACGTCCACCAGCCCCTCGTCGGCGAGCGACTGCAGGATCCGGTAGGCGGTTGCCAGGGAGACCGGGGCGCCCTGGTTCTGCAGAATCCGGTACAGCTCCTGCGTGCTGACGAAATCGTCGAGTTCATCGAGGGCGGCACTTACTGCCCGGCGCTGCTTCGTAACGCGCTGTTCCTTGCCGCCGCCCTGCACGGGGGACGGGGTGGTGGAATCAGCCTTGGCGCCGAAGGGCATGGGTGGACTCGCTTCCTCAGGATGGTGGCAAAGATCCAGATTACCAGCCGGAGCTTCGTGGACATGGTCCGGAGGCGGACCCTAGGCTGGCGCTATGAAGCTGACCAAATACACCCATTCCTGTGTCCGCCTGGAAAAGGACGGCCGTGTCCTGGTGCTGGATCCGGGCAACTTCTCCGAGTCGGCGGAGGCCCTGGAGGATGCGGAGGCGGTCCTGGTCACGCATGAGCATGCTGACCACGTGGACGTTCCGGTGGTGGTGGAGGCGTTGCGCGCAAACGGGAAGCTGGCGGTGTTCGCTCCGGCGCGGGTTGCCGGCCAGCTGCAGGACAAAGCCTCCGGCGAAGCCGCCCGCGTCCACGCCGTTAACCCCGGCTCAACGTTCCAGGCTGCCGGCTTTACCGTCCGCAGCTTCGGCGGCCAGCATGCCCTGATCCACCCGCAGATCCCCCTCGTCGCCAACATCGGATACCTCATCGACGACAACGTCTACCACCCGGGGGACTCCTTCATCATTCCGGACGGGATCAGCGTCCAGACCCTGCTGGTTCCCCTCCACGCGCCGTGGAGCAAATCCGCCGAGGTGCTGGACTTTGTGATCGGTGTCCGGGCGCCGAAGGCGTTCCAGATCCATGACGGACTGCTCAACGAGAACGGCCTGAAGATCGTTGAAGGGCATGTGCAGAGGATCGGCGCCAAGTACGGCACCGACTACGCCCATCTGGCTGCCCGGGAGTCGGTGGAAGTTTGAACCCCTTGATAGACGTGGCGGGCCTGCAGGCCCGCCTTGCGGAACACCGGCGCACCGTGCTCCTTGATGTCCGCTGGGTCCTGGGCGATCCGCACGGTTACCGCCACTATCTGCAGGGGCACCTGCCGGGTGCCGTGTTCGTGGACCTTGCCGCTGAACTTGCCGCCCCGGCAGCTCCGGAGCGCGGGAGGCACCCGCTGCCACGGGCCGAGGACTTCCAGGAAAGCGCCAGGCGCTGGGGCATCAATGACGGCGACGTTGTGGTTGCCTACGATGACAGCGGCAACATGGCCGCGGCACGGGTGTGGTGGATGCTTCGGAACGCCGGCTTCGCGGACGCCTACCTGCTCGACGGCGGCCTTGCCGCCTGGCGTGCCGCAGGCCATCCGGTGGCAGCAGGGCCGGTTATCCCGGATGCCGGAGACGTGACGCTCGCGGACGGGAACATGCCGGTGGTCGACGCCGCCGCTGCCGCCGGCTGGCCGCACGACGGCCTCCTGCTGGACGCCCGTGCAGGAGAGCGCTACCGCGGTGAGTTCGAGCCTGTTGACCCCCGGGCCGGGCATATCCCGGGCGCGGTCAACGTGCCGACGTCGGAAAACGTGGACAGCAGCGGGCGGTTCCTGCCGTCCGATACCCTCCGCCGCCGGTTTGAGTCCCTGGGCGTACGCGAAGGAGTGCACGTCGCGGTGTACTGCGGCTCCGGGGTCACAGCGGCCCACGAGGTGGCAGCCCTGGAACTCGCCGGCTTCCGGGCTGCGCTGTATCCTGGATCGTTCTCGGAGTGGTCCAACAACCCGGACCTGCCGGTGGCAACCGGCGCAGAGCCCGGCCGCCCAAGCGGACTGCCGAGTGGAAACCCGGCTGCCGGCAAGGGTAGCGTCACACTATGACCCCAGGACGCCCCGTACCGCCGCCCCTTGCCAAACCAGTCACCCCGGAACCCGCCGGTCCTGAGTCAACTGCTGTGGACGGCCGCCGCCTTGCTGCCGCGTGCGGCGCGACGGCACCGGACAGCGGGCTGGTCCCGCTGACCCTCGCCCGGCGCGCTCCCGGGCCGGACGACGTCGAAATCGCCATCGAGTTCTGCGGGCTGTGCCACTCGGATGTGCATGCCACCCGGGGCGAGTGGGGCGGCAGGATCTGGCCGCTGGTTCCGGGGCACGAGATTGTGGGCACCGTCAGCCAGGTGGGTTCCGCCGTGACGGATTTCGCCGCTGGTGACCGCGTGGGTGTGGGCTGCATCGTGGATTCGTGCCGCGAATGCGAAAGCTGCCTGGACGGCCTGGAGCAGTACTGCGAAAACGGCATGACCGGCACGTACGGGGCCGTTGACCGGCGGAACGGCGGCGCCGTGACGCAGGGCGGCTATTCCTCCTCCGTGGTGGTGGACCGCCGCTACGTCCTCCGGGTGCCGGCAGCCCTCGATCCCGCCGCCGCTGCACCACTGCTGTGCGCCGGCGTCACCACGTTCTCGCCGCTGCGGCACTTCGACGTCGAAGAAGGCGACGTTGTGGGCGTGGTGGGGCTGGGCGGGCTCGGCCATATGGCCGTGAAGCTCGCCAAGGCAATGGGAGCGAAGGTGGTGGTATTCACGACGTCGGAGGCAAAGGTGGCGGCGGCCCTGGAGCTGGGAGCCGATGAGGTAGTCCTGTCGCGCGACGAAGCGGCGATGGCGGCGGCCAACCGCAGCATCGACCTCATCATTGACACCGTGGCGGCCCCGCACGACCTGAACCCCTTCTTCCGGACCCTGCGGGTGGACGGTGCCCTCTTCCAGCTGGGCCTGCCGTCGGAGGCGATGCCGCCGGTGAACCCGGGCGCGCTCATCCGGCGTCGGATCGCCTACGCCGGCTCGTTGATTGGCGGCATCGCCGAAACCCAGGAGATGCTCGACTTTTGCGCCGAGCACGGTGTTGCTGCGGACATCGAGGTGGTGCGGGCAGACCAGCTGAATGAGGCCTACGACCGGATGGTGGCAGGCGATGTGAAATACCGGTTTGTGCTGGACACCAGCACCTTGCAGGCACCCGCCAAGGAGGCAGACGCATGAGCACGCTCTTCACCAGGATCCTGAACGGCGAAATCCCGGGCCGCTTCGTGTGGCGGGAACCGGATGTCGCCGCTTTCCTCACCACCGGGCCGCTGGCTGACGGCCACACCCTGGTGGTACCGACTGAGGAAGTGGACCGGTGGACGGACGCTTCGCCGGAAACGCTGGCGAAGGTCATGGAGGTGGCCCGGCGGATCGGTGCCGTGCAGGTGGAGACCTTCAATGCGGCGCGGGCCGGGCTGATCGTGGCGGGTTATGAAATCAACCACCTCCACGTGCACGTCTGGCCCTCGAGGAGCATGGCCGAGTTCAATTTCGCGACGGCGGACCAGAACCCTGATCCGGATGTCCTCGACGCCAACGCCGAGAAGCTCCGCCAAGGCTTGCGGGCCGCCGGGTACGGCGAGTACGTGCCGTCCTAGGCGGCCCGTCCAGGTCCCGCTCCGTGCTCCCGGCCTAGGCCGGCGCCAGAGCCTTGTTGAGCACGGCGCGGATCCTCTTCTCCGACACCGAATACGCTGTCCCGAGTTCGACGGCGAAGAGGCTCACCCGGAGCTCCTCAAGCATCCAGCGCACCTGGGTTAACTCAGGGCCTGCCTTGCGTCCGGGGAGCAGGGCCGACACGGCGTCGTCGTAGTCGTCCTCGAGCCGCTGTACCACGGCCATGTTCAGGGCGTCGCGCTGGACGTTGCCCGGAAGGCGTTCCAGCCTCTTTTCAATGGCCGAAAGGTACCGGGGGAGCTGGCTCAGCTGGGCGTAGCCCGTCCGTGCCACAAAGCCGGGGTAGACCAACTGTTCCAGCTGGCTCTTGATGTCGTTGAGGGCACTGATCAGCGCCAGGCTGGTGGTGCCCTTCAGCTGTTTTTCGATCCGCCGGGTGCTGGCCAGGATTCGTTCCACCACTGCGGTGACGCTGAACACCGTGTCGATCAGTTCGGCCCGGACCACCTCGTACAGCCGGTCAAAGGACTCCTGGTCCCAGGGCAGTTCCGCGGGCGTGAGCTTGTCGATGGCGGCCAGGGCGCAGTCAGCGATCAGGCTTGCGACCGAGCCGTGCGGGTTTTGGCTGAACGTGAGTTTCTCCGTGTTGCTCAGGTGCTCCAGCACATACCGGTCAGGTGCCGGAACGCGCAGGGCCAGCAGCCTGACCACCCCGCCGCGCATTGCCTCCTGCTGTTCCTCGGCAGTCTGGAAGACACGCAGTGACACCGACGTGCCCTGGTCCACCAGCGCCGGGTAACCCGTCACCGTGTGGCCGTTGACCGTGCTGCTGACCTGGCGCTGGATCGTTCCGACCGTCCATTCGGTGAGCCCGTCCTGTTCCCGGAAGCCGGTTGGGCCTGCGGCCCCCGGCACTTCGGCTGGCTGCAGCGCTGCGGAGGATCCGGCGTCGTGCGTTTTCCCTGACCCCCGCGCAGGATTCCTGCCGTTGCCGGCGCCGGGCGCGGTGGAGGCGGGCGTGGCCCCCAGCGACTCTGCGATGGCCCGCCGCGTTGCCGGAGCCAGCTTCTCCTGGAGTGCGGCGAGGTCCTTGCCCTCGTCCAGGACTTTGCCCCTGCTGTCCACCACCTTGAAGCTCACCCGCAGGTGCGGGGGCACCGCGTCCCAGTTCCAGGATCCCGGCGGGATGACGTGTCCGCGGATCCGGCGCAGGGCAAGCTCAAGGGAAGGTTCGAGCTCGTCCACGGCGGGATCGAAATCGGATTCCAGGACTGCCACTGCCTGCCGGGCAACGTCCGGGGCGGGAACGAAATTCTTGCGGATCTGCTTCGGCAAGGACTTGATCAGGGCCGTCACCAGCTCAACGCGCTGCCCCGGTATGAGCCAGCGGAAAGCCTTGTCATCCAGTTGGTTCAGGAACAGCACCGGCACCTCGGCCGTGACGCCGTCGGACGGGTTGGGCGGCGAGCCGGGAGCCACCGGGTGGAACTCGTAGCTCAACGGCAGCTCAAAGCCCTTATGCAGCCAGGTCTTGGGATAGGCGGCTTCGTCGAGGTCGTCCGCGTCGTCGCTGAGGAGGAGGGACTTGTCGTAGTCAAGGAGGTCGGGGTTCTTCTGCCGGGCCTCCTTCCACCATCTGTCGAAGTGCCGTTCGGACACAACGTCCGGTCCCACCCGCGCGTCGTAGAACTCAAACAGCGTCTCGTCATCCACCAAGAGGTCGCGACGGCGCATCCTGGCCTCCAGTTCCTCAACTTCATTGAGGAGCGCGCGATTGCGGTGGAAGAACTTGTGGTGGGTTTTCCAGTCACCCTCCACCAGGGCGTGCCTGATGAAGAGTTCCCGGGCGACGACGGGGTCAACCCTTCCGTAGTTGATCCTGCGCTGGGCGATGATGGGCACGCCGTACAGGGTGACCTTCTCGTACGCCATCACGGCGCCCTGGCGGGTGGACCAGTGCGGTTCGCTGTAGCTGCGCTTCACCAGGTCCGGGGCTACCTGTTCGGCCCACACAGGATCGAACTTCGCCGCCACCCTCGCCCAGAGGCGGCTGGTCTCCACGAGTTCCGCCGCCATCACGAACGTGGGTGACCTCTTGAAGAGGGCCGAGCCGGGGAAGATCGCAAACCGGCTGCCCCGGGCACCTGCATACTCGCGCTTGCGTTCGTCAAGGATGCCGATGTGGCTCAGGAGCCCGGAAAGAAGGCTGATGTGGATGCCCTCGTGGTTGCCCACGGGGTCGGCAAGCCGCTTGTTGTCGAGGCTGATGCCCAGGGGCCGGGCCAGCTGGCGCAGCTGGGCAAACAGGTCCTGCCACTCCCGGACCCGGAGGTAATTGATGAACTCGGCCCGGCACATCCGGCGGAAGGCGGACGACGAGAGCTCCTGCTGCTTCTCCTGTAGGTAGTTCCAGAGGTTAAGGAAGCCGGTGAAGTCCGAGTTCTCGTCCTTGAACCGGTTGTGCTTTTCCGCCGCGAGTTGCTGCTTGTCTGTTGGACGCTCGCGCGGGTCCTGGATGGTGAGGGCCGCGGCCAGGACCATCACCTCGCGGACGCAGCCGCGTTTGCCCGCCTCCACGATCATCCGGCCCAGGCGGGGGTCCACCGGCAGCTGGGCGAGCTTCTGCCCGACGGCGGTGAGCCCGCCGCCGCTTTTCGCCCCGTCCGTGCCGTTCTGCGGCCGGGCGGCAGCGAGGGCGCCGAGTTCGCGGAGCAGCGTGACGCCGTCGTTGATTGCCCGCGTTTCAGGCGGCTCCACGAAGGGGAAGTTTTCGACGTCCTTGGGGCCGCGCGCCACTCCCATGGCGGTCATCTGCAGGATAACGGCAGCGAGGTTGGTCCGCAGGATCTCCGGGTCCGTGTAGAGGGGGCGGGACTCGAAGTCTTCCTCGGAGTACAGGCGGATGGCGATGCCGTCCGAGACGCGGCCGCAGCGGCCGGACCGCTGGTTGGCCGAAGCCTGGGAGACCCGCTCGATCGGCAGCCGCTGGACCTTGGTGCGGTGCGAGTACCGGGAGATGCGGGCGGTGCCGGTGTCGATGACGTACTTGATGCCTGGAACCGTGAGCGAGGTTTCGGCGACGTTGGTGGCAAGGACAATCCTGCGCTTGCTGCCGGGGTGGAAGACCTTGTGCTGTTCCTGCAGGCTCAGCCGTGCGAAGAGCGGAAGGACTTCGGTTCCGGCCAGCCGGCGGTTGGACTGGATGCGGGCCTGCAGCGCTTCGGCAGCGTCGCGGATTTCGCGCTCGCCGGAGAAGAACACCAGGATGTCGCCCGGCGCTTCGAGGGCAAGTTCGTCGACGGCGTCACACACGGCGTCAAGCGGATCGCGGTCTTCCTCGAGTTCGTCATCGGAACCGTTCTCGTCGTCAGGCCCGGCTCCGCCCGGTGGCTGGGAGATCGGGCGGTACCGGATTTCCACCGGGTAGGTCCGCCCGGAGACCTCGACAATGGGTGCGGGTTCTTCCGGTGTGCCGAAATGGTCGGCAAAGCGCTGGGGGTCGATGGTGGCGGAGGTGATGATCACCTTGAGGTCCGGCCGCTGCGGCAGGATCCGCTTGAGGTAGCCCAGGATGAAGTCGATATTGAGGCTTCGTTCGTGGGCCTCGTCGATGATGATCGCGTTGTACTTGCGCAGCAGTTTGTCCCGCTGGATTTCTGCAAGCAGGATGCCGTCGGTCATCAGCTTGACCTTCGTGGCGCGGCTGACCTCACCTGTGAAGCGGACCTGGAAGCCCACCTCCTGGCCGATGTCCACGCCCAGTTCCTCGGCGATGCGCTCGGCCACCGTGCGGGCTGCGAGCCGGCGCGGCTGGGTGTGGCCGATCAGCCCGTTTTCACCCAGGCCAAGTTCGAGGCACATCTTGGGTATCTGGGTGGTCTTACCGGAACCGGTCTCGCCGGCGATGATGGTGACCTGGTTCGCCGCTATGGCTGCCATCAGGTCTTCGCGCCGTTCGGAGACCGGCAGCTCGGCGGGGTAGGAGATGTGAAGTGTCATGTCTGCTGACAGTCTACTGCGGGTGCCCGGGCTTCCCGTTTCGGCTGTCTGCAGTGGCGCCTGCCTAGAAGACGCGGAGCGTGTAGTTGATGCTGGGGAGGTCCAGGGCGGACCAGGCTTCGTGGGATTCGACAGGAGGCGTATGCCCCCGGCCGTCACGCAAAAGCGCTGAAACGGTGGCGGCGGCTACGAGGAGGATCAGGAGGACGAGGAGGGTTATGAGGATTTCCATGACTCCATGCTTCTCCTCTCGGCAGCCAAGAAAAAGTGGCAGAAATGCCCAAAAAGCTATAATTCCTGCCACAATGGAAGCATGCTCAAATCAGTGGCTGTCATCGTGGTTCCCAACTTCTCGATATTCGAGTTCGGTACTGCCTGCGAGGTCTTCGGTATCGACAGATCCGGTCGGGGGAGCGGCGTCCCGGCCTTCGACTTCCGCGTCTGCACGCCGCAGCCTGGTAACGTCCGGCTCAAGTCCGGCCTGTCCCTGAACGTCGGCCTGGGACTCGAGGCAACCGACGATGCGGACCTGGTCATCATGGCCCCCTACGGCAGGGACGACGAGTTGCCCGAATCCGTCCTCGAGGCGCTCCGGGCTGCCGATGCGAGGGGAGCTTGGGTAATGTCCATCTGCTCGGGCGCTTTTGCCTTGGCCCGCGCCGGCTTGCTCGACGGGCGCCGCTGCACCACGCACTGGCACTACTCAGGCCAACTGGCTGCAGAGTATCCGCGCGTGCAGGTGGACGAAAACGTCCTCTACGTGCAGGACGGCAACATCATCACTTCCGCAGGCACCGCCGCCGGGATCGATGCGTGCCTCCACCTTGTGCGCGTCGAACTGGGGGCGCAGGTGGCTGCCGCGATCGCCAGGGACATGGTGGTTCCCCCGCACCGTGACGGCGGCCAGGCGCAGTTCATCGACCGGCCAATGCCAGCCTGCGGTTCCGCTCCCATGGAGGAACTGCTGCGCTGGATGGTGGAGAACCTGGACCGCGAGCACACGGTGAACGAACTGGCGGCGCGCGTACACATGTCCGCCAGGACATTCGCCCGGCGCTTCCGGTCCGAGACCGGAGCGACGCCTGCCGCCTGGCTCAATTCACAGCGGGTGCTCCGGGCCCAGGAACTCCTTGAGTCCACCGACCTGAACATCGAAGAAATCGCCAGGGAATCCGGCTTCGGGCACCCTGTCCTGCTGCGGCACCACTTCGCCAAGGTCCTGGACACCAGCCCGCAGTCATACCGCCGCGCTTTCCGCGGCCAACTGGCTGTGGCGGGATAGCGCCCCTTGCACGCTAACCGGGCGCCGGTCCGTTGCGGCGTTGTTTGGCGCGGATTTCCTCGGCCGCTTCCCGCGTACTGTCCACGAGAATCCGCCAAGGTCCGGTGACGGCCTGCTCAGGCAGGGCTGCCCTGCGCTGCCCTGCCCGGATCGAATAGATGAACCTGTCCGGTTGGGCTTCCGCAAACTGCTCGGCAGCTGCCTTCGGAGTCCTGGGTACTGAATCCCAGGGGCATGCCTCCACGATGGGCTGCCACTGGCTGATGGCGCTCTTGGATTGGGCTTCCACAGTCCACACCCGTGGTATCGCGGCGATTCCTCCGGTGCGCTCAACACTGATCTTCATGGCCTGGTCCTTGGGCTTGCCCTGCAGCCTGGCTGCCGCCCCGAAGTACGGCAGCCAGGAGTCCGTTAAAGCTTGACCTTCACAGTTTCCCACGCCTTAAGGACGGCGTCATGCTCGGCGGATCCGGAACCGAAGAGCTCCACGGCCGATGCGGCCGTGGCACGCGCAAAGACCCTGAAGGTCGCCGTGGGAGGCAGCGTTCCGCCCGTGAGTGCCTCGTACCAGATGCGCCCGGGGGAGTCCCAGGCGTTTCCCCCGAGCGTCTCCGCCACGAGGTAGAAGGCGCGGTTGGGGATGCCGGAGTTGATGTGGACCCCGCCGTTGTCGGCGCTCGTCTTGACGTACGTGTCCATAGAGTCCGGCTGGGGATCCTTGCCCAGCACGTCGTCGTCGTACGCCGTGCCGGGAGCCTTCATGGAACGCAAGGCGCTGCCCTCCACTTGGGCGGTGAAGAGGCCCTCGCCGATCAGCCAGCTGGCCTCGGCAGCGGACTGGTTGTTGACATACTGCTCGACCAGTGCGCCAAAGACGTCGGACATGGATTCGTTGAGGGCGCCCGCCTGGTTACGGTAGGCGAGCGCGGCGGAATACTGGGTGACGCCGTGGGCCAGTTCGTGGCCGATGACGCTCAGGGACATGGTGAACCGTTCGAAGACCTCACCGTCGCCGTCGCCGAAGACCATCTGCCTGCCGTTCCAAAAGGCGTTGTCGTACAGCTTGCCGAAGTGGACCGTTGCGTCCAGCGGCAGCCCCCGTCCGTCGATGGAGTTGCGTCCGAACACGTCCGCGTAGAGGCGGTGCGTGTGGCCAAGCCCGTCATAGGCCTCATCAACCGCCGGGTCATCCGTGGCGGCTTCACCCTCCTTGCGGACCAGCCGGCCGGGGAGGATCTCTGAACCGCCGGCGTCGTAGATGCCCCGGTTTGACGGTCCGGGTTTGGCCTGGCGGACGCCTTCCGGCACGCCCGGCACGGGCTGGGACCGTGCCGAATGGAACGACTCCACATGGCCCAAAGCTTCCCTGGCTGCCCTGGCCGCGGACAAAAACTCCGGCGCACCCTGTTTGGCCAGCCTCCTCAACAGGTAAGGCGGAACGATAGAACAGAACGGAACGTGCATTGCGTACCCCCTCGACTTGGTGACTTCAGACTACGAGGGCGCACCGACAATCCTCCGCAGGCTCACGTACGGGAGCAGGCAGACTGCACGGGGACAGGGAAGCAGAAAACCCCGTCACTTCCTTGAAGTAACGGGGTTTTCGTCTGTGCCCTCGATAGGATTCGAACCTACGACCTTCTGCTCCGGAGGCAGACGCTCTATCCCCTGAGCTACGAGGGCAATCCGGGGTTTCCTGCCGTTGCGGGCGGGACGTCCTAGAGCTTAGCAGGAAGGTGGCCCGCAAGGGAAAATCGCCACCGCCCCGTCACCCCGGGGCGCGGTCCCGGGCCGGAAATCAGTAGCCGGAGAATGAGTCCACGTGAAGCCTGCGGGCCCCTGCCTGCTTCGCTGCCTTGCGCAGTGACGCGACGCTTGCAGGTGATCCCGAGACGTAGACGTCCCGGTCCGCTATGTCCGGGACCAGTGCCCGGAGGGCTTCGCCGTCCAGGCGTGTGCCGTCCCAGGAGGCGGCGGCCAGGTCCGGCGGCGGTGCGGAACCATCCGCAGTGCGCACCAGGACGCGGATGCCCGCCGCCCGCAGTTCCTGCGCATAGGCTACCTCGTCGGCGCTCCTGGCCAGGAGGAGGAGGACAGCGTCCCGTTCCCGCAATCCTCCTGAAGACAAGTGTGAAAGATAGGGCGTGATGCCGATCCCGGCGGCAATCAGCAGGACCGGCTTCCGGGGATCCCGGGGGAGGACAAAGTCGCCCCCCACGGAGGTGGCGGTCACTTCGTCTCCGGGCTCCAGCGCAAGGAGGACCCGCTTCGCCGGGGACACGGGCTCAGCTGTCCGCACGCCAAACTTCACCATGCGTTCATCCGGTGCACTTGTCAGGCTGAACACACGGCGCCGGCCCTTCCTGTCCGACTTCACCTGCGGCAGGTCCAGTTCCATATACTGCCCGGGCGCAAACCGGACCGGCCGGGACGGTTCGAAAGAGAACTCCGTAGTACTTGGTGTCAACGCCCTGGCCCCGGCAAAACGAAGGGTCACGGTCCCGCGCTGCCCCGCGAGGAAAGCCAGCAGGTTGCCCAGCAGCAGCGCCGCTTCCGGAGAGTTCGCCAGGAAACCGACGTTGTAGGGAACCGCGAAAACGACGCCCACCACCGCAGCCAACGCCAGCTGCTGCCAGCGCCGCGGCGGGAGCGTCAGCGGTTCGGTAAGCATGAATCCAACAAAGAACAGCAGCGGCCGCTGGGCAAAGGACTGCCACAGGGCCATGCCCGCTGACAGCCCGGCCTGGAGCAGTTCGGAAGTGATGATCGCGGCGGCAACAACGGTGAACACCGAAGCCATGAGGAACTTCCGGGTGCGGTAGAGGACCAGCAGGACCCCCGGAACCAGCAGCCACAGCATGGCCGGCGTGGCAGCCCACCACGTTGCGATGTTCAGGCCGGTGAGGCCCGTGACGAACGCGCCGGCTGCGGCAGGGTTGAACACGTGCCGGCCGCGCCAGGCGAGGGCATATTTCGACGCCGATGCCAGCACGCACGCCAAAGCCACCCCAGCCACATCCATAGGGGCGAAGGAGGGCCAGAACAGGAAATAGAGCAGCAGCCCGGTGATCAGAGACGACTCGGAGTGCGGCCGTACCCGGAACAGCGCTGCCAGCGCCCTGTTCGATGCGTACGTCAGCCCAAGGCAGAGGACCAGGTGCGCCAGCATCTCCGGAATGCCGAAAGTCAGCCAGCCCAGGGCGTTCAGCACAAGGCTGTATCCGGCCAGGACCGCCAGGACCACAAGGATCAGCCGGTACATGGTGAACCGGCCCAGCACGGTATCCAGCCGGCCGACGGACAGGGCCGGGCGGGCTCCGGGCGCTTCAACAGGGCTCATGAAAACAGTGTCCCTTCAAATCCTGCGGAATGGGCTGCGCTTCCGTCCGAGAAGACCGTCAACCAGGAAAAATCAAAAGACTGCTGGAGTTCGCCACCGGGGAGGAAGAAGAGCGCCGTTGCCAGGGCGTCGGCCAGCATGGCGGTTTCCGCCAGCGCCCAGGTGGCCACAGCTGTCCTGACCGGCCGGCCGGTCCTGCCGTCCAGGACGTGGTGCAGGCCGTCGCCCCAGACGCGCCGGTTTGCGGCAGAGGCGCAGAGTGCCCGGCCGGTTAGCTGCACCACTCCGATGGCCTGGGCTGCGTTGTACGGGTGTTCCAGGGCCACCGGTACCGGATCCTGGCCACGCACCAGGAGGTCCCCGCTGGCATCGATGATGAACGCCTTCACACCACCCGCCTCAAGCTCAGCCGCCAGCAGATCCACCAGCAAGCCCTTGCCGGCGGCCCCGATGTCCAGGACAGCCGGGGCCCGAGTGGTGAGGGTAGTGCCCGCCCAGTCCAGCACGTCGTCCCAGACCGGTGCCGGCAGCGGGGAGCCGGAGGGCCGAAGCGAGTAGCCGGCGTCATAGCCCAGGCGCTCCAGGCTGGTGCCGATGAGCGGGGTCATTGCCCCGCCGGTGAGCTGGTAGAGGGTGCGGTAGACCAGCCCGAGTGGCCCGGCCTCGGCGGGAAATTCATACCGTCCGGGTTCCCTGGCCATCGCAGTGACGCGGGAATCGTCCCGGAACCGGGACCAGTCGGCGTCGAACCGTTCCACCACGCCAAGGAGGCGGGCCCGCAGGGCGGGATCGAGCAGCCGGGGCGTAGAGACCTGCCAGTGCGTGCCGATCCCCTCGAACGCAAAGTCCTCCAGGGCTCCGTCCGGCACGGCCTACTTTGCCTCCGACTTGATCTGCTCCAGGGCCTTGTTGAAACCGCCGCTGGTGAGGGAAGAGCCCGCGACCTTGGACACATTGAGCTCGTCAATGTCCTTGCCAACCACCTGGGCCGCGATGCCGCCGGCAAACTCGCCCTGGAACTTGCGGGTATTCGGGTTGGACGGGTGCTGGGTGATCTGGACGTCCGTGACGGTCCCGGCGGCAAGGGTGAGCTGGACGCCAACTGTCTCCGTACCGTTGGGCGAGACATAGGTGCCATCAGCGCTGTACGTGCCGTCCTTGTATTCCGCCCCGCCGGCCCCCGGTGCTGATGCTCCCGTGGAAGGGACGGTTGCCGCGGGGGCGCTGCCGGGTGACGGTGCGCAGCCTGCCACCGTTCCCGCCAGGGACAGGCCGGCGATTCCGGCGTAAACACTTTTACGGACTGAGGGTCTCATCAGGTTCTCGTTTCATCGGGAGGGGACGCAGGAAGGGAACTGCCCAGTGGTTACGGTGTTGTCAACGCAGAAGCCAGCCTATTGGTTCAAGCTGTGTGGGGGTTTCTGACTTCCTGTGGATCGACAGGGTGCGCGAAGCTCCCTGGATTCCTTTGCTGTGACCGGCCCCCGGTAGTCTAGAAGGGTGACTCCCGAAGAACTCTCCCTCGCCATATCCGCCTGCCTGAAGGACGCTGTTGCCGCCGGTGACATCGCCCTTGCAGCATCAGCTGTCCCTGATGAGGTGCGCGTGGAGCGACCCAAGAACCGGGACCACGGCGACTGGGCCACCAACATTGCCCTGCAGCTTGCCAAGCAGGCCGGCACCAACCCGCGTGAATTCGCCACCATCCTCAGTGCCCGGCTGAAGTCCATCGACGGCGTTGCCGCCGTGGACATCGCGGGGCCGGGGTTCCTGAACATCACCGTGGATGCGGCTGCCGCCGGCGCCCTGGCCAAGGTGATTGTCGAGGCCGGAAAGCAGTACGGCACCAACTCCGCGCTCGCCGGCCACACGGTGAACATGGAGTTTGTCTCGGCCAATCCCACCGGGCCCCTGCATATCGGGCACACCCGCTGGGCAGCGTTGGGGGATTCGATCGCGCGCGTGCTGCGCGCGTCCGGGGCGGATGTGACCGCCGAGTACTACATCAATGACGCCGGAACGCAGATGAACGTCTTCGCGCACTCCGTCTACAACCGGCTGCACGGCCTCCCCGTGCCCGACGGCGGTTACCCCGGACAATACATTGCGGACCTTGGGCACGAGGTGCTGACAGAGCACCCGGACATCCGCGAACTGACTGAAGTTGCGGCCCTTCCGGTGATCCGCGCCGCCGCCTACAAGGCGCAGATGAAGGACATCAAGTCCACCCTTGCGGACTTCGGCGTGGAGTTCGATGTGTTCTTCTCCGAGCAGGAGCTGCACGACGCCGGTGCGATCGAGAGTGCCGTGGCGCGCCTGCGGGAGCAGGGCCACGTGTTCGACGACGGCGGCGCGGTCTGGCTGCGGACCACCGACTTTGGCGACGACAAGGACCGGGTGATGATCCGGGCCAACGGCGAGCCGACGTACTTCGCAGCCGACGCCGCCTACTACCTGTCCAAGAAGGACCGCGGCTTCACCGAGAAGATCTACCTCCTCGGCGCCGACCACCACGGCTACATCAACCGGCTCAAGGCGATTGCCGCGTGCGCCGGCGACGACCCCGAGGTCCACATCGAGGTGCTGATCGGGCAGCTGGTGTCCGTCAACGGAGCGAAGCTGTCCAAGCGTGCCGGAAACATCATTGAGCTCAAGGACCTGATCGACTGGCTGGGGAAGGACGCCGTCCGCTACTCGCTGGCACGCTTCCCCGCCGACTCCCCCCTGACCCTTGATCCGGAACTGCTTAAGAAGCACAGCAACGAAAACCCGGTGTTCTACGTCCAGTACGCCCACGCCCGCTCCCGCGGCGCTGCCCGGAACGCCGTGGCGGCGGGGGTGGAGCGCCAGGTGGACGGCAAAGACAGCTTTGACGCCTCGCTGCTGGACCACGCCACCGAGAACGAGCTGCTTTCCTACCTGGGCAGCTACCCCTCGATCGTGGCCAAGGCTGCCGAGCTGCGTGAGCCGCACCGTGTGGCGCGCCATCTGGAGGTCATCGCCGGCGCCTACCACCGCTGGTATGACGCCTGCCGCATTGCGCCCATGGGCGACGAAGCGGTGACCGATGTCAACCGCACCCGGCTGTGGCTCAACGACGCCACGAGCCAGGTGCTGGCCAACGGCCTTGACCTGCTTGGCGTTTCCGCGCCGGAACGGATGTGATCCCATGGCTGCACAGGACCCCGCCGCCGGTTCCCCGCTTGCCCCCGGCTGGCTTTCTGTCCCTGCCGACCTGAATGCCCTTGAGCCAAAGATGTGGGCACAGGACGCGGCCAGGAGCGATTCCGGTGAACTCACCATCGACGGAATTCCGGTCAGCGAGCTCCAGCGGCAGTATGGAACCCCGCTCTTCGTCATGAGCGAGACCGACTTCCGTGCCAGGGCACGCGCCTTCAGCGACGCGTTCAACAATGCGTTCGCCGATATCTGCGGGGGAGTGGACGTCTACTACGCCGGCAAATCGTTCCTGTGCACCGCCGTGGTGCGGTGGGTCGAGGAGGAGGGGCTGCGGCTGGACACTGCGTCCGGCGGCGAGCTGGCCGTTGCGGCAAAGGCCGGGATTCCCGGCGCCGACGTGGCCCTGCACGGCAACAACAAGTCGGACGGGGAGATCCACCGTGCGCTGGACATGAAGCTGGGCCGGATTGTGGTGGACAGCCTCAGCGAACTGGTCCGGGTGGGCGCCATCGCTGAACGCCGGGGGGAAAAGGCCAAGGTCATGCTCCGGCTCACGCCGGGGGTCCATGCGCATACGCACGAATTCATTGCCACGGCCCACGAGGACCAGAAGTTCGGCCTCTCCATGGCCGCGGACACCACCGACCAGGCCGGGCTGTCCGCCGCCGAAGAAGCAGTGGCTGCCGCTGCCGCGCACCCGGGCATTGAACTGCTGGGACTGCACTGCCATATCGGATCCCAGATCTTCGAGCCGGACGGCTTCGCGATGGCCGCCGAAAAGCTCCTTCGCTTCCTCGCCGCCATGCAGGAAAAGTACTCCATTGTCCTTCCGGAGCTGGACCTCGGCGGCGGCTACGGCATCGCCTACACCCCGGTGGACACCCCCCGTCCTGCAGCCGAGATCGCGGAGGCGATGGCCGCCGTCGTCCGTTCCACCTGCGCAGAACTGGGCATTGACTCGCCCCGCATTTCCATCGAGCCGGGACGCGCCATCGTGGGCAGCACCACCTTCACGCTTTACGAAGTAGGGACGATCAAAACCGTGCGCGTGGACGCGCCGGCCCCCTCCAAAGCCAGTGACGGAGGCAACAACGTTACGTATCCGCGCCGGTATGTTTCGGTGGACGGCGGCATGAGCGACAACGCCCGGCCCGTGCTCTACGACGCCGATTACTCCGCAATTCTGGCCTCGCGCGCGTCCGCGGCGGCTCCACAGCTGTCCCGCGTGGTGGGCAAACATTGCGAGAGCGGCGACATAGTTGTTAGAGATGTATATCTGCCCGAGGACGTGGCAGCCGGTGATCTGCTTGCTGTACCGGGGACCGGCGCCTACTGCTGGGCCCTTTCAAGCAACTACAACTATCTGGCCCGCCCGGGCGTTGTCGCGGTGCGCGACGGATCTGCCCGGCTGATTGTCCGCGGGGAAACCGAAGAAGATCTGCTGAACCGCGACATGGGAGCCTGAATGACGGAATTGCGAACCCTGAAAGTAGCCCTGCTGGGCTGCGGCAACGTTGGGGCCCAGGTTGCGCGGATCCTCATTGAGGACGCCGACGCCCTTGCCGCCCGCGCCGGCGCCCGCCTGGAGCTCAGCGGCATTGCCGTGCGCAACGTCAACGCACCCCGTGATGTGGACCTGCCGCAGGAGCTCTTCACCACCGACGCCGAGACACTGGTCAAGGACGCTGACCTGGTCATCGAGCTCATGGGCGGCATTGAGCCTGCCAGGACGCTGATCCTCTCGGCGCTGCAGAACGGCGCCTGCGTTGTCACCGGCAACAAGGCCCTGCTGGCCCAGGACGGGCCCACCCTCTACGAGGAGGCGGACAAGGCGGGCGTCCAACTCTCCTACGAAGCGGCCGTGGCCGGCGCCATCCCCATCCTCCGGCCCATCCGCGACAGCCTTTCCGGCGACCGGATCACCCGGGTGCTGGGCATCGTCAACGGCACCACGAACTTCATCCTGGACCAGATGGACTCCACCGGCGCCCAGTTCGCCGATGCCCTCGCAGAGGCCCAGCGCCTCGGCTACGCCGAAGCGGACCCAACGGCCGACGTCGAAGGCCACGACGCCGCCGCCAAGGCGGCCATCCTGGCTACCCTCTCCTTCCACACCCGGTTCGCGCTGGAGAACGTCCACTGCGAGGGCATCACCTCCGTCAGCGCTGCCGACATCGCGGCAGCGAAGGATGCCGGTTTCGTCATCAAGCTGCTGGCCATCGCCGAGAAGCTGACGGATGCCCACGGCGCCGAAGGTATCTCCGTGCGCGTGCACCCCACGCTGCTTCCGCGGGAGCACCCGCTGGCCGCCGTGCGGGGTGCCTTCAACGCTGTGTTCATTGAGGCGGAAAACGCCGGCGAACTCATGTTCTACGGCCAGGGTGCCGGCGGCACGCCCACGGCATCTGCCGTGCTCGGCGACCTTGTCTCCGCTGCCCGCCGCCTGATGCTGGGCGGACCGCAGCGCACCGAGACCACAACCGGCCATGTTCCGGCCCTGCCCATCGATGCAGCCACCACCAGCTACTACATCGGCCTCGACGTCGCTGACCAGCCCGGTGTCCTGGCCCGCATCGCACAGCTCTTCGCGGAGCACGGCGTATCCATCGAAATCATGCGGCAAACCATCCACAAGGACGCCGAATCCAACACGGAATCGGCCGAACTGCGGATCATTACCCACCGCGCGTCAGAGGCTGCCCTTGCGGCCACCGTCGAGGCCGTCAAAGGCCTGGACGTCATCAACTCAGTTACATCCGTTCTGCGGGTAGAAGGAGTCTAAGTGGCTCACCAATGGCGCGGCGTCATCCGCGAATACGCTGACCGTCTGCCCGTGACGGAATCCACCAAGGTCATCACCCTGGGTGAAGGCGGCACACCGCTGGTGCACGCGCAGAAGCTCTCTGAGCTCACCGGTTCCGAGGTGTACCTGAAGGTTGAGGGCATGAACCCCACCGGTTCCTTCAAAGACCGCGGCATGACCATGGCCATGACCGCCGCCGTTGCCGCCGGGGCAAAGGCTGTGGTCTGCGCCTCCACCGGAAACACCTCCGCCTCTGCTGCCGCCTACGCCACCGCTGCCGGCCTCAAGTGCGCTGTCCTGGTGCCGGAAGGCAAGATTTCCATGGGGAAGCTCAGCCAGGCCATCGCCCACGGCGCCACGCTGCTGCAGGTGGACGGCAACTTCGACAACTGCCTGGACATCGCCCGCAAGCTGGGGGAGTCCTACCCGGTGTTCCTGGTGAACTCCGTCAACCCCGCCCGCATCCAGGGCCAAAAGACCGGAGCCTTCGAAATCGTCGATGCGCTGGGCGACGCTCCGGACATCCACGTCCTGCCGGTCGGCAACGCCGGAAACATCACCGCTTACTGGAAGGGCTACAAGGAGTACTCCGCGCCCTTCGAGTCCGAAACGGCCGGCACCCTTCCCGCCGTCTCCACCAAGACCCCCGCCATGTGGGGTTTCCAGGCGGCAGGCGCAGCCCCCTTTGTTGCCGGCCACCCCATAACCGAACCGGACACCATCGCCACGGCCATCCGGATCGGCAACCCCGCCTCCTGGGACGGCGCCATCGGCGCCCGTGACGAATCCGGCGGACTGATCGAGGCAGTCACGGATGAGGAAATCCTGAACGCGCACCGCTGGCTCTCCGCACGCGAGGGCGTTTTCGTGGAGCCCGGATCTGCCGCCGGCGTGGCCGGGCTGCTGAAGAAGCACGCCGCTGGTGAAGTTCCGTCAGGCAAGACGATCGTCATCACCGTTACGGGCCATGGCCTCAAGGACCCCCAGTGGGCCCTGCGCACCGAGGACGGCAGCGATGTGCAGCCGGTCAAGGTGCCCAACGACGTCGTGACAGTTGCAGCCGAACTGGGACTGGAAGACAAGTAACCGTGGAAACCACCCTCACCGTGCCTGCCGAGTCCGCAGCCGCTGCGCCGGCAGTTCCGGCCGGCCAGCTGGTGACCGTCCGCGTGCCCGCCACCAGCGCGAACCTGGGCCCGGGATATGACAGCCTGGGGCTCGCCCTGTCTTTGCACGACACCCTGACGGTGGAAACACTGGGCAGTGGCGAGCTTCACTTCGACCTCAGCGGCGAGGGGGCTGAAACACTTCCACGAGATGCCAGCCACTTGGTGGTCAGGGCCCTCACGGAAGCCCTGCACCGCCTGGGCTTCCGGCACGAGGGGCTTCGGATCACTGCGGACAACATCAACCCGCACGGGCGGGGGCTCGGGTCCTCGGCGTCGGCAGTGGTAGCCGCCGTGACCGCAGCCAATGCCCTGGTCCCTGAGGCTGCCCGCCGCGGCAAGGACTGGATTCTCCAGCTCACATCCGAGATGGAGGGGCACCCGGACAACGTCGCACCTGCCATTTTCGGCGGACTGGCACTGTCCTGGCAGAACAATGACCAGTACAGGAGCACGCGGGCAACAGTGTCGGAATCGGTCATCCCCGTTGTTGCGGTGCCTGACTTCGAACTTTCCACGGAGGCGGCCCGGGCCCTCTTGCCGGCATCGGTGGGCCACCACGCCGCCGCGATGAATGCAGGCCGCGCCGCGCTGCTGATCCACGCACTGACGGCTAAACCCGAATTCCTGCTGGCCGGCACCGAGGACTACCTGCACCAGAGCTACCGGGCGGAGGCAATGCGCCCCAGCGCAGCGCTGATCGGCGCGCTGCGCGCGGCAGGATATGCCGCCGTCGTTTCGGGTGCCGGTCCCACCGTGCTGGTCCTTGCCGACGGAGAAGCCAAGGCGGCCGCCGTCGTGGCTTTCATCCAGGACTTCATCGAAGCCAACACGCCGGATATCGCATGGCGCGTTCTGAAGCTGGCAGTGGACGTTGAAGGTGCTAAGGTGGAGATGCACCGGCGGTAATTCCGCCTATCTGATCTCCTCCAGCATTCATTTGCGATTTGATCTCCTACTGCGCAATCTATTCCGGTGCCGCCTGCTTGGTCTGTCGCAGGAATCTGCAGTCTTAAGCTGCCCCTGATGCGTCAGTCCATCCCTTCGCCACGGGCGGAGTGGAAGGTGAATCAGTATCCGGCCCTGCTGGCCGAACTCCAACCGGCAAGGCCGAACAATCCGGCTGCAGATCTGAACTGCAACCCAGATCAAATCATCGCGTTCAGCTCCTCGTCTGGACGCCGTCGAGGGGGAAGGATCCTTCGTGACCGAAACCACTGAGCTGTCGCCAGCTGTGGAACTATCATCTTCTGCTGCCGAATCGCCGGCCGCACCCGCCAAGAGCAGCGGCCTCGCAGGCCTTAAGCTCGCCCAGCTGCAGGCACTTGCCAGCCAGCTCGGTATTTCCGGCGGTTCCCGGATGCGCAAGGGGGACCTGGTCTCAGCCATCTCCGCCCATCGTGCCGGCACCCCACTGGCCAAGGCTCCTGCCAAGGCAACCGAGAAGCGTGCCGAGAGCATTGCCGCCCCCGCCGTCTCCGCCCCGGTTGCCGCCGCTCCGGCTGAAGCTCCGGAAGCGCCCGCCGAAGGCACCCGTGCACGCCGTGGCCGCAGCCGCCGCGCAGTGAGCGACGGAGTGGTGGCTCCGGCCGCCGCCGAATCCGCTGCTGCCGCCGAAACCGCCGTTGCAGAAACCGGCGCCGCCGGGCCGGTCGAAGCTCCTGCGGAGGCTTCCGAGGCTACTGAAGGCGCCACCGAGCGCCGCCAGCCGCGCACCCGCAACCGCCGCCGCGGCGAAGCTGCCGCCGCAGCGCCCCAGGGTACGGAGGCCGCCGAGGCTCCAGCCGGACAGGCCGACGTCGAACAGCGCCCCGCAGGACAGGCCGCGGAACAGCGCGCCTCAGAACAGCGCGCCTCAGAACAGCGCACCGAAGCTCCGGTTGAGGGCGACGCAGGCCAGCGCACGGACCGCCGTGACGGCGGCCGCACCCGCGGCCGCGACGGCGGCCCGCGTGAGGGCACAGACGGCGGCCGTGACAACGCAGGCAGCCGCGAGGCCGGCCAGCGCGAAGGCTCCCGCCGGGAGGACAGCCGCGACGGTGACGATTCCGACGGCGGCAGCCGCCGCAACCGCCGCAACCGGCGCGACCGGAACGACCGCAATGACCGCTCGGGCGGCCAGGACCGGGACAACAGCTCGCGCAACGACCGCTTCCGCGACCGCAATGACCGCCGCCGCGGCCGCTCCCAGGGACCGGATGTCGACGACGTCGAGGTCACCGAAGACGATGTCCTCCTGCCGGTAGCCGGTATCTTGGACGTCCTGGAGAACTACGCGTTCATCCGCACTTCCGGATACCTGCCGGGCCCCAACGACGTCTACGTCTCCCTGGCCCAGGTCAAGAAGTACAACCTCCGCAAGGGTGACGCCGTCGTCGGCGCCATCCGGGCACCCCGCGATGGCGAAGACCGCAGCCAGCAGTCCGCCCGCCAGAAGTTCAATGCACTGGTCCGCGTCACCTCGGTGAACGGCAAGACCGCCGAAGAACTGAAGGACCGGGTCGAGTTCGCCAAGCTGGTTCCGCTCTACCCGTCCGAGCGCCTGCGCCTGGAGACCGATCCCAAGAAGATCGGCCCCCGCGTCATCGACCTCGTGGCGCCCATCGGCAAGGGCCAGCGCGGCCTGATCGTCTCCCCGCCGAAGGCCGGAAAGACGCTCATCCTGCAGTCCATCGCCAACGCGATCACCACCAACAACCCTGAGGTCCACCTCATGATGGTGCTGGTTGACGAACGCCCCGAAGAAGTCACGGACATGCAGCGCACCGTCAAGGGCGAGGTCATTGCCTCCACCTTCGACCGTCCCGCCGACGACCACACCACCGTGGCCGAGCTTTCCATCGAACGTGCCAAGCGCCTCGTGGAAATGGGCATGGACGTTGTGGTGCTCCTCGACTCCATGACCCGCCTGGGCCGCGCCTACAACCTGGCAGCACCGGCTTCAGGCCGCATCCTGTCCGGTGGTGTCGACTCCGCGGCACTGTACCCGCCCAAGCGTTTCTTCGGTGCAGCCCGCAACATCGAAAACGGCGGCTCGCTCACCATCCTGGCCACCGCGCTCGTGGAGACCGGGTCCAAGATGGACGAGGTCATTTTCGAGGAGTTCAAGGGCACCGGCAACATGGAGCTCCGCCTGTCCCGCCAGCTGGCTGACAAGCGCATCTTCCCGGCCGTGGACGTCAATGCGTCCGGCACCCGCCGCGAGGAGAACCTGCTCTCGCCCGAGGAAGTCAAGATCATGTGGAAGCTGCGCCGCGTCCTCTCCGGACTCGAGACCCAGCAGAGCCTTGAACTGCTGACCAACAAGATCCGGGAAACCCAGAGCAACGTTGAGTTCCTCATGCAGGTCCAGAAGACGACCCTTGGTGCGAAGTCGGATAACGACAAGTAGCTGAGTTACCGCTCAAAATATGCCGGTCCCGCCCCTACGCCGGGTGGCCCGTAAGAGAGATTGCATGGCCCCGACCTGAGCTTGCGAAGGTTGGGAGTCATCGAACGCTCCCTGGCCGGCATATTTTGAGCGGTTCGTCGTTAACGGTTCCGTACCAAGAGACGCAACGCGGGGTCACTTTTGGCCCTCCGGGAGCCCTGGAATGGGCGTTAACTGACCCCGCGTTGCAGTAACTAGACTTGTACAAGTCGAAAGAGGTTTAAATGTTTGAGTCCGTACAGGGCCTGCTTGATGAGCATGACTCCATCCAGGCGCAGCTGGGGGATCCTGCTGTATATGCTGACCAGCGGCTTGCCCGGAAGCTGGGGCGGCGGTCGGCTCAGCTTAATGGCATTGTTGAGGCCTACCACAAGTGGGAGGCCATCCGGGATGACCTTGCTGCCGCGAAGGAAATGGCGGGGGAGGACCCCGAGTTTGCTGCCGAGGTTCCCGAGCTTGAGGCCGCGCTGGAAACCGCCGCGGCCAAGCTGCGTCGGCTGCTCATTCCGCGCGATCCTGATGACGCCCGCAACGTCATCCTTGAAGTCAAGGGCGGTGAGGGCGGCGACGAGGCTGCGCTCTTTGCCGGCGACCTGCTGCGCATGTACACCCGGTACGCGGAATCGCGCGGCTGGAAAACCGAAATCATTTCCGCCACCGAATCCGACCTTGGCGGCTACAAGGACGTCCAGGTGGCCGTGAAGGGCAACTCGAACGATCCTGCCGAGGGCGTTTACGCCCGCCTGAAGTTCGAGGGCGGCGTGCACCGCGTCCAGCGCGTTCCCGTCACCGAATCCCAGGGCCGCATCCACACCTCCGCGGCCGGCGTGCTGGTCCTCCCCGAGGTGGACGAGCCCGAAGAGCTTGAGATCAACCAGAACGACCTCAAGATCGATGTCTACCGGTCCTCGGGCCCGGGCGGCCAGTCTGTTAACACCACGGACTCTGCCGTGCGCATTACCCACCTTCCCACCGGAATCGTGGTGGCCATGCAGAACGAGAAGTCGCAGCTGCAGAACCGTGAAGCCGGCATGCGCGTGCTGCGGGCACGCATCCTGGCTCACCAGCAGGAGCAGATCGACGCCGAAAACTCGGCCCAGCGGAAGTCGCAGATCCGCACCATGGACCGCTCGGAGCGCATCCGCACGTACAACTATCCGGAAAACCGCATTGCGGACCACCGCACCGGCTACAAGGCGTACAACCTGGACCAGGTGATGAACGGCGACCTGGAACCCGTCATCCAGTCCGCAATTGAAATGGACGAACAGGCGCGCCTGGACGCCATCGGCGATTAGTCCTTCCTGCACATCCCAGACATGACACTTCAGCCAGGCCAGTCGCTTGCGGACGCCGTTGCCGAGGCAACAGCCATCCTCCGGGACGCCGGCGTGCCCAGCCCCCGCGTGGACGCCGAACTGCTCGCCGACCACCTCCTCAACGTCGGGCTCGGCCGCCTCCGTGCCATGATGCTTGGCGATACTCCCGCGCCGGAAGGCTACGCCGCCCTCGTGGCGGAGCGTGCCGGCAGGACGCCGCTGCAGCACATCACCGGGGTAGCGCATTTCCGCTACCTCGAACTGGCCGTCGGCCCGGGGGTCTTCATTCCCCGCCCGGAGACCGAGTCCGTGGTGCAGTTGGTGATCGACCACGTCAGGGGCATGCCGCACCCGCGCATTGTGGACCTTGGCACCGGATCCGGCGCCATCGCGGGCTCCCTCGCCCACGAAGTGCCGGGCGCCGAAGTCCACGCGGTGGAGTCCAGCCCCTTCGCCCACGCCTGGGCTGCCAGGAACCTGGCGCCCCTGGGCGTCAACCTCGTCCAGGGGGACCTGCGTGACGCACTGCCGGAGCTCAACGGAACCTTCGACGTCGTGGTTTCCAACCCGCCGTACATCCCTGCCGAAGCTATCCCCAACGAGCCCGAAGTCGCCCTCCATGATCCGCCCGAAGCGCTGTACGGCGGGGGAGCGGACGGCATGGAACTTCCGACGGCGGCCGCTGCCTCCGCGGCCCGCCTCCTGCGGCCCGGCGGCTACTTCGTGATGGAACATGCCGAAGTCCAGGCGGGCTGGATCCCGGCCATGCTGGCCAGGACCGGGAACTGGACCGGAATCAGGACGCACCTGGACCTCAATGGCAAGGAGCGCGCCACCAGCGCCCTGCTTGCGGATCCGGACTACACGGAATGAAAGAATAGGCGAGTGACCACTACCTACGACTGCACCAGTGACGACGAGCGCGCCAAGGGCCTGGAGCACGCCCAGCGGGCCATCAGCGAGAAGAAGTGCGTGGTCTTTCCCACGGACACTGTCTACGGCATTGCCGCCGACGCCTTTTCGCCCCAGGCCGTGACCATGCTCCTGGTATCCAAGGGACGCAGCCGCACCATGCCGCCGCCCGTGCTGATCCCGCGGATCAACGCCCTTGACGGGCTGGCCACGGATGTGTCCCCGGACGCCCGCAAACTTGCGGAAGCGTTCTGGCCGGGCGGCCTGACCCTGATCCTGCACGCCCAGCCGTCCCTCGAGTGGGACCTGGGCGAGACCAAGGGGACGGTGGCGCTGCGCATGCCTGACGACGAGATCGCCCAGGAACTGCTGACCCTCACCGGGCCATTGGCCGTTTCCTCCGCGAACCGCACGGGCCATGCCCCGGGGCAAACGGCAGCCGCCGCGCGCGAGCAGCTTGCCGATTCCGTGGAGGTCTACCTGGAAGGAGGCTTCCGGCCGCAGGAAGGCCAGAACGCCGTGCCCTCCACCATTGTTGACGCCACGGGGCCGCACCTGCGCGTGGTCCGCAACGGTGCCGTAAGCCTTGAACAGCTCCGCGAGCACGTTCCGGGTGTCCTGGGCCTGGGAGAGATCCCCATGGCTGAAGAGGAACCTGTGGACACAGTACCCACCGACGCATCGCCTGCGGTTGAAGCTCCCGTGGCGGAGGATCCGTCCGCCGCGCCGGTCCATCCGCCGGCGCCCGGGTCCTCCGCCGTCGAACCCTCCGCTGCGGCAATCCAGGCGCCGGCGCGGGACACCGAATCCTGATGGCACCGGACCGCCAGCAGGTCCCGGTCCTGGAGGTTGAAGCAACCCCGCTGCGTGTTCCGGAACTGGTGGAGGAACTCAGCCGCTACATCCAGGAAGGCTCCACCCGGACGGTACTGGGCCACAACCTCCACAGCGTCACGCTGACCCTCTCGGATGAGGGCTTTCGCGACCTTTACCAGCAGAGCGACGTGGTCCTGCTGGACGGGGCGCCCGTGCTCTGGTTGTGGGGGAGGACAGGCAAGGCGAAAGGCCCCGTCATGGACTACAGGCTGGGCTCGACAGACTGGCTTCCGGCGCTGGACCAGGTGCGGGGACTGGAGCGGATTGCCGTGCTTGGCGCCGGTGCGGAGGCCAACGCGGGCGCCGTGAGGAAGCTGCAGTCAATCGTCCCCGGCGCAAAAGTCTCGGGCCTTCCGGGAGAGGGCTGGGATGACGGGCTTGAGGATGATGCTGTGGCCTGGCTCCACCGCCAGCAGCCGCAGCTGGTCCTCATCGGCCTTGGCATGCCGTTGCAGGAAAATGTCCTGCAGCGGCGCCTTGGAGACATGCCGCCGGCGGTCTACTGCGCAGTCGGCGGAGCGATCGAACAGCTTGCCGGCATCCAGAAGCTCGCCCCCCGGTGGCTGGGCAGGCTGGGGCTGGAGTGGGCCTGGCGGCTGCTGCTTCACCCCCGCCGTGTGGCGTACCGCGTGCTTGGCGAGCCCTGGGTGCTGCTGTGGCTCCTGGCCGCCCGTGGGTTGAAGCGCCAGTCGGCGCGCAGGAGCTAGGAACCGCAGCCTAGAACTTCTGGTCTTCCAGCGGCGCAAACCCCTTGCCCCGGAGGCCGGTGGTGAAGGACCTGGCCCAGCCCAGGAAACCGGGAAGGTCCCGGCGCTGGAGGAAGTAGCCCAGGTAGCCGCCCACGTCCGCAACGAAGGACCTGACGCGGAAGTACCGGCGGATCAGATATCCGCGGTTCCGGTAGTAGTAGTACCGCTTGAAGGCCGATTCCGGAACAATGACGTGCCAGCCGGCACCGAAGACATGCTGGGTCTCGGAAAACGCGTGCGGGTGGGTGATGGCGGTAGTGGTCACCGTGCCGAACCTGATCCCCGCCTTGCGAAGACGGATGGTGAAATCCACCTCGTCGCCGCGGATGAAAAGCCGCATGTCCGGCAGGCCCACCTTGAAGAAGACGTCCGAACGGATCAGCGCTCCGTTGAAGAAGTGGCCGTCATTGGGCAGGAAACCCAGCTTCTCCACCTCGGCGCGGCTGTGCGTGACCTTGCCGTCCAGGCGGAAGAAAAAAGAAAGCCTGTCGGGCTGGCCCGGCGCCGTCACCAGCGGAACCACCGCTTCGAGGTCCCGTGCCTCAGCCTCACGCACCAGCGTGGCAAGGCATTCCGGGTCAGCCGGCTCGGCGTCGTCGTCCATCATCCAAATCCAGGTGGCACCGCTGGCCACGGCCTTCAGCGCCGCCAGGGCGAATCCGCCCGCTCCACCGAGGTTTGCTTCCGAGCGGACGTAGTCGACGTTCGGATGCTTGCCGGCCACGTCCACGGCCGGCGTCGTGCCGCTGTCCACAAGGCAGATCGTCTCCACCGGTGCGCTCTGCGCGTTAATCGCATCCAGCAGGACAGCCAGTTCATGAGGCCGGTCGAAGGTAACGGCAGCGACTGCTATGCGGGGGGTCATTGGGGTCCTTTCAGCATGGCTGACAGGGATTTCCCCGCTCGCACTGCGCCGTGTGGCGCGAAGCCATGAAGCTGTTGGCGCTAGTATCTTTGACTAGAGTCCACTGTAATACAGCCCTGTAAGGCACTGCGTCCACGGAAATGCGTACTGCCTGCTGAGCGCTCGGCGACGGAGAAGTTTCATTTATCGAAGAACAGATTCCCGGCCAGTGAGCCCCTCGACCAAGGACCAGCTGCCGGCACGGTTGCCCTGTTTAAGCATCCGTCCTGAAACGGCCCCCGCCCCATGATCATGTACCTGCTGATGGGGCTGACGGCTGCCATCGTGTCCTATGCTGCCACCTGGGCGGCGCGGGTCATCGGCCACCGGCTGGAACTGCACCTGCCCATCCGCAGCCGTGACATGCATTCAATCCCGGTGTCGCGGCTCGGCGGCGTGGCGATTTTCCTCGGAGTGATGGTGGCGCTCATTGTTGCGAGCCAGTCATTCTTCGTCAAGGACATTTACCGTAACAACTTCTCCCCGTGGGGAGTCCTCGCGGGTGCTGCCGTCATCGTGCTGGTGGGCGTGGCGGACGACCTTCTGGACATCCGCTGGTGGGTGAAACTTATCGGGCAAAGCGCAGCGGGCCTCACCGTGGCCATCTGGGGAGTCCAGATGACCATCGTCCCGTGGGTGCCCGAAGCGATCTACCTCGAAAACGAGACGGTACGGGTGCTCTTGACCGCGGGACTGATCGTCACCACGATGAACGCCTTCAACTTCATCGACGGCCTGGATGGCCTTGCCGCGGGCGTGGCCATCATCGGCGGGACCGCGTTCTTCTTCACCGCATACTGGGTGCACCGCAATGCCGTGCTGCTGGACTATTCGGACCTCGCCACGCTTATCACCGCTGTCCTGGTGGGCAGCTGCCTGGGCTTCCTCCCGCACAACTGGTTTCCGTCCAAAATCTTCATGGGCGACTCCGGTGCGATGCTGATCGGGCTGCTGATGGCTTCTGCCGGCGTCGTGTCCACCGGACAGATCACCTCGGGGCTGTATGACAGGGCCAACGGTATCTCCACCGTGATTCCCATCCTGCTTCCGTTCGCCGTCCTCTTCCTGCCGCTGCTGGACCTCGGCCTGGCAGTGGTGCGGCGCACCGCCCGCGGCCGGTCGCCCTGGTCCGCGGACAAGGGCCACCTGCACCACAAATTGCTGGACATCGGCTACTCGCACCGCACCGCCGTGATCCTGATGTACCTCTGGACCGGCATCCTCTCCTTCGGAGGACTGGCCTTCGCCGTCTTCCCGTGGCAGATGGTGCTCGCTGTGGACATCTTCGCCACCCTCGTCATGGGCCTGGTCACCGCCTGGCCATACCTTGCCCGGCGCGGCGAAGAGACGCGGGCGTAACCGCGGTGCCGATTATTTCTATCTCGTGTAGAATTTAGGGGCAGCCAAAGCTGCCCCTCCAAACCTGCCTGCCGGTGACCTGCCTGCCGGCGCCGACGATTGGGATCGAATGACCTCCAACGCCGAGTCCGGACCTCCGTCCGGCAACGGAACTGTTGGCGCATCGGGCCCCACACCGTCGCTCTGGCTGCACCTCCTCAAGCTGAGTTCGATTGCTTCTGCCGCCGGCCTGCTCCTCTGCGCAGTCGCTGCCGTGCTTCTGCAGGGCGTGAACGCCGCCCTGTCCAGCACCGCGGGCGGCCTGCTGGTCATGCTGTTCTTCGGAATCAGCCTCCTGGTAGGGCATTTCGTGGGCCGCAGCAATCCTTCGGGGGCCATCGGCATGTTCGTGGCAACCTACTTCGTCAAGGTGGTCGGCTTCGCCGTCGTGCTGTTCGTCGTGGGGGCTCCGCAGTGGCTGCAAGGCCGCTGGTTTGTGGCCGGAGCGGTGACCGCCGTGGTCCTGTGGCAGACTGCTGAAATCTACGGTTTCAGCAAGGCGCGCCTGCAGATCTATAACGAGCCGGAAAACAAGGAAAACCATGATGCGTGATCCGAAGAAGCCCAACAAAGGCCGCAACGGGGACAGCGGATCGAGCGGTTCTGCCCCCGGTGTATCGAGCAACGGAACCAGCGGCGGATACAACGCCGGCATGGCCGTATTCAGCTACATCATTGGCGGAATCATCGTCTGGAGTTTGATAGGGTGGGGACTGGATTACGTGTGGGGAACGCGCTGGATCGTGCTCGCAGGCGCCCTGCTTGGAGCCGTCGGAGGTTTCTACCTTTCCCACATGCATGGCCTTACCAGTTCTCGAAACAATGCTGGGGAGCGCCGTGCTTCCAGCGGGCCGTCCCAGGACGGCGACACTAATGCCAAATAATTTCACAGGGGGAACAGCAGGCCTTCCGGCTGCCGGTCCCCGCCCAACGCCCAATGATGGACACTGCAGAGAGGAAACGCGTTGATCGCGCTTGCGCTCCCGGCCCAAGATTCAGGAGAGTTTACTCCTCCTGGTATTAACGAAATGCATTTGCCGGCAATCCTGCCGTGGGGTGCCGCAGAAGGATTCTCCAAGCAGATGCTGCTGGTCCTCCTCTCTGTCGTCTTTATCGCCGTCTTCTTCGTGCTCGCCGCACGCAAGCAGCAGCTGGTACCCGGCAAGCTCCAGTTTGCCGGCGAGGCCGCCTACGGCTTCGTCCGCAACGGAATCGCCAAGGACATCATCGGCGGCAGGGACTTCATCAAGTACGTCCCGCTGCTGTTCAGCCTCTTCTTCTTCATCCTGGTCAACAACATCTACGGGGCCATCCCGTTCTTCCAGCTCCCCACGTTCTCGCACGTGGGCGGCGCCTACGTGCTGGCCGGCATTGTCTACGTCACCTGGATCGCCATCGGCGTCAAGAAGAACGGACTCCGTTACTTCAAGCTGGCCACCGTGCCCTCCGGTGTTCCGTGGTTCATCCTTCCGATCGTCATCCCGATCGAGATCATCTCCAACTTCCTGGTCCGGCCTGTAACGCACAGCCTCCGTCTGTTCGCCACCATGCTCGCAGGCCACCTCATCGTGATGATCGCCGGCTACGGCATCGAGTTCCTCGTCATGCAGGAGAACCTCCTGCTCAAGGGAACCTCGCTGCTGGTCCTGGCCGGGGCGATCGCCATGTACATGCTTGAAGCCCTGATCATGGTCCTGCAGGCGTACGTCTTTACCCTGCTGACTGCGATCTACATTGAAGGCGCACTTCACGCCGACAGCCACTAGGCACCCTGCCTGCCGGCAAACCGCCGCCGGGCACAAAGACTTCCCCTCGCGGGGATAGAGCAACCCAAACAACCTGCCACATGGGTGGCATCTTGAAAGGAATAAAAATGGAAGGCAATCTCAACCTCGTAGGTTACGGTCTGTCCGCAATCGGCGGTGGTATCGGTGTTGGCCTCGTATTCGCCGCCTACATCAACGGCGTTGCACGCCAGCCTGAAGCACAGCGCGTCCTGCAGCCGATCGCATTCCTCGGCCTTGCGCTGACCGAAGCCCTCGCCATCCTCGGCCTGGTCTTCGCCTTCGTTCTCTAGTCCTTAGAACGAAGCGAACTTACAGAACCGAGTAGATAAGGACGGGTGAAATATGAATCAGCTGATCATCTCAGCCGCCACTGAGGGTGAAGTCAACCCCCTGATGCCCAACATCTGGGAAATGGGCGTTGTCTTCGTGGGCTTTGCCATCCTCTTTTTCATCGTGGTCAAGTTCGTTGTCCCGATGTTCGAAAAGACCTTCGCCGAGCGTGCCGAGGCCATCGAAGGCGGCATTGCAAAGGCTGAAAAGGCCCAGGCTGAGGCGTCTGCTGCACTCGAAGAGTACAAGCAGCAGCTGACCGACGCCCGCACCGAAGCCAACCGCATCCGTGAGGAAGCCCGTGCCGAAGGTGCCCAGATCCTCGCGGATCTCAAGGAGAAGGCAGCTGCAGAGTCTGCCCGCATCACGGCCCAGGCACACGCACAGATCGAATCCGAGCGCCAGGCGGCCGTTGTGTCCCTGCGTTCTGAGGTCGGCACCCTGGCCACCACCCTGGCGGGCCGGATCGTCGGCGAAGCGCTCAACGACGACGAGCGTGCAGCACGGGTCGTGGACCGTTTCCTGGCAGATCTGGAGACCCAGAACGCAGGTGCAGCTAAGTAATGGCAGGCGTATCGAGCGAATCGCTGGCAACAGCGCTGGCAGAGTTGGAAGCAAAACTTCCCACCGCGTCGCTGCAGCTGGCAAAGGAACTCTTCGGAATTCTGGGAATGGTGGACAGCTCGGCTGGCTTGCGCCGCGCCCTGACTGACCCGTCCCGCAATGGTGACGAAAAGTCGGCGCTGGTCAAGCAGCTGGTTGGCGGGAAAGTCTCCGCTGATGCTGCAGAGATCGCGGGCGGACTGGCCAGCTTGCGCTGGGCAACGGCCCGTGACATTGGCGATGCACTCGAGACTCTTGCCGCAACGGTGGTCATTTCTGTTGCTGAAAACAAGTCGGCCGTTTCTGCCTCCGGAATCACTGGCCTGGAAGAACTGGAAAACGATCTGTTTTCCTTCAACCAGGCTGTTGCCTCCAGCCATGAGGTACAACGTGCTCTGTCCGAACCACAGGCCAGTGCTGCGGCCAAGACCGCACTCGCCGCGAAGCTGGTGCCAGCCGCAAGTGAAGAAGCCAAAGTCCTCATTTCGCAGGCCGTCAGCCAGCCGCGCGGCATTAAGCCCACGCGGCTGGTTCAGCGGTTCGCCGAGCTGGCGGCCAAGCGGCAGCAGCGCTGGATTGCAACGGTCAGCGTGACCCGTCCCCTAACGCAGACGCAGCTTGAACGCCTCCAGGCGGGCCTGAATGCCATGTACGGACGGGAACTGAAGGTCAACCTCAATGTTGACCCGTCACTTATTGGCGGCATCCGCGTCCAGGTTGGTGACGAAGTGCTCGATGCTTCGGTCCTCGCCAAGCTGGGCCAATTGCAGCGCCAGCTGGCCGGCTAGCCGGACAAGCACAACCTAACTGATAGAAACCCCGGTCACCGGCAACGGTGATCACAAAACAGGAGAGCAGGGACTGCAGATGGCCGAATTGACCATCAACGCCGACGACGTCCGTATTGCGCTGAACGAGTTCGCGGCGTCCTACGAACCCGGAAACGCAGAGCGCGTAGAGGTCGGCCGCGTAACCACCGCTAGTGACGGCATCGCCCGTGTTGAGGGCCTTCCCTCGGTCATGGCGAACGAGCTGCTTCGCTTTGAGGACGGCACCCTGGGCCTGGCCCAGAACCTTGACGTACGCGAAATCGGCGTCATCATCCTCGGCGACTTCACCGGCGTCGAAGAAGGCCAGGAAGTGCACCGCACCGGACAGGTTCTGTCCGTTCCCGTGGGTGACGCATTCCTTGGCCGCGTTGTCGACCCGCTGGGCGTGCCCATCGACGACCTCGGCGAGATCAAGGCCGAGACCACCCGCGCCCTGGAGCTCCAGGCTCCCGGCGTAACCCAGCGCAAGTCGGTGCACGAACCGATGCAGACCGGGCTCAAGGCCATCGACGCCATGATCCCGATCGGCCGCGGCCAGCGCCAGCTCATCATTGGCGACCGCCAGACCGGCAAGTCCGCAATCGCGATCGACACCATCATCAACCAGAAGGCCAACTGGGCTTCGGGCGATGTGACCAAGCAGGTCCGCTGCATCTACGTGGCAATCGGTCAGAAGGCGTCAACCATTGCCGCCATCCGCCAGACCCTCGAGGACAACGGCGCGCTGGAGTACACCACCATCGTGGCGTCCCCTGCCTCCGACCCCGCGGGCTTCAAGTACCTGGCGCCGTATGCAGGTTCCGCTATCGGCCAGCACTGGATGTACGGCGGCAAGCACGTCCTCATCGTGTTCGATGACCTGTCCAAGCAGGCCGAGGCCTACCGTGCCGTGTCGCTGCTGCTGCGCCGCCCGCCAGGACGCGAAGCCTACCCGGGCGACGTCTTCTACTTGCACTCCCGCCTGCTTGAGCGTTGTGCAAAGCTGTCCGACGAACTGGGTGCCGGCTCCATGACGGGCCTGCCGCTGATCGAGACCAAGGCGAACGACGTTTCCGCCTACATCCCGACCAACGTCATCTCCATCACCGACGGCCAGATCTTCCTCCAGTCGGACCTCTTCAACGCCAACCAGCGCCCTGCTGTCGACGTTGGTGTGTCGGTGTCCCGCGTGGGCGGCGCCGCACAGGTGAAGTCCATGAAGAAGGTCTCCGGTACGTTGAAGCTGGACCTGGCCCAGTACCGCGACATGCAGGCTTTCGCCATGTTCGCCTCGGACCTGGACGCCGCATCCCGCCAGCAGCTGACCCGCGGCGCCCGCCTGATGGAGCTGCTCAAGCAGGGCCAGTACTCGCCGTTCCCGGTGGAGAACCAGGTTGTATCCATCTGGGCCGGCACCAACGGCTACCTGGACGACGTTCCGGTTGAGGACATCAGCCGCTTCGAATCCGAGTTCCTGGAGCACCTGACGCACAAGTCCTCGATCCTCACCACGCTGGCCCAGACCAACGTGCTGGACGACGACACCGCGGCAGCCCTGAAGTCCGCCATCGTGGACTTCAAGAAGGGCTTCTTCGGCGAGGGCGACAACCACTTGGTAGGCGCCGGCCACGAGGAGCATGAAGCCATCTCCGAGGGCGAAGTCGACCAGGAAAAAATCGTCAAGCAGAAGCGCTAGTTCCGCTGGCCGGATGTGCCGGGCCCAAGGGTCCGGCGCATCCGGTCTTAGGAATGTTAGGAAAGGATAAGTATGGGAGCCCAGATTCGGGTCTACCGCCAGAAGATCAGCTCGACCACGTCGATGCGCAAGATCTTCAAGGCGATGGAACTGATCGCTACCTCGCGCATCGGCAAGGCCCGTGCGCGCGTAGCAGCTTCACTGCCTTACGCGAACGCGATCACGCGCGCCGTTTCTGCTGTCGCAAGCCAAAGCGAAATCGACCACCCGCTGACCACTGAGCCGGAGCAGATCCGCCGTGCCGCCGTCCTGGTAATCACCTCGGACCGTGGCCTGGCCGGATCGTACTCGGCGAGCGTGCTCAAGCAGGTGGAGGGTCTCAACGAGCTGCTCCACGCTGAAGGCAAGGAAGTCAAGACGTACCTCGTCGGACGCAAGGCGCAGGCCTACTACGAATTCCGGAACCGTGAGTATGCACGGGTCTGGACCGGAGGCACCGACGCACCGGAGTTTGCCACCGCCCGGGAAATCGGCGAGGCGCTGCTGACGGATTTCGCAACCGACTATGAAGAGGGCGGCGTGGACGAGATCCACGTGGTCTACACCCGCTTCAAGTCCATGGTTACCCAGGAGCCCACGGTCATCCGCCTGCTTCCCTTGGAAGTAGTGGAAGAGCAAGCCGCTTCCGAATCGGACCTGTTGCCGCTGTACGAGTTCGAGCCGGAAACCGAGCAGGTTCTTGATGCCCTGCTTCCGCGCTACATCGAGTCCCGCATCTTCGCGGCCATGCTGCAGGCTGCGGCTTCGGAACTTGCTGCGCGCCAGCGGGCCATGAAGTCCGCGGGCGACAACGCGACGGACCTCATCAAGAAGTACACGCGTCTGCGCAACACGGCCCGTCAGGCTGAAATTACGCAGGAGCTTTCCGAGATAGTTGCCGGCGCCGACGCCCTCGCGTCCTAGCCTGCACCAGCCCGGATTCCGCTGGACCTGCACCACCACAGATAAACTTAAACCCACGCCATCTACTGAGTGAAGTGAGAGAGATGACTGCCACTGCTACCGAACACGTAGCCGCAACGTCCGGTGCCACCGGCCGCATTGCGCGCGTAATCGGCCCGGTTGTCGACGTCGAATTCCCGGCTGACGCAATCCCGTCCATCTACAACGCCCTCACCACCGAGATTACTCTCAACGGTGTAACCAAGACCATCACGTTCGAGACCTCCCAGCACCTGGGTGACAACCTCGTCCGCGCCATCTCCCTGCAGGCCACCGACGGACTTGTCCGCGGCACGTCCGTCGTGGACAGCGGCGCCCCGATCTCCGTGCCCGTCGGCGACGGCGTCAAGGGCCACATCTTCAACGTCCTGGGCCAGCCCCTCGACGTAGCCGAGTCGGAACTGGACATCAGCGAACGCTGGCCCATCCACCGCAAGGCACCGAGCTTCGCCTCGCTCGAAGGTTCCACCGAGATGCTGGAAACCGGCATCAAGGTCATCGACCTCCTTACCCCCTACATCAAGGGTGGAAAGATCGGCCTGTTCGGCGGCGCCGGCGTGGGCAAGACCGTCCTGATCCAAGAAATGATCACCCGTGTTGCCCGCAACTTCGGTGGTACCTCGGTATTCGCCGGCGTGGGCGAGCGCACCCGTGAAGGTAACGACCTCTGGGTTGAAATGGAAGAGGCAGGGGTCCTCAAGGACACCGCCCTTGTGTTCGGCCAGATGGACGAGCCGCCGGGAACGCGCCTGCGCGTGGCCCTGTCCGCGCTGACCATGGCGGAGTACTTCCGCGATGTCCAGAACCAGGACGTGCTGCTCTTCATCGACAACATCTTCCGCTTCACGCAGGCAGGTTCCGAGGTCTCCACCCTCCTCGGCCGCATGCCCTCCGCCGTGGGCTACCAGCCGAACCTGGCTGACGAGATGGGCCTCCTGCAGGAGCGCATCACCTCCACCAAGGGCCACTCCATCACCTCGATGCAGGCCATCTACGTCCCCGCGGATGACTACACCGACCCGGCTCCGGCAACCACCTTTGCGCACCTGGATGCGACCACGGAACTTTCCCGTGAAATCGCCTCCCGCGGCCTGTACCCGGCAGTTGACCCGCTGACGTCCACCTCCCGCATCCTGGACCCCCAGTACATCGGCAAGGACCACTACAACACGGCTGTCCGTGTCAAGCAGATCCTGCAGAAGAACAAGGAACTCCAGGACATCATCGCCATCCTCGGCGTTGACGAACTCTCCGAAGAGGACAAGATCGTCGTGTCGCGTGCACGCCGCATCCAGCAGTTCCTCTCGCAGAACACCTACACCGCCAAGCAGTTCACCGGCGTCGAAGGTTCCACGGTTTCCATCAAGGACACCGTCGAAGGCTTCTCCGCCATCTGCGACGGAGAGCTCGACCACATCGCAGAGCAGGCGTTCTTCAACGTCGGCGGCCTGGATGACGTAGAGCGCCAGTGGGCCAAGATCCAGGAACAGACCAAGTAATATGGCTGAGCTTGAGGTTGAGATTGTCGCAGCAGACCACTTTGTGTGGTCCGGAGCGGCCAAGATGGTCAAGGCCCGCACCAGCGATGGTGAAATCGGAATCCTGCCCGGCCACTCGCCCCTGCTGGCGATCCTGGCCGAGGGTGAACTGGCCATCCAGCCGGTTTCGGGAGACCGCATTTCGGTAGAGGTCGACGGCGGGTTCTTCTCCGTTGACAACAACCGTGTGGTCATTGTTGCTGACAACGCCCATCTGGGCGGCTCGGCTACCGCTGGGATCCGCTAGCATCACCTTGATGGACGCACCGGGTCTGTTCATCGCCTTGGCAGTCGCTTTTGGATTGCTGATATTTGCACTGTGCCTTTCGGGGGTACGCCGCTTCAATCTGCGGCGTGCCCTCGGCACGGTGGACGCCTCCATTTGCATGGCTGGAAACAGCTGGCAGATGGGGGTTTGTCGTTATCAGGACAACGACCTTGAATGGTTCCGGCTGCTCTCCCTCAGCGTGCGGCCCAAGCACAAGTTCAAGCGGCATTCCCTGGAACTGCTCGGCCGGCGGAAGCCCACGGAGGCCGAGGCCGTCAAGGTGCAGCCCGACGTCGTCATTGTTGAACTGCGGTACGAGGGCCGGGACATGCGCCTCGCCATGAACTTCGACGCCTACACGGGCCTTTCTTCCTGGCTGGAAGCCGGCCCGGTCATCGGCGTAGGTACTTGGCGCTAGCCAACGTGGACTGGTTCTTCGACATCCGGCTCATCGACGGGCCGGTATATTGGGCTTCCCTCGTCCTCGGGGTGGCCGGTGCCGCCTACCTGCTGCTGCCCCCGTCCGCCGTCGCCAGGCGGAGCTGGCTCTTGAAAGTCATCGCCGCCGCGGCTGCCGCTTTCGCCCTGGTGGCTTCCATCCACTGGGCCCTCATCAACGTCTTCTCGGTCTTCCCGGAAAACATTCCCGATGCCGTCCTCCTGTGGGTGGTGCCAGGCGTCGCCGCCCTGATCCTCGTCCTCCTGAGGATTCCCCGAAACACGTGGCGCCGGCGTACGGCGGGCCTCGTGGCAGCCCTCTTGGTGGCGGCACTTTCGGCAGTGCAGATCAACGCCTACTTTGGCCTCAACAAGACGGTCAGCGACCTCCTTGGCGCGGCACTCGCCAGGATTCCCACGTTGGAGCAGGAGCTGATGCGGCAGCCGGGACAGTCCGACGGCGCCGCCCTCCGCGGGTGGGAGCCGCAAGGGGACGTCCCTGCCGAAGGCGAGCTGCGAAAGGCCTTTATCCCCGGAGAAAAGTCCGGGATGAACGCCCGGGACGCGTACATCTACCTGCCGCCAGCCTATTTCGCCAAAAACCGGCCAGCCCTGCCGGTGCTGGTCCTGATCGCCGGACAGCCGGGGGGCCCCGCTGACTGGCTGACCGGCGGAGCCCTGCAGTCCCATCTGGACTCCTATGCCGCCTCGCATGGCGGAGTGGCGCCCGTGGTGGTGGTTCCCGACGCCAACGGCTCGCAGTCCGCCAACACCATGTGCATGGACAGCCGGATAGCCCATGCCGATACGTATCTTTCCGAGGACGTGCCGAACTGGATAAAGTCCACCCTCGCCGTGGACACTAACCACCGCAGGTGGGCGGCCGGCGGTTTCTCCTTCGGCGGAACCTGCGCACTGCAGCTCGGAACCAGGCATCCGGACCTGTTTCCCGCAGTCCTGTCGTTCTCCGGCGAAGCAGAGCCGGCCATCGCGAAGGAACGCCAAAAGACCATTGACGCTTCCTTTCCCGGGGACCCCGATGCCTTCAACCGGCAGACACCCCTGGCCATCATGAAGCAACAGCGGTTCGAAGGCAGCGGCATGTACCTGACGGCCGGCAAGGACGACCCGGAATTCGTTGCCTATCTCCGCACCTTGGCTGCAGCAGCCACGGAGGCCGGCTTCACGGTACGCGCCCACGAAGTTGAGCAAACCGGGCACTCCTGGGACACCTCCTCGAAGCGCATTGCCGACGCCCTGGACTTCCTGGCCGAGCGGTGGGGGATAGTCCGGTGAGTGCCGACAGGCAGGTCCGCACTGCCGCCCTTGCCTGGTCCACGGTGGGCCGGCCCGCCGTGCAGCAGGCCACGGCGGCGCTGAAGTCAATGCCCTTCACGCTTGCCGTGCTCGGCATCTTCCTGGCGGCAGGTGCAGTAACCGGGAGCTTCGCGGCCGGGCCGCCCGAAAGACTGCTCTGGCTTGCGGGCGTGAGCGGCCCGGGGCTCCGGGACGGCAACTGGTGGTCGCTGTTCACCAGCCTGTTCTTCGCCACGAATCCGCTGGCCTACCTGGCCGCGTCGCTGATGATCGTGCTGCTGCTGGGACTCGCTGAACGCAAACTCGGCACCCGTGCTTCCATCGCACTCCTGCTGGGCGGACAGTTTGCCGCCGTCACGCTGTTCCTGCTGGCAACCCAGCTTGCCGGCTACGCGGAGGACGGCTGGCTGGACAGGATGGCTGACGACATCCTGATCGGTCCGTATGCGCCGCTGCTCACTGCAGGGCTTGCAGGCAGCGCCCGGCTCCCGGTCCTGTGGCAGCGCAGGCTGCGGACCGCGGCCCTTTCGGTTTCCCTCCTGCTGGTCCTCTATGTGGGACACGCTGAAACCGTCCTCGGCCTGCTGGGGGCACTGCTGGGGCTGGTTGCGGGTTGGTGGATCCAAGGGGACCAGGGCCAGCTGCACCGGCACCGGTCAACCGGGCGTGAAACGAGGAACCTCCTGGCCCTCACGGTGGCAGTCTTCGCCGTCGGTCCCATCCTGACGGGGATCGCGCGGGCACCCACAGGACCCCTGGCGCTCCTCCGCGACATGGTGCTGAACCCGATCCCGACGCTGGGGCAGCTGGCGCTCAACTGCGGCAGCACCGTGGAGGCATCCTGCCTTGAGGCCGGCCGTGCCGGTTTCGCGGGCCCGCTGGGCCTGGCGCTGGCAGTGGTTCCCGTGGTCCTGCTGCTGATTTGCGCTGACGGCATGCGGCGCGGCCGGCGGCTGGCCCTGAACATTGCCCTCGCCATCCAGCTTGCCGTCACAGCCCTGGCCGCCGTCTATCTCGCCCTGTTCGCGCTGTTGCCCGCGCGCGGGCCAGGACCGCAGTCGGGGCCGATGGGGTCGGCTTTTGCCCACGTCCTTCCGCTGGTTGTGGTGCCGCTGCTGCTGGCGCTCGTTCTGTGGCTGAACCGGCGGCAGTTCCGGGTGCAGACAGCACCGTCAGCCCGGCGGGTGCTTGGCGCAGTGGTGGGCGGGTCCTGGCTCGCCCTGGCGGGGTCCTACGCCGTTGCCTGGTTCTGGGCGGGAGGACTTACCCGCGACGGCGGCGTGCTGGGTCTCCTGGCCGAGCTGGCCAGGCAATATGTCCCCGTGCCCATCCCGCAGTATTACCACCGCATTTTCGCTGACCGCAACACCGTGGAGTCCATGCTCTTTGCCTATTCGGGACCGGTGTTCTGGGTCATCGCGCTGGCAGCCGTGTGGTGGGTGCTCCTGGGCAAGGCCCACGGTACCGATTCCGGTGCGGAGGACAGGGAGAGGGCGCGGGCATTGCTGCGCCAGGGCGGCGGCCCGCTCTCCTGGATGGCCCTGTGGGAACCCAACAGTTATTGGTTCAGTCCTGACGGCAAGGGTGCGGTGGCCTTCCAGCAGCATGGCAGCGTTGCGCTGACGCTCGGCGGCGCTTTCGGGCCCTCCGACGCCCAGCAGTCCGTGACCGAAGGGTTCCTGGCGTACTGCCGGGGGCATGCCCTGATTCCCGCGCTCTACTCGTGCGATGACTCCGTGTGGCCTGCCCTGAAGGAGCGTGGGTTTTCCCGGGTTGCCGTTGCCCAGGAGACCCGCCTGCCGATCCGCCAGCTCGAGTTCAAGGGTAAAGAGTGGCAGAACGTCCGGACAGCCCTTAACCGGGCTGCGAAGCTGGGCGTGCATGCCGTGTGGGGACCCTACCACTCGCTGCCGGCGGCACTCCGGTCCAGGCTGAGCGAGGTTTCCGAGGAATGGGCAGCCGGGAAATCCGTGCCCGAGATGGGCTTCACCCTGGGCGGCGTGGATGAACTCGAGGATGACGAGGTGCTGTGCTGCCTTGCCGTGGATGCGGGCGGGACCGTTCACGGGGTGACCAGTTGGCTTCCCGTCTACGACGGCGGGCGGCTGGTCAGCCGGACGCTGGACGTAATGCGGCGCGGCAGCGAGGGCTTTCCCGGCGTGATGGAGTTCCTCATCGCCTCCGCCGTGCTGGAGCTGCGCGGATCCGTGGAGGTCATCTCGCTGTCCGGGTCTCCGCTGGCAAGCCGTCCCGGGGACCAGGGAGGAAGCTCTGCTTATGGTTCCGCTGACGAGGCCGGCGAAGAGTCCGGTGCCCAGGCGGAGCCGGAGAACCTCGTGCGCATCCTGGACCTGGTGGGGCACGCCCTTGAGCCTGTGTACGGTTTCCGGTCCCTGGCCGCATTCAAGTCCAGGTTCAAGCCCGAGTACCGCGCGCTCTACCTCTACTACCAGGACCCGCTGCACCTGCCGGCCATTGGCCGCGCCCTGACCCGCGCCTACCTGCCCGGGCTTTCGCTGCCGCAGGGCGCCCGCCTGGTACGGAAACTGGTGAAATAGCTGTCCAGCTAATAACAATGGTCCCCGGCATATTTGCCGGGGACCATTGTTTCGCTGCCGGCCGCAGCAGCGGCCGGCATGCGGGACTAGACCAGCGTTACGCCGGTAGCCTGGGGACCCTTGGCGCCCTGGCCGATTTCGAACTGAACCCGCTGGTTCTCGTCGAGGGTCTTGAAGCCGCCGGTCTGGATTTCGGAGTAGTGGACAAAAACGTCCCCGTCCGAGTCATCCGGGGTAATGAAGCCGAAGCCCTTTTCAGCGTTGAACCACTTGACGGTTCCCTGTGCCATTTATTTCTCCTCATTATGGAACTTTTTAAGATCGGCACACCTCGTGCCGGCCTTGGTCACTCCGCGAGAAGAATCCTGAATTACCGTCCCGGAAAGGGAATCGGAGTTGCAGGAGCTTCGCGCTCGCAACATGTCTTGCGAGCATGAAAAACACCTACACAAAGACTGAGACAAGAATTTCATGCCCGTTCCCGCAGGTCAACGGTTTGCACGGCGAAACGGACAAATTTTCGGCAAAAAACAGGTTAATGCGCATGTCAGGAGCTTATTCAACCGGGGTTTGAACACCGTGGCCGACCGTCAGAAAAGCCGTGACTCGCTGTCGTCAACGCCACGCATGGCGTCGTAATCGAGGGTCACGCAGTCGATCCCGCGGTCATTGGCGAGGACCTTTGCCTGCGGCTTGATTTGCTGGGCCGCAAAGATCCCGCGGACCGGGGCAAGAAGGGGGTCGCGGTTGAGCAGTTCCAAGTACCGCGTCAACTGTTCCACGCCGTCTATGTCACCGCGGCGCTTCAGCTCAATGGCCACAGTGGCGCCCTCGGCGTCGCGTGCAAGGATGTCCACCGGGCCGATGGCCGTGAAGTATTCCCGGCGGATGAGGGAGTAGCCGGTTCCCAGTGTTTCAATCTGTTCCGCCAGCAGGCGCTGCAGGTCCGCTTCCACGCCGTCCTTGATGAGCCCGGGGTCCACGCCGAGGTCGTGCGAGGACTCGTCGAGCTTTTCGTGGATGTTGATGATGAGCCGGTCGTCGGTCTTGGCCGACTGGACGGTCCACTGCTCCACCACCCCGAGCTCGAGGTCCACGTCCTCGGGGGAGGTCACCCGGAGCGTCGCCGGCGGGCTCATCCAGTTGAGCGGTTTGTAGGAACCGCCGTCGGAATGGACCAGGACGGAGCCGTCGGCCTTCACCAGCAGGAGCCTGGTGGCCAGCGGGAGATGGGCTTTCAGCCGGCCAACGTAATCAACGGAGCATCGGGCTATGACAAGTCGCACGCCGTACAGACTACCGTCTGCGCGGTGCGGGCTCCGCCGGGTCTTCGGCCCCCTGCGGCGGGTGGCTCCGGCCGGATCGGGAGCCAAGCCACCTGCCGCTGGGGCAGAATGGATGCATGCCGCGCTCCAACCGTCCCCGCCGTCCCGTATCCGGAAAGGGTTCCGGGTCCGGAAAAGCGGGCGCCGGAAAGAGGGGCGGCCAGGACGTCCCCGAGCTTGACCTCGAACGGGCACGTGCAGGCATCGCGCGGCGGGAGAGTGCGCCCGACGGCGAATGGATGGTCCGCACCATGACCGCCCGGAACGCCGAGAAGACCTACATATGTCCGGAATGCTCCACGGCGGTGCTGCCCGGCGTTGCCCATCTGGTGGTCTGGAAAGACGACCACCTGTTCGGGGCCGCTGCCGGCCTGGCCGAGCGGCGGCACTGGCACACCAACTGCTGGATGTCGCGCAGTTACCGCTACCGCTAGCGGCAGCGGACAAAGTCGCGCCCCCTGTCGCTAAGCTGGCAGGCATGACTTTTGATCCGGCGTCGTACGAATTCCACCAGGCCGCAGGGCCGGCCCCCATCCGTGCCTCAACCGTGCTGCCCGCCAAACGTGAGCTGGTGAAGCTGGATACGGAAGACGGACACACCCTGGTGGCCGAGCTGGCGCTGCCGGAATCCGGCCCCGTGAATGCCACGTTGATCACCCTGCATCCCCTTCCTACGCACGGCGGTTTCATGGACTCGCATGTCTACCGCAAGGCGTCCTACCGGCTGCCGGCGCTCGCGGGCGTCGCCGTGCTGCGGTTCAATACCCGCGGAACCGCCTCCCCGCACGGAACCAGCAGCGGGGCCTTCGACGAGGGCGTCGGGGAACGCCATGACATGGAGGCCGCGGTCCGCTTCGCCGTCGAGCGGGGCCTGCCCAACCGCTGGCTGGTGGGATGGTCCTTTGGCACGGAACTCGCACTCATGTACGGAGCCGTAGAGCCGGTGGCGTCCCTGATTGAGGGCGCCGTCCTGCTCTCGCCCCCGCTGCACCGCGCCACGGACAAGGACCTGCTCCAGTGGGCCGCATCAGGAAAGCCGCTCACAGTGCTGGTGCCGGAGCATGACGACTTCCTCAAGCCTGCCGAGGCGGCCGAACGCTTCAGCCTGGTCCCGCAGGCCCGCGTGGTGGGCGTGGACGGCGCAAAGCACCTGTGGGTGGGGGAGAAGTACGCCTCCCGGGTGCTCAACGAAATTGTGGATGACGTCACCGAGGCGGGATCGGGCGCTGCCGGACTGCCGCACGAATGGAACGGGCCCGCGGCAACAGCTTCAGCCTAGGGAACGGCTGGGGCCGGTCCGGTGACGCACACCTAGTGCTGGTCCTGCCTGACGATGTAGATCTCCCTGACCAGCAGCAGGACGGCGGCCGCCGTCGGAATGGCGATCAGCGCGCCGAGCACGCCCAGCAGGCTGCCGCCGGCAATGACTGAAATGACGGCCACGGCGCCGGGGACCGCCACGGCCTTCTGCATGATGCGCGGGGAGATGAAGTAGGCCTCGAACTGCAGGTAGGCGAAGTAGCAGATCGCGTAGACCGCCGCCGCCTGCCAGCCCTCGGTGAGCGAAACCAGCAGCACCACGATCCCCGCAATCATGCCGCCCACCAGCGGAATGAACGCCAGCAGGGCCACCACGAACGCCAGCAGCAGGGCGAAAGGGATGCCCACGATGGACATCACTATGAAGGCGAAGGTGGCGTTCAGGAGGGCAACCACCGCCTGGCCGATCACATAGTTGCCCACCGATCGGGTGATTTCCTCGGACAGCGCTTCAACGCGGTGCCGCCGCGACCGCGGAGCAAGCCGGTAGCCCCACTTCTTCATTGCTGGCAGGGCGGCAAGGAAGTACAGGCTCAGCACCAGGACAATCAGGGTGCCGAAGAGGCCGTTGGCCACGGTGGAGCCAAAGCCCACCACGCCGCCGAAAATCCCGCCCATAGCGGCGGGGTCGTTGACGAACTTCTCCAGTTCCTCTGTGATCCGGTCGCGCACGCCGAACTGGTCATCCAGGCTGCGGAAAAAGTCGGAGTCGATGAAGTCCCGGATCCACACCGGTGCCTGCTCGACGATCTGCGTGACCTGCTCCACGATGGTGGGAATGAGGGTGGCAAAAAAGCCGACGACGGCGCTTACCAGCACCGTGACGGACACCAGGATTCCCGCGGGCCGGGGGATCTTCCGGCTTTCCAGCCAGCCGACCACAGGTTCGAGCCCCAGCGCTATGAACAGCGCAGCCACAATCCACAGCAGCAGCTGCGTGGTGTTGGAGCCAATCCAGTAGACCAGCAGGGCAAGTCCGACGCCCACCGTGCCCATGAAGCCCAGGTACAGGGGATGCTGCGGCGAGATCCGGGGGCCGGGACTGCCGAACTGCGGCTGTACCGCGCTGTCATGGCTGGCGCCTTCCCCGTTCTGGCGGGAGTACTCCGGCGGCATTTCGAACCGGAGCCGGGGCTGGGCGCCGGGGAGGGGCTGGCGCAGGCGGTGAAGGAGCAACCCGAGGGCGGCCGCGGCGGGCCTCTTCCTGCGGGCAGCTGCAGGACCCTGCGGAGCGGCTGCCGGCGGCTGCCCACCCACCGGGTTCTCTGGCGCCGCGGAGGATTCGTCCGTCTTGTCAGTCACTGGTTTTAAGGGCCTGTTCCGTTGGCGGCACCGCGTCGGCGGGCCGGTGTGATGATCATCGCAAACACTATCAGCAGCCTTGTCAACAGCAGCGGAACGGCCCGGCCGCCGGCACGCTGGAGGTCCCCGCCGAAGCCCTGGTCCGGGCCTTCGATAACAAAACGGATACTATTGATAGGAAACCCCCGCTGATGATAGGTGTTCCCTTGCGTTTAAAGACTGCAGTCGCACTCGTGCTGCTCGGCCTCCTGACACTTCTGGCCGGCATCGGCCAGAAAACCATCTGGGCCCCCTCCGAGACTTTTACGGCCACCGCGCCGGTTGATGCTGCCGAGGCCCCGCTGACCGTGATCGACCAAAACCTGCGCACCCTTCACGGCGGGACCGTCAAGATCAATATCGAGGGCGACGGCAGCTTCCTCCTGGCAGCGGGCCGCCCGGACGACGTGGATGCCTGGGTGGGCCAGACTGCGCACAACACCATCACCGGCGTGTCCGGGGACGGGAAATCGCTGCAGGTTGAACACGCCGACGGCGAAGCCACTGCACCCAACCCGGCCGGCTCGGACCTTTGGGTTTCCACCGAGAACGCGAGCGGCGAGCTTGAGTACTCGTGGAACGCACCGGCCGACGGCGACTGGACCCTCCTGCTTGCGTCCGACGGAACCAAGCCGGCGCCGGCCACGGTTTCCATGACGTTCCCCAATGACACGTCCACCCCTTGGGCCATCCCGCTGATCACTCTCGGCTCGCTGCTGATCCTGGGTGGAATCGCGCTGGCCCTGCTCTCCGCCCGCAAGCGCAACGGCGAAGGCGACGGCAAGGGCAGCGGCTTTGCGCAGCGCGCCCGGGCCCGCAACGAGGCGCGGTCCTCGCGGGTTACCATGGCGGCCGCCGGAGTAATGGCTGTTGCTGTAGTGGCCGGAACCGGTGCCGCCGCCAGCGCCACGTCGCCGGCGCCTTCCCCGGATTCGTCCGCCGCGCAGGAGCAGTCCGGTCGACCGGTCCTGCTGGATGCCCAGTTCCGCAGGATCCTGGAACAGGTCTCCAGCGCCGTTGACGCCGGCGATGCTGCAAAGGATGCGGCCAAGCTCGCGGACCGCGTGGGTGGCACCGAGCTCGAAGTCCGCACCCAGAACTACAAGATCCGTTCCCAGGTGGGCTCCTACGAGGCCCGCATGCCGGTCCGCTCCACCAAGCTGCTCACGACCGTGGTGACCAGCGACCGCGAGTGGCCGCGGTCCGTCATGGCCGTAACCCAGGGTGATGGCAACGTGGTGCCGCAGCTGCTGACCTTGGTCCAGCCCTCTCCGCGCGAAAACTACAAGCTCGTGGAAACCAACCCGCTGCAGCCTGGCACCACCTTCCCCACCATCAACCGGGACGGTACGGATACATTGCCTGCCGGCGACAAGACCGGCCTGCTCTACAGCGGTGAGGAAGCCATGTCAGGCCTTGCCGACCGCCTTACCTCCGCTGAGTCCGCCTACAAGGACAAGCTCGTGGAAGGGGAGTCCTCGCCGTACATTGCCGACACCCTGTCCTACCAGGCCGAGGTGGTGAAGGCCGGCGAGAACGGCACCTTCTCCTTCACCCATAAGGTGGCTCCGGAAAATACGGTTGTCTTCCGGACGGCAGACGGCGGCGCCCTGGTCGTGGGCCGGATCAACTTCGGCTTCGAGGGAACCCCCAAGGCCGCGGGTGACAAGCTCACCATTGGTGACGACGCCGCAGCCCTGGCCGGCGGCAAGGAAACCACCACCGGCATGGTCCTGAGCTTCGCGGAGTCCGTGGCCGTGTACGTGCCGCCCGCAGGGTCAACCGATCCGATGAAGCTCGTCGCTGCGACCCGCGGGCTGACGGGGGCCAGCTTCAAGTAACCCCGGTTCCCGCAGTAGCCCCGGCAGCGGCCGGAGTGGCTAGAGTGGAAAGCATGAGTTCGCCAGCTTCCCGCCCAGTCCCTCCTGCCGCTGCCAACCTGCTTAACCTGCGCGGCGCCGTCGACCTTTCCACGCTGAAGCAGCGCCCCGCGTCCCCTGCCGGGACCGGAACGCCGCAGGGCGGATCTCCCGGTGCCGCTGCAGGGGCGGCCCCCGATGCTCCCGGTTCGCCGGAACTGAAAGTCAACGTCACGGAAGGCAATTTCCAGCAGCTCGTGGAGCTTTCCGCGCAGGTTCCGGTTGTTTTTGCGCTCTGGGCTTCCTACTCGCCGGAGTCCGCAACCATGCTGGACGTCCTGGAGCGGGTGGTGGCTAGCTACGGCGGCCGCCTGGTCCTCGGCGCCGCGGACATCGAGGCGTTCCCGCAGTTGGCCCAGGCCTTCCAGGTTCAGGCCGTGCCCACCGCGGTGGCCGTCCTCAAGGGCCAGCCAGTACCGCTCTTCCAGGGCGGCGCAGACGAACAGCAGGTCCGCAGCCTCTTTGACGAACTGCTCAAGGTGGCAGCGGCCAACGGAGTGACCGGAAGCCTGGGCGCCGGTGCCGGTGCCGGTGGAGACGACAGTCCGGCGCCCCTGCCACCGCTGCACCAGGCGGCCTTTGACGCCATTGAGGCGGGGGACTACGCCGCAGCAGCCGAGGCCTACCGCCAGGCGCTGGCCGAAATGCCCTCGGACCACGAGGCAAAGGCCGGCCTGGCCCAGGTGGAGCTGATGGCGAGGCTGCAGCCGCTCTCCGCGCAGGACAGCGAAGCCCTTCGGATCCTGGCCGCCAACGAACCGGACAACCTTCAGGCCCAGCTGGGCGTGGCGGACCTGGATGTGGTGGGCGGCCACGTGGAGGATGCGCTGAACCGGCTGGTCTCCTTCATCGGGAGGAACTTTGGCCCGGAGCGTGAAACTGCCCGCGTCCGCCTGCTGGAGCTGTTCGACGTAGTGGGGGCCGCGGACGAGCGGGTGGGCAAGGCGCGCCAGGCACTGGCGAGAGTCCTCTTCTAGTGCCGGCACTGTTCCAGCCGCTGAAACTCCGAGGACTGGAGCTCCGGCATCGGGGCTGGGTCTCACCGATGTGCCAGTACAGCTGCGATCCCGACGACGCCCCCGGGGTGCCGAACGACTGGCACCTGATGCACCTGGGGTCCTTCGCCGCCGGCGGCGCAGCGCTGATCCTCACCGAGGCAGCGGCCGTCAACGCCGAAGGCAGGATCAGTCCCCGGGACGCCGGCCTCTACAATGACGCACAGGCCGAGGCCTGGCAGCGGATCACGTCCTTCGTGCACCGCCACGGCCCGGCGGAGGCCAAGATCGGCGTGCAGCTCGCCCATGCCGGCAGGAAGGCCTCCACCTACTGGCCCTTTTCCGGCAGGCAGGGCAGCGTGCCGGAGTCCGACGGCGGCTGGACCACGGTGGGCCCCTCGGCGTCGGCTTTCGACGGCTATGCCGTTCCCGCCGCGATGACCGGGGAACAGATCCACGGCGTCATCGGCGATTTCGCCTCCGCTGCCGGACGTGCCGTGGACGCAGGCTTCGACACCCTGGAAATCCATGCCGCCCACGGGTACCTGCTCCATCAGTTCCAAAGCCCGTTGATTAATACCCGAGATGACCAGTGGGGCGGGGACGAAGCCGGCAGGAACCGCCTGATGCTCGCAGTGGTGGACGCCGTACGGGCGGTCATTCCGGAGTCCATGCCGCTGCTCCTGAGGATCTCCGCCAGCGACTGGGCGGAAGGTGGGGTGGACCTTGCCGCTTCGGTGCGCCTGGCCCGGCAGGCAGCCGAACACGGGGTGGACCTCATCGACGTTTCCAGCGGGGGTGCCGTGGCTCATCAGCAAATCAAGGCCGGCCCCGGCTACCAGACCGGTTTTTCCGCCGCCATCCGCAAGGAAGCCGGAGTTGCCACCGGCACCGTTGGCCTGCTGACCTCGGCGGGACAGGCTGAACATGCCATCGCCACCGGACAGGCTGACGGCGTCCTCATTGCCAGGGCAGCGCTGCGGGACCCGCACTGGTGGCTGCGGGCCGCCTTCGAACTGGGCCACGATATTGCGTGGCCGCCGCAATACGAACGGGCCGTTCCCCGGCGTTCGTTCTGACGTCGGGCCCGTTGGAGGCCCGCCGGCAGCACAAGGGCACAGCTGGAGCGGCGTTGCCACGCCTCTTCTACTAGTCCTGCGGGAGGACCCCCAAGGGGTGGACTGAGGGCTACGCTGGCTTCATGACTGCTCCGCAACCCGACCCGGCGCTGCCACCGGACCCGGCCGCGCTTCCCGGCCCTGCGGCACACCTGCCTGCCTTGTCCATCAGGGGACTGGCCAAGCGCTTCGGCGGCAAAATCGCCGTGGACGGCATCAGCCTGGACGTGCCGGCTGGTTCCTTCTACGGCATAGTGGGCCCCAACGGTGCCGGCAAGACCACCACGCTGTCCATGGCCACCGGCCTGCTTCGCCCGGACTTTGGAACAGCGGTGGTCCATGGCGTGGACGTATGGCAAAGACCGCTGGAAGCCAAACGGTTAATGGGCATCCTGCCTGACGGCGTGCGGCTGTTTGACAGGCTGACCGGGGAGCAGCTGATCACCTATGCCGGGTTGCTGCGGGGAATGGACAAGGCGGTCGTGGCCACGCGCGTCGCGGACCTGCTCGCGGCCATGGACCTCCAGGACGACGCCGGGACACTGGTGGTGGACTACTCTGCGGGCATGACCAAGAAGATTGCGCTGGCCTCCGCCCTCATCCACGCGCCCAGGCTCCTGGTCCTGGACGAGCCCTTCGAGGCGGTGGACCCGATTTCCGCGGCTAACATCCGTTCGATCCTGGACAGTTACGTTGCCTCCGGCGGCACGGTCATGGTGTCCAGCCACGTCATGGACCTGGTCCAGCGGATGTGCGACCACGTGGCAGTGGTGGCCGGCGGCCGGCTGCTGGCCGCGGGAACCGTGGACGAGGTGCGCGACGGGGCAACACTTGAGGACCGGTTCGTCCAGCTGGTTGGCGGCCGCAGCCACACGGAGGGACTGGAATGGTTGCGCACCTTCTGAGGCTCAAGCTCACCCTGCTGCGGAACGGCCTGCGGCGCAGCCCCTGGCAGCTCGTGGGCTTGGCCTTCGCCGGACTCTATGCATTCGGTCTGGTGGGAATGCTGGTGGTGGTCCTGGTCCTGCTGCGCAACGCGCCCCACGATCTTGCCTACGGCGCCGTGGTACTGGGCGGGTCCGCCGCCGTCCTGGGCTGGGGGATCGTGCCTGTCGTGGCGTCAGCAACGGATATGACCCTGGACCCTGCGCGCTTCACGACCTTTGCAATCCCTATGAACCAGATGCTGGCGGGGCTGGCCCTGGGCGGCCTGGTCGGAATTCCCGGGGTGGCAACGTCCCTCGTTGCACTGGCAACAGTGGTGACGTGGTCCCGGGCCTTCCTTCCCGCGCTCGCTGCCTTCGCAGGAGCAGTGCTGGGGGTGCTGACCTGCGTCGTGATCGCCAAGGTGGTCACCACGGCAACGGCAAGCCTGGCGGCGTCACGGCGCTTTAAAGACGTCAGTGCCATCGCCTTCATGGTGCCACTGGTCCTGATGGGGCCGATCGTGGCAGGAGTAGCCCAGGGCATCTCCTCGTCCGCCGGATTCCTCCCCGGCTTTGCCCGCATGCTGTCCTGGACACCGCTCGGGGCCCCATGGTCCATTGCCGGTGATGTCGCCGCCGGCGAGCCGGGCCCGGCAGCCCTGAAGGTGATACTCTCCGCGGCAACCCTTGCCGCCCTTGCGTGGGCCTGGAAGCTTTTGCTCGAGCGCGCGCTGGTGACTCCTCCCTACGCAGGCAGCGGGAAACGGAAAGGCGGCAGGCTGGGACTCCTGGGGATCCTGCCCGCCGTCCCGGCGGGCGCGGTGATGGCAAGATGCCTCACCTACTGGTTCCGGGATCCCCGGTATTCCGGCTCCCTGGTGGTGATCCCGCTGCTTCCCGTGGTGCTGCTGTTCCAGGGCAGCCAGACCGGGGATTACACCAGCCTGGCTTTCCTCGCCCCGCTGTGCGCATTCATCCTCGCCTGGTCCATCTCCGCCGACGTGTCCTACGACAACACCGCGTTCGCCCTCCACCTGGCCACGGGCGTCCAGGGCGTGGCGGACCGGCTGGGCCGGGCCCTGGCCTGCCTGGCGTTCGCCCTGCCCGTGGTGCTGGTGTTCGCCGTCGGGCACTCCGCCTTCACCGGGGACTGGGGTGCCCTGCCCGGCCAGCTGGGCCTGAGCATGGGCGTCCTGTTCACCGGCCTGGGCCTGTCCTCGGTTGTCTCCGCCCGCTACACCGTTGCCGTTCCGGTGCCGGGCGACAGCCCCTTCAAGAAACCGCCGGGCAATGTGGGGCAGACCCTCGCGGTGCAGTTCGGCGGACTGGTGGTCCTGATGGTCCTGGTCCTGCCGGAGGCCGGGCTCCTGACCGCCCAGCTGGTGACCGGCGACAGGCTCTTCGGCTGGATCAACCTTGCCGCAGGGACGGCCCTGGGCCTGATCCTGTTCGTGGCAGGCGTGCGGCTGGGCGGAAAATGGCTGGACGCCCGCGGTCCCGAGCTCCTGGCCCAAGTGACCGTTAACCGCTGAAACGCTTCGGAAAGGAACAGCATGGAAGTAGTCATCCTCAACGGCAGCAAACAGATCGCCAAGCTCGCCGCGGACGCCATCGAGGAACTCCTGCGGCGCAAACCGGATGCCGTCCTGGGCCTGGCCACGGGCTCGTCCCCGCTGCCCGTCTACGATGAGCTTGCCGCCCGGCACGAACGGGACGGCCTGGACTTTGGCCGGGCGCACGCCTTTGCCCTGGACGAATACGTGGGCCTTCCTGCCGGCCATCCCGAGTCCTACCGCGAAGTCATCCGGCGTGAATTCACCAACCGGGTGAACATCTCCCCGGAGAATGTGCACGGACCTGACGGGACAGCCGAGGATATCCCGGCCGCCTGCCGCGCCTACGAGGAAGCCATCGCGGCCGCCGGCGGAATCGACCTCCAGCTCCTGGGGGTGGGTACGGACGGCCACATCGCCTTCAACGAACCAGGGTCCTCCTTCGCCTCCAGGACCCGCATCAAAAGCCTCGTCGAGCAGACACGGCGGGACAACGCCCGGTTCTTCAGCAGCCTGGCCGAGGTCCCGCACCACGTCCTGACCCAGGGCCTCGGAACCATCATGGAGGCGCGGCATGTCATCCTGGTGGCAACGGGCGCGCGCAAGGCCCAGGCGGTCCGCGACTTCGTGGAGGGTCCCGTCTCGGCCATCTGCCCGGCGTCGATCCTCCAGTTCCATCCGCACGCCACCGTCCTGCTGGACCAGGCCGCCGCCTCGGCGCTGAAGCTGGCGGATTTCTATCGCCACACCTATGACAACAAGCCCGCCTGGCAGGGCCTCTGACCACCGGCTGGCCGCTGGCTGACCGTGGGCCGGCCGCCACGGTACCCAGCGGAAAAGTACGACGGCGGCCGGTTCCGGGCGGCGCGGCGGCAGCCTCCGGCGTCGAACGTCGCACCGCCGGAACGGCTAAGATGGGTCGCATGACTAGCATGACGGACCCTCTCGAGAACGACCCGATGCGCGAGCTTTCCGGGGCTGGATCGTCCACAGCCACCATTGAGCGCGAGGAACTGCGCCAGGAAGTGGAACCCGGGGACCGGGAGCGCTTTTCGCACTATGTGCGCAAGGAAAAAATCATGGAGTCCGCGCTGACGGGGGAGCCCGTCATCGCCCTGTGCGGCAAGGTCTGGACGCCGGGCCGGGACCCGCAGAAATTCCCGGTGTGCCCGATGTGCAAAGAGGTCTATGACGGCCTCCGCCCGGGCAACGACGGCGGCAAGGGTCCCGGAGGGGACTCGGGCAACAACAAATAGTGACGGAGACGCTCTTTGGCGGCCCCACCCTGCCTCCGGCTTATCCGGAACGCGCAGCCTGGGGAACCGCCCCGAAACTCCGTGCCTGGCAGCAGGAAGCGCTTGACCAATACCTGCGCAACAGCCCCCGTGATTTCCTCGCGGTAGCAACCCCCGGCGCCGGCAAGACCACCTTTGCCCTCCGCGTGGCCTCCACGCTTATTGACTCCGGCGCCGTGAATCGGGTGACCATCGTGGCGCCCACTGACCACCTCAAGCGGCAGTGGGCGGATGCGGCGGCCAGGGTGGGGATCGCCATCGACCCCAACTTCAAGAACTCGGACGGCCAGCACGGCCGCGGCTTCATCGGCGTGGCCGTCACGTATGCCCAGGTGGCCAGCAAACCGCTGCTGCACCGTGCCAAGACCGAGGCTGCCCGCACCCTGGTGATCCTGGACGAGATCCACCACGGCGGCGAGGCCCTGTCCTGGGGTGACGGCCTGCGCGAGGCGTTCGACCCCGCAGTGCGGCGCCTCTCGCTGACCGGTACGCCGTTCCGCTCGGACACCTCGCCCATCCCGTTCGTGGAGTACGCCGAGGACCGGGACGGGATCCGCCGCTCCAAGGCTGACTACACCTATGGTTACGGCAACGCCCTGCGGGACCACGTTGTCCGTCCCGTGATGTTCATGGCCTATTCGGGACAGATGCGCTGGCGGACCAGCGCCGGTGAAGAGATGGCGGCCTCGCTCGGCGAAGCCGCCGTCACCAAGGACATCACTTCCCACGCGTGGCGGACTGCCCTGAATCCCGCCGGTGAGTGGATCCCCGCTGTCCTGGCAGGTGCTGACAAGCGCCTCAGCGAGGTCCGGCGGACCGTCCCCGACGCCGGCGGGCTGGTGATTGCCACGGACCACGAGGACGCGCGGGCCTACGCCGGGCAGCTGAAGAGGATCACCGGGGAATCGCCCACGGTCATCCTTTCCGACGACGCCAAGGCATCCAGCAAGATCGAGGAATTCACCGCCAGCGAGAAACGCTGGATGGTGGCGGTCCGGATGGTGTCCGAAGGCGTTGACGTACCCCGGCTTTCCGTGGGCGTGTACGCCACGTCAACGTCAACGCCGCTGTTTTTTGCCCAGGCTGTGGGGCGCTTCGTGCGTGCCCGCAAGCGCGGGGAAACGGCGTCGGTCTTCCTGCCCTCGGTGCCGCAGCTGATGGCCCTGGCCAACTCCATGGAGGCGGAACGGGACCACGCCCTGGACCGCCCGGAGAAGGAAGACGCCGACGGCCTGTTCAACCCGGAAGACTCGCTGATGGCGGAGGCCAACCGGGAGGACAAGGCGTCGGACAGCCTGACGAAGGGCAAGTTCGAGGCCCTGGACTCGCAGGCTTCCTTTGACCGGGTGCTGTTTGACGGCGGCGAGTTCGGCACCGGCGGCGAGGTGGGGTCCGACGACGAAATGGACTTCCTGGGCATTCCCGGGCTGCTGGACGCCGAACAGGTGGGCACGCTCCTCCGGCAGCGCCAGCACGAGCAGCTGAACCGGAAAAACCGGAAGGCGCCCGCCGCGGCGGAAGCCCCTGCGCCCGCCGTCCCGGACCACCGGATGCTGATGGACCTCCGGAACGAGCTCGCCAAGAACGTGGCCGCCTGGTCAGCCCGGACGGGGACCCCCCACGGCGTGGTGCATACCAAGCTGCGGACGGTGTGCGGCGGCCCGCCGGTTGCCCAGGCGAACGAGGAACAGCTGCAGTCCCGGCTGCGGAAGCTCCAGGACTGGTTCATCGGCCGCAAGTAGCGGCCGAAGCTGCCAGGGAATCAGGCGACTTCTACCCCGCCGAGTTCCATTTCGGCCACTGCGTCCTCCAGGTCCTCCGCGATCCCCGCAGTCAGGGACCGGAGCACGGTGACGGAGTAGCCCGCCTGGACGGCGTCCAGGGCCGTGGCCATGACGCAGTAGTCGGTGGCGATTCCCACCACCACAACGTCTTCGACGTCGTGGCTTTGCAGCCAGTCATCCAGCCCGATCGCGTCCTCGTCCGGGGCAAACTTTTCCTCGCCGGCCGGTCCTGGCAGGGCTCCCGGCTGGCGTTCTCCCGTAGGCACTGCGTCTTCAGGGGCCAGGAGGCCCTCGAAGCCGGAGTAGGCCGCGGCGAACTGGCCTTTCTGGAAGTACGCCTGGATGTATTCGGTGTCGAGGTCCGGATGGAGTTCGGCGCCCCGGGTCCCGGCCACGCAGTGCGGCGGCCAGCTGTCCTTGAAGTCCGGCGTGTCGGAGAAGTGGGCGCCGGGGTCGATGTGCCAGTCCTGGGTGGCCACAATGTGGTCGAACTCGCCGTGGTGGGCGTCCACATATTCGCTGATGGCGCCGGCAACGTCCGCACCGCCGGAAACGGCGAGCGAACCGCCCTCACAGAAATCGTTCTGGACGTCGACGATGATCAGTGCGCGGGACATCAGTCCTCCTCAGTTTTCTTCATAGAGAGTAGGGATGGCGGCTTCACCGCGCTGCAGGCGGTTGACCACAGGGGGGAGTTCCGCCATGGAATCCGCATGGCGCTGGCGCGCGCGGAGCACGCCTTCATGGCCGGTCCAGCCCGGCAGCACCTCCCCGTTCTTCATGAACTGCTGGAGCAGCGGGCGGTCATTGCCGTCATCCTCGGGCCGGTGCCCCACGCCCACCACTTCGGCAGTGGCGATGCCGCGTTCATCCAGCTTGCGCAGCGCGTATTTCCGGCCGCCTACGCTGGCCTTGTTCTTGGCCGCCTTGGCGACGGAGACGAAGTTTCCGTCATCGTCCGTGCGGCTGACCAGTTTGTAGACCATGCTGGCGGTGGGTGCGCCCGAGCCGGTGACCAGGGAGGTGCCCACGCCGTAGGAATCGACCGGGGCGGACTGCAGGGCAGCAATGGCGTACTCGTCGAGGTCGGACGTGACCACGATCTTGGTGTTCTCGTTGCCGAGGTCGTCCAGGAGGCGGCGCACCCACTGGGCCTGTGCAACCAGGTCTCCGGAATCCAGCCGGACCGCTCCCAGGTGGGGACCCGCAAGGTCCACTGCCGTGCGGACGGCCGCTTCGACGTCGTACGTGTCCACCAGCAGGGACGTATGGTGCCCGAGGGACGCAATCTGTGCCTCGAACGCGTCGCGTTCGGTGTCGTGCAGGAGGGTGAAGGAGTGGGCGGCGGTGCCCACCGTCCTGATCCCGTAGCGGATGCCGGCCTCAAGGTTGGAGGTGCTGTCGAACCCGGCAATGATGGCCGCCCTGGCGGAGGCGGTGGCCGCTTCCTCGTGGGTGCGCCGGGAGCCCATCTCGATGCAGGGGCGGCCTCCGGCGGCACTGACCATGCGGGACGCGGCAGAGGCGATGGCGCTGTCGTGGTTAAGCACGGACAGCAGGTAGGTCTCCAGCATGCAGGCTTCGGCGAAGGTGGCTTCGACGATCAGGATGGGGGAGTTGGGAAAGTACGCTTCACCCTCGGGATAGCCCCAGATATCCCCGGAAAAACGGTAGGAGGCCAGGTATTCAAGGGTCTGCGCATTGACCACCTTGGTGCGCTCCAGGAAGTCCAGCTCGGCGTCCCCGAAGCGGAAGTTGGCGATGCCCTCCAGCAGCCGTCCGGTGCCCGCCACGATCCCGTAGCGCCTGCCGTCCGGCAGGCGGCGGGCGAACGCCTCGAACACCGACTTGCGGTGCGCGGCCCCCGAATGGAGCGACGCCTGCAGCATGGTCAGCTCGTAGTGGTCGGTGTAAAAGGACGTGCGGGGATGGTCCCAGCCGGTGGAGGTACTCACGAAAATCACTCTAGTCCCCACCGGCTCCCACGTCTCGCTTCGCTTCGCCGCGGGCCCCTCGCCGGCGTGGGCCCACCCACCGGCTCCCACGTCTCGCTTCGCTTCGCCGCGGGCCCCTCGCCGGCGTGGGCCCACCCACCGGCTCCCACGTCTCGCTTCGTTTCGCCGCGGGCCCCTCGCCGGCGTGGGCCCACACACCGGCTCCCACGTCTCGCTTCGTTTCGCCGCGGGCCCCTCGCCGGCGTGGGCCCACCCACCGGCTCCCACGTCTCGCTTCGTTTCGCCGCGGGCCCCTCGCCGGCGAGGGGCCGTCCTCCCCATAGAATGGACAGATGACCATTAGCGTTGCGCCCGGCCCTGATACACAGGTGGGCACCCGGACCGGAACAGCGGAATCCACCGATTCCCTGACCGCACCGGACATCCCCTGGAACCTGGTGATCTGGAACGATCCCGTCAACCTCATGAGCTACGTGAGCTACGTTTTCCAGAGCTACTTCGGCTACTCGGAGAGCAAGGCGAACAAGCTCATGATGGAGGTCCACAAAAAGGGCCGCTCCATTGTTGCCTCCGGCAGCAAGGAACAGGTGGAGCGTCACGCGGTGGCGATGCACGGCTTTGGCCTGTGGGCAACAGTGGAGAAGGCCAGCGGCGGGAACGGCGGCCCCTCCCGGAAATCCGGCGGACCGGGCCAGGGCAAGGGGAAACGTGGCTAAGGCATTCAAATACGGACTCAAGGGCATTGCCGGCTACCTGGAACCGGCGGAGCGGGACCTGCTGCGCAGCCTCATCAGTGACGTCATTTCCATGCTCCAGCCGGAGGAACGGGCCGGTCAGGATCCGCTGGCAGCACTGATCGGACTGGACATGGACGTCGCCGAGCCGTCGGACCGCGCCGTCAAGCGGCTCCTTCCCAATGTCATGAAGGACGACGCCGGTGCGTCCCTTGAGTTCCGCCAGCTCACCGAACGGTCGCTGCGGGAGACGAAGATCGGCGCCCTGCAGGCGGCCGCCCTGGACCTGGACAAGGACGAGATCGTGCTGACGCCCGAAGGGGCGAAGCACTGGTCCATGGCGCTGAACGATGTCCGGCTTGTCCTGGCTGAGCGGCTGGACATCCAGGATGAGGAGGATGCCGAACACGTCCACCTCATGCAGGACTGGTCCCAGGCCGAGGACGTGGAAAGCTACCTGGCGCTGGTTTACAACTTTGCCACCTGGCTCCAGGAGTCACTGGTCCAGGCCATGCTGCAGTCCCTGGACGCCCGCCGATGAGCGGCGCAGGCCGTTCTCCGTCCCCGTGCTGTGACACACCAGACATGAGCTGCTGGCCACAAGTTCATGGCTGGGGCTGCAGGGAAGCCCTATCCTCGAATAATCATGAGTAGAGCCTCGAGCATGGATCCGCCGGCAGGCGCTGCCGCCGGGTCCGACGCCAGCGACTTCCCTGCCGCCGCCGTGGAGTCGCGGCCCATCGGTGTCTTTGATTCCGGCGTGGGCGGCCTGACGGTGGCACGGTCCATCATCGACCAGCTGCCCAACGAGTCCATCCTCTATGTGGGGGACACGGCGCACGGACCCTATGGCCCCCTGCCCATCGCGGAGGTGCGGGCAAACGCCCTCGGCGTGATGGACGAACTGGTGGACTCCGGGGTCAAGCTGCTCACCATTGCCTGCAACTCGGCGTCGGCCGCTGTCCTGCGGGACGCCCGCGAGCGCTACACGGCCAAGTACGGCATTCCCGTCATCGAGGTCATCCAGCCGGCGGTGCGGCGTGCCGTGGCTGCAACCCGCAGCGGACGGGTGGGCGTGATCGGTACCTCCGCCACGGTGGGGTCGCGGGCCTACGAGGACACGTTTGCCGCGGCTCCCGACCTGGCGATCACTTCGGTGGCATGCCCTGAATTCGTCAGCTACGTGGAGGCAGGCATCACCACCGGGCCGGCCCTGCTTGCTGTTGCCGAGGAGTATCTTGCTCCCCTCAAGGCGGCGGGCGTGGACACGGTGGTCCTGGGCTGCACGCACTACCCGCTGCTCACCGGGGTCATCTCCTACGTCATGGGAGCGGACGTGACCCTCGTATCCAGCGCCGAGGAGACCGCCAAGGACGTCTACCGCGCCCTTGCCACGCACGGTCTCCAGCGCACGGATGCCGCACCCCCGGAACACCATTTTGTGGCAACCGGAGACGCCGGCCAGTTCGAGGCCCTGGCCAGGCGGTTCCTTGGCCCGGAAGTGCTCTCCGTCCGGCACGTGGACCATGTGTCCGCGCAGTACCCCACCGGCAGCCTGGCCCGGATCACCCCCGAGATGATCGCTGCCGCCCGGAACGCCGCCGCCCGTCCGCGGATCTCCAACTTTGTTGGCACGTCAGCCACCGGGGGGCCGGGCCAGTGAAGCTCACCATCGTCGGCTGTACCGGCTCGTTTCCCGGTCCCGGATCGCCTGCATCCTGCTACCTCCTGACCGCGAACGACGGCGAGCGGACCTGGAAAGTGGTCATGGACCTGGGCAGCGGCGCACTGGGGGCCATCCAGCGGTACACGGACCTCGAGGACATCGACGCGATCTTCCTGACCCATCTGCACCCCGACCACTGCATGGACCTCTGCGGCCTGCACGTGGCCGTCCGCTGGAAGCCCGGCGGCTGGGGCCGGGGACGGATTCCGGTCTGGGGACCGGCCGCCACTGCAGACCGGATGGCCACCGCCTACGGGCTGCCGCTGGACCCGGGCATGCATGAGGAATTCGACTTCACCAACTGGGCCGAGCGCCAGCCGGTCACCGTGGGCCCCTTCACTGTTACCCCCTTTGCAGTGAACCACCCCGTGGAGGAGGCCTACGCCCTGCGGGTGGAAGTGGTGGAACCGGACAAGGAGGGCGGTACCGTCTCGCGGACCCTGACGTACTCCGGTGATACCGATTCCTGCGCCGGGCTTGAGGAAGCCGCGAAGGACGCCGACCTTTTCCTGTGCGAAGCTGCATTCGAGGAAGGCCGCGACGACGGCATCAAGGACGTCCACCTCACTGGCAAGCGTGCGGGGGAGGCCGCCGCGGCCGCGGGGGCGCGCCGGCTCCTGCTGACGCACATTCCGGTATGGACGTCCCAGACCACCGTGATGGCGGAGGCCCGGCCGGTGTTCGGCGGCGACGTTGCGGTGGCGGTTGCCGGGGTCCACTACACCATCTAGGCCTCCGAAACAGGGCCAGGCGTCGGCAGCACCTGCAGTGGATAAGCTAAAGGCATGACTTCTGAAGCAACTGCAGTGCCCATCGTGCGTGCCGACGGCCGCGCTCCCGACCAGCTCCGGCCCATCAGCATCACCCGCGGATGGTCTTCCCAGGCCGAAGGATCGGCCCTGATCGAGTTCGGCAACACCCGGGTCCTGTGCACCGCCTCCCTGACCGCGGGGGTCCCGCGCTGGCTCAAGGGGGAAGGCCGCGGCTGGGTCACCGCCGAGTACGCCATGCTGCCGAGGGCAACCAACACCCGCTCCGACCGCGAATCCGTCAAGGGGAAGATCGGCGGCCGCACGCACGAGATCTCGCGGCTGATCGGCCGTTCGCTCCGCTCGATCATCGACACGAGGGCCCTGGGCGAGAACACCATCGTGCTGGACTGCGACGTCCTCCAGGCCGACGGCGGGACCCGCACGGCAGCCATCACCGGCGCCTACGTTGCCCTCGCTGATTCCATCCGGTTCGCCCGGGACAACAAGCTGATCGCAAAGAACGCCCAGCCCCTCATCGACACCATCGCCGCGGTGTCCGTGGGCATCATCGACGGCGTTCCCATGCTGGACCTGCCGTACGTGGAGGACGTCCGGGCTGAAACGGACATGAACGTGGTGGTCACCGGCTCCGGCAAATTCGTGGAGGTGCAGGGCACGGCTGAGGGCGCACCCTTTGACAGGGCAGAACTGGACCAGCTTCTGGACCTTGCCCTGCTGGGCACTACGCAGCTCGCGGCCATCCAGCGGGAAACCTTGGCGGACACGCTGTGAGTACGGCCCCCGCTCCGTGGCAAGGCATAGCCCCCCGCCTGGTCCTTGCCACGCACAACAAGGGCAAGCTCCGGGAGCTGCGCGAACTGCTGCGCGGACAGGTGCCCGGGCTCGACGTCGACACCCAGGTGGTGGACGCGGCGGCTGCAGGTGCCCCGGACGTCGTCGAAACAGGCGTGACGTTCGCCGAGAATTCCCTGCTCAAGGCGCGGGCCGTTGCCGAGGCCACCGGCCTGGTGGCCATCGCGGACGACTCCGGCCTTGCCGTGGACGTCATGGGTGGGGCGCCGGGGATTTTCTCAGCCCGGTGGGCCGGCAGCCACGGCGACGACGACGCCAACCTCCGGCTTCTGCTCAGCCAGCTCTCGGACGTTCCGGACCACCATCGGGGCGCCGCATTCGTCTGCGCGGCGGCCCTCGCTGTCCCGGACATGGATGGCGCCCCCGGACGCGAGGTAGTGGAATACGGGCAACTCGAGGGGATCCTGCTGCGCGAGCCGCGGGGGAACGGCGGCTTCGGCTACGATCCGGTGCTCCAGCCCGCGGGGGAGGACCGCAGCTGTGCCGAGCTGTCCGCCGAGGAGAAGAACGCCATCAGCCACCGGGGCAAGGCGTTCCGCGCCCTGCTCCCTGCCATCGTTGAGGCCCTTCGGGCGCCAAAGGCCTGACGCCTGCCGGTGGCCGGCTGGCTGGACAAACAAAAAAGGTGTGCCCCCGGCGGAACGGGGGCACACCTTGTTGCGTCGGATCCCTGGCGACTTCCTAAGGCAGGCGCGGCGTCTTCTGCTCGTCCTCGGGGGCGTGCTCTTCGATGAACTCGTCCACCGGATCGGTGCCGTAGGCCTTCGCCTGCCGCTTGGCGGAGATCCCGCGGAGGACCTCCACGCCGATGGGGAGGACCGAAACCAGGACGATGGCGATGAAGATGATGTCCAGGTTCTCGCGGACCCACGGCACGCGGTCACCGAGCAGGTAGCCCAGGAGCGTCACGCCGCCGCCCCACAGCACTGCACCGATGACGTTGAAAAGGAAGAACTTCTTCTTGCTCATCTGGGCCACGCCCACGATGACGGGAACGAAAGTCCTGATGATGGGGACGAAGCGGGCCAGGATCAGCGCCTTGCCGCCGTGCTTTTCGAAGAACGCGTGCGCGTTTTCCACGTTCTCGCGCTTGAAGAGGCGTGAGTTTGGCTTGTTGAAGATGGCGGGGCCGGCCTTTGAACCGATGAAGTAGCCGGTCTGGTTTCCCACGATGGCCGAGATGACGATCAGCAGCGCAAACAGCAGCACATTGAACTTGATGGTGTCCGTGGCCACCAGCAGTCCGGCGGTGAACAGCATGGAATCACCCGGCAGGAAGAAGCCAACCAGCAGGCCGGTTTCCGCGAAGACGATCCCGCAGACCAGCAGGACCACCCAGGGTGCCAGGGCGGGATCGGCCAGGAAGACCTGGGGGTTCAGCCAGTCGGGCAGGAAGGAGGCCAGCTGGGGCTGGACCGGTCCTGCCCCGCCCAGCATGGACACGGCGAGGTGGTTCATCACAGGAAAGTTCACCCCTCAAGGGTACTTGACGGGTTTGGACGGTTTCCGACGGTAAGGTGGGTGCCGTGGGTTTGGACTTTACGGCGATCGACTTCGAGACTGCAAACGGCTTTCGGGGCTCGCCCTGCGCAGTCGGCCTGACCAAGGTCAGGGGCGGGCGGATCGTCGAGGAAGCTTCGTGGCTCATGCGGCCGCCGCAGGACCACGACCACTTTGACTACCACAACGTCCGGATCCACGGTATCCGGGCCGAGGACGTGGCCGGCAAACCCCGTTTCGGGGACCTCTTCCCTGAAATCGGGGCCTTCATCGGCGACGACATCCTCGCGGCGCACAATGCCGCCTTCGACCTCGGCGTGATCCGTTCCGGCCTGGAGGTCTCGGGCCTGCCGGGGCCGGCTTACGACTATGTCTGCACCGTGATGCTCTCCCGGCGGTGCTATTCCCTGGTGTCCAACTCCCTGCCGTTCGCCGCCGAGGAAGCCGGCGTTCCCCTGGTGAACCATCACGACGCCGCCGAGGACGCGCGGGCGTGCGCGGGGATCCTGATCGACATCGCCCGCAGGAACCAGGCCAACAGCATTGCCGAGCTCTACCTTTCCCTGGGGCTGGTGATGCCCCGGCAGCAGGCTTTCCACCCGGCGAAGGATGCGCTCTCCAAGCAGAGCCTGGCCGCCCTCTCGGCTGGGTCCGGCAGCACGGCTGCGCCGCTCCAGTCCTTCCAGGCGGGCTGGCCGGAGGAGGGCGCCAACCCGCTGCCCAACCCCGACGCCGAGCCCGGCCATCCCCTGTACGGGCAGACCGTCGTCTTCACCGGGCAGCTGTCCATGGGGCGCCCGGAGGCGAAAAGGCGCTCTGCCGACGTCGGTGCCCGGCCCGAAAGCCGGGTGACCGGCCGCACCACGGTCCTGGTGGTGGGCGACGGTTTTGTCGCCTCGGACCTTCGGTCCGGCAGGCTGACGGGCAAGGCCCGCCGGGTCCTGGAGCTCCATGAGCGGGGGCAGGCCATCGAGGTGCTCTCCGAGGGGGAGTTCCTGCAGATGGTGGGCGGTTTCGCGGCCGCGGCCATGGCCTGAGGGTCCCGAAGGTTCATCCGGCGCAACAAACCTTGGTTGCCGGACCGGCCGCTCCTACCCTTGGCTCATGAGTTCTGTGTTCGCCTTCCCGAATCCCGTCAATGAGTACGCCGCACGCGTGACCGCGGGCCTGGTTGTGCTGCTCGCGGTTGTGACGGCGGTGAGCGGCTCAGTGTGGGGCCTGGCGGCCATCGCCGCGGGATTCTGGCTGCGTGTGCTGTTCGGACCGAGGGTTTCGCCGCTGGCGCTTTTGTCCGTGAAGGTCATCACGCCGCGGTTGGGACGGGTCAAGCTGGTCCCCGGACCGCCCAAGCGCTTCGCGCAGGGGATGGGGGCCGCAGTGTCCACCACGGCCCTGGTCCTGTTCGTGGCAGGGGCAGCGCCCGCAGCCTGGGCAGTGCTGGGCATCCTGGTCGTGGCGGCGTCACTTGAGGCTTTTGCAGGATTTTGCCTGGGCTGCGTGATCTTCGGGTTCCTGCAGCGGCGTGGACTGATCCCCGAAGACGTCTGCGAGGCATGCAATAACATCAGCCTTCGGCGGTCGTAACCCCCACCAACAGATTGGCCATGCCGCGGACCGCCTCGGGCGCTTCCAGCGATCCGAGCCACTCTGCGGGCAGGCACTCCTCGCCGTAGAAGGCCCCCAGGATATTCCCGGCCAGTGAACCGGTGGAATCGCTGTTCCCGCCGTGGTTCACCGCCAAAGCCAGCGCCGCCCGGAAGTGCCGGACGGGCAGCGTGTCTGCGCCGGCGTCGTCCCTGCCCTCGTTGTCCGCGCCCGGCATGCCTGTGCCGGGCGCAGTGGCAAGCACCGCGTAAAGCGCGACGGCGAGGGCTTCCTCCGCGGTCCGGCCTTCACCCAGCGCGTCCGTGAGTTCCTCCGGGGTGACGACGCCCTTGCCCGCGAGCCTGAGGGCGGATTCCAGGCGTTCGGGCAGTTCCGGCGCCACCTCGTTGAGCGTACGGGAGTGGGCGGCCACCGCGGCAGCCGCCTCGGGGAGCCCTTCGCCCGTGACGAGCCGGTGGATCAGCAGACTGAAGATTCCGGCACTTTGGCGCGCCGACGGGTGCCCGTGCGTCAGGGACGCGGCGTCGGCACTCAGCTTATAGACGGCGTCGGGCGTGATATGCGGGACCAGCCCGAACGGCGCCGAACGCACCACGGTTCCGTAGCCTTTCGATCCTGGATTTACCGGCCGGAAGGCAGTGCCCATCTCGCCCGTGGCCAGCCCGGAGATGGAGGTCTCATCCGGGTGCCTGCGCTTGTGGAGCACCGCCTGGCGGTCGATCCACCGCGGCTGGGGAGTGGGGGCAGACGCAGGGGCAGGCTCTCCCTGCGTGCCGAGCCACCGGAGATAAGCGAGCCACAGGCAGGCATTGACGTCCGCGCCCACGCCGGAATTTGCCCACTCAAGCGCCTCCACCAGTCCGTCAACCGTGTAAAGGGTCAACTGGGTCTCGTCCGAGAAGGAGCTCCCGGACAGCTCACGGAAACCGGTAAGGCCGCGCTCGCCGAACCGGCGCCTGATCTCCTTCATCGAGTCCATCCCGACGGCGTAGCCCAGGGCATCGCCCAACGCGCCGCCCAGCAGGCAACCGTGGATGCGTGATCTCAGTGCGGGCGCGGACAGGCCGGGTTCAATGCTCATGCTGCAAATTTACCGCGGCGGGGGCCGGCATCCGGACGGGTGCCCGGCCCTAGCCGTCCGGGTCGACGCGAGCGCACAGCAAACGCCCACAGCAGCTGGAATAATGGAGGGGTTGCCCGTCGGCCGCACCGCCATCTTCTGCCTACCAAAGGGTCCACCATGAGTACGCCCGCCCTTGACCATCACGACGCTTTGCTGACCCGCAGTCCGGAGGCCTCCCGCCCCGGGCTGCTGCCCAGGCTCGGGGCCGAGGCATTCGGCACGCTGTTCATCGTGGTGGCCGGCCTCGGTGTTCCGCTGTTCACCATCCCGGACTCCAGCCCCCTCCCTGCGGCACTTGCCGCCGGCCTTGCCGTGACCGCCGCGATGCTCGCCTTCTCGCACGTTTCTGGCGGCCACTTCAACCCGGCCATCACCGTGGGGCACCTCCTGGCCGGACGGATCCGGGCCGGCGCCGCTGCCGCCTATGCCGGTGCCCAGCTGGCCGGTGGACTGGCAGGCGCCCTCGCCCTCTTCGGAATCCTGCGCACCCTGCCGGGGATCGCGGACAGCCGCACTGCTTTCGACACTGTCACGGCGGGCTTTGGCGAACACTCCATCATCCAGGCGCCGCTTGCTGCGGTGCTGCTCCTTGAAATGCTCGGAGCCGCAATCGTTGTTGCAGTCTTCCTGGGGACCTCCGGCAGGGACGAATCCCGGGACGGCAGCGGCCGGTCCGCCGCAGCCGTGGCAGTCGGACTGTCCTTTGCGGTCCTCCTGCAGCTGGGCCAGTCTGTGGGCAACCTGCCGTTTAATCCTGCCCGGGCAGTCTCGTCCGCCCTGTTCAGCTCGGACTGGGCTGCGGCGCAGCTATGGGTTTTCCTGGCTGCCCCGCTGGTGGGCGCTGCCCTTGCGGGACTGGTGTTCCGTAGCTTCGGAGCGGCTGCTGGCGGCCGCCGGCCGGCCGCCGGCCCTGCCCTTGGAAAGCAGGACGCAGACGGCGCCGCGCCCGCAGATTCCGCCGTTGCCAGTGCGGGCGGACGCCCGGATGCGCGCGCGGACGAACCCCAGCCGGGGACCAGCGAAGCCCAGGACTTCTTCGAAGGAAGGCGGGGCTGATCCCGGTGGCCGCGGCGGTTGCCTTCGCTGTCAGTGGCAGCCGATAGCTTAGGAACATGCGGTTACTACACACTTCGGACTGGCACCTGGGCCGGTCCTTCCACGGCGTCGGGATGCTGGACGCCCAGCGCGCCTTCGTTGACCAGCTGGTCGGCGCTGTAGAGCAGCACCGCGTGGACGTTGTCCTGGTGGCGGGGGACGTCTACGACCGCGCCCTTCCCGGCGTGGACGTGGTACGCCTGCTTGACGAGGCCCTGGTGCGCCTTACCGCGGCCGGCGCACAGGTGGTGCTGACAAGCGGCAACCATGATTCCGCCATCCGACTGGGCTTTGCGTCCCGGCTCCTGGAACGCGGGGGAGTGCACCTCCGGACCAGGATCGAGGCCCTGGACGAACCGCTGCTACTGCCGCTGGGGGAAACAGCTGCCGGGGAAGGTGGCGAGGCAGTGCTGGCCATCTACGGCATTCCGTGGCTCGAACCCCGGCTCGTCGCCGAACAACTGGGTGCGGACACCCCCAGCCACTTTGAGGTTACCCGGGCCGCAACAGGGATGATCCGCGAGGACATCAAGCGGCGGTCGGCCTCGGCCACTGTGCATTCCGTGGTCCTCGCCCACACCTTCGCCAGCGGGGGGATCAGCTCGGACAGCGAGCGGGACCTCAGCATCGGCGGCGTCGGCGCCGTGCCGCTGGACCTCTTCGAGGGCTTCAGCTACACGGCGCTGGGGCACCTGCACGGACGCCAAACCCTGTCGCCCCATGTGAGGTACTCGGGCTCGCCGCTGGCTTACTCCTTTTCGGAAGCCACCCACCAGAAAGGGGGCTGGCTCGTGGACCTCGGCGCCGAGGGTGTCACCTCGGTGCGGGAAGTCCTGTGGCCGGCGCCGCGCGCACTGGCCGTGCTGCGCGGGCCCTTGGCGGAGCTGCTGGAATCGCCCGCGCACCAGTGGGCCGAATCCGCCTACTGCCAGGTCACCCTGACCGACGCCCAGCGGCCCGCCCGGGCCATGGAGCGGCTCCGTTCCCGGTTCCCGGACACTTTGGTCCTTGGCTTTGATCCGGAGGGTGGAACCCAGGCCGCCGCCTCAAGCTACAGCAGCAGGCTGGCCGAGGCGCCGGACGACCTCGCAGTGTGCTGCGGCTTCCTGGAACATGTGCTCGGCAGGGTTCCCGACGATGCCGAAAAAGCAGCGGTTGCCGTTGCGCTAGAGAATGTCCGGCTCCTGGAGGCTTCCCGATGAGGATCCACCGCGTCCTGATCTCCGCGTTCGGGCCGTTTGCCGGTACCGAGGAGATCGACTTCGACAGGCTCAGCGCCCATGGCCTCTTCCTGCTCAACGGCCCAACAGGGGCAGGAAAGACCAGCGTCCTGGATGCCATCTGCTTCGCCCTGTACGGCTCCGTTCCCGGGGCCCGCCAGGACGGGAAAAGGCTCCGCAGCGACCACGCGGAACCGGCGCAGGAGCCTGCCGTCACCTGTGAGTTCTCGGCCCAGGGCCGCCGCTTCGAAGTGACGCGGTCCCCGGCCTGGGACAAGCCGAGCGCCCGGGGGAAGAACGGCTTCACCACGCAGCAGGCCAAGACGCTGCTGCGTGAACGCGTCAGCGGAACCTGGACGGAAAAGTCCGCCCGCAATGATGAGGCCGGCGCGGAGATTCTGGCCCTGCTTGGCATGGACCGGGAGCAGTTCACCCGGGTGGTGATGCTGCCCCAGGGCGACTTCGCCGCTTTCCTCCGTTCCAAGGCCACCGACCGGCTGGACCTTCTGCAGAAGCTTTTTGGTACCGAACGGTTCGAATCGGTGGAGCAGGAACTGGCCCGCCAGGCGCAGGCAGCCAAGGAGGAAGTCTCCCTCCTCGCCGGCCGGCTCGAAATCCTGGCGGCGCGGGCGGAGTCGGAGACGGCCCCCTTGGGATTGGACGTGGCCGGCGCTCCATCCCCGGATGATGCGGTGGCCCGGCTCGAATGGCTTGAAAGCGCGGTCAACGGGCGCCTGGCGGAACTCACGGGCCGCGCGGAACGGGCCGAAGCCGCAAGCACCGAATGCAGGAACGCCGTGGAAGCGGAAGCAGCGCGCGGGGAGCGGCGCCGCAAACTCGATTCCGCCGCGGCCCGGAAAGCGGCCGTGGACCAGGGGGCGCAGTTGCTGGAGGAACAGCTCCTCCGGCTGGCCCGGCACCGGAAGGCGGAGGTGCTGCACGGGCAGCTGCTGAACGTTGATGCAGGTGCCGCGAAGGTCCGGCGGGCCGCTACTGCCGTGGAGTCCGCCTTTACGCTGCTCAGCATGGCCGCAGGGGAAGACCCCGAGCTGGCCCAACTGGAGTTGGGAATTGGCGAGGTCCCGCCTGCGGACGGGGCAGGAGCCGCTGCCGGCTGCGCCGCCGAACTGGGGCGCCTGCGTTCGCTCCTTGCCGTCGTGGAGGCCCGCGTGCCGGACGAGGACAGGCTGCTGGGCCTCCGGAAGCGCCATGGCGGGCTGGTGAAAAAGCAGGAAGAACTCGCCGCCGTCCTCGTGCAGGCGGGCAGCCGCTCCGAAGAACTCCAGGCCGAGCGGCGCCGCCTCCAGGACGGGCTGCAGGATCTCGAGCAGCGGGCGGGTGCCGAGGCCCTGCGGCGGAAGGAAGCCGCGGCCGCGGAGGAGCTGCTCGACGTCGTCAGGCGCTATGGCGGGGCCGTTGCTGTCCGGGACCAGGTCAAAGTCCGGTATGACGAGTTCCTGGACAGCCAGCTGGAAGCAAAACGCCACTGGCTGGACCTCAGGGAAGAGCGGCTCGCAAACGCTGCTGCTGAGCTGGCAGCCAAGCTGGTCCCTGGGGAGCACTGTGCCGTCTGTGGCAGCACCGATCATCCCGCCCCCGCCGCAGGCGGTCCGGGTGGTCCAGGGCTCGCGCAGGAGGAGGAAGAAGCGCGGCGTATCCACGAGGCGGCGGAGGCCGCCTGTGCCGTGGTTGCCCATGAACTGGCAGAAGCCAGCCAATTGGTGGCCGTCCTGGCTGGACAAGGCGGGGAAACGGCCGCGGAAGAGGCCGAAAACGGCGCGGTCCGCGCGCGCCTGGCTGCTGCCGAGGCAGAGGCCGCGGTCAAGGAACTCAGCGCTGTCCGGTTGCGGCTCGAGAAGCTTGGGGCCGCTGTTGAAGCAGCACAAAAATCGAGGACAGACGCAGAAGCCGAGCTTGCCCGGACTGTGGCCTCGCTGGCCGATGTGACCGAACAGTCCGCCGCCCTTGACCAGGCACTGGCCGGGCTCAGGGGAAGCCACCGGAGCCTGGCCCAGCGGTTGCGCGCGCTGGAAAACGCGGTGGCAGTCCTCAATAAGGCGGTTGAAGCACAGGCCCAGCTGGAACAGGCGGAGGCCCAGGCCGCCGAGGCACGGGAGCAGCTGGAACAGGCTCTTCCTGCCGCCGGCTTCGCAACCGCCGGCGAGGCCCGGGAGCAGCTGCTTGAGGCCGCCGAGGCAACTGCCCTCCAGGCCAGCGTGCGGGCCGCCCAGGACGAGCAGGCCAGGGTGGCGGAACTGTTCGTTTCCGGGGATGTTGTGCTGGCACTGGAAGAAAAGTCGGCCGGTTACGAAGTGGACCCGGCGCGGCTTGCGGCGCTCCGGGAAGCTGCGGTCACCGCCGTGCAGGAAGCCAGGGACGCGGACCTTGCTGCCGGCATGGCGTCCAGGTGCCTGGCCTCGCTCCGGGGTATCCGGGCCGAGTATGGCGATCTGGCAGGATCGGCGCGGCAGCCTGCCGAGCGGGCACAGATGCTCGCGGGCCTGGCGGATGCCGCAGCAGGCCGGGGCGAGAACACCTACCGGATGAGCCTGAACAGCTATGTCCTGGCCGCCCGCCTGGAGCAGGTGGCCCTGGCGGCCTCGGAGCGGCTGGTGGCAATGAGCGATGGCCGGTACCTGCTCCAGCACACTGATGCCAAGGCTGCACGCGGTGCAAAGTCGGGGCTTGGCCTGGAGGTAGTGGACCAGTGGACCGGGTTCCACCGGGACACCTCCACGCTGTCCGGAGGCGAGTCGTTCATGGCCTCCCTGTCCCTGGCGCTCGGGTTGGCGGACGTGGTCCAGCAGGAGGCCGGTGGAGTGGAGATCGAGACCCTGTTCGTGGACGAAGGGTTCGGCAGCCTGGATGAGCAGTCCCTTGAACAGGTGATGGACGCCCTTGAGGGCCTCCGGGACGGCGGCCGCGTGGTGGGGCTTGTCAGTCACGTGGCAGAGATGAAGCAGCGGATCGGCGCCCAGCTCCAGGTCCTGAAAGGCCGGAACGGATCGACGCTGCGGATCTCCGACGCGGTGGATGCTCCCGTGTGACCGTTCCGGCCACCGCGGCAGCCGGATATAATCGGACAGTTACCGGGTTGCGCGCATCGGGAGGAGGGACGGTGTGCATAACATGAACGAGCCCGGAATTGACCTCATCCACCTCACCTGCCAGCCCGCAAGCCGCCGTCCCTGCCGGACAACCGTTGCCTTCCCCGGCGCCCGCACCGGCCCGGTTAACTGAGCCGCCTGCCGCCGCCAACCAAGCCTCAGCCAACCAAGCCGCCGCCAACCAAGTCGCCGCCAACCCGGCTCCCAGTCGCGGCCGCTTCGCCCGGCTGCCCCATCTTGCCGGCCCGGGCTTTATACCGCTGGGGCTGTTTGCGCGGCTTCCGCTGGCCATGCTGACAGTCGGCACGCTCACCCTGGTTACGTCAGCCAGCGGTTCCTACGCTCTGGGCGGGACGGCTGCCGGTGCGGTCGGAATCGGTTCGGCGTTGGGCGCTCCGGCCTTGGGATCCTTGGCCGACCGGCACGGACAACGCCCGGTGCTGCTGATTGCTGCCCTCCTTAATACCGTGGCAGTGGTGGCCCTGATGCTTGCAGTGTGGGTCATGGGGGAGCCTGGCGGTGGTACCGCGGCAGTGTTGGCGTCCGCCTTCGTGTCCGGTGCAAGCTGTCCGCAGGTCGGACCGCTGGCCAGGGTGCGGTGGATGGCCCTGGCCTCCCGGGGGACGGATGCGGACAAGGCGAAGGACTTGCACACCGCCCTCTCCTACGAAAGCACCGCGGATGAGGTGACCTTTGTCCTGGGGCCGGCACTGGTGGGAATCCTGGCCAGCCTGCTGGCGCCCTGGCTGCCCCTTGCCCTTGCGGCGGCCATGACCATCACCTTCGTTCCGGCCTTCGCCGTGCACCGCACCCATCAGGCCGTTCCGGCCATCAAGGCAGTTCCGGCGGGCTGGGCGGACCGGACCGCCGCGGACCGGCGTTTGCAGGGTGCAAGAAACGCGTCCGGGCGCCTGCCGGCAGCGGTGGCCCTGCCGGTGCTTGCCATGGTGTGCATGGGAACGTTCTTCGGCTCGACGCAGGCCGCCCTGAGCTCGTTTTCGGGAATGTTCGCAGGCTCGGAGGTTGCCGGCCTGCTGTACGCCGTCATGGGGCTGAGCTCAGCCGCGGCGGCATTGTCCGTTGCCTACTGGCCGCAGGCCTTCAGCCTGTCCGGGCGGTGGGCGCTGTGCGCCGGGCTGATGGCAGGGCTGGCCCTGCTCCTGTTGCTGCCGTCCTCGATGCATGGGATGGTGGCAGCGCTGCTGGTCCTGGGCCTCCCGGTGGGGCCGGTCATGGTCACGGTCTTTGGCGTGGGCGGTGTCGTCGCGCCGGCGGGACGACTCGGCACCGTAATGACGGCGCTGGCCAGCGGCATCGTGGCCGGCACTGCCCTTGGTTCGTCCCTTGGCGGCCAGCTGGCCGAACTGCACGGCTACACAGCGGCGTTCGTTGTCCCGGTCTGCGCCGCAGCGGTGCTGGCACTCCTCGGTGCCGGGTCCGCCGTCGTTCTTCGCCGCAGGCCCTAAGCCAGTTGCCGCTCGATCCTGGCGGCGCTCTCCACCAGCGCCGCGCCCACCGTCGCGGGGTCATGGGATGAGCGGATATAGACGACGGCGAGGGCGGCCGGCCGGCTGCCGGGAACCCGGACGGGCGCAGCCAGGGAGGATACGCCGGCGATGACCTCGTCGTGGCTGGCCGAGTATCCGGCGCGGCGGGCCTCGGCAGCTTCGGGGCGGTAGGGGATTCCCGTGGCCAGCCGGTCCCATTCGGACTCGGTGAGCGCCGACTGGATGGCGATGCCAGGGGCGCCGGCGTTGACGGGATGGCGGGTGCCGGGATGCTGGGCCACTGTGGCGCCCGAGTGCCTGGGTTCCACCGTGAGCAGGGTGATGCAGTCGTGGTGGTCCCACACTGCCACGAACGCCGTCATGTCCAGGGTGTTTGCCAGTTGCGTCAGCTCGGGAAGGGCGGCCGCCTGCAGGTTGCGCGAAACTCCGCGAGCCAGGACCGCAAGCCCCGGCCCCGGCTGGACCCGCCCGGCGTCGTCCCGCACCAGCAGCGAGTGGTCCTCCAGGGTCCGGAGGATGCGGTACGCGACCGATCGGTGCACGCCCATCGCGTCCGCCAGTTCGGCAATGGTCAGTGGGCCGGGCGCTGCCGCCAGGATCTCCAGGGCGCGGATTCCCCGGGACAGGGTTTGCGACGCGGACGCCTGTGCCGGCGCTGCTCCGGCCGCGGCTGCAGCGGTGGGATTCATGGTGACCATCCTAGGTGGCACGTGCCGCAGGAGCTGCCCTGGGGGTTCCCGGCCAGACGTGCGGTGTCCTCAATTCGAAACGGCAATTCAAATATAGAACTGGCCTTGACGCAGCCCAAACGTCAGGACAGCTTTCCGGAGGTTCCCGCAGTTCAGCAGGCTGTGCATAAAAGTTTCCCCCGGCCGTGTTGTGCCTCACATTTTCGTAGTACCCTACTAACTAACTGACCGTTCTGTCGGTAATCCTGATGGCGTCCCGGCAGCTCTGCTGCCTTGAACAATGGAGTTTCAATGACCACACCTTCCAAGGTGGACACACTCGCCGGTCCCAGTTCCCGGCGGGAGGAACGCAAGGTCCTCGCCGGCACCCTCGTCGGAACCACCATCGAGTGGTACGACTTCTTCATTTTTGCCCAGTTGACCGCGACGCTGCTGTCACCGCTGTTCCTGGCGCCCCTGAACCAGTCCAACCCCGGCCTGGCACAGATCCTGTCATTCGCCCTGATCGGCATCAGCTTCCTCTTCCGGCCCCTCGGCGCCGTGGTGGCAGGCCACCTGGGCGACCGCCTGGGCCGCAAGGCGATGCTTGTCTTCACCCTGGTGATGATGGGGGCAGCCACAGCCCTGATCGGCATGCTGCCCACCTACGCCCAGATCGGCGCCTGGGCGCCGGTCCTGCTGATCATTCTCCGCATCGTTCAGGGCTTCTCGGCGGGCGGCGAGTGGGGCGGGGCGGCACTGATGGCTGTTGAACATGCGCCCCTGAACAAGCGCGGCCTCTTCGGCGCCTACCCGCAAATCGGCGTGCCCATCGGCATGATCCTGGCCACCGGCCTGCTCTTCTTCCTCAACACCAGCATGTCCAAGGAGGACTTCGCGGCCTGGGGCTGGCGCGTGCCGTTCCTGCTCTCCATCCTCCTTATCGTGGTGGGCTACTTGATCCGGCGGGCGGTGGCCGAAAGCCCCGTCTTCCGGGAAATGGCTGCCCGGAAGCAGGAAAGCAAGGCACCGCTGGGCGAGCTGGTCCGCAGCCACAAGAAGCCGGTCCTGTACTCCACCATGATCTTCATCGCGAACAATGCGGCCGGCTACCTGCTGATTGCCTTCTTCATTGCCTACGCCACCAGGACCTTGAAGATGCCTACCCCGGAGGTGCTGCTGGCCACCACGCTGGCCTCCTTCGGCTGGCTGATCTTCACCCTTGCAGGCGGCTGGCTCTCGGACCGCATTGGCCGGGTCAAGACGTTCCTGACGGGCTACGCCATCATCTTTGCCTGGATGATCCCGATGTTCGCCCTCATCGACACCAAGAACATCTGGTTCTACGGCCTGGCGCTGTTTGTCCTCACCATCGGGCTTGGGCTTTCCTACGGGCCCATGTCAGCAATGTACGCCGAGATGTTCCCCGCGAACGTGCGGTACTCCGGGATTTCCATCGGCTATGCTTTCGGCGCCATCCTGGGCGGCGCATTCGCGGCGACCATCGCTGAAACGCTGCTGCAGTCCACCAAGTGGACCGGGTCCATCGGCATCTACATCATGGTGCTGTGCGTCATCTCCGCCATCGGCGTTGTCCTCGCCAAGGAAACCAAGGGCCGCCCGCTGGGGGTCAGCCACCACTAAGCCGCGCAATGCGGCTGGGGTAACCGGAACGACGGCGGGCCGGACAATCATGGTCCGGCCCGCCTTGCCGTCCCGCAAAAGATTGCTGCGGGGCTCCTACCGCTGCAGCAGGCTGATCGCATCATCGTCCGAGAGTTGCTCAAAGCGCCGGTAGAAACTGCCCACCGCGCGGAACTTTCCGGGCAGGTGCAGGCACAGCACGGCGTCACATGCGCGCTCCACGGAGGCCTCTGCCTCGACGGAGCCAACCGGAGCGGCCGCCACAACGGCTGCCGCACCGCCGTCGCGCACTGCCTCGACTGCTGCACGCATGGTGGCTCCCGTCGCCAGGCCGTCGTCCACCAGGAGGACGGTCCTTCCGGCGAGGTCGAGGTCCGCACCCGGATAGAGCTCCACGCGGCGGAGCAGCTCAGACCGCTCCCGCTGCTCTACGGCGTCGAGCCATTCCTGGCGGACACCGTGTTCAAGGACGCGGTCCAGCAGGGGCTTGTTGACCAGCCGGACTGTCCGGCCATGGAGCCACGCCAGGGCGCCGTAGGCGGTTTCTTCATGGCCGGGAATTCCGAGCTTTCGGACCAGGACGGTTCCGAGGGGAAGGTGGAGGGCCTTTGCCACCGCCGCTGCCACGGGGATTCCCCCGCGGGCCAAGCCAAGCACAAGGGTGTCGCGCCGCTCCCGGAACTGCGGAAGGATGGCCGCAAGGCGTTCACCGGCGTCCGTACGGTCTTCGAAGAACGTGCGCATCAGTCCCTCCGGGAGAAAGGCTAGACGGCCAGGAAGGATATGGCAGCCTGCTTGAAGGCCCTGCTCGTCACGGCATTCGTGTGGTTCCTGCCGGGCAGAATAAGCTGCTCCGCCATGGAACCGGCCTTCCGCGCCAGTTCTTCAAGCTGCGGCAGGCTGGCGACCCGTTCATCCTTTTCCCCCGCCACCAGGAGCATCGGCATGTGGGGAACTGCCTCTGCGGGGTCGTACGGCTCTGCTTTGATGGCCTCCACCAGGGAGAGGAGCGCGAAGATGTTGTTGCTGGGCAGCAGGAGTGCCATCTTGAGCAGCCGGGCCGTGGATTCGTCGGCGATGGGGGTGCCGTCGGCGAGGTAGTCCTGCGCGGCCCGAAGGTCGAACTCGGCCAGCGGATCGGAAATGTTGGGGCCGCCAAGGACAAGGCGGTGGGTGATTTCCGGCTGGGTGGCGCCGAATTCCCAGGCGAGCCTGGAGCCCAGGGAGTAGCCCACGATGTCAAGGCCGCTGGAAGGGTCGCCTTCCTGCAATGGCCGCACGCCGGCGTCGAACGCTGTTTGCAGCAGGTCCGCGCGGATCCTGCTGGGGGAGTAGGAGTCCCGGTCCTCCGGGGCGCCGCTGCGGCCGTGGCCGGGCAGGTCCACCGTGATGACCCGCCGGCCGGCGTCCAGCAGCGCGGCCACCCATCCGGTGTCCTCCCAGTTGAGCTTGCTGGAGGAGGAGAACCCGTGCACCAGCAGGACCGGGCGGAACCCGGCATCAACCGCGGGATCATGCACCGCCACGTAGAGCTGCGGGTCCGTGCCTTCCACGGTGTGCGTGTGCTGTTGGCCGGTGTGCCTGCCGCTCATGGTGTCAGTCCTCATCAAGTACGGCGCCCAGGCGGACCCGGCGCTTCGGAACCTCGTGCTTTTATTTTTACTCTACCTGCCGGCCGCCCGGCTATTTCCCTTGGCCAGCTCCAGCCCCGGCGTCAATCCGGGTAGCGCAATGTGTGCTTATAAGCCGTCAAAACGACTGTTGGCGCCACCTACCCTGGGCCGGCGGGTCCGGGCAGTGAGCCGGCCGCCCGCCGCACAGGCCAGGGCAATCCCGGCGATAAGGGCAAAGGTGCTGAAGAGCTGGAGGCGGCTCTCTTCCGCACTGAACCCCACAGCGAAAATGAGGGCCAGCAGGACAAGTCCCAGGATGGTCAGGCCGGGGAAACCCTTCATCCGCAGGGGCAGCGGAATTCCTGCCCGGTCCGCCCGCCGCCGCAGGATCAGCTGGGAGACGAGGGCGCTTCCCCAGACCACCAGGCAGGTGGAGCCCACCAGCTGGAACAGGGCCGGAAGGATCCGTTCCGGGAACAGCAGTTCCAGGACCGTGGCGATGAATCCGAAGGCCACCGACACCCCCACCGCGAGCATGGGGACGTTGGCGCCGCCCAGGCGGGTGAGGACGCGGGGCGCTGCGGAGCGCTGGGCGAGGGAGTAGGCCATCCGCGACGCCCCGTAGAGGTTGGCATTCAGTGCGGAGAGGAGTGCGACGACGGCCACCAGGGTGATCGCCGTTCCGGCGCCGGGGATGCGGGCCGCGTCCAGCACCCCGGCAAACGGTGAGGCGAGGCTTTCCGAGGTGGCCGGAAGGACGGCGGCGATGACGAACACAGAGCCGATATAGAACACCAGGATGCGCCAGACAACAGTGCGGATGGCCTTGGCCACGCTCCGCTCCGGATCCTCCGTCTCCGCCGCGGCAACGGACACAATCTCCGTTCCGCCGAACGCGAAGATGACCACGAAGAGTGCGGACGCAATGCCGCCCAGGCCCTGTGGCGCAAAGTTGCCGGTGACATTGGACAGCCCGGGTGACGTGGCGGGCAGGAGGCCCAGGAGCAGGGCGGCGCCCACCGCCAGGAACAGCACTATCGCGGCAACTTTGAGGATGGCGAACCAGAACTCGAACTCGCCGAAGTTCCGGACCCCCGCGAGGTTGATGCCGGTGAAAACCACCATGAACACCAGCGCCAGCGCCCACACCGGAATGACCGGCCACACGGAGAAGAGGAGTGCAGCGGCCCCCAGCGCTTCGGCGGCGATCACCACCACCAGCTGGAGCCACCAGAGCCAGCCGATGGTGGCGCCGGCCGTCTTCCCCAGGGCGCGCTCAGCGTAAACGGAGAAGGCGCCGCTGTTGGGGTTCGCGGCGGCCATTTCGCCCAGGGCCCACATGACCAGGATGATCAGGGTGCCGGCCACCAGGTAGGAAATGAGGACGGCAGGGCCGGCTGCCTGCACTCCCGCGCCGGAGCCCAGGAACAGGCCGGCGCCGATGGCGCTGCCGAGCCCCATCATGGTCAGCTGCCGGGGCTTCATGCTGTGGGGAGGACGGACGGGCTTTCCGGTGGGTCGGACCGTGGTGGACTTCGTCGTCATTGCCGTGAACCTTCTTGGGGTTTGGATGGTGGCGCCTTGTGGGACCCCTTGAATTTACCGTCTACGGTCCCGCAGCGGAATTTGGTGCCCGCCGGCGGCAGGAGACCCCGGGACGGCCCCCCTCAGAAATATTTGGCATTTAGGGGGCGCCAACCCGTAGAATTAGTTTTGGTCAAAGTGACCATAACTCAGGCGGGTGCCTCTCCGGCGCCAAGCCCCTGGCCCACCGGAAGGCGGTGCACCATGTACTCCAGCTCAGCCAATGTCTCGGAACGCCAGGCCGCGCCGCCGTCGCTGGCCATCTCCACGGTCATCTTCGCGCTCCGCCCCAGTGAAAAATCCGGGCGCCCTACGCTCTGGCTGCCCCTGGTGCGGAGGATCCGGGAACCCTTCAAAGGGCTGTGGGCGCTGCCGGGCGGTCCGCTGAGCCACGCGGAGTCGCTCCAGGATGCGGCATCCAGGAACCTGAGGGAGACAACGGGACTTGCCCCCAGCTACCTGGAGCAGTTGTACGCGTTCGGCGGTCTGCACCGCTCACCCACGCAGCGGGTGGTTTCGATCGTCTACTGGGCCCTGGTCCAGCCGACCGAAGCCGCCCTCGCGGATGAGTCCGAGAATGTCCGGTGGTTCCGTGCGGACAGGCTTGGTGAGCTCGCCTTTGACCACAACGCGATCGTGGACTACGCGCTGTGGCGGCTCCGCAACAAGTTGGCCTACGGCTCCGTGGCCTACCACCTGCTGGGGGAATACTTCACCCTGGCCCAGGTGCGGGAGGTTTATGAAGCCGTCCTGGACCGCGAGTTGGATCCGGCGAACTTCCGCAGGCAGCTCAAGTCCACCCCCGAAATAGAAGAAACCGGCGAATACCTCCAGGGCGGCAAGCACCGCCCCCCGCGCCTCTACCGCTTTACCGGCCGGCCCGGCCTTGACCCAGACAACAGGAGCACACCATGAGCAGCGTCAACACGGCAATCCAGCTGATCTCGCGCGAACAGGCCGAAAACGGCGCCACCGCAAAGGGCAGCACCTGCAGCCCCGCCCTGGCCAAAGGCCCCTGGGACTACGACCGTGCCGAGGCGCTCGCCGGCGTTCCCGCCTACGGCCCGGGTGCCTCCAGCGCGGACGTGGCTCCCGCCGCCACTCCCCGCCAGGGCCAGCTGCCCGAGGAGTACAAACTGGCCAGCGACGCCGAGCTGGGCGAAAGGATCCTGGCTGCGAAGGCCGCGCTGGGGGACAGGGCCGTCATCCTGGGGCATTTCTACCAGCGCGATGAAGTGATCCAGTACGCCGACTTCGTGGGCGACTCCTTCCAGTTGGCCAACGCCGCACTCACCCGTCCTGATGCAGAGGCGATCGTTTTCTGCGGTGTGCACTTCATGGCCGAAACCGCTGACATCCTCTCAGCCCCCGAGCAGGCCGTCATCCTGCCCAACCTGGCGGCCGGCTGCTCCATGGCGGACATGGCCGACGCCGACTCCGTGGCTGAGTGCTGGGAGCAGCTTGAGGAGATTTACGGCACGGAGCCCGACGCCGAGGGCCGGGTACCGGTCATCCCCGTCACCTACATGAATTCCTCCGCTGCCCTTAAGGCTTTCTGCGGCGAGCACGGCGGCATCGTCTGCACCTCCTCCAACGCCAGGACGGTCCTTGAGTGGGCGTTCCAGCGCGCCCGGCGGGTGCTGTTCTTCCCGGACCAGCACCTGGGCCGCAACACCGCCAAGGCCCTGGGCGTGCCAATGGAGCAGATGCCCATGTGGAATCCGCGCAAGGACCTGGGCGGCAACGATGAGCAGGCGCTGCTCGATTCCCGCGTCATCCTGTGGCACGGGTTCTGCTCGGTGCACAAGCGCTTCAGCGTGGCCCAGATCGAGAAAGCCCGCGCCGATTTCCCGGGCGTCCAGGTGATCGTGCACCCCGAATGCCCCATGGAGGTGGTGGATGCTGCCGATTCGGCCGGCTCCACCGACTTCATCAAGAAGGCAATCGCCGCGGCCACGGAGCCCACCACCTTTGCCATCGGCACCGAGATCAACATGGTGAACCGCCTCGCCGCGGAATACCCGCAGCACACCATCTTCTGCCTGGATCCCGTGATCTGCCCCTGCTCCACCATGTACCGCATCCACCCGGGCTACCTTGCCTGGGTGCTGGAGGAACTGGTGGCCGGGCGGATCGTCAACCGGATCACGGTGGCGGACTCCGTCCAGGACCGCGCACGGACCGCCCTCGAGCGCATGCTCGCCGCCAGGCCATAATGTCCACCCCGTCCACTGAGCCCGGCACGCGCCGGCGGCTGATCGTCGTCGGCAGCGGTATTGCCGGACTTTACGCCGCACTCCTGGCGGCGGACGCCGGGGCCGACGTGGTGCTCCTGAGCAAGGGCCCGCTTTGCGAGAGCAACACCTGGTACGCCCAGGGCGGCATCTCAGCCGTGCTGGACGAGCCCGCCCCCGGGGACACCGTTGCGGCCCACATTGCCGACACCCTGCAGGCAGGTGCGGGACACTGCAACGAAGAGGCAGTCCGGCTCATGTGCACGGAGGCCCGCAGGGACATTGCCGGGCTGGAACGGTTCGGCGTGGTCTTTGATCCCGGTGCAGACGGCGGCCCGGCGTTGGGGCTGGAAGCCGCCCATTCCGCCCCGCGGATCCTTCACGCAGGCGGCGACGCCACAGGCGCGAAGGTGGCCGCGGCCCTGATCCGTGCAGCACTGGCCCGGCAGGCAGACGGTTCCGTGGCACTTCATACCGGCGCCAACGCCACAGCCCTCCGGCAGACGGACGGTCGCGTCAACGGCGTCGAGTTCCTGCAGGACGGCCGGACACTCACACTGCACGGGGACGCTGTGCTGCTCGCCACCGGCGGAGCAGGCCAGTTGTTTGCCCAGACCACCAACCCCGCGGTGGCCACCGCCGACGGCCTTGCGCTCGCCGTCCGCAGCGGGGCAGCAGTGGCCGACCTGGAATTCTTCCAGTTCCACCCCACCTGCCTGGTGCCCGGCGCCGGCGCCCCGGACCCGGGCACCGCACGCGGGCTGGACCAGGATCCGCTCCTCATCTCCGAAGCCGTCCGCGGCGAAGGAGCCATCCTCGTCGATGGTAACGGGAAGCGGTTCATGCGGGCCTACCATCCCGGGGCAGAACTCGCCCCCCGCGACGTGGTCTCCCGCAGCATTGCCCTGCACCTTGCCAAGCTCGGCGACCCCAACGGCCACGTCTACCTCGACGCACGCATCATTGAGCAAACCAAGGGTCCCGGATTCCTGGCGAGGCGGTTCCCCACCCTCACGCAGAGAACCCTCGACGCCGGCATCGACTGGACCCGCGAACTGGTTCCGGTGGCGCCCGCGGCCCACTACTGGATGGGCGGAGTCCTCACCGACCTCCACGCCAGGACAACCGTTCCCGGGCTGTATGCCGCCGGGGAAGTTGCGCGCACCGGGGTCCACGGGGCAAACCGGCTGGCCAGCAACTCCCTCCTTGAAGGACTGGTCTTCGGCCGGCGCGCTGTTGAGCACTTCCTCTCTGGGGACGACGGCGGTGGCTGGGATGCGCCGCGAGGCACCGATGCTCCGCGTGCTGTCTCGGCCGCGGGCGGCCTCCCCTTGACGCACGCTTCCGCACCGCTGCCCCGCGACGCTGAGAGCGACGTCCCCTTCCCTGCTGCTTTAGTGGGCGAGCCGGCCGCATCAGGTGCTCCGGTTGGGAGCCGGCTGGCCAGCGACGGTCGGGGAGGTGGGGGGAGTGCGCAGTTCTCGCGCGATGCCCTTCGGCGGATGATGACTGCCAAGGCGGGGGTGCTTCGCTCCGGGGAACTGCTGCGGGAGGCGGGGGACACGCTGGGGCGGTGGGCCGCCGTCGTTCGTCCCGGCACTGTTGCCCCTGGCGCCGACGCATGCCTGCACGAGGACCGGAACCTGCTGCTCGCGGCGCAGCTCCTGGTGGCTGCGGCCCAACAACGTCGAGAGTCCCTGGGCGCCCATTACCGCAGCGATTGCCCGGAGGACGCCTCCGGCATCAGGGAAGAATTCGACCCTACGTACCCGAACCGCCCGAAAGTGAGCGTCCTCCATGACTGAAACAACCCTTCTTGACCTGGCGCTGCCGTCGGCGCCGGTGCGGGAGATCCTGGAGCGCGCCTTCGCCGAAGACGCTCCGGCGGGGGACATCACCTCCCAGCTGCTCATCCCCGCCGAAGCCCGCGCCACCGCCGTGCTGAACGCCCGCGTGGCCGGCGTCTTCAGCGGCGCCACCGTGTTCCGCGACGCCATGCTGCTGGTGGACCCGGACACGGACGTGGAACTGCTGCTGGGGGACGGAGACAGGTTCGACGCCGGCACGCACCTTGCACGGGTCAGCGGACGGGCCCGCTCGGTACTGCTCGCCGAACGCGTGGCCCTCAACCTGGTCCAGCGGATGTCCGCGATCGCCACCCGGACCGCGGAATTCGTTGAGCGCACCGAAGGGACGCCGGCCCGCATTACCGACACCCGCAAGACCACCCCCGGACTGCGGATCCTGGAGCGCTTCGCCGTACGGTGCGGGGGAGGCGCTAACCACCGGTACAGCCTGTCGGACGCGGTTCTCGCCAAGGACAACCACCTGGCCGTCATGACCGGAGGGGACCCCGCCAGGCTTACCGGACTGCTCCTGGCCGCCAAGGCGCAGCTGGGGCACACCACGCACTTCGAGGTCGAGGTGGACCGGATGGACCAGATCGAACCTGTCCTGGCTGCGGGCGTGGACACCATCATGCTGGACAACTTCACCGTGGAGGAGCTGCGCGCCGGCGTTGCCCTGGTTGCAGGGCGGGCACGGGTGGAGGCCAGCGGCAACGTCAACCTCACTACCGTCGCGGGAATCGCCGCCACGGGGGTGGACGTCATCTCCGTGGGCGCGCTCACCCACACGGTGGCCGCACTGGACCTCGGCCTGGACGTGGAACTGACAGCCGGGTGAAAACGCCATGATTTTCCTCGATGCTGCCGCCACCACCCCGGTCCGCCGCGAGGTGCTGGACGCCATGTGGCCCTACCTGACCGGCGACTTCGGAAACCCCTCCAGCCACCACACCCTGGGAGAGTCCGCTGCCAGGGCGCTCGCGGATGCGAGGGCCTCAGTGGCATCGGTCCTGGGCTGCCGGCCCGGTGAAGTCACCTTCACCTCCGGCGGCACCGAAGCCGACAACCTGGCTGTCAAAGGCATTGCCCTCGCGCGGCAGGCAGCCGACCCCACGCTGAACCGGGTGGTGATCAGCAGCGTCGAACATCCGGCCGTGGAGGAGTCCGCACGGTACCTGGAACGTTTCCACGCCTTCGAGGTTGACGTGGTGCCGGTGGACAGGACCGGGCGGGTCACTCCGGAGGCGCTCCTCGCAGTGCTGCGACCGGAAACGGCGCTGGTCAGCATCATGTACGCCAACAATGAAGTGGGGACGGTCCAGCCGGTCGCCGAACTGGCCGCCGCAGCACGCAGCCACGGGGTTCCCTTCCATACGGATGCGGTCCAGGCGGCGGGGTGGCTGCCCCTGGACATCCGGGCGCTGGGCGTTGACGCGATGAGCCTTTCGGGCCACAAGCTGGGGGCACCCAAGGGCTGCGGGGTGCTCTTCGTCCGCGGCCGCACCAGGATCGAGCCGCTGATCCACGGCGGCGGGCAGGAACGCGGCCGCCGCTCGGGGACGGAGAACGTGGCAGGGGCCGTGGGGCTGGCCGCCGCACTGGCACTTGCCCAGGCAGGCCAGGAGGAAGAACGACGGCGGGTGGAGGCCCTGCGGGACAGCTTTATTGACGCGGTGCTCACGGGGGTCCCGGGGGCGGTGCTGACCGGACACCCCGCAGAGCGGCTGCCTTCGGTGGCATCGTTCTGCTTCCCCGGAACCAGCGGCGAATCCGTGCTCCTGGAACTGGAGCGCCAAGGGATCGTGTGCTCGAGCGGATCCGCCTGCGCGGCCGGATCCGATGCGCCGTCGCCGGTCCTGGCGGCCATGGGATTCGACGCCGAGGTGGCCCAGACGGCGGTCCGGTTCAGCTTCGGCGCAGCGGTGGCGGGGGAAGACCTGGCGGTTGCTGCCAAAGCTGTCCGGCAGGCAGTGGCAAGCGTTAGGGCCCTCGGCTCCTAGCCGCTACGGAGACCCCCGGTACAACCTGCTAGTAGAGCTCTCCGACGGGGATATCCACGGCCAGCCGGTTTGAGGGGCCCGCCAGCGGGCACGCCCAGGCCTCGTTATAGGCGCAGGACGGGTTGTAGGCAAAGTTGAAGTCCAGGACAAAGGGGGCATCCGGCCCTGTCCCATGGACGCCGTGGAAGGCTCCCTTGATGGTGTCCAGCAGGTAGCGGCCTGCCCCGTAGCTTCCGCCGGGCTGGCCTGCGGTCGCGTCGCGGAAGGGCACGAAGATGCCGCCGCCATAGCCGCGCAGCTTCCACACAGCGAGCTGCCCCATCTCGGGAAGGTCGAACGTGCCCAGCCTGACGAAGTTCACCACGCCGTCGGTCCCGGTTTGCACGCGCATTTCCCGCCCGGCACCTTCCTTGGTCAGCGGGACGTGGAAACGGAAGATCGGATCATAGTCGGCCGTCTTCAGGCCCGCGAAGCTTGCCTTGTCCTCCGCAGTCAGGGGGGAGGCAGGGTGGGTGGCGAACATGAGGTCCCGCTGGTGGCGCCAATACAGGTGCGCTTCCGCCGGACTCTCGGCCGAGACTTTGCGGACATTGGCATACAGGGCAAAGGTCCGGAGCCGCCAGTCGGCGATGTCGACGGCGGAAATGTCCGCCAAATCTTCTTCGGCCGTGCCGTGGTGGGCTTCCATAAGCACCAGCCTAGTCCCCGGCGCCGGAGTTGCGCGTCCGACGGCGACACGCCTCCGTGCCATGCGGCCTCCGCACAACGGCGCAGGCCGAAACGCCGTCGGGGGAAGGGACCCGACGGTGCCGCGTCCCGTTAGGCTGGCTGCATGGAAGGCATGGCAAGATCGAGGGCCCTGTCGGGCGTATCCGTGCTCCTGGCCGGGGCGCTCCTGGCAGGATGCTCCACACCGTCGAACAGCGGGCCGGGATGGACAGCGCAGCCCGATGGGCCGGGCACCACGGCCGCCGCCACTGCGCCGGCATCAGCTTCGGCCTCCGCAGGCGCCACGCCCGGCGCCACGGAGACCGCTACGGCCGTGCCCGTTGCCACGGCTTCGGCCTGGAAAACCTTCTCGGACCCTGCAAAGACCGTGAGTTTCGAGCTGCCGCAGGAGTGGATAGCGCAGTCGGTGGCCCCGGAGGAGGGTGCCCTGCCCGGCGCCTTGAAGGTGGAGGTGAAGAAGCCCGACGGCACCTTCATGGCAGCGCTGCGGACGGGACTCCCGCCGTCGTCCGCTGACTGTCCTCAAGACGCCCGGCGACCCTACACCGTGATCAGCAGCGTGCCTGCGGAACTGAAAACCGAAGGCGGGGAAGGGACCATTCCGCCAAGGGTTGTGTTCAGGGTGATCCAGGGGTACCGGTACTTCGGCTCCTATGGGGTCACGAACCTTGTGGGCGGGGCGGACGGCCAGGCCTGCGAGCTGCGCAACGTCATCCGGGGCCCGGCCGGCAAGGGGGACTACTCCTTCGGTGACATCGTAGCCGTCAGGGCGTTCGCGCCTGATGAAAAAGTGGCGCCCGCCAAGGCATTCGACACTCTTGGCCAGGCCGCACAGTACGTCGGTGAAAGCAGCGACTTCGCCAACGTCCAGCGGATGCTAATGTCTCTGGAGATCAAGAACTAGTCCCGTTCCCGGCCCACATCAACGGCCGCGACAACCGGCGACTTCCTTCCACTGCCGACACCCCCGGAGAGTCATGGAACGCATTGTTTCCGCACGCCTGGTTTTCAGGACCACCGCCAACACCAAGGTGGCCATGGCCGTCGCCGCGGCGAGGAACGACGGCTATTCCTCCTTTGGGGAGAGCCTGTCCATCACAGCCGACGGCCGGCAGGTTCCCGTATCCGAGGTGCCGGACCATCACGGCGGCAGGCTGCACTACATGGAGTTCACTGACCCTGCCGAGGTGACCGTGGAATACTCCGCGACTGTGGCGGGGAAGGCACTGCCCGAGGAAGCCGGGCTGGCCGACCGGATCCGCTACGTCCGGCCCAGCCGCTACGCGGAGTCCGACCGCCTGTTGCCCACCGCGTACGCCGAGTTCGAAGGACTCTGCGGAGGCGAACTGCTGCTCGCGGTCCGGAACTGGGTGAACGGGGAACTCCGGTACATGAGCGGCTCTTCCCGCGGCACGGACGGTGCGGTGGAGACACTCCTCAGCCGCCGTGGGGTGTGCCGCGACTTCGCGCACCTGGCCATTGCACTGCTGAGGTCCAAGGACATCCCGGCCCGCCTGGCGGCGGTGTACGCCCCCGGCCTGAGCCCCATGGACTTCCACGCCGTGGCCGAAGCATACGTGGAAGGCGCGTGGCACGTCATCGATCCCACCGGGCTGGCCCCGCGGGAGTCGATGCTTCGGATCACTGCGGGCAGGGACTCGGCCGACACGGCGTTCCTCTCAACGGTGGGCGGAAGCCTGACGCTGAACCAGATGCAGGTGACAGCCGTGGTCAACGGAGACCTCCCGGTTGAGGATCCCGCCCGCCTGGTGGCGCTGGGCTAGCCGGGTTCCTGCCGGGGCGGCCGCGGCCCCAGGGAGCTCCTGAGCTTGGTGGTGAGCCTGGTCAGTTCCTTCTGCTCAGCCGGTGTCAGGGCCGGACCCAGGACGGCGGAGATATCGCGCACATGCTCGCGCCCGATCTCCTTCTGAAGCTCCCGCCCCTCGTCAGTCAGCTTCAAAAGCACGCCGCGGCCATCCTCTGGTGCCGGCATCCTGGCCACGAGCCCGCGCTTCTCCAGCCGCTCCACCAGCCGGCTCAGGCTGGACTGGCTCAGCAGGACGTTGTCGTTGAGCTCGTTGAGCCGCAGCCAGCCGGACGGGCACCGGGACAGCGTGAACAGGACGTCGTACTCGTTCACCGCGAGCTTCCGGAACGCAGGCCCGGACTGCAGCTTGCGCATCACCGCCACCTGGGCCCGGAAGAGCGACTCCCAGGTCTCTGCTGCGAGGCGGACCGGCGATTCAGGGCTCTTGCCGGCCATCACGCCTCCGCAGCGGACTTCTCGGCGTCCTGCGCTGCCAGCAGCGCGGCAACCCGGCCGGCGTGCGTGGGCGCCTCAGGGACGTGCGCGGGCTTGCGGGCGGCGTACTCCTTGCGCAGGACGGGCAGGACTTCCTCGCCGAACAGGTCCAGCTGCTCCAGCACCGTCTTCAGTGGCAGGCCGGCGTGGTCGATCAGGAACAGTTGCCGCTGGTAGTCGCCGAAGTACTCCCGGAAAGTCAGCGTCTTTTCGATGACCTCCTGCGGGCTGCCGACGGTCAGCGGCGTCTGGGAGGTGAAGTCCTCCAGGGACGGGCCGTGCCCGTACACGGGGGCATTGTCGAAGTAGGGGCGGAACTCCTTGACGGCGTACTGGGAGTTCTTCCGCATGAAGAACTGTCCGCCCAGGCCCACGATCGCCTGGTCCGCTTTGCCGTGACCGTAGTGCTCGTAGCGCTCCCGGTAGAGGCCGATCAGCTGCTGGTAGTGCTCCTTGGGCCAGAAGATGTTGTTGGCGAAGAAGCCGTCCCCGAAGTAGGCCGCGACTTCCGCGATCTGCGGAGTACGGATGGAACCGTGCCACACGAAGGGGGCGACGCCGTCGAGCGGCCGTGGCGTGGACGTGAAGTTCTGCAGCGGGGTCCGGAACTTGCCGGACCAGTTCACCGTGTCCTCGTCCCAGAGCTTGCGAAGCAGGCTGTAGTTCTCGATGGCCAGCTCCACGCCATCCTGGATGTTCTTGCCGAACCACGGGTACACCGGCGCCGTGTTGCCGCGGCCCAGGACCAGGTCCACCCGGCCGTCAGCCAGGTGCTGGAGCATTGCGAAGTCTTCGGCGATCTTGACCGGATCATTCGTGGTGATCAGCGTGGTAGCCGTGGACAGCGTGATCCGCTCCGTCTGGGCGGCGATGTAGGCAAGGGTGGTGGTAGGGGATGAGGAGAAGAACGGCCGGTTATGGTGCTCGCCCAGGGCGTAGACATCCATTCCGATTTCCTCCACCTTTTTTGCGATGGCCACGGACGCTTTGATCCGTTCGTTCTCGGTGGGGGTCCGGCCTGTGGTGGGGTCCGTGGTGATGTCGCTGACGCTGAAAACACCGATTTGCATGATGTGCCTTTCCGTTCCTGGACTGCTGGCTTGCTCCCAGTGTAGTCCGATGTAGATGCATTTGCATCTATCGACGGATACAACGCGTCCGGCGGGAAAATATTCCGGGCGTGCCTTCGGCGCTGCCTATTCGGGGCTGCCGGGCGCAGCGCGCCTGCCGCTGGTTCTTGGCACCATGCCGGTGGTCCAGTCCCTGAACTCCTCATCGACGTCAGCCCCGGGGCCGAATTCCGGCCGCGCCTGCAGCTCCCGGAGCAGCGCCTGCCTCTCGCGGCGGCCCTCCACCAGCCTGTACAGGACAGGCACCAGGACCAGGGTCAGCGCCGTGGAGGAGATGAGTCCCCCGATGACCACCACGGCCAGGGGCTGCGAGATAAAGCCGCCGCCGCCCGTGAGGCCCAGTGCCATGGGGGTGAGGGCGAACACGGTTGCGAGTGCGGTCATCAGGATGGGACGCAGGCGCTGGCGTGACCCGTGCGTGATCGCGTCCGCGACGTTCATGCCCGGCCGTCCGTCGCGCGGTTGCCGGTACTGGTTGATGAGGTCGATGAGCACGATCGCGTTAGTGACCACAATGCCCACCAGCATGAGCATGCCGATCAACGAAGGCAGTCCCAGCGGCACCCCCGTCACCAGCAGCAGTGCAACGGCACCGGTGGCCGCAAACGGCACCGAGACCAGCAGGATCAGCGGCTGGATGAGCGACTTGAAGGTGGCCACCATGATGACGTAGACGATGGCAATTGCCGCCAGCAGGGCGAGCCCGAGCTGCTGGAAGGACTCCTGCTGTTGGGTGGTGGCACCGCCGATTTCGGCAGTGACACCCGCCGGCAGCTGGACTTCTCCGAGCCGTTTCTGGACCTCCGCGTTGACAGCGCCCAGGTTGGAGCCCGACGGCGTCACCGAGATCCGCGCTGTGCGCTGGCCGTTGCTGGCGGTAATGGATACCGGCACCTCCACCTGCTCAACCGCGGCGATGGTGCCGAGCGTGACAGGGCCGCCGGCGGCCGGCAGGGGGATTTGCCGGACGGCGTCGATGCTGGTGAACCTGGTGCCTTTGCCGATCCGGACCGGGAAGTCATCCGTGTCGATCCGGACGGTTCCGGCGGGGATGGGGCTGATGGTGGACGCGAGCACGCCCGCCACCTGTTCCTCGTTGAGCCCGGCGGCGACGGTTTTCGCCCTGTCCACCTTGACCTGGACAACCGGCTGGCTTGCCGCGAGGTTGGTAGCCACCTCGCTGGTGCCCGGTACGCCGGTCATCGCTGAAACCATGGTGTCGCTGGCCTCGCGGAGGTCGGCGGTGGTGGCGGCCTTGAGCGTGATGTCCACCGTGGACGATGTGCCGAAGCCGCCCTGTTGGGTGCCCACCGAGACCTTCCCGGAATCGGGGACCTTCGCCAGTTCGTTCCGCACCGTCTCCTGCAGCCGCGCCTGGTTCGCCGTCTCTTCCGTGACCACCGTAAACGTGGAGTTCGAGGACCCGGTGGAGGTGAGCGCGGCAAACCCGGCCTGCGCGTTGCCGGACGTCACCTGGACGTCCTTCACGCCGTCGATGCCACGAAGGACTTCTTCCAGCCGGATTGCCGCCGCGCTGGTGTCCGCCAAACTGGTTCCGGCGGGCAGCACCTGGCGGACCGTGAGGCTGTTCTGGCCCGAGTTTCCCAGGAGGTTCGTGGCCAGCAGGGGTGCCATGGCCGCCGTTGCGCCCAGCACCAGGACGGCGGCAACAAGCGTGACCACCGGATGCTTCTGGGTCTTGGTGAGGATCGGGAGGTACCCGCGCTGGAGCCGGCTCCGCTGTTCCGCCTCCAGCGCCTTTTTCCGCGCCTCGTCCGCATTGCGGCGGGCAGCGGCTGAACCTGCCGCGGCCGCACCTGGCGCGGCGCCGGTGTTCTTCAGGAACCAGTACGCCAGCACCGGGACGATGGTCAGCGAAACCAGCAGGGATGCGAGCAGCGCCATGGTGACCGTGAGGGCAAACGGCCTGAACAGCTCGCCCGCGAGCTCACCGACGAAGGCAATGGGGAGGAAGACTGCCACGGTGGTGAGCGTGGATGCGGTAATGGCCCCCGCCACCTCCCTGATGGCGGTCAGGATGGCGGTGACCTTGTCTTCGCCGTAGCTCAGGTGCCGCTTGATGTTTTCAATGACCACAATGGAGTCGTCCACCACCCGGCCGATGGCGATGGTGAGCGCGCCGAGCGTCAGGATGTTCAGGGAATAACCGGTTGCGGACAGCCCGATAAAGGTGATCAGCAGCGAGAGCGGGATGGAGACCGCCGTGACCAGCGTGGAGCGGGTGGACATCAGGAAGACAAGGATTACAGCTACGGCGAAACCCAGGCCCAGCATGCCCTCCGTGGTGAGGTCCTTGATGGATTTCTCGATGAACGGTGCCTGGTCGAAGACAGGGGTGAACCTGGCGTTCGAGCCGAGTTCGGCTTCGAGGTCGTCAAGGGTGTCCCGGACCGCGTGCGAGATGCCGACCGTGTCGCCTTCAGGCTTCTTGGTGATGGACACGGCAAGCGTTTCGGCACCGTTGGTCCGGGTGATGGAGGTCCGTTCGTCATCCTTGAGGGCAACGTCCGCCACGGCGCCGATCGTGGCGGCGTTCCTGGCCCCGGCAAGGGGAAGCGCCTTGATGGCGTCCAATGAATCGACCGGGCTGCCGATCTGCAGTGACAGCGTCTTCCCCTGCTCCTCCAGCGTTCCGGCCGGGACCAGCGCGCCGTTATTGGCCATGGCATCCCGGATGGAAGCGATGGTGGCACCGGACGCCGCCATAGCGTCGGGGCGGGGAAGGATCTCGATGTGCTGGGTAGCGCCGCCTGTCACGTCGGCGCCCCGGACGCCGTCGATCTTCTGCAGGCGGGGCACGCTCAGCCGCTGGAGGTCGGCGTTGAGCTCGCTGAGGCCCTTGTCCGAGGAAACCGCCAGGAAAACGATGGGGAAATCATTGATGCTGCCGGCGAATGCCTGCGGTTGGACGTCCTCGGGCAGGGTCCGCTTGGCGTTGGAGATGGCCCGGTCGATCTGGTTCCGCGCCCGGTCCAGGTTGGAACCGTACGTGAACACCATGGTGATCTGGGAGACACCGTTGCGGGACGTGGAGGAGGTGGATTCCAGCCCCTCCACGCCGTTCAGGGCAGTCTCCAGCGGCCTGCTCACCTGCTTGTCCACCACCTCAGGGGAGGCACCCGGCATGGCGGTCAGCACCGTGATCTGCGGGAACTCGATCGACGGGATGAGTTCCTGCTTCAGCGACGACATGGTGATCACGCCGAAAACGGACGCGAAGACTGTGACCAGTGCAATCAGGGCCCGGTTCGCAAGTGAGAGTTGTGCCAGCCGGAACATCGCATGGTCTCCTGAGGGGTTGACTGACTGATACGGACCGGACGTGCCGGCCGCAGGCCCCGGCAGGGTCAGCGGCCGGCGTTAACGCTCTCCAGCTGAAGCGACTTGGCTGTTGCCTTTTCCAGCTCGACGGCCAGCTCCGGGTTCTCGTCCAGCTTTACCCCGTAGCCGGGCATCATGTCCTTGAGCTTGGACTGCCAGCCCTTGAAGTTCCGCGGGAAGGTCTTCTTCAGCAGTTCGATCATGATAGGGACCGCGGTGGAGGCTCCGGGGGACGCGCCCAGGAGCGCACCGATGGAACCGTCACGGCCGGCGATCACTTCAGTTCCGAACTGGAGGATGCCGCCCTTCTGCGGATCCTTCTTAATGATCTGTACACGCTGGCCGGCGGTGATCAGTTCCCAGTCACCGTCCTTTGCCTCCGGGTAGTACTCACGCAGCGCTTCGACCTTGTCGCCGTGGCGTTTGGCCACTTCCTTGACCAGGTACGCGGTGAGGTCCATGTTGTCCTTCGCCACCGCCAGCATAGGAATGATGTTGCCCGGCCTGATGGACCGCGGAAGATCGAGGTAGGAACCGTTCTTCAGGAAGTTCGTGGAGAACCCGGCGTACGGTCCGAACAGCAGCGAACGCTTTCCGTCCACGTACCGGGTGTCAAGGTGAGGCACCGACATGGGCGGCGCGCCCACCGATGCCTGGCCGTAGACCTTGGCACTGTGCTGGGCGGCGATGGCCTCGTCCGTGCAGCGGAAGAACTGTCCCGAGACAGGGAACCCGCCGTAGCCCTTGCTTTCCGGGATGCCCGAAGCCTGGAGCAGGTGCAGGGCGCCTCCGCCGGCGCCCACAAAGACGAACTTGGCGTGGATCTTGCCGTGCTCGCCTGACTTGGGGTGTTTCAGCGAAAGGTTCCAGCCGCCGTCGGACGCCCTGGAGATTCCCGTGACGTCATGGCCGTAGTTGATTTCGACGCCGTTGTTCCCGAGGTAGGTGGTCAGTTCGCGGGTGAGTGCCCCGAAGTCGACGTCGGTGCCCTCGGCGGCGCGGGTAGCGGCGATACGCTGCTTGGGATCGCGCCCCTTCACGATCAGCGGCGCCCACTTGGCGATCTGGCCGTGGTCCTCGGAGTACTCCATGCTCCGGAAGAGGGTATGGGGCTTGAGGGCCTCGTAGCGGGTCCGCAGGAAGCGGGTGTGGCCCTCGCCGATGACGAAGCTCATGTGCGGCACGGTGTTGATGAAGCCCTTGGGCGAGCCGATCAGGTTCCGGTCCACCAAGTGGGACCAGAACTGGCGGGACAGCTGGAACTGTTCATTGATCTGCAGTGCCTTGGAGGGGTCCACTGAGCCGTCTTTGGCTGCAGGGGAATAGTTGAGCTCGCAGAGGGCTGCGTGGCCGGTGCCGGCGTTGTTCCAAGGGCCGGAGCTTTCCAGCCCGGGCTGGTCCAGCCGTTCGAACAGGGAGATGGTCCAGTCCGGCTCCAGCTGCTTGAGGAAAGCCCCCAGCGTGGCGCTCATGATGCCGCCGCCAATCAGGACGACGTCGGCATGTGGGGTCTTGGAAATGAAGGTCACGATCAGTCTCCGATTGCAGCGGCTCTGGCTGTCACAGAATATCCCCGGGCAGCGGGCATACTGAAATTGGGCCGCTCCGTCAAGGCTTTAGTTGCACCTTCGTGAAAACTTCATTTAAGACCGGCGACGCCGGATAGCTCAGGACACGGTCGGACAGGGCCAGGGCGGAGATGGGGAAGGCGACGGGCACAGCGGGGACGGTCGCCGCGATCTGCGCGTTGATGGTGTGATATTGCCCATCCCTTTCCTTCCCTTCCGGCAACCCGCGCGCCCTGTTGATCTTCGAAAACACCTGGGGGTCGTGGTAGCCAAACTCGCCGTTCTTCTCTCCGAAGAGGGGGCCCACGAAGTTATCGGCATCGGAGTAGGAGCCGTTCCAGCCAAGGAGATGGAGCGCGTGGTCCCCGGGGGACTGCACCTTCTGGAGGTAGCCGTCGGACCAGTCCACCGGGACCGGCTGGATGTTGAATCCGACGGCGGTGAGCTGGCGGCTGATCTCTGCGTAGACCTTCTCGGGGGTGGGCAGGTAGGGGCGGGTGACGTTCAGGGGGTAGTAGAACTTGAGTTCCTCGCCGGCGTATCCGCCCGCCTTCAAGTATTCCTTGGCCTTGGCGGGGTCGTGGCCCAACTCCGGGGCCTCGTTGTTGAATCCGCTGATCTTGGGCGGCACGAACTGCGTGGCCTTGGCCGTGTTGTCGATGAAGAACCGGCGGATCAGGGTCTCCTTGTCGATCGCCATTTCGATCGCCTGGCGAACCTTCAGGTTCTGGAGCACGGGGACGTCCTGGTTGATGCCCACGTACATGACGGAGAAGGGGTCACGCTGGACGATCTGCTTTCCGCGCTTGACCAGTTGGTCGAAGTTGCCCACCGTCACGGCGTCGTAAGCGTCGATCCTGCCGTCGAGGAGGGCCTGGAGCCTGGCCTGCGGGTGGTCGTAGGAGACGAAGTTGATGGTGGAAATTTGCCCGCGTTCGCCCCAGTAGGACTTGTTGGTGGCCAGCGTCACGCTTCCCTCGTCCCAGGAGGAAAGGCTGAACGGCCCGGTCCCCACCGGCTTGGTGCCAAAGACGGAGACGGGCTGCCCGCCGCGGCTTTGGTCAAGGACGTCGGCACTGCCCGCGGCGAGGGCGGCCGGGGAGGCCATGGCAAAGGCGGGGAGGGTGAGGGCCTGGAGGAAGGCGGTGAACCGCTGGGTAAGGTCAATCCGCACAGTGTCCGCTGAGAGTGCGGTGCAGCTTTTGAAGATGGAGAGCTCCGGCTCGTCCGAATGCGCCTTGAAAACACCCTTGAAGGCTCCGCCCGGAGCCTGCCGCCTCAGCTCCGCGGAGAAGGCGAACCAGCGGTTGAAGTTGAAGCAGACGGCCTCCGCGTTGAACGGGGTCCCGTCCTGGAAAACAACGTCGGTCCGGAGCTTGAAGGTATAGGAACGGCCTTCGTTCGATTCAGTCCACTCGGTGGCGAGCAGTGGCGTGGGCTTGCCGGTGATTTGGTCCACGCCCACCAGCCCTTCGAGGATCTGGCGGGTTATCCGCTGGGACTCGACATCGCTGGATAGTGCGGGATCCAGGCCCAGGGGCTGGGCAGCAGTTCCAAAATTGAAGGTGGCGGCGGGCTCGGCGGCCGCGGATGTGCTGGGGGAGTCCGACGAGGGCGAGGGGGCGGGGACGGCAGTGCAGGATGTCACGCCCAGCGCCAGGAGGACAGCGCCCGTCTTGATGACTGTCCGCCGCGAAGTACTGCTGGGCACTCGTTTATCACCTCTGGATCTTGCCGGCGCCGCCGCGTGCGGACCGAAGCCCAGTCTAATAGACGCCACCTGCAGGGCCCCGGCGCCGCCGGGTGTTCCGCCGGCGGATCCGCCCGGGGAGCCGCAACACAAGGGAAGCCGGGGGCCATCCTTTCGGACGTGCCCCCGGCTTCGCTGTTGACGCGGGCACGTTCGGCTGCCCGCACCTGGTGGCTACTTGGGCATCAGCACCGAGTCGATCAGGTAGACCGTTGCGTTCTTGGTCTGGACGCCGCCGCAGATCACGTTGGCGTCATCAACCTTGAGCTGGTCACCGCTGCCCGTGACAGTAACTGAACCGCCCTGGACCGTAGCGTGGGTGCCTGCGATCTTGTCCGGAGTGATCTGGCCCGGAACCACGTGGTAGGTCAGGATCTTGCTCAGGAGGGCGTCGTCCATCTTCAGGGTTTCGATGGTGGCGGCATCGATCTTGGCGAAGGCGTCATCCACCGGCGCGAAGACCGTGAACTCTCCGCCGTTCAGCGTGTCCACCAGGTCAACCTTGGGGTTCAGCTTTCCGGAAACGGACGCGGTGAGGGTTGTCAGGATCGGGTTGTTGGACGCTGCCACGGCCACGGGATCGAGGGCCATGCCCTCAACGGAACCTGCGCCCGACGGCACCTTTTCGGCGTAGCCCGCGCAGCCCGGGCCAACCAGGTTGGCCGCCGGATCCATGGCCGCAGCGGAGGAGCTGGCCGACGGTGAGGGCGCCATGCTCGTTGCCGCCGGCGATTCCGCGGGAGCGGAGGAGCCGGACGTCGATGCTGAACCGCCACAGGCGGTCAGGCTGAGCAGAGCTGCTGCTGCAACGCCTGCGACGGTGAAGGTTGTGCGCTTGATGGTCTGCATTTCGGTTCTCCCTTGGATTGTGGCGTCTGCCCGCCGCGGACATGCTGCCTACGGCGTCGTTCGAATCTTGCTGGTGGGCACCTGCCCTTGGCTGGTGTCTCACTGGGTATTCGGCCGGGGACGGCACGCGGATGGGTGTGTTCCAAGGAGTTTTTTGTGGCGGGCCGGCTAACGAGGTGCCGGGCCTGCTTAACGGCAATGGTCCCCCGGCCACAGCCGGGGGACCACATAGTGCGCAAGGGGGGACTTGAACCCCCACGCCCGAAGGCACAGGAACCTAAATCCTGCGTGTCTGCCAATTTCACCACTCGCGCAGGGCTTCCTGCCGCCGTTTCCCTTTTGGCAGGGCCCGGCGGCGGATGCCAGTGTCCATTGTAGCGCCGCCACGGCACGGTCCTGGCTCAGCGCCGCATGGTCAGGCGTCGAGGTTCAGGTCCCGCCGCAGTTTGGCAACATGGCCCGTGGCCCGGACGTTGTACTGGGCCAGGGCAACTTTGCCCTCCCGGTCCACCACGATGGTCGAACGGATCAGTCCCTCGTACGTCTTGCCGTAGTTCTTCTTCTCGCCCCAGGCACCGTAGGCCTCCGCAACCGCATGGTCCGCGTCCGAGAGCAAGGGAAAAGTGAGCTCTTCCTTCGCCGCGAACTTTGCCAGTTTTTCCACCGGATCGGGAGAGATGCCCAGCACGTCATAGCCGGCCGACTGGAGGGAGGCAAGGTTGTCGCGGAAGTCGCACGCCTCCTTGGTGCACCCCGGTGTCGCGGCTGCCGGGTAGAAGTACACGATGGTGTGGCGGCCGGGGCGCCCGGACAAACTGACGTGCGCACCGGAAGAGTCCTTCAGTGTGAAACCGGGTGCGTCGTCTCCGGTTACGAGTCTGTCAGCCAATGTTTTTCTCCTTTTCGCGGGCGGGACACACCAGCCTAGTAAGGGCAGGGAACCAGTGCTAATCGGCACTTGGCTATACTTGCTGCATGCCTGATATGGATCACTGGCCCACGGGGCGCCTCTTGTCCACTGCCGCGCGCCTCGTTGAACACTCCTGGAACGAAAAACTTGGTGCCATCGGACTCACCCATGCGGGCGTCATTGCCATCGAGGTTCTCGATGCGCAGGGCCCCATGACCCAGGCGCAGCTTGCCCAATACGTTCGTGTCCAGGCGCAGACCATGGGGAAGACGCTCAGCCGCCTTGAGTCCCACGGCCACATCGTCCGCGTCCGCAGCACGTCGGACCGCAGGAGCCACGTGGTGTCCCTCACCGAGCAGGGCAAAGAAGCTGTCAAGGCTGCGGTGGAGATGGAACGGTCGGTGCTGGCGTCAGCATCAATTGATCCGGACCTGCTGCGCCAGGAACTCCAGGCCGTCGTACGCGAACTCGCCAGCCAGTTTGCCACGACCCCCAGCACCGCCACCGGCGCGCTGGTGGAGAACACACCCTAGAACTGTGGCGCCGGAATGATCGCCGGCGAGCAAGCGTGACTGCGGCCTCCCGGGGCCGCCGTCACGCTCTTTTGTTGCCTGCGCGGTGGCCAGGGTCCGAAAACAAGCGGGGACACAACAAAACAGCCTCCTGCTTGCGTTTCCGCGAGCAGGAGGCTGTTTTCCCAATCGTGCACCCCCCGGGACTTGAACCCGGAACCCATTGATTAAGAGTCAATTGCTCTGCCAATTGAGCTAGAGGTGCATCTTTTTTGCTGTGATCACCGGGCTTTTCCTTCCCGGTTGATCTCCGCAACGACATGAAACTCTACACGAACTTTTTGCGCATGTGAAATCGGGGCGGACGGCAGGACCAGGATCGCGGGGGAGGGTGCGGAACCGGCACGAACTCAGGGTTTTTGTTGTTGGTCAGGAGCCGGAATCCGCCCTCCGGCGTCCTGGCGACGTTGCGGCTACTGCCGCGCCGGCGTGTGAAATGGGCCACAGGGCAGCAGGGGCCAGGTGGTAGCGGCGTGGTCGCCGGAGCGTCCCCTACTGGAGCCGCGTGCGTCGGGGAACCCGGAAGCCCGCGGCCTCGGCATGGGCGGCCGACTCAAACCAGACCTCAGCCCGGGCCTGCTCATATTCGGGATGCCCCTCCTCGTAATAGACCATGGTTCCGGCGTCACCCTTGACCGTGTAGCCGGCCGGTCCGCTGCCGTCCGCTCCCGCGGCCGCTGAGCCCGCCCCGTAGGGTTCGTCCGCCGCCAGGTGTCCCGCGGGTTCCGGTGCTGCTTCGGCCGGGGACTGTTGCGCGTGGTCTGCTCCGTTTTCAGTCAGGGCGGAGGACTGGGTGCGGTCCGCCGTTTCTGCCGCGGGCGCGCTGTCGGGAACGACGGCGGCTGCGGGCGTTGTGGGCGCGTCACCACGGCCAGGCTGACCGCCGGCGGCAGCGGCACTCGCAGTACCACCTGCAGTACCGCTTTCAGTACCTGCACCCGCCGGCGTTGAAGCCCGGCCCCCCGCACCGCCGTCGTCCATGTCCTCCACCGCCGCCGTCTCAGCGCCCGGGAGGGTGGGGGCGTGCGGCTCTGTGTATTCAGGGTGATGGACCGGCCGTGAAACCGGTGCCGTTCCAGCCGGCTGGCCTGCCGGCGCCGCTGCTCCCGGCTGGTCCGCCGGTGCCGGCGACGAGGCTTCCTCGGACGCCGCACCGGTCCCGGCCGGGCCTTCCTGCAAAGGACTTTCCTGCGGTCCGCGGTGCGAAGTTCCGCCGGCTGCAACGGCGGGGGTGCCCGAGGCCTCGGACCATTTGGTTTCCCACTCATCCTCGTCCTGGCGGCGGCGCTCGTCCTGGCCGGATACCGGCGGGGCCGCAGCCGATGCCGCGGTATCTGCGGGTTCCTCGGCGGTGGTCGGCGCTGCAGGTTCGGCCGGACGCCCGAAACCTGCTGCACCGGGAAGGCCGGTGGTTCCGGCTGCTTCAGCAGAGGCTGCGGCGCTTCCGCCCGAGAGTGCTCCGTCGGTGCGCGTGCCCCCGGCTCCGGACGACCCGGGAGACTTGGATGCACTGTTGCGGTTCAGCAACCACCACACAACGCCGATGATGACAATGATCAGAATGATCCAGAAAACGAAATCCATGGCAGGCCCTTCAGTCCGGATGGCAACGTGTCTTTTCCTGACGCTACGTCCGGCGGCCACGACTGTCCAGATCGACGGCGGTGGCTGTTGTGCGGCGCGGGGTGTGGGAGACGCCCGTGAGCCAGCGCCAGGCGGGACGGGCCTCAAGCGTGTTGTCTCACTATGCGAGATGGCAGTTCATGTCCGGCCTTGAGTTTCAGGCTTTTGGTATCCGGGGGCGTGGACCTGTCGTGCCGGTGTACAGCCGAGCCCTAGACTTTCCCCTATGAGTGACGCCCAGATCGCAACCGAGAACAAGCCTGACATCAAACCCCGGAGCCGGGTCGTAACGGATGGAATCCACGCGGCTCCCGCACGCGGCATGTTCCGGGCGGTAGGCATGGGAGACGACGACTTTGCCAAGCCCCAGATCGGCGTCGCCAGTTCCTGGAACGAAATCACCCCCTGCAACCTCTCCCTGAACCGGCTTGCGCAGGGCGCCAAGGAAGGCGTCCACGCCGGCGGCGGGTTCCCCATGCAGTTCGGCACCATTTCCGTTTCCGACGGCATCTCCATGGGCCATGAGGGCATGCACTTCTCCCTCGTGTCACGCGAAGTCATCGCCGACTCCGTGGAGACCGTTATGCAGGCGGAGCGGATTGACGGTTCGGTCCTGCTGGCCGGCTGCGACAAGTCCCTCCCCGGCATGCTGATGGCAGCTGCCCGCCTGGACCTGTCCAGCGTCTTCCTTTACGCCGGTTCCATCATGCCGGGCTGGGTCAAGCTTGAGGACGGCTCCGAGAAGGAAGTCACCCTCATCGATGCTTTCGAGGCCGTTGGTGCCTGCGCCGCGGGCAAGATGAGCATGGAGGACCTGACCCGCATCGAAAAGGCCATCTGCCCCGGCGAAGGCGCCTGCGGCGGCATGTACACCGCCAACACCATGGCCTGCATCGGGGAGGCGCTGGGCATGTCCCTGCCCGGTTCGGCCGCCCCGCCCTCGGCAGACCGCCGTCGTGACGAATTCGCCCGCAAGTCAGGCGAGGCAGTGGTCAACCTGCTCCGCCAGGGCATCACTGCGCGCGACATCATGACCAAAAAAGCGTTCGAGAACGCCATCGCCGTCACCATGGCCTTCGGCGGCTCCACCAACGCCGTGCTCCACCTCCTGGCGATCGCCCGCGAGGCGGAAGTTGAGCTGACGCTGGATGACTTCAACCGCATCGGCGACAAGATCCCGCACCTGGGCGACCTGAAGCCCTTCGGCCGCTACGTCATGACCGACGTGGACAGGATCGGCGGCGTGCCGGTGATCATGAAGGCACTGCTCGACGCCGGCCTGCTGCACGGCGACTGCCTCACCGTCACGGGCAAGACCGTGGCGGAAAACCTCGACGCCATCAACCCGCCGGATGTGGACGGCAAGATCCTGCGCGCGCTGGACAACCCCATCCACAAGACCGGCGGCATCACCATCCTGCACGGCACCATGGCGCCCGAAGGCGCAGTGGTGAAGAGTGCAGGCTTCGATGCCGATGTCTTTGAAGGCACCGCCCGCGTTTTCGAGCGTGAGCAGGGTGCCCTGGATGCGCTGGATAACGGCCGGATCCACGCCGGGGACGTCGTCGTTATCCGCTACGAAGGCCCCAAGGGCGGTCCGGGCATGCGCGAAATGCTCGCCATCACGGGCGCCATCAAGGGTGCGGGCCTGGGCAAGGACGTCCTGCTCCTCACTGACGGCCGGTTCTCCGGCGGCACCACGGGCCTGTGCATCGGCCACGTCGCGCCGGAAGCGGTGGACGGCGGCCCGATCGCCTTCGTCAAGGATGGTGACCGGATCCGCGTGGACATCGCAGCCCGCAGCTTCGACCTGCTGGTGGACGAGGCGGAGCTCGAAGCCCGCAAGGCGGGCTGGGAGCCGCTCCCGGCACGGTACACCAAGGGCGTGCTCGCCAAATACGCCAAGCTGGTACACAGTGCCAGTACGGGCGCATACTGCGGGTAGCGCCCGTATGTTGGCGGCCATCCCAACTAGGTAGCGCCAAGTGTCGTTTTGGACGTTCAAAACGACACTTAGTGCTACTTAGTTGGGGGAGCCTGCCAAAGGGTGGACAATGAGGTCCACATGGTGAGATCGTGGCACGCCTCGTTGACACGTATCTCGCCCAGAGGGAAAACTGAACGCATGACTTTCGTTACCAGCTGCGCTGTTGCAGATGCAGTCGTCGTCCTTACCAAGCGCGTGGCCCACTAGCCCCGGCAACGAACTGTCACGCGCGAACCCCTCGAAGAGCCGCCAGGCTGAGGGGTTTTTTTATTTCCCGCAGTGTCCACGAACCACAGATGATCCACAAGGAAGAGTCCGATGAGCAAAGGATCGCCCATCAGCCCCTCGCTGATGGCCACCAAGTCCGCCGGAGCCGCCAAGGCTCCGGACCGCGCCGACCGGACGGCTGAGAACGCCGCCGTCGTCGCCGACCTTGCCGCCGTCTCTCCTGTCCTTGGGCCGAACAACGTTGTACCCCCGACGGTGATGACCGGCTCGCAAGCAATTGTCCGCTCGCTCGAAGAACTCGGCGTGGAGGATATTTTCGGTTTGCCCGGTGGCGCGATCCTGCCCACCTACGACCCCTTGATGGCCTCCAACATGAATCACGTGCTGGTCCGTCACGAACAGGGAGCCGGCCACGCCGCGCAAGGCTACGCCATGGTGACCGGGCGGGTGGGCGTGTGCATCGCCACCTCGGGCCCGGGCGCCACCAACCTCGTTACTGCCATCATGGATGCCCACATGGACTCCGTTCCGCTGGTGGCCATCACCGGCCAGGTGTCCAGCGGTGTGATCGGCACCGACGCGTTCCAGGAAGCCGACATCGTGGGCATCACAATGCCCATCACCAAGCATTCCTTCCTGGTGACCGACCCCAACGACATCCCGCATGTCATGGCGGAGGCCTTCCACCTCGCTTCCACCGGGCGCCCCGGTCCTGTCCTCGTGGACGTGGCCAAGGACGCCCAGGTCGGCGAGATGACCTTCTCCTGGCCGCCGCGCATCGACCTGCCCGGGTACCGCCCGGTCACCCGCGGGCATAACAAGCAGGTACGCGAGGCTGCCAAGCTGATTGCCGCGGCCAGCAAGCCTGTGCTGTACGTGGGCGGCGGTGTCATCAAGGCGCACGCATCCGCTGAGCTGCTGGCACTCGCCGAGGCCACGGGAGCCCCGGTTGTCACCACGCTGATGGCCAAGGGCGCGTTCCCGGACTCACACCCGCAGCACATGGGAATGCCAGGCATGCACGGCACCGTTTCGGCCGTAACTGCCCTGCAGCAGTCGGACCTCCTGATCACCCTCGGTGCCCGGTTTGATGACCGCGTCACCGGCGTGCTGAAGACGTTCGCGCCGATGGCCAAGGTCATCCACGCGGACATCGACCCCGCCGAAATCTCCAAGAACCGCACGGCGGATGTGCCCATTGTTGGTTCGGTCAAGGAAATCATTCCGGAGCTCACCGAAGCCGTCCGCACCCAGTTCGAGGCCTCGGGCACCCCGGACCTCACCACGTGGTGGGCCTTCCTCAACAACCTCAAGGAAACCTATCCGCTGGGCTGGACCGAGCCCGACGACGGCCTGACAGCCCCGCAGAAGGTCATCGAGCGGATCGGCGCCCTGACCGGGCCCGAAGGCGTTTACGTGGCAGGCGTTGGCCAGCACCAGATGTGGGCAGCACAGTTCATCAAATACGAGCGCCCGCATGCCTGGCTCAACTCCGGCGGCGCCGGCACCATGGGTTACGCCGTGCCGGCTGCCATGGGTGCCAAGGTGGGAGAGCCGGACCGGGTGGTCTGGGCCATCGACGGCGACGGCTGCTTCCAGATGACCAACCAGGAACTGGCCACCTGCGCCATCAACAACATCCCCATCAAGGTTGCCGTCATCAACAACTCGTCCCTGGGCATGGTGCGGCAGTGGCAGACCCTCTTCTACGAAGGCCGCTACTCGAACACCGACCTGAATACCGGCCACGACACCGTCCGCATCCCGGACTTCGTCAAGCTGGGCGAGGCTTACGGTTGTGCTTCGTTCCGCTGCGAACGCGACGAGGACATCGACGCCACCATCCAGAAGGCCCTCGAAATCAACGACCGCCCCGTGGTCATCGACTTCGTGGTGAGCCCCAACTCCATGGTGTGGCCGATGGTGCCCGCCGGCGTGAGCAACGACCAGATCCAGGTTGCCCGCAACATGACCCCGGAATGGGAAGAAGAGGACTGACCATGAGCCGCCACACACTTTCCGTCCTGGTGGAAGACAAGCCGGGTGTCCTGACCCGGGTTGCGAGCCTCTTTGCCCGGCGCGCCTTCAACATCAACTCACTGGCCGTCGGACCCACCGAGGTTCCGGGCATTTCCCGGATGACCGTCGTCGTCGACGCCGATGGCGACCTCATCGAGCAGGTCACCAAGCAGCTCAACAAGCTGATCAACGTCATCAAGATCGTTGAGCTGACTTCCGAATCTTCCGTACAGCGCGACCACATCCTGGTCAAGGTACGTGCGGATGCCGCAACACGTCTGCAGGTCACCCAGGCCGCAGACCTGTTCCGTGCCGCCGTCGTCGACGTGTCCACAGACTCGTTGGTGATCGAGGCAACCGGTACCCCGGAGAAGCTTGCAGCGCTGCTTTCAGTGCTGGAGCCCTTCGGCATCCGCGAAATCGTGCAGTCCGGCACCCTGGCCGTTGGACGGGGATCCCGCTCCATGAGTGACAGGGCGCTGCGCTCCGCGTAGGACCTCAAGGGTCCGCCCGGCAGTACGCAGCGCCCGTAACCGCACCACGCACACCTATCTACAATCCACTCAAGAGGAGTTACGCAAGTGACTGAAATGTTCTACGACGACGACGCCGACCTGTCGATTATCCAGGGCCGCAAGGTTGCCATTGTTGGCTACGGTTCCCAGGGCCACGCCCACGCGCTTAACCTGCGCGATTCCGGCGTCGAGGTTGTTATCGCACTGAAGGACGGCTCCAAGTCCGCACCCAAGGCCGAGGACGCAGGCTTCACGGTCAAGAACGTAGCCGACGCCGCCGAATGGGCCGACGTCATCATGATCCTTGCGCCGGACCAGCACCAGCGGGCGATCTACAACGACTCCATCAAGGGCAAGCTGAAGCCCGGCAAGGCCCTCGCCTTCGCCCACGGCTTCAACATCCGCTTCGGCTACATCCAGGCACCCGAAGGCGTCGACGTCATCCTCGTTGCTCCGAAGGCTCCCGGCCACACCGTCCGCCGCGAATTCGAAGCCGGCCGCGGCATCCCGGACATCATCGCCGTGGAACAGGACGCCACCGGCTCCGCCTGGGACCTCGCAAAGTCCTACGCCAAGGCCATCGGCGGCACCCGCGCCGGCGTCATCAAGACCACCTTCACCGAAGAGACCGAAACGGACCTCTTCGGCGAGCAGGCTGTCCTCTGCGGCGGCGTATCCCAGCTGATCCAGTACGGCTTCGAAACCCTGACCGAGGCCGGCTACCAGCCGCAGATTGCCTACTTCGAGGTACTGCACGAGCTCAAGCTCATTGTTGACCTCATGTGGGAAGGCGGCATCGCCAAGCAGCGCTGGAGCGTTTCCGACACCGCAGAGTACGGCGACTACGTCTCCGGCCCGCGCGTCATCACCCCGGAAGTGAAGGAAAACATGAAGGCTGTCCTGGCCGACATCCAGTCGGGCGCCTTCGCCAAGCGCTTCATCGAGGACCAGGACAACGGCGGCGTGGAGTTCAAGGAACTGCGTGCCAAGGCCGAACAGCACCCCATCGAGGCTGTTGGCCGCGAACTGCGCTCCCTGTTCTCCTGGCAGCAGCAGGACGTCGATTACGTGGAAGGCTCCGCAGCCCGCTAAGGCTGCCAGCCCCAACCACACATACCGCAACGGTGAGGCCGGGTTCACACTTAACAATGTGAGCCCGGCCTTTCCGTCGGCCTAGACTTGTTTCCATCCCCAGGACTGCAACGCAGAGGATCAGCCGTGTCAAAACCCGTAGTACTGCTCGCCGAAGAACTTTCCCCCGCCACCGTCGAGGCCCTTGGCCCGGACTTTGAAATCCGCCAGACCGACGGTGCCGACCGTTCCCAGCTGCTTTCTGCGATCAGTGACGTAGACGCCATCCTGGTCCGCTCCGCCACCCAGGTTGACGCCGAAGCCATAGCTGCGGCCAAGAACCTGAAGGTCATCGCCCGCGCCGGCGTAGGCCTCGACAATGTCGACATCAAAGCAGCCACGCAGGCAGGTGTCATGGTGGTGAACGCGCCCACTTCCAACATCGTCTCGGCAGCTGAACTCACGGTGGGCCACATCCTCAGCCTGGCCCGCCACATCCCGCAGGCCAGCGCCGCCCTCAAGGACGGCGAGTGGAAGCGCTCCAAGTACACGGGCATCGAACTCTTCGAGAAGAAGATCGGCATCATCGGCCTCGGCAGGATCGGCGCCCTCGTCGCGGCCCGCCTGAAGGGCTTTGACACCAAGATCCTCGCCTACGATCCCTACATCACCTCCGCCCGGGCCGCGCAGCTCGGCGTCCAGCTGGTAACCCTGGACGAGCTCCTGGCCCAGGCCGACTTCATCACAATCCACATGCCCAAAACACCGGAGACGGTGGGCATGCTGGGTGCGGACGCGTTCAGGAAGATGAAGAGCACTGCCTACGTGGTCAACGTGGCCCGCGGCGGCCTCGTGGACGAGGAAGCCCTCTTCACAGCGCTGCAGGACGGCGAAATCGCCGGCGCCGGGGTGGACGTCTTCGCCAAGGAGCCGAGCACCGACCTGCCGTTCTTCAAGCTGGACAACGTGGTGGTCACCCCGCACCTCGGCGCCTCCACCGACGAAGCCCAGGAAAAGGCCGGCGTCTCGGTAGCGAAATCAGTCCGCCTTGCCCTGGCCGGTGAGCTGGTTCCCGACGCCGTCAACGTTGCCGGCGGCGTCATCGCCCCCGACGTCCGCCCGGGCATCCCGCTGATCGAGAAGCTGGGCCGGATCTTCACAGCCCTGACCCATGCCTCCCTGACCCAGTTCGATGTTGAGGTTGCCGGCGAGATTTCCTCCCTCGACGTCAAGGTCCTCGAGCTGGCCGCCCTCAAGGGCATCTTCGCCGACATCGTGACCGAGCAGGTCTCCTACGTCAACGCGCCGGTCATCGCCGAACAGCGGGGCATCAACGTCCGCCTGATCACCACCCCGGAGACCGAGTCCTACCGTAACGTCCTGACCCTCCGGGGCGCCCTCAGCGACGGCAGCCAGATCTCCGTGGCCGGTACCCTGACCGGGCCCAAGCAGATCCAGAAGCTGGTGGGCATCAACGGGTTTGAGGTGGAAATCCCCATCAGCGAACACCTGGTGGTCGTGGCCTACACCGACCGCCCGGGCGTCATCGGAACGATCGGCCACATCCTGGGCATGAACAACATCAACATCGCGGGCATGCAGGTTGCACGCTCTGACGAGGGCGGCCAGGTGCTTGCGCTCCTGACCATCGACAGCTCGGTGCCGCAGCAGGTCCTCGACGCGATCAAGGCAGGCATCGGCGCCGAAATGGTGCGTGAAGTGGACCTGGAGGACTAGTCCACGGCAGGGAAACGCCGTACCCGCCGGACCCGCTTGGGCGAGTCCCCGCAAGGCCACGTATGATTGGCCGGTCTGCTTACAATGGCTTGGTCCTGATTCAGGACCGTGGCCGGCAGGCCGGCCAATTACCTTTTGCACATCAGTCCGTAATCGTCCATGTCCGCCCCGGGCGGACTCGAATGTGCGTACGCATTCCAGGTTTCAGGGAGTTCCATGAACGCCGTCCAGAGGTTCATCAGAAGCAGGGTGCTGCTGTTGACCGCGGCCATCTTGATCGCAGCCATGTGCTTGTCGGTCCTCGTCCAAAACCAGTCACAGGCTGCACTCAACAGGACCGTGGATGAAAATTCACGGGGACTCTATGACATCCTGGTCCAGGCCAAGGCACCTTCCGGCGCGCTGATGCAGCCGGACATCGCCAACGGGACCGGAGGCATCAGCTTTGAACAGCTGGAAGCCATCAGGAAACTGACCGGAACCTCCGTGGCAGCCCCCATCAGCCTGGTCTCCCGCGTGACGCAGAACCTGGAGTCGCCCCGCCTGGACGCCATGGACTACCTGGGCTACAACGCCGGGCTGGCCGGCACCGCAACCGCCGACCAGGCCGCCGGGGCAACCGCCCCCGAACAGTGGCCTGCCGCTGAATCCGTGCTGAGCGACAAAAGCAAGAAGTACCGCCTGACGGCCAGCGCCGTCAGCTCCGACGGCGTCTCCGAGCAGACGCTGTTCAGGACCTCTGCCGAAGGAACCCTGGGCAAAGCCAAACTTGTTGAAGAAAAGGCCGCCGGAGGCAGCAGCATCCGGATCGCCGCGCCCGGGGACGAAACGGGCATCAAGTTTCCCGCCCCGGCCGGAGGCTCCGAACACAACCTCTTTAACCTTTCCGTATCCCTGCCCCTCGCCCCTGAGGTAACGGAATCCGTGGTTGCCGTCGATCCGGCCGCCGAGCGTGCACTGCTGGGTTCCGCCGGTGACTTCCTGGCGCCGCTGGAAAAGGCGCCGCCGGCCGACGCCCGTGACGCCGGGGCAATTGGACGCTACTTCGAGGGACTTTTCACCAACGGCATCAGCATGGACAAGCTGAAGGAAGGACCGGACTTCCTCGGCGTCAAGTTCAAGTACTGGGCACCGCTGATGACCCAGTACCAGCAGGCCAAGCGGACCGGGCAGCTGACCGCCGATTCCCAGGCCATTCCGCTGATCGTGCGCTCCGGCACCTCCCTGGACCTCAAATACAACGTCAAGATCGAGGAGATCGACAACGCCGGCAAGGTAGTCAAGGACGTCGGCACCGTTTCCCGGTCCCTGGACAAGGATTACCTGCCGTTCGTCTCCAAGGACCCCTTTGCCCTGTCCTGGCCGGGTTCCACGGACCACTCATCCCTGCTTGGCAGCACCGGCAACTTCAACCAGGGCCTCTACACCCCGGCCACGTGGAGCACCGACTTTGCCGCCGCACCCAAGTACACGGACGGTGAAACGGCTGCGAACGGCGCCGTGGACAAGACAGCAGTTCCCGGCGAATGGGTCACGGTCAACCGGCTGCCCGAGAAGAGCGCCAACGGCACCCCTGTTGACCAGACCCAGCGGGAACCCGTGGACGAACGTTCCTACCGGGAGAACCTCGAAACGGGGTCGCAGGCTGCTGCTCCGCTGGCGATGGTTTACGGCACGTTCGACCCCTCGGCCGTTGCTGCCGCCGCCGGCGACGTCAACAAGCTGCCGCTGGGCGGCTACGACCCCACCCCGTTCACCCTGGTCAAGGACGCTGCCGGAAACGAGGTCCCTGCCACCGAGCTGGAACCTTCCCTGAGCGCCACCGGCCTGGCCAGCCAGTCCGCCGGTGCCATCACCGACTACTACGGGCTTGCCGCTGCCCGCGGCTACACCGACAACGCCAGCGTGATCGACGCCGTCCGGGTCCGCGCGAAGACGGCAGGCAGCTGGAAGCAGGCGCAGCCCGACGTCGAGAAGCTGGCAGGCGAAATCCGCACCATGGGCCTGGAAGCCACCGTCGTGGCCGGTTCCGCACGCGAGGATGCCAGCATCTTCGTTCCGGGCTACTCCAAGGACGACGCCGGGAAGGAATCCGCCCTGGGCACCGTCCGGCAGTCCTGGGTGCGCCAGAACGCCGCCGAAGCTGTCACCGGATCGCTGTCCGGCACCAACGTCACGCTGCTCTTCCTGACGCTCTGCGGTGCAACCCTCCTAACGGGGGCATCCACCGTCAGCTACATCCGTAAGCGGAGGAGCGAAGCGGGAACGCTCCGGGCCATGGGCTGGACCCAGCGCCGGGTCCGCCGGTGGGTGCTGGAGGAGTTCGGTGTGGGCGCCGTCCTGCTGGCCATCGCGGGGACCGTGTTGAGCCTGGTGAGCTGGAGCCTGGCCACGGCCCTCGTATCGGTGTCCGTCCTTGTGCTCTACGCCGCGGCGGCCTTCTTCGCCGCGCAGCAGCTGCGCCACGGCCACGTCGTGGACCAGGAGCCGCAGCATGACGAGCGGCTCATCCCGGTGGACTCGCCGCTGACTTTCGCCAACCGCCAGCTGAGCACCAACAAATTCAACACGATCTCCCTTGCCGTGGCCGTAGGCGTGTTCGGCGCGGCAGTGGGCGGCCTCATCTCCCTGCTCATTGACATTCCGCGCGCCGCCGGCGCCAGTGCCCTGAGCGGCCTGGCCGCGGCCAGCGTTGCCCTGCCCAGCATCCTCCTCGCTCTTTCGGGCGTGGCTGTGGGGCTGGTCCTCACGCTGGTCACCGGGCGGTTTGAACTCCACGCCAAGCGCCAGTACCTCGGCATCCTCGAGGCGATGGGCTGGAATCCGGACATGCTGCGCCAGGTCCGGCTGTTCGAAAACGCCTTGGTGGGAACCCTGGCCCTGCCGCTGGGCGTGCTGGGCGCCCTGGGGATAGGCCTGCTGCTGGCGCCGTACGCCGCTTTGTGGGCGGGCGTGGCAGGCCTTGTGGCTGTACTTTGCTGGATACCGATTGCAACGAAAGTGGTCCAATGACAAACCCGACGAATGTCCAGCGGAGCCGCCGGTCCGGCTCCGCGGAGGTCCCCCTGCAGACCCGCGCCAACACCATCGTCAAGGCCGCCGACCACGCGACCCCGCTGGAACTGAACGACATCACCATCCGCTACGGCGGGGGCAAAGGCGGTGCCGAAACCGTCAGCGTGGTGGAAGGCTTCGACCTCACCCTGCACGCCGGCGAGATGCACTGCGTTGCCGGCCGCAGCGGTTCCGGCAAGACCAGCATCCTCACCGTCGGCGCCGGACTCACGCTGCCGACGTCGGGCCGCGTCTTCTGGGAAGGCGATTCCCTCGAAAGCATGGGCGACGACGAAATCGCCGACCGCCGTCGTGCCTTGATCGGTTATGTTGACCAGGGCGGTGCGCTGATTGACGGGATGAGCGCCCTCGAGAACGTGCTCCTGCCGGCTGTCCCGGACGGCGAAGTGGACCAGCGCCGCGATATGGCCAAGGACCTGCTGGACCTCGTGGGGCTGGGCCGCCGCATGCGGCACCGTCCTGCCCAGCTCTCCGGTGGCGAACGCCAGCGCGTCGCCATTGCCCGGGCGCTGATCCTGGGCACGCGCGTCCTGGTGGTGGATGAGCCCACTGCCAGCCTCGACCGTGCCTCTGCCAACCGGATCATCAGCATCCTGAAGGACACCACGTCGGACGGAATCGCCGTCCTGGTGGCCTCGCACGACCATGAACTCGTCCGGCTCAGCGATACCCTGACCGAACTCATCTAGCCCGCCCCTCCGCACCGAAGGTAACGTCCTCTACGTGACTGCTTCAGAGAAAACGCCGTTCTACATCACCACGGCCATCACCTACCCCAACGGGGTGCCGCACATCGGCCACGCGTACGAGTACATTGCCACCGACGCGATGGCCCGTTTCAAGCGGCTGGACGGCTACGACGTGATGTTCCTGACCGGCACGGACGAGCATGGGATGAAGATCGCCCAGACGGCCGAGAAAGAAGGCATCACGCCCAAGGAACTGGTGGACCGGAATGTCGAGGCCTTCAAGGCGGCGCATGCCGCGCTGGGAATCTCGTACGACCGTTTCATCCGGACCACTGACGAGGACCACTACGCCGCCTCGCAGGCCATCTGGAAAAAGATGGAGGCCAACGGGGACATCTACCTGTCCAAGTACGAGGGCTGGTACTCCGTCCGGGATGAGGCGTTCTACGTTGAGGACGACACCGTGGTCAAGGACGACGGCGTGCGCTACTCCAAGGAGACGGACACCGAGGTGACCTGGACGGCGGAAGAGAGCTACTTCTTCCGGCTGTCCGCCTACCAGGACAAGCTCCTGGCGCTCTACGAAGCACATCCGGAGTTCGGTGCCCCGCAGTACCGCTTCAACGAAGTCATCAGCTTCGTCAAGCGCGGCCTCGAGGACCTGTCCATCAGCCGCACCACGTTCGACTGGGGCGTCCCGGTCCCGGGCAACGACAAGCACGTCATGTACGTCTGGGTGGATGCCCTGACGAACTACCTCACGGGCGTGGGGTATCCCGACGTCGAGTCTGACAAGTTCCGGAAGTACTGGCCCGCCGACGTGCACATCATCGGCAAGGACATCTCACGCTTCCACGCCATCTACTGGCCCGCCTTCCTCATGAGTGCCGGCCTTGAACTGCCCAAGCGCGTCATGATCCACGGATTCCTGCACAACAATGGCGTGAAGATGTCCAAGTCCCTGGGCAATGTAGTGGCTCCATCCGATTTCGTGGACCAGTACGGCGTGGACCAGGTGAGGTTCTTCTTCCTCCGCGAAGTGCCTTTCGGCGCGGACGGCAGCTACAACCACGACGCCATCGTGGGACGGATGAACGCTGACCTGGCCAACAACTTCGGCAACCTCGCCCAGCGTTCGCTGTCCATGGTCGCCAAGAACTGTGGGGGCAGGGTACCGGTTCCCGGCGCGTTCACTGCTGAGGACAACGCCATCCTCGAGCAGGCCGGCGCCCTCCTCGCCGCAGCACGGGCTGCGTTTGATAAGCAGGAATTCAGCCGCGCCCTTGAAGCGGTCTGGGGAGTCCTCGGCGACACCAACGCCTATTTCGCCGAGCAGGCGCCGTGGGTGCTGCGGAAAACCGACGTTGAGCGCATGAATACCGTGCTCTACGTGACGCTCGAGGTGCTGCGGATCGTGGCCATCCTTGCACAGCCGGTCATGCCCGCCGCAACAGCGACGCTTCTGCAAACGCTGGGCCAGCCCGAAGGAGAAGCCCGGGAGTTCGCCGCCATTGGCACCCCGATCGTTGCAGGGACGGAACTGCCGGCGCCTTCGCCGGTGTTCCCGAAGTACGAAGAGCCGGCGGAAGCCAAGTAGTTCCAAATTCCGAAGATAAGTACGTCCTACTGGGGATTCCGACCGGGAAAATCCGTAGCCTGAACGAGTTAGCAAACTGACAGTTCGCATCTGGGAGAACCGTCGCCCCGATGCTGTCTGTTTGCCTTTGACCCGTCACGTTGGGTTGACCCGTCAGGTTGGGGCGGTGTGTTCTCTCTCGCGTCTGAACAGTCTGAAGCAGACTATTGACGGAGACGGAAATGAAACGGATCCTTGCCACCTTTGGAGTCACAAGCCTCGCACTCTTGGGCGCAACAGCCACGGCATTCGCCACGGGTGAATCGGGCGGCGGTGAAAAGATCACCATCTGTCACGCCACGGGATCGGAAACGAACCCCTACGTGCCAATCACGGTTGACCTCCATGCGCTGAACGGCCACGCCGGTTCTCACCACCAGCACAGCGAGGACATCATCCCGGCCAACAACGGGAAGGTCCTGCCCGGTGGCCAGAACCTGGACAAGGTCGATGTGTGGAACGCCGGCTGCGCCATGCCCGGCGGAAGCCCCGCCGGGCCGCCCAAGGACAACGACAAGAAGATCACCATCTGCCACGCCACGGGATCGGAAAAGAACCCCTATGTGGTCCTTAGCATTGCGTTGCAGGGGCTGAACGGCCACGGTGGCGCCCACCACCAGCACAGCGAGGACATCATCCCGCCGAACAGCGGAAAGGTGGTTCCGGCCGGCCAGAACTGGACCGCCGAGGGGCAGGCAACCTTCAACAACAACTGCGTTCCCGTGGAAGTTACCACGACGCCGCCGACTACCCCGCCGACGGTACCGCCCGCGGGAAATGTACCTCCTCCTGCCGGTGAAGTGGTGCCCGGGACGACTCCGCGCGGCGCTGTTGCCGCCGGAGGCGGAGCCGGCGCAGTGGCCGCGCCAAACCAGGGCTTCAACGTGCAGACCGCTGTCTCGGCTCCGTCCGGTCCGGGTGCAGCTCCATGGCTTGGCGGACTGGCCGCTGTGATGGTCGCAGGCGCTGCCCTTGCTGTCCGGAAGACGATGGCCAAGGCTGTGGTCCGCGGCCAGCACCACGGATAGCGTCCAAGGCCGCCGCCCTGTCGGCATCCGGCAACCAGGGAACGCAAAGCGCCGTGCAGGTGTTGCACGGCGCTTTGCGTTCCCGCCCGCCGGCACCTTTCCCCAAGCTGAGCCGAAGCATGAGGACCATTGATGGCAGGAAATGACCCGGAGGAAGTACCTGGCGCGGACGCAACATCCGGCACAACCGGACACCGCGACGGGCTCTCAACACTGAGGACAGTTGTCCTGCTGGCCTTGGCAGGAGTGGTGGGCTTCCTTGCCGTAGCCCTTTTCCCCGTCGTTGCAGGGTCCGGCGATCGGACAGCGCCGGCCGGCGGCGCGACAGCGGCGGCAACGTCCGCCGTCCCGGCACAGTCCGCGACGGGCACCGCGTCGGTCGTCCCTGCTCCGGCCGTCCTCCCGGAACAGCCCTCGGGCCCGGCCGGGCCACCGGCTGCTCCTCCGCAGCGGCTGGTCTATCCCGCGGCTGACATCGACGTTCCTGTTTATCCGCTCGACCCGAGCAGTTCGGACGTGGCCGCGGAAACCATAATCCCGCCGGCCACCAGGGACGGATACTGGCTGACCCCCTACGGAATGCCGGGCTCGGGCTCCACCAACACCACCTACGTTGTGGGCCATAGCTGGCAGGACCTTGAAGCGCCCTTCAACCGGCTCAGTTCAAGGGCGGCAGCGGGGGACAGGCTCACTGTTGCCACCTCCTCGGGTGAGCTGGAATACCAGGTGGACTCCGTCACCACGTATGTAAAATCGGGACTCAAGGACAGCCCAATCTGGGAGGTTGCGCCCAACAGGCTGGTCCTCATCTCGTGTTACACGGACGACCTCTGGGGCACCAACGTCGTTGTAAGTGCTTCGCCGGTCCCTGACTAATTGCGCCACTTCGCACCTGCCTCCGAGCCGCATCGCCCCCGCGGACCTTCTCGAATATTGAGACGGCTTGACCAGCATATGGATGTTTTGGCTAACCTGAATACATGAGCGCATCCTCCATTGATCTTGCAGTGATTCCCGGCGACGGCATTGGCCCCGAGGTGATTGCCGAGGCCCTTAAGGTCCTCGAAAAGGCCGTGGCAGCGGAGGGCGTGGAGCTCAAGCAGACCCACTACAAGCTCGGTGCAGAGCACTGGCTGGCCACCGGGGAGACCCTGCCGGACGAGGTCCTGGCGGACCTCCGGACCCGGGATGCCATCCTGTTCGGCGCGGTGGGCGCCGCCCCGGGAGATACCCGCATTCCCTCCGGCATCATTGAACGCGAGCTGCTGCTCAAGCTGCGTTTCAGCCTGGACCACTACGTCAACCTGCGGCCATCCCGGCTCTATGGAACGGTGGGCAGCCCGCTGGCCAACCCGGGCACCATCGACTTCATTGTGGTCCGCGAGGGCACCGAAGGCCCCTATGTGGGCAACGGCGGCACCCTGAGGGCAGGCACTCCCCATGAAGTGGCCACCGAGGTTTCACTGAACACGGCCCATGGCGTGGAGCGGGTTGTCCGGGACGCTTTCCGCCGGGCCAGCGCCAGGGAGCGCAAGCACGTCACGCTGGTCCACAAGCACAACGTCCTGGTCTTCGCGGGGCATCTGTGGAAGCGCACCGTCGAAGCCGTGGCGCAGGAGTTCCCCGAGGTCACCCACGACTACCTGCACGTGGACGCTGCCACCATCTTTATGGTCACTGACCCCTCCCGCTTTGACGTGATCGTCACCGACAACCTTTTCGGGGACATCATCACCGACCTCGCGGCGGCCGTCACGGGCGGCATCGGGCTGGCAGCTTCGGGCAACATCAACATGGACCGCACTGCGCCGTCCATGTTTGAGCCGGTGCACGGTTCCGCCCCGGACATCGCCGGGCAGCAGAAGGCCGATCCCACGGCTGCCATCCTCTCTGCTGCGCTCCTGCTGGACCACCTCGGCTACAACGACGCTTCCCGGAGGATCGAAGCGGCAGTGGTTGCCGACGTCGAGAAGCGCGACGGCGGTTCACGCACCACGAGCGCCGTGGGCGACGCCATCGCCGCGGGGCTCTGACACTGCGCCAGGGCCTTCGGCATCGGGCGTAAGCTTGTCTCGAATCACCAAATGCCGCCGCGCCGTTCAGTGACGAACCCGGGGCGGCCGATCGTGGAGGAACCATGACTCAGACCGCCCATGGCGTCGAATTCAGCCAGCAGCTTTCGGCCAACCCGAAGTCTGCTGAAGAGCGTGCAGCCATCCTGGCAAACCCGGGGTTCGGCAATTACTTCACCGACCACACCGCCGTAGTGGACTACAGCGTGGACGAGAACGGCCACGGCGGCTGGCACAACGCCCGGATCGAAGCCTATGGACCCATCGTCCTTGACCCGTCGGCCGCCGTGCTGCACTACGGCCAGGAGATTTTCGAAGGGCTGAAGGCCTACCGCCACGCGGACGGCTCCATCTGGTCCTTCCGCCCGGAGGCAAACGCGGCCCGCCTGAACAAGTCCGCCCGCAGGCTCGCACTGCCTGAGCTGCCGGCCGAATACTTCCTGGGCGCGATCCGCGGGCTCGTTGCCGCGGACCGGGAATGGGTTCCCAGCGGCGACGGCGAAGCCCTGTACCTGAGGCCGTTCATGATCGCCACCGAGGCCTTCCTGGGTGTGCGCGCTGCGCGCGAAGTTTCCTTCCGGGTGATCGCCTCACCGGCCGGCAACTACTTCGGCGGCGAGCTGAAGCCAGTGTCCATCTGGATCTCGCGTGAATATGCCCGCGCCGGCCGCGGCGGAACCGGCGATGCCAAATGCGGCGGCAACTATGCCGCGTCGCTGATTGCCCAGCAGGAAGCTGAAGCCAACGGCTGCAAGCAGGTCCTCTTCCTCGACCACTTCAACGACAACGCCGTCGAGGAACTGGGCGGCATGAACGTGTTCTTCGTGATGAAGGACGGCTCACTGGCCACCCCGGCGCTGACCGGCACCATCCTGGAAGGCATCACCAGGATGTCCGTCATCCAGGTGGCCAAGGACATGGGCCGCGAAGTCGCTGAGCGCAAGATCACACTGGATGAATGGCGCGACGGCGTTGCCTCCGGGGAGATTGCCGAGGTCTTCGCTTGCGGCACGGCAGCCGTGATCACGCCGATCGGGGTCCTCAAGGATGCCACTGAGTTCATCGGCTCCGAGGACGCCAAGGCGGGGGAGACCACCATGGCCATCCGCGAGCAGCTGCTCGGCATCCAGACCGGAACTGTTCCGGACACCCACGGCTGGCTCACCCGACTGGCGTAGGCCTGCACTTTCCAGACGTACGACGGCGCCTGCCGGACTTTGCTCCGGCGGGCGCCTTTCGCGTCTGCAAGGATGGTGTGGTGACTTCAGCTTTCGGCCCTGCACTGCAGCGCAGTTCGGCCCTGACGCAGTTCATCCTGGCGCCCAATCCAGGGCCGATGAGCCTGGACGGGACCAACTCCTACATGCTGCGGGCACCCGGCTGCCCCGGCGCCGTGGTGGTGGATCCCGGTCCGCCCGATGAGGCCCACCTGCAGGCCCTGGCCGCTGCCGGCCCCGTGGACCTCATCCTCGTCACCCACCGCCACGCGGACCATACAGCAGGTTCCGCCCGGCTCCATGGGTTGACCGGCGCCCCCGTGCGTGCAGCCGACGCCGTCCACTGCCACGGCAGCGGCACCCCTTTGCAGGATGGCGAAGTCCTTTCCGCCGCTGGCATGGAAATCCGGGTGGTGGCCACGCCCGGCCACACTACCGATTCCATGTGCTTCCACCTCCCTGGCGACGGTTCCCGCGGCTCAGTCCTGACCGGGGACACCATCCTGGGCCGCGGCACCACCATGCTCGACTACCCTGACGGGACCCTCGCGGACTACCTTGCCTCCCTCGACCGGCTGGAAGCGCTTGGCCCCGCCACAGTGCTTCCGGCCCATGGCCCCGTCCTTCCTTCGCTGGTGGAAATTGTGCGCGCCTACCGCAGCCACCGGCTCGAGCGGCTTGAACAGGTCCGCGCTGCGCTGGACACCCTGGGCCGGGACGCTACAGCCGGTGACGTGGCCGGCGTCGTGTATTCCGACGTCGACCCTTCCGTGCGGCGGGCCGCTGAAACGTCCGTTGCCGCCCAGCTCCACTATCTCCGGGGCACTGCGGCCCAGACGTAGGCGCTGGCGGGCGCAGGGTGGCGAGACGGTAGGGTAGGAGCCATGCGTATTGCCAGGTTTGTCGTTGATTCTGATCCCCTCTACGGCGTCGTCGAAGGTGACACCGGCAGTGAGGAGATCACTGTCATTCACGGAGACCCGTTCTTCAACGGGGTGGAGCGCACCTCCGTCCGCCACAAGCTGGAGGATGTCCGGCTGCTGGCCCCGATTATTCCCCGCAGCAAGGTCATCGGAGTGGGCCGCAACTTCGTGGAGCACGCGCAGGAACTCGGCAACGAAGTCCCGGCCCAGCCGCTCCTGTTCCTGAAGCCCAACACCGCCGTGGTTGGCCCCAACGATCCCGTGGTGCTGCCGGAGTTCTCCGAGGAAGTCTCCTTCGAGGCGGAACTGTGCGTGGTGATCGGCAGGATCTGCAAGGACGTCCCTGAGGAGCGTGTGGACGACGTCATCTTCGGTTATACGTGCGGCAACGACCTCACTGCCCGGGATGTCCAGAAAACCGACCTGCAGTGGACCCGGGCCAAGGGCTTTGACACCTCGGCACCGCTTGGCCCGTGGATCGAGACCGACCTGGATACCGAGGACCTCCAGATCCAGGGCCGGCTGAACGGGGAGCTGCGCCAGGACGGCAGCACCAGCCAGATGATCAGGGGAGTCCGCGAACTGGTCTCCGTTGTGTCCCAGGCTTTCACCCTCCTTCCGGGCGACGTCATCATGACCGGCACGCCCGCCGGCGTGGGACTCGTCACCGCGGGGGACCGCTTCGAGGTGGAGATCGAGGGCATCGGCCGCCTGTCCAACCCCATCGTGCGCCGCTGACGCGAGGCCGCCGCCAGCCTTGGCGGCAGGCGGTAAAGTTGAAGCCACTATGACTACTGCTTCTGCGTCGACTGCTGCCTCCCTGCCCTCCGTATCTGCCGACACTCCCGTGCGGGTCCGGTTCTGCCCGTCGCCCACGGGCACCCCGCACGTGGGGCTGATCCGCACGGCACTGTTCAACTGGGCCCATGCCAAGCACACCAAGGGCACCTTCGTCTTCCGCATCGAGGACACGGACGCTGCACGCGACTCGGAGGAGAGCTACCAGCAGCTGCTGGAAGCGTTGAAGTGGCTCGGCATCACGTGGGAAGAGGGCGTGGAGGTGGGCGGGCCCCACGAGCCGTACCGGCAGTCCCAGCGGCTGGACCTCTACAAGGATGTGGTGGCCAAGCTGATCGAGGCCGGCTATGCCTATGAGTGCTACTCGTCCCCCGAGGAGGTCGAGGCGCGCCATCGCGCAGCGGGCCGTGACCCCAAGCTTGGCTACGACAACTTCGACCGCGAGCTGACCGAGGAACAGGTGGCCGCGTTCAGGTCCGAAGGCCGCCAGCCCGTGCTCCGGGTCCGCATGCCCGATGAGGACGTCACGTTCACCGACCTGGTCCGCGGCGAGATCACCTTCAAGGCCGGCAGCATCCCGGATTACGTCATCGTGCGCGCGGACGGGTCCCCCCTGTACACCCTGGTGAACCCGGTTGACGACGCACTGATGGGCATTACCCACGTGCTGCGCGGCGAGGACCTGCTCTCCTCCACGCCGCGGCAGGTTGTCCTCATCCGCGCCCTGATGGAGCTCGGCGTGGCCGGCTACATGCCGGAGTTCGGGCACCTGCCGTACGTGATGGGCGAAGGCAACAAGAAGCTGTCCAAGCGCGATCCGCAGTCCAACCTCTTCCTGCTGCGCGACCGCGGCTTCATTCCCGAGGGCCTCCTGAACTACCTTTCCCTGCTGGGCTGGAGCCTGTCCGCGGACGAGGACATCTTCACCGTGGACCAGCTGATCGAAAACTTCGATGTCCACGATGTTTTGGCCAACCCTGCGCGCTTTGACATCAAGAAGGCCGAAGCCATCAACGGCACCCACATCCGGATGCTCGCTCCGGAGGACTTCCGCGAGCGGCTGGTGCCGTACCTGCGCACGGCAGGCTACGTGGGGGAGCAGCTTACGGCACGGCAGGAGGAAATCCTGGCCGAGGCCGCGCCGCTGATCCAGGAGCGCATCACGCTGCTCGGTGAGGCCCCTGACATGCTCGGGTTCCTGTTCAAGGATGACGCCGCCATCGATGTAGCGGACGACGCCCGGAAGGGTCTTCCCGAGAACCTTGGGGAGGTCCTCGATGCGGCGATCGGCGCCCTGGACGGTGTGCAGGAGTGGACGGCGGAAGAAATCCAGGCTGCCCTGAAGCGGGCCCTTGTTGAAGAGCTGGGCCTCAAGCCCCGCCTCGCCTTCGGACCGGTTCGCACGGCTGTTTCCGGCCGCCGCATCTCGCCGCCGCTGTTCGAGTCCATGGTGATCCTTGGCCGGGAATCCTCCCTCCGCAGGCTCCGGGCCTTCCGCGGCTGATGACAGCTCCCAGTACTGCCTCCACCGGTTTCCTGGACACCCCGTTCGGGGCTGTGCGGGGCATCCTGTTCGACATCGACGACACGCTGGTGGACCTTGAGTTCTCGATGACCACCGCACTGCGGGAAGTCAGCGAACACCTATTGCCCGGACTGGACCAGGCAGGGTGGGAACGCTTCGGCCGCATCTTTACGCACGAAACCACCCACTATTACGACCGTTACCTGGCCGGTGAGCTCACGTTCAATGAGCAGCGGCTGCTTCGCGGACGCGCCGCCCTGGGCCACTTCGGGGTCGAGCTGGGCGACGGCGAACAGTCCCACCAGTGGCTGGCGGCCTACATTGAAAAACAGCCGGCCTATGTAAAGCCGTTCCCTGATGTCATGCCGCTGCTGGATGTCCTGGACCAGGCCGGCATCCCTTACGGGGCGGTCAGCAATAACGTGCATGATTACCAGCGCGCCAAGCTGGACGGGGCCGGACTGGAGCGCGTCCGGCGGCTGGTGGGGACGGATACGCTGGGCGTGGCCAAACCCGACCCCGCCATCTACCTGGAAGGGGTCCGGCTGCTGGGCACCGCACCGGCCGAAACGCTCTATGTGGGCGACAACCGGCTGCTGGACGCGGAGGGTTCGACGGCGGCGGGGCTGGTTGGCGTTTGGCTCAACAGGGTAGGGGAGCCGGTGGCGGAGTTTGAAGGCAACACCGTGTCCTCGCTGGCGCAGCTGGTCGGCTAGGAAGCGCTCCGACCACCGGATGCGGGAGAGGATCCGGGTGGTTCCGTCCGAGGTTGTCCAGCCTGCCATAGGCGGACCGAGGGCGTAGCAGGGCCGATTTGTGCGAGCCGAAAGTCTCAGGTAAAGTAATTTCTCGTGCTGAGGCGCACGGAGCAGGGTAAAGCCCCTGAAATCCGGCCCAAAAGTATCATTGGGATATGGTGTAATTGGCAACACTACGGTTTCTGGTACCGTCATTCTAGGTTCGAGTCCTGGTATCCCAGCTCTGGTTTGAGCAGCAGTTTGCAGCTCGAAACAGGCGGTTTCAGCCGGTTCGCCGATTTGAAACAAAAGCAAAGTGTATGAAACAATCACTGAGCTTGATCAGCGGAAACGCTGACGAAAGTACGGAAATGTACACGGCCCCATCGTATAGCGGCCTAGTACGCCGCCCTCTCACGGCGGTAACGCGGGTTCGAATCCCGCTGGGGTCACCACCGAAATGGTCCCGGGCAAATGCCCGGGCCATTTTCTTTTGCCCTGGCCGCAGGTGGTGCGCAATACGCCTTGCCAGCGCCGTCAGCTGCGCACGCGTCACCGTGTGGCTCGCCGGAACTGCGGCCGCTCCCCATGTGAACTGGCATGATGTTGCTGTGACCTCCCGGAACGACCAAGATGCCCCGCAGGATCCGCAGCGCAGACCTTCCGGCAGTACCGCGGCCTTGGCGGCCGTAGCGCTGCTGGAAGAGGTCCGCGATGATCTTGCAGCGGCAGAGCTGCCTCTTGCCCTGCCGGATGCTGAGCAGGCGCGGCGTGAGGCCGCCAGCGCCGTGGCCCAGCTCGATGACTACATCCTCCCGCGGTACCGCAGCCTTGACGCTCCGCTCCTGGCCGTCGTCGGAGGTTCAACCGGAGCCGGCAAATCGACACTCGTGAACGGGATCGTGGGCCACCCGGTCACCCGTGCAGGCGCCATCCGCCCTACAACCCGCCAGCCCATCCTCCTGCACCACCCGTCGGAGGCGGCCTGGTTCGAGGGCCAGCGCGTGCTGCCGAGCTTGAACAGGATCCGAGGGTCCATCGTCAGCAGTCCCGTGCCCGCCAACCGGGCAGGCGCTGTTCCGGACGCCGGTGCGATGTCATCCCTTGTCCTCGTGGCGGACCCCGGGGTGCCTGCAGGAATAGCTGTCCTTGACGCCCCCGATGTGGATTCCATCTCGGATGACAACCGCAAGCTGGCAGCCCAGCTGCTGGCCGCTGCCGATCTGTGGGTCTTCGTCACCACCGCCAACCGTTATGCCGACGCCGTTCCATGGAAACTGCTCCTGAATGCAGCCTCGCGGGACATCATGGTGGGGGTGGTCCTGGACAGGGTGCCGCCGGGAGCGGAAGCGGAAGTAAGCGAGGACCTGCGCGGCCTCCTGGACCGCGAAGGACTGGGCGCGGCGCAGATGTTCGTCATACTTGAAACCAGCCTGGATCCCCTGGGCATGCTGCCCGCCGGGGCGGTCCAGCCGCTGCGGTCCTGGCTGGCGGGGCTGGCCGCTGACGCCGCGGGCCGGTCCGACATTGCCCGCCGCACGCTGAACGGGACCGTCAGGGCGATGGCGGACCGTGTCTCGGCCGTTGCGCAGGCGGCACGGGAGCAGCAGCATGCTGCCGCCACCCTGGAGGGCGCCGCCGTCGCTGCCTATGAAGACGCTGCGGACCGCATCCTGGATGCGACAAGGGATGGCGCGCTGCTGAGGGGCGAAGTGCTGGCCCGCTGGCAGGACTTCGTGGGCACGGGGGAGTTTTTCCGGGCCCTCGAACAGAATGTGGGCCGCTTCCGTGACCGGATAGGTGCCTTCTTCCGGGGTGAACCGGCCCCTGCAGTACGGGTCGAAGCTGCCATAGAGACGGGCCTGCAGGCGGTCATAGTTGACGAAGCCGCAAACGCGGCCGAGGACACCGACCAGCGCTGGCGCAACGACCCCGCCGGCCGGCAGCTGCTGGGGACGGATGATCTCTCCGGAACGACGCCAGGCTTCGAGGACCGCACCGCCGCCGAGATCCGGGCGTGGCAGGAAGCACTGATGGAACTGATCCGCACCGAGGGCCAGGGCAAGCGGACCCAGGCGCGCTGGCTGTCCTTCGGCATCAACGGCCTGGGCGCCGCGTTGATGATCGTGGTGTTTTCGATGACGGCGGGACTCACCGGACTGGAGGTGGGCGTAGCTGGAGGCACCGCCGTCGTGGGCCAGCGGTTGCTGGAGGCTGTTTTCGGCGAGGACGCCGTCAGGCGGATGGCCGAACAAGCGCGGCAGGACCTCCACGCCCGCTGCCAGGGGCTCCTGCAGGAGGAGAGGCGCAAGTTCCTCGCCCGGCTGCCGGAATACGACGGGAGCGCGCCCGAAGCCCTGGCCGCACACGCCGCATCACTGCTCCGGCTGGCGGGCAAGGCATGAGCCGCCACAGCGATACCCGCGAGTCGTCCCGGCTTAGCCGCCGGCTCTCAGCCCTCAACGATGCCCGGGAACTTGGCGAAGGCGTCCTTCCGGATGAGTCGCTGCAGGAGGTCTTCAGCATCCTGGAACGTGCAAGTTCACGGCGCTCCCTTTCCGCCGACCACACAGTGGTGGGCTTCTTCGGCGCCACAGGAAGCGGAAAATCCTCCCTTTTCAACGCAGTCAGCGGCGCGGAAATTGCGACGACGGCAGCCCGACGTCCAACCACATCGGAACCTTTGGCAGGGGTGTGGGGGGCGGAAGGCAGCGAGCCGCTGCTCGACTGGCTGGAAGTCCGCAACCGCCATCACGCCGCCGCCGTGGACGGATTCGCGGATGAAGGCACCGGCCTGATCCTGCTGGACCTGCCGGACTTTGACTCCACCAAGGCGTCCAACCGCGAAGTGGTACAGCGGATGGTGGGGCTGGTGGACGTGCTGGTGTGGGTCCTTGACCCCCAGAAGTACGCGGACGCTGCCGTGCACAATGACTTCCTGTCCCGTCTGGCCTCCCACGGTGCCGTAACCCTCGTGGTCCTCAACCAGGTGGACCGGCTGCCGGAGCGCGATGTGCAGCCCGTCCTGGAATCCCTGCGCTCCATCCTTGCCCGGGACGGACTTGGCAAGGTCCAGGTGCTTGCGGCCTCCGCCTTGACGGGGGCCGGGGTGGACCAGGTCCGGGCGGCTATCCGTGGTGTTGCCGCTAAGCGTAATGCGCAGTCCCAGCGGCTTTCCGCCGACATCACCAAGGCATCAGCAGATCTGGGGGCTGTGTCCGGGGAGGGTACGGCCGCCGGTGTGCGGCCTGCAACCAGGACCAGGCTCGCGGAGGAACTGGCTGTGGCAGCAAACGTGCCGGTGGTGGTTCGTGCGGTGGCGCAGTCCTACCGGCTGGAGTCAGTAAAGCGCACCGGCTGGCCGGTTACCCGCTGGCTGTCCAGGTTCCGTGCGGATCCGCTGCGCCGGCTCAACCTGCGCAGCGGCGCGCCGTCGGAGTTGAACCGGACATCGCTGCCGCCGGCAGGGGCGCCGGAACGGGCGCGAACGGACGCCGCGGTGCGCGAGTTCGCCGATGCCGCCAGTGCCGGTGCCCCCGGCCCCTGGCGTGCAGCCATCCGGGGGGCCGCCCGGGAAGGCAGGGAGCGGCTGCCTGATGCCCTGGACCAGGCCATCGCCGGAACGGACCTTGCCGCGAACCGCAAATCCTGGTGGTGGGGAGTCTTCAACGTGGTGCAGTGGCTGGCCTTGCTGACTGTGCTGGGTGGCTTGGGCTGGCTTGGTGTGCTGGCGGCACTGGGATATTTCCAGATGCCCGTGCCGGAGGTGCCCCGGGTCGAAGGATGGCCTGTGCCCACGCTGATGATCGCTCTTGGGGTGGCCCTGGGGATCTTCCTTGCCATCACGGGCCGCGTTATTGCAGCCGCCGCGGCCAATGCACGGGCAGCGAGGGCGCGGAAGCGGTTGAATGCCGCCGTGGCCGCTGTGGCGCAGGAACTCGTCGTGGAACCCGTTGAGGTGGAGGTCAGCCGGCTGGCCGGCTTTAACTCCGCGCTCCGGACGGCTGCGGCCGGATAGGCCTGCGCGGCGGGCAGGAGAGCTAACCCCCGGTGGCCGCGAGTTCGGCGGCAACGTCCCTTACCTTGATCAGGGTGCGCAGGTTGCGCGTAGTGGTTGCGGCCTTGAATTTGGCTTTCGAAGAAATCTTGCTGAAGGGGCTGTCCAACGTTCCGCCGGCCGGTGCCAGCCACGCGAGGGCCTCCGGACCCAGCCTCTCCTGTTCGTTTCCCTCCAGCGCCGCCCCTGCCGCATCGAGTTCATCGAGGACCCCGGTGTCCGAGGCAAGGGTGATGTAGCTGTGGGTGGCTTTGTCGTCCTCGGGGTAGGGGCAGGCGGCCACCAGCTCTGACAGCCGGGCCGATTTGAGAACCACCACCCAGGCGTCATAGCCGAACGTGTCCCGGAGGCATTTTTCGCATTCGCGTTTGACGGCCTTCGCGTCCAGGGGGCTGGTGAGGACCACATTTCCGCTGGCAAGCAGGGTGCGGGCGTCAGCAAAGCCCGCGGCCTTGAGCGCCTCCCGCAGATCGGCCATCTTGATGTTGATGCCGCCCACGTTGATGCCGCGAAGAAACACTGCGTAGCTGCCCATGCCGAGAATCCTAGCCCGGCGGCGCTGGGTCCGGGCCGCTGGCCCGTGTCACTGCTAGTCGTTGTTCTTGCGCAGGGCCTCAGTGAGGATGCGGCCGGCATTGCAGACCACTTCGGCATGCAGCCTGCCGGGCTGGCGGGTGAGCCGCTCAATCGGACCGGAAATGGAAACTGCCGCGATCACCCGGCCGGACGGCCCGCGCACAGGCGCCGAAACTGAGGCAACCCCAGGCTCGCGTTCGCCGAGGCTCTGGCCCCAGCCCCGCCGTCGTACTCCAGCCAGGACGGTAGGCGTGAAGCGGGCCGACTGCAGCCCCTCGAGCAGCCGGTCATGGTCCTCCCAGGCGAGCAGCACCTGGGCGGCAGATCCTGCCTTCATGGACAGCTGGGTGCCCACGGGGATGGTGTCCCGCAGGCCGATGGGACGCTCGGCGGAAGCGACGCATACACGCCAGTCGCCTTGGCGGCGGAAGATCTGGGCGCTCTCGCCGGTGGCATCCCTCAGCTGCATCAGCACCGGGCCGGCGGAGGCGATCAGGCGGTCCTCGCCCGCGGCCGACGCCAGTTCAACCAGCCGGCTTCCAAGGACGAACCGGCCCTGGATATCACGGCTAACCAGCCGGTGGTGCACAAGGGCGAGGGCAAGCCGGTGCACGGTGGGGCGGGCCAGGCCAGTGGCAGCCACGAGCTGCGCCAGGGTGGTGGGGCCGGCTTCCAGTGCATCAAGCACCTGGGCCGCTTTATCAATGACACCGACTCCACTAGAATTGTCCATGTAATGATATTGCCGTCTCAATATCTGAGATGCAAATCTTTCGGCTGGCGCAGTGCGGAGCCATCCTGATTCAGTTGAACCCATTAGTCAAACAGCAGTGAAGGGAGATGGCCATGGCAAAGACATTGGCCGAGAAAGTCTGGGACGCACACGTGGTGCGCAAAGGTGATGGTGATGGAGCCAACGCCCAGCCCGACCTTCTCTTCATCGACCTCCACCTGGTCCACGAGGTCACGTCTCCGCAGGCATTCGAAGGCCTGCGCCTGGCCGGCCGCAAGCTGCGGCGGCCGGACCTGACCATCGCGACGGAGGACCACAACACTCCCACGCTGGACATCGACAAGCCTATCGCCGACCTGACCAGCCGCACCCAGATCCAGACGCTGCGCAACAACTGCGCGGAGTTCGGCGTGCGGCTGCACAGCCTCGGTGACGCCGAGCAGGGCATCGTCCACGTCGTGGGCCCGCAGCTGGGCCTCACCCAGCCGGGAATGACCGTTGTCTGCGGCGACTCGCACACCTCCACCCACGGTGCCTTCGGTGCGCTGGCCATGGGCATCGGCACCTCCGAGGTGGAGCACGTCATGGCCACCCAGACCCTGTCCCTGAAGCCGTTCAAGACCATGGCCATCAACGTCGAGGGAACGCTGCGTCCCGGGGTGACGGCGAAGGACATCATCCTGGCCGTGATCGCCAAGATCGGCACCGGCGGCGGCCAGGGCTACGTCCTGGAATACCGCGGCTCCGCCATCCGCTCACTGTCCATGGACGCCCGCATGACCATCTGCAACATGTCCATCGAAGCGGGTGCCAGGGCCGGCCTTGTTGCGCCGGACCAGACCACCTACGACTACATGTATGGCCGCCCGCACGCCCCGCAGGGTGCCGACTGGGACGCCGCCGTCGAATACTGGAACACCCTGCGCACCGACGACGACGCCGTCTTCGACGCCCAGGTGGACCTGGATGCCGACACCCTGGAGCCGTTCGTCACCTGGGGCACCAACCCGGGCCAGGGGGTCTCCCTGTCCGAGTCCGTGCCGTCACCGGAGGATTTCGGTGACGAGAACGCCAAGGCAGCGGCCGAGCGGGCACTGCAGTACATGGGCCTCAAGGCCGGCACGCCGATGAAGGACATCCGGGTGGACACCGTTTTCCTGGGCTCATGCACCAACTCCCGGATGGAGGACCTGCGCGCAGCGGCGGACATCATCCGCGGGCGCCGGAAGGATCCCAATATCCGCATGCTCGTGGTGCCGGGATCGGCGCGCGTGCGGCTGGAAGCAGAGGCCGAGGGCCTGGACCGCGTGTTCAAGGATTTCGGCGCCGAATGGCGCTTTGCCGGCTGCTCCATGTGCCTCGGCATGAACCCGGACCAGTTGGAGGTGGGGGAGCGCTGCGCGTCCACCTCCAACCGCAACTTCGAAGGGCGCCAGGGCAAGGGCGGCCGCACCCACCTGGTCTCCCCGGTGGTTGCCGCAGCCACGGCCATCCGCGGCACGCTGAGTTCGCCGTCGGACCTCGATCCGGCTCCCGAATCCGCCGCCATCCGCACCGACGCAGCCTAGGACACGCCATGGAAAAGTTCACCACCCACACCGGAATCGGCGTCCCGCTGCGGCAGAGCAACGTGGACACGGACCAGATCATCCCCGCCGTCTACCTCAAGCGGATTACCCGGACCGGCTTTGAGGACGCGCTGTTCTCGGCGTGGCGCAAGGACCCGTCCTTCATCCTGAACAAGGAGCCGTTCAACGCCGGGTCCGTCCTGGTGGCAGGCCCGGACTTCGGGACGGGATCGTCCCGCGAGCACGCCGTCTGGGCGCTGAAGGACTACGGCTTCAAGGCCGTCCTCTCTTCCCGCTTCGCCGACATTTTCCGCGGGAATTCCGGCAAGCAGGGCCTGCTGGCAGCCGAGCTCTCCCAGGATGACATCGAGCTGATCTGGAAGGAACTGGAGAACGCTCCGGGGACCGAAGTCACGGTTGACCTCGTGTCCAAGACCGTGGTGTGCGGAAACATCGTTGCGCCCTTCGAGATCGACGACTACACCCGCTGGCGGCTGCTCGAAGGCCTGGACGACATCGGGCTGACCCTCCAGCATGAGGCGGATATCACCGCCTACGAGGCCACCCGTCCTTCGTTCAAGCCGAAAACCCTGCCTGCGCGCCTTTCCTGAGGCCGCGGACTGCCTTCGAAACCGGGCGACGACGGCACGCCACGCCCTGCCGCCGTCGCCCGCGTATTTCGGTTCGGTAACGCAACCTCCTATGCTTGGTTGGAGCCTTTGCAAGGATTTGGGGGCGAGTGATCGTAAGGAAACCGGTATATGAGTAGTGTTCTGACAATCCGCGGCGGAGTCCCGCTTACAGGCCGCGTCAGCGTCCGGGGAGCAAAGAACCTTGTTCCCAAGGCGATGGTGGCAGCGTTGCTGGGCAACGAACCGTCGGTGTTGCGGAACGTGCCGGAGATCAAGGATGTGGAGGTGGTCACCTCCCTCCTGCAGCTCCACGGCGTGACCGTGGCGAAGGACCCGGTGAGCGGCGACCTCACGCTGGATCCCAAGGCCGCCAAGACGGCATCCAGCACCGCCATCGACGCCCACGCGGGCGATTCCCGGATCCCCATCCTGCTTTGCGGGCCGCTGATCCACGCGATCGGGGAGGCGTTCATCCCCGACCTCGGCGGCTGCAAGATCGGCGACCGGCCCATTGATTACCACCTGGACGTCCTGCGCCAATTCGGTGCCGTGGTGGAGAAACGGCCCGGCGGCATCCACATCTCGGCCCCCAAGGGCCTCCAGGGCGCCAAGATCTCCCTGCCCTACCCTTCCGTGGGCGCCACCGAGCAGGTGCTGCTCAGCGCCACGCGCGCCGAGGGCATCACCGAGCTGTCCGGTGCTGCAACAGAGCCGGAGATCATCGACCTCATCGCCGTGCTTCAGAAGATGGGCGCCATCATCAGCGTCCAGACTGACCGCACCATCCGCATCGAAGGCGTCCGCGACCTCGGCGGCTACAACCACCGGGCGCTCTCGGACCGCAACGAATCCGCGTCGTGGGCTTCTGCGGCACTGGTGACCAAGGGCGACATTTTCGTTGAAGGCGCCTCGCAGCGGGACATGATGACCTTCCTGAACACCTACCGCAAGGTGGGCGGCGGCATGGACATCGGCGAGGACGGCATCCGTTTCTACCACCGCGGCGGAAAGCTCAATCCGCTGGTGCTGGAGACCGACGTGCACCCCGGCTTCATGACGGACTGGCAGCAGCCGCTGGTGGTGGCCCTGACCCAGGCCGAAGGCGTGTCCATCGTCCACGAGACGGTCTACGAGAACCGTTTCGGGTTCACTGATGCGCTCATCCGGATGGGCGCCAGCATCCAGGTGCACCGTGAGTGCCTGGGCAGCGTGCCGTGCAGGTTCGGCCAGCGGAACTTCCTCCACTCGGCCGTGATCTCCGGACCCACCCAGCTCAAAGGCACCGACATTGACGTTCCGGACCTGCGCGGGGGCTTCAGCCACCTGATTGCCGCCCTGGCAGCCACTGGCACATCCCGCGTCACGGGGATCGACATCATCAACCGCGGCTACGAGCGCTTCACTGAAAAGCTGGCCGGCCTTGGCGCCGACTTCGACATCACCACAGAGAAGTAGCAGGCAGCCGTGAAGGAACCGGCCAAGAGCCGCGCCACCCTCGCTGTGGTCGCCGGCATAGTCCGCCCCCTGTTCAACCTGATGATGGACAAGAAGTGGGAGGGCACGGAAAAGCTGCCTGCGGGCGGTTTTATCGCCGCACCCAACCACTGCACCGAGATCGATCCCCTGATCATCGGCCACCTCCTCTATAACCACAGGATTGCCCCGCACTTCCTTGCCAAGTCGGGGCTCTTCAAGGTTCCGGTGCTGGGCTGGGTCCTGCGTGCAACAAAGCAGATCCCGGTGGAACGTTCGACGGCGGGGGCGAACCGCTCCTTGCAGCTTGCGCAGGAGATCGTCGCCGAAGGCGGGGCCATCATCATCTACCCCGAAGGCACCCTGACGCGCGATCCCGGGCTGTGGCCCATGAAAGGCCACACGGGTGCTGCACGGCTTGCCCTGGAGGGCGGCATTCCGGTGGTTCCGATTGCCCACTGGGGCGCCCACGAAGTGTTCCCGCGCTACGGCAAGCGGTTCCACCTGTTCCCGCGCAAGAAGTCAACGGTGGTAGTGGGCGAGCCCGTTGACCTCAGCGCCTTCGCCGGCCGTCCGCTGGACAAGGCAACCCTCGCCGGGGCCACCGACGCGATCATGGATGCGATCACCGGACTCCTGGCGGAAATCAGGGGAGAAGAGCCGCCGGCTGAGCGGTGGGATCCGGCCAAGCAGCAGCAGGCCCGGCACGGCAGGTTCGTGGAGCGCGGGCAGCAGCAGGCCGGTACCGGAACGGAAACTCCGTGATCCCTGGGGGAAGGCAGACGGGCTCTGCCCGTTCCGTTGCTGTTCTCGGCGCCGGCTCCTGGGGAACAACCTTTGCAAAAATTCTGGCCGACGCCGCGGCTGCTGCCGGTGAGCCCCGCACCATCAGGCTGTGGGGCAGGCGCGCTGAAGTGGTCGAGGGCATCAACGCCAGCCACCGCAATGTGCAGTACCTGAAGGAGGTCCCGCTGCCGGAAAGCATCACCGCCTCAACGGACGTCGCCACCGTACTGGAGGGCGCCGACCTCGTGGTCATCGCGGTCCCTGCCCAGTCACTCCGGCCGCAGCTGCGGGAGTGGAAAGGCCTGATCGCTCCGGACGCCATGGTTGTCTCGCTGATGAAAGGCCTGGAGCTCGGTACGGACGCCAGGATGAGCGAGGTCATCAGCGAGGAGCTGGGCGTGCCCACCGAGCGTATTGCCATTGTGTCCGGCCCCAACCTGGCCATGGAAATCGCCCGCGAAGAACCCACTGCCTCTGTGGTTGCCTGCACCGACTCCGACGCCGCAGGCTGGATCGCCAGGAGCTGCACGGCCCCCTACTTCCGGCCGTACACCACCACTGACGTAGTGGGGGTGGAGATCGGCGGAATCGTCAAGAACGTGATTGCCCTCGCCGTCGGCATCTGCGAGGGCAGGCAGATGGGGGACAACACCAAGGCGTCCGTCATCACCCGCGGACTCGCGGAAACGTCCCGCCTTGCCCTTGCCCTTGGCGGGGAAGCCAAAACGATGGCCGGCCTCGCAGGCCTGGGCGACCTTGTGGCCACCTGCTCCTCCCCGCTGTCACGCAACCACACCGCCGGGCGGCTCCTGGGGCAAGGCCTCACGCTTGAGGAGGTGGGCCAGAAGATGACCCAGACCGCCGAAGGCATAAAGTCGGGCCAGGCGGTCCATGAACTGGCCGGCAAGCTGGGCGTGGAGATGCCCATTACAGCTGCCGTCGTCGCCGTGCTGGCCGGCAAGCTGTCCGTTGACCAACTGGGGCCTGTCCTGCTGTCCCGGGAACTGAAACCTGAAGGCGATTACTGACGATGTCTCATGAAAACCTGACCGCAGGGGAGCCCGCGCCACGGGCGAAACCCCGGGTGGCGGTCCTTTTCGGCGGCCGCTCGAGCGAGCATGCTGTGAGCTGCGTGACCGCTGCCGGGGTCCTCGGCGCGATCAACAAGGACAAATACGAGGTAATTCCCATTGGAATCGCCAAAACCGGGCAATGGGTCCTGGCGTCCGCCGACACGGCCCAGTGGTCCCTCGCGGGGACCTCCCTGCCGGAGGTGGCGCCTTCGCCGCAGACCGTGACCCTTGCCGAGATCGGGGGCGAGCACCAGCTGATCGTCACGGCCCCGAACGAGGTTCCCCGGGAACTCGGCACGGTGGACGTGGTTTTCCCGCTCCTGCACGGCCCGTTCGGGGAGGACGGATCCATCCAGGGGCTCCTGGAACTCTCGGATACCCGCTACGTCGGCGCCGGCGTCCTCGCTTCGGCCGTGGGCATGGACAAGCACTTCATGAAGGTGGTGTTCGAGGCTGCAGGGCTGCACGTCGGTCCGTATGTTGCCGTCACGGACAGGCAGTGGCGCAAAGACCCGGAATCGGTGCGCAAACAGGTAGACCGGCTGGGATTCCCCGTGTTCGTCAAGCCGGCCCGGGCAGGATCCTCCATGGGTATCTCCAAGGTGGATTCCCTGGAACAGCTCGATGCAGCCATCGAGGAAGCCCGGCGCCACGACCTGAAACTGGTGATCGAGGCCGGCATCACCGGCCGGGAGATCGAATGTGCGGTCCTCGAAGGCAGGGGCACCGACGCACCACGCACCTCCATGCCGGGTGAAATCTCCGTGGCAGGCGGAACCCACGAGTTCTACGATTTCAACGCGAAATATGTGGAGGACGGGGCCGCCTCCCTCAGCTGCCCTGCCGATATCCCGGAGGAAGCCATCGCCCGGGTCCGGGAGCTTGCCGCGGCCGCGTTCGACGCCGTGGGGGCCGAGGGCCTGAGCCGGGTGGACTTCTTCTACAGCCCTGCCGGGGAACTCATCATCAACGAGATCAACACCATGCCCGGCTTCACGCCCAAGAGCATGTACCCGCAGATGTGGGCGGCTTCCGGCCTGGGTTATGCCGACCTCATCGACGAACTGATTTACTTGGCGCTGAACCGCAAAACCGGGCTGCGCTAAGAGTCGACCGCCGCGGCCTACTGGCTCGGCGGCAGGTTCTGCAGATCCTCCTGCCCCACGCAGTTCCTGGCGGCCGGCACCTTGCCGGCTGCTGCCGCAAGGTCAGCCAGTACCGTGGCGGAACTGATCTTGTCGGGGTCCATGAGGATCTCTGTTGCCGGTTCCCGGCCGTAGGTTGTCAGGGTCCACACCGGGTCCCCTTCCTTGATGACCCAGTCAATGCCGTTGACCGTCACGCAGCGGTCCGTGGTGGGGCCGGGCGCATTCACACCGCAGCGCAGGATCACCAGGGACGGGTCGCCCCAGGCTGCGGTGGCCTGGCTGTTCGTTTTTCGCAACGCGTGCTCGCCGATGGCGTCAGGAAGGCCCACCATCATGGGCGCGCACGCGGGGTTGGCCGCGTCCCTGGCCGCCGGAACATCCACGGCAGGCGAGCACGAGGTTAAAGGAACGGCCGCAAGGCTCCCAATCAGTGCCAGCCTGGCAACGCGGGCGGGCAGGGAAAGCTGGGGACGGCGCATGTCTCCAGCCTATCGCCGCGGCGGGCTCCGCCCTGACGCGGCACCGGGGGGCCGGCAATGTCGGAGCACCGCGATAGCGTAGAGGCGTGCCTGAAAATCCCATCACCCACCGCGGGCGGCCCCGCCCTGAGGGCCCGGCCGCCGTCGGGGAGCCGCTGAACGTCTCCTCCCTGACCGTCTCTGCGCTCTCCGAGGCCGAGCTGCTGGCCCGGATTTTTCCGCGCCTGGCCATGGACGGCGCGCACACCGCCGCTACGCTGCTCGGCCCGGGGGATGACGCCGCCATAGTGGCGTCTCCTGATGGCAGGACCGTCATCAGCATCGACACCCAGGTCCAGGACCAGGACTTCAGGCTGCAATGGCCTAGCGGCTACCGGACCACCGGCTTCGATGTCGGCTGGAAAGCTGCGGCGCAGAACCTGAGCGACATCAACGCCATGGGGGCGAGCGCCACGTCGATGGTGGTAAGCCTTACGCTTCCGCCTGAAACGGCTGTGGGCTGGGTGGAGGACCTGGCGGACGGCCTCACCGCGGGGATCAGGGAGCTGGGCGCGGCCCACTGCTCGGTAGCGGGCGGGGACCTGGGGCGCGGGCGCGAAATTTCCGTCACGGTGGCCGTGCTGGGAACGCTCGACGCCGGCGCGCCCGTCCTCCGGTCCGGCGCCAGGCCGGGGGACGTCCTTGCCCTTGCGGGCACCGCCGGCCGCGCCGCCGCCGGCCTCGCACTGTTGGAATCGGACGTGCCTGTCGAGGCCCTCAGCGACGGTCAACGCGCCTTAGTCGAAGTGCAGTGCAGGCCCAGGCCTCCCCTGGCGTCAGGGCCCGCCGCCCGAGCCGCCGGCGCCACCGCCATGCTGGACATCTCAGACGGCCTGCTGCGCGATGGGCTGCGGCTGGCAACAGCCAGCCTTGTCGCCGTCGACCTCAATCCAGGCCCGCTGAAGCGGCTGGCGGACGCCCTTCGGCCGGCCGCGGAACTGTTGGGCGTGGACGCTGGAGAGTGGGTGCTCGGCGGCGGGGAGGACCACGGACTGCTTGCCACATTCCCTCCTGGTTCGCCGCTGCCCCAAGGATTCACTGCGATAGGCTCAGTACAAGCACTGGGAAACAACGAAGGCCCGGGCGTCAAAATTGCGGGCCGGTCCGCGGACACCGGGGGATGGGATCACTTTGCACACTAAGGTTGCCGCTAACGCGCAAGCGATGAAGAGGTGGTTGGGCAAGGCTGAGACCGCCCTTGGCAACCACAGCGACCGCCTGAATGCCATCAACATTTTTCCCGTGGCCGACGGCGACACCGGCACAAACCTCTACGTCACCGTGCGCGCGGCAGCCCGTTCCCTCGCCGCCACCGGTGACCACCCCGCACAGATGGACGTCGGCGCAGTCCTGGCCACCGCGGGCCAGGCAGCCATGGAGGAAGCACGGGGAAACTCGGGAACCCTTTTTTCGGTGTTCCTGTGCGCAGCCGCCGAGCCGCTGGCAGGCCACACCCGGCTGACCTCCACCCTGCTGGCGGCAGCCCTCAACCGTGCCCAGATCCGTGCCTGGTCGGCATTGAGCGATCCCGTGCCGGGAACCATGCTCTCCGTCATGGAAGCGGCAGCCCGGGCCGCGGCCGCTGTCGACGCCGGACAGAACGGGAACGACAGCAACCACGCCCTGGGCCTTGCCCTGGACGCCGCCGTGGAGGGCGCCCTCGCCGCGGTGATCCACACCGAAGACCAGTTGGACGTTCTGACGACCGCCCATGTGGTTGATGCGGGCGGAGTGGGCATGCTGCTGATCCTTGATTGCCTTCGCTCAGCGATCCTGGGCGAAGAACTCCAAAGCGAACTCCTTGACGGCCTGCACGGCTACGACGTCTCGGATCCGCACATCCATACGGCCATGCCGGACGACGACGGCGTGGAAGTCATGTGCACCATCAGCCTGTCGCCCCTCAATGCGGCAACCCTCCGCCAGCGGCTGGACGAGGTGGGCGAGTCGGTGATCATGAGCCAGGTTGGCAGCGGGCCGGACTCCGACGGCAACTACCGGTGGCGCGTCCACGTCCACGTCCCCGAGGCAGATCCCGCCGTCGGCATCATCCGGTCCCTGGGGGAGCCGGCCAACATCAGCATCAGTGAACTCGCGCTGCCGCGGGACCCGGCCACGGATGCAGTGAACTCCAGCGGGCATGAGCGCTGAACTGGACCTGGCGCTGGAACGGCGGATTGGCAAGCGTTCCGCAGCGGTCATTGAAAAGCATCTGGGCATCACCACAGTCGAGGGGCTGCTGAACTACTACCCGCGCCGCTACATGAACCGCGGCGAGCTGACGCCTATCAGCGAGATTCCCCGGGACGAAGAAGTCACCTTGATCGCCCGCGTGCTCTCCAGCAATACCCGCCGGATGCAGGCGCGCCGCGGCACCATCACCGATGTCGTGGTTTCCGACGACGACGGGAGGCAGGGTCTCCGGCTGGTAGGCGGCACGGAGTACCGCGGCAAAGCGCCGGGTACGCTCAAAATCAGCTTCTTCAACGGCTTCAAGGCCCAGGCAGAGCTGCTCCCCGGCCGCCGGGCGCTGTTTTCCGGCAAGGTCACGTCCTTCAAGGGATCCCTTGGCCTCACCAACCCCGACTACCAGGTGCTGGACGACGATCCGTTCAGCGAGGGCGGCCGGGATCCGGAAAAGCTGGCCGCCATGCCCATTCCCATTTATCCGGCCACCGCCAAGCTTCCCAGCTGGAAGATCCAGAAGGCCGTCTCAACCCTGCTCGAAACCGCTGACCTTGGCTCCCTGCCGGATCCCGTGCCACCCGCCATTGCGGCCAGGGAGAAGTTCCTCCCGATCGCCGAAGCCTACCGGCTGGTCCATGAACCGGAATCGGCCACGGACTGGCAGCAGGCGCGGCGCCGCTTCCGTTACCAGGAGGCGCTGGTGCTGCAGTCCGCCCTGGCCCGCCGCCGGGCCCAGCTGGCCTCGGAGGAAGCCACTGCCCGCCGGCCCGCTCCGGAGGGCCTGCTGGCCAGTTTCGACCGCAGCCTTCCGTTCACGCTCACGGCCGGGCAGGCCGCCGTCGGGGAAACGCTGGCGGCCGAACTCTCCCGGGACGTCCCCATGAATCGGCTGCTGCAGGGAGAAGTGGGCTCCGGCAAGACCATAGTGGCGCTCCGTGCCATGCTGCAGGTGGTGGATGCCGGCGGGCAGGCGGCCCTGCTGGCCCCCACGGAAGTCCTCGCTGCCCAGCATTTCGAATCGATCCGCCGGACACTGGGCCCACTCTCCGGCGACGGACTGCTGGGCGGGATGGACGGCGCCTCCGTCCAGGTTTCGCTGCTCACTGGCTCCATGCCAACGGCGGCACGGCGGCAGGCCCTGCTTGACGCCGCGTCAGGGACGGCCGGGATCATCATTGGGACCCATGCCCTGCTGAGCGACAACGTGTCCTTCTACGATCTCGGCCTGATCGTGGTGGACGAGCAGCACCGCTTCGGGGTGGAGCAGCGCGACGCCCTGCGCGCCAAGGCACGCAAGCCGCCGCATCTGCTGGTCATGACGGCCACGCCCATCCCGCGGACCGTCGCGATGACAGTTTTCGGCGACCTCGAAACGTCGGTCCTGGACGAACTGCCGGCCGGCCGTGCCCCTATCGCCACCCACCTGGTGGGACTTGCGGAGAATCCGGCCTGGGCAGGGCGCATCTGGGCCCGCGCCCGGGAAGAGATTGACAGGGGCCACCAGGTGTACGTCGTCTGCCCCAGGATCGGAACGGACGACGACGGCGACTTCAGTCCCGGGGAGGCGGCGCCTCCGGCAGGGGAGGCGGAAGGAGACGGCGGCCGGGAACTCGCCTCGGTGACGGCCGTCGTCGAGCATCTGCGGGAAGAGACCGCCCTGTCCGGAATTCCCCTGGCGCCGCTCCACGGACGGCTGGAACCGGACGTGAAGTTCGGCGTCATGGAGGACTTTGCGGCCAACCGCATCAAGCTGCTTGTCTCCACTACGGTGATCGAGGTCGGCGTGGACGTGCACAACGCAACGCTGATGGTCATCCTGGATGCGGACCGGTTCGGGATTTCCCAGCTGCACCAGCTCCGCGGCCGGGTGGGCCGGGGCGGGCTGCCAGGGACCTGCCTGCTGGTCACCGCCCTTGACCCCGGGCATCCCAGCCGTCGCAGGCTGGATGCCGTGGCGGCGACCACCGACGGCTTCGTCCTGTCCGAGGAGGACCTGAAGCTGCGGCGCGAGGGCGACATCCTGGGAGCCTCACAATCAGGCGGACGCTCCGCCCTGAAGCTGCTCCGCGTCCTGGAGCATGGCGACGTCATTGCCCGGGCCAGGGAAGATGCCCAGCAGATTGTGCGCGAGGATCCCGCCCTGTCCGCTCGTCCGGAGCTTGCCGAGGCGATCGACAAATACCTCAATCCCGAGAAGGAGGCGTTCCTTGAACGCGGTTAGCATGGTGGGTGCCGGATATCCTGGCGGCCAAGACAGGAGCGTTGAATGAGCCGGATTATTGCAGGCGCCGCCGGCGGCACTCCCTTGACCGCCGTCCCGGGTTCCCTCACCAGGCCCACCACGGACCGCGTCAAGGAAGCGCTGTTTTCCCGCCTTGATGCCTTCAATGTCATTGCCGGCGCCCGCGTGCTGGACCTCTATGCGGGTTCCGGCTCCCTCGGGGTCGAAAGCGGCAGCAGGGGTGCCCAGGCGGTGGACCTGGTGGAGTCCGATGGCAAGGCCAGCGCCGTTTGCCAGCGCAATGCCGACCTCATCAACGGAGTCCTGGGCCGGAAAGCCGTGACTGTCCACCGCTCAAAGGTGGAACCTTTCCTGGAGCGCGCATCGGAGACGGCAGTCTGGGACCTTGTGTTCCTGGACCCGCCGTATCTGCTCGACGAGGTTGGCTTGCAGGCAGTGCTCCTGAAGCTTTCCACCCACCTTTCGCCGGCGGCGGTGGTGGTGGTGGAACGGTCATCCCGCTCACCCGAGCCCCAGTGGCCGGACACCATCACCCGGTTCGCGGAGAAGAAATACGGGGAGACCAGGCTGTGGTTCGCGGAGCCCTTCGTGCCCGACGCAATCGACGATGACGATATTCCCGAGGCACCGGAACCGCCTGGACGCTAGCCCGGGTGCGGGAGCCATGGCTTCCCGGAGTCATCCTGCAAAGGGGTCGAGGTCCAGTCCGGCCAGCACCTTTGCCGGATGCGGCCCGCGGGCGGTCAGTTCAGTGGTCCATTCCGGCGGCCACGGGGTGAGGGTGCCGGCGAGGATGATGTTGCCGGGATAGCGGCCTTCGAACATGCCTGTTTCCGCGACGGCGGCCACATCCGCCATGGCCTGCCGCATGGCGGACACCTGGCTTCGGACCAGGGTCAGGCCCGGCTCGTCGCCGACATTGACGATCAGCACTCCGGCAGGGCTGAGCCGTTCCCTCACCTCCCGGTAGAACGCGCCGCTGGTCAGATGCGCGGGCGCGTCCGGCCCGGAAAAGATGTCCAGGATGACGACGTCGAACCGGAGGCCGGGGCCAATCCGGACAAGCGACTCCCGCGCATCGCCGATGACCGTCTGCAGGTCCGTCCCCTCGGGCAGGGGCAGCTCCCGCAGGACGAAATCGAGCAGCTCACGCTCCAGCTCCACCGCGTACTGCACCGACCCGGGCCTTGTGGCCTGGACGTACCGGGCCAGGGTCAGCGCTCCGGCGCCCAGGTGCAGCGCGCTGACCGGCTCGCCAGCGGGTGCCGCCAGGTCCACCAGGTGTCCGATCCGGCGCAGGTATTCGTAGAAAATCTCCTCCGGGTGCAGAAGGTTCACGTGGGACTGTTCCGCGCCGCCGATGCTGAGGACGTAGCTGCCGGCCGTGAACGCATCGGGTTCTATGGACGCGTGCTGCCCGGTGGTGCGCAGGAACCGGGACGCCCGGACTTCCCGGCCGCCGGGCATCAGAGCCTGCCGCTGAGCGCGGCCAGCCGCTCGGCAGCTTCTTCCAGGACCTCGGCCTTCTTGCAGAAGGCGAAACGGAGCAGGCTCCGGGTGCGTTCCGCTCCCTCGGCGTGGCAGAAGACCGGGACCGGGATCGCGGCCACGCCCACCAGTGCCGGAAGCTTCCGGGCCAGGTCTACGGAGTCGCTGATGCCCAAGGGGGCGGTATCCACATTGACGAAGTACGTGCCCTGCGGGGAGAAGACCTCGAACCCCGCGGCGCGCAAGCCTTCACTCAGGATGTCCCGCTTGTGCTCAAGGGACGCCGCGATGCCCGCATAGAACGAGTCGGGCAGGGCCAGGCCAGCGGCGATGGCCGACTGGAACGGCGTGCCCGAACTGTAGGTGAGGAACTGCTTGACCGTCCGGGCGGCGGACACCAGCTCTTCGGGTCCCGTGAGCCAGCCGACCTTCCAGCCAGTCAGGGAAAAGGTCTTGCCGGCAGAGGAAATGGTGATGGTCCGGTCCGCCGCTCCGGGCAGGGAAGCCACCGGTACGTGCCGGACGCCGAACGTGAGGTGCTCATAGACCTCGTCCGTGATGATGATGCTGTCATGCCTGCGGGCCAGTTCAACGACCCGTTGGAGCACGTCCCGCGGGAAGACCGCTCCGGTGGGGTTGTGGGGGTTGTTCAGCAGCACCACCTTGGTCCGCGCGCTGAAAGCAGCCTCGAGGGCGGCCATATCCGGCATGAAGTCCGGGGCCAGGAGCGGTGCAGTCACGTGCGTCGCACCGGACAGGCCGATCACGGCGCCGTAGGAGTCGTAGAAAGGCTCCAAGGTCAGGACCTCGTCGCCCGGACCGGCGAAGGCCAGGAGCGAGGCTGCGATGGCCTCGGTGGCGCCGGTGGTGACGATTACTTCCGTTGCCGGGTCGGGGGAGAGGCCGTAGAACCGCTGCTGGTGGGCCGAGACCGCCTCCCGCAGTTCCGGGATGCCCTTGCCGGGCGCATACTGGTTCGCGCCGGCCAGGATGGCAGACCGGGCAGCTTCCCTGATTTCCGCCGGGCCGTCCTCATCCGGGAACCCCTGGCCGAGGTTAATGGCGCCGGTCTGCACGGCCAGGGTGGTCATCTCTTCGAAGATGGTGACGCCCAGGCCTCCGTCGGGGGCCAGGAGGTTTGCTCCGAGGGCGGCGCGCTGCCATGGAGCAGGGGCCATGGGGGTGGAAAGTTCCCGTGGTGGATGCATCCAGTCATGGTATCCCGGTGTTCCCATGGGGTAGGTTCGGAGCATGAGACGCGCTGTCTGCCCCGGATCCTTTGACCCCATCCACAACGGCCATCTCGAGGTTATTGCGCGTGCCGCCGGCCTCTTTGACGAGGTCATCGTGGCTGTGTCCACCAACCAGGCCAAGCAGTACAGGTTCGCCCTCCAGGAGCGCCTGGACATGGCACGGGAAACCCTCGCCTCGCTCAAGGGCATCGTGGTGGAACCGGTCGGGGAGGGCCTGCTCGCAGAGTATTGCCGGCAGCGGGGTGTTTCGGCCATCGTCAAGGGACTCAGGTCTTCCTCGGACTTCGACTACGAGCTGCCCATGGCCACCATGAACCGGCAGCTCAGCGGCGTTGAAACGGTCTTCCTGCCTGCGGAGGCCCATTACCTCCACCTTTCTTCCACCCTCATCAAAGAGGTGGCCGGCCTGGGGGGAAATGTGTCCGACTACGTGCCCCGCTCGGTGCAGCGGCGGATGCTTGCGGGCGAGTCGGGCCCCGGCCAGCAGCCGAGGGGGTAGGCTTGACCGGTACTTCGGCACTCCCTGCCGGCCGGTTTGAGTCCCTGTGGCTCTTCAGGCTAAGATAGTACGTCGGTCATATGTTCAACAGGAGTTCTCATTAAAAGAGATGCTGGTTCGCCCCTGGCGTTCGACGTCAAGGACCTCGGGCGCAGCCCGGGAAGCATGCGGACACTGAAGGAACATGTACCCGCGCCAGGTGATCTTGGCGTGGCGCTCATTGGCGTTCAGGAAGGCTCGGATATCGAGCTGGATCTGAGGCTTGAAGCCGTACACGAAGGAATTTTGGTATCAGGAACCGTGCTCACCGAGGTAACAGGTGAATGCGGCCGATGCCTGGATCCCCTTGCGTATGACCTCGAGGTCAATGTGCAAGAACTTTTCTTCTATGGGGGCGTGGAGCTCTCGGACGGAGAAGATGATGAAGAGCAACGTCGAGTCGAGCACGATGTAATCGATCTTGAACCGGTGTTGCGGGACGCAGTGGTGACCGCGCTGCCGTTCCAGCCGGTGTGCCGGGAAGACTGCCAGGGCCTTTGCTCCGAATGTGGAGTTCGCCTGGAAGACGAGCCGGGGCACCACCACGAGGTCTTGGATCCTCGCTGGGCTGCCCTAGCTGATATGGCTAAGCCTGACCGGCAAAATTGATTTGTACGTGTTTGTCTAGAGAGAAATGAGTTAGCCGTGGCTGTTCCCAAGCGGAAAATGTCTCGCTCGAATACCCGCGCCCGCCGCTCCCAGTGGAAGGCGACCGCCCCCCACCTGGTGAAGACCGTCGAGAACGGCCAGGTCACCTACAGCCTGCCGCACCAGGCAAAGGTCGTCACCGACTCGGCCGGCACTGCGCTGTTCCTTGAGTACAAGGGACGCAAGGTCGCGGACGTCTAATCGGCCGCTCAGGCTGACATGATGTCTTCAACTGAAGAGCTTCTGAAGCGTCTCGGTGTCTCTATTGACGCCGGGACGCTTCGTCTTGCGCTCACACACCGTTCCTACGCCTACGAAAACGGCGGCATCCCCACTAACGAGCGGCTCGAATTCCTGGGTGATTCCATCCTCGGGTTCTCCGTCACCGATGCCCTGTACCGGGACAACCCGGAACTGCCCGAAGGTGAGCTCGCAAAGCGGCGCTCCGCCGTCGTCAGCACCCGTGCGCTTGCCGGCATTGGACGCAGCCTGGGCATCGGGGAGTACATCTACCTTGGCCAGGGCGAAAAGCTCACCCACGGCAACAACAAGGCTTCCATCCTCGCTGACACCATGGAGGCGCTCATTGGTGCCACCTACGTGTCCAACGACATCGAGACCGCACGCCAGCTGGTGATGCGCCTGATCGGTCCGTTGCTGAAGGACGCGGCCGCCCTGGGCGCCGGAACGGACTGGAAAACCAGCATCCAGGAACTCGCGGCCAGCCGCCAGCTCGGCACCATCCACTACGCCGTGGACGGCTCGGGGCCGGACCATGCCCGCACTTTCACCGCCGTCCTCCATGTGGGCGGAACCGCCTATGGCAAGGGTTCCGGCCACTCGAAAAAGGAAGCCGAGCAGGAGGCGGCGGCCGACGCATGGCGGGTGCTCTCCGCGTCGGCGGGAGCAAAAAAGTCCGCCGGTTCCATCCCCGCCAAGTAGCGCCATGCCTGAACTTCCCGAGGTTGAGGTGGTGCGCCGCGGCCTGGTGAGCTGGGTCCGCGGCCGGACCATCACCTCCGTGGAGGTCCTTGATCCACGCTCGGTGCGCCGGCACGCCCTGGGCGCGGCGGACTTTACCGGCAACCTGGAAGGCGCCACAGTTGCAGACGTCGTTCGACGGGGCAAGTTCTTGTGGATGCCGCTGGTGGAAGGCAGCCACGGGGACGGCGCCGCCGGAGCAGCGCCGGCGCCAGCCGTGGAACGCCCCCACGTTGCCCTGATGGCCCACCTCGGGATGAGCGGCCAGCTCCTGGTGCAGGACCGGGACGTCCCGGACGAAAAGCACCTGAAGGTCCGTTTCCGGCTCAGCCCCGGCGACGGCAAGCCGGAAGAACTGAGGTTCGTGGACCAGCGGATCTTTGGCGGGCTGTTCGTCACGGCGATGGTTCCCACGGACGACGGCGGCCCGGGCGGCCTTGCCGAATCGCCCCTGCCCTTGATAGCTGAGGAAGCGTCACACATCGCACGCGACCCCCTGGACCCCGCCTTCTGCTTCGACCTTTTCTACCGACGCCTCCGCAAGCGCAAAACCGGCTTGAAGCGGGCCCTTCTGGACCAGGGTCTGGTCTCCGGAATCGGAAACATCTACGCGGACGAAGCGCTGTGGAGCGCCCGGCTGCACTACGCCCGCCCCACCGACACCCTGCGGCGTGCCGATGCGGAGAGGGTGCTCGCCAGCGCCCGGCAGGTCATGCTGGATGCCCTCGCCGCCGGAGGAACCAGCTTTGATTCGCTGTATGTGAACGTCAACGGCGCTTCCGGGTACTTTGACCGGTCCCTCAACGCCTACGGCCGGGAAGGGCAGCCCTGCAAACGCTGCGCCGCGGCTGGTATCCACGCCGTCATCCGCCGCGAGCAGTTCATGAACCGGTCCTCGCACACCTGTCCCGTCTGCCAGCCCCGTCCCCGGAACGGGCGCTGGTGAGAATGCCCGCGGGAATCCCGGAATTCGGGCCCCCACCCAGTAGATTGAGGACAGCGAAGCAGCCGCCTCAGCCACTCAGGAGATCCGAAAAGCCTTGCACCTCAAAAGCCTGACCGTCCGGGGGTTCAAGTCGTTCGCGTCCGCCACCACCTTCAATTTCGAGCCGGGGGTCACTGCGGTGGTTGGCCCCAACGGATCCGGGAAGTCCAACGTGGTGGACGCCCTGGCCTGGGTCATGGGCGAACAAGGTGCCAAAACCCTCCGCGGCGGGAAGATGGAGGACGTCATTTTCGCCGGGACGTCAGGCCGGCCGCCCCTTGGCCGGGCCCACGTCTCCCTGACCATAGACAACACTGACGGCGCCCTTCCCATCGAGTACGCCGAAGTGACCATTTCGCGGACGCTTTTCCGTACGGGTGGATCGGAATACGCCATCAACGGCGCAGGCTGCCGCCTGCTGGACATCCAGGAACTTCTTTCCGATTCCGGCCTGGGCCGCGAGATGCACGTCATCGTGGGCCAAGGCCAGCTGGACCGCGTCCTCCATGCCACGCCGGAGGACCGGCGCGGCTTCATCGAGGAAGCCGCCGGAATCCTGAAGCACCGCCGCCGCAAGGAACGGACCGTGCGCAAACTGGAGGCCATGCAGGCCAACCTTCAGCGCCTCACCGACCTCACCGGAGAAATCCGGCGCCAGCTCACACCGCTGGGGAAACAGGCGGAAGTGGCGCGCCGGGCGCAGCGGGTCCAGTTCGATGTCCGCGACGCCCGCGCCCGCCTGCTGGCCGACGATCTCGTCCAGCTCCAGCTGGCACTCGAACAGGACGTGGCGGACGAAGCAGCCCTGAAAGAACGGCGGGCCCTCGCCGGCGGGCAGCTTGAGGCCGGCCGCCGCCAGCAAGCCGAGCTGGAGCAACTCGCAGCTGAAGCGACTCCCCAGCTGAATGCCGCACGGGACGCCTGGTACCGTCTGTCCGCTGCCAGGGAGCGGCTGCGTTCACTGGGCTCCCTGGCACAGGAACGAAGCCGCCTCCTCGGCTCCGTGGAGGCACCGCCGTCGGGCCGGGATCCGGAACAACTGGAACGCCAGGCAGCCAAGGTCCGTGAGGAGCTGGCTGAGCTCGAGCGGAGCATCCTTGACCGGCGCAGCGCCCTGGACACAGCAAGCGCCGCAAAGGCCGAGGCCGAGCGTGCCGCGCTCGAAGAGGACAAACGGCTCACAGCAGAGCTGAGGGCCGCGGCTGACCGGCGCGAAGGCCTGGCCCGGCTGGCCGGCCAGGTTGCGGCGGCGAGGTCCCGCGTTGAGTCCGCCCAGGCGGAACTGGGCAGGCTCCGGGAATCCCTTGCGGCAGGAACCGAACGCCGGGCGCGTGCGCAGGCCGAATTCACGGCCCTGGAAAACCAAGTGGCCGGTGTGGAGGAGGGAGAGGAATCCCTTGACGCCGATTACGAAGCCGCCAATGAGGCCCTCGACACCGTGGTCCAGGAAATCGCCGCCCTGAAATCAGCCGTCAGTGAGGGGGTCCGGCAGCGCGACGCCCTGGCGGCGCGCCGTGACGCGTTGAAGCTGGGCCTGGAACGGAAGGACGGGGCAAGGCACGCGCTGCACGCGGGCCTCGATGGAATCGTCGGAACCCTCGCGGCCGGACTTACGGTGGAAGCCGGGTTCGAGACTGCGATCGCCGCGGCATTGGGGGAGGCCTCGGAGGCAATCGTGGTCCGGGACGCGGAGACGGCAACGGCGGTGCTCCAGCTCCTCAAGGATGACGACGCCGGGCGGGCGTCACTGCTCCTCGGATCGGCAGGGGCTGCGGCTGGACCCGCAGCCGGCACAGGCATGTCCCTTCCCCCGGGCGCGCGCTGGGCCGCGGACCTCACCACCTGCGACGCGTCCTGCGCCGGCCTGGTTGCCGACCTGCTGGCCAGTACCGCAGTTGTCCCGGACATCCACGCAGCGTCCGCCCTGGTGGCGGGACATCCCGGGCTGACTGCCGTCACCACCGGGGGAGACGTCTTCACTGCAGTGTCGGTCATCGGCGGTTCGGCCAAGGCACCGTCGCTTCTCGAGGTGCAGGCGGCAGTGGACGACGCCGAGAGCCGGCTTGCGGCGGTCACGGCAGCCCTGGAGCGGAACAGGTTCGCCCTCGCGGCCGCCGAGGCAAAGCGCGCGGAGGCGCAGGATCGGGCCGACGCCGCCCTGGAAAGGCTGCACGAATCCGACGCGAAGCTGGCAGCCGTGGCTGAACGCCTCGGCCACCTGAACTCCGTGCTCCGCAGCGCCGTCGGCGAAAGCGACCGCCTGGCGTCATCGCTGGCCAGGGCGGAGGAGAACGTGGCGGCAGAGGAGGAAGCGCTCGCAGCTGTGGCCGCACGCCTGGCGGCGGCACAGGAAGCGCCCGCGGAGCAGGAGCCGTCAACTGAACACCGCGACGCCCTGGCCCAGGCGGCGGCCCGCGCGCGCGCTGCAGAGGTTGAGGCTCGGCTGGCGCTTCGCAGCGCCGAAGAGCAGCTCTCAGCCACCAGGAACCGCGTGGCCTCACTGGAGCGGGCCGCCGCCACTGAGCGCCGGGCCCGGGAGGAAGCCGCGGAGCGCGCCCGTGTCCGCCGCATCCAGGCGCGGCGCGCAGCCGCCGTGTCCGCCGCCGTCGACGTGGCGCTCCGCCACGTTGACGTGTCCGTGGACCTGGCACGGTATGAACGTGACCTTGCCGAAGACAACCGTGAGCAGCGGGACCAGGCCCTTGGGGAGATCCGGACCGCCAATGAACTCCTGGCGAGGGAACTGGCCGACCTCACGGACAACGTCCACCGCGACGAACTCGCCCGGGCCCGGCAAAGGGCGCAAATCGACGCACTGGAAACCCGCTCCATCGACGAACTGGGCATTACCCCGGACGCCCTGGCAGCCGAGTACGGACCGGACGTTCCCGTTCCGGTTCCGGCCGAAGAAAGCGGCGACAAATGGGCTGCCCTTCGTGCTCCGGTGGACGGCGCCGGGGCGGAAATCGTCGAGGAAAAGCCTTACGTCCGCGAAGAACAGGAGAAGCGCCTGCGGAAGGCTGAACGAGACCTCGCCAGCCTGGGCCGGGTGAACCCCCTGGCACTGGAGGAATTCGCCGCACTTGAGGAGCGCCACCAGTTCCTGAGCACCCAACTCGAGGACCTGAAGGCCAGCCGGAAGGACCTGCTGGCCATCATCAAGGAGGTGGATGACCGCGTCCAGCGCGTCTTCACCGAGGCCTTCGAAGACACCCAGGCCCAGTTCGTCAGGGTCTTTGCCCGGCTCTTCCCGGGCGGCGAGGGGCGGCTGGTGCTCACAGACCCCGCCGACATGCTCACCACCGGTATCGAGGTGGAGGCCCGTCCCGCCGGGAAGAAGATCAAGCGGCTCTCGCTCCTGTCCGGCGGGGAACGCTCGCTCACCGCGGTGGCGCTGCTGGTGGCAATCTTCAAGGCACGGCCCTCGCCCTTCTACGTCATGGACGAGGTGGAAGCTGCCCTGGACGACACCAACCTGGGCCGGCTCATCACCGTCTTCGAGGAACTCCGGGAATCCAGCCAGCTCATCGTCATCACCCACCAGAAGCGGACCATGGAAGTGGCGGACGCGCTCTACGGCGTCACGATGCGGGGCGACGGCGTCTCGACGGTGATCAGCCAGCGGCTCGGAGCCGACGTATGACCGGCCGGGTGTAACGGCAGGTCAACTGCACGCCTGCCCCGGAAGGGCGCCCCCGCGCGTATGAGAAGCTAGGGGAGTGAATGACATCCTTCCCATAATTCTGTCCATTCTTGCTGCCCTGGTGGTTATCGGCGGGCTGATTCCGGTTCTCATGAAGACCCGGAAGAACATCACCCGGTACCCTGGCACACGCGATGCCAATGACCCCGTGCTGCCGCGGGGCGGAAGCACTGCCGTGGAGGACAGGCCCGGCGCGGTTGCGGACCGTACAGCCCCGGACGCGGTGGACGTGGAGGGGCTGGAAACCGCCGAGGTCCCGGACAACGCCGCGGGGCTGGAGGTCATTCCGGTTGAGACTCCGCTTCCCGTGGCGGGCCGGCTGGTCCGCCTGCGCCAGCGTCTGGTCCGCTCCAACAACATCATGGGCAAGGGACTCCTGGCGCTGCTCTCAAGCGACAAGATCGACGAGAACGTGTGGGACGAAGTGGAGGAGACCCTCCTTCTGGCGGACCTGGGCACCGAACCCACCATGCAGCTCGTGGACGCACTCCGCGAGCGGGTCAAGGTCCTGGGCACCCGCACCCCCGAGCAGGTCAAAGAGCTGCTCCGCGAAGAGCTCATCAAGCTCGTGGACCCCACCATGGACCGCTCCCTCAACGTCCAGCGCCACGCCGACAAGCCGGCCGTCATGATGGTGGTGGGCGTCAACGGCGTGGGAAAGACCACCACCGTGGGCAAGCTCGCCCGCGTCCTGGTTGCCGAGGACAAGGATGTCCTCCTCGGAGCTGCGGACACCTTCCGTGCAGCGGCCGCCGAACAGCTGGCCACCTGGGGCCAGCGGGTTGGCGTGCCCACCGTGAAGTCGGACATCGACGGCGCCGATCCTGCCTCCGTTGCCTATGAAGCAGTCAAGGCCGGCATCGACCAGGAAGTGGACGTGGTCATGATCGACACTGCCGGCAGGCTGCAGAACAAAGTGGGCCTCATGGACGAACTGGGCAAGGTCAAGCGCGTCATTGAGAAACTGGCCGACGTGGACGAGGTCCTCCTGGTGCTGGATGCCACCACCGGCCAGAACGGCCTGAACCAGGCCCGCGTCTTCTCGGAGGTCGTGAACATCACGGGCATAGTCCTGACCAAGCTGGACGGAACCGCCAAGGGCGGCATCGTCGTCGCCATCCAAAAGACCCTTGGAGTCCCGGTCAAGCTGATTGGCCTGGGCGAGGGTGCGGACGACCTCGCCCCCTTCGATGCAGAGGCCTTTGTAGACGCGCTGCTGAACTAGCCCGGGGGCTCAGGGCCGGGCCGTGCGCAGGGTCTCACGGGTGGCGGCCCAGCCCGCGGCGGTCACGAGCATGATGCCGCCGGTGACTCCGAAAGCCCAGCCGTAGCCCAGCCGGTCGGCCAGCACACCTGCCAGCACGGGCCCAACGATCGCGCCGACGTCGGACGTCATCTGGTAGGCGGCCAGGACTTTCCCGCCGGAGCGGCCGTTGCCGATCACGTCGGCGACGGCGGCCTGCTGGGCAGGGCCGAAAAGACCGGAACCGGCCCCCGCCAGGGCGGATGCGGCAAGGAACCAGCCCAGCCCGGACGTAAAACCGATGGCAGCGGTGGCGGCCCCGGCAACAATCAGTCCGGCAATCATCATGGGCTTGCGGCCCAAGGTGTCAGCCAGCCGGCCTGAGAAGGTGAGGGCTGCGGCGTTCCCGGCGGCAAACACCGCCAGTGCAAACCCGGCTGCCTCGGGTCCCGCTCCGAGGGCCGCAACCGCGAACAGCGGAACAGTGGCCATCCGGACGCCAAAAGTGGCCCAGCCGTTCACGAAGCTGGACAGCAGGGCGGTCCGGTAGGTGCCCATGGCAAGCGCTTCGCCCAGGGACATGTCCGGTGCGCGCTCCTGCCCGTCCCCGCCGCCCCGGCGCTGGTGGCTTAGCTGTGTCTGAACCACGACGGCGGCCATCACCAGCGCGGCCGCGTACGCCAGGAAGGGCACGCGCAGGCCAAAGCCGGCCAGCAGCCCGCCGACGATCGGCCCGCACACATTGCCGATGAGGAAGGCCGACGCATAGGCGCCGGAAACGCGGCCCCTGCTCTCGGGCGGCGCAAGCCGCACCACCAGCGCCATCGAAGCGACCGTGAACATCACCGATCCGGCCCCGCCAAGCCCGCGGAAGAGCAGGAGCTGCCAATAGTCCTGGGCGAAGGCGCAGGCAGCCGTGGAGGCGGCCACGATCAGCAGGCCCATGACATAGACGGGCCGTTCGCCGACCCGGCCGATCAGTGCACCGCCCGCCGGCGCGAAGACCAGCCGCATGAACGCGAAGATCGCCACGATCACCGAGGCCTCGGTATTTCCCACGCCGAAGGTTGTGGCGAACTGTGGCAACACGGGCGCAACAAGACCGAATCCAAGGGCAATAAGGAAGGCCGCGGCCAGCATCACCTTGATGTCGCGCGGCAGCTTTTGCCTGCCCGGACGCAACAGGGAGAGAATCCGCGCTGTGGCGCGGCTCACGCGGGGTTCGGCCGTCATGGTTGAGGGGTCCTTGGGTACTTGTCCGGGGTGCATCGGCGGGAGGGGTGAAACATAACCGTAACAAGCCAGATATGCACCATTTACTTCCTAGAGGTTGTTGTAACAACCCCGCAATACAAATCCTCCGCGGCCGAAACACAGCGCCTACAAACTCGTTACAGGACGCAAAAGGCGTTGGCAGGCGGATCATCTCCGCAAATTCGACCAAATCGATAAGAGAGGCGTGCACCATGGAACTTACCGCAGGTCACGTATGGATCATGGTGTCGGCGGCGCTTGTGCTGTTCATGACACCCGGTCTGGCATTTTTCTACGGCGGCATGACCCGGGCCAAGGCCGCGCTGAACATGATGATGATGAGCTTCATCTCCATCGGCATGGTTGGCGTTGTCTGGGTCCTCTGGGGCGCCTCCATGAGCTCCGGCGAGGGTTTCCTTCAGATCGTGGGCAACCCGTTTGCCACGTTCGGCCTTGAGGGCATCGACACCCCGGACGGACTGATCAAGGTCGGCTACGCTGCCACCTTCGCTATCATCACCGTCGCTCTCATCAGCGGCGCCATTGCTGACCGCGCCAAGTTCGGCGCCTGGTCTGTCTTCGTGCCCGTCTGGGTCACGCTTGTCTACTGCCCGCTGGCCTTCATGGTGTGGGGCGGCGGACTGTTCGGTCCTGAAGGTGCAGTGGGCCAGGCCCTCGGCCCGGCCATCGACTTCGCCGGCGGCACCGTGGTCCACATCAACGCTGGTGTTGCAGCGCTGGTCCTGGTCCTCATCATCGGCAACCGCAAGGGCTTCGGCAAGGACCCGAACCACCGCCCGCACAACATCCCGTTCGTCATGCTCGGCGCAGCCATCCTCTGGTTCGGCTGGTTCGGCTTCAATGGCGGTGCCGCCACCACCGCCGAGCAGGGCGGCCTCATCTGGGTGAACACCCTTGCCGCCCCGGCTGCCGCGATGCTCGGCTGGCTGGTCACCGAGCGTATCCGCGACGGCCACCCCACTTCCCTGGGTGCCGCCTCCGGTGTTGTTGCCGGCCTCGTCGCCATCACCCCGGCCTGCGCCAACGTGAGCCCTGTCGGCGCCCTCGGCCTCGGCATCGTGGCTGGTGTGGCTTCGGCCCTCGCCGTGGGACTGAAGTTCCGCTGGGGCTTCGATGACTCACTTGACGTCGTCGGCGTCCACCTTGTCTCGGGCATCATCGGCACCGTGGCCCTGGGCTTCATCGCACTGCCCGCCGATGGCGTTGGCGGCGGCCTCTTCTACGGCGGCGGCATGACCCAGATGTGGGCGCAGCTCGCAGCGGCCGGCATCGCCATCGCCTACTCCGCCATCCTGACGGCGATCATCGCCCTGGCCATCCACAAGACCATGGGCTTCCGTGTCTCGCAGGAACAGGAAACCGTGGGCGTGGACCTCAGCCTGCACGCCGAGACCGCCTACGAGTTCGGCGTCGGGGGACACGGCGGAAGCTTCCAGCCCCTGCACGACATGATCACCGGCAAGACCCAACCGGACGCGGCACAGACTTCAGGAGCCGCGAAGACCGAATCAGCAACAGGTAAGGAAAGCGTGGGGGCATGAAACTGATTACTGCGATCGTCCGGCCGGAAAAGCTCGAGGCCATCCGTGAGGGGCTGGAGGCCTACGGCGTACAGGGCCTGACGGTCAGCGCGGCGAGCGGCTACGGCCGGCAGCGCGGCTACACCGAGGTCTACCGCGGCGCGGAGTACAACGTGGACCTGCTGCCGAAGATCCGGGTAGAGGTCCTCGCCACCGACGAGCAGGCAGACGACATCCTGGATGTCATCATCGCCAGCTCAAACACCGGCCGGGCGGGTGACGGCAAGGTATGGACCGTGGATGTCTCGGAGGCGGTGCGGGTCCGCACCGGTGAACGGGGCGTTGCGGCCATCTAGGGCGGCAAAGCACTACAACGGAGAACACGGAGCGGGCAGGAAACCGGAAGGTTTTCCTGCCCGCTCCGCTGTGCTGCCGATACCCCGCCGCAAGACTCTGCCGCAAGCGTGGATTGGCTGCGGCGGCGGAAGCCGGTCTTAGTCTCCAGGCACCGTGCCCGGCCAGCCCGCGGGCCCGGCCGATCCGGCGTCGTACTCTTCCAGCGGGACGGAATCCTGCCGCCAGGCCGTGAGCACAGGCTCAACAATGCGCCAGCATTCTTCAGCTGTGTCGCCGCGGACGGAAAGCAACGGATCGCCCGCGAGCACGCCTTCCAGGACTTCACCGTAGGGGAGGAGGTCCGAAGCGCTCAGCTCTGCGTCGAGGGTGATGCGGCCCAGGCTGAAGATATTGCCGGGGCCATTGACATCGACGTCGAATGCCAGGGTGTCCGGTCCGAAGCCGATCCTCAGCTTGTTCGGCGAGTCAACGCCGGTGAAGCCCTGGGGAAGGTGGGGCACCGGGCGGAACGTGACCACGGCTTCCTTGCGCTTGGCGCCCAGAGCCTTGCCGGAACGGAGAATAAAGGGGACGCCCTTCCAGCGCCAGTTGTCGATGTTCACCTGGATCTCGGCCAGGGTCTCAGTGCCGCGTGCCGCGTCCACACCTTCCTCCCGGGCATAGTCGGGGACCTCTTTTCCAGCAAGTTCACCGGCCGTGTAGCGTGCCCTGCGGGTGGAACCGGCGTAGGGCTCCGGGACCCTGCTGGCGCGCAGGACTGTTGAAATGGCGTCGCGCAGGTCCCGTTCGCCGATGCTGGCCGGCGGTTCGATGGCCATCAGCGCCATGATCTGCAGGAGGTGGCTCTGGATCATGTCCCGGAGCGCGCCGGCGCCGTCGTAATAGCGGGCGCGTCCCTCCAGCGCGAGGTCCTCGTCAAAGATGATTTCCACTTTTTCCACGTGGTGGCGGTCCCAGACGGGTTCCAGGAAGTTGTTGGCGAACCGCAGCCCCAGGATGTTCAGGACGGTGGCCTTGCCCAGGAAATGGTCCACCCGGTGGATGTGGTCTTCCGGAACCAGCCGGACCAGTGTCTGGTTGAGCGACCGGGCAGACTCCTCGCTTGAGCCGAAGGGCTTTTCCATCACCAATCGCGTGCCGGCCGGCACCTGGTCGGGCCTGAGCGTTTCACAGGCGAGCTGGCTGATTTTGGGCGGGAGGGCAAAATAGACGGCGGTGGGCCCTTCCAGCGCGGCAAGGAGCGAGGCCAAGGCGCCATCGGCGGTGACATCCAGCTGGTGGTAGACCGTCTCGTTTTCAAGGGCCTGCAGGGTGCCCTTTCCCTCGGGGGCTGCGGGTCCGGCCGCCGCTTCGAAGGAGGTGTGAACCCTTTCCCGCCACTGTTCAGGGGTCCAGGGATCTGACCCGGCACCGACGAGCCGCAGATCCGTGGCGTGGCCCTTAGCCGCCAGGCGCGCCAGGCCCGGCAGGAGCAGCCGGCCCGTCAGGTCGCCGGAAGCGCCGAGGATGAGGAGGGTTTTCACAGTTGGTTGGCTCGTCATTTTGCCAGCATGCCACCTTGGGGGTCCGGCTTGGTACCCTAGATAGTCGAGTCCCGATCATCCACTGAAAGAAGTGCACGTCGCGTGTTCAATTCACTCTCTGACCGGTTGACAGCAACCTTCAAGAATCTGCGGGGCAAAGGCAGGCTCTCCGAGGCCGACGTCGATGCCACAGTCCGCGAGATCCGCCGTGCCCTCCTGGACGCCGACGTTGCCGTTCCAGTTGTCCGTGAATTCACCGGCCGGGTGCGGGAACGCGCACTGGGTTCCGAGGTGTCCGGTGCGCTGAACCCGAGCCAGCAGATCGTTAAGATCGTCAACGAGGAACTGGTGGAGATCCTCGGCGGTGAAACCCGCCGGATCCGCCTGGCCAAGAACGGCCCCACCATCATCATGCTGGCCGGGCTCCAGGGTGCCGGTAAGACCACCCTCGCCGGCAAGCTGTCCAAGTGGCTGAAGGCCCAGGGCCACAGCCCCATTCTGGTGGCGTGCGACCTGCAGCGCCCCAACGCGGTCACCCAGCTCCAGGTGGTGGGCCAGCGCGCCAAGGTGCCGGTGTTCGCGCCGCACCCGGGAGCCACGTCCTCCGAACTCGAGCACCCGGCCGGCGACCCCGTGGCCGTTGCCCGCGCCGGTGTGGAGGAAGCCCGCCAGAAGCTCCACGACGTCGTCATCGTGGATACCGCCGGCCGCCTCGGTGTCGACGCCGACATGATGGAGCAGGCGCGCCAGATCCGCCGCGCCATTGTGCCCAACGAAGTCCTCTTCGTCATCGACTCCATGATCGGCCAGGACGCCGTGAACACGGCGCTCGCCTTCGATGAGGGCGTCAACTTCACGGGCATCGTGCTGTCCAAGCTCGACGGCGACGCCCGCGGCGGTGCCGCGCTCTCGGTGGCGTCCGTCACCGGCAAGCCCGTCATGTTCGCCTCCACAGGCGAAGGCCTGGATGACTTCGAGCTGTTCCACCCGGACCGGATGGCCTCGCGCATCCTGGACATGGGTGACGTCCTGACGCTGATTGAGCAGGCGGAGAAATCCTGGGACAAGGACGAAGCCGCACGGATGGCGAAGAAGTTCGCCGACCAGGAAGACTTCACCCTCGAGGACTTCCTGGCCCAGATGCAGCAGATCCGCAACATGGGCTCGATGAAGAAAATGCTCATGATGATGCCGGGGGCGCAGAACATCCGCCAGCAGCTGGAGCAGTTCGACGAACGCGAGATTGACCGCGTCGAGGCCATCGTCCGGTCCATGACCCCGCATGAGCGCCTTGCGCCCAAGATCATCAACGGCTCCCGCCGCGCCCGTATTGCCCGCGGTTCCGGTGTCCACGTCTCCGAGGTCAACGGCCTCCTGGAGCGCTTCGCCCAGGCCCAGAAGATGATGAAGAAGATGGCCCAGGGCGGAATGCCTGGCATGCCCGGGATGCCAGGCATGCCGGGTGCCGGCGGCGGGGCGCGGAAAAACGCAAAGAACGCACCCAAGAAGAAGGCGAAGTCCGGCAACCCGGCCAAGGCTGCCCAGGAGCGGAAGGACGCCGAGGCCCGCCGGGCCAACGCGGCCAAGGCTCTGCCGACAGGCGCAGCGTTCGGCCAGCAGCCGGGCGACTTCGATCCGTCCCAGCTGAACCTGCCCAAGGGCTTCGACAAGTTCCTGGGCAAGTAGCCATCCCCCCCTCCCAACTAGGTAGCGCCAAGTGTCGTTTTGACGGTTCATAACGACACTTGGCGCTACTTAGTTGGGATGTCGGGGCCGTGGAATAGGGTTGGGTCATGTTCAAGCAGAGGGTAGTGTTCGTGCACGGCGCGGGCAGCTTCGGCGCCGCGGCCTGGCCCCGCCAGCATGGCCTCGCACTGTCCTATGACGCGCTCTTCCTGCGCCGCCACGGCTACGACCCCGTGGCAGAGCCGGTGGAGTCCTCCTTCGAAGAGGACGCCGGGATCCTGCTGCGGTCACTTGCCGACGACGGGAGGGGCGCCGTCGGCGGGCACGTCGTGGCACACGCCCAAGGTGCCGTCGCAGCGATGATGGCCGCCGTCGAACGCCCCGACCTTGTCTACTCGCTGACGCTGGTGGAACCTGCATGCCTCTCCCTGACCGCGGAACTGCCGGCGACGGCGGCGCACATTGCGTTGATGAAGCCGCTCCTGGACGTCCGGCACCAACTCAGCGACGACGACTTCCAGCGGGAATTCGTGCGCCGGGTCTACGCCACGGACCTGCAGCACCCGGCCACCGTGGAAGAGAAGCGGTCCGCCCGGCGGCTGCGGCTGCAGGTGCCGCCGTGGGAAGCGCCGCTGCACATCGTGCCGGGCGTGCCGACGCTCGTCCTGACGGGCGGCTGGGAGCCGCTCTACGAAGAGATCGCGGGCTACCTACGGGAGACCGGCGCCCTCCACCGCACTGCGGCGGGAGGACACCGGCCCCAGGATTCAATAGAGGGGGACCGCATCATCCGCTCGTTCATCGGCGATGCCAGCCGGGTCCAGGCACGGGCCTCCTGACGCCCTAGCTTCCGGCGGCAACACGGGGCTCCGGCAGGTACACCTTGCCGCCGGCCGCCCGGAATTCCTCGCTCTTGCCCTTCATCCCCGCAGCAGCCTCCGCCAGGGCTGCCTGCGACTCTGCCGAGCCAAATTCGTCCCGGATGTCCTGGCTGATCCTCATGGAACAGAACTTGGGGCCGCACATGGAACAGAAATGCGCCGTCTTGGCAGGTTCCGCGGGCAGGGTCTCATCATGGAAGGCTTCCGCCGTGACCGGGTCCAGGGACAGCGCGAACTGGTCGCGCCAGCGGAATTCGAAGCGCGCCTTGGACAGCGCGTCATCGCGCTCGTGCGCGCCCGGGTGGCCCTTTGCAAGGTCTGCCGCGTGTGCGGCGATCTTGTACGTGATCACCCCGGTCTTGACGTCGTCCTTGTTGGGCAGCCCCAAGTGTTCCTTCGGGGTGACGTAGCAGAGCATGGCGGTGCCGTAGCGTGCGATCTCGGTGGCACCGATGGCCGAGGTGATGTGGTCGTAGCCCGGCGCAACGTCGGTGACCAGCGGCCCGAGTGTGTAGAACGGCGCACCCTTGCACAGCTCCTGCTGGCGCTCTACGTTCTCCCGGACCAGGTGGAACGGGATGTGGCCCGGTCCCTCCACCATCACCTGCACGTCGAATTCCCAGGCGCGCGCCGTCAGCTCAGCCAGCGTGTCCAGTTCGGCGAACTGCGCAGCATCGTTGGCATCCGCTGTCGCCCCCGGCCGCAGCCCGTCACCCAGGGAAAACGCGACGTCGTACTTGGCAAAGATTTCACAGAGCTCGTCAAAGTGCGTGTAGAGGAAGTTCTCCCGGTGGTGCGCCAGGCACCAGCCTGCCATGATCGAACCGCCGCGGGACACGATGCCTGTCACCCGGTTGGCCGTCAGGGGCACGTAACGCAGCAGGACGCCGGCATGGATGGTCATGTAGTCCACACCCTGTTCGCACTGTTCGATGACGGTGTCGCGGAAGATCTCCCAGGTAAGGGCATTGGCTTCCCCGTTGACCTTCTCGAGCGCCTGGTAAATGGGGACGGTGCCGATAGGCACGGGCGAGTTGCGGATGATCCATTCGCGGGTGGTGTGGATGTCTTCGCCGGTGGAAAGGTCCATGACCGTGTCGGCGCCCCACTGCGTTGCCCACTGCAGTTTGTCCACCTCCTCGGCGATGGAGCTGGTGACGGCCGAGTTGCCGATGTTGGCGTTGATTTTCACCAGGAAGGCCTTGCCGATGATCATTGGCTCGGACTCGGGGTGGTTGATGTTGCTGGGGATGATGGCGCGGCCCGCGGCCAGCTCGCTGCGGACCAGTTCAACATCGCAGTTCTCGCGCAGGGCCACGAAGCGCATCTCCGGGGTGATCATGCCCTGCCGTGCGTAGTGCATCTGCGTTACGGTCCGGCCGCCGACGGCGCGGCGGGGCACGGGGCGCGCTCCCTTCCACTCGGCGCTGGCGGCGCCGCGGCGGACAGCTGAGCGGCCGTCGTCGAGCAGGTTCCTTTCCCTGCCGCTGTACGCCTCGGTGTCTCCGCGTGCTTCGATCCAGTCAGACCGGAAGGGACGGAGGCCGCGGACGGGGTCGCTGCCGGGTCCTGCCGTCCGGTAGGTCTGGAACGGCCCGTTCGGCTTTCCGTTCGGGGAAGCTTCCAGCGCAATTTCCGTCACCGGGACCCTGATCCCCGTGCCGGCATCCTCAAGGTAGGCCAATGAATGGGATTTCAGGGACTGCGTCTCCGGTGGCTGGTGGCCGGCCGCTCCCGGGGCAGGACGGTTTTGGGCAGGGTTCAGCTGTGCATTTTGTGTACTCAAGGAATACTCACTTCCTTCGCCGGCATTACCCGGACAGGTTCGACGGTCGCAGGCTGCATCAGCCCGATCTCAGCCCCTGCAGGGGCACCCGTGTGGTCAAGATGAAAGCTACCACAGACACCGAATCACCCCTGTCACATTCGCGGTGCTAGCCTGTCCGGGCGAGGAGAGGAAAGTCCATGGCAGAAACCATCCAGTTCACGGGAACCGTCCTTACCGGGCCGGACAGCGAGGCCCGCGGGCTGTGGTCCGTGGACGGCAGGCTCACGTTCCGCCAACCGGCGAAGGCGCCGGACAGGATCCTTGCAGGCTGGGTGCTGCCGGGCTTCGTGGATGCACACTGCCATATCGGTTTAGGCGTGGGAGGCGCAGTGGATGCGTCCGTCGCCGAGGACCAGGCCCGGACGGACCTGATGGCCGGCACGCTTCTGGTCCGGGACGCAGGTTCCCCTGTTGACACCCGCTGGCTGCAGGGCGGGCGCGACGTCCCGGTGCTGATCCGCGCGGGCCGCCACGTTGCCCGGACACGGCGGTATTTGCGTGGATTCGCGGAAGAGGTTGAGCCGGACGGCCTGGTGGAAGCCGTCCGGAAGCAGGCCCGGGACGGTGACGGCTGGGTCAAACTCGTGGGGGACTGGATTGACCGCGGCGCCGGTGACCTGGCGCCGTCCTTTCCTGCCGCCGTCGTCCGGGATGCCGTCCTGGCCGCGCACGACGAGGGCGCGCGCGTTACGGCGCACTGTTTCGCCGAAGAGACGCTGGACGACATGCTGGACGCCGGCATCGACTGCGTGGAGCATGCCACTGGTCTTCTGCCCCGCCACCTTCCCCGCTTTGTGGAGCAGCGGGTACCCATCGTGCCCACCCTCGTCAACGTCGCCACCTTCCCGGACATTGCGGCACAGGCCGATCCCAAGTTCCCCAAATATGCGGCGCATATGCGTGCGCTGTGGGAACGGCGGGAGGAGCGGGTGCTTGAGGCCTATGAGGCCGGGGTGCGGATTTACGCCGGAACCGACGCGGGCAGCGTCATCAGGCACGGCAGGATTGCCGACGAAATCCTCGCCCTGCATGCGGCAGGACTGCCGATGGCCGCCGCCCTGGACGCGGCGTGCTGGAGTGCACGGACGTGGCTGGGCGCGGAGGGGATTGCGGAAGGGGCACGGGCTGACGTTGTGCTCTGCAGGGAGGACCCGCGAAAGGTGCCGGACACGATCCGTGACCTGGCGCATGTGGTCCTGGGCGGGAAGGTGGTCCGCTAAGCAGCCGGCGGGGAGGTGCCACAAGTTAGGACTTGGAATAAATTGAAGCTTCAAGTAATTTTAACAGTGAAAGGCCTCCGGATCGGAAGGCCCCACAGCACCGGGAGTTATCAATGACTGCAGAAGCCGCCAGCCAGGATCTCCTTCCTGCCGACCTCGCCATGGGCACAGTGATGCTCAAGGTGGGCGACATGAAGGTCATGACCGATTACTACCAGCGGGCCCTCGGCCTGGAGGTCGTCGCGGAGCAGGACGGCGGGCTCTACCTCGGCCGGCTGCAGAAACCGCTGGTGCACTTGGCGCCCGCTCCGGGCCTGGACCTTCCGGGCAGGGGAGAGGCCGGCCTCTTCCACACTGCGCTGCTGTTTGAGAACCAGGCAGACCTGGCCGCGACCATCGCCTCGGCCGCCCGGTTTGAACCCCGTTCCTTCACCGGCAGCGCAGACCACCTGGTCAGCGAGGCCTTCTACTTCACCGACCCCGAGGGTAACGGGGTCGAACTCTACTGGGACCGGCCGCGCAGCAGCTGGTCCTGGAACGGCGCTGACGTGGTAATGGACAGCCTGGCCCTTCCGCCGCAGCGCTACCTGGAGCAGCACCTCAGCGAGGAGTCCCTGGAACACCAGCGCGGCGCCGCTGCGGGTGTGGGCCACGTGCATCTCCAGGTGGGCGACGTCCAGACCGCCCGCGACTTCTACGTGGGGACCCTCGGCTTCGAAAAGACCGCCGGCTGGCACGGTCAGGCCCTGTTCGTCTCAGCGGGCCGCTACCACCACCACATGGCCATGAACGTGTGGAACAGCCGTGGCGCCGGGCCGCGGAAGGACACCCTGGGCCTGGGTGAGGTCCTCATTGAAGTGCCGTCGGGGGACGACGTCGGTGCCCTCGCCGACCGCCTGAAGGTTGCCGGTGTTGCCGCCCACCACACCGGAGCCGAACTCCGGTTCGAGGATCCGTGGCGCAACCGGATCCGGGTGGCAGTTCGCTGACCGGCGCCGTCCCGGGCAGGGTTTGGTGCATCCTCAAGGGTGGGGCCGCCGGCTGGCAGCGCCGGGAAAGTCCGGCGGTACCTGTACTAGGCTGAAACCGAACTGCCGGGCAGCGCGCGCTGAATCCCGGCGGGCCGCACCGTCAACGGAATGAGGGCACTTCCCATGGGCTTCACCGAAATCTTTGTTGCCACCCACGACGCCGCACTGAAGCGCGGCGGCATCCTGGACAAGGGCGGCAGCGCCCCTGCCGGCGACGCGGTCCGGATCCCGGAAATCAGCGACTTTGAAGTGGAGCAGCTCGGTGACCTCGCCGGCACCGCCGTCCACGCCGGCGGGGCGGACTATGAGCTGACCATGGTGGACGTGGCGAGCGATTCGCTCCTCGCCGTTCCGCCCGCCATGGTGCGCGCCTTGGCCGACCTGCTCTCCTATGAAACCGAAGGGGAGGGTGACGTCCTCGACGACGTGGCTGAGCAGTGGGCGGCGCTGGATGACATGCCCTTCGATGCCGCCCAGGCGCGCACCTACGTGCGGCAGCTCGCTGAAATGGCCAGCGGACTCGCTGACTCGGAGCGCACTGGCCTCTACGTCTGGTCCGCCTGAGCCGTTGCCGCCCATCTGCTGTCCGGACAGGGCGGGGCCGCGCCGGGACGTGTCAAGTCGAAATCCGGACGCTGATCTGGCACAATAAACAGGTACTCGATCTGCGTGGCCCCTCTCTCCGCGTCAGGATCCTGTCCTTCGAACCTGCAAGTATGGCCCGCCCCACGGGTGCAGAAAGCCGGGTTCACCCCCTTTTTCTGAAACAGGAGTGACCACAACAGTGGCCGTAAAGATTCGCCTTAAGCGCTTTGGCAAGATGCGCGCACCGTACTACCGCATCGTCGTCGCGGACTCACGCACCAAGCGTGACGGCCGTGCCATCGAAGAAATCGGCAAGTACCACCCCACCGAAGAGCCCTCATACATCGAGGTCAACTCCGAGCGTGCCCAGTACTGGCTGTCCGTCGGCGCCCAGCCGTCCGAGCAGGTCGCCGCGATCCTCAAGATCACCGGTGACTGGCAGAAGTTCAAGGGCCTGCCGGGCCAGGAAGGCACCCTGAAGACCAAGTCCGAGAAGGCAGCCTTCGTTGCCCCGGAAAAGGGTTCCGTGATCATCCCGGAAGCCATCACCAAGAAGGCATCCAAGTCTGATGCAGCCGAAGCACCTGCCGAGGCCGAAGCAGAGACCACCGAGGCTGAGTAGATTGCTGGCAGAAGCGCTGGAACACCTGGTCCGCGGAATCGTTGATTCCCCGGATGACGTCAAGGTCAGCTCCAAGAACAACCGCCGCGGGGACACCCTCGAAGTGCGTGTTCACCAGGACGACCTCGGACGGGTGATTGGCCGCCAGGGCCGCACGGCGCGTGCACTGCGCACCGTGGTGGCAGCCCTGGCCGGCGGGGAGCCGGTGCGGGTCGACGTCGTCGATACCGACCGCCGCCGCTGAGCGCTCGGCAATACCAGTTCTAGCTCCGGCCCCTCCACCAACGCGGTGGAGGGGCCGGAGTGCTTTCACCAGAACACCGTGGACTAACCACAATCCGAACAGAGGAACACATGCAGCTTCAGGTGGCACGAATCGGCAAACCCCATGGCATCCGCGGGGAAGTAACGGTCCAGGTCCTGACCGATGCCCCTGAGGACCGGTTCGTCCCGGGCACCGAGTTCATGGTTGAACCGGCGGCCGCGGGCCCGCTCACTGTGAACAGTGCCCGCTGGAACAAGGACATCCTGCTGCTGGGCTTCGACGGGATCGAAACCCGCAATGAAGCGGAAACCCTCCGCGGCGCCAAGCTCTTCATCGAAACCGAGGAGCTGGACGAGGACGACGACGAGGGCTGGTACGAGCACGAGCTCGTTGGCCTGGAGGCCCGGGTGGGCTCAACCGTTGTAGGCAAGGTTGCCGCCCTCAACACCGGGGCCGCGCAGGACCTGCTGATGGTCACCACGCCGGAAGGCGGCGAGATCCTGGTTCCGTTCGTCGAGCAGATTGTTCCCGAAGTCAATATCGAGGAGGGCTACATCCTCCTCACGCCGCCTGAGGGTCTTTTCGAGCTGAACGCGGATGCCGAAGCAGCCCCTTCGGAACCGGAAGGCAAAGCGTAGATGCGGATCGACGTCGTCAGCATCTTCCCGGAGTACCTGGCACCCCTGGAGCTGTCGCTGATCGGCAAGGCCAGGCAGGACGGGATCCTGGACCTGCGTGTCCACGATCTCCGCTCCTTCACCACGGACCGTCACCGGACGGTGGATGACACCCCCTACGGCGGTGGTGCCGGCATGGTCATGAAGCCCGAACCGTGGGCGCAGGCCCTGGGCTCCATTGCCGAGGACCGCCCGGAAGGGGCGGCCAGGCCGGTATTGATTGTTCCCTCGCCCGCCGGGGAACGCTTCACCCAGGCACTGGCCTACGAACTGGCGGAACAGGAGCACTTGGCGTTCGCCTGCGGACGCTACGAAGGCATTGACGAACGCGTGATCGAGTGGTCCCGGGAGTACTTCGACGTCCGCCCCGTCAGCCTGGGAGACTACGTCCTGAACGGCGGCGAGGTGGCAGTCCTGGCCATGGTGGAGGCCATCGGCCGCCTCCTGCCGGGCGTGGTGGGCAATCCCGAATCGCTGGTGGAGGAATCCCACTCCGACGGGCTCCTGGAGTATCCCGTCTATACCAAGCCGTCCGTGTGGCGTGAACGTGAAGTGCCGGCCGTCCTGTTGAGCGGCAACCATGGCAAGATCGCGCAGTGGCGCCGGCACGAGCAGTTCCGCCGGACGGCGGAGCGCCGGCCGGACCTCCTCGAAACGTTCGACGCCGGAAAGCTGCCACGCGCGGACCGCGCCGAACTGCAGGAGCTGGGATACGACGTCGTCGACGGACGCCTGCGCCGCCGCTCCGGTGCCGATGGCGCCCGAACGGACTCATCCACGTCCTAGGACGGGGGGGCGGGGCGGCCATTCTTTCGGCGGCGGCCCCGGGGATTGGCTGTAACCTCCGCAATGTGGCAAAATTAGTCCTTGTGTCTGCTGGGTCCGCACCTGCCACAGGGGGAGCGCAACCAACAGCTAAGACAACCGGCCCCGTCAACCAGTGAAGCGGCCGGACCACTTAACTTTCGGCAGCAATCTCCGGTACGCCACCAGCGTCCGGGCTTGCCTGCCGTGACCCAAAGTGAATGACCTGTGGCGTTCACCAGGAGTGCACATCATGCATATTCTCGATTCCGTCGATGCAGCCTCGCTGCGTACCGATGTTCCCGCGTTCCGCGCCGGTGACACCCTCAAGGTTCACGTGAACATCATCGAAGGCAAGAACACCCGTGTCCAGGTATTCCAGGGCTTCGTCCTGGGCCGCCAGGGCGAGGGTGTTCGCGAAACCTTCACCGTCCGCAAGGTGTCCTTCGGTGTCGGCGTGGAGCGTACCTTCCCGGTTCACTCCCCGATCATCGAAAAGATCGAGGTCGTCACCAAGGGTGACGTCCGCCGCGCCAAGCTTTACTACATGCGTGCACTGCGCGGTAAGGCTGCAAAGATCAAGGAAAAGCGCGACTTCAGCACCGCCAAGTAAGTCCCTTCGGACCTACAGAGGCTGGGCCGCAGCCGTATCCGGCCAGCGCCGGAGCCATCCAGCACCAGCGCCCAGGATACGGACCATGGACCAGACAAAACGCCAGCCCCGAAAAATGGGCTGGCGTTTTGCGTTCCTCGCCGTCTTCCTGGCTGTTGCCGTCAGCGGACTGGTCCGGTCCCTGTGGTTCGATATCTACTTCATCCCGTCAGCGTCCATGGAGCCCGGGCTGGAAGGCGGGGACCGCATCCTGGTTTCCCGGACCGACTTCCGGGATGAACCGGTCCGGCGCGGGGATATCGTCGTCTTTGACGGCCGCGGTACTTTTGCTCCGCTCAAAAGCGGCAACGGCCCCTTCATGGATGCGGCGGCTGCCATTACCCAATGGGCCGGCCTCGCGGGCAGCGACACAACCTACATCAAAAGGGTCATCGGTGTGCCGGGTGATTCGGTTGCCTGCTGCGACGCCGGGGGCAACGTGACGGTGAACGGCCGGCCATTGCAAGAGCCGTACATTTTCAGCGGCGACGCACCCAGCGCCCAGAAGTTCAGCGTCGTGGTCCCCGAGGGGCGCCTCTGGCTGATGGGTGACCACCGGTCACTGTCCGCCGATTCCCGAAGCCTGCTCGGTGCCCCCGGTGGCGGCATGGTTCCGCTGGACAGGGTTATCGGCAGGCCGGTCCAGATCATCTGGCCGCTTGATAGATTTGCTTCAGTACCACGTCCGCCTGCGGCAGGACCAACAACAGAGAACGGACAGTAGATGCCCGAGAACCACGCGCGGATTCCTGAACCACGTCAGGACGGGGCTTCGGGCACGCCCTCCGAGGCAGTCCCCGTGACGGCCGCCCAGGATCCCGAGGCGCCTGCTCCCGCCGCAGCGGACAGCCGCTCCGCCGCCAGGGCGGCCGGGAAACCTAATGGCAGCCCCGTCCTTGCCTGGCTGAAGGAAGTCGCCACTGTGGTGGTGATCGCCGTCGTGCTGTCCTTCCTTATCAAGACATTCCTGTTCCGGGCGTTCTTTATCCCGTCCGAGTCCATGGTCAAGACGCTGGACGTCGACGACCGCATATTCGTCAACCTCCTGGTGCCTGAACCGTTCTCGCTTACCCGCGGCGACGTGGTGGTTTTCCGGGACACCAAGGGCTGGCTGCCTGCTGCGCCGGAAAAGGAGCAGGGGCCCTTCACCTGGATCCAGGACGGCCTGACATTCGTTGGCCTGCTGCCGGACAACTCTGAACAGCACCTGGTCAAAAGGGTCATCGGACTGCCGGGGGACCACGTGGTCTGCTGCGATGCCGGCGGTAAACTGACGATTAACGGGACCGCAATCAACGAAAGCTACGTCAACCCCGCCGAGGTCCCGCAGATCCGCAGCTTCGATGTAGTTGTCCCTGAAGGGAAGGTATGGGTGATGGGCGACAACCGGAACCACTCCGCCGACTCCCGCGCCCACATGGATTCCGACGGCGGGTTCGTCGACCTTGACGACCTTGAAGGCAAGGCGGCGGTCATTGCCTGGCCGCTGAACCGCATCACCACCCTTGGCAACTACCCGGACGTGTTCCGGAACGTGCCGGCGGCGCCCTGACCATGTCCACGGCAGTCAGGCCCGGGACGGGTTCCACCAGGGTGCCCGCGCGCTCAAAGGCCCCTACGTTGAGGCACGAGCGGACCTTCAAAGCGCAGGGGATACGGTACCTCGCAGGGGTGGACGAAGTGGGGCGGGGTGCCCTTGCCGGGCCGGTGAGTGTGGGCATTGCGGTTGTGGACCTGGAACGCCAGAAGCCGCTGGCCGGCGTGCGGGACAGCAAGCTCCTAAGCCCCGCCGAACGGGAACGGATCGAACCGCTTGTGCGCCGCTGGAGCGTGGCATCGGCAGTGGGCCATGCCTCCGCCCAGGAAATCGACTCCATCGGCATCATTGCCGCCCTGCGCCTTGCCGGAACACGGGCCTGGCGGGAGGTTCTCGAGGCAGGCATCCGTCCGGAGGCGGTGCTCCTGGACGGTAGCCACAACTGGCTTTCCCCCGCCGAGCAGCTGTCACTGTTCGACGAACCGGTTTTCGAGGCCAGCTGTGACGCCCCCGTGCACACCAAGATCAAAGCCGACATGCAGTGCTTGAGCGTCGCAGCGGCAAGCGTTATCGCCAAAGTTGAACGGGACCGGATGATGCGGGAACTGCACGCCCAGTTCCCGGACTTTGGCTGGGACATCAACAAGGGCTACGCTACGGCCCTGCACCGCGACGTGCTACGCGCTGCCGGGCCGACGCCCTACCACCGGGTCAGCTGGCGCCTGCTCGGCGGGGACCTGCTCGACGGCGGGCTGCCGGACGGGCAGGATCCGGATGGTGAAGATTCCGCCGGCGACGCCTGAGTCCTCCGGCGCGGGCGCCAGCCGCCCCGCGGATGGTGGCAAGATGGAAGCATGAGTGCTGAGGATCTTGAAAACTACGAAACCGACATGGAGCTCCAGCTCTACCGTGAATACCGGGACGTGGTCGGATTGTTCAGCTATGTTGTCGAGACCGAACGCCGCTTCTACCTGGCCAACCATGTTGACCTGCAGGCGCGCAGCGCCGACGGCGAGGTCTACTTCGACCTCACCCTGCAGGACGCGTGGGTGTGGGACGTCTACCGCTCGGCCAGGTTCGTCAAGAGCGTCCGGGTCCTCACGTTCAAGGACGTCAACGTCGAAGAGCTGCCCCGCAACGAGGAACTCGCCCTGCCCAAGGACGTCGACCTGGGTAACTAGCTCCCGTCCCTCCGGACTGGGCTGCTGTACGGCGGACTCCTCCTGCACAGGGGCACCTGACCGCACTTAATCCACTTAGGCGGTCATCGTCCTATCCTCCGTGCTGCAGCCATCACAGGCTGGTTGCGGAGGTAGAAATGAAATCGAAAGACCTGTTGGGCCGGCACGGCGAGGACCTCGCCGCCGGCTACCTTGAAACCCTGGGCATGCTGGTGGTTGAGCGTAACTGGCGCTGCACCGAAGGCGAAATAGACATAGTTGCCCTCGACGGCGACGCCCTGGTCATCGCCGAAGTAAAGACCCGCCGCACCCTCGACTACGGCCATCCCTTCGAAGCCGTGGGCCCGGAAAAACTTGCGCGGCTCCACCGGCTTGGAGCTGCCTGGTGCCGGGACAGGGAGCTGCGCATGCCGCTGCGGCGAGTGGACGTCATCGCGGTAATTGACGACGGCCGCGGGACACCCTTGGTGGAACACCTCAAGGGGGTGGGATAAGTGCCCCTGGGCCGCACCTACTCCATTGCCCTGGTGGGGCTGAACGGGTACATGGTGGAGGTTGAGGCCGACATCGGCCAGACCCTTCCGGCGTTCGTCCTCCTCGGCCTGCCGGACGCTTCCCTCAACGAGGCGAAGGAGCGCATCCGGTCCGCCGCGAAGAACTCCGGGATTCCCCTGAGCCGGAGGAAAATCACCGCGAACCTTATCCCCGCTTCGTTGCCCAAACGCGGTTCGGGTTTCGATCTTGCCGTCACCATGGCAGTGCTCCGCGCCGCCAATGACATCAAACCCACCGGGCGGACTGTGTTCATTGCAGAGCTTGGGCTGGACGGGAGGCTGCGCCCGGTCAGGGGCATCCTTCCGGCCGTGATGGCCTCGGTGCAGGCCGGGTATCCGGACATCGTCGTGGCGCAGGCGAACTTCGCGGAGGCGGCCCTGGTTCCTGATGCCAGGGTGCGGGGGTACAGCACATTGGCCAGGCTGGCGCTGGACTTCGGCGCGGACCCCCAGGGGCTCGCGCTGGATTTCGATCCCGAGGACGCGGACGCCACCGGCGGGGCAACCGGCGAATCGGGGGTGTACCCCGATATGGCCGATGTCTCCGGCCAGGGCGATGCGCGGCGTGCCTTGGAGGTGGCGGCAGCGGGAGCGCACCATCTTCTCCTGACAGGTCCGCCGGGCGCGGGGAAAACCATGCTGGCGGAACGCCTGCCCGGGCTCCTGCCCGATCTTGGCGACCATGAGTCCATGGAGGTTACAGCCATCCATTCGCTGTGCGGGCTGCCTTCCTCTTCAGTCCAGCTGCTCCGGCGGCCGCCGTTCGAAAGCCCGCACCACTCGGCAACCGCGGCTGCCATCATTGGCGGCGGTTCAGGGCTTCCCAGGCCTGGGGCGGCCTCCCGGGCACATCGGGGGGTCCTGTTCCTTGACGAGGCCCCGGAATACGAGCGCCGGGTGCTGGACGCGCTGCGCCAACCGCTGGAAAGCGGCGAGCTGGTGATCCACCGGTCAGCCGGAACCGCAGCCTATCCAGCCCGCTTCCAGCTGGTCCTCGCGGCAAATCCCTGCCCCTGCGGCAAAGCTTCCGGAAAGGGACTCGACTGCACCTGCACACCCATGATGCGGCGGCGGTACCTCGCCAGGATGTCCGGGCCGCTCCTGGACCGCGTGGACATCCAGCTGCAGGTGGAACGGGTTTCGCTGGCCGACTTCGGGCAGGCGGGAGCGGAGGAAGATACGGCCACCGTGGCGTGCCGGGTGCGCGGCGCACGGGGGCGGCAGCTCGAGCGGCTGGCGCCCTATGGGCTGGAGACCAATGCGCAGGTCCCGGGCCGCGTTCTGCGGGGTGAGCTTAGGTTGCCGGCGGCCGTCACCCGCATCCTGGACCATTCGCTGGAACGGGGCGTCCTCACCGCCCGCGGCTACGATCGTGTGCTCCGGCTGGCGTGGACCCTGGCAGACCTCGGGCACCGGGATCAGCCGGACACCAACGATATCGGGCAGGCCCTGGGCCTTCGGCAGGCAGCGGCGGCCGCGGCATGACTGAAGTAGCCAGGGACATCGAACGGCGTTCCCGTGCCGCCCTCTCGCGGTTGATGGAGCCGCAGGACGCCGCAGGACTGGCCCTTGTGCAGGTTGCCGGGGCCGTGGACGCACTGCGGATCGCTACCGGCCAGGTGGCGGCGGGTCCGGATGTGGAGCAGGAGATTACCGCACTCCTCACGGACGGCGGGCCGGCTGCGGGTTGGGCCGGGATGGCCAACGCACTCAAGCGCTGGAAGCCCCGCATCCCCGACCTCGCTCCTGAACGCGACCTTGCAACCATGGCGCGGCTCGGCGGGCGCCTGATCATTCCGTCAGACGACCTGTGGCCTGCCCAGCTGGCAGACCTCGGAATCCAGGAGCCCATCTGCCTCTGGTGGCGGGGCCAGGAACAGAACCTTCCCGGTGCGGCCACCGCCGTTGCCCTCGTGGGGTCCAGGGACAGCACAAGCTATGGAGCCTCGGTCACGGGCGATATCGCCTACTCCCTGGCCCAGCGAGGATTCACCGTAGTGTCCGGCGGTGCCTACGGCATAGATGCCCATGCCCACCGGGCGGCCCTTGCCGGGGCGTCGGATGCCCTTCCGACCATAGCGGTGATGGCCGGGGGAGTGGACCGGTTCTACCCCTCGGGAAACGAGGACCTCCTGCGGGCCGTGTGCAACCAGGGCGCAGTCCTCGCCGAGGTTCCCCCGGGGTCCGCGCCCACCCGCTACAGGTTCCTCCAGCGCAACCGCATCATTGCCGCGCTGTCAGCCGTGACCGTCGTCGTCGAGGCAAGGTGGCGGTCCGGGGCGCTGAACACCGCCCACCATGCCGAGACCCTTGGCCGTGCTGTCGGTGCTGTTCCTGGATCCGTACACAGCGCCAACTCAGCTGGCTGCCACCGCCTTCTTCGGGATGGAGGGGCCGTTTGCGTGACGGACGCCGCCGAGGTTGCCGAACTGGCGGGACCCAGTGGTTCTTCCCTTCCGGAAGTGCGCCAGGGCCAGGCCGCCGTGCAGGACGGATTGACCCTGGAGGATTTGATTCTCCTGGACGCCCTGCCGTTGCGCTCCACGACGTCCGTCGAAAAGCTCTCCGTGGTCGCGGGCCTGGGCCAGGAATCCGTCCGGGCAGGCTTGGGCCGGTTGGGTCTACTGGGGCTGGCGGTCTCGGAGCGGGGCGGCTGGAAACGCGGCAAGGCAACCAGTTGATGCGCCAGACCGCCACTGCCGGCGCGCGGCCCGGGATGCAGGGTGCGTGTCACCGCTGCTTTCGGGACCGGAGCTGAGACAGTAGGGGGGTGGAAAATGAGGAACTGCCCGCGGAGCTTCACGGGGCGCTTGAGGCCTTCGCGCGGTACCTGTCCGCCGAGCGCGCCGTTTCTCCACACACGCTCCGAGGGTACCTGGGTGACGTCCGGAGCCTCCTGACCCATGCCACGGCCGAAGGCGCCCTCCGCCTTGGGGACCTGGATCTTGGAACGCTCCGGCGCTGGCTGGGGGACCAGAGCCAGGCCGGGGCAGCCCGGGCAACCCTCGCCCGTCGGTCCGCCTCCGTAAGGGTCTTCACGGCATGGGCCCTGGCGGAGGAACTCATCGTTGCGGATCCCGCCCTGCGCCTCAAGGCCCCCAAACGGGAGCAGGCTTTGCCCGGCGTCCTGCAGGCTGCACAGGTAACCCGGCTGCTGGCCACCTTGGACGACGCGGCCGCCGAGGGCGCGCCGCTTGCCCTGCGGAACCGGGCCATCGTGGAACTGCTCTACGCCACCGGTGTCCGTGTGGGCGAACTGGCGGGGCTGGACATCGATGATTTGGACCCCGACCGCCGCACGCTGCGCGTCATCGGCAAGGGCAACAAGGAACGCACTGTTCCCTACGGTGTTCCCGCTGCCCTTGCCGTGGACGACTGGCTGCGGCGCGGCAGGCCCCTGCTCGCCAAGGGCAGCAGCGGGCCGGCGCTCTTCCTGGGCACCCGCGGCGGCCGGGTGGACCAGCGCCAGGTCCGCGCCATGGTCCACGACCTCTTCGCAGGGCTTGGCGATACCTCGGCCTCGGGGCCGCATGCCCTGCGGCACTCGGCGGCCACGCATCTGCTGGACGGAGGGGCCGATCTCCGCGCCGTGCAGGAAATCCTTGGCCACAGCAGCCTGGCCACTACCCAGATCTATACCCATGTTTCGGTGGACCGGCTCCGGCAGAGCTACCAGAAGGCCCATCCGAGGGCATAAGCCTCATCGCCATGAATCGCACTGGCGTAATTTCGTGGGGTACGGCACAATGAGAGTCACGTCCGGTAACTTTCAAGTCCTGCGTGAAGCTTGCGGCTTTTCGCGTCACAGCAAGTCCGGACACAGCTTTATCTGATACATCTGAATAGGCAGGCAGGAACGCCGCCGCAGTGCAGGCACCAGCAGTTCCATCCAGGCAGAGGTCGTTGGGGAAGACGTACCTAGAGCTATGGAGGATGGAATGTCTGTTGCAATGACCCGCGGTGTGCTGTTCGTTCACTCGGCCCCTACGGCCCTGTGCCCTCATGTTGAGTGGGCCATCGGATCCGTCGTGGACAAGCGGACGGATCTTGAGTGGACCCCTCAGCCTGCCGCGCCCGGAATGTTCCGGGCCGAGCTGTCCTGGACCGGCGCCCCCGGGACAGGATCCAAGCTTGCGTCTTCCCTGCGCGGGTGGGCACACCTTCGGTATGAGGTCACGGAGGAGCCAAGCCAGGGCGTTGACGGCGGGCGGTGGTCGCACACCCCTGAGCTTGGCATCTTCCACGCCGTCACCGACGTCCACGGCAACATCATGGTGTCCGAGGACAGGATCCGCTACGCCTACGAGTCGGGCGCCGGTGACCCCGCCGCCGTCTACCACGAACTCTCCCTCGCCCTGGGCGAAGCCTGGGACGAAGAACTCGAACCGTTCCGGCACGCTGCTGAAGGCGCCCCCGTGCGCTGGCTCCACCAGGTGGGCTGACCGCCGTCGAGCTGACGTTTTTCCATAGCAAAGAGGAGGCCCCGCCAACCGGCGGGGCCTCCTCTCGTAAACGGATCACATGCTGCGCGTTAGACGCTGCGGACCGCAATCACGGCATTGTGGCCGCCAAAGCCGAACGAGTTGCTCAGCGCAACGATGCTGCCGGCGGGCAGGTCCCGGGCGGACGTGACGACGTCGAGCGGGATTTCCGGGTCCTGGTTTTCCAGGTTGATGGTGACCGGTGCCTTGCGGTCGTAAACAGCGAGTACCGTGAGTACGGCCTCGACAGCACCGGAGGCGCCCAGGAGGTGCCCCATCTGCGACTTCGTCGCGGAGACGGCCACGTTGTCCACGTGGTTTCCCAGGGCGGAGCGGAGGGCGGTGTATTCAGGCTTGTCGCCCACCGGCGTCGACGTGGCGTGCGCGTTGACGTGCACTACATCCTCGGGCTGGATCCTGCCGTCGAACATGGCGGCCTTCAGCGCACGCGTTGCGCCCAGGCCCTGGGGGTCGGGAGCGGTGATGTGGTACGCGTCGGCAGTGACCGACGTTCCGGCCAGTTCGCCGTAGATACGCGCACCGCGCGCCAGCGCGTGTTCCTCTGCTTCAAGGACCAGCGCGCCGGCACCCTCGCCCATGACAAACCCGTCACGTGCGGTGTCGTAGGGGCGGGAAGCCCCCTGGGGATCGTCGTTCCGGCGGGAAAGTGCCTGCATGGATGCAAATGCCGCCAGGGGCATGGGGTGGATGGCAGCCTCGGCACCGCCGCACATGACCACGTCTGCCTTGCCCGAGCGGATCAAATCCAGGCCCAGGTGCAGCGCTTCAGTACCCGAGGCGCAGGCCGACACAGGGGTGTGGGCGCCGGCGCGGGCACCGAGGTCCAGGCTGACCGCAGCGGCGACACCGTTGGGCATCAGCATGGGAACGGTCATGGGCAGGACACGGCGGGGGCCCTTCTCCTTGAGCGTGTCCCATGCGTCCAGCAGTGTCCAGACACCGCCGATGCCGGTGGCGAAGGCAACCGCGAGGCGGTCCTTGTCGAACTCGGTGATGCCGGAATCGGCCCAGGCTTCACGGGCAGCAATAACGCCGAACTGGGTGGAGGGGTCCATGCGCTTGGCTTCTACGCGGCTGAGCACGTCCAGGGCTGGGGTGCTGCAGCGCGCAGCGAAGTGGACGGGCAGCTCGTACTTGGCCACCCAGTCGTCCTCCAGGGTGCGGGCACCGGAGACCCCCTTGAGCGCGTTGTTCCACATCGTGGGTACATCGCCGCCAATGGGCGTGGTGGCACCCAGACCGGTAATGACTACTTTGCGTGTCATGGGATCACTCTTTCGTCGGTGGGGAATCCGTCTTCCGGAGGTCCCGCGTTTTGATGATCGGCACCGTGCCTACGGGCGGAAGGTGCCGGAAAAATGCGGCGGGCTGCCGGTCCGGTCATCCGGACCGGCAGCCCTGCCATGCCGTAACGGCGGAAGCCTTGGCTAGGCCTGCGCTCCGGCGATGAAGCTGACGGCGTCGCCGACGGTCTTGAGGTTCTTGACCTCTTCGTCGGGAATGCGGACGCCAAACTTTTCCTCGGCGTTGACCACGATGGTCATCATGGAGATGGAGTCGATGTCAAGGTCCTCGGTGAAGGACTTGTCCAGCTCCACGGCCTCGGGGGCCAGGCCGGTTTCCTCGTTCACGATTTCAGCCAAGCCGGCCAGGATCTCTTCGTTGCTAGCCATTGATGGCTCCTTTTCTTGTATTGCCGGCAGGTGCTGCCGGAAATGGTCCAGGCCGCGGATGCGGCCCGTTGGGGGCGTTCCTAGGGAAGGACAACTACCTGGGCGCCGAAGACCAGCCCCGCGCCGAAACCGATCTGAAGGGCCAGTCCGCCGCTGAGCTCCGGGTTTTCCTGCAGCAGGCGGTGCGTGGCGAGCGGGATGGATGCTGCCGAGGTGTTGCCTGCGTCAGCGATGTCCCGTGCCACTGTAACGCCCTCCGGCAGCTTCAGCTTCTTCACCATCTCGTCGATGATGCGCATGTTCGCCTGGTGGGGGATGAAGGCCACCAGGTCCTCCGCCTGGATGCCCGCGGCATCGAGGGCCTGCTGGGCAACCTTGGCCATCTCCCAGACGGCCCAGCGGAAGACGGTCTGCCCGTCCTGGCGAAGCGTGGGGTACAGCTCCTGTGCCTCTTCCAGGAGGGCGAGGTCGCCTGTGGAATCAGACTGCCGGGCGGCCATGCCGAGGTCGCGGACATCCAGGATGGAGCGGGTCATGCCGATCGCATCCCATTTGCTGCCGTCCGATCCCCACACAGAGGGGGCGATTCCGGGGGTGTCGGACGGACCGATGACAACGGCGCCCGCTCCGTCCCCGAGCAGGAAGGAGATGGTGCGTTCCCTGTTGTCGATGACGTCGGACAGCTTTTCGGCGCCCACCACCAGGACATACTTGGCGGCCCCGGCGCGGACCAGGGCGTCACCCTGGGCGATGCCGTAGCAGTAGCCCGCACAGGCGGCTGAAATGTCGAAGGCGGGAGCCGGGGTTGCCCCGAGGCGGTCAGCCAGGCTGGCCGCGGCGGAGGGGGTGGCATACGGGTGGGTCACCGTGGAAACGATGACGGCACCGAGCTGGGACGGTTCGATGCCGGCCTTTTCCATGGCCTCGCGTGCGGCACCCTCGGCCATGTCGATGACACTGACGTCCGCGGGGGCACGGTGGCGGGTCACGATGCCGGTCCGCTGGCGGATCCACTCATCGGAGGAATCGATCCACTGGCAGACGTCCTCGTTGGTGACGATGACGTCGGGACGGTAGGCACCCAGTCCAAGGATGCGGGTGTGCTCCTGGATGGGAGCCTGCTTCAGCGTGGGAACGCTCATGCGTCTCCCTCCAGTTCTGCGAAGAGCGCCAGGGCGGCGGAAAGGTCGTCGGGGGTCTTGACGGCCACGGTCTTGACGCCGGGCATGCCCCGCTTGGCGAGGCCGGCCAGGGTGCCGGCGGGGGCAAGCTCGATGACGCCGGTGACGCCCCGGGCAACCATCGCCTCCATGCAGCGGTCCCAGCGGACGGGACGTGACACCTGGGCAATAAGGCTGTCGACGGCGGCGCCGCCCTCAGTAACTTGGCCGCCGTCGTAGTTGGACAGCAGCGGCACCTTCGGTGCCTGCGGCTTCAGCTGCGGCTGCAGCGCCTTGAGGGCGCTGACAGCGGGGGCCATGTGGCTGGTGTGGAACGCGCCTGCCACTTTCAGGGGAATGACCCGGGCCTTCGCGGGCGGGTTCTCGGCTAGGGCCTTCAGCTGGTCAAAGGTGCCGGCTGCAACGGTCTGGCCCGCCCCGTTGACGTTGGCGGGGGTGGCGCCTGTGGCCGTAATGGCCGCAAGGACCTCGGCGGGGTCGCCGCCCACAACGGCGCTCATGCCCGTGGGAGTGACGGATGCGGCCGCTGCCATGCTGTTGGCACGTTCGCGCACGAACGTCATGGCTTCCTGCTCCGTGAGCACTCCGGCAAGGGCGGACGCCGTGATTTCACCCACGGAGTGGCCTGCGAGGATTACCGGAAGGGAACTGAGGTCAACATCGAACAGTGAACCGGCGGCAACAAGGCCGGCCGCGACAATCAGGGGCTGCGCGACCGCAGTGTCCTTGATGGTGTCCTCATCCGAGGTGGTCCCGTGGGCGATCAGGTCAATGCCTGCGATCTCGCTCAAGGAGGCCAGTTGGCCTGCCACCGAGGGCAGTTCCAGCCAAGGGGCCAGAAAACCCGGGGTCTGTGAGCCCTGTCCAGGGCAGACTATTGCAAGCACGTATCCAGCTTTCCAAATTACTGTGTGATCCAGCGGTGTTTGTCCGCACCAAGCTCACGGGGTCAGGTTGTAGGAAGTCTACAACGCCTTAGGGCTGATTCCGGGACGGCAGGCGCTCCGCGGCAGCTTTCGGCGGCGCGGAAAGACGCCCCACCACCAAGGCAGCCTGCAGGACAAAGGCTTCCCGAGGCAGGAGCGGATCCCAGCCCGTGACGTCACAGACACGCTTGAGCCGGTACCGGACGGTGTTGGCATGGACGAAGAGTTCCCGCGCTGTTGCTTCCAGCGAATGGCCCAGTTCCAGGTAGGTGCCCAGGGTCTCCACGAGGCCGTTGGACGCCGCCAGTAACGGGCGGTAGATGTTCTTGACCAGGGAACGGCGCGCGGCGTCGTCCCCGGAGATGACCCGTTCCGGGAGCAGGTCGTCGGCAGCCACCGGGCGCGGGGCGGCGGGCCATGCCCTGGCCGCGGTCAGCCCGGCGAAAGCCGACTGCGCCGATCCGCTGGCTTCCAGCAGGGAACCGGCCTCAGGGCCGTACACCACCGGTCCGGGCGCAAACATCTCGCTGAGCTTCACATACGCGGTTTCCCTGTCCTGGACGCCGCCCAGGATAAGGATGAGCCGGTCACCCTGGATGCCCACGAGGGCGTCCTCCGCATACCGGCCGGCCATCCGGCGCAGCTCGCTGACGTAGCTGGCGCTGGGCTCGGAGGGAGAATTGCCCACCATAACGGTGAAGCGTTCCTGCGCCTTCCAGCCCAGTGCCGCGATCCTGGAGCGCAGGGCGTCCGTGTTCTCGCCGCGCAGGATGGCGTCCACGATCAGGGCTTCGAGCCGGGTGTCCCAGGAACCGCGGGATTCGGCGGCGCGGGCATAGACGTCGGCCGCAGCGAAAGCGACTTCCCGCGAGTACCTCAACACTGCTTCCCGCAATGACGGCTGGTCGGCTTCCGGCGCAATCACGGGAACCTGGTCCTCCACCACTTCGACGACGATCCGGATCAGCTGCAGCGCTTTCTGCAGGCTGATGGACCGGGTCAGTTCGGTGGGCGCGGTTCCAAAGACGTCCGTAAGGATCCACGACGGCGAGCTTGGCCGCTCATACCAGGTGACAAAAGCGGCGATGCCGTTCTGGGCCACCATGCCCAGTGCCGAGCGTTCGTCCGAGCTGAGCCGGCTGTACCAAGGCAGCGACTTTTCCAGCTCGCGCATGGTGGTGGTGGAAAGCTGGCCCACGTTTGCCCGCAGCTTCTTCAGGGTCTCGGACTTCTCCGGCGTGACCTTGGGCGTGGACGGTTTGCGCTTGGCGGACGGGGTGGCAGGTGCTGGCATTCTTTGAGCATACGGGCCGCGCCCCGCAACCTCCATTTGTGCAAAGGCTACAATCCGCCTTGGCCTGCGTCACAGGACACTCCTGTCCAACCTGCCCAAACGGACGACGGCGGCCCCCGCCTTTCGGAGGGAGCCGCCGTCGTGTCTTGCTGGGGGGAGTGCTAAGCCTCGCCGCCGGCGTTGCCGGTGGTCCCGGCATTGACGTTGTGGAGCCTGTACTTCTCAATCGCCTTGATCGGAGCCTGGGAATCCACCTCACCGCGGCGCGCAAGCATCTCCAGTGAACGCACCACGATGGAATGCGTGTCGTTCTTGAAGAAGCGGCGGGCGGCGGCGCGGGTGTCGGAGAAGCCGAAGCCGTCGGCGCCGAGGGTGGCAAATTCGTTGGGCACGAACTGCCGGATCTGGTCGGGGACGGCCTTCATGTAGTCGCTGACGGCGACGACAGGGCCGGTGGCTCCTTCGAGCTGCCGGGTCACGAAGGGGACGCGGGCCGGTTCGCCGGGGTTGAGGAAGGCTTCCTCTTCCGCGGCGAGGCCGTCACGGCGCAGTTCGTTCCAGGACGTGACGGACCAGACGTCTGCGGATACGGACCAGTCTTCGGCCAGGATCCGCTGGGCTTCGATGGCCCACGGCACCGACACGCCCGAGGCGAGGATCTGGGTCCGGGGACCGTCGATCTTTGCCGGGGCAAGCAGGTAGATGCCCTTGATGACGCCTTCGACGTCCAGCTCTTCGGGTTCTGCAGGCTGGGTGATCGGCTCGTTGTAGACCGTGAGGTAGTACATGAGGTTCCGGTCTTCCGACTCAGGCCCGTACATGCGTTCGAGGCCGTCCCGGATGATGTGGCCCATTTCGTAGCCGTAGGCGGGGTCGTAGGTGACCACGGCCGGGTTGGTCGATGCGAGCAGGGGGGAGTGGCCGTCGGCGTGCTGGAGGCCTTCGCCGGTGAGCGTGGTCCGTCCTGCCGTGGCGCCGATGATGAAGCCGCGGGTCATCTGGTCGGCTGCCGCCCAGAATGCGTCGCCGGTGCGCTGGAAACCGAACATGGAGTAGAACACGTACACCGGGACCAGGGGCACGCCATGGGTGGCGTACGCGGTGCCGGCGGCGGTGAACGCTGCCACGGCGCCGGCTTCGTTGATTCCGGGGTGGATCAGCTGCCCGGCCGGGGACTCCTTGTAGGCCAGGACGAGGTCCCGGTCCACGGAAAGGTAGTTCTGGCCCTTGGGGTTGTAGATCTTCGCCGTGGGGAAGAACGCATCCATGCCGAAGGTCCGGGCCTCGTCGGGGATGATCGGGGCAATGTGCTTGCCGAAGTTCTTGTCCCGCATCAGGTCCTTCAGGAGGCGCACAAAGGCCATGGTGGTGGCGGCCTGCTGCTTGCCCGAACCCCGCTTGGCGACCTCGTAGGACTTCTCGTCCGGGAGGTCGATCGCCTGGTGCTTTGACCGGCGTTCCGGGACGGACCCGCCCAGGGCTGCGCGGCGCTCCATCATGTATTTGATTTCGGGAGCGTCGTTGCCGGGGTGGTAGTACGGAGGCTGGTACAGGTCTTTTTCGAGCTGTTCGTCCGTAATGGGGATCCGCAGGTGGTCGCGGAACTTCTTCAGGTCATCCAGGGTGAGTTTCTTCATCTGGTGGGTCGCGTTGCGGCCCTCGAAGTGCGGTCCGAGCCCGTAGCCCTTGACGGTCTTGGCCAGGATGACCGTGGGCTTGCCCTTGAATTCCGTGGCTGCCTTATAGGCGGCGTACATTTTGCGGTAGTCGTGGCCGCCGCGCTTCAGGTTCCAGATCTGGTCATCGGTGAGGTCCGCGACCATGTCCTTGGTCTGCGGAGTCTTGCCGAAGAAGTGCTCGCGGACGAACCCGCCGGATTCGGCCTTGTAGGTCTGGTAGTCGCCGTCGGGGGTTTCGTTCATGATCTTCACCAGCGACCCGTCGGTGTCGCGGGCAAGAAGGTCGTCCCACTCGCGGCCCCAGACGACCTTGATCACGTTCCAGCCCGCACCGCGGAAGAACGCTTCCAGTTCCTGCATGATCTTGCCGTTGCCGCGTACCGGCCCGTCCAGGCGCTGCAGGTTGCAGTTGATCACGAAGTTGAGGTTGTCCAGGTTCTCGTTCGCGGCGAGCTGGAGCAGGCCGCGGGACTCGGGCTCGTCCATTTCGCCGTCGCCGAGGAACGCCCAGACCTGCTGGTCCGAGGTGTCCTTCAGGCCGCGGTTGTGCAGGTACCGGTTGGACTGGGCCTGGTAGATCGCATTCATCGGCCCGATGCCCATGGACACGGTGGGGAACTCCCAGAAGTGCGGCATCAGGCGCGGGTGCGGATAGGAGGACAGGGCGTGGCCCTCGCGGGACTTCTCCTGCCGGAACCCGTCCAGGTCCTCCTCGGAGAGCCGGCCTTCCATAAAGGCGCGGGCGTACATGCCGGGGGAGGCGTGGCCCTGGAAGAAGACCTGGTCCCCGCCGCCGGGGTGGTCCTTGCCCCGGAAGAAGTGGTTGAACCCGACCTCGTACAGGGTGGCGGCTCCGGCGTAGGTGGAGATGTGTCCGCCCACTCCGATGTTCGCCCGCTGGGCCCGGTGGACCATCACCGCTGCATTCCAGCGCATGTATGCCCGGTAGCGGCGCTCGAACTCCTCGTTGCCCGGGAATTCTGCTTCCTGGTCCGCCGGGATGGTGTTCACGTAATCGGTGGTGGTCACCATCGGCACCCCGACGCTCTGCGCGCCGGCGCGCTGCAGCAGGCTCCGCATGATGAATTGGGCACGTTCGGTGCCCTGTTCCTTGATCAATGAATCCAGGGACTCAACCCACTCGGCGGTCTCTTCCGGATCACGATCAGGCAGCTGGTTAGTCAACCCGCTGAGGATATGGGAGGTATCTTCTCCTGCAGCCACGTCCAACCTCTCTTTGCGCGCATTGATGGCGCACTCAGGCCGGGCAGGGTGACCGCCCGGCGAACGTACGCCGTGTGCGACGTATCGGTTACAACAGCCCGGTCATGTGTGCCGGGCAGGGTCCTAGTTTTCCTACGTCTGCATTGGAGTTACAGGGTTGTTGCCCCGCAGGCATAGTTTCACCTGCCACTCTAACTCTGACCCTTACGCGATGCGTAGCCGCGGCTTGGGCGGCCCAGTTGTATTTCGCCGTCATACTGGTTGTGTGACGAAAAGCCGCTGGACTGCGGGCTGGACGAACCTGATGTGACGCAGAATATGCCGCATCACGGGGGCGGCAGCTTGAAGCTCAGGCACAAAGGGTGTTGGCTTGGGAGTAATGGAAATCACTATGCGCACTGCATATATGAGGCATTGGAGGTACACGTGAGCGAGGCCGACGCCGCCACTTCGGTAAATGTGGCGGAAAAATTGGGTTTCAAGAATGGGGATCTGATTCAGGAGTTCGGTTACGACGATGACGTCGATTTCGACTTGCGTGACGATATTGAGGACCTCACCGGTTCCGAGCTGCTGGACGAGGACGACCATGAAGTGGCGGACGCTGTCATCTTCTGGTGGCGCGACGGCGACGGAGACCTGGTTGACAGCCTGATGGATTCGCTGACCACGCTGACCGAGAACGGTGTGGTGTGGGTGCTGACGCCCAAGTCGGGCAGGGATGGATATGTCTCCCCGGCGGACATCCAGGAGGCGGCGCCGACGGCCGGGCTGCACGTCACTACCTCCGCGGGCGTGTCCAAGGACTGGAGCGCAACGCGGCTGGTGAGCAGGAAGAACAAGTGACGGCAGCGCTTGCCGCTGCCTCCGTCGCTGTCCCCGCGGTCGGCGGGACGGCACCCGATTTTGAACTCGTCAACCAATACGGCGAGCCGGTCAGGTTGTCCTCCTTCCGGGGCCAGAACGTGGTCCTTGTGTTCTACCCCTTTGCATTCTCCGGTATCTGCACCGGAGAGCTCTGCGAACTACGGGATAACCTCGCACAGTTCCAGGATGCGAACGCCACCGTCCTGGCCGTCTCGGTGGACAGCAAGTTCAGCCTCAGGGCCTATGCCGCCCAGGAACAGTACAGCTTCGACCTGCTCGCGGACTTCTGGCCGCACGGCGAGGTCGCCAGGCTGTACGGAGTGTTCGACGCCGACAGCGGCATGGCACGGAGGGGCACCTTCATCATCGATGCCGGCGGTACCATCCGGTACAGCGTGGTGAATCCGCGGGGCCAGGCCCGGGACCTCGGGGAATACCGCACGGCACTCGCCGGGCTCGGAAAGGCCTGACTTCACGTGGGCGGGCAGCGGCATGGTGTGGGCCTCACAGGCTTCGCGAGCATGCCGCCGGTGCCTGCCGCACCCCCGTCCGAAGAAGAACTCGACGTCCTGGTCCGGATCAGGGAGGTGCTGGCAGGGGGCCGTTTCGCACTGCTCACCGGGGCCGGACTCAGTACGGACTCGGGAATCCCGGACTACCGGGGACCCGGTTCGCCTCCTCGTTCGCCCATGACGTACCAGGAGTTCGTCAAGGCGGCCGCCAACCGCCAGCGCTACTGGGCGAGGAACCACATCGGCTGGTCCCACCTGCGGCGCGCCGATCCAAACCAAGGCCACCTTGCCGCGGCGGAGCTTGAACGCAGGGGACACCTCACCGGCCTCATCACCCAGAATGTGGACCGCCTGCACCAGGACGCCGGCAGCGTCAACGTCGTCGACCTCCATGGCAGGTATGACCAGGTGGTCTGCCTGGACTGTCGCCGGACCTATACGCGGCATCTGCTGGCAGGGATCCTTGGGGAGCTCAACCCCGGCTTCCTGGACCGGGCGGCACAAACGGGCTTGGTGGAGATGGCGCCGGACGCCGACTCCACGATGGAAGACCAGGCGTTGATCAGCAGTTTTGTGGTGGCGGCCTGCCCCGCCTGCGGAGGAATGCTGAAGCCTGATTTCGTGTACTTCGGTGAGAACGTGCCGAAGGACCGGGTCGAAATCTCCTACCGGATGGTCGATGATGCCGCAGCCCTTGTTGTTGCGGGATCGTCATTGACGGTAATGAGCGGCCTGCGCTTCGTCAGGCACGCCGCAAAGGAGGGCAAACCTGTGGTCATTATCAACAGGGGAGCCACCCGCGGGGATGACAAAGCAACCATCAAGCTTGAGGCGGGCGTGAGTGAATCGCTGGCCTGGCTGGCGTCGGAGCTCCCGCCCGTCCAGAGGCAGGCCCCACCCGGCCCTAAGGGAGTGGATTCGCATTTGGAGGCCGGTGTCGGGTAGAGTCTATGTTCGTTGGTCAGGGCGCAGCAGTGCCCGGTCCGGCCGCTTTGGGTCTTTAGCTCAGCTGGTAGAGCGCCACGTTTACACCGTGGATGTCATCGGTTCGATCCCGGTAGGACCCACGAGCAGCCCCGCAGGTTCCGCCGCCAGGAGGAAGATGCGGGGCTTTTGCGTTGCCCGGCCCCGTATGGAATCCGGGCCCTTCCCCGAATGTCCGACCCCTGCCGTAGCTTGCGGGAATGGAACACGTGATTGTGCGGACGGGGGCGGACGGCAGGCCCACTGCGGTGCTCTGCAGTGGCAGGGAATGGGCTGTGGGTGCGGAACCGGTCCGCTGGTTTGAGCGGGTCAAATGGTGGGAGACACGCCGCAGGATGCCTAAGGGCCTCAGCCGGGTGGACGTCGAGGTCCTGCAGCTCCAGGTGAGGCTGGGAAGGAACACCGGTTCCGCCCTGACCACCATGCTCCTCGAGCGGGACGGGCTGGGTGGGGGCTGGCGGCTCAGGGAATCCCTGGCCGACGCTGCGTAGGCGCATGCGCCGCCCGGCAACGGACTCCGGGCATTGGAAAACCCTCCACCGCGACTATTGGGGGATGCCGCGGTGGAGGGCCTGAGTTGAATATACCGTGAACCCCCTGGAAACAAAAAGTCGCCGTAAAGGTGTCAGCGCTGCACCGGAATGAAGACGCGGGGCTGCTCGGTCCACGTGTCGGACATCTGGGACATGGTCCGCCTCATGATCTTGTCTGAGGACTCCCGTGCTGTGGCGGCATCGCCCCGGGCGATTGCCTCCGCCACGTCCACGTGCCACTGGAGCGCGGCCTCGTGCGGATGGTCCGGCATCAGGCCATGCACTGTCCGGCCCGTCAGGGTCTCCGCCACCTGGCCCATGAGGTTCGCAAACATCTCGTTGCCCGACCCGGACAGCAGCAGCGAGTGGAACTGGATGTCCAGCTCAAGGAAGCGCGGCACGTCACCCTTGCGGCCGGCGTCGAGCATTGCGCGGGCAACGTCCACCAGTTCCAGCCGCAGCGGCGCCGGCGCGTTCTGGGCGGCCAGCTCGGCCGCGGCCGGCTCCACGGCGGACCGCAGCTCAGCAAGAGACCGAAGCTGCGCGCCCCTGGCACCGCTGGCCAGGCGCCACCGGATGACCTGGGGATCGAAGGGGTTCCAGCGGCTCGGAGGCAGTACCCGGATACCCACCCGCTTGGTGGTCTCCACCAGGCCGAGGGACTGCAGCACGCGGACAGCCTCACGGATCACCGACCTGGACACCCTGAGTTCATCCTCAAGCTTTTCGGCGAGCATGATATGGCCGGCAGGCAGCTCCCCTGAGACAATGCGGGTGCCAAGATTCTCAATGGCACGGTGGTGCAGGCTGCTGGTCATGCAGCTAAGCCTAGTGTGAACGGGTTGGCCTGACGGCGGCCGGCCGGGACTGCAGCGACACAAACGGTTCCACAAGGTGGGCGTTACTTTCTTGTTACCTCGCGAATATATATGCTTTATTCAGACCCTTGGTCTGCAATCGTGCTCCCGACGCAAAGGGAGCCCCTGCACATCCGCGCAACGTACGAATTGGAGTTTTGATGTCTGCACACATCGGTGTCACCGGCCTCGCGGTGATGGGCGCCAACCTCGCCCGCAACCTGGCCAGGAACGGCTTCACGGTTGCCCTGCACAACCGTTCGGTCGAGAAGACCGACGCCCTGCTGGAAAGGTACGGCTCCGAAGGGGACTTTGTCCGGACGGAGACGTTGCAGGAACTGGTCGATTCCCTGGAGAAGCCGCGCCGCGTGCTGATCATGGTCAAGGCCGGCAAGCCCGTTGACTCAGTCATCGAACAGCTGGAACCGCTTCTGGAGCCGGGCGACATCATCATCGACGCCGGCAACTCCCACTACGAGGACACCCGACGCCGCGAAGCTGCCCTTGCCAAGAAGGACCTGCACTTTGTGGGCGTCGGTGTCTCCGGCGGCGAGGAAGGCGCGCTCAACGGCCCCTCCATCATGCCCGGCGGTTCCAAGGAGTCCTACAAGGCCCTGGGCCCGCTGCTGGAAAAGATCTCCGCCAAGGTGGACGGCGAACCGTGCTGCGCCTGGGTGGGAACCGATGGCGCCGGCCACTTCGTCAAGATGGTCCACAACGGCATCGAATATGCCGACATGCAGGTCATCGGCGAAGCCTTCGACCTCCTGCGTTCCGGTGCCGGCATTGAGCCTGCCGAGCAGGCCAAGATCTTTGCGGACTGGAACAACGGCGAGCTTTCCTCCTTCCTGATCGAGATCTCGGCCGAGGTTTTGGGCCATGTGGACGCCAAGACCGGCAAGCCGTTCGTCGACGTCGTGGTGGACGCGGCCGGCCAGAAGGGCACCGGCCGCTGGACCGTCATCTCCGCACTGGAACTCGGCTCCCCGGTTTCCGGCATCGCCGAATCCGTCTTCGCACGCGCGCTGTCCTCCCAGACGGAGCAGCGCAAGCTGGGCCAGGAGCTGCTGGCAGGCAACGAGGCATCCGTGGAGATCCCCGAGACTTTCGTCGAGGACGTCCGCCAGGCACTGTACGCTTCCAAGCTGGTCTCCTACGCCCAGGGACTGGACATGCTGACGTCTGCGGCGAAGGAGTACGGCTGGGACCTCAAGCTGGACGAGATCGCCTCCCTGTGGCGCGCAGGCTGCATCATCCGTGCAGAACTCCTCAAGGACATCACCAAGGCCTATGCCGCTGAGGAGAAGCCGGCCAACCTGCTCTTCGCTCCGGCGTTCACCCAGGCCATCGCCGACGCACTGCCGGCATGGCGCCGGGTCGTTGCCACGGCCGTCCAGCTGGGGATCCCCGTTCCGGTGTTCTCCTCCTCGCTGGCCTACTACGACGGGCTGCGCCGCAAGCGCGTTGCCGCCGCCCTGATCCAGGGCCAGCGTGACCTGTTCGGCGCCCACACCTATGGCCGCGTCGACTCCGAGGGTACGTTCCATACCCTCTGGGGCGAGGACAAGTCCGAGATCGAAGCCGTGGACACGCACTAGCTTCCGCACGGCAAACGGCCGGCAGTTCCCGGACTCCTCCGGGAACTGCCGGCCGTTGCCATATCTTCCTGCAGCGGACCGGGCGGCGGCGCCGCGGTAAGGCTGCAGTAAAGGGTCAGATCCGGTATTCGATGTCGTACTCTGCCGGGTCCACCGCAGGTTTGGTTTCACGCTGGGCATCCCGGTGGCGCCACTTGGCGGGGACGCCGGTGACAATCGATTCAGGCGGAGCGTCCTTGACCACCACCGCGTTGGCGCCCACGGCGCTGTCCCGGCCAATGGTGATTGGCCCCAGGATCTTGGCCCCGGCCCCAATGGTCACCCGGTCACCGATGGTGGGGTGGCGTTTGATTCGGGCCAGGGAGCGGCCGCCCAGGGTGACTCCGTGATAGATCATCACGTCCTCGCCGATCTCGGCAGTCTCTCCAATGACTACGCCCATGCCGTGGTCGATGAAGAAGCGGCGGCCGATGGTGGCCCCCGGATGGATCTCTATGCCGGTGAGGAAGCGCCCCAGTTGTGAGAGCAGCCGCGCCGGGAAACGCAGGGCCGGATTCTGCCACAGCCGGTGCGTCAGCCGGTGGATCCAGATGGCATGCAGGCCGGAGTATGCGAAAAAGTTCTCAAAAGAACCTCGAGCCGCCGGGTCGTGTGACCGGGCGGCGTCGAGGTCTTCCTTTAGTCTTGCGAAAAAGCCCACAAAGTTCTTTCTACAGGAAACGGGCGAACAGCGGCTGGATCAGCCGCGGATGTCGTCATAGAGCACGGTGGAGATGTAACGCTCACCGAAGTCACAGACAACAGCCACGATCAGCTTTCCCGCGTTTTCCGGACGCTTCGCCAGCTCCAGGGCACCCCAGACAATGGCGCCGGAGGAGATCCCGCCCAGGATGCCTTCCTGGACGCCGAGCTCCCGGGCCACCCGGACGGAATCCTCAAGCGTGGCGTCGAGGACCTCGTCATAGACGTTGGTGTCCAGGATTTCCGGGACGAAGTTGGCCCCGATGCCCTGGATCTTGTGGGGACCGGGTGCGCCGCCATTGAGAATGGCGGAGTCCTTGGGCTCGACCGCGACGATCTGGACGCCGGGCTTGCGCTCCTTCAGGACCTGGCCGACGCCGGTGACGGTTCCGCCGGTGCCTACGCCCGCAACGAAGATGTCCACTGCGCCGTCGGTGTCCGCCCAGATTTCCTCCGCCGTGGTGGTGCGGTGGATTTCAGGATTGGCTTCGTTGGCAAACTGCTGTGCCCAGATGGAATTCTCGGTGTTGGCCACGATTTCCTGGGCCTTCTCCACAGCTCCGCGCATACCCTCGGAACCCGGGGTCAGGACGATCTCGGCGCCAAACGCCCGCAGCATGACGCGGCGTTCCGTGGACATGGTCTCCGGCATGGTGAGGATGACCTTGTAGCCGCGGGCAGCACCCACCATGGCCAGGGCAATGCCGGTGTTTCCGGACGTGCCCTCAACAATGGTTCCGCCGGGCTTCAGCGCACCGGACTTCTCGGCGGCATCGACAATGGCCACACCGATACGGTCTTTGACGCTGTTGGCCGGGTTGTAGAACTCAAGCTTGACGGCGACGGTGGCATCCAGGCCCTCGCTGAGCCGGTTGAGCTTGACCAGCGGGGTTCCGCCGACCAGCTGTGTCACATCGTCATAGATCCGTGCCATGTACATACGCCTATCTCTAAGGGGTGAATACTGAGGTCAGCCTAACGAGGCCGCGTAACCGTGGCTAAGCGTTAAGCCATGCAGAGTAATATTTCCTGGCCTTGGCGAGCTTGGGGTTGATGATCACCTGGCAGTACCCCTGCTCGGGATGCTTCGCGTAGTAGTTCTGGTGGAACTCCTCCGCCACATGGAATCGGGGCAGCCGGCTGACCTCCGTGACAATCGGATGGGCCCACAGTGCCTGGTTCCGGTCGATCGCTTCCTCAAAGAGGATTTTCTCTTCGGTGGTCTCATAGAACATCGACGAACGGTACTGCGTGCCGACGTCGTAGCCCTGGCGGTTCGGCGTGGTTGGATCGTGCAGGGCGAAGAACATGTCCAGGATGACTTCCGCCGGGATAATCTCCTCGTCAAACGTCACGGCCACCACCTCGGCATGGCCGGTGGTGCCGTTGCAGACGGAATAGTAGTCCGGTTGCGGATCGTGGCCCCCGGTATAGCCGGACACCACCGAACTGACGCCCTTGGTCTTCTGGTAAACGGCGTCGAGGCACCAGAAGCAGCCTCCGCCTAAAACAAAAGTTTTCATGACCTCTTCAATGGTTGGGGGCCCGGGAAGATTCCCCGGCCGTCTTGGGGAGGGGGCTGTAAACGTGCGGTCCGGGGGGCCCGATGGGGTAAAACTAAGACTATGGAACCAGCGGACACCGACGTTACCGGCCCAGACAACATCGGCGGCGGCGTCAACGGCGGCGGCGTCGATCATGACGGCGACAAGAACGACGGCGACAAGAACGACGGCGGCACTGGCAACGGCGGCGCACCCTCCGGCGGGCAGGGGGCGGCGGAGCCGGCGGAGGCTCCCACACTGGGTGAACTGCTCCTGGCCGTGGAAGAGCTGTGGCCCGAATCCCTGGCAGAGAACTGGGACGAAGTGGGATTGGTGGCAGGCCATCCGTCTGCGCCCGTCACCAAGGTGATGTTCGCCGTCGACCCAACCCTGGAAGTCATTGAAGAGGCGGTGGAGTGGGGCGCGGAACTCCTGATCACCCACCATCCCCTCCTCCTGAAGGGCGTCACCAGCGTCGCCGCCACCACCCCCAAGGGCCGGGCCGTGCACCGGTTGATCGAGTCCGGCACCGCATTGCTGACCGTCCACACCAACGGTGATTCCGCCGTCGGCGGCGTTTCCGACGTCCTCGCCGACGCACTCGGCCTCCAGGACGCCGCCCCGCTCACCGTGGCGGCAAACGGCCTTCCGGAAGAGGGCATCGGGCGGGTGGGGGACCTGGCGGCGGCCATGACCTTGGGCGATTTTGCTGCCCGCGTGTTCGGGATCCTCCCGTCCGTCGCCGGGGGAGTGCGGGTTTCCGGCGACAAGGACGGCCTGGTCCGGCGTGTCGCCGTGTGCGGTGGTGCCGGTGACTCCCTCTTTAATGAGGTCAGGGCCAGCAACGCGGACGTCTATGTGACCGCCGACCTCCGTCACCACCCGGCGTCGGAAGCCCGGGAGGCCGCCTTGAATGGCCGGCCCTACCTGGTGGATGTATCCCATTTCGCCAGCGAGTGGCTGTGGCTGCCTGCCGCTGCGGCGGCGCTGGGCAATGTCCTCGCCGACCAGGGCCATGACGTTGAAATCCAGGTCAGCACCACCAACAGCGATCCCTGGGACTTCATCCTGACTCCCGGCTAAGCCTCGTGTGCGGGGTCCGGCGGTGACGCAGCGAGGCAGGGGAGCGGGCCAGGCGCTAGAGTCTAGGAAGCGCCGACCAGGTGCCCGGCCCCGGCCGGTAGGGATCAAGCGGAGGTAAATGTGGCGAAGGCAGCACCGGCGGAACAGTTGAAGTTGCTCGAGCTGCAGGGGCTGGACGCCAAGCTTAAGTCGCTCGCCAACCGCCGCCGCTCCCTGGAAACCGATCCCCGCATCAAGGACTTGGAGGCGGCCCTGTCTGTTGCCAACGGTGAGCTTGGCGCGGCGAAGGTGGCTGTCCATGACGCCGAGGCTGAACTGAAGCGGGCCGAAGCGGACGTGGAACAGGTCGCCTCGCGGATCCAGCGGGACGAGGCGCGGCTGAACAGCGGCACCGGATTGTCCAAGGACCTGGTGGCCCTCCAGAAGGACATCGCCTCGCTCAACAAGCGTCGCTCGGACCTTGAGGACATTGAACTTGAGGTCATGGAGCGGCTCGACTCCCTTCGGGCCAGGCAGGCGGCGCAGCAGGGGATCGTGGACGATATCCAGGGATCCTTCGGCACCATCCGTGCCGGGCTGGATGCGGAACTGGCCGAGGTGGAGGCGGAAGCGCGCGGGCTCCGCGCCCAGCGCGCCGAATTCGCTGCAGGGCTCGACGCCGGCCTGCTCGCGGTCTACGAAAAAACGCTCGCCAAGCGGGGAGTGGGCGCCGCCCGGCTGTTCCACGGCACGTCCGAAGCCTCAGGCATGAAGCTCAGCCCCGGCGACCTGGCCGAGATCAAGGCAGCCGCCGCCGACGACATCGTCTTCTGCCCGGATTCCGGCGCCATCCTGGTGCGCTCGGAGGAGTGGGCCTGACCCAACTAAGTAGCGCTAAGTGTCGTTTTGGCGGCTCATAACGACACTTAGCGCTACCTAGTTGGGGGAGGGCGGGCGAGGTCAGCCCGGCAGGATGATGTTCAGCGCGTGGGGTTTCCGCGGGGAACCTTCCACGAGCTCTGCGTCCCACACTTCCCGGGCGGCCTTTGCGAGGTCCGACGGCGTCGCTGGAGCCTTGCCCCGCCGGGCCAGCAGGTGCCGTGCCAGTTCGCCGCGGGTGTGCTTGGCGAAATGGCTGACCACTTTCCGCACGCCTTGCACCTCGGTGAACACGTTGACCGTCACGGTCTGCGCCGGCGGCGGCGCCCACGCCGCGGCGTAGGTGCTGGACCGGCAGTCAACCAGCAGCTGCCCCCCGGTGAGCGGCGCCAGCGCACTGGACAGGTGCGGCTTCCAGAACGAGGCAAGGCGGCCGACGTCGGGCAGTGCCGTCCCCATCGACAGCCGGTATGCGGGCACGGCGTCGCCGAAGCGGATGGCGCCCCAGAGGGCGGAGATCACCAGCACCGACCCGTCTGCCTTGCGCCGCTGCGCAGGGGTGAGCGTCGTGTAGCCCAGCGCGTCGTACAGCACGCCGGAATAGATCTGGTGGGCAGGAGCCGCCGGTTCAGCGTGGAGCCTGGTGTTGCGGTCGACGTCGTCCTTCAGCGAGGCCCCGACCCCCAGCAACGCGAGGGCGTCCTCGTGCGCGCTCACCGTCCCCAGCGCGTCGAGGACCTTGGCGCGGCAGGAATTCAGGTCCGGGAAGCTAAGGGAAGGCCAGTCGACGGCGGAACCACGGACCGCAGGTGTCTTGCCTTCGGAAGGGGGGAGCAGAATCAGCACCGTCCGATCCTACCGGCGCAGGGAAAGCGGCGCCGCGCCGGTAGACTGGACATGGATGGGTTGACCAGGCGGCCGCGCGTCACGCAAGTGGCTCGAGGAACGTCCGGGCTCCGCAGGGCAGGGTGGTGGGTAACGCCCACTCGGGGTAACCCGCAGGCCAGTGCCACAGAGAACAGACCGCCTGGGTCGCGCCGGTTTGAAAGCGGCACGAACCAGGTAAGGGTGAAACGGTGGTGTAAGAGACCACCAGCTTCCCGGGTGACCGGGAAGGCTAGGTAAACCCCACCCGGAGCAAGGCCAGACAGGACACGTTTGAGGGCTGCCCGCCCGAGTGTCCGGGTAGGCCGCTGGAGGGCGCCGGCAACGGCGCTCGTAGATGGATGGCCGCTACTCCCGCACCGGCAACGGGGCGGGAGCACAGAACCCGGCGTATCGGTCAACCCATCCACCCATTCCGGTTTGACCTTGAGAGTTGTGTTGGGGATCCTGAACCGTGCCTGCAAATACTGACCCGCCCTCCGGATATGGAGCCGCCCAACCGCGAGGTTCCGCCCGTGGACGTCAGGCCGTTGCCCTGGCCGGGTTCCTTGCGCTCTCCGCTGCCGCCTGGGCCCTGGCCTCGGTCCCCATTATCCTGAATTCCGGCGGCTGGTTCGCGGGGTCGGTCAAGGCTCCCTGGATGCCGCCGGGGTGGATGTTCAGGAGCATGTGGACGCTGCTCTACGTCGGGGTTGCGGTTGCCGCCTGGCTCGTCTGGCGCAAAGGCGAGCTGAGGGGAGGCGCCCTGGCCGGGTACCTTCTCCAGCTGGTGCTCAACGCCGCGTGGCCGCTGGCCTTCTTCGGGCTTTTCCCGGTGTTTGGAGCAGCCGCACTCTGGGCTGCTTTCCTGGTGATTGCCGGACTGGCGGCCTCACTTGCCTACCTCGTCGTGCGGTTCGGTCCGGTGAGCCCGGCTGCCGGCCTCCTGCTGCTGCCCTATTTTTCGTGGGTGGTATTCTCGGCCAGCCTCAATCTCTATTCGGCCATCCACAACTGAGGTCCCGGACGCAAGGCCCCTTCCCTGTGAGTGATTTCACGTGGTTCCGGCCTGTTCGGGGAGACCGGCCAACTTAGAATGGAGACCGGACGCAGGAGTTCTTCCGCCCGGGTTGTGTTCGCAGCCGGCGGTTTTTCTTTGCACGCGATCCAGGCGCCTGGGGGCCGACCCCTGCAGGCGCGGGTGCCCCTGCACAGCATGTGGTGGCCGACATCCGTGTACGAGGACGTACACGGCTGAACCGAGGAAGGTATTTCTGTGAGCCAGACGTCAGATTCTTGTCTTGATACGTGGATGGGCCGGGAGGCCCTCGCCGAGGCCATGATTCCGGTGATCGGCCGGCTGTACCGCGAAAACAACGTGGTCACCAGCATCCATGGCCGGAGTTTGATCAACAAGTCCACCATGAACATCCTCAAGGCGCACCGTTTTGCGCGCCGGATGAGCAAGGACGAGCTGCTCCTGGAGGAGACCGCGCCGCTGCTGAACACCCTTGCCGGACTGGAGCTCGGTGCTGCTGCGATCGACATCGCCCGGCTGAACCAGAAGTTCAAGGAGGAGGGCAGCGGCGCCACGCTGGAAGAATTCCTCCGCGCGGAACTTGCCGACGTTGTGGGCAAGCGTGGCGGCGATGACCGCACCAGCACCGACGTGGTGCTCTACGGCTTTGGCCGGATCGGCCGGCTCCTTGCCCGCCTCCTCATCGAAAAGGCCGGTGGCGGCCACGGCCTCCGCCTGCGCGCCATCGTGGTCCGCAAGGGCGCCGACAACGATCTTTCGAAGCGCGCCAGCCTCCTGCGCCGCGACTCCGTCCACGGGTCCTTCGAAGGGACCATCAGGATCGACGAGGAAGCCAACACCATCACGGCCAACGGCGTGCAGGTCCAGGTCATCTACTCGGACAACCCCGCCACCATCGACTACACCGCCTTCGGCATCAACAATGCCCTCGTGGTGGACAACACCGGCCGCTGGCGTGACCGGGAAGGACTGTCCCAGCACCTGCAGAGCAAGGGCGTGGCACGGGTTCTCCTGACAGCCCCGGGCAAGGGCGACCTGAAGAACATCGTCCACGGCATCAACCACGGCACCATCGAGGACACTGACCAGATCGTGTCCGCCGCGTCCTGCACCACCAACGCCATCACGCCGGTCCTGAAGGCCATCAACGACAAGTTCGGCGTCGTGCACGGCCATGTGGAGACCGTGCACTCCTTCACCAACGACCAGAACCTGATCGACAACTTCCACAAGGGTGACCGACGCGGCCGCTCGGCGGCCCTGAACATGGTGATCACGGAGACCGGTGCCGCGAAGGCCGTGGCCAAGGCCCTTCCCGAACTCCTGGGCAAGCTGACGGGCAGCTCCATCCGGGTCCCCACCCCGGATGTTTCCCTCGCCATCCTGAACCTGAGCCTGGAAAACGGGACCACCAAGGACGAGATCAACAACTACCTCCGCGAGATGTCCCTGCACTCGGACATGCGCAAGCAGATCGACTACATCGACTCACCCGAAGTTGTCTCCACTGACTTCGTCGGTTCCCGCCGCGCAGGCATCGTGGACGGCCTGGCCACTGTGTCCACGGATAAAAACGTTGTCCTCTACGTCTGGTATGACAACGAGTTCGGCTACAGCTGCCAGGTGGTCCGTGTGATGGAGGAAATGGCAGGGGTAAACCCGCCATCCTTCCCCGCAAAGGAATCGGCGGCGGCCCTCGCAGCGATCGCTGTTTAGGCCCCGGCCGCCGGTCCCGCGATTTCCCGGCTGATTCCGCTGGAATCGGCCGGGAAACGGGACCACACTGGTGGCATGGACAAAGATTCGACACTTCAGCACGAAACAACCCTTGAGCACGCCCTCGACGTCGCCAAAGCCAACCATAAAGAGGCTGTCCGGCTGCTTGAGGGCGCCCGCGCCGCTTACAAAACGGGCGACGTCGGCGAGGACCGGGTGCGCCAGCTGGAAGGACTGCTGGCAATCGCCGAGGAGGACCTGCGGAGGGTGATGCGGGAGCAGTAACCCCCGCGCGAACACTTCCACCAAAGCTGCCCACCTGCCCTCCACACTGTGGAAAACACCGGGGAGACCCAGGGGGTGTTCTAGGCTCTTCTGGTGCATGATGTCGGCGGAGGCGGCGGATCCCCATGACTGTGAGCTGGTCCGCCTACCGCCGTGCCCGCCGTCGCTCACGGCAGGCCTGGGGCGTCCTGGCAGCGGCTGCCGTCGTTGCACTGGCGGCACTGTCCTGGTTCTTTACTGCCGGCCAGTTTGCGTTGACGGAGCCCGCCGCTTCCGGCCCCACCGAAGCTCCGGTGTTCGACCCCGACTGGATGAAGCCTGTTGTGCCGGTGCATCCCGTGCCCTCCGGTACTGCCATCACCGCGCTGGAACGGCTTTCCGTCAAGGGCCGGGCCGCGAAGGACAACTATGACCGCGAAGCGTTCGGCCAGGCGTGGCTTGACGTGGACCGGAACGGGTGCGACACCCGCAACGACATGCTCAGGCGTGACCTTACCGCAGTGGTGTTCGTGGAAGGCTCCAGGTGCCGGGTGGCAGCGGGCTCCTTCCGCGAGCCCTATACCGGGCAGCCCGTGGACTTCCGGCGGGGCTCCGAAAGCAGCCGGGCAGTCCAAATAGACCACGTCGTGGCCTTGGGTGACGCTTGGCAGAAGGGTGCCCAGGGACTGACAGCCAAGCAGCGCCAGAGCCTGGCCAACGATCCGCTGAACCTCATCGCGGCTGACGGCCCGGCAAACGAGCAGAAGGGTGCCGGCGATGCCGCAACCTGGCTTCCCAGGAACAAGTCCTTCCGCTGCCACTACGTGGCCCGCCAAATATCGGTCAAGGCAGCCTACGGACTATGGGTCACCGAGGCGGAAAAGGACGCCATGAAGCGCGTGCTGGGGTCCTGCCCGGACCAGCCCACCATTGCGGCGAAATGACCCGGTTGTCCTAGTGTCCGAACGGATCCGGGTCGACGCCCGGCATCCAGGTCAGTCCGGGAACGCCCCAGCCGCTCTTCTTGGCCTGCCTCATGGCTTTGCGTGCATAGCGGTCAATCAGCCGGTTGACGTACAGTTTTCCGTCCAAGTGGTCATATTCGTGCTGGATGACCCTGGCAAACCAGCCGGTGGCTTCGAACCTGACCGGCTGTCCAAAGCCGTCAAACCCTTCAACACGCGCCCACTCGGCGCGCTTCAGGGGATACTGCCCGCCGGGGAAGGACAGGCAGCCCTCTTCTTCCTCGTCCGGGTCCGGTACCGCGCCGGAAACCTTTGACAGGGTCAGTACCGGGTTGACCAGCACGCCGGTAGGCGGAGCGCCGTCGTCGTTGGCGTACTTGTAGACAAAGATCCTCTTGCCCACGCCTATCTGCGGCGCCGCGAGGCCCACGCCGTTGGCGGCGTCATTCGTTTCAAACATGTCCGCTATCAACGTCCGCAGCTCGTCGTCGAACACTTCCACTTCGGAAGCCCGGCGGTGCAGTACGGGTTCTCCCCAGATGGTGATTGGCAGAACGGTCATCTTCAGCGGTCCTTCAGCGGTGTCTCGTGCCAGGGGCAAGTGTGCAAAACGGTGAAAAAAGAAGAAGGCCGCACCGGATATCCGGTGCGGCCTCCTTCTTGGACGGCTGCACATACCGTCCCGTGAGGGTGAGCTACGGGGGTTGAACCCGCGACCTCCTGGACCACAACCAGGCGCTCTGCCAACTGAGCTAAGCCCACCATGTGCCTGCAGATTTACCGGCGTACCGGCCCTCTGGAAAGGCAACTCATATAGCTTACCTGCTCTTCAGGGGTGCTTCGTCCACTTTTGGGGTTTTCGCGGAAAATTCCGTCGAAGGTGGCGCAGATTACCCTCCCTGCTGCCCCGCATTCCCGGCGGATGTGATGCGGCGGGCAATCTGAAGGGCGGTGGCACTGTCCGGTCCCGGTGCAGGCACGAAAACGGCCTCCCGGTAATAACGGAGCTCGTCGATGGAGTCCTTGATGTCCCCCAGCGCACGGTGTCCGCCCTTTTTGGCCGGCGACTGGAAGTATGCCCTCGCGAACCAGCGGCGCGAGAGTTCCTTGATGGTGCTGACGTCGATCACCCGGTAGTGCAGGTGTTCAACCACTGCGGGCATGTCCCGGGACAGGAACACACGGTCGGTCCCCACGGAATTGCCGCCCAGCGGCGCCTTGCGGGGGTCCGGCACCCATTTTGAGATGTATTCCATGACGGCGGCTTCCGCCTCGGCCATCGTCTTGCCGTGCGGCAGTTCCTTCAGGAGTCCCGATTTGGTGTGCATGTCGCGGACGAAATCGTTCATCTGGGCCACCGCTGCATCATCCGGCTTAATGACCACGTCGACGCCGTCGCCGAGGATGTTCAGCTCGGAGTCGGTGACCAGGGCGGCCACCTCGATCAGGGCGTCGTTCTTAATGTCCAGGCCGGTCATTTCGCAGTCGATCCAGACGATGCGTTCGTTAGATATAGGCACCGGACAAGCCTACCGTTACCCCTCCAGGGCACCGGCCGATGCTAGGATTTCGAAGACGCGGCGGGTCATCCCGCTCCCGTGAGGATGCGCCACGGCCGGCCGTTGGCCCGCCGGGCAGAATCGCAGACGAGATAGATTGGACGATCCTGAAATGACGGCGCCTGTGCCCGCGGCGGGGGAGATGGCGCCCGCCGCCACTGTCGCAGCGGGCGGCGCGGAAGTGGATAATCCCCGGTCCCCGCTGCTTGCCGGCTTCGTGGGCTCCATGTTCATGCTCATCGGATCCTTGGGCGTTGGCTGGCTGGCCCCCGTCTCGGAACTCCGCCGGATGCCGCTGTTCATTTGGATGCGTGCCGAAGCGGTTGGCGTTGCCCTCTCGATTGTCCTGCTGGCCATAGGAGGGATGCTCCTGGTCCGCGCCTGGCTCAGGCTGGGGCAGCGGGTCAGGGTGTGGGGCGAGCAGGCCCGTAAAGCTACCCTGATGGCGGTTGTGGCGTGGGGCCTGCCCATGATGTTCAGCGTGCCGCTCTTCAGCCGTGACGTCTACGCCTACATCGGGCAGGGACGGCTGATGGTTGAAGGATTCAACCCCTACGAGAACGGCATCTCGGCCCTGTCCAACTACTTCCAGCTGGGCGCGGACAAAATGTGGACGGAAGCCCCCGTTCCCTACGGCCAGCTGTTCCTGTGGATTGAACAGTTCGTTGTGTGGTCCACGAATGTCCAGCCAGAGGCAAGCGTGATGCTGTTCCGGCTGGTGGCCATGGCCGGAGTCATCCTCTGCGTGATCTATGTTCCGCGGCTCGCCGAGCTGCACGGCGTCAATCCGCACCGGGCCCTGTGGCTCACCGCGGCGAACCCGCTGTTCCTGACGAACTTCATCGCCAGCGTCCACAATGACGCACTGATGATCGGCCTGGCGCTGGCCGGACTGTACTACTCCGCGACGCACCGGGTGGTCCGCGGCATTGTGCTGGTAACACTTTCCATTGCGGTGAAGCCCATCACCATCGTCTTCCTGCCCTTCATCGGGCTCCTCTGGGCGGGCAAGGACGCAGGCTGGCTCCGCAAGTTCGCGTTCTGGGGCCTGACTGCTGGATTGAGCCTCGGAATCCTGGCCTTGATGAGCCTGGTGAATGGTTTCGGCTTCGGCTGGGTCAATGGGCTCTCTGCCCCCGGAAGCATCTCCATCTGGTATGCGCCCGTGGGGCTCATCGGAATGGTGGTTGCCTCCTTGGCCAATGCGTTTGGACTCGACGGGCCCACCTTGGCCGGCTTTGTGTATAACGTGGGCAAGCTTGTTGCCGTGGGTATTGTCGCCTGGCAGATCTTCCGCGGGGACTATGACCGTCTGATGCGCCGCCTCACACTCGCTCTTGCTGCGATTGTCCTCCTGGCTCCGATCATCCAAGCCTGGTACGTCGTATGGCTGATACCGCTCTTTGCCGTCACCGGGATCAGGAATGACTGGCAGGTCAAGGCGCTCTACTTCGTTGTCTCTTTCTTCATGATCTATGCCATTTCGGACCAGCTGGAAGTCTTCCCGTACCTCCAGACCGAGGACCTCGGCTTTGCACTGGCGCTGGCCCGGGTGGCCGCGGCGGTGACCGGCCTGCTCTTTGGCCTGTACCTGGTTTTCTGGGACCCCCGCACCCGCCGGCTGTTCCGCAAGACGCACGAGGTCGTCGTCGAACGCCCCGTCATCTAGGTAGCGCTGTGCGTCGGTTTGGCGGTTCAAAACGGCACGTGGCGCTTTCTTTCCGGGGTTAGGGGATGCGCTGCCCGTACGGTCGAAGCATCCCGGACTTCCCTGACTCCAGGATGCCTGCCACCGCCGTTATACGTCGGACGCGGCGGCAGGGAGGCGCCGGACAGCCTCCCTCCGGGACAAGGAGCTGAGGGTGGCCGCATGTTCCGCCACGAAGGCGGCCACCCACTCCGGTGCCGTCTTGGAATACTCGCGCAGGGCCCACCCGATCGCTTTCCGGATGAAGAACTCCGGGTCTGCCATGTTTGTTTCCAGGACCTGGGACAGGAGCACGGTGTCAGTGGCGGCCTTCGCCTTAAGCTGCGCGAGGATGGCAGCCCTCCTTATCCAGAAGTCCGGATCGCTGCTCCAACGGACCAGGACTGCTGACATCTCCTCACGGTTGGCTTGCAGCAGGCCGCACAGGCGCATTGCTACCGGGTCCACGAAGTCCCACCACGCGCCGCTGCGAATCATTTCCTCATAAACGGGCAGCATCAGAATGTCACCCGCTGCCAGCGGCGCCCCGGTCAGGTCGATGGCCGCATAGCGTTCCTCGCGGGCCGCAGCGTTCCGCCAGAGCCCAAGGACGGTGGCGCGCAGTTGGCCGGCCGAGGCGAAGGGAGTGCCGGCAACCGCGGCGGCGGCGATACGGCGGACTTCAGGGACGCGCACACCGAGGCAAGGCATGGTGGACTTCATGTAGGCCTGCGCTCCGGCACCCCGTACTGGATCTGCCCGTTCACGCAGTGCGCGGCGGACGGCAGAGAGCACTTCGCTGTTCACCGGGTCCGGTCTGGCCATGGGGCAACTTTATCCAGCGGAGGGCTTTCCCAGTGCCGAGCCGAGATACATGCGCTAGGCTGGTTAGCGCTCACAAGAGTCTCGGCCTCGAAGGGGATTTTCATGCCATCCACGGAACACAGCATTGCAAGTGGCCCCTACACCGCCGTGGTTACAGCCCGCGGAGGCGCCCTTCGGGAACTGCGGCACAACGGCCGGCACCTGGTGGTGGGCTTTGGTCCGGATGGCCCGGTTCCTGACTACCGCGGGGTTGTCTGCGCCCCGTGGCCGAACCGCCTGGCGGACGGCAGGTATACCTACGCCGGAACTGCCTACCGGGCCGCCGTCAACGAGCCTGAGCGCGGTTCGGCGTTGCACGGCCTGGCCACGGAGCAGATGTGGCAGGTGCGGGAGGCGGCTGAGGACCGCGTGGTCCTGGCGTGCACGATCGGCGCGGGCCCGCACTACCCATCGGATCTTGAGGTCTCCGTTTCCTACTCGCTGGATCCCGGTGGGTTGCGGAGTATGGTGAGGACTGTGAATACCGGGTCCGCCAGCGCCCCTTACGGCGTGTGTCCCCACCCCTACCTGGTGGCCGGCCCGGGACGGCTGGACCAATGGACGCTGGAATTGCCGGCGTGCCAATTCCTCGAGGTGACGCCGGACCGGCTGCTCCCCATGGGCATGAAGGGCGTGGAGGAGAACAACTTCGATTTCCGCAGTCCCCGGCCGCTGGGGCCGGTGAAGATTGACCATGCCTTCACAGGGATTTCCCGCGACGCCGCCGGGCTGGCCCGGGTCCGCGTGCAGGATCCCGCGGGAACGGGCGTGGAACTGGAATGGGGCACGGAGTGGCCCTGGGTCCAGGTCCACACTGCCGACAAGCCGGTTGGCCCGGACAGGCTGGGGCTGGCCGTTGAACCCATGACCTGCCCGCCTGACGCCTTCAACTCGGGGACGGACGTCGTGCACCTCAAGCCGGGGGAGTCGCACTCAGCGTCCTGGACCATCCGGGCCCTCGCCTAGTTTTACACCTGGTCCCGCCTGCCGGCCGGTATCCACGGGGAGGTCCAGCCTGCCCGCGCCAGCCAGGCTGCACACAGCCGCGTCCACTGGTCCGGCCCCGGTTCCCCTGCGGCGAGGCCCAGCCCGTGGCGGCCATGGGGAAAGACATGCAGCTCGGCAGGCACGCCCGTGCCCATAAGCGCCCCAGCGTAGCCCAGGCTGTGGCTGACGTGGACGGCGTCGTCGTCCGCGGTGTGCCAGATAAACGCGGGAGGGGTAGCGGCAGTCACCCGCCGTTCTGCGGAGAGTTCCGCAAGGATGTCCGACGACGGCGCGTCGCCGAGGAGGTTGTCCATCGAACCCTGGTGCACCGACGTGGTGTAGGACACCACGGGATAGCACAGGACGGTCAGGTCCGGGACCGCACCGGGAACGTCGAAGCGCTCGCGGCCTGTTGCCACGGCGGTAGAGAGCGTGGCGGCAAGGTGCCCACCGGCCGAAAATCCGAGGACGCCGACCCGCTGCGGATCGACGGCCAAACCATGGGACCCGCCACGGATATGCAGCATGGCTTCCTTGGCGTCCTGCAGCGGGGCTGGATGCCGGTCCGGGGCCACGCGGTATCTCAGCACGAAGGCGTGGATGCCTAGCGCGGCGAGCCATTCGGCCACGGGCTCCGCTTCGTGGTCCGCCTGGCGGCCGTAGCCGCCGCCGGGCAGGACCAGCGCGGCGGGCCTGGCACCTCCGGCGCTGCCCGCTCCGGCACGTGCAGGGACAGCGGTCAGCCCGGACACGATGCTCAGGCCACTGCCTCCGTGCTGCGGCGAAGCGTGACTTCGCCCCTCACGGGCTGTGGATCTTCGTCCTCCTGGCCATCGCTGCTGCCGGAACCGGCGGCCGTCGCCCGGGTAGCAAGCCGGCCGATGTCTTCCAGCGGCAGGCGGACCGTGGAGAGGGCAGGGCGGAAATCCCGCAGCGTCTCGATATCGTCGAATCCGGCAATCCTGGCGTCCCGCGGAACCCGGAGCCCTTCAGCCCGCAGTGCTGCCGAGGCCCCGATGGCCATGACGTCGTTGACGGCGAAGATGCACATCTTCGCCGTGCCAGGACCATCGCCCTCCGGTGTCCGCTCAGCCTTGATCCTGGCAGCCAGCTTGATGCCCGCGTCGTAGCCTCCGGCGCGGTTGAACGAGGTGCGCAGGATCTCCGCAGGGCCCCGGCCGGCCTTGGCCAGGCCTTCCTGGAAGCCGCGGATGCGGTCGTCCGACGTAAAGAGGCCCTCGGGACCTCCGATGATGACGAAATTGCCAACCCAGCCGGCAGCAAGCTCGGCTGCCAGGTCGCCGGCGAGTTCCTGGTTCGGCACGGCAACAACGTGGTACCCCTCAGGGGCGGTGGCACCCACTACCGGATGTCCCACCACGGCCACCCGGCCGCCGTTGCGGCAGTACCGGTCAAGCTCCGCTGCAAGGTCCGCGTTGTCGTCCCGGTCCTCCTCCCTGGACGAGCGGGATCCCGCAATCACGATCGAATCGGCACGCCGTGCGGCGAAGGCGGCCACCGCTTCCCGCTCCTCCGCCGGCGCCCCGCCGGTGGTCGCCAGAAGCACCATCTTGCGCTGTTCCCGGGCCGCTGCCTGGACTCCCCGGGCGATGGCGGCGAAATAGGGGTCCGCGATGTCGTGCACGATCAAGCCGATAAGGCCCGAACTGGACTTTGCCAGCCCCTGGGCCTGGGCGTTGGGAATGTAGCCAAGCGAGTCGGCGGCCTGCCGGACACGGTCCGCAATGTCCTGCCCCGGCTTGCGCGCGGAACCGTTGAGGACCCGGCTGGCGGTGGCGGGAGATACCCCAGCCAGCCGCGCCACCTCGGTAAGGGTACTTGCAGCCACAGCGTCTCCTGGTCGGCTTTGTTGGGTCAATGGGCGTTACCACATTATGGCAGTTTTTAGCCGCGCCGGAAAGCGCTTGCCAACAAGTGTGCCGACGTGCATCATTGACGTAGTGGGAATGCGCTTTCCCAATTCAGCTGCAGTAGAACTACAACTTCAGTAGGACTGCTCACTCACCGTGGAGGACTTATGGGCGTCGAGACAAAAACAATCCGCATTGCCATGAACGGCATTACCGGACGGATGGGGTACCGCCAGCATCTGCTGCGCTCCATCCTTCCCATCCGGGACGCCGGTGGATTCACGCTGGAGGACGGCACCCGCATCCAGGTTGAGCCCATTCTGGTGGGCCGCAACGAAGCGAAGATCCGGGAACTCGCCGAAAAGCACAAGGTCTCCGAGTGGAGCACCGACCTGGACGCCGTCATCAACGACCCCACTGTCGACGTCGTTTTCGATGCGTCCATGACCAGCCTCCGCTCGGCCACCCTGAAGAAGGCCATGCAGGCCGGCAAGCACATCTTCACCGAGAAGCCCACTGCCGAGACACTTGAAGAGGCCATTGACCTGGCCCGGATCGGCAAGGAAGCCGGCGTCACCGCGGGCGTGGTCCACGACAAGCTGTACCTGCCCGGCCTGGTCAAGCTCCGCCGCCTGGTGGACGAGGGCTTCTTCGGCCGCATCCTCTCCATCCGCGGTGAGTTCGGCTACTGGGTCTTCGAAGGTGACATCCAGGCCGCCCAGCGTCCGTCCTGGAATTACCGCAAGGAAGACGGCGGCGGCATGACCACGGACATGTTCTGCCACTGGAACTATGTCCTCGAAGGCATCATCGGCAAGGTCAAGAGCGTCAGCGCCAGGACCGCCACCCACATCCCCACCCGGTGGGACGAGGCAGGCAAGGAGTACAAAGCCACCGCAGACGACGCCTCCTACGGCATTTTCGAGCTGGAAACCCCGGGCGGCGACGAAGTCATCGGCCAGATCAACTCGTCGTGGGCGGTCCGCGTCTATCGCGACGAACTGGTGGAGTTCCAGGTGGACGGCACGCACGGCTCCGCCGTCGCAGGCCTGAACAAGTGCGTCGCGCAGCAGCGCGCGCACACGCCGAAGCCCGTCTGGAACCCGGACCTTCCCGTCACGGAATCCTTCCGTGACCAGTGGCAGGAAGTCCCGGCCAATGCTGACCTGGACAACGGCTTCAAGCTGCAGTGGGAAGAATTCCTCCGCGACGTCGTCGCCGGCCGCGAACACCGCTTCGGTCTCCTGTCCGCCGCCCGCGGTGTCCAGCTCGCCGAGCTCGGCCTGCAGTCCAACGACGAACGCCGCACCCTCGACATCCCGGAGATCACCCTCTAATGACCTCACTCATCCTGCCCTCACACGACGGCGGCACCCGGGAATACCGCCTCCAGGGCGGCACGTCCTGGGCCCGGCCCACCGCGCCGCTCATCGCCCGCCGCGCCTATGCCGCAGCGCATGTGATCCCCGAAGTCCTGGCCGACAACACTCCCGGCGCGCCCGCCCGGCTCGACTGGGACGCCACCATGGCCTACCGCCACGAGCTGTGGTCCTACGGCCTGGGTGTGGCCGACGCCATGGACACCGCCCAGCGCGGCATGGGCCTTGACTGGGCGGCCACCCAGCAGCTCATCAAGCGCACCGGCGTCGAGGCAGCCTCGGTGGTTTCGGCCGGCAACGCGGCAACGGCCGGCAAATCGGTGCGGGACCTCGTTTCCTGCGGTGCCGGCACCGACCAGCTGGACAGCGCCTCCCTGCCAACCGGGGAGGCCGGCATCAAGGCCGTCCTTGAGGCCTACCGCGAGCAGATCGCCGTGGTCAGTGAAGCCGGGCCGAAGGTGATCCTCATGGCCTCCCGCGCCCTGGCCAAGGTTGCCCGCGGTCCCGAGGACTACCTGAAGGTCTACTCCACCCTGCTGCAGGAAGTGGACCAGCCCGTCATCCTCCACTGGCTTGGCACCATGTTCGATCCCGCCCTCGCCGGCTACTGGGGTTCGGACGATGTCGCAACGGCAACCGAAACCTTCCTTGGCCTCATCAAGGACAACGCGGCCAAGGTGGACGGCGTCAAGGTCTCACTGCTCGACGCCAGCCACGAGGTTGCCCTGCGGGCGGCCCTGCCCGACGGCGTCCGCCTCTACACCGGCGACGACTTCAACTACCCCGAGCTGATCGACGGCGACGGCAGCCACCATTCGGACGCCCTGCTGGGCATCTTCGCGGCGATCTACCCCGCCGCCTCGGTGGCGCTGCAGAACTACGACGCCGGCAACGCCGCGAAGGCGCGCGAAATCCTCGACTCCACGCGGGAACTGGGCAAGCACATCTTCAGCGCCCCCACGTTCTACTACAAGACCGGGATCGCGTTTATGTCCTGGCTCAACGGCAGGCAGCCCGGCTTCCAGATGGTGGGGGGCCTCCACTCGGGCCGCTCGGTATGCCACCTGGCAAGGACCTTCGAACTGGCGGACAAGGCGGGCCTGCTGCGGGACCCGGCACTGGCAGCTTTCCGGATGTCCGACTACCTGCGCATCAACGGGGTGGGCGTATGACCAGCACATCGGGAACGGCAGACTTCGCGCGCCTTTCCCTCAACAGCGCCACCACCAAGAAGTGGACCCTGGCCCAGGTGATTGACGGCTGCGTCAACGCCGGTATCCCCGCCATCGGTCCCTGGCGGGACCGCGTGGAGGAGGCAGGCCTGGATAAGGCGGCACGCCTCATCAAGGATGCCGGGCTCCGCGTCTCATCCCTGTGCCGGGGCGGGTTCCTTACCGCACCCGATGCCGAAGGGCAGGCCGCAGCCCTGGCTGACAACCGCGCCGCCATCCTGGAAGCCGTTGCGCTCGGCACCCGGGAACTGTTCCTGGTGGTCGGCGGGCTGGCCCCGGGGGAGAAGGACGTGGTGGCTGCGCGCCGGCGCGTGGCGGACCGTCTCGCCGACCTGGTCCCCTTCGCCGAGGAGAACGGCGTCCGGCTGGTGCTGGAGCCGCTGCACCCGATGTACGCCGCCGACCGTGCCCTGATCTCCACCCTGGGGCAGGCCCTGGACCTCGCGGCGCCCTTCGCCGCCTCAGCGGTGGGCGTCGCCGTCGACACTTTCCACGTCTGGTGGGATCCGGAACTGAAGGCGCAGATCGAGCGCGCCGGCCGGGAGGGACGCATTGCGTCCTACCAGGTGTGCGACTTCAACATGCCCATTGCAGCCGATCCACTGCTGTCCCGCGGGTACATGGGTGACGGCGTGGTGGACTTCGCCGCCATCGGAACCTGGGTGCGCGATGCCGGGTACACCGGTGACATCGAAGTGGAAATCTTCAATCAGGACATCTGGGACACGGACGGCAACGCCGTCCTGGCCACGGTGAAGGAGCGCTACGCGGAGCTTGTCCTCCCGTACGCCTGACCTGATCCAGACCGCGGGCTCCTGCCACGTTCCCAACACAACTGGCAGGAGCCTGCGCCCCACCCTAAAAGGGGACCCGGAACGCGCCGTGAATTCGCCACAGTGCGGTCCGGGTCCTTTTCTTGTGGAATGTCAGGCGTACGTCGAGGCGCAGCGGCGGTAGCGTGCCAGCACGCCGGCGTCGTCCTGCCCTGCAGGGAGGTCGACGGCGTCCAGCACCCACTGCGGAAATTCCCCGGTGAGTGCCGCGGCGGCCTGGCGGGCGGCGCCGTCGGCCACGTACTCACCCGGGCGCGGCACGGTGATGCTGATTCCCAGCAGCTGCGCCGCCGCTTCCTGGACTGCCGGGGACTGCGCTCCGCCGCCCACCAGGATGATGCGCCGCGCCTCCACGCCCTGTTCCTGCAGGGCGGCCAGCCCGTCCGCCAGGGAGCACACAACGCCTTCGACGGCGGCCCGCGCCAGGTTCACCGGCGTGTAGTTCCCGCGGGTGATGCCGTGCAGCGAACCGGTGGCGTCGGGCAGGTTCGGCGTGCGCTCGCCGTCGAAATAGGGAACGAGGGTGAGGCCCCCGGCGCCTGGTTCGGCGGTCAGCGCCAGCTCGTTGAACTCCGCAAGGCTGACGTCCAGCAGGGCTGCAGTGGCGTTAAAAACGCGGGTGGCGTTCAGGGTGCACACCAGCGGCAGGTAGTTCCCGGAAGCATCGGCGAACCCTGCCACCAGCCCGGACGGATCGGCGGCGGGAGTATCTGACACGGCAAAGACCGTTCCCGAGGTGCCCAGCGACATCACCACATCACCCACGCCGGCGCCCACCCCCAGTGCCGCCGCCGCGTTGTCCCCGGCGCCGGCGGCCAGGAGGGCGCCGTCCGGAGTCTTGCCGGCGACCTCCAGCGGGCCCATGACTCCGGGCAGCAGCGGAACGTGCCCCAGCGAGGACTCCAGGAGCCCTGGCAGGTACTCGCCCGTCGCCGTCGAGTAGTAGCCCGTGCCGGAGGCGTCGGAACGGTCAGTGGCGAGGGCCTCGAGGTTTCCCGGACCGCTGCCCGGCCCATGGCCCGTCAGCCGCCAGGTCAGCCAGTCATGGGGCAGGCAGACTGCCGCAACTTTGGCCGCGTTCTCCGGCTCGTTGGCGGCGAGCCAGTGCAGTTTGGTCAGGGTCAGCGAAGCGACCGGGACGGTGCCGGTTGCACGGGCCCAGTAGCGGGCGCCGGCGGCGGTGTCGCCGTCACCGGCGGTGCTGATCAGGTCCAGTGCCGCGCCGGCACTGCGGGTGTCATTCCACAGCAGCGCCGGCCGGACAACCTGGCCCTCGCTGTCCAGGCAGACCATGCCGTGCTGCTGCCCTCCCACCGAGACGGCTGCCACATCCTCCAGGCCGCCGGCCTGGTGCAGTGCGTCCTGGAGGGCGGCCCACCAGTGGTCCGGGTGGATCTCGGTCCCGTCCGGGTGGCCTGCCCTGCCCTGCCGGACCAATGCTCCCGTGTCCGAATCGCGAATCACCACTTTGCAGGACTGGGTGGAGCTGTCGATCCCTGCTACGAGTGCCATGGTTTAGCGGGCGCCCAGGAGGTGTTCGATGGCGAGCTGGTTGAGGCGGACGAATGCGAAGGAGCGTTCGCCGGCCTTGTCGGCGTCGAAGTCCTCGAAGGCGGTGGTGTCTGCGAGCAGGTCCGCGGTGGTTTCGCCGGCGGCGAGGGTGGACTCGCCGAGTTCGAAGACGCCTGAGGTGCGGAGGGCTTCCTGGACCTCGGGGTCTGCGCGGAACGCGAGGGCGCGTTCCTTGAGGAGCAGGTAGGTGGCCATGTTGGCTTTGGCCGAGTCCCAGACGCCGTCGTAGCCGTCGGTGCGGGAGGGCTTGTAGTCGAAGTGGCGGGGTCCCTCGTAGCGGGGGCCGCCGCCGGGGAAGCCGTTTTCGAGCAGGTCAACGGTGAAGAACGCGCTGGTGAGGTCGCCGTGGCCGAAGACGAGGTCCTGGTCGTACTTGATGCCGCGCTGGCCGTTGAGGTCGATGTGGAAGAGCTTGCCGGCCCACAGGGCCTGGGCGATGCCGTGGGTGAAGTTGAGGCCGGCCATCTGCTCGTGCCCGGTTTCGGGGTTGAGGCCCACGATGTCGCCGTGCTCGAGCTGGGCGATGAACGCCAGGCCGTGCCCGACGGTGGGCAGGAAGATGTCGCCGCGGGGTTCGTTGGGCTTGGGCTCCAGGGCGATGCGCAGGTTGTAGCCCTTGTCCTTGATGTAGGCCGCGGCGGTGTCCACGCCTTCCTTCATCCGGTCCAGGGCGGCCGAGAGGTCCTTCGAGCCGTCGTATTCGCTGCCCTCGCGCCCGCCCCACATGACGAACGTTTCGGCGCCGAACTCGGCGGCGGAATCGATGTTGCGCAGCACCTTGGACAGGGCGAAGCGGCGGATCGAGCGGTCGTTGGAGGTGAAGCCGCCGTCCTTGAACACCGGGTGGCTGAACAGGTTGGTGGTCACCATCGGGACCTTCAGGCCGGTCTCGGCCAGGGCTGCCTTGAAGTTCTTCAGGATCAGGTCCCGCTCCGACGCGCTGGCGTCGAAGGGCACCAGGTCGTTGTCGTGGAACGTGATGCCGTAGGCGCCAAGCTCACTGAGCCGGTGGACCGCCTCCACCGGGTCCAAGGCGGCCCGGGTGGCGACACCGAACGGGTCGGCGCCCGTCCAGCCCACGGTCCAAAGACCGAAGGTGAACTTGTCAGCGGGGGAGGGGGAGATAGCCATGTTGCGTCCTTGCACTCGGATGTCGCCGGTTACGGCATGATTAGTTTATCGCTTGAACTATATAAGAGTGTTTACGCTAAGGTCAATAGCCAAAGGGTCCGTGAGGGACGGGTCCGCTTCCACTCCGAGGAGAACGGCCATGGCCAGTACCGCAGCTGCCACTGCACCCGACGCAGCCAGCCCGGGAAACATGGCCCATGTGCGGCGGAATAACCTCGCCCTGGTCCTTGCCCGGGTGGCGCAGGCGCCGGCCGGCATACATCTGACCCGGGCACAGGTTGCCGCAGCCACCGGGCTGACCAAAGCCTCTGTTTCGAGCATCGTCCTGGACCTTTTGGGAGCCGGACTGCTGCGGGAGGTCGGCCTGAGCCGGCAGGGGGAGCGGGGCCGGCCGGGGGTCGGGCTGGAACTGAATCCGGCCCGGGGTGTCATGGGCATGGAAATCAACGTCGACTACATTGCTGCCGGAGTGACAGACCTTTCGGGAAGCCTGGTGGTGCAGGAAATCCGGGAACGGGACAACCGCGACAGCGCCAGCGCTCCCGTGCTGTCCGCACTCGCCGCGCTCGCTGCCGACGTGCGGAAAGCGGCCGCGGCGTCGGGTGTTGAGGTCCTGGGCGGAGGACTCGCCGTACCGGGCCTCGTTGACGCCGGCAGTTCAACCGTGACCGCCGCCCCGAACCTGGGCTGGCTGGACACAAAGCTGGACATGGAGCGGCTGCTTCCCGACGTGCCGTTGGGTGTCTCCCTCTTCAACGAGGCCAATGCTGCCGCGCTCGCGGAACTGGCCCACGGCCCCCACGGAAGGCGGAACTTCCTGTTCGTCTCCGGCGAGGTGGGCGTCGGCGGAGGCCTGGTGATCAATTCGGAGCTTTTCACCGGGCCGCAAGGCAATGCCGGGGAGGTGGGCCACATCGTGGTCCAACCGGAGGGGGTCCTCTGTTCCTGCGGCGGAACGGGGTGTCTGGAGACGATAGCCGGGCAGGACGCAATATTTTCTGCTGCCGGCATCACAGCGAAGGGGTGGTCACGGTCTGAAAGCATGTCCCGCCTGCTGGGCGCGCTCGGCGCCGGGGAGCCCGCTGCCCTGCTCGCCGTCCAACAGGCGGGGAGGGCGTTGGGCGTGGCGGTGGCGTCGACGTCCCGCGTGGTGGACATCAGGGCCGTGGTGCTTGGTGGACACTTCGCCGTGCTTGACCAGTGGCTCCGCGCGCCTCTCCTGGAAAGCCTTGCCAAGTACGCGCCGGGGGCGGTTGCTCCCGGTCGGGTCACCACCTCCGAGGTAGGGGATGCGGGGGCCTTGCTGGGCGCTGCCGGCAGCGTGGTCCGTTCCCTGGTGGACGCGCCGCACCGGCTGCATTCCTGAAACCGTGCCGGCGCCCGGGGGCCCCGTCAGCTGTCGCTGCTGCTAAAAAGCAAAACGCCCCGGTCCGTGAACCGGGGCGTTTGCCCATGGGTGCCCCAGGAGGGAATCGAACCCCCGACCGGCGGATTAGAAGGCCGCTGCTCTATCCCCTGAGCTACTGAGGCATTTGATTCCGGACCTGAAGTCCGGCGCCTCAAAAAGTTTACATTGCCCGAAGTCCCGGCGTAGTCACTGAACTGAGGCCCTTACTAATCCTCCACAGGCAGTGTGCTGCCGCGGGTTATGCACATAGGGCAACCCCGGCCTCCCCGGGGGCCGGCGCCGGCGCCATGCTGGTCTTGCCTGCTAGGGCACCACCATTGACGACAGGACGTGAAGATGAGCGACACAATCACCATTCGGGGCTTCGTTGCCACCGAGATCAAAAGCGCCACAACCCCAGGGGGAGTTGCCACAGCCTCTTTCCGTATCGGTTCCACCTCGCGCCGGTTCAACAAGGAATCCGGCACCTGGACAGACGGCCACACGAACTGGTTCCTGGTCCAGGGCTATCGCCACCTCGCGGGAAGCATGGGCTGCAGCATCAGGAAAGGCCAGCCGGTCATCGTGGTTGGCAAGCTGAAAATCCGCAGTTGGGAAAGGGACGGCAGGGTCTACTACTCACACACCATTGACGCCGACGCCGTGGGTCACGACCTGACGTGGGGTACGGCCAACTTCATCCGGTCCTCCACAAAACCGCTTCTCTCGCTCGTGGAGGAAGTGCCTCCCCTCGACGCCGGGCAGCGGGGCGGTACGGAGGGAACGTTCGACGAGCCGGAGGACGGCGATGACGATCTCGACGGTGGCGATCCTGCCGCGGCGTTCATTGAGGACAGCAACGGCGACCTCGTGTCACTGGATCTGGAGACGGGGGAACTCGCCGAATCCGGAGTCTAGTATTTCCCTATCAGCGTCCCCCTCAACGGTTCCCACGGTTCCTTGGCGGGCAGTGGCGCGGCACCCCCCGGGCCGTGCACTGCCCGCCCAGGTTGCGGAGCCGGACCAGGCCGCGTGGCAGAATGACACCATGCGGCATACCCCTGACCACCGGCAGAGCCCCACAGCCGGTGCCTCACCGGACAGCCCCCCAGCCAGCATTCCCGGAGCGGGGGCTCCCGGAGTTGCCCCGCCCAGCGCCGCGCGCCGGTTGTGGGCGGCCGTAGCTGCCACAGCGCTGGCGGCAGGTTTATCGGCCTGCGTCAGCGGAACATTGTCGGCTGCACCATCCCCTGCAGCCTCCGCCGGCCCCGCAGCAACAGAAGCGCGGTCTGCAGCACCAGAGACGAATGCCGCCGGACCGCTGGCGGATACATCCGGGACGGCATCGGCCGCGGCAGCGGCGGCTGCCACTGAAAGAACCAAAAAGACCGTGACGGAGGCGCTGGGCAGGTTGGCTGCGGGATCGCCAAAACCCGCTACCGCACAGGTCTCGGAAGCCCTCACGGGCGCGGGAATCGCACCCGCGGCATTGGAGGTTTCACAGAGCCGCACCCCCACCGGCCTTGAAGCGGATGCCATCGAGGCGGCAGTGCTCCAGGGCGGTGACTGCGTGATCGGCCAGGTCCGCGACGGCGCAGTGACAGTGACGGTGTTGCCCGTGCTGGCCAGCGGAAAGTGCTTTGTAGGCTCGTAAGCCCGGTGCGCGGAATGTGAGATATGCCTGCCCACCCACTAGATTTGGAACCATGGCGGAATTTATCTACACAATGACCAAGGCCCGCAAAGCCGTTGGCGAAAAACTCATTCTTGATGACGTAAGCATGTCCTTCTTCCCCGGCGCCAAGATCGGTGTTGTGGGCCCGAACGGTGCCGGTAAGTCCACCATCCTCAAGATCATGGCCGGACTGGATACTCCCTCCAACGGTGAGGCCCGGTTAAGCCCCGGCTACACCGTGGGCATCCTGCTCCAGGAGCCCCCGCTCAACGAGGAAAAGACCGTCCTGGGCAACGTCCAGGAAGGTGTGGGCGAGATCTACGGAAAAATCCAGCGGTTCAACGAGATTTCCGAAGAAATGGCCAGCCCCGATGCTGACTACGACACCCTCCTCGAGGAAATGGGCCACCTGCAGGAAGCCATCGATGCCGCGGACGCCTGGGACCTGGACTCCCAGCTGGAGCAGGCCATGGACGCCCTCCGCTGCCCGCCCGCGGACGCCGACGTCACCAACCTCTCCGGTGGTGAGCGCCGCCGCGTAGCCCTGTGCAAACTCCTGCTGCAGAAGCCGGACCTGCTGCTCCTGGACGAGCCCACCAACCACCTGGACGCCGAAAGCGTGCTGTGGCTCGAACAGCACCTGTCCAGCTATGCGGGCGCCGTCCTCGCCGTAACCCACGACCGGTACTTCCTGGACCACGTCGCGGAATGGATCGCCGAAGTGGACCGCGGCCACCTGTACCCCTATGAGGGCAACTACTCCACTTACCTGGAGAAGAAGCGCGCCCGCCTGGAGATCCAGGGCAAGAAGGACGCCAAGCAGGCCAAGCGCCTCAGCGAGGAACTCGAGTGGGTCCGTTCCAACGCCAAGGGCCGCCAGACCAAGTCCAAGGCCCGCCTGGCCCGCTACGAGGAGATGGCCGCAGAGGCGGACCGCACCCGCAAGCTGGACTTCGAAGAGATCCAGATCCCGCCGGGACCCCGCCTGGGCGGCCTGGTGCTGGAAGCGAAGGACCTCCAGAAGGGCTTCGAGGACCGCACCCTCATCGACGGCCTGTCCTTCAGCCTTCCCCGCAACGGCATCGTCGGCGTCATCGGCCCCAACGGCGTCGGCAAGACCACGCTGTTCAAGACCATCGTGGGGCTGGAACCGCTCGACGGCGGTGACCTGAAAATCGGCGACTCCGTCAAGATCTCCTACGCGGACCAGAGCCGCGGCGGCATCGACCCCAACAAGACCCTGTGGGAAGTTGTCTCTGACGGCCTGGACTTCATCCAGGTGGGCCACGTCGAAATGCCGTCCCGCGCCTACGTGGCTGCCTTCGGCTTCAAGGGCCCGGACCAGCAGAAGAAGGCCGGTGTGCTTTCCGGCGGTGAGCGCAACCGGCTGAACCTGGCGCTGACCCTCAAGCAGGGCGGCAACCTGCTGCTCCTCGATGAGCCCACCAACGACCTCGACGTCGAAACCCTCAGCAGCCTGGAAAACGCACTGCTTGAGTTCCCGGGCTGCGCCGTGGTCGTCTCCCACGACCGCTGGTTCCTGGACCGGGTGGCCACGCACATCCTGGCCTACGAAGGCGACGAGGAAAACCCCTCCAAGTGGTACTGGTTCGAGGGCAACTTCGAATCTTACGAGGAGAACAAGGTGGAGCGCCTCGGCCCGGATGCCGCCAAGCCGCACCGCGTCACGCACCGCCGCCTCACCCGCGACTAAACGCGTAACGCCCCAGGGCAAACCACACCAGAGGCCGGCACCCATCAAGGGTGCCGGCCTCCTTGGTGTCCGGGCGGGGAGCGGTGCTAGTCCCGTCCGGCCCTGCGGATCTGGTGCTCCATCAGCTTCGACTGGAAAGCGCCCACCACTTTGTTCTTCAGGTCGGTGGGGACGCGGACCATTCCCTCCTGCGCGACGGAGGCAACGTGCTGCCCGGCCTGGTTAAAGATCTTGCCGGTCGCGAGTCCACGGGCCCCCTGGGCGCTGGGTGACTCCTGGACATACAGGAGCCATTCGTCCACGCGGGCAGGCCGGTGCCACCACATGGCATGGTCCAGGCTTGCCACGTTCATTCCCGGCGTGATCCAGCTCAGCCCGTGGCGCCGCAGGATGGACTCAAGGAGGGTGTAGTCGCTGGCGTACGCCAGGGCTGCCCGGTGCAGGTTGGGGTTGTCCGGCATCGGCCCGAAGGTCTTCATCCACACCGCATTCCGTGCTTCCCTCTTGCCCTTCGCCGACACATACAAGGGGGGATCGACGTGCCGGATGTCGAACGGGCGCTCGTAGGCCCAGTGCCGCGCTACCGGATGGTCGAACTTGCCGAGCAGGTCTGCCGTGCTGGGCAGCGACTCCGGGTCCGGGATGCCGCCGGGCATCGTGGACTCGTGCTCCACTCCTTCGTCCTCGCCCTGGAAGGACGCGATCATCGACAGGATGGGCACACCCTCCTGGTAGGCATGGACCCGCCGGGCGGAGAAGGACCGGCCGTCCCGCAGGCGCTGGACGCCGAAGGTGATGGGCTTGTTCGCGTCGCCCGGGCGCAGGAAGTAGCCGTGCATGGAATGGACAAATCGTTCGGGGTCCACAGTCCTGATGGACGCGATGAGCGACTGTGCCAGCACCTGGCCGCCGAAAACCCTGTGGTGGGGCTGCTGCTGGGACGGGCCCAGGAAGATGTCTTCGTCCGTCCGTGCACCCTCCAGCTCACCAAGGTCAAGGAGGGAGATGAGCGATGAGGTGGGGTCCCCGCTGGGGAGCGCCAGGATTTCGGCGTCGGCTTCAGTCATGGTTTGACTCTAGACGGCCCCCGGGCACTGCTCAACAAAGGACCACCGGGTAGTGTTCTTGGTGTGTCTGATCTCCTCACCTCGTCCTTCCGCTTCGCCGATCCCCAGGATCTCGCCGACCTGAAGACCTTCGCCACGCGCGCAAAGTCCATTGACGACGGCGCCATCAGGCTCCAGGCTGCGGGTTCCGTTCTCGCCGCGTACGTCTGCGTGCTGCGGCCGAGGCTCCTGGGTGAATCGACTCCCACCATTTTGGGGCTGCGGACCATGGCCCTCGCGGAACCTTCGGCGACGGACGTGACAGTGTCTTTGTCCGCCGTCCTGGACCGCCTCGCGCGGGCAGGGGCGGACGACGTCGAGCTGCCGGTTCCGCCGTCCACCGTCACCGAGTCGTGGACGGGGGTGGGTGCCCCCCGGAGCGGGTGGGAGCTGATGGGTTCACGGAGCGATGCAGCGCTGCGGAAAGCCGCCGAAGCAGGTATTGCGGAAGTGGCGGGAATCGTGCCTGACAAGCCGGGGGCGCTGATCGTCAACAACGCCCGTGCCGCCGTGTGGGGCAGGGAACTGGACGGATCGGGCCTGCCGGCCGGAGCCGCTTTCGCGGCCCTGGCCCTGGGATTCCTGGCCGACGGCGACCAGAAGCTCTACCGGGCAGGGCGCTGGTTCCGGCTTACAGGCACGCGCGGCCACGTGCTCGCGCGGACCGGAAGCGCACTGCTCTAACGGCGGTTAGGGCAACATCAGCCGGGGCTGTTCACCATGGACAGCGCAGCCCGCTCCATGTAGTCCCACAACGTTCCCTCGTAGAGCGGCGGCAGTTCCAGGGAGTCCACAGCCCTCCGCATGTGGAAGAGCCAGCGGTCCTTGGCCTCCGGCGTCACCTTGAAGGGCATGTGCCGCATGCGGAGCCGGGGGTGGCCGCGCTCCTCGCCATAGGTGGTGGGCCCGCCCCAGTACTGTTCCAGGAACATCAGGAAACGGCGCTTCGCAGGCGCCAGGTCCTCTTCGGGATACATGGGGCGGAGGAGCGGATCGGTTGCCACTCCGTCGTAGAAGACGTCGATCAGCTTCACGAACGTTTCATGCCCGCCCACGGCATCGTAGAAGTTGTCGGTGTAGCCGGGCTTGCTGAACGGATCATTCTGCATCAGCTGCGGCCGTTGGGGTTCGATGGGGATTGTCATTCCTAGTCTCCGGCCTTCTGGTCAGTCTTCTTGGGTTCGGCCTGATCCGTGCCCTGGTCCGTGGTGCCGTCCTCCGACTCGTGCAGCGGCACGTAGTTGCCTTGCGAACGGTTGCCGACGCGCAGGATCTCGCCGTTGCGCAGGTACCAGATAGCGCCGTCGTCCGAACGTACGCGGGTGATGCGCAAACCCATTGACTCCACCACGCCAACAACCTCGCTGGTCTCGATCACGTCGCCGATTCCGTACTGGTCTTCAATGGTAATGAAGATCCCGGCCAGGAAGTCGCGGATCAGCTGCTGGGCACCGAAGCCGATGGCCACACCCAGGATGCCGACGCTCGTCAGCAGGGGTGCGATGTTAATGTCCAGGTTCTGCAGGACGTACATGCCGGTGATGATCACCACGAGCACGCCGACCACGCTGTTCAACAGCGAGCCGATGGTTTCCGCACGCTGGACGCGCCGTTCATGGTCCAGGGCCCTAAAGGCAGGGGCAGCCCATTTGAAGGTTGGCTTCTTGAAGAAGTTGCTGCCTGCCGCCACGCGCCTGGTGATCCGGGAAATCACGAACGTGGCTACCAGCCAGATGGCGACGCCAACGCCGAGGCTGATCACGATGCCCGTGACGCTGATGCCGTCCGGCTGGCTGGCGGAGTTCGGAAGGATCGACAACGTGCTGACCATAAGGGGGAAGTGCTCCTGCTGTTCTTCGGCTGCGCCGGGAAGGGATGCCGCAGCGCCGGTTACGCCCGGCGCGGAAGGCTCTGTTCTTCTTCAACACTATCGCCGTAGCGTCTGAACATGCGCATTCTTGTCCTCGGCGGAACGGCCTTCCTGTCCGCAGAAATTGCCCGCCAGGCGGTGGCGGCGGGACACGACGTCACCTGCCTTGCCCGTGGTTCCGCGGCGGCCCCGCCAGCGGGAACCACGTGGCTGAGGGAGGACCGTTCACTGGGCGCGAACGCCTACGCGGGCGCCAAGGGGGAGTGGGACGAGGTGGTTGAGGTGGCCCGGGACCCCGTCCCCGCCACCGAAGCCCTCGACGCCCTCGCGCACCGGGCAGCGCACTGGACGTTCGTTTCCAGTTGCTCCGTCTACGCCGACGCCTCGCTTGCGAACGAAACTGAGGACGCCGCGCTCCTGCAGCCCCTGGCGCCGGGAATTCCCTCCACTCCGGAGAATTACGGCGAATCGAAGGCGGCCATCGAGGCCGCCACCCTCGAAGCGGCAGGCGGGAAAGCCCACTTGTGCCGTGCCGGCCTGATCGGCGGCCCGGGGGACAGCTCGGACCGCTACGGCTACTGGCCCGCCCGCTTCGCCAGGGACAAGAATCCGGTGGTGGTTCCCGCGGCCGGTCATCATCCAACCCAGGTCATCGACGTCCGCGACCTTGCTGCCTGGGTCCTCAAGGCGGCCGGGAAGGGTGTCGCCGGAGCGTTGAACGCCCTGGGCGGGCAGGTGGCTTTCGGAACGTACCTTGCCGCCGCCAGGGAAACCGCCGGCCACGACGGCGAGGTTCTTCCGGCGGAAGAAGAGTGGCTTGCGAACCAGGGCGTCAACTACTGGGCAGGCCCGGACTCGCTGCCGCTCTGGCTCCCGCCCGGGCATGAGGGCTTCATGGCGCGGAGCAACCGGGCAGCCGTCGCTGCCGGGCTTCAGCTGCGGCCTTGGCAGGAGACCCTGCAGGACACCCTGGCGGACGAACGCCGGCTCGGGCTGGACAGGCCGCGGAAGGCGGGACTGTCCCCCGGAACCGAGGCGCGCCTCGCCAAGAAGCTCTGAGTCCCGCTGCCCCAACTAGGTAGCGCTAAGTGTCGTTTTGGAGCTCCAAAACGACACTTAGCGCTACTTACTTGGGCATCAGGGCGCTAGCGTCACCGGTTCATGCTCCACCGGGAAGTTCACGCTGCGGGCGATGAAGCACACCTGGTTCGCCTCATGGTGGAGCCGGCCGGCCAGCTCCACCTGCGCAGCGTCTGCCACGGTCACCTGCGGCCGGAGCGTCACTCGCTCGAACTGGCCGCTGCCGTCCCGGTTCAGCCTCATCAGCCCGAAAGCCTCGTCCCGGTAAGCCGTGACCACCACGCCATGCTTCACGGCCACGTGCAGGAAAGAGAGCATATGGCACTGGGCAAGGGCCGCCAGGAGCAGCTGCTCCGGGTTGTACCGTTCCCGGTCTCCGTGGAAGGCGGGGTCCGCGGAGCCCTTGAGGACAGGGAGCCCCAGAATAAGGATGTCGTGGTCGCGCGAGTAGCCGCGATAGGACGCCGTCCCGCTGCCCGAGTTGCCCGTCCACTGGACCGTCAGCCCGTAGCGGTGCTCGTGCAGGCTCATGACGCAGGCACCGTTTCGCCGGGAAGGACATCCGCAGCGCGAGCACGCAGCGCCCGGGCGACGCCATCGCGGTTTTCCAGCATCATTCGCCGCAGAGCGGCGCTTGCGGGCGGAAGCGCCGCCAGGAAGCCGTCGGTCCGGTCCACGGTTGCCTGGGTGGTCAGCAGCGCAGGATAGAGTCCGACGACGATCTGCTGGGCCAGTGCGTGGGTGCGGGTTTCGACGATTCCCGGCACTGCCTCGAAGTACTTTTCGGCGTAGGGCTCCAGCAGGGACCGGTCCAGCACGCGCATGAAGCCGGTGACCGCTGAGCCCTGCAGTGCATTGGAGAGCTCGCCCTTGACCACAATGGATTCCCAGGCGGCTGCCTTCGCCTCCGGCGTGGGGATGGCGGCCTTTGCAAGGGCAGCGGCATTCTGGCCGCTGGAGGTGTTGTCCCGCGCAAGTTCCGCGTCGATTCCGTCCTGGCCGAGGCGTCCGCCCACCACAAGTGACGTGACCAGCTCCCAGCGCAGGTCCTGGTCAACAGTCAGCCCGTCCAGGACCAGGGCGCCGTCCAGGAGTCCCGTCACCTTCTCCAGCTGGGCGTCGCTGCCCGCCAGCAGCGCAAACGACTTCACGAACTGCAGCTGCGCGTCCGACCCGCCCGGCACCTGGGACGCCAGTTCCCACAGCCGGTCCGCCGCAGCCACCGCCGTCCGCTCGCGGTGTTCCTCGGCCACGTAGAAGTTCAGGGTGGTGGCAAGCTGGCGGAGCTGGACCAGGATCACCGAGGAATCGGATTCGGCGGCCACGTTGGCCAGGACCAGCTCCACGTACCGCCGTGCCGGGGTTTCGCCGTCGCGGGCAGCGTCCCACGCGGAGTTCCACACGAGCGTCCGTGGCAGGCTGTGGCTGAAGTCCTTCAGGTGGGCGGTCGCCGTCGCGAGCGACTTTTCGTCCAGCCGCACCTTGGCGTAGGCGAGGTCGTCGTCATTGACCAGGACCAGGTCCGGCCGGGCCAGCCCCACCAGCGACGGAACCTCTGTGCGTCCGCCGTCGACATCCAGTTCCTCGCGGTGCACCCGCTCAAGCTTGCCGGCGCCGTTGAGGTTGTAGAACCCCACGGCCAGCCGGTGCGGGCGGATGGTGGGCCACTCGTCCACGGCGGACTGGACGATGGCGAAGGACGTGAGCCTGCCCTCGCCGTCCACCTCAAGCTCCGGCTTCAGGGTATTGACGCCGGCGGTCTCCAGCCACTGGCGTCCCCAACCGTCCAGGTCGCGGCCGCTGGCTTTCTCCAGCTCCAGCAGCAGGTCGCCCAGTTCGGTGTTCTGCCATGAATGCTTGGCGAAGTACTCGCGCACGCCGGCCATGAACTGGTCCGGGCCCACCCACGCCACCAGCTGGCGGAGCACCGACGCGCCCTTGGCGTAGGTGATGCCGTCGAAGTTGACCTCCACGTCCTGCAGGTCATTGATCTCGGCGAAGATGGGGTGCGTGGTGGGCAGCTGGTCCTGGCGGTAGGCCCAGGACTTCTCAACGGACGCGAACGTGGTCCAGGCGCTGGTGAACTCCGTCGCCTCGACGGCTGCGAGGTGGGACATGTACTCGGCGAAGGACTCGTTGAGCCACAGGTCGTTCCACCAGCGCATGGTTACCAGGTCGCCGAACCACATATGTGCAAGTTCGTGGAGGACGGTGATGGCCCGGCGCTCCACCTGCGCGTCGGTGACCTTGCTCCGGAAGACGTAGCCCTCCAGGATGGTCACCGCGCCGGCGTTTTCCATGGCGCCGGCGTTGAACTCGGGCACAAAGAGCTGGTCGTACTTCTCGAACGGGTAGGGGCAGCCGAACTGCGACTCGAAGAATTCAAAGCCCTGCCGGGTGAGTTCGAAGATGTTGTCAGCGTCCAGGTACTGCATCAGCGACTTCCGGGCGAAGACGCCGAGCGGGATGACGCGGCCGTCCGAGCTGGTCACCTCGCTGCGCACCGACTGGTAGGGGCCTGCGATCAGGGCCGTGACGTAGGAGGAGAGCCGGGGAGTGGGGGAGAAGGCCCACACAGAGCGGGCAGCGCCGTCGTCCCCTGCCGCGGCTTCCACGGGCGCCGGCGTGGGCGAGTTCGAGATGACGTCCCAGTGGGAGGGGGCGGTGACGGTGAACGTGAAGGTTGCCTTCAGGTCCGGCTGCTCGAAGACGGCAAACATCCTCCGCGCATCAGGGACCTCGAACTGCGTGTAGAGGTAGACCTCGTTGTCCACCGGGTCCACGAAGCGGTGGAGTCCCTCGCCGGTGTTCATGTATGGCGCGTCGGCCACCACCGTGAGTTCGTTGTGTTCCCCGAGCTCCGGGAGCTGGATCCTGACGCCGTCCGCCACCGTGGCCGGATCAAGGCTCCTGCCGTTCAGGGTGACGCTGTGCACCGCGCGTGTGACTGCGTCGATGAACGTTGAGGACCCCGGCGTGGCGCTGAACTTCACCGTGGTGGTGCTGCTAAAGACCTCTCCGCCCCGGGTCAGGTCCAGGCTGACGTCATAGGAGTCAACGGCGATCAGGGCGGCACGTTCGCTGGCTTCAGCTCGCGTCAGATTCATACCTGGCAAAGTGGGGCCTCCAGAAAGGTTGCGCCGCCTGCTGGCGTGCCCAGCGGCGGCATTGATCATTCTTGCATCCCCCGGCCTTGGCCAGTAGCCCGGCACGCAGGTGCCGCTGCGGGAGGCGGGAAGCCGCCGGCGGGCGGTGGGAGTAGCGTTAAATCATGGGAAAGTTCATGGAGTCGGTGGACACGAAAGCCCTTCGGTTTGTGGTGGGGTTCCCGGTGCTGGTGGCGGCGGCCTTCGTGGTGTGCGCCTTCCTGCTCCGGCCGGACCTTCCGGAGCCGCTCGCCATCCGATGGACGGACGACGGCGGGGCCTCCTTCGCGCCCTTCGGCGCCTACGTCACGGCAGGAGCCTTGATGATCCTGGCCGGCGGCTGGCTGGTCCTCTTCCAGGCCGTGCCCATCAACAGGCCCGTGCTGATGCGCCGGATCATGATGGGCGCCGGGCTGTTCTTCACGCTCTTCGTCACCAGCGCCCTCGCTGCCGGGATTGTGGGACAGGCAGGGCTTGCGGACGCCCGTGAATCCCATGTGGACATGACCGTCCTGGCACTCGGAAGCGGGGCGGCCCTGTCGCTCGGCGTGATCGTGGCCTTTGCCTTCAAAGCTGACCAGCAGTGGTCACCGGATGACGACCGGGCCCTCCAGCTGGCCATCGCGAGGGAGGCGGACCCCGACCTGACGCGGGACGACATCCGGCTCTGGGTCCATGCCCGCAGTTCGGTGTTCGTCATGATCGCCATCGCATCGCTGTTTCCGGCTGCCCTCATCGCCGTTGCAGTGCCTTGGCTCGGTGCGCTCCTCGTGCTCCTCGCGGTGGTGGGCGCGGCGTTCCTGTTCGCGCGCATCAAAGCCGACCGCCGCGGCCTCAAAGTCCTGCTGGCCGGCATCGTGCCGGTCATGAACGTCCCGGCCGGAGCCATCTCAGTGGCCACCGCCGCCGAGGTGAAGGCCGCAGACTATGGCGGGTGGGGCTACCGGCACCACGGCGGTACTGCCGCCATGCTCGTCAGCAGCGGTCCCGCCGTCGTCGTCAGCAAAACCGACGGCCAGCGCCTCGCGGTGAGCGGGGGCAGTCCTGCCTCGGCGGCGAGGCTGGCCGAGGTACTGACGCGGGTTGCTGAAAGGGCCCGGCCCGGCGGCGGGGCCGCGCCGACGCCCGGCCAGCCGGAGTCCTAGTATTCTTGACCCTGTTGTCCTGACCCTGGCCTGCGCCGTCCCGGCCGGCTGCCGGCGCCCTCAACCGAACGGATTCTGCTCGTGACATCATCCCCTGCCTTCCCGCGGGTCCACATCGCCACCGACCATGCGGGCATGGAACTGAGCGCCCACCTGGTGTCCCACCTGACAGCCAAGGGCTACGAGGTGGTGGACCACGGTCCCAAGACCTACGACGCCCAGGACGATTACCCTTCTTTCTGCATCAATGCCGCCCTTGCCGTGGTTGCCGACCAGCAGGCAGGCATCCACGCCCTGGGCATCGTGCTGGGCGGCTCAGGCAACGGGGAGCAGATCGCCGCCAACAAGGTCAAGGGCGTCAGGGCCGCCCTTGCCTGGAACCACTCGACCGCCACACTCGCCCGCGAGCACAATGACGCCAATGTTGTTGCTGTCGGCGGCCGCCAGCACACGGTGGAGGAAGCGACCCGGCTGGTCGAGGCCTTCCTGACCGAGCCCTTCAGCAATGACGAGCGCCACGTCCGCCGCATCGGCAAGATCGCCGCCTACGAAGCAACCGGCGAGGTCATCGAGTAGTGCCCGAAGGGCATTCCGTCCGCCGCCTGGCGCGGCAGTTCGGGGACGTATTCGGCGGCCAGCGGCTCACTGTGTCCAGCCCGCAGGGCCGGTTCAGCGGAGGCGCCGCGCTCCTGGACGGGCACACCCTGCTCGCGGCCGAGGCGCACGGCAAGCACCTGTTCCTGCACTTTGACAACACCCTGGTGCTGCATGTGCACCTGGGCCTGTACGGCGCCTGGAGTTTCGGCGGCGACAGCACGTTCGCCGGCTCCTCCAGCATCGGTGCCCCGCGCCGGGTGGGGGAGCGGGAGACGTTCCCGGACGCGAACGACGGCGACGGCGGCGGTAACAACGGGGACAGCGCCTATGCCGGTCCGCCGGACCCCGTGGGCGCCGTGCGGGTCAGGCTGGCCAGCAGCAACGGATGGGCTGACCTAAGGGGTGCCACCACCTGCGAGGCAATTACCGCGGCCGAGGCTGACGCCGTCCTCGCCCGGCTGGGGCCGGACCCGCTGCGGAACCTGCGGGGCGACGCCGGACGGTTTGCGGCCAATGTACAGGGCCGGAAAACCCCGGTTGCTGCGCTCCTGATGGACCAAAAGATCATCGCCGGGGTTGGCAACGTCTACCGCGCCGAGGTCCTTTTCCGCCGGCGTATCGATCCCTGGCTGCCGGGAACCGCACTGCCCGACGCCGAGGCACGCAGGCTGTGGCGCGACGTCGTGACCGTCATGAACGACGGCGTTGCCGACGGCCGCATCATCACCACGACGCCCAGGTACTGGTCCGGCAGCGGTAAACCAGCCGCGGCCGCTGTGAAAAGCGGGACTTTCCCCGCACGCGACAACGCCCATTACGTCTACAAGCGGGACGGGATGCCGTGCCGGGTCTGCGGCACCACGGTGCTGCTTGCCGAGATGGCGGGCCGAAAACTCTACTGGTGCCCGTACTGCCAGCAGTCCTAGGACAACGGGCACAGAACAACAAAGGCCCCTCTGACGAGGGGCCTTTGTTTATGGAGGGGACGACGGGAATCGAACCCGCGTAATCAGTTTGGAAGACTGAGGCTTTACCATTAAGCTACGTCCCCGGAAGAACTGCATCTGCAATATTAGCAGGACTGCAACTCCGGGCTGGCTGTTCAAGCCGGATACAACTAAACCTAATCCATGGGCTACGTGTCAAATGTGCAAACAGGGCGCGGATCACCGTAGACTTGCCTGTGCACTAACGGGGTGTAGCTCAGCTTGGCTAGAGCGCCTGCTTTGGGAGCAGGAAGTCGCAGGTTCAAATCCTGTCACCCCGACTCTGCGGCCCGGACCACTCGGCCTGGACAAAACATTGCGTTTGCAGAAACCCATCCCACAATCCCAGGAGTACTTAGACCGTGAAGAGCGCTGTCGAGAACCTCACCCCTACGCGGGTCAAGCTCAATGTTGAGGTCCCCTTTGAGGAATTGAAGCCCAGCATCGACTCGGCCTACAAGACCGTTGCTTCGCAGATCCAGGTCCCGGGCTTCCGTAAGGGCAAAGTCCCCGCCAAGCTCATCGACCAGCGCGTCGGCCGCGGCTACGTCCTGGAGACCGCCATCAACGAAGGCCTCAACGGCTGGTACCAGGCCGCTGTGCAGGAATCCGGCATCCGCCCCCTGAGCCGCCCCGAGGTTGAGATCACCGAGGTCCCGGACCCCACCGCAACGGACGGCGGACTGAAGTTCGCTGCCGAGGTGGACGTCCGCCCCGAAATCGAACTCCCGGACTACGCCGGAATCAAGGTTGAGGTTGCGGCGGCCACCTCCTCCGACGAGGACGTGGACAAGGCCCTCGACGAACTGCGCGGCCGCTTCGGCACGCTCAAGTCCGTGGACCGCCCCGCCGCGGACGGCGATTTCCTCACCATCGACATCACTGCCAGCATCGACGGCGAAGAGGTTGATTCCGCTTCCGGCCTGTCCTACCAGGTGGGTGCCGGCACCATGCTCGACGGGCTCGACGAAGCCGTCACCGGGCTCAGCGCCGATGAGGATGCCATCTTCGACACCACCCTGGTGGGCGGCGACCACGCCGGCGAAGCCGCCCAGGTCAAGGTCGTCGTCAAAGCCGTCAAGGAGCGCGAACTCCCCGAGGCAAACGACGACTTCGCCCAGCTCGCTTCCGAGTTCGACACCCTCGCCGAACTGCGCGAAGACCTGGCCAAGCAGGCCGCGGACTCCAAGGTTGTGGAGCAGGGCGTCGAGGCCCGCGACAAGGTCCTGGACAAGCTCGTTGAGCTCGTTGAGGTCCCCGTTCCGGACTCCGTCGTTGAAGAGCAGCTCGAAGCCCACTTCAAGGAGGGCAGCGGACACGGTGAAGGCGAGCACGACACCGAGGAGCACCGCGAAGAGGTCCGCGCCAACACGGCCCGCGCCTTCCAGAACGAAATCATCCTCGACGCCATTGCCGAGAAGGAAGAAGTCAATGTCAGCCAGAACGAGCTGATCGACTACATCGTCACCACCGCCAGCCAGTACGGCATGGACCCGAACCAGTTCGCCCAGATCATCGACCAGAGCGGCCAGGTTCCCATGATGGTTTCCGAGGTCCGCCGCCGCAAGGCCCTGGCCGTCGTGCTGGGCCAGGCTGAGGTCACCGACACCGAGGGCAAGGCCGTGGACCTGAGCGACTTCGTCCGTCCCGGCGGCGAAGAGGAAGCTCCCGCAGCCGAAGCTGCCGAGGCGGAGGCTGAGGCCGTAGAGGCAGCCGCTGAGGAAGACAAGGCAGAGGCCAAGGCCTAGGCCTGAGAGCCACTGTGTGAACGGCCCCCGGATCATTGGATCCGGGGGCCGTTTGCCTTGGATCCTGATGCTCCGAACAGGCCCCGCCGATCGTGCGCCGTCAGCGAACAGCCGTGGATGCGCGAACAAAACAGCCCTGAAACCGGTTAGTGTCCAAGTAGTGATTTTCAGTGATGTCACCGTCACCAGCGAGAGGTAAGTACACATGTCACAGCACCCTGAGTCCCCCCGGATGGCGACTGTCGATCCCGCAGCCCAGGACAACTACATCTACAACCGGCTCCTGAAAGAGCGGATCATCTGGCTGGGCTCAGAGGTGCGTGACGACAACGCCAATGCCATCTGCTCGCAGCTGCTGCTCCTGTCCGCCGAGAACCCGGACAAGGACATCTACCTCTACATCAACTCCCCGGGCGGCTCGGTGACGGCAGGCATGGCCATCTACGACACCATGCAGTTCATCCCCAACGACGTCGTCACGGTAGCCACCGGCCTGGCCGCCTCGATGGGACAGTTCCTGTTGTCCTCCGGCACCAAGGGCAAGCGGTACGCCACTCCGAACGCCCGCGTCCTGATGCACCAGCCGTCGGGCGGCATCGGCGGCACGGCTTCGGACATCAAGATCCAGGCCGAGCTCATCCTGCACATGAAGAAGGTCATGGCCGAGCTGACTGCCGAGCAGACCGGGCAGACCGTTGAAACCATCCTCAAGGACAACGACCGTGACAAGTGGTTCACAGCCACCGAGGCCTTGGAATACGGCTTCTTCGACAAGATTGCGGCCCACGCCGGTTCCGTTTCCGGCGGTGGCGGAACCGCAAATGGTTCGTCCGGCGAACCGGCATCCGAGAAGTAACCCGGCATTTAGAACACTAGATCAGGAGCACCAAAAATGACCTACAACTTCGGATCGACTGCCGGTAACCTCCCGACCAGCCGCTACGTCCTGCCCCAGTTCGAAGAGCGCACGCCGTACGGCTTCAAGCGCCAGGACCCCTACACCAAGCTCTTCGAGGACCGCATCATCTTCCTCGGCGTCCAGGTGGATGACGCCTCTGCCGATGACGTCATGGCACAGCTGCTGGTCCTTGAATCCACCGACCCGGACCGCGACATCACCCTGTACATCAACTCGCCCGGCGGTTCGTTCACGGCCATGACGGCGATCTACGACACCATGCAGTACATCCGTCCGGAGATCCAGACGGTGTGCCTGGGCCAGGCTGCAAGCGCCGCGGCGGTCCTGCTGGCGGCGGGTACTCCCGGCAAGCGCCTTGCCCTGCCCAATGCCCGGGTCCTGATCCACCAGCCGGCACTGTCCGGCGGCCAGGGCGGACAGGCTTCAGACCTGGAGATCCAGGCAGCCGAAGTCATGCGCATGCGCTCCTGGCTCGAGGACACCCTGGCCCACCATTCGGGACGGACCTCGGAGCAGGTCAACAACGACATCGAGCGCGACAAGATCCTGACCGCCGAAGAAGCACAGGCGTACGGCCTGATCGACCAGGTCCTGGACTCACGCAAGATCAAACCGCAGGCAATCACAAGGTAGCGGGAAAGCAAAGCGCCGGTGGCGCCAATCATTTGGCACCACCGGCCTTTTCCTTCCACCCTCGGACGCGAATGTGACCTAGAGTGGATGTTGTCACAACCGGTCCACGCAGGCTGGTGGAGATTCCAGCAACGGTGCAAGGCTGCCAGGCAGCAAGATACTAAGGGGTTCACATATGGCTCGGATTGGCGAGAGCACGGATCTGCTGAAGTGCTCTTTCTGCGGAAAGAGCCAGAAGCAGGTGCGCAAGCTCATAGCCGGGCCCGGTGTCTACATCTGCGATGAGTGCATTGAGCTTTGCAACGAGATTATCGAAGAGGAACTGGCGGAAGTCGCCGATCTGGGCAGCTTCGAACTGCCCAAACCCCGTGAGATCTTCGATTTCCTGCAGGAATACGTCATCGGCCAGGAGCCCGCGAAGCGTTCCCTCGCCGTCGCTGTCTACAACCATTACAAGCGGATCCAGGCCGGCCATGCGCCCAAGTCGGGGAGCCTCGCTGACGGCGGCCACCACGACGACGTCGAGATCGCCAAGTCCAACATCCTCCTGATCGGCCCCACGGGCTGTGGCAAGACCTACCTCGCCCAGACCCTCGCCCGCCGCCTGAACGTGCCCTTTGCGGTAGCCGATGCCACGGCCCTGACCGAGGCCGGCTACGTTGGCGAAGACGTGGAGAACATCCTCCTCAAGCTCATCCAGGCCGCCGACTACGACGTCAAGAAGGCTGAGCAGGGCATCATCTACATTGATGAGATCGACAAAATTTCCCGCAAGAGCGAGAACCCCTCCATCACCCGCGACGTTTCCGGCGAAGGCGTCCAGCAGGCGCTCCTGAAAATCCTGGAAGGCACGGTGGCGTCCGTCCCGCCGCAGGGCGGCCGGAAGCACCCGCACCAGGAATTCATCCAGATCGACACCACCAATGTCCTCTTCATCGTGGCAGGTGCTTTTGCGGGCCTGGAGGACATCATTGGCTCAAGGTCCGGCCGGAAGGGCATCGGTTTTGGCGCGCCGCTCAATGATGCCAGCAAGAAGGTGGATTCCTACGGTGAAGTGATGCCCGAGGACCTGCTGAAATTCGGCCTGATCCCCGAGTTCATCGGCCGTCTTCCGGTGATCACCACCGTCTCCAACCTGGACCGCGACGCCCTGATCCAGATCCTGTCCACCCCTAAGAACGCCCTGGTGAAGCAGTACCAGAAAATGTTCCAGATCGACGGCGTGGAGCTGGTTTTCGATGAAACCGCCCTCAACGCGATCGCCGAGCAGGCCCTGGAACGCGGCACCGGTGCCCGCGGACTGCGGGCCATCATGGAGGAAGTGCTGCTTCCCGTGATGTTCGACCTCCCCAGCCGCGAAGACGTTGCCAGCGTGGTCATCACCGAGGACGTTGTGCTGAAGGGCGTCGAGCCAACCATCATTCCCCACGTCGCCAAGCGCCGTAAGTCTGCCTGACTCCCGGCCGGGCCTGGTTACCAGCAGTACCCCGTAAACGCCGTGGCTGCCCCGCGCCACCGCAACCAGCGAAGGAATTCCCCATGACTGAGCCTGCTAAGAACAAGGCCGACTTCTGGTTCGATCCGCTGTGCCCGTTCGCGTGGATCACCTCGCGTTGGATCGGTGAAGTGGAGGCCATCCGCGACATTGCGACAGAGTGGCACGTCATGAGCCTGGCCGTCCTCAACGAAGGCCGCGACCTTGAACCTTCCTACCGCGAATCCATGGATAACGCCTGGGGCATAGTCCGCGTCATCATCGCTGCCCAGGAGGAACACGGCAAGGACACGGTCAAGGCACTCTACGACGCCATGGGCACGTTGATCCATGAACAGGGCGAAAAGGACCGCGACACTGTGATCAGCAAAGCGCTTGCGGAGTGCGGCCTTCCCGCAACACTGGCCGGCGCCGCGACCACGGACGCCTACGACCGCCAGCTCCGGGCCAGCCACGAGGAAGGCATCTCGCTGGTGGGCCAGGACGTTGGAACGCCCGTGGTGGCCTTCAACGGGACGGCTTTTTTCGGTCCCGTGCTCACCCGGATCCCGCGGGGCGAGGAAGCCGGCAAGCTGTGGGACGCCACCACTGTGATTGCTTCCTACCCGCACTTCTTCGAACTGAAGCGGAGCAGGACCGAACGCCCCGAATTCAACTAGGCACGGCCCTTCCGGAAGCCCCGGAGGGAGCGGCAAGAGCCCCCGCAGAACTACTCGGTTGTAGTTCTGCGGGGGCTCTTGCGCATAGCGGTGGCCGGGACAACAATAGTTCTTACCCACTTCGAAAGAAGCGGGACGCAGAAACCAAAGATTCAGTGATATGCATTCGACGCAGCCATCGGCAAAGTCAGGATGCAAGCTACTAGTGACGAACGTAGGAAGACCTGAAGATCAGCGGATTCTGCCAGACCATCAAGACGTCACCGGATGGCCGAAAAGTCGAAGCCCCACCAACGGCAAAACGCTGATGGGGCTTCCCCTTTGCCCAAAAACAGGGCCACGGTAGCTATGCTTTCGCGGGCTCCTCAGTGGGGGCCAGCTCTACATCGGTGACGCTCAGTTCGCCCTCGCCCACCACTATTGAAATTTCGCGGGCATTGGAGGCGGCCTTCAGGTCGGCCAGGCCGGCATTCAGTTGCCCGGCGAGTCCAGCCGGAGCCGTGATGGTGGCAGTCAGGACCTCTGTGCGCTGCTTCACCTTCGCCTCGGATTTGGCCTTCCGGACACCGCTGAGGGCAACACCAACCGTTGCGAGCATGGTGGTGTCGCCACCCGGCACCGCCAGGGCGGCCGGCCACGCGGCACGGTGGACCGAGCCCTTGCGCCACCAGCTCCACACCTCTTCGGTGGCGAACGGCAGGAACGGCGCGAAGAGCCGCAGCAGGGCGTCCAGCGTGGTGGCCAGCGCTGCCAGCACCGAGGCCTGCTCCGCGGCGCCCGCTGCGCCGTAAGCCCTGTCCTTGATGAGCTCCACGTAGTCGTCGGTGAACTGCCAGAAGAAGCTCTCCGTGATCTGCAGCGCCCGTGCGTAGTCGTAGTTCTCGAAGGCCTTCGTGGACTGGGCCACAACCTCGGCGAGCTGCGCCAGGACCGCACGGTCCAACGGATTGGTGAGGACGGAAAGGTCCGCCGACAGCACCGAGTCCTCTGTGGCGCCCAGGTTCAGGACGAACTTGGAGGCATTGAGCAGCTTGATGGCCAGGCGGCGGCCGATCTTCATCTGGGCGATCTCGTAGGCGGTGTCCGCGCCGAGCTTGGCAGAAGCGGCCCAGTACCGGACAGCGTCCGAGCCGTATTCCTCCAGCACGTCGGTGGGCACCACCACGTTGCCCTTGGACTTGGACATCTTCTTGCGGTCCGGGTCCAGGATCCAACCGGAGATGGCGGCGTGCTTCCACGGCGCGCTGTTTTCCAACGCGTCCGCGCGCACCACAGAGGAGAACAGCCAGGTCCGGATGATGTCGTGGCCCTGGGGCCGGACGTCAAACGGGAAGACCTTGGCGAAGAGGTCCTCGTCGCGCTTCCAGCCGCCCACGATCTTTGGAGTCAGGGAGGAAGTGGCCCAGGTGTCCAGGATGTCCGCGTCACCAGTGAAGCCGCCGGGAACGTCGCGCTGGCTTTCGGTGAAGCCGGGGGCGGCGTCCGCTGCCGGGTCCACGGGCAGCTGCTCGTCGGAGGGCACGATGGGGGAGTCGTAGTCCGGGTTGCCGTCGGCGTCCAGGGGGTACCAGACGGGGATGGGCACGCCGAAGAAGCGCTGGCGGGAAACCAGCCAGTCACCGTTCAGGCCTGAAATCCAGTTCTCGTAGCGGGAACGCATGAAGGCAGGATGGAAGTCGATCTCCTGGCCACGGGCAATAAGCCGCTCCCGGCGGTCCTCATCGCGGCCGCCGTTGCGGATGTACCACTGGCGGGACGTGACCACTTCCAGGGGCTTGTCGCCTTTTTCGTAGAAGTTCACGGGATGCATGATCTTCTTGGGCTCGCCCTCGAGCAGGTCCGCCGCGGCGAGGAGCTTCACCACCTCTTCCTTGGCGCTGAAGACCGTCTTGCCGGCAATTGCGGCGAAGGCCTCACGGCCGGCATCGGTGGTGATCCACTCGGGAGCCTCGCTGATGATCCGGCCGTCCCGGCCAACGATGGCGCGGGTGGGCAGCTGAAGTTCGCGCCACCAGGTGACGTCGGTCAGGTCACCGAACGTACACACCATGGCAATGCCGGAGCCCTTGTCCGCCTTGGCGAGCGGGTGCGCCTTCACCTCAACCTCGACGCCGAAGACGGGTGACGTGACCTTCTTGCCGAACAGCGGCTGGTACCGTTCGTCGTCGGGATTCGCCACCAGCGCGGCGCAGGCAGCCAGCAGTTCGGGACGGGTGGTCTCGATATGGATCTTCTGTCCGTCCTCGGTGAAGAACGGGTAGCGGTAGTAGGCGCCGGGGACCTCGCGGTCCTCAAGTTCGGCCTGGGCCACGGCTGTACGGAACGTTACGTCCCAGAGGGTGGGCGCCTCGGCCATGTAGGCGTCGCCCGCCGCCAGGTTGGCCAGGAACGCGCGCTGCGAGACTGCCCGCGAGTTGTCGTCGATGGTGCGGTATGTCAGCTCCCAGTCCACGGACAGGCCCAGTGTCTGGAAGAGGTTTTCGAAGACCTTCTCGTCCTCAACCGCCAGCTCCTCGCAGAGCTCGATGAAGTTGCGGCGGGAGACGACGTCGAAGTCCCGCTGGTTCTTCGCAGGCTGCGCCGGCGGCCGGTAGCCAGGGTTGTACGGGATGGAGGGGTCGCAGCGGACGCCGTAGAAGTTCTGGACACGGCGTTCGGTGGGCAGGCCGTTGTCGTCCCAGCCCATGGGGTAAAAGACGTTTTTGCCGGTCATGCGCTGGTAGCGCGCCAGCACGTCAGTCTGCGTGTAGGAGAACATGTGCCCCACGTGCAGTGAACCGGAAGCGGTGGGCGGGGGAGTGTCGATCGAGTAGACCTGGTCCCGGGTTGTCTCCCGGTTGAACTTGTAGGTTCCCTCGGCCAGCCAGCGCTGCGTAAGGGCAGCCTCGAGGCCCTCGAGGGCCGGCTTGTCCGGAACGTTGATGGGGGCGGTGGTGGGCGTGTCTGTACCCTGTTTGTCTTCAGCCATCTGCCAATTGTTTCATGTCCCGCCCCGTCCGCCCGCCTCGCGTCCACGAGGCGCCGGCCGGCGCGTTGGTTCATCCGGCGACTCATCAGGAGGCGGCCGTCCGGTGGCCCCCGCTAGGGTGGTGCCATGACTGACGTTTCACAGAAAAAAGCAGCAGTGGTGACCGGCGCAAGCAGCGGAATCGGGGAGGCCACTGTCCGTGCCCTCGCGGCGGACGGGTGGACCGTGTTTGCCGTGGCGCGCCGCGCGGACCGCCTCGCCGCCCTGGCGGAGGAAACGGGTGCAGTCGCCGTCCCTGCCGACATTTCGGAGGACGACGACGTGTCCCGGCTTGTGGCGCAGGTCGCCGAAGCGGGCGGCATCGACACGCTGATCAACATCGCCGGCGGTGCCCGGGGCGCCGACACCATCGGTTCGGCCGACACTGGGGACTGGGAGTGGATGTACCGGGTCAACGTGCTGGGCACCATGAAACTCACCCGGGCCTTCCTGCCGATGCTGCGCGCCAACGGCGAAGGGACCGTACTCAACCTGACCTCCACGGCCGGGCTCGCAGCCTATGAAGGCGGTGGCGGCTACAACGCGGCGAAATTCGCCCAGCACGCACTGACGGGTGCCCTCCGCCTGGAGGAGGCCGAGCACAACGTCCGGGTCATCGAGGTGGCACCCGGGCTGGTCCAGACCGAGGAGTTTGCTTTGAACCGGCTCGGTGACCGGCAGGCTGCGGACAAGGTCTACCAAGGGGTGGAGAAACCGCTCACTGCAGGTGACGTGGCCGGAGTGGTGCGGTACGCCGTGAGCGTTCCGCACCACGTCAACCTCGACCAGATCGTCATCCGGCCGGTGGCCCAGGCAGCCAACCACAAGCTGATCCGCAAGAACTGACCGCTGGAACGCTGCCGGGAACCCCATGGCCGCGGGGCTCCAGGGATCAGCCCGCGGGGACGCCAAGGACCGCCGTGACCGCCGCATGGTCGCTGCCGGCTACCCGGTGCACCGCGTAGCCGGAGCTCCCCACATCCGGGCTGGTCACCACGTGGTCGATGGTGATGCCGGGCAGCAGCTGTCCGTCCATGGGCCAGGTGGGCACCAGCCGTGCGCCGGCCGCCACGCCCGCGTCCACAAGTCCCGGACCCTCCCCGCCGCGCAGGAGGCTGCGGAACTCGGCGTGGTCGTAGGTGGCGTTGAAGTCTCCGATGAGGAGCCTGCTCCCGCCGCCGGCGGCCACCCTTCCGATTGCGGCCAGGTCGCTGCGCCACTGCCGTGCCATGTGCTCCACGGGCGCCCTGGCGTGGACATTGATCACTTCCAGCACCCCTGCCCTGCCCTGTGACGTGACGGTAACCCGGACGATCGGCATCGGGAACGCAGTGCCGGGAACCCGTCCGGCCTCCTCAAGGGGAAACCGCGAGTACAGGGCGCTGCCACCGGCGTTTTTGGCAGGTTCGGTCGCGCTTTCCGGCAGCAGCGTGTCCAGGCCTTCGGCAGCCAGGCGCTCCTGGAACGCCTGGGAATGCTCCTGGACGGCCAGCACATCGATCCGGTTCTCCTGCACCAGGCGGACAACCGTGCGGGCATCGGCCTGGCCCAGCTTCGAGTTGAAACTCATGACCCGTAACTCCACGGTCGGCCCGTCGCCGGTAACCCGCTTGCCTGCCTGGAGCGGGAAGAGCCAGAAGGCCAGGCAGGCCAGCAGCGCCGAGCTGACGGCAGCATGCCAGCGGTTCCGGCCCAGCACGGCCAGCAGGAGGGCCGCTCCGGCCGGCGCCGCCAGCCACGGAGTGAAGGCCAGCAGCTGGATTATGCCCACCGGCCACGCGGCAGGGATTGCGCGAAGGATGGACAAGCCCACCAGCGGCACCATCAGGAGGAACCAAAGCCATGCGTATGCCCTGCCCGGGCGCAATGCTTCCCGAAGCCGTGCAGAGTTGGCCATGTGCTTGAGTCTAGGCATCTGGCCGCTGTTGCGCAGCAGGGTTTGCACGCCCCGGTGCCGGAATGGCGATGGACCGGCGGCGATAGTAGACTCAGAGATGGCTATGACCCGGCAATCACCGGTGAGCTTCCGGAAGAACACGCGAACTGCCGTCACGGGGTCCGCGCCAGTAGAACCGGACGGGTAAGCCCGTCACAGCAGTCAATGAGCGGCCGGCGTGGCGCCTGTTCCTTTCGGGGAACACGCAACGCCGGTAAGTGAGGTGGTACCGCGGCAAGCGTGGGGTCCGGCGGACAACACGGCAAACCGTCCTCGCATCCTGAACGGAACAAGACGGCGCAGGCCGGCAGTTCGCCAAGCTCAACCCAGGATGTCGACATGACGTATTACCCCAAGGCCTCAGCCTCCACTTCTGCCAGCGCGTCGTCCAGCGGCGGTGCCGCTGTTTCCGCCTCCGTGAAGTTTCCGGAGATCGAAGAGCGCATCCTGAAGTACTGGGACCAGGACGGCACCTTCCAGGCCAGCATCGACCAGCGCAGCGCGGATGCCCCCGGCGGCGAGCCCGGCAGCAACGAGTTTGTCTTCTACGATGGACCTCCCTTCGCCAACGGACTGCCGCACTACGGGCACCTGCTGACCGGCTACGCCAAGGACCTGGTAGGCCGCTACCAGACCCAGCGCGGCAAGCGCGTGGAGCGCCGTTTCGGTTGGGACACCCACGGCCTGCCCGCCGAACTTGAAGCCATGAAGCAGCTGGGCATGACGGACAAGACCCAGATCGAAGCCATGGGCATCGACAAATTCAATGACGCCTGCCGCGCCTCCGTAATGAAGTACGCCGACGAGTGGCGCGATTACGTGACCCGCCAGGCACGCTGGGTGGACTTCGACAACGACTACAAGACCCTCAACGTGGAGTACATGGAGTCCGTCCTCTGGGCGTTCAAACAGCTGCACGAAAAAGGCCTCACCTACAACGGCTACCGGGTCCTTCCGTACTGCTGGAAGGACGAAACACCGCTGTCCAACCATGAGCTGAGGATGGATGACGACGTCTACAAGAACCGCCAGGACCAGACGGTCACCGTGACCTTCCCGATCATCGCGGGGGAATCGGAGCTGTCCCGGCAGTTGGCCGGCGTGCAGGCGCTCGCCTGGACCACCACGCCCTGGACGCTGCCCACCAACGCCGCGCTCGCCGTCGGCCCTTCCATCACCTACGCGGTGCTGCCCGCCGGCCCGAACGGGATCAAGGCTGCCTCCTCGGAGGCGCCTGTCACGGGAAGCTTCCTGCTTGCGGCCGACCTGGTGGGCAACTACGCCAAGGACCTGGGCTATGAGGATTTCGAGGCTGCCCAGGCCGCGGTGGTGTCTACCCACACCGGCGCGGAATTGGAGGGGCTTAAGTACCAGCCGCTGTGGCGGGACTTCGCAGACAACGAAAAATACGGCATGGAGAACGCGTGGCGGTTCCTGGTTGCCGATTACGTCACCACCACTGACGGCACCGGCATCGTCCACCAGTCCCCTGCCTACGGCGAGGATGACCAGAAGGTGTGCGAGGAGGCCGGCATTCCGGTGATCCTCTCCGTGGACGAGGGCGCAAATTTCCTGCCCCTTTTCAAGCACGGGGACCTGCACGACATCGCGGGCCTGCAGGTGTTCGAGGCCAACAAGCCCATCACGCAGGTGCTGCGCGCCCAGGGACGCCTGGTCCGCCAGGCAAGCTATGAGCACAGCTACCCGCACTGCTGGCGGTGCCGCAACCCCCTGATCTACCGTGCTGTGTCCTCCTGGTACGTGGAAGTCACCAAGTTCAAGGACCGCATGTCCGAGTTGAACCAGGAGATCAACTGGATCCCGGGCAACGTCAAAGACGGCCAGTTCGGCAAGTGGCTGGAGAACGCCCGCGACTGGTCCATCAGCCGCAACCGCTACTGGGGCAGCCCCATCCCCGTGTGGCAGTCCTCCGACCCCGAATACCCCCGCACCGACGTCTACGGCTCGCTGGCCGAGATCGAAGCGGACTTCGGCCGGCTGCCGCTGAACAAGGACGGCCAGGTGGACCTGCACCGCCCGTTCATCGACGAACTGACCAGGCCCAACCCGGACGATCCCCGAACCCCCGAAGAGGGCCAGTCCGTCATGCGCCGCGTGGAGGATGTCCTGGACGTCTGGTTCGATTCGGGTTCCATGCCCTACGGCCAGGTGCACTACCCGTTCCAGAACGAGGCCTGGTTCGACACCCACAACCCCGCCGACTTCATCGTGGAATACATCGGCCAGACCCGCGGCTGGTTCTACATGCTGCACATCCTGTCCACCGCGCTCTTCGACAGGCCGGCCTTCCGCAACGTCATCAGCCACGGCATCGTGCTGGGCTCGGACGGGCAGAAGATGTCCAAGAGCCTGCGCAACTACCCGGACGTCTCCGAGGTCCTGGACCGCGACGGCTCCGACGCCATGCGCTGGTTCCTGATGTCCAGCCCGATCCTGCGCGGCGGCAACCTGGTGGTCACCGAGCAGGGAATCCGCGACGGCGTCCGCCAGGTCATCCTGCCGCTGTGGAACGTGTACAGCTTCTTCACGCTCTACACCAATGCCTCCAATGGCGGCTCAGGCTACGACGCGAAGCTGCGCTATGACGGTTACGACGACACCCTGGACCAGTACCTGCTGGCCAACACCGGCGACCTGGTCCGCAATATGACCGCCCAGCTCGACAGCTATGACATCTCCGGCGCCTGCGACGAACTGCGCAGTTACCTGGATATGCTCACCAACTGGTACGTGCGCCGGAGCCGGCAGCGGTTCTTCGACGAGAGCGTCGACGCCTTCGACGCTCTCTACACCGCGCTGGAAACCGTTGCGCGCGTGGCTGCGTCCCTGCTGCCGCTCGTTTCCGAGGAGATCTGGCGCGGCCTCACGGGCGGCCGCTCCGTGCACCTGGCCGACTGGCCGGACGCCGGGCTGTTCCCGGCCAACCCGGGACTGGTCGAGGCGATGGACAAGGTCCAGCAGATCTGCTCCACCGGGTCCTCGCTCCGCAAGGCAGCCAACCTGCGCGTGCGCCTCCCGCTGCAGGAACTCACGGTAGTGGCACCCGGTGCAGGCGCCCTGGAAGGCTTTGCCGCCGTCGTCGCCGATGAACTGAACCTGCGTTCGGTCCGCCTGCTCGACGCAGAGGCCGCCTCCCCGGAGGAGTTCGGCATCGAGCAGAAGCTTGTGGTTAACGCCCGGGCTGCAGGACCGCGGCTGGGCAAGAACGTACAGCAGGCCATCAAGGGCTCCAAGTCCGGGGACTGGTCCGTCAGCGAAGCAGGCGTGGTCACCGCGGGCGGCCTTGAGCTTGAGCCGCAGGAATACATCCTTGAGACCGTCGTGGCTGAAGCCGCAGAAGGTGCCGGCTCACGTGCAGCCGCTGTCCTTCCCGGTGGCGGCTTCGTTGTCCTGAACACCGAGGTCACCCCGGAACTGGAAGCCGAGGGACTGGCCCGGGACATGGTCCGCGCCATCCAGCAGGCCCGCAAGGATGCCGGGCTGAACGTCAGCGACCGGATCCGGACCACGGTAACTGCCCGGCAGAACGTCGTCGACGCCCTGCTCGCCAACGCCGACCTGGTCAAGGGCGAGACCCTCACCGTTGACCTGATGGCAGAACCTTCGGACGCCGCCGAGCCGGCTGTCGCCGTCGAAAAAATAGAGGCCTGATCCATGACTGACGAATTCTCCGTGGAGAGCGTTTACGCCGAACTGCTGGGCCGGGCGCCGGAAAATAAGATGGAGCCGCGCCTCGAGCCGCTGTTCCGCGCCATGGACGTGCTGGGAGAGCCCAACAAGGCGTTCCCGATCATCCACGTGACCGGCACCAACGGCAAGACCTCCACCGCCCGCATGATCGAATCGGTGCTGAGGGCCCATGGCCTCAGCACCGGACGGTACACCAGCCCGCACCTGTCCAAGGTCACTGAGCGGATCAGCATCGACGGCCACCCGGTTCCGGACGAGACCTTCGTCCGGATCTGGGACGAAATCCGTCCCTACCTGCAGATCGTGGATTCCGAGCTTGAGGCCGCGGGCCAGCCCCGGCTCACGTACTTCGAATGCCTCACCATCCTGGGCTTCGCGATCTTCGCGGACCAGCCGGTCAACGTGGCCGTCATCGAGGTTGGCCTGGGCGGGATCACCGATGCCACCAACGTGGGCGACGGCCAGGTCTCCGTCATCACGCCCATTTCCCTCGACCACACGGACCTGCTGGGCGACACCACCGAGGACATCGCCCATGAGAAGGCCGGCATCATCAAGCCGGGCGGCTACCTTATCAGCGCCGCCCAGCCCCTGGACGCGGCACAGGTCCTGCTGGAGAAGGCAAAGGACGTGGGCGTGCCGTTCCGTTTCGAAGGCGTGGAATTCGGCGTTGAGTCCCGGACTGTGGCGGTGGGCGGGCAGATGGTGAGCATCCAGGGCCTCGCCGGCCGGTACCCGGAGCTGCTGGTCCCGCTGCACGGCGCCCACCAGGCACAGAACGCCGCGGTGGCCGTGGCCGCGATTGAGGCATTCTTCGGGGGCGAAAAGGAACTCGACTTCGACGTGCTGCAGGAAGGCTTCGCCAACGTGACGTCGCCGGGCCGGCTTGAGGTGGTGCGGACCGCGCCCACCATCATTGTGGATGCTGCCCATAACCCGGACGGCATCAAGGCATCCGCTGCCGCCCTGCAGGAAGCCTTCAACTTCACCAGGCTGGTTCCGGTTGTGGGGGTGCTGAAGGAAAAGGATGCTGAGGAGATCCTCCGGCAGCTCAAGGAATCGCTCGGCGGGATTGCGGAGGAATTCTGCTTCACCCAGTCGAACTCCCCGCGGGCAGTGCCTGCCGCGGAACTGGCCGAACTCGCGGTTGAGCTTGGCTTCGGCGAGGACAACGTGCACATCGCGGAGAAGCTTGACGACGCCCTGGAGTGGGCAGTGGAACGCGCCGAAGCCAACGACGACCTGTCAGGGGGAGTCCTGGTGACTGGCTCCATCACCCTGGTTGCCGAGGCCCGGATCCTGCTCGGAAAGACGGAGGCCTGAGTGGCCAGGCTGACCAAAGCCCAGCGTGAATGGCGCCCGGGCATGCCCAGGAAGCGCCGCTCCACCAAGGTGATGTTCGCGTCCACCGTGCTGCTGCTGGAAGCCTTCGTCATGTTCTTCGCTACCCTGGCGGTGTTCGGACTGCGCCGCGGGGAGTTCCCGCCGGCCCTCATCCTGGGTGTGGGGATCGGGCTCAGTGTTGTGATGATCGTGGCCTGCGCCTTCCTCACGAGGCCTTGGGGCATCGGGCTGGGCTGGATCCTGCAGCTCGTCCTGGTCCTCACCGGCATCTTCGAGCCCGCCATGTTCCTGGTGGGCGCCCTGTTCGCAGCCGCATGGTGGTACGGCATCCGCACCGGAATCCGGCTGGACCGCGAGGCCGGGGAGCGCGCCCGCGAGCAGGCGGAGTGGGAGGCCGCGCACCCGGACCAGGCGGCCGGACCGGGAGAGCAGCCGCAGTCCCCGTAAGCAAGTTCCTGTAGGCAAGTCCCCGTAGACTTGTCCCCGAAACCCATCCCAACGCATTGGAGCAGTCGTGACCACTGAGCGCACCCTCGTCCTGATCAAGCCCGACGGCGTCGCCCGTAACCTGACCGGCGCCATCCTGGCCCGGATCGAAGCCAAGGGCTACACCCTGGCCGAACTCAAGAAGGTAGACGCCTCGCGCGAACTCCTGGAACAGCACTATGAGGAGCACGTGGGCAAGCCCTTCTACGAGCCCCTGGTGGAATTCATGCTCAGCGGCCCTGTTGTTGCAGCCATCTTCGAGGGCCACCGGGTCATCGAGGGATTCCGCTCCCTGGCCGGCACCACCGATCCCACCACGGCGGCCCCCGGTACCATCCGCGGCGATTTCGGCCGTGACTGGGGCCTGAAGGTCCAGCAGAACCTGGTGCACGGCTCAGACTCCACCGATTCCGCGGAGCGCGAGATCAAGATCTGGTTCCAGGCATAGGTCCGGAGACTGCCGGATTCGCTGCGTGAACAGACACCTGGGGCCCCGGGAAACCGGGGCCTCAGGTGTCTCTTGGAATGTGGTGAGCCCAAGGTGCCTCAGGCGGGCGTGCCGGTGTGGAACTGCGCCGTCAGGAAGTTGGGCAGGCGCCGTGCCAAGGCCCCTTGTCCGTTCCCGTTACGGCGGCGGCACGATGCATGCCCCTCACATCGGGCTCAAACAGCACCTGGTTGATGTCCACGCAGCCGTTGCCGGTCATGACAAAGTGCGGATGGGCGTGGTCTCCGCCCACCGGTGATTGTTCTGCCGCGGGCGGATCTGCAGCGAGGGCGGGGATTCCGGCCATTCCGACAAGGCAGACCCCCAGTGCCAGTGGCAAGGCTGCCCTCGTAAGGAAGATTTTCATTGCAGCTGATCCTCTCTCGTTGAAGGAACTGCCGCTGGCCCCGGATCCGGGTTTCCGGCAGTCCTGCCTCAATTAGAGCGCGGCCGGGCTGCTGGCGCACGAGTACAGGGTACTCATCTTTGCCGACGAGGAAGCGCAGCCCTAGAACCCTGACGTTCCGGCGAAAACCTGGATAAAGGCGAAGAAGATGGTGGCGATAGCGGCGACGTAGAGCAGGGCCGTGATGATCCAGCCGGAGTCACCCAGAATGCGTGCGGCCTTGGCCGGCACCGGGATCACGCCGGCGCTGATGTTCCGGATGGTCACCCACACGAAGAGCGGTATCATTGCCGCCCATACAATCATGCAGAACGGGCACAGGATGTGGATGACGTACAGCGCCTGCGACCACAGCCACACCACAAACGCGAAGCCGAGTGTGACGCCGGCCTGCAGGCCAAGCCAGTACCACCGGGCAAAGTTGGCGCCGGCGAGCAGCGCCATTCCCACCGTGATGGTGATGGCGAAGGCCACGATTCCGATGAACATATTGGGGAAGCCGAACAGCGAGCTTTGCCAGGTCTGCATCACCTGGCCGCAGGAGATCCAGGGGTTCACATCGCACACCGTGGTGTGGTTAGGATCCTTGAGGACCTCCAGTTTCTCCAGGACCAGTGTTCCGGAGGCAAGCCAGCCAACCACCCCGGTGACCACCAGCAGCCAGCCGAGGGGCCGGTCGCGGGTCATGGGCGGGCGGGCTCCGGCCTCGCTGGTGTCCGGATCAACAGTCCGCTCCGGCGTGTGGGTGCCGCTGACGGGGGAAATGCTGGGCATTGGCAAGGCGTCCTTTTCATCGGGTGCTCCTTGCCCGATTGTAACGCCGGCGGCTGGAAAGACCCTTCAGGGAAGGGAACAGGCAGCGCCCCTTCCGCCGTGGAATAGTCCGGGTATGAGAGAATGAACGTGGCTGGAACCCGATCCACATTCGGACTCCGGTCCGGTGGCTTGTTCGCAAGACCGCCAGTGACGAGCAGCGCGGGCTTTGGGTTTGTTGATCCGGCCTCCCGCAACTCCATTGGGCGGCACCTGGTTGTGGCATTTGGAAACAACGGGTTTTTGAACATCCTGCCGGCCCCCACGGGCTGCCGCACCCCACTGCCGGTGCGAACCTGGGGGTATCCACTTGACTTCTGTCAACGCCTGCGGGTTTTGACAATATGTGCCCCAATGGGTGCCGGATGTGGCGGTACGTCAGGGGCAGGAGTGTTGCCACATATGGATAATGAACAAGTTTTAGCCGTTAACGATGAAGCAGCGGCCACGGGTGCCGCGGCCGAGCCGAAGAAGGCCACGAGGACCAGGCGGAAAGCCGCTCCCAAGGCCAGTGACGCCCTCGCCGAAACAGACGTCGCGGGCGCAGATTCCGTGCAGGCAGAGGCCAGGGCCGCAGAGCCCGGCACGAACGCAGTGCCGGATCCTGACGCCGCTGAGGCGAAGGCCCCCGTCCGCAGGAGCCGTTCCAGGAAGAAGGTTGACCCCGCCGAGCCGCTTCCGGCTTTCGCCGAGGAGGCAGCCGCCGCTGCCGGTAACGACGCCGGCACGCAGGCTGCGTCAGCCGGCGCGCCTTCGGAAGCCGCCGGGGAGGACGCAAAACCCGTCCGACGCCGGCGGGTTGCCACCCGCAAGACCTCCGCCCCCGCGGTGGCGGCCGCGGCGGAGCAGGCAGAGACGCCGGCGGCAGAAGCCGCACCCGCTGAAGCCGCACGCGCTGAAGCTGCACCCGCCCCCGAAGCCGCACCCGCTGAAGCTGCGCCCGCCCCTGAAGCTGCACGCGCTGAAGCTGCACCCGCCCCTGAAGCTGCACCCGTTGCCGGCCCGGCGGCTGCCGCAGCTGAACCGGCAGCCGCCCCTGCTGCAAAACCTGAAGCCGCCTCCGCCGCGGCAAGCCCTTTCGGCTCCCTCTTTTTGGAGCCCGGCTCCGCCACCTCCGTCCTGTTCCAGGCCCCGGATCTCAGCGCCGTAGTCCGGCCCGCACCGGCCGCCATGGAAGAAGCTGAAGAAGAGGACACCGAGGACGATTCAGACGACGCCGGTAACCGCCGGAGGCGCCGCGGCCGCGGCCGCCGCGGACGCAGCAGGACCGGTGAGCGTGACGGCGAAGACGCCGAGAACTCTGATGCAGAGACCGATGCTGCCGATGACGCCGATGAGGAATCCGGTGCGCAGGCCGACGAGGGCGTGACGTCCCGCCGTCGGCGCCGCCGCCGCCGTGGCGACCAGGACCTTGAACTGACGGGCGGCGGAGACGAGGATCCGCCCAACACGGTGACCCGCGTCCGCGCACCGCGCGCCGTGAGCGAACCCGCGGTCAGCAACCGGGTCACCAGCGTCAAGGGTTCCACCCGCCTGGAGGCCAAGAAGCAGCGCCGCCGCGAATCACGCGACACCGGCCGCCGCCGCACCGTCATTACCGAAGCCGAGTTCCTGGCCCGCCGGGAGTCTGTGGACCGGCAGATGATCGTGCGCCAGCGCGATGACAGAATCCAGATTGCCGTCCTGGAAGACGGCGTCCTGGCCGAGCACTTTGTCTCCAAGACCCAGCAGGATTCCCTGATCGGCAACGTCTACCTGGGCAAGGTCCAGAACGTGCTGCCGTCCATGGAAGCTGCCTTCGTGGACATCGGACGCGGCCGCAACGCCGTCCTGTACGCCGGCGAAGTCAACTGGGACGCCGTGAACCTCGAGGGCAAGCAGCGCCGCATTGAAAACGCGCTCAAGTCCGGCGACACCGTGCTGGTCCAGGTCACCAAGGACCCCGTGGGCCACAAGGGCGCGCGCCTGACCAGCCAGATCTCGCTGCCGGGCCGCTACCTGGTCTTCGTTCCCGGCGGTTCCATGACCGGCATCTCCCGCAAGCTGCCCGACGTCGAACGCAACCGCCTCAAGCGGATCCTCAAGGACCGCCTCCCCGAGCAGGCCGGCGTGATTGTCCGGACCGCTGCGGAAGGCGCCTCCGAGGAAGAGCTGACCCACGACATCAACCGGCTGCGGGCACAGTGGGAAGGTATCGAAAGCCAGTCGAAGTCCACCAAGATCCTTGCTCCGGAGCTGCTGTACGGCGAACCGGACCTGACCATCAAGGTGGTCCGCGACGTCTTCAACGAGGACTTCTCCAAGCTGATCGTCTCCGGCGAGGAAGCCTGGGACACCATCGAGGCGTACGTCACCTACGTTGCTCCCGATCTCGTGGGGCGCCTCGAGAAATGGACCAAGGACCAGGACATCTTCAGCGCATGGCGGATCGACGAACAGATCCACAAGGCACTGGAACGGAAGGTCTTCCTGCCCTCCGGCGGCTCGCTGGTGATCGACCGCACCGAGGCCATGACCGTGGTGGACGTCAACACCGGCAAATTCACCGGCAGCGGCGGCAACCTTGAAGAGACCGTCACCAAGAACAACCTGGAAGCTGCGGAGGAAGTGGTCCGCCAGCTCCGCCTGCGCGATATCGGCGGCATCATCGTCATCGACTTCATCGACATGGTCCTGGAATCGAACCGCGACCTCGTCCTCCGCAGGATGGTGGAGTGCCTGGGACGGGACCGCACCAAACACCAGGTTGCCGAAGTAACGTCGCTTGGCCTGGTGCAGATGACGCGCAAGCGGATGGGCACCGGGCTCCTTGAAGTGTTTGGCGAGCAGTGCGAGGCCTGCGCCGGCCGCGGCGTGGTGACCCACGATGACCCCGTGGAGCACCGCCGGGCCAACATCGTGGCGGCTGAACACCATGTTCAGCGCTCGGACGCCCGCCCGGACGTCCGGAACGAAAGCCACCGTACTGAGGCGCAGCGTGGGGACAGCAGCCAGCCCGGCGTCCGTCCCGACCGGAAGCGCCGCCGCGGCCGCGGCGGCCAGCAGGTGGATGCTGCTCCCGCAGCTGCCCTCCACGTGCACACGGTCCACCCCGACCCCACGGACGCCGAGCGGCACGCCAAGGCCGAAGCCACCCGGCTTGCCCTTGCCAACATTGCTGCGGCAGCGCACGCCGCCCATCTGCACGACGACGAGGTGGCCGCGGCCAGGCAGGCTCCGCAGGCCCAGCCCGCGGCGCCGGCGGAAACAGGGAAGCACGACGGCGACGCCTCCAGGCCCGCCGCCGTCCTCACCTTCGGCGGGGAGGAAGTTGCACTGCCGTTCGTGGAGCACGCGGAGGAGCAGCAGCCGAAGCCCGCCCTGACGCTGGACCGCCTCGCTGAGGCCTTCGCCCACCTCGGTGAACCCGCCCCGGCCGCCGAAGCCACGGCCGGGCAGCCGGGACTGCCGGCGCCGGAACAGGCGCAGCGGGAACCGGAACAGGTCCGGGCGCCGCGGGCGGAGTCTCCGCGGGTCCGGTCCGAGCAGCTGCAGGCTGCCCCTGCCGCGCCGGAGAAGGACTATTCCGACCACACCGTGGAACAGTCCCGCCCGCGCCGGGCACGCCGCAACCGCAGCGCCAGCCGCGCCCAGGGGGCGGCCAACCAGACCTCCGTCCAGCAGCACGAGAATGTCCCCGCCGAGGCGGCAGGGCACTCACACTCAGCAAAGGCGCCGGAAGCTGGCCAGGCAGGTGCCCCCGCCGCAGGCAACGCCAAGCCTGCCGCGGAACCCATCATCCTGGGCGTCGGGGTTCCGGCTTCGGAGCTGTAGGCCACCGCACGCGACACGCCAGGATGCCCGGCCGCCCACCACGCGTGGGCGGCCGGGCATCCGGCATTTAAGGCCGCAACAGTCGCACGGCGTCACCTTCGCCCTGAGCCCAGCAAAAAAGCTAGGCTGGTGAACCGACACGGGGTGCCGCGCAGAGGGCCGGCTGAGATCCACACCCGTTGAACCTGTCCGGCTAGCACCGGCGAAGGGATGTCTCTTGTCTTCAACTCTCGAAATGCCCGCTGCCAGCGTTGAGGGAGCGCCTGCTCCTGCAACACAGTCCGGCCAGCGGCGGGACGTGCCCCGGGTCCTCTCCATTGCGGGCTCCGATCCTTCCGGCGGAGCCGGCGTCCAGGCGGACCTGAAAAGCATCGCGGCCCACGGCGGCTTCGGAATGGCTGCCATCACTGCCCTCACCGTGCAGAACACCCGCGGCGTGCGCGGCGTCCACGTTCCCCCCGCGGCCTTCCTTACCCAGCAACTTGACGCGCTCAGTGAGGACATCAGCATCGACGCCGTGAAAATCGGGATGCTGGGTGACAGCGGGGTGATCGAAGCTGTCCGGGCGTGGCTCGAAAAAGTGCGTCCCGGCGTCGTGGTTTTGGACCCTGTCATGGTGGCCACCAGCGGTGACCGGCTCCTGCAGGAATCCGCCGAAGCCGCGCTACGCGGGCTGCTGCCGCTGGCGCACCTCATCACGCCCAACCTGACTGAACTTGCCATGCTGGTGGGCGGGGACGTGCAGGAGAGCTGGGAAGGCGCCCTGGAACAGGGCCGCGAGCTCTCCTCCGCCACGGGGGCGACGGTGCTTGTGAAGGGCGGGCACTTGGCGGGGGAAGAATGCCCCGACGCCCTTGTCAGCACTGCGGGCACGCTTGGCCAGGACGTGGTGGTGGTCCCGGGCAAGCGCGTGGCCACGCGGAACAGCCACGGCACCGGTTGTTCGCTGTCATCAGCCATGGCCACAGTCCAGGTGCGGCTGGGGGACTGGGAGGCAGCCCTCCGGGAGGTCAAGCCCTGGTTGTCCGGCGCGCTGGAGGCTTCGCAGGCGTTGCAGGTGGGAACAGGCAACGGGCCCGTCCACCACTTCCACCACCTTCAGCCGCAGCCTGCTGAGGGCAGCTTCGCAGCGCAGCTGTGGGCTGAAGCGGAGAAGCACCTGGAGGCCATCTATTCCCTGGGGTTTATCCAGGGACTGGCCTCCGGCGACCTGGCCGAGAAGCACTTTGGCTACTACCTGGCCCAGGACGCCATCTACCTTAACGGCTACTCACGGGTGCTCGCGCGTGCCAGCGCCCTCGCCCCAACGGAAGCCGAACAGCTCTTCTGGGCGCGCTCCGCCCAGCAGTGCCTCGAAGTCGAATCTGAACTGCACCGCTCCTGGCTCAGTACACGGACCGTTGAGCCGCGGCTGGGGCCCGTGACCAAGTCCTACGTGGACCATCTGGTGGCGGCATCGGCGTCGGGCAGTTACGCCGTGCTGGCGGCAGCAGTCCTGCCGTGCTTCTGGCTGTACGCCGAGGTGGGCAAGACGCTTCACGCCCAGTTCGTTGCTGCCGGGGAACCAGCAGGCCACCCCTACGCGGAGTGGCTGCGCACGTACGCGGATGAGGACTTCGCTGCGGCCACCCGCAGGGCGGTTGCCATTGTGGACGGGGCCGGCCGCGCAGCTTCCGCAGGGGACCGGACAGCCATGGCCGCGGCGTTCAGGCAGTCGTGCCGGCTGGAAGTTGAATTTTTCGACGCGCCGCGCCTTCATTCCTGACGGCCGCACGGCCACAGCACCGGTACTATGGTGGGGCACCCCCCCGGCCAGGGAAATGTGTTGTGGTACCTATCACAGACAACCCGCCGGAACCAGCCTCATTTGCGGCCGAAGGCAAAATTAGCGTATTCTAGATCTTCGGTGCTTACGCCAACACTTGGGTTATGACCCCACGGCGTTGAGGCACAGCGAGAGCCCAACCAATTCAGGCACCGGGTTCCGCACGCAAATTTGTAATAAACGTCGAGAGAAGTGAGTTCCCAAGTGGTGTACGCGATTGTCCGCGCAGGCGGCCGCCAAGAGAAGGTTTCCGTTGGAGACTTCGTTACCCTGAACCGCGTCGCCGGTGGAGCTGGCAGCACCATTCAGCTGCCCGCACTGCTCCTGGTTGACGGTGACAAGGTCACCTCCGCCGCTGCTGACCTGGCCAAGGTAACTGTTACGGCTGAGATCCTCCAGGACCTCCGTGGTCCTAAGATTGTGATCCAGAAGTTCAAGAACAAGACCGGTTACAAGAAGCGCCAGGGTCACCGCCAGGAACTGACCAAGGTCAAGATCACTGGTATCAAGTAACCTTCCGTTACTGTTCAGGTTTTTCAGCAGATTCCCCAGAATTTAGAGGCAGGCATTTCAGATGGCACATAAAAAGGGCGCGAGCTCCACTCGCAACGGTCGTGACTCCAACGCACAGTACCTCGGCGTCAAGCGCTTCGGCGGCCAGGTAGTTTCCGCCGGCGAGATCATCGTCCGCCAGCGCGGCACCCACTTCCACCCGGGCGCCGGTGTTGGCCGCGGCGGCGACGACACCCTGTTCGCCCTGACCCCGGGCGCCGTTGAATTCGGCACCCGCCGCGGTCGCCGCGTCGTCAACATCGTTGCTGCTGCAGCTGCAGAGTAACAACCAGTTCTGAAGCGGTGGAGCGGGCCATATGGTCCGCTCCACTGTTCTTTTAACCGCATTACAATCGTCTTGGCGCCTGAGGGTGCCGAGGAACAGCTTTGAGGAGATCCACGTGGCCAGCTTTGTAGACCGGGTAGTACTGCACGTATCCGGCGGTAGCGGCGGCCACGGGTGCGTCTCCGTCCACCGCGAAAAGTTCAAGCCGCTGGGCGGTCCCGACGGCGGCAACGGCGGCAATGGCGGCGACGTGATCCTTCGCGTGGACCACCAGACCACCACCCTCCTTGACTACCACCACGCGCCCCACCGGCACGCCACCAACGGCGGTCCGGGCATGGGTGACTGGCGCGGCGGCAAGAACGGCGAAACGCTCATCCTTCCCGTCCCGGACGGCACGGTGGTCAAGTCCAAGGACGGTACCGTCCTCGCCGACCTCGTGGGTGAAGGCACCGAATATGTGGCGGCAGCCGGCGGCATCGGCGGCCTGGGCAACGCCGCGCTCTCCTCACAGAAGCGCCGCGCCCCCGGCTTCGCCCTGCTCGGCATCGAAGGCGAATCCAGCGATATCGTCCTGGAACTGAAGTCCATCGCGGACATCGCCCTTGTGGGGTTCCCGTCCGCCGGCAAGTCCAGCCTCATCGCCGCCATGTCCGCGGCGCGGCCCAAGATCGCCGACTACCCGTTCACCACGCTGGTTCCCAACCTGGGTGTGGTGCAGGCCGGCGACGTCCGCTTCACCATCGCCGACGTGCCCGGGCTGATTGAAGGCGCCAGTGAGGGCAAGGGCCTCGGCCACCACTTCCTCCGCCACGTGGAGCGCTGCGCTGCGCTGGTGCACGTCCTGGACTGCGGCACCCTTGAGGCTGACCGCGACCCCCTTTCGGACCTGGCCGTCATCGAGGCAGAGCTGGAAAAGTACGCGGTGGACATGAGCTATGCGGGCCAGGACGGCGATGTTGTTCCGCTCAACCACCGCCCCCGCCTGGTGGCACTGAACAAGGTTGACCTGCCCGACGGCAAGGACATGGCGGAGTTCGTCCGCCCGGAACTCGAGTCCCGCGGCTACCGTGTCTTCGAAATCTCCGCCACCAGCCATGAGGGCCTGCGCCAGCTGGGCTTCGCCATGGCCGAAATCGTCAAGGCCGCCCGTGATGCTGTTGCCGCTGCGCCGCCCAAGGTACAGCCCGTTGTCATCAAGCCCCGCGCGGTTAATGAGGCAGGCTTCCGGATCCGCCGGGAAGAAAAGGGCCTTGAGCCGCTGTTCCGAGTACTGGGCGAAAAGCCGGTGCGCTGGGTCAAGCAGACGGACTTCACTAACGAGGAAGCCATCGGCTACCTCGCTGACCGCCTGGCAAAGCTCGGCGTGGAAACGGAGCTGTTCAAGCAGGGCGCCAAGCCGGGCGACACAGTCGTTATTGGCGAGGATGACGGCGTCGTCTTTGACTGGGAGCCCACCATGATGGCCGGTGCCGAACTGCTGGCCTCGCCTCGCGGCACCGACGTCCGGTTCGCCGACATCGGCGACCGCCCCACGCGCGGACAGAAACGTGAAGAGCAGCAGGAACGCAAGGACGCCAGGGCCGCCGCCCGCGCCGAGCTTGAAGCCGAGCGCAAGGCCGGCATCTGGACCGAGTCCGTGAGCAGCCGCCGGGTTGCCAAGCCGCTCAAGGAGAGTGGACTGGACGCAGACAATGACTTCTAGCGCTGCAGCAGCGGAGCCGCTGGCGCGGCCCGTGGACAGAAGCGTGCTGGCCAACGCGCGCCGGATCGTGGTGAAGGTTGGCTCGTCGTCGCTGACCAGCATCAAGGGCGGCATCTCCGAAGAGGCGCTGACTGCCTTGGCCGACGCGTTGGCGGCCAAACGCAACACCGGCACCGAAATCATCCTGGTGTCCTCCGGTGCCATCGCCGCGGGCCTGGCCCCGCTGGGCCTCTCCAAGCGGCCGCGCGACCTTGCGACGCAGCAGGCAGCGGCCAGCGTGGGGCAGGGCCTCCTCATGGCCCGCTACACCCATGCCTTCGGGGCGCACGGCGTGACGGTCAGCCAGGTGCTGCTCACCGCCGAAGACCTCATGCGGCGCAGCCAGCACACCAACGCGTTCCGCGCCCTGGACAGGCTGCTCAACCTTGGCGTGGTGCCGGTGGTCAATGAAAACGACACCGTGGCCACGCACGAAATCCGCTTCGGGGACAATGACAGGCTCGCTGCCCTGGTGGCCCACTTGGTCCGGGCTGACGCCCTCGTGCTGCTGTCCGACGTCGACTCCCTCTACGACGGCCCGCCGTCGCTTGGCGCGAAGCGGATCCCGCTTGTGGAAGGGGCTCATGACCTGGAGGGTGTTTCCATCGGGAAACCAGGCAAGGCCGGCGTGGGCACCGGCGGGATGCTGACCAAGGTGGAAGCGGCCACCATGGCAGCCGGTTCCGGCATCCATGCCCTTGTCACTTCCACCCCCAACGCTGCGGCTGCCCTAAACGGCGAGGACGTGGGCACCTGGTTCACGGTCAACGGTGCCCGCAAGCCCGTCCGCCTCCTGTGGCTGGCGCATATCGCCTCCGTCCAGGGGCGGCTGGTGCTGGACGAGGGTGCAGTCAAGGCTGTGCGGCACCACCGCACTTCGCTGCTGCCGGCAGGCATCTCCGCCGTTTTCGGTGATTTTGAAGCGGGCGACGCCGTCGAAATAGCAGCTGCCGACGGCACCGTGGTTGCGCGGGGACTGGTGAACTATTCGTCCGCCGAGCTGCCACAGATGCTGGGCCGGTCCACCAGGGACCTGGGTGAGGCGCTGGGCAGCGGCTACGACCGCGAAGTTGTTCACGTTGACGACCTGGTGCTGGTCTGAGCTTCCCGCTCGCCTAAACTTGGAACATGACTGAGGCCCTGATCCACAACAAGACTGCTGAGAATCCCGGAGATACTGCCGCCACCGAGGCGCAGCCGGCTACTTCATCCGTGGCGCAGGTGCCGGCTGATTCCCCGCTGTCTTCCGGCGATATTGAGGCAGCAGTCCATGCCATTGCGGACCGCTCCCGTGACGCCGCACGCCGGATGGCCATGGCAAACCGGGCCTGGAAGGACCGCGCCCTCCGCACCGTCGGCACAGCCCTGCTGGAGAACACCGAGGCCATTCTTACGGCCAACGCCATGGACGTGGCAGCAGGAAAGGCCAATGGCACCTCCGCTGCCCTGCTGGACCGCCTTACCTTGACGGAAACCCGCATCTCGGGACTTGTGGCGGCTTTGGAAAACCTGGCCAACCTCCCCGATCCCGTGGGAAACGTGGTCCGCGGGCAGACGCTTCCCAACGGCCTGCGCCTCCGGCAGGTCAACGTTCCCATGGGCGTGGTGGCGGCCATCTACGAAGCACGGCCGAACGTCACCGTGGACATTGCCGGACTGGCACTCAAGAGCGGCAACGCCGTGATCCTGCGCGGCGGCACTGCCGCCCAAGCCACCAATGAGGTGTTGGTGCGGGTACTGCGGGAAGCGCTGGAGTCAGTGGGCCTGCCTGCCGACGCCGTCCAGACCGTCGACCAGTACGGCCGGGCAGGTGCCAACGTCCTCATGAAGGCGCGCGGCAGGGTGGACGTGCTGATTCCCCGCGGCGGCCGGGAGCTCATCCAGACCGTTGTCCTCAACTCCGCCGTGCCTGTGATCGAGACCGGTGAAGGAAACGTGCACATCTTCATCGATGAATCGGCCGGCGAGGACATGGCAGTGGAGATCCTCCTCAACGCCAAGACCCAGCGGCCCAGCGTCTGCAACACAGTGGAGACGCTCCTGGTCCACTCGGGATCCCCCGTTCTTCCCGCCGTGGCAGCTGCGCTCCGCCAGGCAGGGGTCCGGCTGCATGCGGACGAGCGGGTCCGCGCGGCCCTGCCCGCCTCCATTGAGTCCGAACCTGCCACTGAGGAGGACTGGGGCACGGAGTACATGGACCTGGACCTCGCGGTGGCCATGGTGGACAGCCTTGACGAGGCCGTGCAGCACATCCGTACCTGGTCCACGGGCCACACGGAAGCGATCCTCACCAACGATCTGCGGAATGCCGAACGCTTCATTGCCGAGGTGGATTCTGCTGCCGTCATTGTGAATGCCTCCACCCGGTTTACCGACGGCGGGGAGCTTGGCCTGGGCGCGGAGGTGGGCATTTCAACCCAAAAGCTGCACGCGCGGGGGCCCATGGGGCTGACCGAACTGACCACCACGAAGTGGATAGTGCAGGGCGAGGGCCAGGTGCGCGGGTAGCGCACGGTAACATAGACCAGAAGTCAGAAACGGCGGAGCTTTCCGCTGCCACAATCGTTTGAGCCCAAGGGGAGAAAATGCTGTTCCAGCAGATTGCCACGACCGCCGCCGAAGGCGGAGAACACGAACTCGCGCCGCTGTGGGCTGAGCCGTGGGTCTTCGGGGTGGTTATGTTCGCCCTCCTGCTGGTGCTGATGTTTATCACACTGTCCTACTCCAACCTGGGCAACCGCCACGCAGCAACCGAGGAGCACGCGGACCCGCACCGCCAGCACCCCAACAAGCACGATCACGGGCAGGGCCACTAACATTTCCCGCGCTTTGCACCGCTCGGGTGCCACCGGCAGGCTGCGGCTTGGCGTGATGGGCGGGACGTTTGATCCCATCCATCACGGCCACTTGGTCGCAGCCAGCGAGGTGGCTGCGGAATTCGACCTGGACGAGGTGGTTTTCGTCCCCACCGGCCAGCCGTGGCAGAAGTCCCACAAACACGTCAGCGAGCCCGAGCACCGCTACCTCATGACAGTCATCGCGACGGCCTCCAATCCGCGCTTCACTGTCAGCAGGGTAGACATTGAACGGCCAGGCCCCACCTACACCATCGACACCCTCCGGGACCTGCGCGCCCAGCGTCCCGACGCTGATCTCTTCTTCATCACCGGAGCGGACGCACTGGCACAAATCCTTTCCTGGAAGGACATCGACGAACTGTGGTCGCTCGCCCATTTTGTGGGAGTCACCAGGCCGGGGCATGTCCTCGACGGCATGGGACGCGATGACGTGAGCCTCCTCGAAGTTCCGGCCATGGCCATCTCCTCCACGGACTGCCGTACCCGCGTGGCGGCGAACAACCCGGTCTGGTACCTGGTGCCGGATGGCGTTGTCCAGTACATCGCCAAGTACGGCCTGTATGCCGAGGCCGTGGAAACCGGCGATGTCCCAACATCCCAAGCACGCGAACCAGCCAGTACTGAATGAGTTCTCAATGAGTCAGGAACAGCCCCCCATCCGCAGCCGCCGGGAACTCCGGAAAGCAAGGGATGCCCAACAGCCTGCGCCCGCCGGCACGGAGCAGCTTTCCCCTGCCGTGAACCCGCCTGCTGCCAGCCCTTCGGCCCCCGGGCCCGCTGCTGCTGTGCCCGCGCAAACCTCCACTCAGCGGTCGTCCCAGATCCGGGCGCGCGACCGCGCAGCCCTGCGCACCATCAAGGAGCTGGAGGAGAAAGAGGGCCAGCTTTCCGCCGGAGGGCCGCCCACCCGGCGGCAGCTCCGCCTGCAGCAGCTCAAGGAACAGGCGCTGACCGCGGCCAACCCCATTGTGCCGCCGTCGTCCGTCCAAACGGATGCGGCTGCTCCGGCGCCGAAGGACCGGGGGACAGGGGAGCGGGCTGCCCAGGGCAGCAGCAAGCCCTCCGCGACTGAGCCAGGTTCTGCAGCCCCCGCGGGCATGACGGTGGAACAGGCCCTGGCGGCACGGGCGCTGCTCGCCGAGCAGGCCAAGAACCAGATCGCCAAGATGGAGCACATCGCCTCCCTGGACCCGGAAGCGGTTGACCCGGAGATCCTTGCGGAGCAGATCGCCCTGGCGGAACGTGCTGCCATCCTGAACCGCCGTGCCATCGCCAAGCAGAAGCTGGCTGAGCAGGCCGGAGCTCCGGTTGCGCCATCGAAAGATCCTGCCCACGGCCCGGCACGGGAACCCGGCAACGGCGACCAGGCCGGCACGGCGAGCCAGCGGCCGGCGCCGTCGACGGCCAGCAACCTTGCCATGGTCACTCCGCTGGAGTTCGTGCAGGTTCCCGGCATGGACCGGCCCGTCATGAAGCCGCCGGCAACCTCGCACGTCCCGGTCACCACCCGTCCGGGGTCGAAGGTTACGGCGCCCGGAAAAAAGAAACGGCACCCCGCGGGTCCCCAGCGTCCGTCCGCGCCCGATGCCGGTTCGGGCCGCTCCCATGTCATCGCCAGGGCGGAAGCGGCAGCCCGGGCGGCCGCGCGCCCGCGGCCGGTGATGACCGACGCGAACCAGGCCGAGGACCTCTTTGAGGACCTGCCGCGGATCCCCGCCAAGTCGGCCTACGGCCTGGAACCCCTGGACGCCGCCACAGCCGGACTTGCCCGGGCCCAGCGGAACAGGGTCCTGCAGTTCTGCATCCTGGCATTCGGAATCGTGGCCCTGGTTTCGGGCATCATCCTCATCATCAGCGGCATGTCCCGCTGAGCCGCGTTCCGCAACTTAGAGTTTCCACCCAACAAGGAGTCACGTGACTGCATCAGAATCATCCATCACCATAGCCCGCGCCGCCGCCAAGGCAGCCGCGGACAAGATCGCGCAGGACCTCGTTGCCCTGGACGTCAGCGAGCGGCTCGCCCTGGCCGACGTCTTCCTCATTGCCTCCGCACCCAGCGAACGGCAGGTCAACGCAATCGTGGACGGGATCGAGGAAGAGCTCGCCAAGCAGGACCTGCGCCCCGTCCGCCGTGAAGGCCGGTCCGGCGGACGCTGGGTACTGCTCGACTACTCGGACGTAGTGATCCATGTCCAGCACGAGGAAGACCGCGTTTTCTACGCCCTGGAGCGCCTCTGGAAGGACTGCCCCGTCGTTGACCTGCAGCTCGGTGACGACACCTCCGCAAAGGCTGTCGCCGCGTCCGAGAGCGAGTAAATCCGCGGAACCACGCGGAATATGCCCGATTTGGAATTTTCGGAATTGCTGTTCTAAGATATTTGAGTTGCTTCGGGGAAAGCCGAAAAGCTTGAAGGAGCAGCAATAGTTCGGGGCTGTGGCGCAGCTGGTAGCGCACCTGCATGGCATGCAGGGGGTCAGGGGTTCGAGTCCCCTCAGCTCCACCGGACGATCCGCCGGAATCATTGTGATTCCGGCGGATTTTTTTGTGCTCCATGTGCCCAAGCCTGAAGCCGATGCGCCCGCCAATGGGCACCAGCCCGATTGGCGTGAGCGGCGAAAGTGCATTAAGCTGAACAGGTTGCTTCGAGGTGGTGAACCGGAAGCGGCAAAGTCCGGGGCTGTGGCGCAGCTGGTAGCGCACCTGCATGGCATGCAGGGGGTCAGGGGTTCGAGTCCCCTCAGCTCCACCGGAACAAAAGGGACGATCCCCACGGGATCGTCCCTTTTGCTTTTCCGCCCACGGGTGCAGGACCCGGCATCACCGCGGGTCAGGCAGTCAAAGCCACGCTGTACGGCGCAGCGGCGGTTCGTCGCCGCCCGGCCGCCGGACCAGGACCTGGTTCACGCCGGTTAGCCCGCCTTCGAAGCCCAGCGCGCTTGAAGCCATGTAAAGCCTCCAGACCCGGGCCCTTCCGAGGCCGCTGAGCTTCGCAGCCTGGTTCCAGTTTGCCTCCAGCCGGTGGACCCACGCGCGCAGGGTCAACGCATAGTGGCGCCGCAGTGCCTCCACATCCAGGATCTCGAAGCCGGCTGCCTCCAGGGCGGAAACCATCTCGCCGAGGCTGATCATCTCCCCGTCCGGAAACACGTAACGGGGGATGAAGGAATTCGGATCGGGTTTGGTGGGGCCGGCATTCCATGAGATCGCGTGGTTCAGCAGCCGCCCGCCCGGCCGAAGGAGGCCGAACAAGGCAGCGGCGTACCCGGGGGTCTGTTCCCGCCCCACATGCTCGGACATTCCGATGGAACTGATGGCATCGAACGGACCATCCGCGACGTCCCGGTAATCCTGGACCCGAATGTCCACGCGTTCCGTCAGCCCGGCGTCTGCGGCCCGTTTCCGTGCCAGGATGGCCTGCTCCCTGGAGAGCGTTACGCCCACAACGGTTGCGCCGTACTTTCCGGCTGCATGCAGGGCAAAACTGCCCCAGCCGCAGCCAACGTCCAGCACCCGCATGCCCGGCCGGAGGCCCAGCTTGCGGCACACGAGGTCCAGCTTGGCCTCCTGCGCGGCGTCGAGGCCGTCGGCGAGCCGGCTGCCGGCATCCGGACGCTCCGGGTGGCTGCTGTCTTCGGGCCACACTGCGCAGGAGTAGACCATGGACGGCCCCAGCACCAAAGAGTAAAAGTCGTTGCCTACGTCATAGTGATGCGAGATGGCCGCGGAGTCACGGCGGCGCGAGTGCAGGCGTCCTTTCCGGGCCACCTTAGCCTCCTCCGGCGGCGGGGCCGGGTTGGGGCCAAAGGCGCCGAGCCGGACCGCGATGCGCAGCAGCGTCAAGACTTCACCGGCGGTGAGCGGCCGGAACGGACCCGGCTCCGCGAACTTGCCCGCCGAGCTCAGGGCCGCGAACGCTGCGAAAATGTCCCCGGGAGAGTCGATCTCGCCAGCCACGTAGGCCCGGCTCAAGCCGAGCTGGCCCGGAGACCACAGGATCCGCCGCAGGGCGCGGCGGGATCGGAACTCAAGGACTGGCGCTCCCGCCGGCCCCGCCTCGGAGCCGTCCCAGGCGCGCAGGCGCAGGGGTATTTCTTCAGTGCCAAGCACTACTGCCAGGGCCCTGGCGAGCCGCGATGCATTCCCGGTAGCTGTGGTCATGGTGCTCCTCCCGTCTCCATGGGCCAACACTAAGGCCGGAGCACCCCGCGCGACTATCATTGGGGAGGTGAATTCTGCCCGAACCGAAGTCGTCATCATTGGTGCGGGCCAGGCCGGTTCTCCGCTGCCTATCACCTTCAGCGCCGCGGCACTGGCTAGCGCTCGACGCCGAGGACAGCCAGGGAGGCGCGTGGCGGCACCGCCGCGAAGCCTGCGGACGGCTTTGGAATGGGCGGCCGCAGGTCCGGGCAGCGGCAGGACGCAACCAGGCACAACGGAAAGCAGCAGGAACAAGTGGCATCAAACAGTCTTGGGGACCTCTTTGCGGCACTGCGGCGCAGGCCGGATGTGGAAGCACCCAACCTTCAGGCGTGGGACGCCACGGACCGGCTCCTGCTGGAGGCAGCCGAAGGACTGGTGGCAGCCGGAAGCACAGTGGCTGTCATCGGGGACCGGTACGGTGCCCTGACACTGGGGGCACTCGCCGCGCTCAACCCAGGCACCGTCCGGGTGCACCAGGACCTGATCACCGGGGAGCGCGCCCTGCAACTCAACGCAGCCGGGCTCCGTGGCGCCGGCCTGCTGCCGGACACCGCGGCGGGGATGCCCGGCGGTTCCACGGACGGGGAGCCCGGATTCACCCAGCTGCCGCTTGGCCCGGAACTCCTGGCCGGAGTGCAGGCAGTACTCCTGCAGCTGCCCAAGACGCTGGCCGAGCTGGACGAGATCGCCGCCGCGGCGGCCCGCTACGCGGCACCGGACGTTACGCTCCTGGCAGGCGGGCGGGTCAAGCACATGTCGCTCGGCATGAACGCCGTTCTTGAACGCCACTTCTCTTCCGTCCGGCCGCAGCTCGCCAGGCAGAAGTCCCGCGTTATCCTGGCCAGCGGTGCGCAGGGGGGCGGGGAGCAGGGAAGCTATCCCGTCGTTGAACACCTGGCCGAGCTGGACCTCGACGTCGCCGCCCACGGGGCAGTGTTCGCGGGCTCCAAACTGGACATCGGTACCAGGTTCCTGCTGACGTTCCTTCCGGCCATGAAGGAAGCCCGGCACGCCGTCGACCTGGGCTGCGGCACGGGTATCCTTGCCGCCATGTACGCCCGGCAGCACCCCGGGGCAAGAGTGACCGCCACGGACCAGTCCGCCGCGGCAGTGGCCTCCGCGCAGGCAACGGCACAGGCCAACGGGCTGGAAGGCCGAATCACCGTCCTGCAGGATGACGCCCTCAGCACCCTGGCCGCAGGCAGCGTGGACCTGGTCCTGCTCAACCCGCCGTTCCACGTCGGCACCGGGGTCCATGCCGGCGCAGGCCTGAAGATGATTGAGGCAGCGGGACGGGTCCTCGCGCCCGGGGGCGAGCTGTGGACGGTCTTCAACCGCCACCTGCCCTACCTGCCCGCGCTGGAGCGGCACGTTGGGCCTACCGCCGTCAAAGGCAGGAACCCCAAGTTCACGGTGACGTTGAGTACCCGCCGCGGCGATGGATAAGCGGGACCGGCGGGCCCACACCCCCGCACAGGGGGAGGACCGCACCTGCCACGCCGCGCCGTCGCGCCCGCCCTATGGGTCTGTGACCACGCGTAACGTACCATTCAAGCATCACCACAAGTACGTGGCCAAAGACGTTTAGGGGACGCCGTGACTGAGATCCGCCAATCCTCACCGAGGCGCGGAACCAACCTGCCCAAAATGGGGGATTTCAACCTCACGGTGATCCTGGACGCCATTAGAAGGGCTTCCGCCGGGCTGAGCCGGGTGGAGCTGGCCCAGATTGTGGGCCTATCGCCGCAGACCATTTCCAACATCTCCCGGCGCCTCCTTGACCAGAACCTCATCGTGGAGGCGGGCAAGGAAGGCAGCGGCCCTGGCAAACCGCGCACCATCCTGCGGCTCAACCCCGGCGGTGTGTTCGCGCTGGGTGTCCATCTCGACCCCGCCGTCACGACCTTCGTGGTCCTGGACCTGGTGGGCGCGGTGGTGCGGCACTCCAGGATCAAAACCCCCGGCGGCAACGATCCGTCGGCGGTCATTTCCACCATCGCCGAGGAAATCGCCCAGTTGGTGGAGGACTCCGGCGTGGACCGGGAGAGGATCGCCGGACTCGGTGTCGCTGCACCGGGCCCCATTGACGTTGAGCACGGAACCGTGGTGGATCCGCCCCTGCTCCCGGGCTGGGACCGGGTGGAACTGCGCAGCGCCCTTTCCGAAGCCACGGGCTACTCCGTCCTGATGGACAAGGACGTCACCAGCGCCGCCGTCGCGGAAACGTGGGCCGGCGGCCCCAGCGGCTCCGGCAGCTTCGTCTTCATGTACATGGGCACCGGCATCGGCTGCGGCATTGTGCTCAATGACGAGGTTGTCCGGGGAACCTCCGGAAACGCCGGCGAGATCGGACACATCGTGGTGGACCCGGACGGACCGCCTTGTGACTGCGGCCTGCGCGGCTGCGTGAAGTCCACCTGCATCCCGCAGGTATTGGTGGCCGAAGCGGAGGCCGCCGGCATCCTGGACGGCACGCGCCCGGGGAACAGCGGCGCGGAGATCCAGCAGAGTTTTTCCCGGCTGTGCGACCTCGCGGATGAGGGAAACGAACAGGCCCTTGCCATCATCGACAAATCCGCAGCCCGGGTGGCGCGTGCAGCGTCGGTGGTCACCAACACGCTCGATGTTGAGCGCGTGGTGTTCGGAGGGCCGTTCTGGAGCCGCCTGGCCGGGCGCTACCTTGAGAAGATTCCGGCCCTGCTCGATGCCAACAGTGACACGCGGCTCATCCATCCCATCGAGGTGGTGGGCACCGGGGTAGGGGAGGACGTCGGAGCCATTGGGGCGGCCTCCCTGGTCCTGGAACATGCGCTGGCGCCCCGGGCCCAGCGGCTCCTCCTGGAGAGTTGACCGGTACGCCGCAAGCGGCGCCTTGCCTGGGTCAGGGCGTCCATCTAGCATTTGCTTATTGCCGCGGCTGGGGGCCCGCTGACAACGGGGAACGCAGCCATTGACCGAATGGAGCACCATGCGTCGCCAGTCGTTGAAGACCATGTCCCTCATCGCTTCGGCAATGATTGTCCTGACGGCGTGCAACCCGGGTGATCCGGCGGGCGCGTCCAAGACCCTGAAGGTGGCTTACCAGAAGACGGATTCCTTTACCGCCCTGGATAGCATGCTCCAGGCCGCCAAACAGGAGTTCGAGGCGGCGAACCAGGGTGTCAAGGTTGAGCTTCAGCCCATCCAGGCAAACGACGACGACTACGGCACCAAACTGGCGCTTGCCCTCCGGTCGCCGTCCACGGCACCGGACGTTTTTTACGAGGACACCTTCAAGGTCCGCTCCGACGTGGACGCCGGCTACCTCCTGAAGCTGGACAGCCACCTTGAGGGCTGGGCGGACTGGGATACGTTCGACGACGGCGCCAAGGCGGCAGGGCGCGCGGACGACGGCGGGACGTACGCGGTGCCGCTGGGCACGGACACGCGCGCCATCTGGTACAACCGGAAGGTCCTGGAAAACGCCGGGATCAGCCTTCCCTGGAAGCCGCGGAGCTGGCAGGACATCCTGGACACCGCCCGGAAGATCAAGGCCAACGACCCCGCCGTGATCCCGTTCAACATGTACGCCGGCAAGGGCACGGGCGAGGGCACCGTCATGCAAAGCTTCTACGAACTGCTGTACGGGACGGGATCCTCCCTGTACGACGAAGAGGCAGGGAAATGGGTGGTTGGTTCCGCCGGATTCAAGGATTCGCTGGCCTTCCTTGAAACTCTGTATGAGGAGCAACTGGCGGTTTCCCCGGCTGAGGCCCTGGATGCGAATGTCTGGAAAAAAGTCTTCGGTGAATGGTTCCCGAAGGCCAAACTGGGCGCCACGGTGGAAGGCTCCTACTCGCCGTCGTTCTGGCAGGATGGCGGACCCTACGAGTGGCCCGGCTACGAGCAGGAGATCGGAGTGGCCCCTTTCCCCACCCAAAACGGCCAGGCGCCCGGTGCCGTGAGCATGTCCGGCGGCTGGACGCTGGCGCTGGGGGCGGGGACCAAGGAACCGGAACTGGCATTCAACTTCCTCTCAACGGCGCTCAACAAGAAGAATTCACTGGCCTTCACCGTGGAAAGCTCGCAGATTGCCGTCCGGCAGGACGTGGCTGCCGAGCAGGAGTACCTGGATGCCAACCCGTTCGTCAGGGATGTGTCCGAGCTTGTCGCGGTGACCCGATACCGGCCGGCAACCGCTGACTACCCCCGGATTTCGGCGGCCGTACAGGAGGCCACGGAAGCCGTCATCACCGGCAGCAAATCACCCCAGGAGGCGGCCGCGGAGTATGACGCCGCGGTGGCCGGGATCGTGGGCGGCGACAAGACCGTCCGGAAGTAGCCCGTTGCAGCTCCCCTCCACCGGACGGCAACTGTTTCGGTACCTGCCGGTCCTGCCTGCTGTGCTGCTCCTCCTCGTCTTTCTTGCCGGACCCGTGCTTTGGGCGTTCCATGCGTCCCTCACCAACGCCGGCCTGACCGGGCGCAGCGCCCGCAACCCCTCATGGGTGGGGTTGGAGAACTATGGCCGGCTGCTGGCGGACCCGGTGTTTCCCCTCTCCCTTTTCCTCACGGTGGTGTTTGTCGGCGGTTCTGCGGTACTGGGCCAGAACCTGCTGGGCCTCGCACTGGCGGTGCTGATGCGCCGGGCCCGGCCGGTGGTGTCCACGGCCGTTGGCACCACGGTGGTGGCTGCCTGGGTCCTTCCCGAGATCGTGGCTGCCTTTGCCGCCTATGCCTTTTTCAGTGGCGACGGGACGCTGAACCAGCTGTTGGGGAGCCTGGGGCTTGGCCGGCCGGACTGGCTCTACGCCTTTCCCATGGTGGCCGTAACGCTGGCCAACGTGTGGCGGGGGACCGCGTTTTCCATGCTGGTGTACAGGGCGGCCCTGAACGATGTTCCGGCCGAGGTGACAGAGGCGGCCCAGATGGATGGCGCGCACGGCTGGCAGCGGCTCGCCTTCATCACGCTGCCGATGATCCGCGGGAGCATCACCACGAACCTGATGCTCATCACGCTGCAGACACTGGCGGTATTCACGCTGGTGTGGGTGATGACTGCGGGCGGACCGGCCAACGCAAGCACCACGCTCCCTGTCCTGGCGTACCAGGAGGCCTTCAAATTCGGGGACATTGGCTACGGGACAGCGGTGGCCTCGGTGCTCATCCTCATCGGCGCCGCCTTTGGCCTGGTGTACATCCGGCTGCTCCGGGAACGGACTCCATGAGCGCTCCCGCCAAGACGGCCCGCGCGCTTCCGGCCACCACTGGAAGGCGGCAGCGGCGGCGCGCCGGCAGCACCCCGGCTGACCTGGTGCTGCTCCTGATCGGCGCCGGCTTCCTGCTGCCCCTGCTTTGGCTCATCCTGGCGTCCCTCGATGCCGAAGCCGGACACGAACTAAGGATTCCGGCCGAGGCCGGTGCGGACAATTTCGCCGCAGTCCTGACGCCGGAACTGCTGCTCCGGCCTCTGTGGAACAGCGTGGTGTTATCCGGGGGGACGGCTGCCGTGACCCTGGTTGCAGCCGTCCTGGCCGCCTATCCGCTCTCCCGCTACCAGTCCCGGTTCAACCGGCCGTTCATGTACACCGTCCTCTTCGGAACATGCCTCCCTATCACCGCCATCATGGTTCCGGTGTACGGCCTCTTCGTCCAGTTCGAGCTGCTGGACTCGATGCCCGCCACCATCTTCTTTATGGCCACTACCACGCTGCCCATGGCCATCTGGATGACCAAGAACTTCATGGACGGCGTGCCGGCATCGCTGGAAGAAGCCGCCTGGGTGGACGGTGCGACGCGCATGGCTGCGCTCCGAACCATTGTGCTGCCGCTGATGAGGCAGGGGCTGGGCGTCGTGTTCATCTTCGTGTTCATCCAGGCGTGGGGAAACTTCTTCGTGCCGTTCGTGCTGCTCCTGTCCGAGGCACGGCAGCCCGCCGCGGTGTCCATCTTCAGTTTCTTCGGGCAGCACGGGGCCGTGGCGTACGGCCAGCTGGCCGCGTTCTCCATCCTGTATTCCCTGCCCGTGCTGGCCCTCTACGTGATTGTGGCCAGGGGTGCCGGTGGTTCCTTTGCCCTGTCCGGGGCCGTCCGGGGGTAGCCGGGCAGCGCGGTTCCGGATCACCGTTGGCAGCCGCGGCGGCCACGGGTTCAACTCTGCCACGGGCCAAAGCGGCTCCTGGCACGATCTCGCCGCGCCGGCGAAATCAGTCGATGTCTTCGAAAACCACGCCGTACGGCAGGCTCTCATCGAGGTGGGCCTGGTGGCCGGTGGACCCGGGGTTGTACGTCACCCGTACCCCATGCAGCTTGTCCGCTGCAGACTGCAGCAGGACAGGCCTGACGGTACTGATGAACATCTCGCTTTTGTCGGCGAGAAACTCCTTGTAACTGGCTGGAAGCTCGCTCATGTCAAAAGGATAGACCTGGGCGCACCTGATGGGGAGGGGTCCCCATTGCCCAAACCGCAGCCCCGTCCTTGGATAGGATGGCGGGCGGAATGCTGCCTGTCCGGCAGCCATGCCCAGTTCAGCCAACAGGGGGAGTTCGAGTGCTTTCAACTAGCGCGTCCGCAAGAATCGAACCTGCGGAACTGGCGAGGGCGCAGCAGGTTGTGGCGAACATCGCCGGGAGCTTTGAGGCCAAAGTGGTGGGGCAGGCCAGGCTGCGGGAATCGCTGCTGGTTGGCCTGCTGACCGGCGGCCACATCCTCCTGGAAAGCGTCCCCGGGCTTGCCAAGACCACGGCTGCGCAGACGGTGGCGGAAGCCGTCAGCGCAGAGTTCCGCCGGATCCAGTGCACCCCGGACCTGCTGCCCAGTGACATCGTGGGAACCCAAATCTACGACGCCGCCAAAGGAACCTTCATCACCCAGCTGGGACCGGTGCACGCCAACATTGTCCTCCTGGACGAGATCAACCGTTCCAGCGCCAAAACGCAGAGTGCCATGCTCGAGGCAATGCAGGAACGCCAGACCTCCATCGGCGGCCAGGAATACCGTCTGCCCTCGCCTTTCCTTGTCCTGGCCACCCAGAACCCCATCGAGCAGGAGGGCACGTACCAGTTGCCGGAAGCGCAGATGGACCGCTTCATGCTCAAGGACGTGCTGGACTATCCCTCCCCGGCGGAGGAAGCCGAAATCATCCGTCGCATTGATGCCGGGGTGTACACGGCGGAGCAGGCGCCTCCGGCCGCAGCCTCCCTGGATGCCGTCACGGAGGTCCAAAAACTCGTCCGGCGCGTCTACATGGACCCCGCCATCATCAACTACATCGTGGGGCTGGTCTTCGTCACCCGGAACGCCGGGCAGTACATCGACCAGCGGCTGGCCGGGTTCATCGAGTTCGGTGCCAGCCCCAGGGCCAGCATCGCCTTCAGCCAGGCTGCACGGGCCGTTGCCCTGCTGAACGGCAGGGACCATGTCATTCCCGAGGACGTTAAGACGCTGGCGCACCGGGTCCTCCGCCACCGGCTGATCCTGAACTTTGACGCTGTGGCGGAAGAAGTGCGGGTGGAAACTGTGATTGACGCTGTCGTCGCTGCCGTCCAAACCCCCTAGGCCGGCGTGACCAGCCTCCTCCAGCGGGTGAAGTCCAACATGGCCATCTTCGCGCACCGCAAGGCCCGCGGCATGCTCGACGGCGAGTACTGCTCGGTGTTCCGCGGCCGCAGCCTGGACTTCGATGACCTCCGTGCCTACGTTCCCGGCGACGAGGTCCGCGACATCGACTGGAAGGCATCGGCGCGGCACGGCTCGCCGCTGGTCAAGCGGTACATGGCGGTCCGCCGGCAGACCGTCATCCTTGTCACGGACACAGGCCGCAACATGGCCGCGGCCGCCTACAGCGGGGAAACCAAGAAGGACATCGCTGTGATGGCGTTGGGGGTCATGGGGTACCTGGCCCACCGGCACGGTGACATGGCGGGACTGGTGTGCGGCGATTCCGGCGGCACAACGTCACTGCCCGCCAAAGGCGGTGAGGCCCACCTGGAACGCCTCCTGCGGCAGGTGGACTCCACGGCAACGCTGGACGCCGCGCCCAGCAGGATCGAGGACCAGCTCCACCATGTGGCGCGCAACGTGAGGGGGCGCAACCTGCTGTTCGTCGTCGCCGACGAAGTCGCAGCCAACCCGGCCTTCGGGCAGTTGCTGCGCCGGCTGCGGGCCCAGCACGAGGTCCTCTGGCTCACGGTCCGCGACGCAGGACTGGCCCCTGGGGAACCGCTCCTTCAGCCGGAGCAGGCCCTGCCTGATTCCTACAGCGTCAGCGGCTCGCACCCCCTGCTTGCGCACCTTGCCCGGGACCCGGCAGTCGCCGCGGCCTATGCCACCGCCGTGGCAGAACGGGACGCCGGGCGCAAGGCCATGCTGCGCCAGGCCGGAATCACGGAAGGCGAAGTGGACGGAACCGGGGGCGTGATGACGGCCCTGTTCGCCCTCCTCGAAAGGCACCGACGTGCGGGCTGAACCGGAGTTTTACGGACCGCTGGAGTATGCCCCGGTGTGGGGGTGGGCTGGAGTGGGGCTGCTCGTGATGGTTGCCGCCTGGTATACGTTCGTGTTTGCGGCCACCCGCACGCCACGCAGGGTGGAGGCCCGCCAGCGCCCTGCCCGGCTCACGGACCTGGCGGGACTCAAGGCGGCATACCTGCAGAGGATCAATGACGTGGAACGTGACGCCGCCGCGGGAAAACGGAGCGCCCGGGACTCCCACCAGGAAATCAGCCTCCTGCTGCGGAAATTCGTCCGCGATGCCACCGGAGTGGATGCGCCCCGCATGACCCGGGCGGACCTCGCCGAACATCCGCTGCCGGCGGCCGCGTCCGCCGTCGGGCAGCTGTACCCGGCCGAGTTCGGTCCCGAACCCCTTCCCTCCGTCTCAGGCTCCGCGGCCGCGGCACGCAAGGCGGTGCAGGCATGGAACTGATGTGGTGGTGGCTGCTTCCGCTGGCCGCGGTGACAGCCGGCGCTGCCGGATGGGCGGCCCTCCGGCCGGACAGGAACGCCAACGCACGACGCCGTCCGGTGGCCCATGCGGACCGCCTCACCGCGCTGCCGGAGTACCAGGCGGCGCTGCGTCGGCACCGCCGCTGGCTGGCCGTGGCCGCGCTCGCATGCGCGTCCCTGCTGGCTTCCACGGCTGTGGCGGCGGCACGGCCCGTCGAGGTGGCCACCGTCCGGCCGGAACAGCACAACCGGGACATCATGCTGTGCCTTGACGTTTCGGGTTCCATGAGCAGCGCAGACGCCGCCGTGGTGGACGTTTTCTCCGAACTGGCCGCTCAATTCGACGGTGAACGCATCGGCCTGACGGTTTTCGACAGCACGGCCGTCCAGGTTTTTCCCCTGACCGACGACTACGGCTACGCCCGCGAACAGCTGCAGCTTGCTCGGGACGCCTTCAACGGGAAGCCCGGCAGTTCCGGCTTCCTGGACGGGACGTGGAGCGGCCGGGGCTCCTCCCTGATCGGCGACGGCCTGGCCTCCTGCCTCACCAGCTTCCCGCGCGGGACGGAGCAGGCAGCAAGCCGGAATCCGGGCACGGGCCAGAACCTTGGCCAACAGCCGCGCTCGCGGTCAGTGGTCCTGGCTACGGACAATTTCCTCTCCGGGGACCCCATCATGACCCTTGGGGAAGCGGCCGCCCTCGCCAAAGACAGGGCTGTCAGGGTATATGCACTGAACCCGGGCGACCTTGACTACGGCCCGGGGCCGGACCAGCCGGGGGAGCAGCTGCGGGCTGCGGCGGAATCCACGGGCGGCGCTTATTACTCCCTGGACAACCCCGAGGCAGTGCCGGGCGTCGTGCGGGGCGTCGAGGAAACAGAAAAGTCGGCTCTTCAGGGCGCCCCGCGGGCAGTGGTTTCGGAAGAACCGGGCCTGCCGCTCGCCGCGGCCCTCCTCTCCGGGCTGGTCCTCGCCGTCGCCACCTGGCGGTTGCGGCCATGACCCTGCAACCGGTCCTTTCCTGGTGGCTGATGCTTCCCGTCATCGTGGCGGCCCTCGCGTTCCTGGGATGGCGGCTTTACCGGGCAGCGGGGACTGCCGAGCGGACGGGTGCGCAGCCAAGGGCGGGAGTCAATGTCCGCGCCTGGATGCGCCGAAGCGCACTGGTGCTGCTCCTCCTCGGCGCGGCGCTGCGTCCCGGGCTGCCGGGCGGCACGGTCCAAGCAGCCGCCGCCGACCTCAACGTGTTTTTTGTGGTGGACACCACCACCAGCATGGTCGCGGAAGACTACGGCAACGCCGGACCCAGGATGGGGGGAGTGCGGCGGGACATCGCGGCCATCGCCGAAGAACTGCCCGGAGCCCGCTTCTCCGTCATCACCTTCGACACCAAAGCGCATGTCCGGATGCCGCTGACCACCGACACCCTGGCGCTGGAAACCATCATCTCCGTGCTGGAGCCGCAGGTCACCGCCTATGCCAAGGGAACCAGCATCACCGCCGCCCGGAAGGTGCTGGCCGAACGCCTCGCCGCAGCCCGGCAGAGCCACCCTGAGCGTCCCCGGCTTGTCTACTACCTGGGCGACGGCGAGCACACCAGCGCGAAGGAGCCGGAAGCCCTGGACCTGGAGGATGGCCTGGTGGCCGGGGGAGCAGTGCTGGGCTACGGCACAGCCGGTGGCGGAAGGATGCGGGAAAACACCGGGCGGGAAAGCACCGGGCAGGACCACCCCGGAAATTCCACGGGAGGGGAGGCCGCCCCCTACGTCCAGGACAGTACCGGCAGAGCCGGCGGGGAGGCGCAGCCTGGGGATGCGGTGTCCAGGATTGATGAAGCCCGGCTGCGGCAGATCGCCGGGCAGTTGGGCGTTCCGTATGTCCACCGGTCGTCCGGCGACCCCGTTGCGCCGATGATGCAGGATGCCCGCCCCGCGGTGCTCGAATCCAGGGGAACGCTCGAACACCCGGCCAGTGACGGATCCCTGGCGGGGCGGACCGAGCTGTACTGGATCCTCGCGGCCGGTGCCTTCGTGCTGGGGTTGGCGGAAGCCATCGTGATTATTCGCCGGCTGCGTGAACTGCGGCCGCTTGCACCGTCCATGGCTGGCAGGCGCTCGCAGGATAGAAGGGCGGAGGCCCGGTGACTCCCCTCGAGCGGAACGCGGGCAGCAGCCCGGCACGGCGGCGGCGCCTCCTCGCGTGGTCTGCCTTACCGGTGGTCCTGGTCCTGTGCATCGCCGCCAAGCTGCTCAGCCTTGGAGTGCTGGGAGGCCGGGCGGCCGGCGCCTTCGACGCCGCCGACGCGGCATCCGTCCGGGCCGCCGCGGACGCCCTGCAGCCGGCAAACCTCATCGAACCCCACAAGGCGCACTTCGCCGCCGGGGATGCCCATGTCCTGGACGGCAATTTCGCCGCGGCGCGCCTCCGCTTCGAGGAGGCGCTGGGCGCTGTCCCGCCGGCCCGGTCCGAATCCCCCGATGCCTGCGTCATCAGGGTGAACCTGGTCCTGGCCATCGAGCGCCTCGGTGACGAAAAGCTGCAGGCAGGAGAACCGGTGCCGGCTGCCGGTTTGTTCGAGGAGGCACTCGCAGCCGCGGAAGCAGCGCCGGACGGGTGCTTTTCCGGGGGACTGCCCGGCGGGACGGGGGGCCGGCTGGCCGGAGCTGAAGCACGCCTGCAGGAAAAACTCTCGGCACCCGGCAGCAGCCCGGGCCCGGAAGCAGGGCCGGCGGAGGACGCGCCCGGTGAGCACGGCCGGGATTTGCCGCTGCAGGGCCAGCTGCAGCAGTTGGAGGACAGCGCCCGGCAGGGCCAGCGGGAACGCAACAGCGGCCGCGAACGGGAGGAATACCTGGAGGACACCGGGTATGCTCCCGGCCCGGAGCGCCCCTGGTAGCGGCTGCGCACGAAGAAAATTCCGTAGAGAACCAGAAGAAGGCGTAAAACTGCGTCTTAATTCGGAGGCCAACTTGAATGCGTCCCCTGCCGCTCATAGAGTCTTATACAAGTTACCCCGGTAACGTGTCAGCGATCCTCCGTGTGGAGGGTGTGGGTGCCCCCATGTGGGCCTGACATTTGCTCACGGACAACTTCATTTCAGGGCGTACCAGCCGCGGCTGCGTCCTCGTGGAGTCCTTCCGTGTTCCCCAAACTCAAATTCATTGCCGGCCGTCGTCGCTTTTTCCGACAGCAGCCGTCAATGGCCCAAAGCCAAGGACGCAAATGTCGCCACCAAGCCTTATTGAAACGCACCCGAATCTTTCAGACGCCGCACCTGTGGCGCTTTCCTACGAGCTGTTCCCGCCACGTTCGCCGGCAGCCGCGGAAACCCTCTGGACCACCATCCGGGAACTGGAAACCACCGCACCGGACTACGTTTCCGTCACTTACGGCGCCAGCGGCTCCAACCGGGACACCGCCGTCGAGCTCATCAACCGCCTGCTCCTGGAAACCACGCTCCGGCCCCTGGCCCACCTGACCTGCGTGGGCAACACGCCCCAGGAACTTGCGGGAATCATCGGCGAACTGCTGGACACGGGCGTGCGTGGCATCCTTGCCCTCCGCGGCGACCTGCCCAAGGACGGCGGCGCACCGGCCGAGGGATCGCTGCGCTATGCACAGGACCTGATCGAGCTCATCCGCCGGGTTGAACAGCGCCGGTCCGCCCTGCTCTGTGCCGGGAAGATCGCCGTGGGTGTCGCTGCCTACCCCACCCGGCACCCGGAGTCACCGAGCGAAGCGCACGACGTCGAGGTGCTGCTCGCCAAGCAGCGGTCCGGCGCGGACTTCGCCATCACGCAGGTCTTCTTCCACACGGAGCAGTACGCCGACCTCCTGACGCGGGCACGCCGGGCAGGGGTCACCATCCCGATCATTCCCGGTGTCATGCCGCTCACCAGCCTTCGGCGCCTGAAGCGGCTCGGCGAGCTGACAGGCGTGGAGCCGGCTCCCGAACTGCTGGACCGGATGGCCGCGGCGGACAGCGACCTGGAGCGCATGCGGATTGGTGTCAGTGCCACCGTTGACCTTGCCAACGCGGCACTGGATGCCGGAGCGCCGGGCATCCATCTCTACACCTTCAATGAACACCAAAGCGCCCTGGACGTGCTGGACAAGCTGGCCCTCCCGCGGCGCACCCGTTCCAGCCGCCGCGATGCCGTGGCCGGCCAGCTCGCCAGCTGAGCCCGCCAAAGCCCAACGGCTGTTAGCTGAACGCTTTTTAGCTGAACACCCTTCAGCTGTGCGCCCTCCAACGGGCCTTCCGCACACATTCCAACTCCCCAGGAGATTCCCATGACTGACATCAACAACGCCACCACGCCCTTTCCCGCTGCTTCCCTGCTGGGATACCCCCGCATCGGCCGCCGCCGCGAGCTCAAGAAAGCCATCGAGGCCTACTGGGCCGGCAAGATCGACGCCGCCGCCCTGGACAACGCCGCCAAGGACATCCAACTGGCCATCGCCAAGCGCCTGCAGGAACTCGGCCTGACGGAAGCGGCAGCCGTGCCGGGCACCTTCTCCTACTACGACCAGGTCCTGGACGCCACCGCCCACCTCGGCGCCGTGCCTGCCCGCTTCGGCAAGCTCCTCAACGCCGAGGGACAGCTGGACATCGACGGCTACTTCACCCTGGCCCGCGGCAACAAGGATCAGCAGCCGCTGGAAATGACCAAGTGGTTCGACACCAACTACCACTACCTGGTGCCGGAAATCGGCCCGGAGACCGGGTTCAGCCTGGCCTCCACCGCGAAGGTTGACGAGTTCGCCTTCGCCCTCGCCAACGGCCTCGAAACCCGCCCGTACATCGTTGGCCCGGTCACGTACCTGCTGCTGTCCAAGGCTTCCGACGGCGCCCCGGCCGGTTTCGCGCCGCTGTCCCGCCTCGAGGACATCCTGCCCGTCTACGTCCAGCTGCTCGAGAAGCTCGCCGCCGCCGGCGCCAGCTGGGTCCAGCTGGACGAACCCGCACTCGTGGTTGACCAGGACACCCCGGCCGTCGAAGTCGAAGCAGCCGTGGCCCGCGCCTACGAGGTCCTCACCGCTGCAGCCGACCGCCCGCAGATCCTCGTCTCCACCCCGTACGGTTCACTCGACGGCCAGCTTGGCACCCTCGCCGCCACCAACATCGAGGCCCTGCACATTGACGTCTTCAAGGGCGCCGTTCCTTCCGCCGCGGCACTCGCCGGGCTGGGCAGCAAGACCCTGGTTGCCGGCGTCGTGGACGGCCACAACATCTGGCGCAACGACCTCGCCGCTTCGGCCGCCAAGCTGGACGCACTGAAGGCAGCTGCAGGCAGGGTCACCGTCTCCACCTCCACGTCCACGCAGCACGTGCCGCATGACGTTGCCGAGGAGGCGCAGCTCTCCGAACAGCTGCGCAGCTGGCTGGCGTTCTCCGACCAGAAGGCGGTTGAGGTCAGGACCCTCGCGTCCTACCTGGCCGACCCCGCTTCCGCGAAGGCCGCCATTGACGAAGCCACAGCAGTGATTGCTTCCCGCGCCACCGCCGCAGGCGTCCGCCGCACGGACGTCCGTGCCCGCACCGAGGCGCTCACCGCCGCTGACTTCAGCCGCTCGGAGTACCCGGTCCGCGAGGCCGCCCAGGAACAGGCGCTGCACCTGCCGCCGCTGCCCACCACCACCATCGGCTCCTTCCCGCAGACCTCGGAGATCCGTTCGGCCCGGGCCCGCAACAACAAGGGCGACCTCACCAACGAGCAGTACGAACAGCTCATGAAAGATGAGATCAAGCGGGTCGTTGAACTCCAGGAAGAGCTGGGCTATGACGTCCTGGTGCACGGCGAGCCGGAGCGCAACGACATGGTGCAGTACTTCGCCGAGAACCTTGAGGGCTTCGACGTCACGGTCCACGGCTGGGTCCAGTCCTACGGCTCCCGCTGCACCCGGCCGTCCATCCTTTGGGGCGACGTCACCCGCAGCGCGCCCATCACGGTCGAGTGGGCCAAGTACGCACAGTCCCTGACCAGCAAGCCGATGAAGGGCATGCTCACCGGCCCGGTCACCATCCTGGCCTGGTCCTTCGTCCGCGACGACCAGCCGCTGCGCGAAACCGCCAACCAGGTTGGCCTGGCCCTGCGCGACGAAATCGCCGACCTCGAAGCCGCCGGCATCAAGGTCATCCAGGTGGACGAGCCCGCGCTGCGCGAGCTCCTGCCGCTGCGCAAAGCTGACCACGAGGACTACCTGAAGTGGTCCGTGGACTCCTTCCGCCTGGCAACGGCCGGTGCCGCCGACGCCACCCAGATCCACACCCACCTCTGCTACTCGGAGTTCGGCGTGATCATCGACGCGATCGACGGCCTCGATGCGGACGTGACGTCCATCGAGGCAGCCCGCTCACGCATGGAGGTTGTCCACGACCTCGAGTCCCACGGCTTCGGCCGCGGCGTTGGCCCGGGCGTCTATGACATCCACTCGCCGCGCGTGCCGGGTGAGGGTGAAGTCACCGAACTGCTGGCCACCGCCGTCAAGCACGTTCCGTCCCGCCAGCTCTGGGTCAACCCGGACTGCGGACTGAAGACCCGGGGCTACGCCGAGACCGAAGAGTCCCTGCGCAACCTGGTCAAGGCAACCCAGGCAGTCCGCGCCGGCCTGCTGGAGTCAGCGAAGTAAGTACATAAAGAACGACGTCGGCTGGTCACTTCAGGTGACCTGCCGACGTCGTTCTTTTGCTTGATGGCCGAGCCCGCCGAAACCTAGGATTCCCACACGATTTCGTCGTCCACGACGCCGTCTTCGTCCGCGGAGGCCACCAGCACCTCGTCGGTGAAATGCTCACCCAGGGTGAAGTCCAGGACAAAGTAGCGCTCGGGCTGTCCGGGGTAGATGCCCACGTGGCCGAGCTTCAGGGCCTTCAGGAACACCTCGTTGGTGAGCTGGCTGCGGTCCGATATGCCGAAGACCTTCTGCAGGTGCTCATCCTTGAGGGCGTTGCAGTGGAAGTGCAGGTACTCCTGCGGGCTGGTGCCTTCCTGTTCCAGTTCTTCCGCGATCATGTCCCGGACCTCGTCCACGAGCTCGGGCAGGAACCGCAGGCGGTAGTCCACCTTGTGCAGTGCGGCCTCGTCGAAGTGGTCGTGGGCGGTCACGTTCAGGTCGAGCTCCAGCGGATGGCCGCGAAGTTCGTGCTTCGCGGCGATGAAGTGATCCCTGCCGTGGTTGAGCTCAATCTCTCCAAAGTGCCGGCTCGCTACCTTGCTCATAGTTTCAACATAGACCCGAACAGCGGTGCATTCCAGCGTTCGGGCCTAATTCACCGCGGTGCGCATCCCGGCGAGCGTCTCGGCCAGCAGGTCGACGAACAGCTGGACCCGGGCAGTCTTCCGCTCGTTGATCAGGAGCGCAAAGACGTTCCGGGCCAGCCGGATTTCAGGGACGTCCAGGACCACCACGCCCGCCGGCTTGTTGCGCAGGGCAAGCTCCGGCACCAAAGCCGCGCCCAGCCCCGCGGCCGCCATCTCCAGGCTCGCGTGGAAATCGTCACTGTGCGCCACCACCCGCGGATGCAAATTGCAGCCGGCGAACAGGCGCTCAATCACCATGGCGTCGCTGGTGCCCGGGTGGTGCATGATCCACGGCATCTCGGAGAGATGGTCAGCGGCTACCTTGGCATCGGACCGGAAGCCCCAGCCGGCGGGCAGCACCACCCGGAAGTCGTCGTCGCCGATCCATTGCCGGTTGATGGTGTTCGGCCACGCAAAACCGGTCTGGCCCACCTGGAACACAACGGCGAGGTCCAGGTCGCCGCCGGTGCGCAGACCCTGGATGGTCTGCCCGGGTTCAGCCACGGACACTTTCAGGTCGATGCCCAGGTTCTTCCAGGACGGATTCTTAAGGATGCGTGGCAGGACGTACGTGGCGAGGCTGGGAAAGATCCCCAGCCTGAGTTCCTGGCTGGCCGAATCCTGCGTCCTTGAGGCAGCGGCCATCAGGGCTTCGATGTCCGTGAGGACCTTGGCGGCGTGCCGGGTCATGACGACGGCGGCTTCCGTGGGCACCACGCGCCGTGCCGAACGCTGGAACAGGACGACGCCGGTGTCGCGTTCCAGGGCGGACATCTGCTGGGAGACGGCCGAGGCCGTGTAGCCAAGTGTTGCCGCTGCGGCTGCGAATGAACCGAGCCGGGTGACCTCCAGGAGGGTCTTCAGGTGTACCGGGTTTACCACCCGCCCACAGTACTCCGCCGGCCGCCGCCGAAAAAACTGCCGCCCATCCCACCCATCCGCCGGGCACGTGGTGCCGAATTGCCATCTGGATACCCAGCCCAGCGGCAAATGTTCAGCAGAGGAGCATGCATTGTCACCTAACCCAGCAGTAAGCGGAGGCGGGCGACGGCGGGTGGCCGTCATTGGCAGCGGCGTGGCCGGCCTGACCGCCGCCTACGTCCTCAACAGGGAGGACGACGTCACGCTGTTCGAAGCGGATTCACGGCTGGGAGGGCACGCGCACACGCATGACCTGCCGCAGCCGGACGGGTCCTCCATCGGCGTCGATACCGGCTTCATTGTGCACAATGAACGGACGTACCCCACTCTGCTGCGGCTGTTCGCGGAACTGGGGGTGGAGACGCAGGATTCCGAGATGAGCATGTCCATCCGGTGCGACGGCTGCGGCCTGGAGTACGCCGGAGCCCGCGAGGGCGGACGCGGCATCATCGCCCGCCCCTCCAGCCTCCTGCGGGGCCGGTACCTGCGGATGCTGTTCGAGGTCACCCGCTTCTACCGGAAGGCCCGGGCCCTGCTGGAGACTGCACCCGTTTCCGCGGCCAACGCGGACCTGGCAGCAGAGCCGACCCTTGGCGAGTTCCTGGAACGCGAAAACTTCAGTCCCTACTTCATCTCCCACTTCATGACCCCGGTGGTCAGTGCGGTGTGGTCCTGCGATCCCACCACCGCGCTTGCCTACCCGGCACGGTACCTCTTCACGTTCCTGGGCCATCACGGGATGCTGGGCGTCAAAGGCTCGCCGCAGTGGCGGACCGTCAGCGGCGGCTCGGCCAGGTACGTCGAGAAACTCGCTGCCGCCCTCGCGGATGTCCGGCTCAACACGCCGGTGATTGCCGTCCGGCGCCATGCACTCGGCGTCGAGCTGGTGACGGAGCATGGCGTGGAGGACTTCGAGGCGGTTGTCGTTGCCACCCACCCTGCGCAGGCACTGGGATTCCTGGCCGATGCCACGCCCGCCGAAAAGGAGGCGCTGGGCGGGATGCCGTACTCCGTGAACCAGACAGTGTTCCACCGGGACCCGGCCGTCCTGCCCGCCTCGGACAATGCCAAGGCCTCCTGGAACTACCGCCTTCCCTCCTGCGAAGCCCGGCCGGACAAGGTCCTGGTCAGCTACGACCTCACCCGGCTGCAGCGGCTCAGCCCGGCTGACGGCATGCCCTACCTGGTAAGCCTGGGGGAGTCGGAGCTGATAGCGGATGACCGGGTCCTTGAGCGGATGGTGTACGAGCACCCGCAGTACACCCCCGAGTCGCTGCAGGCCCAGCAGGCAATCGCGGGCCTCAGTGACAACCGCATCGCGTACGCCGGTGCCTACCTCGGCTGGGGCTTCCATGAGGACGGTGCGCTTTCCGGCGTGCGGGCAGCCGAAGCCCTGGGCCGGACCTGGCCCGTTGCCCAGGCTGCCGCTCCGCCCGGCTCCCGGGACGGCGGGGAACGGGAGCTGCTGTCCGCGGCGGAATCCGCATGACCGCAGCCCCAGCCCTCTACCGCACGTCCATCTCGCACGTGCGGCGCACACCGCTGAAGAACGCGTTCACGTACCGCAACTACAGCTGGTTCGTGGATGTGGACCAGCTCCCGCGGCTACCGTTCCTGCTCCGGCCGCTGGCCGTGTTCAACGCCGGTGACCATCTCGGGGATCCGCATGCCAGCATCCGCAGCAACGTGGAGCGCTACCTGCGCACCCAGGGCATAGAGCCCGACGGCGGCACCATCCACATGCTGACCAGCGCCAGGGTTTTCGGCTACGTTTTCAACCCCCTGACGCTGTTCTGGTGCTACCGGACCAGCGGTGAGCTTCAGTGCGTGGTGGCCGAGGTCCACAACACCTACGGGGAGCGCCACTGCTACCTGCTGCGGACGGACGCGGCCGGGCGGGCAGCCGTGCCCAAGGCGTTTTATGTCTCACCCTTCAACGACGTAAGCGGGCAGTACCGGATGAAGCTGCCCGCGCCGGGGGAGCGGCTGGCGGTGTCCATCGTGCTGGAACGGGAGGGGCACCGGCCCTTCGTGGCCAGCATGGACGGCACCCGCCGGCCCGCCACCCTCCGGAACATCCTTGCCGCCGCCCTTGCGGTGCCCGCGGCGCCGCTGCTGGTTTCCGCGCTCATCAGGGTGCAGGGCATTACACTCTGGGCAAGACGCCTGCCTGTCGTCGCCCGGCCACACCACCCCTCACAGGAGGCAGTTCAATGACAATGACGGACGACAACCAAGCAACTGCGGCCTATGTCGGAGGCAAGGCAGCAGGCACAGCCACCGATAGGGCTGGACTCATGGCAGCAGGCGACGCTGCCGGCAAGGCCCCCGCGCACTCTCCCGCAGCCTGGACCGCGGCCGGCGTGCCGGCGTCGCCCGCCACCATCGATCCGGACCTGTGGCCGGAAGTGGCCCAGCCGCCGTCGGGCGCCAAGGCTGCCGTGGCCGGCAAAGCCGCCGGACTGCTGTTCAAGGGAGCCGTAAAGCGGCTGCCGCTGCGGGTGGAGTACCCGGACGGCACCGTGCTGGGCACCGGCGGTCCGGACGCGCCGGTCATGACCGTGGTGCGGCCGGTGGCGTTCGAAGCGAGGATCGGCGACAACGGCCTGATCGGGCTGGGTGAATCCTTTATGGCCGGGGACTGGGAAGCCAGCGACCTGGCGGGCGTGCTCGAGGTGTTCGCGGCGTCGGTGGACACGCTCATTCCCGCTCCGCTGCAGAAGCTGCGTTCGCTGTACCTGCCGCGCACGCCCCGCCAGGAGCGGAACGCCGAGCAGAATACGCGCAGCAACATCTCGCGGCACTACGACCTGTCCAACGACCTGTTCTCCAACTTCCTGGACACCACCATGAGCTACTCGGCGGCACTGTTTCCGTCCGACGCCGGGCCGCTCGCCTCGGTTGGCTGGGAGGCGCTGGCCGAGGCCCAGCAGGCAAAGATCGACAGGCTGCTGGACAAGGCCGGCGTCGGAGCCGGGACCAGGCTCCTGGAAATCGGCACCGGCTGGGGTGAACTGGCGCTCCGGGCAGCGGCCCGCGGCGCCACCGTCTACAGCGTCACCCTGTCCAGCGAGCAGCAGGCGCTGGCGCAGGAGCGGATCGCGGCGGCCGGCTACGCGGACAGCGTGACCGTGGCCCTCCAGGATTACCGGGCTGTGGAGGGCGAGTACGACGCCGTTGTGTCCGTGGAAATGATCGAAGCGGTGGGCTTCGAGTACTGGCCAATCTATTTCCAGACCATCGACCGGGTGCTGGCCCCCGGCGGCAAGGTGGCCATCCAGGCGATCACCATGCCGCACGGGCGCATGTTGGCAACCCGGAACGCGTACACGTGGGTGCACAAGTACATCTTCCCGGGCGGGTTCCTGCCCTCCGTGCGTGCCATCGAGGGCGTGACGCAGCTGCACACCTCGCTGCGCGTGCGGGAGCGGATGGGCATGGGGGACCACTACGCCGCTACCCTGCGGTTGTGGGAGGAACGGTTCCTGGAGCGGTCCCGCGAGGTGGGCGAGCTGGGCTTCGACGCCGTGTTCCAGCGGATGTGGCTGTTCTACCTCTGCTACTCGCGGGCGGGATTCCAGTCCGGCTACCTGGACGTGCAGCAGATCGTGCTGGACCGCCGGGAGGCGCTGCTCTAGCGCTTCATTCAAAAGGCGGCGGCCGTCGTCGTGCGTTTCATCACCAGGAGGGGTTCCGAAGGTCACTTCGGGACCCCTCTCCTGTACCCCCGGACCCTTCCTGAGACCCTACGGCGGCAGCCGCGACACGCCGTCTTTTCAGCGACACGCTGAGGGTTAAATGTGGCTAAGTACTCCACAGGGTGTGGATTCAGTCCACGAATTTGGCGGGATTCCGGACATTTTGAAGGACCTTGCCTGTGGATTAACGGTGCATTAAATGACATACTTGTAATACATCATCTTGGGGTTCCGAAGAGGCGTCTGCACTAGATGTAGTATCTACATACAGCTTGGGCGGGAACACCGGACGAGCAAGTTTTTCCAGAAAAGGGGACAGGAATCATGACCGTAACGGTTTACACCAAGCCTGCTTGTGTTCAGTGCAACGCCACCTACCGGGCTCTCGACAAAAAGGGCATCACCTACCAGAGCGTTGACATCTCCCAGGACGCGGAGGCCCTCGAGCGCCTGAAGGCGCTGGGCTACATGCAGGCACCCGTTGTGGTCACGGACCAGGACCACTGGTCAGGCTTCCGCCCGGACAAGATCGAGGAACTGGCTCTCTCCGCCGTTTCCTCCGTGGCCTAAGGGCCCGTCCCTGCCGGCAACCAACAACCAGCCGAGGTGACTCTTACGGCAGCACCAGCAGTCCAGGATTTCCACGCGGCTCAGCGCGTGGAATCGCCCGGGCCGGTCCCGTCCGTTATTACGGAGAGCCAGCTTATCTATTTCTCCTCGGCGTCGGAGAACACCAGCCGCTTTGTCTCGAAGCTTGGCCGCGATGCGGCCCGGATTCCGCTCCTTGCGAAGGATGCACCCCTGCTCGCCACCCGGCCGTACGTGCTGGTGGTGCCCACCTACGGCGGCACCGGGGGAGAAGGCTCCGTTCCCAAGCAGGTCATCCGGTTCCTGAACCACCCGCAGAACAGGCAACTGCTGCGCGGGGTCATCGGTGCCGGCAACACAAACTTCGGGGACAACTACTGCATGGCGGGGGACATCATCGCCGCCAAATGCCAGGTACCCCACCTCTATAGATTCGAACTTATGGGAACGCCGGAAGACGTCACCCGGGTCAACCAAGGATTGGATACGTTTTGGACACGACTGTCGCAGACACAGAAGTAACCAGGGCCCAGAAGCCCGAGATGCCCGCCGCCTACAAGGGCCTGGGCTACCACGAGCTGAACGCCATGCTGAACCTGTACGGTCCCAGCGGCGAGATCCAGTTCGAGGCTGACCGCGAGGCCGCCCACCAGTACTTCCTGCAGCACGTAAACAACAACACCGTGTTCTTCCACGACCTGGAAGAGAAGCTCGACTACCTGGTGAAGAACCAGTACTACGAGCGCGAAACGCTGGACCAGTACACGATGAACTTCATCCGTGAGCTGTTCAACCGTGCCTACAAGAAGAAGTTCCGCTTCGAGACGTTCCTGGGCGCCTTCAAGTTCTACACGTCCTACACGCTGAAGACGTTTGACGGCAAGCGCTTCCTGGAGCGCTACGAGGACCGCGTCTGCATGGTCGCCCTGCACCTGGCCCGCGGCAACGAGCAGCTTGCCCTCCAGATGGTGGACGAGATCATCGAGGGCCGCTTCCAGCCGGCCACCCCCACGTTCCTGAACGCCGGCAAGAAACAGCGCGGCGAGCTGGTCTCCTGCTTCCTGCTCCGCATCGAAGACAACATGGAGTCGATCGGGCGGTCCATCAACTCCGCGCTGCAGCTGTCCAAGCGCGGCGGCGGCGTGGCCTTCGCGCTGACCAACATCCGCGAAGTCGGCGCCCCGATCAAGCAGATCGAGAACCAGTCCTCCGGCGTCATCCCCGTGATGAAGCTCCTCGAAGACAGCTTCTCCTACGCCAACCAGCTCGGTGCCCGCCAGGGTGCGGGAGCTGTGTACCTGCACGCGCACCACCCGGACATCTACCGCTTCCTGGACACCAAGCGCGAGAACGCGGACGAGAAGATCCGCATCAAGACCCTCTCCCTCGGCGTCGTCATCCCGGACATCACGTTCGAGCTGGCCAAGCGGGACGAGGACATGTACCTGTTCTCCCCGTACGACGTGGAGCGCGTCTACGGCATGCCGTTCTCCGACGTCTCGGTCACCGAGAAGTACTACGAGATGGTGGACGACTCCCGGATCAAGAAGACCAAGATCAAGGCCCGCGAGTTCTTCCAGACCCTCGCCGAGATCCAGTTCGAGTCCGGCTACCCGTACATCATGTTCGAGGACACCGTGAACCGGGAGAACCCGATTGACGGCAAGATCATCATGTCCAACCTGTGCTCTGAGATCCTCCAGGTTTCCCAGCCCACCACGTACAACGATGACCTGTCCTACGCGGACACCGGCAAGGACATTTCCTGCAACCTGGGCTCGCTGAACATTGCCAAGACCATGGACTCGCCGGACTTCGGCCTGACCATCGAGACGGCCATCCGCTCGCTCTCGGCCGTGTCCGACATGTCCAACATCACCTCGGTGCCGTCCATCGCCAAGGGCAACGACCAGAGCCACGCCATCGGCCTGGGCCAGATGAACCTGCACGGCTACCTGGCGCGTGAGCGGGTCCACTACGGTTCCGAAGAGGGCCTGGACTTCACTAACATTTACTTCTACTCGGTGGTGTACCACGCCATCCGCGCCTCCAACCTGCTGGCCATTGAGACCGGCCAGACGTTCGGCGGCTTCGAGAAGTCCAAGTACGCCTCCGGCGAGTTCTTCGACAAGTACACGGATCAGGAATGGGTGCCGCAGACCGAGAAGGTGGCGGAGCTGTTCAAGAACGTCCACATCCCCACCCAGGCTGACTGGCTGGCGCTGAAGGCTTCGGTCATGGAGCACGGCATCTACAACCAGAACCTGCAGGCTGTTCCGCCCACCGGCTCGATCTCCTACATCAACAACTCCACCTCCTCGATCCACCCGGTGGCGTCCAAGATCGAGATCCGCAAGGAAGGCAAGCTGGGCCGCGTGTACTACCCGGCGCCGTACCTGACGAACGACAACCTGGAGTACTACCAGGACGCGTACGAGATCGGCTACGAGAAGGTCATCGACACCTACGCCGCCGCCACCCAGCACGTGGACCAGGGCCTGTCCCTGACGCTGTTCTTCAAGGACACCGCCACCACGCGCGATATCAACAAGGCCCAGATCTACGCCTGGAAAAAGGGCATCAAGACCATCTACTACATCCGTCTCCGCCAGCTCGCGCTGGAAGGGACGGAGGTTGAGGGCTGCGTCAGCTGCATGCTTTAATCTTCAACTAAACGTGCCAGTACGACGGCGGGTGCCCGCCCGCCGTCGTACGCTTTAACTTAGAGAAAACCACCCAACGCATAGGGGATGACATGACCGAGAAGGTCAAGCTGCTTAGCCACGTCGAGGCCATCAACTGGAACCGCATCCAGGACGACAAGGACGTCGACGTCTGGAACCGCCTGGTCAACAACTTCTGGCTGCCGGAGAAGGTGCCGCTGTCCAACGACGTCCAGTCCTGGAACACGCTGACGCCTGCCGAGCAGCAGCTCACCATGCGCGTCTTCACCGGACTGACCCTGCTGGACACCATCCAGGGCACGGTTGGCGCCGTTTCCCTGATTCCGGATGCGCTGACCCCGCACGAGGAGGCCGTGTACACCAACATCGCGTTCATGGAGTCCGTGCACGCCAAGAGCTACTCCTCCATCTTCTCCACGCTGGCCTCCACCAAGGAGATCGACGAGGCTTTCCGCTGGTCCACCGAGAACGAGAACCTTCAGAAGAAGGCGCAGATCGTCATGGACTACTACCAGGGCGATGATCCCCTGAAGCGCAAGGTTGCCTCCACGCTGCTGGAGAGCTTCCTGTTCTACTCGGGCTTCTACCTGCCCATGTACTGGTCCTCACGCGCCAAGCTGACGAACACGGCTGACCTGATCCGCCTGATCATCCGTGACGAGGCCGTGCACGGCTACTACATCGGCTACAAGTTCCAGAAGGGCCTGGAGAGGGTTTCCGAGGAGAAGCGCCAGGAAATCAAGGACTACACGTTCGAGCTGCTGTTCGAGCTGTACGAGAACGAAGTCCAGTACACGCACGACCTCTACGACGGCGTCGGCCTGGCCGAGGACGTCAAGAAGTTCCTGCACTACAACGCCAACAAGGCCCTGATGAACCTGGGCTACGAGGCGATGTTCCCGGCGTCCGTCACCGACGTGAACCCGGCAATCCTTTCGGCCCTGTCCCCGAACGCTGATGAGAACCACGACTTCTTCTCGGGGTCAGGTTCTTCGTACGTGATCGGGAAGGCTGTTAACACCGAAGACGAGGATTGGGACTTCTAGGACCCGTGTGAGATCGGAAGCTAGTTGGCGATTTGGCGACTAGTTGGCGATTTGGGACCGGAGACTTGGCGAAAAACCGGCCTATCTGGCGGTTTTGCGCGAAATCTCGAAGCTAGTTTCAGCATTCGGAGCCAGCAGGGAATATGGAGGTAGCTCGCCTGTGGCGTGGCCAACTATGCGCGTCTTGAAAGAACTGACCCGTGGCTGGGAGGACATTCGTCAGCGTTCCCTCATTGCCGGGGGCGACTGGAAAAGCCTTCCGGTGCTATCAGAACTCTCTCACCCCGCCATTCAAGTGTGTCAGGACTTTGACACGAACCCGGCAAGTCCAAAGTACGAACGGCACAAGGAGGCTACGCAGGCTGCCGGATACCCTGTTGTGGAGGCAAGAGACCTGAAGACCGGACCAGGATGGCGTGCAGCCGTGATTGTCCAGGATGGTGTTTCTTGGATCGTCCACGCCGATACCCACGATCGATTTCACGCTGGGGTCTCTAGCCGTTTCGGTAGTCAGCTTCGGGAGGCAACTGAGCCTAGCGAGCTGGATTTCGCTTTGAGGAAGCTCAAGCTGGCCGAGGCCGAAGTGTTGAGGTCGGTGCAGGAGTGGCAGGAACAGATCATTCTTGTGACGCTCACGGCGTTCCGCACGGCTTTCAAGGAGCATCCGGACGGTCGGGAGGTTAAGAGGATGCTTCCCTGCCCCCCTTCGGCCTTGTTGCAGCCCGGAATACCTGCAGTGGACATGGAGCTCACCATTTCGGTGATCGCTGAGGAAGCTCAGGGGACTGAAGAAGGCTATGAAAGTGGGGAGACACTTGCCGAGGTCAACCTCAAGTTCGATTCGTGGAAGTTTGTGGATGCTCAGGGCGGATCTTCGGCGTACGCGCGGGGTGTCAAGACTATTCTCTTGACTACAATCCTGCCCATTCTGGACAGTCGCGAGGAAACATGGACGAAGGAACCCGCGGCCTACTACGGCTTGGATGGAAGCTTGAGGTTCAGCATCGAGATGTCGAGGATGCGCGCCCTACAAGTTGTTTTTGCTGCAGAGAATGAGGGAATTTCTGCTGAAGCTTCAGGGCAGGCAACTCGAGCCGATGTCCATCATTTTGTTACAGGGGAAGCACTGAAAGCCGCCATTGCTGAGCAAAAGCCGCTACGGGCTGCTTGTGGTTATTGGTTCGTTCCAGCAAGGTTTCCCGATGGCCTTCCTGTGTGCGATGACTGTTCGAAGCAGGGTCTAGTCATTCGGTTCCTTGAGCAGATGGGGGCAGGTCCGCTGCAACGTTGAGGGGAACTTGGATGTAGCCCTCACCATGACGACCAAACAGAACCGGTCGGTCCCAACTGAAGGGATCCGACCGGTTTCTGAATCATTGGGGATTTATGGAGCTAGTAGCCGAGCTTCCGGGCTGTGTCTGGATCCACGCCAGCGACGCCCGGTATCAACTGACCAATCGCCTGTGATCGGTTCGCGAATGCAGCAGCAACATCGCGCGATGCCTGCGCCTGGCGCTCTTTTAGAGCAAAAACCGATTCTGCTGAGATTCGCTGGTCACGCGCTCCCACCACACGGGAACAGAGCTCGCCTTCCGCGATCATTTTTAGAATCGTAGGGCGGCTTACGTTTAGGACTTGAGCCGCTTCATTGGGGGTGAGTTCCTCGCATTGGGACAGAACTTGAACGGTGAGACCGCGGCGCACAAGGCCGAGGACTTCCTGAAACGCCTCAGTTATCTTCGACTCCGGGTCGAGATTTTTAACTGCCGCTTCAACTGCGTTTATTTCGGCAGTTGGGACCGTGTTGGCCGGGATGGTTTTCATTGCTTAATCGCCTACTTCTTCTCTGCTCGCCTTGGCTATGTCATGTGTAGCAGGTGTCGTAAATGTAGCAAGTGAAAGCCCGCGCGAGCAAGCTAAGGGCATGCTTTCCGACTCTTGTCGAGGTGGCAGTTGTTCTCGTGGGTTTGGTGCCATGGTGAGCCATGACCGGATGGCGTGGGCTGGCGGGTTGCCTGTAGTGGAACTCCACGGCGGCGGCTGGGTCAATATCGCCGACCTGGAGGAGCCTCCGTTTAGCGACCGTAACGAGAGGTCTGGAGAGCAGTCCGGGTGGCCCCCCTCCGATGGTCCAGAGGTTGACAGCAAACTGTGGGGAACCCGATGCTACTTCAGATCCTTCCGGTCAGGCGCTCGGAGGAGGCGCCACACATCAGATTTGTTGCAAAGTGACTACTCTGCGGACACGTAGTCCTGGGACGTGTCTAGATCTTGATGCCGACGAGTGAACCACGGGCACCATCAGTCGCCTCGGTAGGGGTGAGCTGTGCCCATGAATCTTCGCCTGGCTTCGGCGACCCCTTCGGGCGAATGGAGCTCGGCCCATGTCTTTTTGCGGTCTGTTTGCAGTTCGTCCGGCACCGCGGGCCTGTCTTCGTAGTTTATTACGATCGGCGCAAGGATGGGTGGTCGTTGCTTTTGAGGCTTTCCCTTTCGGGGGTCTGGGTGCGTTGGTTGTTTGGTGTCCTTTCTCGTCCTTTTCATCAGTGGGGCGCTGACCAGTGACCATTTCTCTACTCGGATGCATGAGATGAACATCTGACCGATCAGGGCGTCGCACTCAGGGCAGACGAAAGCGCTGTATTCCGCGGCTTTCGTTTTGCTGCGCCGGGTCTTGATTAGCGCCTTCTCCACGTCAGCATGAGTGGCCCTCATCCAGTCATTTAGGACCCTATGGACGTCGGGGTGGTTCTCGTAACGCTTTACTCCGACTTCACGTTTCAACGCCAGCGGAGGAGCTGACATGTGCTGGACGCCGGGCCGGGCTGACTGGGCGTTCCAGAGCAGCATCGGGTGTTCGCAGCTCCAACATTGGGTCAATGTCGCCCAGACGAACGGTCCGTCTTCAGTATGCACTGTATGGGCCCCGTACGCTGTCTGGGGCGGAGCGCTGTTGCTGTTCATCTCCTCGATTCGTGCTTCAATGTCTTCGAGACGCCGTCGTTCCTCTTCCCTTACCCGCGCCTCGCGCTCGACCTCCCGCCGATGCGCAGCAACCTGCTCGTCCGGACTACCAAAACGCCACCGTGGCCCGCGTCTGAGTATCGAGTCGACAAACAGCCCGAGCCGGTCTGCGGTTGAGAAGTCTGCACCAGCGTTCAGGTCCATCAGTTCGGCCGGATTTTCCGGGACCTCTGAACTCTTCCCGAAACCCGTTACGACAACGGGAATCTTGATGGGGGAGTTGTCCAAGGGGCGGGGGATAACCCAGACGGGGAACACACCATCATTGAAGTACCGCTGGCTCCTGATCTGGTACTTTTCCGGAGTCTGCGAAGAAAGTTGGACCTCAAAGGCTACTCGGTGGCGCTTGTCGTCCGACTCGGCCAGGACATCGATAATCCATTCCCGAGAAGGATGCGGGTACTCGAGGAAGGCGTGCCAGCCGTCCAGGGAGTCAATCTGGTCGCGCAGTGCAGTCTTCATGGCCAGGTGTTGTGGCGATTCGCCGCCATGATCTACGTTGCACTCGGCGATTCGATAATGCGCGAAAAAGTGGGTCGTGCCGCGGGATTTGGCTATCGCCCTGATCCCGCACAAGGGCATGACCATGCGTTTAACTTGGTCTGACTGCTTTAACTCTGTCCAGGTCTCGGGCGAATGCTTTGAGGCATCGACTCGTTGTCCATCAAGATTGGCTATCAGCGGCATGCTTCCCCCAGGTGTTGCCGGCGATGGTTAACCCGCCGCCTTGGTGGAGATTTCACCACATGCCTATGGCTGTACGTCAAGAGGCAGCGGCACGATTCGGGGGTGCCGACCCCCGCCATTCCATATTCATAGCGCTAGCGCCACGAATTGGATCATCGGGCGTGGTCGGCCTGACTTTTTGGACTTACGACTACACGGCGGGGACTTGCGATGAGATTTCCGAAGGCTGCGTTGGGGGTGGGCCGGTCGCCATAGCGGAGCTGGGCCGCGTAAACGTCCAGCCTGCTGGGCGTAGCTTGCGCCGATGCCGCTTCTTAGAACCATCATCGGGGGCGGTTGGGGCGCCAAGGGCCGTGGAGGGGGTGTCACCGGACGGCGCTTGGTTATGGCCGTTGCCCTAATGTTGCTGTTCTTGCCCGCATCGCTTACCTAGCTACTTCGCCCTTGCCTTTCACCGTTGTTCGGACCGCTTGTTGTCCATGTCCAGAACACACGAAGATTAACAATTCCGCTTCTAAACTTTCCTTACCTTAACAATTGTTAATTTCGTACCGCTTGGATCAACAAGAAGACGGGTCCCGTTGTCGGCGCACGGACTACATAGACACCGCGGTCGCGTTCGGATGCTTCTTTCACGAGATGAAGGCATGTCATCCACGGATCACCCTAGAGCTTGCTCATAGACCTGCTCGTGGCCGGCCGAGAAACTACGCATGATCTCTGGCAGAGGCAGCATAAGCCCGCCGGATGTAAGCCCCCGGCGAGGAACTGAACGAACGGAGCACCTTTGACGCTCTCAACCACTGAGCCCGGACACCTGTCGCAGCGGCAACTCGAGTCGACTCTTTGGGCGGCTGCCAACGCCTTGCGAGGCCCGGTCGACCCCGGTGACTTCAAGGCCTACGTTTTTCCGGTGATGTTTTTGAGTGGATCAGCGACAGCTGGGATCACGAGCACGCTCAGGCGCTCGAGGACTTAGGCGATGCCCTTACTGATGAGATTGAGGCCGACTACCACACGTTCGTTATCCCGGACGGCTGCCACTGGTCCAACGTCATCGAAACCGCCCAGCAAACGGGTGCCAAGCTGGACGTCGCCCTGCAGCGGATCCAGCAGGCCAACCCGGACGCGCTGGCCGGCGTTTTTGGGGACGTCCAGTGGGCCAACCAGGAACGGCTCCCGCAGTCGGCCTTGGCCGCGCTACTGAACTCTTTCCACTCCGTCCGGCTGGACCCGGACAGCGTCAACGGCGACATGCTCGGTTCCGCGTATGAGTATCTGCTGCGGGAGTTCGCTGAAGCATCAGGCAAGAAAGCCGGTGAATTTTTCACGCCCCGCCATGTGGTTCACCTGCTGGTGAAGATCCTGGACCCGAAACCGGGTGACACGATTGCCGACCCGGCGTGTGGCTCCGGCGGCATGCTTGTCGAGACCGTCACGGCCGTGAAAGACAGTGGCGCGGACCCGCGGACGCTGCGCCTTCATGGCCAAGAGGTCAACCTGACCACCAGTGCCATCGCGAAGATGAACCTGTATTTGCACGGGCTCAAGGAGTTCAGGGTCGTCCGCGGCGACACGTTCCGCGAACCGAAACTGCTGGACGGGGACGGCCTGCAGAAGTTTGACGTCGTCATCGCCAACCCGCCGTTTTCGCTGCAGAACTGGGGGGGCCGAAGGTTGGGCCAACGATCCTTACGGCCGCGTCGTCTGCGGGGTGCCGCCGGTCAAGAACGGCGACTATGCCTGGATCCAGCACATGGTCGCCTCCATGAAGGACGACACCGGCCGGGTGGGTGTGGTGATGCCCCACGGTGTCCTATTCCGTGGTGGCAAGGAAGGTGCAATTCGGGAATGCCTGATCCGCAAGGACCTGCTCGAAGCCGTCATCGGCCTGTCGCCGCTGCCGGCAGCAAGGCAAATTTCACCGTAACCCTCACCTGGCGGGCCGCCGCCCATACATGAAACCACTGTCGTTAAGTCCGGTCCTGCATCGCGCAGCCCCGGGTAGCGATCTCCTTAACCGCTGACCGTTTCTCATTCCTACCCGTTACGCGTGGTTATTGAAGTTCCAGCCCGCGCCGGGGTGTCCGGTACCCCCGGACTTCGCGGCGTCTTGGTGGAGAGTCAGCAATGTCAGAGGCAGCGATTAGTTCCAGTGCCGTAGGTGACGTTGGGCTGGAGCAAACTTCCGGCAGTAGCGCATGATTTATCGCTTCTTCTCGGCGCGCCTATTCGAATATATATTCTAGGATTGTGGTATGAACCCCGAACAGGCCAGTAGGTTGCAGGCGCAGTACGCGCGCCGCGCCGGCCCGATAGGGCTGACCGTCGAAGAACTGGATTTCGAGCACTTCCCGGTCAAGAACGGCTACCCCGGTATTCCTGTTAAGGCCTGGATCCGGTTCCCTAACTGTGCGGAGTTGGTGGACGGTGAAGTGTTCGCCTGGACAGCGAAAGCAGCCGAAGTGACTTGGAGGGACGGCCCAATAACGTACAGGACCTGGGTCTGGAGCTCGGCGGTCACGCGGCGGGAAGAAATTATGAACAGGAATTTGGGAGAGCGGACCAATCGTGACAGCAACACTAGGTGAGAAGAGCCCCGAGGCTCCCGTGGACGTGAGGTTCACCGCGACCGGCACGCCGTTGGCCGTCCGCTATGACGGGCGGGTACGGGCTGTTGCGGCAGAACCGCTGCACTGGTTCAGTAGGGATTCTTGGTGGGAGACGCACCCGACGGTGCCGGTAGGGCTGGGCAATGTGGTAGACATCGAGAACTGGCGGGTGCAAGTCCGTCTAGGAGCCTCTACCTCGGCGCTGCGCACGTTCCAGCTCCGCAGAAATCCGCTTTCAGAGCAATGGTTGCTGGAGTCGATAGCCGGCGATTGAGTTCGGCGCCCGAGCGAATGAGCCTGTCTTGACGACTAGGGCCTTTCGCAACGGCTGACGTACGATATACCCGGCCGTTTCTCACCAAGGTCGCAACGGACTCGTTTCGAAGGTAAGTAACCGTGTTTGGCGTTCCAGGGTCGCGATGTCATGGTCGACTTACGGCACACTCCGTGTCGGAGAAAGATCCTTCACGGTGCACTTCACCCCACGGGTCCTATGTGAAGGCAGACCACGCGTCCGAGAAAGGGCCGGTGGCAAGTGAGGATGTAGCGGGCTATCCCTGTTGCGGTCCCAAATAGCGCTGTAAAACACCGCCATTTGTCGGCGAAAGTCACAAGGAGGGGGATCGTTCTAGTCCCACAGCGCTTCAAAAACAGTCGGCTTAGACACGCAGCTCACGAAATCAAGAGGGTATGTGAACATACAGAGATGGAGTTAATTCTTGTTCCCGCCTTGATCACTGGCCTAGTTACTGGCCTGATTGCACTGGGGGGTGTGGTTTACACTCAGAGACAAGCCGCTGCAAGAGAAGCTGAGAAGTGGGCCCGGGATCAGGCTGAGTCGGCCGCGGAGCACGAACGCCAGCGCCGACTCTGGGCAAAAGACCACAGATTCAAGGCACATGTGAGCTTCATGGCGGAGCACCAACGCCTCCGTCAGTGGATTTCCATCTACACGAACGTTGGCGTTCCAGGAACAGAGGTTCCAGGAATTGATTGGACCAAAGACCTTCTAGCGAAACTCATCGAAGTCGAACTGCTTGCTAGCGCTGAGGCCGCAATCGCAGCCCGCCGTCTTCTCGCGGCTACAACGGGGCTGAGGGATGGCAGTGTTGGGGCGGCGATGCATGCTGAGGACGCATTCACCGAGTACAGAAAGCTCGTTCAACGCGATCTCGAACTGGACGAAACGCAGCTTCCGACGTGGCGGGACACAGCAACGACCTCACCCCAAAGCGAGACACGGCCTTAATGGTCGTACACCACAACGTCGGACTCAGGAATCGAGAGATTCGGAGGTTGTGGACGGTGTAGTTATTCTGGCCGTATGACGACGAATCCTTCACTCTGGCTACGCCCGGGCATCAACACTTCGCCGTGGCCGTACATGAAGTTTCTTCGTGCAGTGGGCATTAGGAACGAGCTACGCACTCTGATGGACATCAACGCAACCGCCAGCAACAGAAAAGTCGTTGGTTCGCTCAGCGCCGACCGCCGCACCGCAACATTCAAACTTTCCCTGGATTCACCACTGCCGGTAAACGAGTGGGCACTGCTGTTTGGTGATATGGTCCACAACTTGCGCTCAGCGCTGGACTCGTTGGCCTGGGAGCTGGCACATATGGACGGTGCTGCACCTGACGCACGTGTTCGAAAGCAAATTTATTTCCCCCTGTGCACTACCCAAGCAGTCTGGGAGGCAAAGCTCGCCGGCCCGCTGGCTACCGTCCCTGAGCAATTCCGGGCAGGTTTGTACGAACTGCAACCGCTCCGTCATCCTGACCCGAGAGATGCGGTGGTCCTGGCATTGCATGAGTTCGATATTGTCGACAAACATAAGTCATGCGTTTACGCCAGCACAATGACACACAACCTTGGTGCGATGATTATTGACCTGAAGGATTCCGCGGGGAACAAAATAAACTTCGACCCGCGTTTGCTCTCGCTGGCAGGCCCCGGCCCTTTCGAAGACGGTCAGCCGCTGTTCAGTGTCAGCACGGAGAGGCCTATCGCTTTTGCGAGCAGTCCGATGAACGTGCCGGTCCAGCTACTTTAGCCGGTCGATCAGTTTGAGCTTTCAGATAGCCTACGCGTGCAGGTGCAGGCTTCATCTGGACTGCAGACGAGGGGGTCGGAGCGCGGGATGCAGAATTTTGACAGGCAGTGTCTGCACAATTCAGCGAAGTCCCTGGTCGTTGCAGGTCCAAGGCCGGTCCAGGGCGGCACCAGAGGATGACGCCCTGGTGCCCAGGCTCGTTGCATCAGACGGTGGTGCAGCTGCGGCAGGCCAAGGCCGCCAACGTCTTCCACCTTAGTGACCAGGATGCCTTTTCCCTCGTTGTCCCACTTCGCTGCGATGATCTCGCACAAGTAGGAGTGATATTTCGTCTGGGAGTGTTATTACCGGCCGGTCCGAGACTGGCTGGCAGGCTGGTGCTGTGACTTCGGACGAACGTGGCCCTTGTGTCGTTTTGCCCTTTGGTTTGATCGCGAGGTGCGCTTGCAGGGATCTGCCCGTTCATCTGGAGACCAGCATCGGTTCTGTCTACTGTGATGGCTTGATTAGAAGCCTGCCCAGCCTCAGAGGTTGTGGCTCATCCCAGACTTGCCTCGCTGTATTCCGCTGATACCCGTAATGACTCGAAGGAACTTCAGGAGGTACAAATGGCCGTAGTGGCGCAGTCTTATGACTTTGTTGTTGGCATCGATACGCACTCAAGAACGCATACCTTGGCCATCACCTCCGCGGTAACCGGAGCCGAGATTGCCAACGAAACGTTCCCTTCAACAAGCAGTGGGATGAAGCGGGCACTGGGCTGGATTTCCCGTCGCAGCACCGGCGACAAATCACGGGTACTACTCTCCATGGAAGGAACCGGATCATACGGTGCCAAGCTTCGGCGGCTGGCAACGGAGTCGGGCTTCCGAGTTATCGAGGCACCGTTTCCGGAACGTCGTATTGGTCGAAAAAGGGGCAAGTCCGACAGCATTGATGCAGTACGCGCGGCGAGGGCTGTCCTAGGAACCGAGACGGATGAGCTTCGGGAACCGCGCGCCGGCCAGTACCACACGGCATTACGGGTTCTCACCGTTGCCAGGACTGCAATGGTCCGCGAACGAACCGCGGCTATCAATTCGTTGATCGCACTGCTGCGCGTCGTCGACCTAGGAATTGATTTACGCAAGTCGTTGACTCCCAAAACAATCGAAACCATTGCAGCCTGGAGGACACGGGACGAAGGTGTCGGCACTCGGGTAAGTCGTTCCGAAGCCACTCGCTTGGCCAAACAAATCCTCGCCCTTGACGACCAGCTTGAGCAGAACCGGGCTGATATGGCTCTGTTGGTTCAGCAGAGCAGCCACGCACTCCTGGATATGCCAGGTGTGGGCCCAATTAGCGCCGCAGCGATTCTTACCGCATGGTCGCATCCAGGCCGCGTTCGCTCGGAGGCAGCGTTGGCAGCACTTGCTGGCACATGCCCAATCCCAGCTTCATCAGGCGGAACGATTAGGTACAGGCTCAATCGCGGTGGGGATCGTCAACTGACAAGGCGATCCACACGATTGCTGTCGTAAGAATGCGCTGGCATCAGGAGACGAGGGAATATGTGGCCCGCCGGACGCGTGAAGGGCGGAACAAGAAGGAAATCATCCGGAGCTTGAAGCGCTACATCACGCGGCAGATCTTTCGAACTCTCAGTACGGCCGGCGTGGTTTTCAGTGGTCACGCTCCTTCAAGGCAGGGTTGCTAGCTTTTGCGATTCGAGATGTGTCAGCCCGCGGGGAGTCTGCGCGGCTAACACCAGCGGGGTGTATGACAGCAGGGCATGCCGCCCGCCAGAGAGAGCTAGCCTCTAGTATGGGTCCCTCATGGGACAACTCGAACTATCCCGGATCCGTGATTAGCAGAGGCTCGATGCGAGCTGCGCATGATGCCCGAGTGAAGGGCTTCTCCGCGGCAGAGACGCGGTTGTTCTTTCCTGTGTCATCGCACCAGTCAACGTCGTGGGGATACGCCTCTACGGCCGCTTCCCGGGGGTGGCGTTGGTCGGCAGTTGAAAAGAGTAGGTGAAACCGCCAGCATCATTCATCGGCGCGGTTGTACTGATGATCCGCTTGCCTCCCGCGTCTGTGACAGTCACATTGATCTCAGCGTTTTCGCCGTATCGGGGATCGCACTCGGAGTCCTGAGCTTCGACTGTCACGGTCTCGCCGATTGCGGCGCTCGATGGAATCACAGAGTAAGGAGGTGGCATGCAGGGAGGTTCCCCAATAGTGGATGGACTGCAGCCAGCAAGTACGACAGCTCCTCCGAGCGCACACACGGTAAGAAACGCTGCCGGCCGCCGACTGAGTCCGAGGCGTGGCCTCGGGAACTGGGGCTTCATTTCCTCATTATGAGGAAGACCCAACCCTCTTTTGCCAAAGATGCATATCCGTCGCTATATCGTTGTAGACCAGATCAGGTGGACCCCGCGCGACATGGTCCGAGCCGAATCTACGGCTACGGCTAAGAGCCACGAAACGCCGCTGTCGAGCACGCCGATCCTTGAGCGGACGGAAGCCGTCAGTCGAATCTGATGAAGGCTCTGACCAATCCTCCTTGGAATTCCTCGGCCTGGGTATAGCCGAGGGCTTCGTAGAACGCTTTCTGCTTCGGCTCGTTGTCGGTGATCAGTACTTTCTGGCGCACATTCGGGTACTCTCCGAGTGCCCGTTCGGCAAGGGCTCGCCCTATACCTCTTCTGTGATGCGACGGCCGAACCAGGATGTCCTGGAGGTAGCAAATTGAAGCACCATCGGAAATGACACGCACTAGTCCAACCAGCGTCTGGCCGTCATGAGCGGCCACAAGTGTGGAAGATCCTTTCAGCGCTCGTACGAGATTGTCAGGGTCCTCCGTGTAGGCAAGCCAGTCCACCGCACGGTATAACTCCAGGACTTCACTGAGTGGCAGGTCTTGGGCCTTCACTACGTTGATGGTGGTCATGCTCTATACAAACACGCAGTAGTTTCTCTGGAGGCGGCTTCGACCGCGTGCCCGTAAGCCGGGCCCGAATCAGACAAGATGGGCTTGACGTATATAGAAGCATCCCTGCCTTTGTGACGTAGAGCTGACCCTCCTGAAGAACCGGGGATCGTCCACGCGCTACTGCGCTGTTCTATCAGCTTCAGTTCCCCCAGGGCGGCGGCCTCCCTATAGGCCACCCGGGCATACCCAGACTTTTGGGCTTCGCCTTCATCCGCCGTTCACCCGCTTCTGGCTCTCAGCTACGCTGATCAGGCGCTGTTTTCGGAGAGGAGCTTTTCGAAGTCTTTGCGCGCCAGGGCTCGTTTGCCATCCTTCAGGTACGTCAGGCCCCTGGCAATGCGAGGCCATGATCGCCACGAGGTTACCAGCTTCCGGGGACATCATCGCGTCGAGTGCTACATCCTGAAGAACCGTGTGGTAGTTGCTAGAGACGGCATTTCGGTTCCGATCTCTGTCGATTGAGGCACAAACAACGGTTCATTCAACTGGTGTCCGGTCGAGGATGGGATGTGAGACAACTAAATAACGACGGCGCGGTGGCCAAACAGCCAGTACTATCGAGACATGCCCTATGAGCCCATCGTTCCCGAGGGACACCACCTCGGAACTTCACGCAAAGTTGATGGTGCTGTGACTGGCCACCTTTTCGAAGACGGCACGAACGGCCTCAAGGGACACGCCGCCTGGCGATGGGTCGACGAGCCTGAGCCAGGCTACGGTCCGAGCTACGAATACGAACCGTGGAGTGAACCACCGTCGGAAAAGCCGCGTGAACTGACGCCAGAAGAGCGGGAGCTGGCCAACCAAATAATTGCACTGGTCGTGGTAGGCACTGTTCGGGCTGTCGAAGCGGCGACGCCGCACGTCAAGCGCTGGTGGAACGAGAAGGCCGTTCCACCAGTGAAATCTGCGTGGCAGCGTGTTACCGCCCCCCGCAAGGCGACCAACGAGGCCACTGCTGCCACCTCTTCCTCAGTGAGCCGGGCTACCTTCGTAGCCACCACAACGGCAGTGGAGGTTCCGGTTGCGGAATCCAGGATCAGTATGCGGAGTGCCGAGTGGAAGGAGCGGTTTCGGGCAATGCTTGCAGCTGGTGCCTTCAAAGACGAGCAGTTGCGAATTCTCTCCAGTGCTCGAATCGAGGATGACGACGCCCTCTTGGAAACGCAGGGCACCATGGAGCAGCTGACGCCTCAGCAGTTTGCCGATCGGATCAAGCTGATGCTTGAGGCCAATCCTTCGTTGCTTGACGAAGAGACTTCAGCTGAGTTGAGAAGAGTCTTCAGTGGGCAGTCAAAGCCCTCTCGTGACCTTGGTATGACGGAATTGGTGCAGTGATGTCGCGCCGGTCGCTCATTTTGAGGTTGAACATCTGGGGCGGCTTGAGGTTGAACATATGGGTGGCCAATTCTCCCAAGCGCTTAGCGGCCTTCTAGTCGCCTAGGAAGCGCTGGTACCTCCTGGTCATGCCTTCTTCTAAGGGTTTTGTGCGTTTCATGCAGCAGCGTTTCGCCTTGCTGGCGCTTGGGAAGCGCGGGGCTTGGCGAAATCCTTCCTTCCGGGCTACATCAATAACATCCTGGCGGAACTCCGCCCCCATCAGGCGTGGGCATGATCAACATCCTTCCACGAGCACAAGCTCGCTAGGTCGAGGAGTCAAACAAAACCGGGGGAAGTCCCCCCGCCGGAAGACGACGAACGGCCACGCGGTCCTGCCATCGAGCGTCGTCCCTGCGGCTGTCCTGTAGTTTCCGTCCCACTCCAGAACGCGCGCGTCCGTTCCGGCAGGCCGGGTCACGGGCCCCTTCAGCTGCTTCGCGCCGACGCTCCGAGAGCCAGGGGGCTAGGTGAGGTTCATCCCTGTTCTCCGCGTTGCCACGGGGGAGCCGGCGTGCTCCAGATCCTATTGTTCCAACAATGCCAACGTATTCGTAGGTCCCATAGGACACACGCTGTAGTTCGACGCGCGAAGCACTGTGTAGGGCAGCTAGTCCCTTAGAGTCTCAATGACGGGCTGCTGGTTGGTTGCCCAATTTGCGAGAGGGGTTTCGTGTGGCTATTGATCGCGAGAAGGGCGTCAGAGTTGTCACCGTTGGTGAGTTGTTAGATGAAGGACTGACGATCCCGTCCTATCAAAGGCCCTACAGCTGGGAGCCTGCCACTGCGCTCCAACTTTTCGACGACATCCGTGAGGCATTCAGGGCAGAAGAGGCTTTGCCAAATGCGGACCAGGTCCAATGGCCTTCGTATGTGCTCGGCGCCGTTATCCTCCATAGGGACAACGAGAATGTTCAGATCCACGTTGTCGACGGCCAGCAGCGTCTCTTGACCCTGACAATATTGCTGGATCTACTTGATGAGGCGAGCGAAGGCCATATCGAGGTCCTGCCGATCGAGCAGGAGGACCCAGCCGCTCGTGTAGTTCGGGTCCGTACGGAGTTGGCCCGTCGTGTCAGACACATGGAGGAGCCAGCTAAAGCTTTTGCTGACTTCATCCGTAGCAACTGCGAAATCATTCGAGTGGAGACGGATGACGCGGACGAGGCTTTTCGGGTTTTCGACTCACAGAACTATCGGGGCAAGTCCCTGCTGCCACACGATTTGCTGAAGGCATACCATCTGCGCGAGATGAGCGACGAGTCTGACGCTATGCGAGAAGCCCTCGTCGAGGGTTGGCAGAATGTCCCCGATGCAGAGCTCGACCGGCTCTTCTCAACGTACCTTTGGCGTATCAAGCGGTGGGCGCGTGGACTTTCGGCACCAACTTTCTCAACGCGATACATCGACTCCTTCAAAGGCTTGACACCCAAATCGGCAAGCACGCCCGCCGCGCGCTACCACCTCGCTGCTCAAACCGCCGTGCCTATGCTCGCGGCCTGGGTTGAGCACTCCGATGAAGCGAACCGGATGACCAACCGAACGCGCTTCCAAATCGACGCACCCGTGGTCGCAGGACGGTCCTTCTTCGAGATGGTTACGTTCATGTTGGCAGAATTACGAAGACTCCGCGAAGAGGGCTTCGATGAACAGAACGGGAACGAGGGCAAGGAAAAGTCTTGGGGCCACTTCGCCTCCACGGACGACGACTTTCGCGAGCTCCCATCGCGAGCGAGGTATCGATACGTTTCCGAGCTTTATCTGGCAGCACTGCTCTACTACACAAACAAATTCGGCGACGTCGAGATTCGCGAGGCAAAGAGCCGGTTGTTCACGTGGGCCTACACCCTCCGGACGAGTTACCAGCGGCTTCAGCTAGTCACCGTGAACAACCACGCCAGTTCTTTAGACTACAGTGCATCGGCTTTCGTTCTTCTTCGGAGTGCTGAGACCTCGACCGAACTTCGGCGGTTACGCGTCGAGGTCAAAGGACGAGACGACATACCAAAGCATGAGCAGGATTTAATGCGCCTCTTGGATAGGTTGGCCGGTTGATGATCGAAAACTTAGCAGCGAATTTGTTTACGGTCGGCGAGCTCTTTGATGAGGTGAAAACGCACTACGAAATTCCAATTTATCAGCGCAACTACGCCTGGGGCGTTGAGCAGATCGAGCAACTCATTGATGACGTGTGGGCGGCAGCACAGGCGGAAGCTGACGATTACTTCTTAGGTAATTTGATAGTGGCCCGGAAGCCTCCCGGCCTCAGGAGGGATGGCGTGACCTTCGAGGTCGTGGATGGTCAGCAACGACTGACAACCCTGTTGATGCTATTGACGCACCTCGGAGTCGCTCCGAAGGCGCAACTCACGTATCAATCTCGAAGGAACGCGACCCAAGCGCTGACGCGCCTCACGACTTCGGCCGATGACGAAGGTGCCGGCATCCACCTGGGCTTCCATGTGATCAAGTCGCGCATGGCGAAGTTCAGGACCCCCGAAGAACGAGACACTTTTCAGAGATTCTTAGAGGATAACGTGCAGCTCGTGCGAGCGATTCTCCCTGTACAGACGGACTTGAATAAGTACTTCGAGATTATGAACACCCGTGGCCAGCAGCTGGAGCAGGTCGACATTATCAAGGCGCGACTGATGAGTTACCTGCGCAACGAGGCGGGGGAGGTCGAGGACGATAGGGCTTGCCTTGCCTGGGTCTGGGACGCCTGCGCTGAGATGAACTCGTACATCCAAATGGCGCTGACTCCAAGCAACACGGACTTGCGAGACGAAATGTTTGGTCCGAGATGGGACCGCCTTACGGTTTCGACATTCGATGACCTGATCCTCAAAAGGCCGCAGGTTCACGCCCGGAGCGGCGTGAGCCGGAGTGCGGGCGTGAGCTTGGGCGAAGCGCTCCGGCTCTACGCCAGAACCCCTGCGGAGCCAACCGAGGAAGACTCCGAAAGTCGCCGGTTCGAGTCGCCCATCAAGTTCCCAACTCTGCTCCTTCACGCGCTAAAAGTTCTGAGGGAGACGGACGGCGAGGACGACGTCGATGGCCACCTCGACGACGGCAAGTTGATCAAGCTTTTCGAAAGCGATTTCAAACCTCTCTCCGAGACTCAGCGGTCGGGCCGGGTCAAGCGGTTCATCGAGGTTCTTCTGCGATGCAAGTTCGTGCTGGACAATTACGTTCTCAAGCGTGAGTTCACGGCAACCAACGCTGACGACGGCGCCTGGTCTCTTAAACGCCTGACGCGGGGAGAGTCAGCCTCTCAGCGAGGCAAACGCACTACGGTCAATGCGCGCTTTCCCAACGCCTTCTCGCCCGACAGAGCGGAATGGGAAGACGCCCCCGTTGACGATGCAACACGCGACGTGCTGCTGCTCCAATCGATGTTCCGAGTCACCTACACCTCTCCGCGGACAATGCACTGGATCACGAGAATCCTACGCGAACCGATCATCGGCCTGACGCAGCAGGACGCGGCTCAATCGATCCTCGCCGTCTTAAAGACACACGCGCGCCAGAAGGTGCAGCAAGCATTCTTTGTCGGGTCCCAGCCAGCCGGGTTCAATATTGAGCGGATCGTGTTCACCTACCTTGACTACCTCTTGGCAACGGAGGGTGCCGGTCCCGACTCCCCGGCCGACCCCAACTTCACTTTCGTGTACCGGAACTCCGTAGAGCACTTCTTCCCTCAGTACGCCAACCGGGACGATGACGGCTGGGAATTGGTGACGCCTGATGATAAGGAGCTCCATATGTTCGGAAACCTCGCGCTAGTCAGTGTCAGCACGAACTCCAAATTCAGCAACAACCTGCCCCCCTACAAGGCGAACAAGACAGAGATCGTCAGGCAGAGCACCAAACTTCAACTAATGTCGGACTTGGTCAAGAGCGGAATCACATGGGACAGAACGGCGATTCGCCAGCACGACCGGGCAATGGTGAACGTGCTCCGCGAGGATCTGCGAGAGGCTGGCTACGATGTTGACATCCACTCTGCGGAATCCTTGACGAGGCCGTCCTAGCGGATTGACCCGTTTCGGGTCTCGCAGTCGCAGAAGGCTCAATGACAGCGGCGGGACGAAGACATGTTCCTCTGGGCTGCCAGGTTGTGACCCCACATCACCTCTCGATTTCGCCAACTGGGGTAGTAGGCCAGCATCGGCAGTAGTCCACTAAAACCGCGGAACCATGGGGGTCCGCATTTGGCGCTTTCCGCCAAATAGGCGTGGGTCTCACATTTAGTCTCGCTCGTTTCGCATGGAGCAGATGTACATCTGGTGCTAGCGGATGTACATTTGTTTTATGTCGACCATCAATATCACTGACGCGCGATCACACTTGCCCGAGCTCATCGAAAAGGCCGAGTCGGAGCCGGTGTTCATTGAGCGTCGCGGACATCGGGCAGCAGTTTTGGTATCGCCAGAGCGCTATGAGCAGATGCTTGATGCCTTGGAAGAAGTCGAGGACATTGCGGCATTCGATGCAGCGATGGCGGAAGAAGGCGAGAACATTCCCTGGATACAAGTGAAGGCGGATCTGGGCTGGGCATGAGCCCCTACCGGATTGAGCTAAGACCTGCGGCCATCCGCGCACTAAAGAAAATTCATCCCGAGGACAAAGAACGCATTCAAGGTGCCATCGCGCTCCTCGGCCAAGACCCGCGGCCGCCCAAAGCAATTGCCTTGAGCGGCCGTCCGGGTTATCGGGTCCGTGTTGGTGACTACCGGATCATCTATACGATCGAGGATGACGTTTTGCTCGTTGTGGTTGTGACCGTAGGGCACCGCCGCGACGTCTACAACAAGTAGGGAACCCGTCCAATCTCCCGCGGGTCAAGACACAATTGACCGCTGTCGGTTTACCCGTTCGACGCCCCGGATGATGAGTTCCCCGGCTACTCCTAACCCAATCAGGGCCAACAGGTTTCCATTCCGCATGGAACTTCCAGCGATGTAGCTATTCTGGGCTGCTTGAACCACCGCAATATCGTTCAAGTACCACCCGTTGACAACACTCTGCTGCGGTGCTCCCTTGGTCTCGCCCGCGTTTAGTTCATTCGTGACGGCAGCCTCGGTAAGGTCCGCTCTCCAGTCTGACGGATTGCTGCCGCTATGAATCGCAGGGTTGTTGACGATCCACGTGATGATCAGCAGCAGACCCAGCACTGAGCCCAAAACGATCCTGGCCCCGTTGGCCGACCGGAGTTTCGATAACTTCAGACGCTTGGCCCTCAGTTGCGGTGCATGGTCCGGCGCCGGCGGCACGTCCGGAACCGCGTTCCCATTGGATGCTTCGTAAGTAGTCATATCCCCATTTTCATCGTGCTGTTCCAACCACCTGTTGGCGGAAATTTCGTGGGCTACGCCCGTGCTTCGGCAAACCTTGGCGCCATGGATTCCATCTGCTCCATGACGAGTTTGATGGCCTCCGGCTGCTTGTCCGGCGGATAGCCGAACCGCACCAGGAGCCGCTTGATTGAGGACCGAAGCTTCGCCCGGACGTCATCGCGCACCGTCCAGTCTGTCCGGACGTCGCGGCGCATCACCGAGACAAGCTCGCGGGCAATGTCTGCGAGTACGCCTTCGCCCTGGACGTCCACCGCCGACTCGTTCTGCGCCACCGCGTCATAGAACGCCAGCTCATCCGAGTTCAGCGGGGGAGTGAACTGTGAACCACGCTTACCTTCGGCAGCAACCTCACGCGCCAGTTCCACCAACTCCGCAATCACCTCGGCAGATGTCAGCTGCTGGTTGGTGTACTTCTTCATCAGCTCGGTGATGCGCTCCGAAAACGCCCGCTGCCGGATCACGTTGTTCCGCGTAGATGAAGCAGACTCATCGGCAATCAGCTTCCGCAGCGCCTCGATGGCCAGCTGCGGGTTCCGTGCCTTCTGCGTCTTGGCAATAAACTCCGGCGTCAGGTCATCCAGGGACGGCTTGGGCATGCCGGCAGCGTCGTAGATGTCCAGCACTTCACCCGAGGAAGTGGCAGAGGCAATCAGGTTCCCCAGCAGCCGCTGGATGTCCTCGGGAACCGGCTCGCCGCTGGCCTGCCGGTCCGCGGCGTCGTACTTCGCCATCCAGACGCGGATTTCCTCGTACACCTGAATCTCCGGCCGCAGCTCAACCAACGTCTCGGATCCAGAGCACAGCGCCCACGCGCGGGACAACTGGCTCGAGAACTTGCGGTACTTCGCGGCCAGCGACTCGTCGCCGTCGGCAGGCTGGTTGCCCGGCGTCGCAGGATTGCGCAGGTAGCTGACCGCGCCGGTCACGGCGTTGAGGAACGACTTCGGTCCGCCCTTTATCCACACGGCTTTCCAGTCGTAGCCGGCCAGCAAGGAACGCAAAGTTTCCACCAGGGAAACCGTCAGCCCAACAGCCTCGTCAATGTTCTTGCCCACCGGCTTGTTCGCCCGGTCCGACTGCGTGTACTCGCCCAGCGCCTTCGCGAGGTTCTCCGCCAGCGGCGCGTACGCCACCAGCAGCCCGTCCTCCTTGCCGCGGAACGTGCGGTTCACCCGCGCCAGCGTCTGCATCAGCAGCGCGCCCTTGAGCGGCCGGTCCAGGTACAGCGTGTGCAGAGGGGGAGAGTCGTAGCCGGTGAGCATCATGTCCTTGACGATCACCAGCTCCAGCTCGTCGTCGACGTTCTTAAGCCGCTCCTTGACCTGGGCATTCAGCGAATCCCGGCGCACGTGATCGGCCACCGGCGGCACATCGGTCGCGTCGCCCGAGTACACCACCTTGATCCTGCCCTTCGACAGGTCGTCCGAATGCCAGTCCGGCCGCAACTCCACGATCGCGGCGTACAGCTTCGCGCAGATCTCCCGCGTGCCGCCTACAATCATCGCCTTGCCCGGCGCCTCGATGAACTTGCCCATCCGCTCGCGCCGGTTCTCCCAGTGCGCCACCAGGTCCTCGGCCAGCGCAGCAATGCGCTGCGGCGCACCATAGACAGCGTTGACGACGGCGACACTCGCCTCGATGCGCGCACGTTCCGTATCGTCGAGCCCCAGTGTCAGTTCGTCAGCGGACTTGTCCAGGTCCTCCTCCGTGACACCTTCGGAAAGCCCCACCTTGATCAGCCGCGGCTCGAAGTACACCGGCACTGTCGCGCCGTCTTCCACCGCCCGGGACAGGTCGTAGATGTCAATGTAGTCGCCGAAGACATCCTTGGTGTTGCGGTCATCGAAGGAGATCGGGGTCCCGGTGAACGCGATCAGCGTGGCGTGGGGGAGTGCGTCGCGCAGGTGCCGGGCGTAGCCGTCCAGATCGTCGTAGTGCGAGCGGTGCGCCTCGTCCACCACCACAATGATGTTGCGCCGGTCGGACAGCAGCGGGTGATCGGCGCCGGCGTCCTTCTCTGACTTGCTGCGCCCGAATTTCTGCAGGGTGGTGAAATAGATGCCACCGGTGGTCCGGTTGCTCAACTCATCGCGCAGCTCGGAGCGTTTCCTGATCTGCTTTGGCGACTCGGCGAGGAGGAGGCTGCGGTCAAAGCCTTCAAACAGCTGCCCGTCGAGCTCGTTCCGATCGGTAATCACCACGACGGTCGGGTTCTTCAGCTTTGGCTGGCGCGCCACCATGTTCGCATACAGTTCCATTTCCATGGACTTGCCCGACCCCTGCGTATGCCAGACCACGCCCGCCTTGCCGTTGCTTTCCACCGCTTGGATGGTGTTGGCCACGGCCTTGGTCACGGCGTAGTACTGATGCGGCTTGGCAATGCGTTTTGCCAAACCGCCGGAGCCCTGGTCGAACGCGGTGAAGTTCCGGACGAGCTGCAGGAAACGTTCCTGGTTATAGAGGCCATCCAGCGCAGTGTCCAGGGCAGTAACGGCGTCGCCGTCGACCATGTAGCCCTGCGGGACGGGTACGCCGTCGTCGTCCACATTCCACGGTGAGAAGTGGTTGAAGGGGGTAAACGGCGTTCCGTACTTGGCCTGGATCCCGTCGGTGGCGAGGGTGAAGACGCAGAAGCGGAACGCCATGGGGAATTCGCGGAGGTAGGTCTGGAGCTGGGCGTGGGCGCCGGGGAGGTCGGCGTGGGCGTTGCCGGCCTTCTTGAGTTCGATGATGCTGACGGGCATGCCGTTGCAGTAGAGCACGACGTCGAAGCGCCGTTTGTAGTCGCCCTGCACCAGGGTGACCTGGTTGACGGCGAGCCAGTCGTTCTGGTCCGGCGCCTGGCTGAGCAGCCGGATGGTCGGGTTGGCTTCGTTGCCGTCGGAGTCGATGTATGTCAGCCGGTAGCCGTCGACGAGGCAGTTGTGGATGTGGTGGTTCTCGGCCATCGCGTCGTTCGACTTTGGTGATGCGATTTCCGCCAGAGCCTGCTGCAGGTACTGTGCGGGGACTGCCGGGTTGAGGCGCTGGAGGGCGGCAAGCAGGCGCGGCCGGATGAGGAGTTCGGCCCAGGACTCGCGTTCCCCCGTGCCGGGTGCGATGGCCTGCCCCTCCAGCGGCTTCCAGTCCAGTTCGCCGAGCCGCTCCTTCGCGGCGCCCTCCCAGTCGGCTTCGGAAAAGGCTACTGCTGGTGTTGTCACGGTGATTCCCCCACAATCGATTTGTTGTTCAGCTTACTCAGGCTTCGGGGACTATCCCCGGTGCCCGCTACAACCGCTCTGGGCGCCTAGACTCCGGCGTTCTCCAACACCTTCTCCGCATCCTTGACTCGTAGCTTTCCGGACATGAGCTGTGGTAGGAGTGCATTGCGGGTAGAAGCAAGGGTCAGGTTCTCCTCGCCCAGACGCACTTCGAGTTCCGACAAGCTTTCTAGGATCGGAGCGACTTTAGAGGAAACGTCAGACGCTGGAACTTTCAGCTCCGCAGAGAAAAGTGACTCCATGCGAATGTATGGCTGCCCAGTGCCTGCCCTGTGTGGGGTCATGTCAATTAGATCCAGGCCATGCCGGAGAACTGACGGTTCCGTTCCAGTCATAGGAACGATGGCTGACGCATTATTATTGACCCAGGCAGGACGTTGGGACCAACGCAGGTTGCCGCAGTACGAGCCTATTTTGGCTAGGACAGCAAAGCCCCCCTGCTGGAGCGCGCGGTCATGGCGGCCCATGACGCTATTGGAGCCGAAAACAAAGTAAGGACCGTCGCTGACATAGTCTTCCTTGGCCAGATACCTTCCTGCGACATTATTGGCCACATTACGCAGTTGGACGCTGACGGCGTCCGGGCGATTTATTGCGCTGCGGTACAGCGCTCGACCTAGTGATACCGCCGTGACGGCGAGTTTGGTATTTGCGGCGATCTTGTCGTCAAGGGCGCTCAGCAACTGTGCAATCGCCTGTTGCTCAGCCATGGTCGGTACACCGATCTCTACTGCGTAGAGCTGATCGGAATTGAGGCGCCCGGTTCCGTGTCCTGCTTCGTCCACGATTCCGAGGATGTGCTGGCTTCGAGCTGCGATTGAGTACGCAAGAAACTCCGGTTCGATGCCGGGCCCGGCTACCAAAGCCTTGCAGTCTTGGCCGAAAGCCATGTCTCGCTGAGCAATCCCGAGTCGAAACTCGGTCTTCAGCGACATGCCTCTTACGACCATAAGGATGGTGCCGGCCTTAACAATACGAGTTCCATGCTCGGCGCCAAGGTCGGTTATGCGGCGGTCAGAATCCCACAACCTGAAGTTCGTGAGACTTCCGGACGAGATCCACGGGATGTCGCCGTTCCAGTACTCAGGAGTAGTTGTTGATGGAGTGCCACCGGACAGCCACTTACCGGAGTCCCTGAGCTGCGTTGGTTGCCAACCGTCTGGAAAGCTACTCACAAAACCCGCCCCAATTGCTGGCGCACAACTGCCGCCAGCCGCTCGGACTCCTCGAACTGCTCAAGCAGCTCCTTAGACAACCGGGCGATTTTCTCCTCGAGCGGCTCGCCGTCTTCCTCCACGTCGGCAGCTCCGACGTACCGCCCGGGCGTCAGTGCGTAGTCCGCTGCCTTGACCTCCGCGAGGCTGGCCGAATAGCAGAAGCCCGCCTCGTCGTCGTACGTCAGCCCGGCCTCAACCGCCGACGAAGTCCCGCGCCAGGAGTGGTAGGTGTTGGCGATCTTGGCGATGTCCTCGTCCGACAGGGCACGCTCGGCGCGGTCCACCATGTAGCCCAGGTTCCGGGCGTCGATGAAAAGCACCTGACCGGTACGGTCCACTGACCCGCGCGGGCCTGCGGTCTTGTCCTTCGCGAAGAACCAGGTGCACACCGGGATGCCCGTGCTGCGGAACAGCTGGGTGGGCAGCGCCACCATGCAGGAGACGAGGTCGGCCTCCACCAGCTGGGCGCGGATCTCGCCCTCGCCGCCCGAGTTGGAGGACATGGATCCGTTGGCCATGACCACGCCTGCGCTGCCGCCGGGCGCCAGCTTGGAGATGATGTGCTGGATCCACGCATAGTTGGCGTTGCCGGCCGGCGGCACGCCGTACTTCCAGCGCGGGTCCGATTCGGAACGTGCCCAGTCCTTGATGTTGAACGGCGGGTTGGCCATGATGAAGTCCGCGCCGTTGTTCCCGGTCAGCTCCGGGTGCTGGTCACGGGCGAACGTGTCGCCCCAGCGCGAGGCGAGGTTGGCGTTCAGCCCATGGATGGCCAGGTTCATCTTGGCCATCCGCCAGGTGCGCTCATTGAGCTCCTGGCCGTAAACGGAGATGTCCGAGCCCTCCATGTTGTGGGCAGCCAGGAACTTCTCGGCCTGGACGAACATGCCGCCCGAACCGCAGCAGGGATCGTACACCCGGCCCCTGTGCGGCTCCAGCACCTCCACCAGCACCCGGACCACGCCGGCGGGCGTGTAGAACTCGCCGCCGCGCTTGCCCTCGGCCTTGGCGAACTTCTCCAGGAAGTACTCATACACCTCGCCGAGCAGGTCGCGCGCCTTGCTGGCGCCCTGCCCGGTGAAGCGAGCCGAGTTGAACAGGTCCAGCAGCTCACCCAGCCGGCGCTGGTCCACGTTGTCCCGGTTGTAAATCTTGGGAAGCGTGGCGGCCAGGGACTTGTTATCGGCCATGATGAGCTCCATCGCCTCATCAATCAGCAGCCCGATGGACTTCGGCGTCGCACCGTCCACCGCATCCAACCCCTTCGCGTGCTCCGCAAGGTAGGTCCAGCGGGCCCGGGGCGACACCCAGAACACGCCGCGGCCGGTGTACTCGTCCACGTCGTCGATCAGCTGGGCGATCTGCTCCTCGTTGAGCCCGTCCGCTTCCAGCTCAGCCTGGATCTGTCCGCGCCGCTCCTCGAACGCGTCCGACACATACTTCAGGAACACCAGCCCCAGGATCACGTCCTTGTACTGCGAGGCATCCATCGAGCCGCGGAGCTTGTCCGCCGCCTTCCAGAGCGTGTCCTTGAGTTCCTTCATGGTGGACGGGGCGAGGTCCGCCTTCACTTTCGGGGGCATTATGCAGTTCCTTCTTCTGGTACGGCGTGGGTAATAGGGTCTGTCAGGGTGAGGCTTCCGCCCGCTACGCCGTCCGTAATCAGGGTAGCGAGTTCTTCCAGTTGCTTGAGGCGTTCGCGGGCTTGGGCCTGCTCGTGTTGCAGGGTCTCCAGGGTGTTGATTAGCGGCTGGCGCTGGGCTTCCGCTGTGCGGCGCAGCCGCCAGTTGCGCCAGGTTTTGTCCGCAGGGTTGAGGCTGTTGATGTCACGGGCGACGACGTCGGGCGCCAGGCCGCCCGGGTCACCGCGGTCTACCCTCAGGATCCGAGCAGGGAAGACGACGACGGCGCCGCCCTCCGCGTCCACCACCGCGGCGGGCCGCGGGCTGGTACAGAAGACCACGTCACCGGGCTCGGTGAGGCGCCCTGCCGGGTATTTGGCGGCGAAATCGAGAAGAGTGATGAAGCGCGGCTGGGCATTGTGCGGATCCAGCAGTTCCTCGCGGCCCAGGATCCTGCTCCCGGCCCGGCCGTTGAGGTCGGCCTCCTCAAGGCGGACACCCTTCACGTACCTGAGGTTGCCGGTATTCATCAGCTCCTGGACCGTTGCGGACGGGAGCGGATCGCCTGCCGCCGCGGGCTGGACCGCCGGGAGTGCAGGCGGCTCGGCCGCCCCGGCGGAAAGGACCCGGACGAGTTCCTCGATCCGCAGCGCTGTCTCGATTCCGCGCGCCGCCGTCGTACTCCTGGCCGGCGGGACGCCGACAAGCGATCCGTGGCTGGCCAGCAGGATGCGCGTCTGCACCAGACGGGCGAACCGGAAGGAGTGAGCACGGGTGGTGGCGCGGCTGCCCATGGAGGCGACGGCGTCGCTGATCAGGTCCTGGCTCACATCGAGGGTGAGCGGGGTGGTGCTCAGGTCCGCCACCATGGTCCAGCGGTCGGCGATGGGCACTTCCGCGAAGGACGGACCCAGCACCCACAGGGCCTGCGGTTCGCGCGGCTTGGCGCGAAGAAGACCCGGCTGGAGCCGGACGATTGCACGCACCCGGCCGGAACGCAGGAGACCCGCGCGCAGGTTCCCGGCCTCGCCCTGCAGGGGGTCGCACAGCACTCGGGCGGGGGCAATGACCACCGCCCGCTGGGAGTCGTCCATCTGCAGGACGATGTTCTCGATGCCCAGCAGGATACCGGTGGTGTCCAGTGCAGGATCGCCGGGAGCCGGATATTGGGCCACATGCACGGCGGGACCACTGACGGTGAAGGCGCCTTTGGCGTCAACCTTGACCGGTGCGCTGTCCGCGCCGTGCACTGCCAGGCGGCGGCGGGCAAACCGTGAGGCGCCGCCGTCGTGATCTGCTGCAAGAAAGGTGACCGTGCCTGATTCGCCGGACTGCTGCACGATGCTGAGCATCACGTCGCTGCCACCCGGCGTTGAGTCCACGAACAGCGGCTTCCGGTCCAGGGTTGCGGCGAGCTCCAGTGCTGTGGTGCTGACAAGCTTGAGCGCAGCGTCCGTCAGGGCAGTGTCTGATTGCTCCCGCAGCCCTGCCTTGAAGCGGTGGGCGAGCAGTTTCTCGAACGCTGCCGGCGCGCTGAACGCACTGTCTGCAAGCCGGTCGGCGAAGTTCGCCAGGCCCGGCAGTGCAGTACCCAGGGCCTCCAGCTCGGAGTAGAGGAAGACGTCGTCCGGGTCAGCCTCATCGGCGGAGTCCAGCAGCTCGGCGGTGCTGGTTCGGCTGAGGATATGCCCGGTGATGACCTTTAGGGCGAGGAGCGAGGTGAGGCCATCGAAGGTCTGCCGACTGTCCCGGGGCGCTCCAGCTGCCGGGGTGGCCAACCTCGCGAACACGGCGGCGTCGTTCGTAGCTTCCGCGTTGTTCCCGCGCCCGGTGGCCTGGAGCCAGGCGGTGACCTCGTCGGCGTCGAACAGCTCGATTCCGTTGGCGGTGGCGGCGGCCGCAGGGAACGGCAGCGGTCCTCCGCTGCTTCGCCTGCGCCACATGGAGACCACCGGCCGCTGGACCTGCGCAAGGGAAGCTACATCGGAGAGGCTCATGTGCAGTGAGCCGGTAGCTGTGTCCATGGCTGCCCCCTTCAGTCGGAATCGTCCCATCAGCCTAACGGGATGCTGTGACACTGACGCCTGCGCACTGATAACCCGGGTTATCAGGTGCCTGCGGCGGATGTGCCGACGTCCGCTCGTAAGTTCGTCCTGCAGCCAAGAGGGAATCTTCCGGAGCTGCGGCGGCGGCGGGAAACCGTGCATTGGGGGATCGGTATCCCGCCGCCGTTCAGCGGTTATCCACGAACAGAGGAAGAGAAGATGTTGAACAGCGACATCGGCCCGGCAGACATGCCGGAGAGCGAGACCGTAGTTGAAACCGAGTCCGGTCAGCCCGCCCACGTGACCAAACGAAGCCGGAAGAAGCCCATTCTCCTGGCGAGTGCCGCCATCGTACTTTTTGCCGGCGGAATCGCGTTCGGAACTGTCCTGCCGGATCCGAAAACAAGCGAGGCGTATGCGTCCCTCGCAGACGAGAAGTCGACGGTGGAGATTGAGCGCGACGCCGCGCTGTCCAGCTACGCCACGCTGAAAGGCAAGTTCGACACCCTCGAAAGGGGTATGGCGTCCCGCGAGTCCAAGGTTGCGGCGCGGGAGGCCGAGGTTGGAAAAGCCGATGCCGCGGTCAAGTCCGCTGAAGCGGCGGTGAAGGTCCGCGAAGAGGCCGTCACCGGGGCGGAGAAGACCAAGGCGGCCAACACCATCGGTGACGGCACCTGGACCGTGGGCACCGACATCGAGCCAGGCACCTACCGGACGGCCGCCGACGTCGGCTCCTCCTGCTACTGGGGCATCTATGCCACCGGCAGCAACGGCAGCAACATCATCGACAACGACCTCCCCGGCGGCGGACGGCCCTCCGTGGCACTCTCCGCCGGCCAGGATTTCAAATCCACCCGCTGCGGCAAATGGGAAAAGCAGTAGCCGTTTTCCGGAGCATCCACCGCATCACCGAAAGGCACCACCATGACCCACCCTAACTTTGCCCCTTTTCCGCCCGCCGCCCAGGCGCCTGCGCCGCGGCCGTTCTTCAAGAAGAAGCGCTTCGTCATCCCCGCCGGCGTGCTGCTCCTTGGCATCATGCTTGGCTCCTGCTCCGGCGGGGGAGCGGGCACTGCCGGCGATGGCAGTGTTCCGGCTGCTTCCGCCGAGGCCGCCCAGCCGGCGGCAGCACCGGCGTCGGCCGCGGCGGTTCCTGCACCTGCGGCACCTGCCGCTCCTGCGGCACCTGCCGCACCCGCGGCGCCTGCCGCACCGACGGTGGGGACGCCTTTCACAGTGGAGATGCGCAACGGCAACGTTGCCCGGATCACGATTGTCTCCGCGGTGAGGACTGACACCGTCAGCACGACGGCGTTTGCCACGCCGCCGAAGAACGGCACCTACCTGCTCCTGGACGTCCTCTGGGAGACCGAGAAGGGCGCGACCTCGTCCAACCCGCTGTACTTCTCCGCGAAGGATGCCAACGGGCGCAAGGCCGACCTCAGTATGTTTGCCGACAACCAGCTTGGTTCCGGAGAGGTACTGCCGGGGGACAAGTCACGCGGCTTCATCGCGTTTGATATCGCTCCCGGCGCCGCCACTGTGATGATCTCGGATCCGCTGCTGCAGGAGGCGGCGCGGATCCAGATTCCGTAGAAGCCGAGGTAGAAAACCGAGGGCCGTGTGCCGCGCGCAGTCTGTGCAGCGTGGCGCACGGAGTCCCACCGCATCATGCGGAACACTGATGACGTCGCGGCGGGGGAGCTTTCCTTCGGTCTGCGCGGCAGATCGAACAGCAGAAGAAGTGCCCCAGGCCCAGCCTGTGGGTAGGAGGGGACAGCACAATGGCCGAGATTGAAGACGTGACACTGGAGACGCAGCTCGATGATGGTGAGGCCAACGCAGACATCGCGAAGGCGGTCAGTGCCCGTCACTCGATCGCCCGCAAGTACGTCATGAGGATTCGGCGCCGGCGTCCGGAGGCGACGCCAGCGGAAGTTATCAAGTTGTTGGAGCGCCACTACAGCACATCGATCACCGCTGCAGGGGCTGCTATCGCTGCTGGGTCCATCGCCGCTGAGGTGGGAATTTCCTTGATTCCGGGTGGCGGAGTCGCGGCCGCCGGTCTCAAGACCGCCGGCAAGCAGGCCGCGAAGAAGACTGTTCAGGTAACGGCGAAGGAGGCGGCCAAGGTAGCCGCGAAGAACATGGCCATGGGTGCTGCGAAAAACGGGGCCCAGCGGGTGGCCGCGTTTCTCCCTGCCGGTGACCAGCAGCTTCAATTCGAGATTACGGCAGTTTTTGGGCTAGCCCTCGCCGACGTACATGGGATGAACCTCGACCAAGACCAGGCTCATGCTCTGGTTTACGGGCTCACCAATGACTCCGTTAGCCAGCAGCAAATCGCGACCATGGCCAAGGACGTCGCGGAAACGTCTCCCGATGGAGTGGTGGGCGTTGGTCACAAATTCGCCGCCGCCAGCGGTGACTGGTCGCACTGGGCAACGACGCTGGCAGACACGCTGCCGAGCGGAGCCGCGCAAAGTCTCGTCAGGACCATGCAGACGGGCCAGCTGGATTCCGTGCGGGAAACCCTGAGCGGAAAGCAGCAGTCCGCGATCGAATACGGGGTTGGCGCGCTGACGGGAGGAGTCAGCCGGTTCGTTTTCGGCCGCGATGTGGTGGAAGCGGCCCGGGCTGCATTCCCTGAGGCTCCGGAGGAGTTCCCGGCACATCTGGCTCTTCAGGAGAAGTCGAAGGCTGATGCCGATGACGGGGAGGTGGAGCAGAACCGTGCACTCGCCGCTCTGGAGGATGCTGCGAAGTCCACGGGGACGTGGATTTCCGGGACGGCAAGCACGGTTGGAGAAGGAGTTGCAACCGGTGCCACCGCCGTGGGCTCAGGGGTAGCAAGCGCCGCCGCTGCGGTGTCCCGCCCGTTCCGCGCTGTGGACGTTGACGGCGACGGTATCCCAGATCAGCCGCAGGCCCTCACCGCGGTAAAGGGCCTCGGCGGTGCCCTGGCCGGTGCCACCGGCGCAGCGAGCGGAAGGGTTGCTGGTTTGTTCAAGTCCCGGAAGCGAGACACGGCTGATGCGCCGGAGAAGGCGCCTGAGGAATGAAATCAGACGCCTACAGCGCAGAACTGGCCGCTGCCATGGAGGCTGGCTTTATAAGAAACCGCAATACGGGCGAGCACTGCCACAGCCTTGCCGATGCGTATATGGCTTCTCTGGCCGAGAGTTCCCTACCTGAGGACGTAGAGGAGCGCGAGGAGTACGACCGCCTGGTCACGTGGTCCCTGGAGAAGAGAGACGTGTCGCCGGGAGAAGTCGTGAGGACGTTTAACTACATCCGGGTTAAAGCGGTTCGGGTGGCCATGAAGGTAGCCCAGAGGCGCGGAGATGTGGGCCAGCACGCGTTCCTTTGAGCAACACACCGAGGGGCTCCGCACGCTTTGTGCGGGGTCCCTTGGGCTTTGTCCGGGAGTTATCTGGCATCGAGGTAGGCGCGCAGGAACTGTTCTGCGGCAGATGGCGGTACCTTTAGGTAGTCCACGGTCCCGCCCAGGGCGGTGGGCATTGGCGGGTACGGCAGTTGTCGTTGCAATTCTCCGGCTTCCGGCGCGAGGGAACGCGGCCAGTGGGGTGGTTCCCAGTCCTGGTGTTCGCTTTTGTATTTCCGTCCTGATGGTGAGATCCAGCCGGGCGGCTCGTTCTTTGTTGCCGGCGCCGGTTTCCAGCCGCTGGTGTGTTTGAGCCGGTGATGCTTGGGGCACGGCTGGCCCAGGTTGCTGATTCCGGTGGTGCCGCCGTGGTGCCAGGCCAGGAGGTGGTCTGCCTCGTTGTCCAGGGAATGGTTGCTGCACCCTGGGAACGGGCATTTGCCGTCACGCATCCGTAGCCAGTTCCGCATGGCCTTCGTGAGCCGGTAACTGGTGCGGCCGATTTCCAGGGGTGCCCCGTCCCGTGGGTCCACGAGCACCCGGTGGAACGAGTCCGCCCCGTTGGCCACCAGCTCCCGTGCCATGGAGGCAGGGATAGGTCCGAACCCGTCGAGCATCGCCGACTCTTCAGTCATACCGAGCAGGGAGAAGACAGGAACGGTAACCAGGATTTCGGCCCGGGGCGTAGGCACATCGGCAAGACCGCTGGCCCCTGCATCCAGCCCGGCCCCGGTCTCGCCGCTGATGCCGTTGCTGCAGCGGGCGCAGCCGTTGTTGCTGCGCAGGGCTGCGGCCGCGAACACGTCTGCCCGTAACTGGGTGAGCGTCCGGGCCTCGTGAGGACCCTGCAGGCCGCGGGCGATGGCCGTGATGCGGTTCCAGATCGCAGCCGCCTGGTCCGCGGGCAGGTAGGCGGACACCCGTGCCATGCCGTCCTGCTCCGGGGTGTATTCCAGGTACCTGTCTTGCACTCCTTTAGCATGGCGTCTTTCAATGCTGTCCGGGTGATGGCGTTCCCGCCAGGTCCTGGCCTTCCGCCGGAACCTAAAGGCGGGCATCTCGCCGGCCGGACAACCGCGGGCAGGATTGGCCGCGTCAGCGTCGAGGAAGTGAGCTTCAAGTGCCCGCGCTGCTTCGCGGTCGAGGGTGGCGGTTTCGTCCACCATTACCTTGGCGTGTTGCCACGAAACGGTTCCCGCCTGGAGGGCTGACAGGGTGAGTGGGAGAGACGTAGACAAGGCATGGGATTGCTCCAGTAGCATGCCTGCGGCCCTATCTCCGATAGCCAGTACGCAGCCCACCTCGGCCGTTATTGCCATTTCCTGGGCAATGGCCGGCACATAAGGAGGCGCCGCCGACCGGGCCGAATCCGCATACGTAGCGGCTGCCTCCGCCTTCAATGCAGCGATCCGAGCCTCAGCGCGTGCTATCCCCGCAAGGATGTCCAAACACTCATCAGCGACGGCGGCCAGCGGGTCGGTGTCCGAGGTTAACCCGCATCCGGACCCAGCCACCTCGGCGCGAAGCATGGCGATTGCGGCGTCGATCGCCCCAAAAGCCTCTTCCACCGCTTGGTTTGCCATGTGCCCATTATTGAAGGGGGGTGTGACATTTTTTGTGCACCAGTTTTGCGAAGCCCGTAACCATGCTTCCCTCAGAACAGCGGCCAGGGCACCGCCGACATCTCACCGCTCGGAGCCGGGAACCGACCCGCCGAGCGCAACCGGGCGCAGCGCACGGCGAGCGAGGCGACTTCTTCTGCGCTGAGCAGGTCCGCCAGGTTCCGGCCCAGCTCACCGTCCAGTCTTTCGCTGACACGGTCGATGCCCTCAAGTTCCTCGACAGTCAGTGCGTCCCCCAGCCAACCCCACAGCACCGTGCGCAGCTTGTGGTCACGGTGAAAGGTGAGCCCGTGGTCCACGCCGTGCCGGTGTCCGTTCGGCATGGCCAGGATGTGGTCGCCTTTGCGGTCGGCATTGTTTACGACGACGTCGAACACCGCCATGCGTCTGAGCGCCGGAGTGTCCTCATGTATGAGGGCGACCATCCGTCCGTTCTCATCCTGACCCTCGAGGACGTGTTTCCAACCGACCTCCGGTACGTCGTCCGACGCAATGAGGTCCACGGCGTTCTGGCCAGGGTCTGTCTCCTGCCACAGCTGCACCATCCCTTCGCCGAGCGGACCATCGCGCAGCCAGGTGCGAGGCACCACGTTCCAGCCGAGGACCTCCGAGACCAGGTAGGCGGCAACCTCCCGGTGGGCAAGGACGCCGTCGGGAAAATCCCACAGCGGTTTCTCTCCGGCTATCGGCTTGTAGACAACCGTCGTGTCGCCGATGCTGCCCACGAAGGTGGCATTCGACGCCGTCGTAATGCGCCCGGTGAGCGTCAGCTCGGCCGTCACCAGGTCAGGCGCCGGCATCAGGCCTCGGGCAGGGTGCAGACGTGCCCGTCGGCGTCTACGGGGTAACCGCAGAGCGGGCACACGGGACGCCCGGCGCCCACAACCTCCCGGGTGCGCTTAGCGAATGCGCGGGCGGCGCCAACGGGCATGCGCACCAGTAGCATTTCGGGCACATCGGCGTCATCCTCATCAAGCGATTCGTCGTCGTCATCAGCGCTGACATCGGTGCGCGGGTAGGCCTCTATCACGACCTGCGCCGTCGTCGGGTCCCACCCCAAACTCATGGCGCCCGTCCGGAACTGCTCCTGAACGGCCTCGAGCTGGTCATTGTCAACCAGCTCAATGGGAGTACTGGTGGGAACGCTGTGGGGGTTGCCCTCGACGTTGAGAAGCTGGTCGAGGATTTCGTCGATCTTCTCCGCGAGCAGGGCCGACTGCTGCTTTTCCATGGCGATACTTACGAGCTGAGTCCCTGCCCGCACCTGCAGGTAGAACGTCCGTGCCCCCGGAAGGCCAATGGTGCCAACGACGACCCGATCAGGCCAGTCGAACTCATGAACACGTGTTGGCATATGAACATTCTAGGCACAGGCGCTTCATGGCGCCCCTTGCCCTGCACCGCCGCCCACCGTCGCGTCAACGGACTGGATGCCGTTCGACAACCAGGACAGATCCCCGGCATCCGTGTTGGTCGCGTAGACGCTTGGCCGTATGGCGCTGTAGCGCACGATCGATACCGAGGCAGGCGCCACGTTAATGCGCTGGAACAGGTCGAGGTGCATGCCAAGCGCGTCGGCAACAATCGATTTGATGATGTCACCGTGGCTCACCGCCACCCATACGGCTCCCGGTCCGTACTCGGCTTCGAAGGCTGCATCGTGGCGCCGAATTGCTGCTACCGCCCGAGCCTGCATCCCGGCCATGGATTCACCGCCGGGAAAGACGACGGCGGACGGCTGCGATTGCACCGCGGACCACAGGTCTTCGGTTGCGAGATCACTGAGCGAGCGGCCCTGCCACTGGCCATAATCGCACTCGGTGAGATCGGGTTCCACCGGCGCGTACGGATTGCCGGCCTGGCGGTCGAGGATGAACTGGGCAGTTTGCTGGCAACGCTCGAGAGGGCTCGATACAACCCCAACTAAGGGGACTGCCGCGAGCCGTTCTCCGGTCAAGGCCGCTCGCTCGCGCCCAATATGGTCCAGGCTGACCCCGGCGGCCCGCCCGGCCAGCAGTCCGGTGGCATTGGCTGTGGTGCGGCCGTGCCGCACGAGAATAACTGTCGCCATCCACCCAGCCTATCTACCCGCTCGATGGCAGTGTCCACCAGATCCATGAAGATTTGGTCCGGTGCTGGCATCGGCTCTCCGGAAGGTTGTAGGTGTGCCCGTCGGGGTCAAGGCAGGCAATAGCCCGCACCATGACGGTGCGGGTGGAGTCGCTGGGTGGATGGGCACTCGCTGCCGCCGTCGGGCACCTTTCAATTGGTCAAGACACAGCATCGCGGCCCACCGAACTGCCGCGGCACCACTTTTGTTGTCCCTCGGGACTTTGGCCGAAGTTTACGGTGTAGCCCCTGCTGCGTTGCCGCGGTGTCACCTGGCGCTGTTTGGCTCGTGCTGTTCCTTTCCCTATCACCCAGGAGCTCACGATGCCGATCCAGTTCCCCGCATCCCACACCAGCCATGGCCAGAGCCGCCGCAGCTTCCTGGGCATGAGTGCGGCCGCCGCTTTCGCGGTCGCCGGGGCACCAGCAGCAGCCGCGACTACCCGCGGCGCCGAGCCGCTGCTGCGATTCGGTGTCATCGCCGACTGCCAGTACGCTGACAAGCCTGACCGCGGCGTCCGGCTCTACCGGCAGTCCATAAGCAAGCTGCAGGAGGCGGTGGCCACCCTCAACGGGGAGGACCTCCGGTTCGCGCTGCACCTCGGCGACTTCATTGATGAGTTCCCGGAGAGCTTTGATGCCGTGATGCCGATCTGGGAGCAGCTGAGAATGTCGAAATACCACGTTCTTGGCAACCATGACTTCCAGATGCCCCGCGAGGACGTGCTGCGCACCATGAACATGCCGGCGTCGTACCACCAGTTCCGCCGCAACGGCTGGCGATTCATCATCGTGGACACAAACGACGTCAGCACCTACGGCAACCCCGAAGGTTCCGTCAACTACGTACTGGCCGAAAAGATGCGGGCCGAACTGCAGGCAGCGGGCAAGCCGAACGGCCAGGCCTGGAACGGCGGTGTTGGTCCGGAGCAGCTCGCCTGGATCGAGCAGACCCTTGAGTTGGCGCGCCGCAACGGCGAAAAGGTTGTGCTCAACGCGCACCACCCTGTCTTCCCCCTTGACCAGCACAATGCCTACAACGACACCACACTGGTGGACCTGGTGACCTCCTACGACAATGTTGTCGCCTGGTTCAATGGCCACAACCACGCAGGCAACTACGGCTTCGCCGGCGGAACCCACTTCATCACTTTCAAGGGCATGCTCGACACGATGGTGAATTCCTACGCCACTGTCCAGGCGTTCGATGACCGCCTCGTGGTTGAGGGATTCGGCCGCGAGCCCAACCGGATCGTCCCCATTGGCGCGCCTGCATACGAGGTCTGACGAAACAGGTGGTGCGGTTAGCCCAGCATCCGCGGTTACCGTGTGGGCGCTCCGTCCCGGGCCGTCACTTCGCCGTCGGCGACGTGGTGCCTAGAAACTGGTCACCAGTTCGCTGAGCACCTCTTCGAGCCTGTTTGGATCGGTGGCGTCATAGTAGTGGGCCCCGCTGGCCTTGGCGATTTCCCGGAGGGTGGGGACGTCGGCGTCGGGACCGTAAGCGAGGGTAAAAACCAGTACCGGCGTGGAGTGGTTCTGATGGCTCAACTGTTCGGAGAGACTCGTCAGGTCTCCCGGATGCGTGGTGTCGTTTTTTCCGTCGCTCAAAAGCACGATGGTGTTGATGAAGCTGTCCTTGTATTCCTTCGCCTGTTCGCCCGCGAAGCGGCTCACTGCTTCAAAAAGAGGCGTAGCGTCTACGGCCTTAAGTTCAGCGAGCTTGGCCCTGATGTCATCCTTGTTGGTCTCATACGGAGCTACAGGGCTTACGATGCCCGGTGTCAGGGGACCGTCACCCACTTGGGAGAAGGCAGCCAGCCCAATCTCATCTTCCCCCACGAAATGGTCCAGCGCCTTGAGCACGGCGTCCTTGGCCCGTTGCAGCTTGGTCACTCCGGTTTCCTGCACCATGGACTCCGAGACGTCCAGCAGGAACAGGGCCCTGGCCCGCTTCCGGACATCGGCGAAGCTGTCCTTAATGCCGGTAAGCACCTCGCCCTTGGGAAGCGGCAGCGGCTGGAGCGTCTCGGCGTACCGTCCGGTCGCGGCCACCCCGGGGTCCAGCTTCCCCTGGATGCTGCGGTACCCGGACGCCTTCACAACCTGTTGGCCCTGTTCCGTTACTGCGAACGCGAGGAAGTCCTCGGCCGCCATGCGCTGCTGGCTCCCCACCCAATCACCGTTAAGGATCACCGCGGGGTTGTCCGCTACGTGCACGCCGTCGTCCGGATAGATGGCGCGGAGGGGTTCCTTGGGCGCGGGACCGGATTGCTTTGTTTTGCCGTCCTCGCTGACGACTCCCCGGTTGTAGTCCCAGACTGACTTTTCATCCACGATCACGGCGGAAAGGAACTCCGAGACCTTCCCCGCGTCATCAGCCTGCCTGGCGTGCCACAGGAAATGCTCGGGAGTGGCCATGTAGTGGCTGGTGCCGAGTTCCACGTCGCGCACCTTCTCCACCAGAGACGGTGCCTTTAGATCCATGCCCTCCAAACCTCCCACGCTGCCGCCGGCGGCACCGTATGAAGCTGCCAGGGCCATCAAGCCCGACGTCGACACGAGCGGGCTGGCCTTGCCGAACTTGAACTTCCCCCAGTCCCCATGGCCCAGGCGCTCCCAGACGTCCTGCTCCCCGGCCAGCCGAAGGACCTCAGACCACGACGGCGGTTTGCTGTCCCAGCCGAGCACGGTGGTCATGGTCTCCGGCATAGCCACCACAATGGCGCTCCGGGCAAGGCTGGTTCCTTCCTGAGGAACAAGGCTTCCACCGGCACCTTGCCGTGCGATTCTTAACCACGCGGAGGAGTCCGGCAGCCAGATGGCGGGCCTGTCACCTGCCGGCACGCCGGGGAATTGTGCAGTAACCTTGCCGGCCGCGACGCCCGATTTTTCCTGCATCACTGCAGGAGCCACGCATTTGCCGTCCACGCTCCGGTGTTTCGCCGTGTACTCGCCGGCCAGGGCACGGATCATGTCCGCGTTTTCCAGCGAAGTGAGGATATTGACGGGAATGCAGGGAGCGCTCCCGGCGGCAGCGGCAGGACTGTCCTGCGCCAGGGATGCACTTACTGGAGGCGTGCCGCCGTTCCCCGCTGAAGCGCCGTCCTCCCCTGAATCGGCGGGAAAAATCACCGCCCGCAGCACGAATGCGGCGCCCACGATCAGGAGTGCCACGGCTGCCGCTGCGGCAGTCCAGATCCAGCGTGGATAAATCGGGTCAGTTGCTGCGCGTCGGCGGCCCATGCATGTTTCCTTTGGCTTCCGCCGGGTTTCCCCGGTGTGAATACAAATATGAAACCGACCCGCGGTAGTTAAACCGCGATTGCGCCTCGCCCCCGCCCGAATGCCCCCGCAACCGGAGACGCACTTTGAGGATAACCCCGGCAGGCGCGAAGTGAGCGTTGTGATTCATATTTTTGCCAAGAAGCGGGCCCTGCACGGAAAACCGTGCAGGGCCCGCATGGTGCCGGTACCGGCCTTACAGCTGGGCAGCTCCGGGTTCCAGCGAAAATTTCTTCGGAAGCTTCATGGAGTTTTCGGCCATGACGTCGCGAAGGCGGTCCGGATAGTCGGTGATGATGCCGTCCACCCCGTTGGCGATGAGCGCGCGCATGGTGGGCTTGTCATTGACGGTCCAGGGGATCACCTGCATGCCTGCTTCGTGGGCACGGTCGACCATGTCAGTGGTGACATAGGGGGTGTACCCGGCGTCCTCCACCGTCCCGTTCTGGGGAGCTCCGTGCACCGGGGAAATAGCGTCGAAGCCCAGGTGGGATGCTGCCGCCACCAGGTCGCCGCCGAAGTCGTCGGCGTCGATGCCGCCCAGCCAGGGTGAGCTGCCGGGCTTGCCGGCCTGCAGGAAGTCCTTGTTGGTCAGGGCAACGGTGCGGATCTGCGGGTCCAGTTCCTGGACGAGCCGGAGTGCACCCCAGTCGAAGCTTTGGATGGACACGCGGGGCTGCATGTTGGCGGCCTTGATTTCCTTGAGTGCCACGTTCACGAACTGTTCCCGGGGAGCAGTCTGTTCCGGCGCGCCGGCTTCCACCTTGGTCTCGATGTTGAACTTGACCTGGCTTGCCCGGTAGGAATCCACCAGAGCAAAAACTTCGGCAAGGGTAGGCATCTTCTCGCCGGGGGCGGACTGCTGGCCCGGGTACTGGGACAGGGTCAGGCTGCCGCAATCGAGGCTCCGGACCTGCTCGAAGGTGAGGTCTTTGATGTATTTGCCAACGTACGGGAACTGGGGATCCCCCGGCGTGACGGGAGCCGTGTCGGCGCACTTCTTGTTGCTGATCTTCCGGTCATGCGTGACGACTTCGCGGCCGTCCTTGGTGATCTGGAGGTCAAGTTCAAGGGTGGTCACGCCCGTCTCGAGCGCCTTGGCGAATGCGGGGAGGGTGGACTCCACCGTCAGTCCCAGGCCGCCGCGGTGCGCCTGGAGGTCGAAGTGGTTGTCGGCGCCGTTCGGATTGGTGTCGGCGGCCTGCGCCGGCAGGGATGTTCCCAGCGCCAGGCCTGTGCATATGGCCGCCGCGGTCAGCAGCTTTGCATAGTTCATCTGTCAATCTCCAAGTTGGGGTGGTGTGCCCGTAAAAGGGCACACCAAGTCTCGGGATCCAGGGGAAACCAACAACAGCGAGCAGGTGGCGGGGACGTTACGCAGACATGAACTAAGACCGTACTCCCGGAAGGTTCAACGGCCGACGACGGCCAGCGCCACGAGGCGCGCGCCCTCACCTTCCGCGAATACAGACAGAGCCGTGGCCGCCTCCGCGGGGAACACCAGGTCCGTGACGGTGGCGAGCCCGTCCTGGGCGAAGACCTCCACGGAGCAGCGGTCCAGGTAGATCCGCAGTCGGAGCCGGCCTTCCTGCAGGCGCACGGCCACGGCTTCAATCGAAGGGAACGTTTCGTGGAAGGCAACCTGCCCCGATTCGCGCCGGTCCAGCCGCAGCGTTCCGTCCGCCGTGTCGTAGCGGATGACCGTCCGCTCACCGGACCCGGCCCGCAGCGCCAGTCCCACGCCCGCCGCGGCGCCCGGTTCCAACTCAACGTCGATCCGCGCCACGGAATCGGCGGCCGGGACGTCCAGAACGCCGGAAGCCAAGGGCTGCGGCCCCAGCCGGACGTGCCCTGTTTCCAGCTCCGGAAAAGGATCAATGGCCTCCTGCCGAAGTACCACCTTCCCGTCCACCCGGGTCAGCGACACCTCCCGCGGCAGGGACATGGCGCTGCGCCAGCCGCCGGTGGGGGTGGACGCGGCATAGTCCCAGTTGTTCATCCAGCCCATCATGATCCGGCGCCCGCCCGGGACGTTGCTGAACGAGACGGCGGCGTAGTAGTCCCGCCCCCAGTCCAGCCAGCCGTACTCGCGCATCCGGCTGCTGTCCGGCTGGAGGCCCTCGGTAACGGTCGTCCCGGAATGGAACGCCACGCCGTCGAACTCTCCCAGGAAGTACTGTCCCGCGGAGCCGCCGGCAATCCCGCCCGGGTTGATGTTCACAATGAGGACCCATCGGCTGTCCTCCGGATTCCCGTCCACGGGCAACTCGAACAGGTCCGGGCACTCCCATACGCCGCCGGTTGCGTTGGCAGGTCCAAAGGTGCTCAGGTGTTCCCACGCCTTGAGGTCGGCGGACTTGTACAGCACCACCTGGCGCTCCACCGCCTCAACGGCGACCATCACCCAGTAACTGCCGGCGCCGCCGTCGTACCAAAAAACCTTTGGATCGCGGAAGTCAGCGGACGCGCGGTCCAGCACGGGATTGCCGTGGTACTTGGTCCAGGTCCGGCCTTCGTCGAGGCTGTAGGCGAGGGACTGCGCCTGCCGGCCCGCCAGTGGGGAGGCCTCGCTGTAGGCACTGGTGTAGATGGCGACCAGCGGGGGATTGGCCTGTGTGCCCAGGCCACTGGTGTTGTACTGATCGAACACCGCCGAGCCGGAGAAGATGGCCTCGCGCTCGTCGCACGGAATGGCCACCGGCTGCTCGTCCCAGTGCAGCAGGTCCCGGGAGGTGGCGTGCCCCCAGGACATGTTGCCCCAGTCCGGGCCGAACGGGTTGTGCTGGTAGAAGAGGTGGTAGGTGCCGTTGAGGTACACCAGCCCGTTCGGATCGTTCAACCAGTTCCGTTCGGCGGTGTAGTGGAACGCGGGCCGGTACTGGTCGGTGGCAGCCAACGTGGCGCCCGCCGCCGTCGTCAATGAATTCATGGTTAGCCCTTTACGCCGCTGGAGGCGATGCTGTTGACGAACGAACGCTGGAAGGCGATGAAAAGCACCACCACCGGAACGGTGATCAGGGAAGCGTATGCCATCACCTCGCCCCACGAAACGTTCAGCTGGAAGAAGTACTGGATGCCGATCATCACAGGGCGCAGCTCCTCCGACTGGACCACCATCAACGGCCAGAGGTAGGAGTTCCAGGCCGGCAGGAAGGTCAGGATCGCCACCGTTGCGGTCGCCGGGCCGGACAGCGGCATGACCACCTGGCGGTAGATCTTGAACCAGCCGGCACCGTCAATGCGGGCGGCCTCGTCCAGTTCCTTGGGGATGGACTCGAAGTACTGGTGGAACAGGTAGATGGAGAAGGCGTTGGCGATGAACGGGATGATCTGCACCTGGTAGGTGTCCAGCCAGCCCTTGGAGAATTCAAGGCTGAAGCCGTTCAGTTCAAAGTAGGGGAGCTGGTTGACCCACCACACCAGCGGCAGGGCGAGGGTCTGGAAGGGCACGATCAGCGTGGCCAGGATGGCGGTGAACACGATCTTCTTGCCGCGGACCTGCATCCGGGACAGTGCGAAGGCGCAGAGGCTGTTGACGAAGATGCCCAGGACAACGGTGACGGCGGAGACGCCCACCGAGTTGAGCAGGAAGCGGGCTGCCGGGACGCGGTCGAACACGGCTGCGTAGTTGTCGAAGGAGATGTTGCCGATGGGCAGGAACGCGGCCAGCGAGGACATGTCGCCGAAGATCTGCTGGTCCGGCTTCAGCGAGGACACCAGCATGAAGACGATGGGGAACGCAGCGACGACCGCGAAGAGGATGCGCACCAGCATGGTGCCGGCGCTTCTGAGGAGCAGTTGGTTTTTCATGTCAGTCTTTCTCCCGCGTGAGGTGGCGCTGCACCACGGAGACGATCAGGACGAGGACGAAGAACACCAGCGAGATGGCGGAGGCGTAGGAGGTTTCCTGCTGCCGGTAGCCGGACTGGACAGCCTCGTAAATGATGGTTGTGGTGGAATCCATGGGCCCGCCCTGGGTCATTACGCTGATCTGGTCGAAGAGGCCAAGGGCCTGGATGGTGATGGTCACGAGCACCAGGCTCCGGGTGTGGAAGAGGCCGGGCCAGGTGACGTAGCGGAACTGCTGCCACCGGCTGGTGCCGTCCAGCTGCGCCGCCTCGTAGAGCTCGCCGGAGATGCCCTGCAGTCCGGCCAGCCAGATGATCATGTGGAAGCCGGCGGCCTGCCAGATGGACAGGATGATGATGGCCGGCATTGCGGTGTTGGGATCGCCCAGCCAGTCCGGCCCGTCGATCAGGCCGAAGCTGACGGCGGCGAGGATCTCGTTGATCAGGCCGTCCTTGCGGTACATAAACAGCCACAGCAGCGAGACCACCACCATGGAGGTGACCACAGGCAGGAAGTACACGGTGCGGAAGAAGTTCACTCCGCGGAATTTCTTGTTGATCAGCAGCGCCATGACCAGGGCAAGGCCGGACTGCACCGGAACGATGACCACGGTGAAGTAGGCGACGTTGAGCAGGGCGCGGTAGAACGTGGGGTCGGTGAAGAGCCGGGCGAAGTTGTCCACGCCCACGAATTCCACCGGCCGCGGCGAGATGAGCCGGGCGTTGGTGAAGGCCAGGCCGAAGCCCAGGATGGCCGGAATGAAGATGAAGGCCAGCAGGAGCACCGCCGCGGGGGCGATCATGCCCCAGCCGCTGAGCTGGTCCCGGCGGAAGCCGGGCCGGCGGTGCGCGGCGGGTTTAGCGTTCGACGGCGGCACGGCAGTTGCGAGGGTGGCCGGACGTGGGCGGGTGGGAAGGTGTGAAGTTGCCATGAGGGGTCTCCGTAGGTCGGGCGGCCGGAGGGATGCGGCGCGCTGCGGCGCATCCCTCCGGCGTGCTCCGGCTATTTCTTGTAGCCGCCGTTGGACTTGATGTTGGCGTCTATCGCCTTCACGGCGCTGTCCAGGGTGGACTTCGGGTCTGCACCGTTCAGGATGTCCTGGACGGCCTTGCCGTATTCAGTGGCGATGAACGGGTAGGCGGGTGTCTCGGGGCGCATGACGGCGTATTCACGCGAGAAGTCCATGAAGATCCGGTTGGCGCCGCCCTCGGCGAAGGCCGGGATCAGGGCTGCCGCCTCATTGCTGGCGGGGATGGCTCCGGTGGCTTTGGCGACGGCGGCGATGTTCTCCGGCTTCAGGGAGTAGGAGAGGTAGTCCATAGCGGCCTCGGAATTGCTGCAGCCGCTGGTGACGCCCCACTGCCAGGAGGCGCCGCCGATCTTGGGGCCTTCACCCAGGTCAACAGGGGGCATAACCACCAGGTCGTCACCGAGCGCGGCCTTGGCCTTGTCCGCAGCCCATGAACCGGTGTAGACGATGGCGCTCTTGTTGTTTAGGAAGTCCTGGGTGGAATCCTTGCCGCTCTTCTTGGCCATGAATCCCTGGTCGGCCAGGCCGCGGAACCACTCGGCCCACGCCACAGCCTTGTCCCCGTTGAGCTCGCCCTCGGCGCTCTGGAAGCCGTCGCGGTTGACCAGGTCTCCGCCGAAGGACTGCAGGAAGGGGGAGTAGGCGTACGGAAGCCATTCGCCGGTGCCGGCGGTGCCCAGGTCCAGCGGGTGCTCCCACTTGCCGAGGGCCTTGAGCTTTGTCAGGGCGTCCTGGAACTCCTCTTTGGTCCAGGGCTGCTCGATGGTGGCAGCCCGCACCCCGGCGGCCTCCAGGTCTGAGGTGCGTGCCATCATGGCCAGCGCGACGTCGTAGTAGCCCACCGCGTAGGGCTTTCCGTCCCATTCAGCCACTGTGCTGGGGAGCTGCTTGGAAAGGTCGGCATCCAGTTCCAGGGGCTTCAGGTATCCGGCCCACGCCCAGTTCGGCACGTTGGGGCCGTCGATGTCCACGATGCAGGGGAGGTTCCCCGCGGCGGCGGCGGAAACGACAGAGTCGTTGTAGGAGTCCTGCGGGAAGGCCTGGACCTTGATCTTCACTTTGTCCTGGCTGCCGTTGTAGGAGTCCACGATCTTCTGGACCGCAGCCAGCTCGTCCGGGTTACCGGCGTTGTGGGTCCAAAGGGCAATCTCCCCGGAACCTTCGCTGGAGGAGGACGCGCTGCCCTTGCCGCAGCCGGCGAGGGTGGCGGTGAGGGCGACGGCGGCTATGCTGGTCGCCAGGACCTTGGTGAGCTTCTTGTTCATGATCAGTCTTTCTGCTTAGACAGGGTGGAGGGGTGTGACGGGGTCCTGCTGGGAACGCGGCCGCTGCAACGGCTGCGTTCCCGATCTTTTTTGGGGGAATTAGGGAAAGCGGATAACAGCACCTGGCCCGGGGGCTCTGCAGGTCAGTTCCTGGGCGGGGCCACGGAGTCCCGCTCGACCAGCGGGCAGGCGATCTTTTCATGCACCCGGGGTGCGCCGGGGTTCTCAAGTTCGTTGAGCAGCTTATGGACCACCCACCGGCCCATTTCATAGTGGGGGAGGGCCATGGTGGATAGCCCCGGCCAGAGGGCGTCGGCAATCAGTTCCAGGTTGTCCACCCCCACAATCGAGAGGTCCGCCGGGATGTCCAGGCCAAGATAGCCGGCTGCCTGGTAGGCGCCCATGGCCATCTGGTCGTTGAAACAGAACAACGCGGTGGGCCGTTCCGTTCCGGACAGCAGATCCAGTGCAGCCGCACGCCCGCCGGCAGTGCTCGGATGCCCAGCCACCAGGCGGTCCGCCGGCAGCTTCAGTCCATGGCGGGCCAGGGCTGAACGAAAACCCGCGAGCCGTTCGTGGGCGGCAGGAATGTCGTCCTCATTGTTGATCATGGCAATCCTGCGGTGGCCTGCCGCCACCAGGAGTTCGGCAGCGGACTCGCCGGCCCCGAATTCGTCCGGCACTACCGAGGACAGCCCGGGGTTGTCCGTGGTGGCGTCCAGCACGATGGTGGGAACCGCGCTGAGTTCATCGGGTACGGACACCAGCTGGTTGAACATCCGGGCGAAGATGATTCCGTCAACCTGGTGCTGCTGCAGTGCCCGGATCTCCTGGCGCTCCAGTTCATTGTCCAGGCCGGAGTTGACCACCATCAGCAGGTGTCCGTGCTCTGAGGCGGCGTCCTGTGCGCCCTGGATCATGGCGCCGGCGAAGGGGGTGGTGGTGATCTCGTCGCTGACAAGGCCCAGGATCTGGGAGCGCTGGTTCCGCAGTCCGCTCGCCAAACGGTTCGGTGCGTAGCCGAGGTCGCCGGCGACGGCTTTGATGTGCTCGACAGTTTGGGCATTCACCCGGGAGCTGTGCGCTTCGCTCAGGGCGTGGGACACAGTGGTCACGGACACGCCTGCAGCTTTCGCTACGTCCCGGATGTTTACCTTCGTCGCCATCGACCGTTCCTTTGCAAAACGTTTTGTATGTTGCTTGCATCACTATATGCAAAACGTTTTGCAGCCGTCAAGGGCGGCAGCGTGGCTTTCCGCCATTTTCTTTCTTCAGGCCGGGAATTGGCGTGGGGCGGGCTTGGGGCGCAGTGGCGTTCCGCCAGCAGGATGCGTAGCGTCGTCGTTCGGGCAAGGTGAGGGCCCGCATCTCTCCGGCACACAGTGCGCGCACGAAGTCGCCGCGCTGGAGTCCTCAATCCTGTTGGCGGCCTGCACCCGGGAGCCACCGTCGCTGGAACGTGTCCTCGCCGCGGCTGATCAGGCCCCGGAGGCTGAGAAGCGCTGATCAGCTGCGTCGCGAATACTTTCGGCAACCCCTGGGTTCTCGCGGAGCTGGGGTTGGGAGAAGCGCCGGAGGAGGAGGAAGTGGATATGCCTGCTCGGACCGCTGCACCCGCGAAGGCGAAAATGTCCCGATGCCAGCCAGGCAGACCGCTCCGTTAGCCTGGCGGCCCTTCGAGGATGCGCCGGGCGTCGAGCTCAGCGTCGAGGGCCTTATTGCTGACAATGTCGCCGCGGAGATGGCCGGCAGCAGCGATGATGTTCCGGAGCTCCGAAACTGTGCGTGGCTCTTTGACGCCGTGGTGCGCCAGGGCGTGGCAGTTTGGGCACAACGGAACAAGGTCGACAATGGGATCCAGCTGGTACCCGTCACCGAGCAGTGCCGGCGGCACTACGTGGTGGACGTCGATGTAGCCTGTGCCGGCGTCGCCGTACGAGGCCTCGAATGAAAAGCCGCAGGCCGCGCAGGACGTTCCGTGGAAAGCCAGGCAGATCCGGCGTGCCTCGGAGTCCCGCTCATAGCGGTTCACGTCGATGCTGGTGACTGCGTCCGGCGGGTAGGTTCCGGAAACCACCTGCGCGGGGACAACCGCCGTCGGTCCCTGCTCCCGCCACAGCCGACGAAGGCCCGGCTCCGCCCCAGGCGGCAGGCCCATGCCTGAACGAAGGGTGAGGTCTCGCCAATCCATCCCGGGGAGGGCGTGGCTGATGGCCCCGGGCCGTATCTGCTCGCCGAGGGGGAGCAGGGCGTCGAAAGCAACGCTGACGTGCCAGGCGGCGTCTTCACGTTCCCCCGGCGGCACGGCCGCGTATGGTTCGGACATCACAACCCCGTGTCCGATGAGCCCGGTTCCCGCGTCAGTCCTGCCCTGTACCAGGAGCCAGGTTTCAGTGCCCGGCCCGATATCCCATGCGCGGCCTACGCTCCAGCGCTGCAGGAACCAGCCTGACCGGGCCACGTGCTCGACGGCGGCGCGGTAGTCCCAGCGGTTCCGTTCACCGGGGTTCCAGCCAAGAATTACTGCAGCCACTGCCCACCTTGTCCAGTTATCCAGCGCTCACCGGGTGCCCGCCTTCACGGCCGGCACTCGGGCTAGATGGGTTCCTTGGCCAGCGCCTTGGTCTTGGCCGGTGTCTCGCGGCCCAAACGTTCGTCGAGGGTGACGCGCAGCCTGGCGGCCGCCACCTGGACACGGTGCTCAGCCGGGGTGGCCTTCTTCGGGACGGGCTTGGCGGAAGTGTTCCGCGGAGTATGGACAAACCGGCGTTCAGGCGACGCTGCGCTCATGGTCCAGCCTCCTTGGTTGTGTCTTCATCCGTGGTTCCATTCTCGCCCATGTTGAGGCCGGCGTCCACGAACGGCACCTCCGGGCCGGTGTTGCCTTCCTCCCCAAGGTCGTCCCCGTTCTCGTCACCGGAGACGCTTTTCCACGCGATGTCGAACAGCTCGAGTTCTTCTGTGCGCGCGAGTTCGCTGCGGGCCAGCACTTCCAGGGTAGCCAGCCCCAGGGCCTTGGTTCCCTCGTCCTGGTCCAGCGCCCGGTCCAGGGCCCACTGGGTCCGCCGCCACCATTCGGCGCGGCTGTCCGCCTCGGTTTTCTGCATCAGGGCCCGGGCGTCCGCTTCCCGCTTCTGCTCCAGGGCAGTCTTGTCCGCGGCGGTGCGCTGCTTGAGGGTGCGCCAGTTGATGTAGAAGGCCAGCAGGGCGGCAATGAGGACGGCCAGGGGGCCGAGCCCGGCGAGGATCACCCACCAGTCGGCCGGTCCCGAGTGGACGACGACATCCAGCGGCGCGGGGGACGGGGCAGGGGTCACCTTGCCAGCATAGGCCGGGGAGGTGGTTCCAGCCGGCGGACACCCCGCAACCGGCAGTCAGGCGGACACCCCGCAACCGGCAGTCAGGCGGTCAGGGGGCGTGGGCGCCGGAGCCGCGCCGGGAGATCAGGACCGGGCCTCGCGCGTGGTGAAGAACCGCATGGGCGGTGGAACCGATGGTCTGCCGCAAAAAGCCGTGTCCTTGGGTCCCCACGACCAGCATCCGCGCGTCGTCCGAGGCTTTGAGGATGGCGTGCGGGACCGACGCATCGGTGAGGACCCTGCCCTCCATCTGAACGTAGGGTGCGAGAGTGCGGGCGCGGTGAAGGGCTGCATGGAGCACTTCGCCGGCGGCAGCCTCGGCGTCGAGCCCGTTCTGCTGCGCGTACCCTGCAGGCACATGGTGGACGTGGACAATAGTGAGCTTCACCTGCCATGCCGAGGCCAGGGCGCAAGCGTCCGCCAGGGCCGTGGGAGAACCGGAGGCGTCAACGGCGACGACGACCGGTCCGCCAGGATGGAGGTCCGGCCGGATCACTGCTACGGGGCAGGAGGCAGTGGCGGCGAGCTCAAGGCTCACCGAACCCACCAGCAGCCCCAGGAATCCGCCCAGCCCCCGGCTGCCTACAACAACCATCTCCTGGCCGGCGGAGATCTCAGCCAGGTACGAGGCGGGCAGCCCATGCAACAGGGTGGCCTGGACGTCCAGCCCCGGTGCCGCGGCTTGAGCGCGACTGACGCCCTCCTCAAGGATCGCCTGGGCTGACCGCTCCAGGCCGCTGTCCGCTACACCTGGTACGGGGCCCAGCTTGTGTGTCAGCAGCGGCCAAATCGAGACATGGACAACGTGGAGGGGACGATCGCGCAGGTCCGCCTGCTGCGCTGCCCAATGGATGGCGGCTGCGGCTTCTGCCGAGCCGTCGTAACCGGCGACGATGGACCGCGGTTCCTCCATTGCTCCTTAGCTCCTGCCCAGGGGACTTTCGGCCCTGTGGTGGCTCCTTGTGAGACTCCATGCTGAGGGGGTGGGCCGCTGTATGTATATCTGCCTATTCCAGCAGAGCACCCCCAGTTGGCGGAAGCAAGAATGTTATCTGAGATGAGGAGCATGGCATGGCCGTCTGGCAGGAAATCATCAGTCCAAACCGGTTCGAGGGCCAGACCGTCATCGTCACAGGCGCCGCTTCCGGCATTGGGCTTGCCACCGCGCTGCGTGTTGCCCGGGAAGGCGGGCGGGTCATTGCCAGCGACCTCAGCGCGGAGGGCCTGGACAAGCTCGTAGCGGACTACGCGGAACTGGGCTTCGTACCCGTGGCCGGCGACGTCAGCAAAGAGGACGTGGTGCAGGGCGTGGTGGCTGCTGCCGGCGGGCGCATCGACGCACTGGCCAACGTGGCCGGGATCATGGACAGCTTCCAGCCTGTGCATGAGGTCGACGACGCTACCTGGGACCGCGTCCTCAATGTCAATCTGACGTCAATGATGCGCCTTATGAGGGCGGCAGTGCCCGTCATGCTGGCTGCGGGGTCCGGCTCGATCGTGAATGTTTCATCCGAGGCGGGCCTGCGGGGGTCCGCAGCCGGTGCTGCGTACACCGTTTCAAAGCACGCCGTCATTGGCCTGACCCGCAGCTCTGCCGTCATGTACGGGCGCCGGGGCATCCGCGTCAATGCGGTCGCCCCCGGCGGCACCAGGACCAACATCCATGCCGAATTCAAGTCCGACCTCGCAGCTGGAGTCCTCGGTCCGTTCATGCAGGTGAACGTACCGCCCATCGCTGAAGCGGGGGAGGTCGCCGCCGGAATCACTTTCCTGCTCAGCCGGGACGGATCGAACATCAACGGCGTGGTGCTTGCCTCTGACAACGGCTGGAACGCCATCTGAGCCACGCCGGCCGGCACAGACCCCAGGCACATGAGCGAGCGAAGAAGTACGTGGCACGCGCGGCACAAGGAGGGCCTAAGCCGGGGCGAGCGGGCGGCCGACGTCCTCCGCAACGGCATGGGCAGCTGGACTTTCGTGGGGCTGTTCGTCGCCTTCATGGCGGCATGGGCCGCGTACAATTCCTATGTCCTGGCATCGGACGCGTGGGACCCCTATCCCTACATCCTCCTCAACCTCTTCCTTTCCATGCTGGCCGGGCTCCAGGGCGCCATCCTGTTGATTGCCGCCAAGCGCCAGGACGCAATTGCGGCGGCCATGGCCCGCCATGACTACGAGACGGACGTGCAGTCGAAGTCAGAGATCGACCGGCTGATGGCAATCAACAGCCGGCAGCTTGAGTTGCTGGAGGAACTCCGGGCCATGCTCTCCAGGCCCGGCGTGCTTCAACCCGGTCTATTGCCGCCCGGCGCGCCCCTGCTGGGGGAAGATGCAGGCACGGACGACGGCGGGAGCACGGCCGGCCGCCCGGCCGGCGGATAGGCAGGGGTCGCCCGGGCGGAACCGCGGACTGTACATCAGGCGTGGCCGCTTACCCTGACCGGCCGTCCGGGTTCGGGCCGCCACAGGATTTCAGGTCGGCGGCGATCCCGTCTGCCCAGGCGTCGATGGCGTCCCAATCCCGGAAATCGCCTGCCGGCAGGGCTTCCTTCGCTGCCGGCGCGAGCCGGATGAGGCGCTCACCGATGCCGATGGGCGGGGAATCCGGGTCCCACGCGCCGAAGAAGACCTGTTCTCCGCTGGGCCGGAGCAGTTCCTGCAGTTCGGTGAACTGCTTGGGCCTGGCGCTGTTCAAGATGTCCTCACCGTCCTTGTCAACGGTCTCGTTTCCAAGGGGGCCGCTGCTGAAAAGCCATACTTTTTTTGTCCTGGAGCTCCCGCCGGTGCCGCTTGGCGAAAGTTGTGGCCTCCTTAAGCCAGTGGACCAAGTAGGCGGCGCTGCCCAGCACCACGGCTTCATACTGGCCCACGTCATCCACTTCTGCCACGGGCCGGGCCTCGGCCTCGATCCCGTCTTCAGTGATGCGGGCAGCGATACGTTCGGCTATTCCGGCGGTGGAGCCGTGCCTGCTGGCGTACGCAACCAGAACCTTCATGGCGAACCTCCTGTGATGGTTGCTGTGCACTACTTACGCGATGGGCCAGACAACCCTTGTCTGCCACTTCGCGGGGTCGGGTTCCGCTTCCGGGTCGCTCAGGTAGTACTCCCACATGGTGTCCGACGGGGTGAAGCCTTCAGCTTCCATTCGCCCCAGGATCGCGCCGTAGGTGTTTTCCAGGGTGTCGTACGGACCGATGTGGAGGGCTTCAAGGGCATCCGTCTCAGGCAACGTCCCGGTCGCCACCCCGTCGGCCTCCGTGAAGTTGCCTGCGATGGGGAAGCCGGCTTCCACGTCAACCGTCTCGGCTGGCATTCCCCGGTAGAGCGCAAAAGGCGGTCCTGCAGGGCTGGCACCCTGATTCCGGACCGCGGCCATGACCGTACCGAAGGCACGGCCGAAGAATTCAGTGAGCGAGGCCATGGGGACCCGTTCGCGGACGACAGCGACAGCCTGCTCGGTGAGGTGAACTTTCCCGGGGTGCTGGGCAGAGTTGTTCATGGCATTCAGCCTGCGCCGGGGGCTGCCGGCCTCACAGGGCCCAAGGACTCTAAAAGGTGCAGGCCGTGCCGGCCCTACCCGGCAGCTTCATAGGCTTCACGCATCCATTCCTGCACCTCGGCGTCCAGTTGGGTGCTGTCCGGAAGCTCGAGGTGGTGCATCCAGATTCCCGCGGAGGGATGGGCGATTTGCTTGAACCGCGGCGACGCCGACTGGTACGGGAGCGCCAGCGACAAGACGGCGGGAACGGAGGACTTGACGTAGGAGCCGGGACGCCAAACAAACGCGAAGCTGCGCCGGCGGCGGAACGAAACCTGGCTCTTGGAAACCCGGACCTCCAGGGGTCCCAGGCCGGACGCCATGTGCTCTGCCGCACGGTAGATGTCGTACGCCGTGGCGGAACCTTCAAAGAAGCGGTCGAGGGTCCATGGTTCGCCGTCGCCGGGGGAAGAGACCGTGGCTACTCAAAGCCCGCGCGGGTGGCTTCGTCCAGCGGGGTGCGCCAGGTACCCGAGGCGGACAGGGTGAACCTCCTGCCCGTCACCGACTGGGGAACAATACGGATCAGGTGGTCCTGGCCTACACCCTGCCAGGGAAAAAGCCCCCGTCGCGTCTCGTTCAGGGCCGGCCCTGCAGCATCGTCCTCGACCGCCCTGCCCTTGACCACAACGCTCCAGGCCAGGCCAAACTCGGCGCTCACGCTGTCCGCTTCCAGGGCAACCATAGAGTTGGCTTCAATGGCCTGCAGCTTTGTTCCGCTGCCCGTCCGGAAAACAAGGCCCTCGCCGTCAACTTTGAAGCTCACCGGGAAGACGTCGGGCTGGCCGTCAACGATGACGCCAAGCCTTCCCACACTCGTGTGTCCCAGCAATTTCCAGCATTCGCCGGAGTCGAGGATTTCTGCCTCAGGCACCATGTTCTTTTCGGTCATGCCCAGATCCTACGGCGCTGGCCAAAGCCCCTGACAGGGCCCAAAGACCTTTGACCTGTCCGGGAGTTCAGGCGTCCCCCAGGCTGCCCCTGTCCTTCAGGCCGGCGCGAAGCTTTTCGGCCCATGCAACTGCCCGGTCAACCTCCCCTTTAAGGAGGGGCCCCTCACTGCCTTTGACGTAAAAGGCCATGGGGCTGGCGACAATGCTGGCGCCGGCGTCCTTCAGCGCCCGGCTCATCTTCTTGGCCGCGTCCCCGTGGATGAACAGCTTGAGCCGGGTGTCGAAAGCTGCCGCCCTTACCCCTGCAAGTCCGCGGGCCGCAAGGTCGGCGAGCGCCTGGGTGATTTTGGGCGTCGGGCGCCAGCCATTGATGGGACTGCCAACCACCAGGAGATCTCCGGACTTGAGCGAGCCGGCGTCGAAACGGTCCACGGGAACAGCAGCAGCCTTGCGGCCCAGGCCCGATGCCAGGGCTTCGGCGATTGTCTTGGTGTTGCCGTAGGCGGAGTCATAGACGACAAGAGTTTTCATGCCTTCCAGCGTGGGGGAAGCAGAGCCCGCCGGACAGGGCCGAAAGTCATGACCGGGCTGGAGGCACCTGCCGGGGACCCACAGGCCCTTAGAGCCTAAATGCCCTAGTGCAGCCGGCCCGGAGGCATTACTTTCAGCAGTATGCGCAACAACTCGGAACGGGATGCCGCATCAGTCGAGGACCTTGGTGCCAGTGCCTGCTGGGACCTCCTGCGTACGGTTTCGGTTGGCCACCTCGCCGTGCTGGTGGACGGCCATCCGGAAATCTTCCCCGTGAACTATAAGGTGGACCATGAATCGGTGGTCTTCCGCACCGGAGAAGGAACGAAACTTCACGCGGCCGCCGGGCCCGCCGCCGTCGCCCTGGAAGCCGACGGCACCGGCCAGGGAACGCGGACCGCGTGGAGCGTCGAGGTGAAGGGTCACGCGGAGGTCCTTGAACCGTCCCCGGACCTGATGACTGGCGTTGGCCTCACCCTTTTTCCCTGGCAGGCCGGGCACAAGGACTACTTCGTGCGGATTACTCCGACGGCGGTGACCGGCCGGCGCTTCAAGATCACCTCACCGCTGACGTGGTGGAGCCACCTGGATGACCCGGCGCGGGCGGGTCTTGCCTGAGGGAACGCCGGCCGCCGCGCCCGGCATGTCGCTGCGGTTTCGGCAGGCGACGGACCCCGAGGAGCCCCGCACGTCCCCGGCGGGCAGGGGCATCGGGTTTATCCGGCTGTACCCGCTTGTGGCACTGACGTGCTTGATGCTCGCTGTGACGGCGGTGCTGCTGCAGTCCGGCCTGGAGCAGCCGGCCCGGCTCGGTGCGTCAGCCTATGCCGCCGTCGTCGCCGCAGGCCGTGCAGTGTCAATGTTCCGGTCCCTGCGGGAGGGCCGCTGGGGAATCGACGTTCTTGCGCTGATGGCCATCGCCAGCACCGTGTGGGTTGGCGAGTATCTCGCCGCGCTGGTTGTTATCCTCATGCTTTCGGGCGGGGAAGCACTGGAAAGCTTCGCCCAGGGGCGCGCTGTGCGCGAACTGAGGTCCCTGCTGGACAGGGCTCCCCAATCCGCGCACCGGGAGGCCACCGGATCGGTTCTCGAGGACATTCCGGTTGGCGAGGTGGTACCGGGGGACGTGCTGGTGGTGCGCCCCTCCGAGCTGGTCCCCGTGGACGGGGAGCTCCTGTCCACTGCTGCCAGCATGGATGAGTCCTCACTGACGGGCGAGAGCCTGCCGGTGGAGCGGGTCCGGGGCGACCTCCTGCTCAGCGGCTCCGTCAACGGCGAGTCGGCCATCAGGATGCGGGCCTCCGCCACCGCAGGCGATTCACAGTACAGCCGCATCATCGCCCTGGTGGAGGAGGCGGCGTCCAGCCGTGCCCCGGTGGTCCGCCTGGCGGACCGCTACGCCGTACCGTTTACCGCGCTCGCGGTCCTCATGGCCGCAACCGCGTGGCTCCTTTCAGGGGATCCCGTGCGGATCGCCCAGGTCCTGGTGGTGGCAACTCCGTGCCCGCTCCTGATCGCCGCGCCGGTGGCCTTCCTGGCCGGTACCAGCCAGGCCGCCCACAAGGGCATCATCATCAAGAACAGCGGGACCCTCGAGCAGCTGGCCAAGGCCAGGACCGCGGTGTTCGACAAGACAGGGACGCTGACATCCGGACGCCCCGTCCTGGACACGGTCCAGGCTGCACCGGGAGGGGAGGAGGGCGGGCCGATGAATCCTGCCCGGATCCTGCAGCTCGCCGCTTCGGCTGAGCAATACTCTTCCCATGTCCTGGCGGCCTCCGTCATAGAGGCTGCCGCCCTGCGCGGCCTTGACCTTCTGCCGGTTTCCCAGGCCACGGAACATGCCACCCAGGGCGTGGAAGCCCTCTGCGGCGGGGACAAGGTGGTGGTGGGAAAAGCGGGATTGGTCAGGAGTTCATCCACGGGCTTCCGGGAAGCCGTCCTGCGCAGCGGCCAACTGGCGGTCTACGTGGGTGTCAATGGCACCTACGCAGGCGCCCTCATCATGAAGGACCCGCTGCGCGCCGACGCGGGTGAGACGCTTGCCCGGCTGCACCGCCTGGGAATCCGGCACACCATGCTGCTGACCGGTGATGCCCGGGGGACCGCGGCGCACATTGCCGAGGAGGCAGGCATCCGGCACGTGCAGGCCGACTGCCTCCCCGAGGACAAGGTCAACGCGGTGGCCCGCGTGCGCGAGCGTCCGGTGCTGATGGTGGGCGACGGCGTCAATGACGCCCCTGTGCTCGCGGCGGCGGACGTCGGGATAGCCATGGGAGCCAAAGGCGCTACAGCCGCGAGTGAGTCGGCGGATGTCGTGATCATGCTGGACGACCTGTCCAAAGTTGCAGCGGCAGTCGACATCGGGAAGCGCACCGTAGCTGTTGCCTTGGTGAGTATCTGGACAGGAATCGGCCTCAGCATCGGGCTCATGGCTGTTGCCATGACCGGGTACATCCCGGCCGTCACCGGAGCCCTGCTGCAGGAACTCGTGGACCTGGCCACGATCTTGAACGGGCTAAGGGCGCTGCACGGACCTAAACCGAAAAGCCCATGGCCGAGGCTGATAGCGCAAAGGGCGGCGTGACCTTCGGCCCTTCCCACGGCCTGCACCAGTAGGGAACGTGGTGGATATGAAAGCAGAAACAGTGTCCAAGCCCGTGATTGTGGGTGTCGACGGATCGGAATTCTCTTCGGCTGCCCTGAGATACGCGGGTACCCTCGCGGCACGCCTGGGCGCCCGGCTGGAGGTCATCACCTGCATCGGCATGCCGGACTACCTGGTGCTGCCCCATCTTGAAGGCGCCGACCGCCAGTTTACGGCGAGGCTGGAGGATGCTGCCCGCCGCCTGGTGGAGGAAGCCCTTGGACGGGCATTCTCCGGCGACCGGCCCGAAGATATCGAGGTAACAGTGAAGTTTGGGCCGCCGGGCAAGGTCCTCGTGGAGGAGAGCCGGCGGGCACAACTGCTGGTGATCGGCCGGCACGGGGAGGGAGGATTCCTCGGAACCGCCATGGGCTCGGTCAGTAAGGCGTGCGCCGCGCGCTCCGTGTGCCCGGTGGTCCTGGTGGGCCAGGAGGCGGACGTCGTGTGATGACCGCGGCTGGCCTGACCTCGGTCCAGGCCGCGGACCTCCTGAAGCAGGCAGGACCCAACCTCCTTCCGACCGAAAAACCCGTACCGCAGTGGCGGAAACTCTGGGGGGAGCTGACCCACTTCTTCGCCATCATGCTGTGGTGCGCGGCGGCCCTGGCCTTCTTCGCGGACATGCCGCAACTGGGCGTGGCGATTATCGTCGTCGTGATTGTCAACGGCGTTTTCGCCCACATCCAGCAGGAACGCGCCCAGCACGCGGCGGCAAAACTGCGGGCGCTGCTCCCGGCCGACGTACTGGTGCGGCGGGACGGACGTGTCCGGAAAGTCCATGCCAGTGAACTGGTGGTCAACGACGTCGTGCTGCTGGCCGCCGGAGACCGCGTTCCCGCCGACGTCGTGCTGGTCACAGCAGCGTCCTGCACCGTGGACGAATCGATGCTGACGGGGGAAAGCGAGCCGGTGCCGAAAGCCGGCGGCGATCCTGCCTGGGGAGGAACGTTCCTGGTCAACGGCAATGCGGAGGCCGCCGTTGCCGCCACGGGCCTCGGAACCCGCCTGGCAGGGATCGCGCTCCTGACCAGCGGAGCCGTCTCCCCACCCACTCCGCTGTCCCTGGAACTGCGCCGGATTGTCCGGGTGGTGGCGTCCGTTGCCCTGGCTATCGCCGCCCTCTTCTTCCTGGTATCGCTGCTGGTGGGCATCCAATGGCGTGATTCCTTCCTCTTCGCCATCGGCGTTGCCGTCGCCCTTGTTCCGGAGGGCCTGCTGCCCACGGTGACGCTGTCCCTCGCAATGGGCGCCCAGCGCATGGCCGCCCGCAATGCGCTGGTCCGCAACCTCGAAGCCGTTGAGACCCTCGGGTCCACCACGTTCATCTGCACCGACAAGACCGGGACCCTCACACAGAACAGGATGAACGCCGTCGAGGTCTTCACCTCCCACGGACACGTCCACATAGCGGGCGACGGCTACAGCCCCGAGGGCACAGTCCAGGGGGAGGGAAAGGACAAAGCCGCCGAAACTGCGCTCGCGGCCCTGGCCGCCTCACAAGGCCGCGCCGAACTGCACGAAGGACAGTGGCGGGCCTCCGGCGACCCGATGGAAGCGGCCATCGACGTGCTGGCACGGCGGCTGACAGGGGCAGCAGGTGACGGAAGGGTGCCTTCACGCAGGCTCCCCTTCGATCCCGTACGACGGCGGGAATCGGCGATCGTCGGACAGGACCTGTTCTGCAAGGGCGCCCCGGAGGCGGTTCTTCCGCTCTGCGGCGCCGTGCCCGAACCGGTAGGGGAACAGGTCCAGCTGATGGCCTCCCGGGGGCTGCGTGTCATCGCAGTGGCGCGGCGCAGGCTGGAAGGCGCCCCGGCCCGCTGGGAATCCCTCCCGGCGGAGGAGATCGAAGACGGCCTGGAACTGCTCGGACTGATCGGCCTTCATGATCCGCCCAGGCCGGACGTGGGCGAGGTCATCCGTACCGCCCGCAATGCAGGGCTCAAACTCGCCATGATCACCGGTGACCATCCGGGTACGGCTGCGGCGATCGCGCGTGAGATCGGGTTGATGGGGGTCCCGGAGCGCGTGCTGGAAGGCTCGGAGCTCCCGGACGATGAGCAGTTGCTGGGCGCGCTCCTGGACCGCGACGGGGTGGTGGTGAGCAGGGTTTCCCCGGAGCAGAAGCTGCGAGTTGCCAGGGCGCTGCAGTCCCGGGGACACGTGGTGGCCATGACCGGAGACGGTGTGAACGACGGCCCGGCCCTGCGCGAAGCGGACATCGGGGTGGCCATGGGCCTAAGCGGCACCGATGTTGCACGCGAAGCGGCCGACCTGGTCCTCCTCGATGACCACTTCGGAACCATCGTGGCCGCCATCGAACAGGGCAGGGCCACCTACGCCAACATCCACAGATTCCTTACCTACCACCTCACGGACAACGTGGCGGAGCTGACCCCGTTTGTTGTCTGGGCGCTCTCCGGCGGCCAGTTTCCCCTGGCCCTCGGCGTGCTGCAGATCCTTGCCCTGGACATCGGAACCGACCTGCTGCCGGCCCTCGCCCTGGGCGCTGAACAGCCGGGCAAACGCGTGCTGGCCGGGCCGCCGGAACGCAGGCACCTCATGGACCGGAAACTGATGGTGCGGGTCTTCTGTGTACTGGGACCGGTGGAGGCGGCCTTCGAAATGGCCGCGTTCTCCGCAGTGCTCTTCGGCGGCGGCTGGGCGCGTGGCGAAACTCCGGAGCCCGGGCTGCTCATGGCTGCATCAGGTGCCGCTTTCACAGCTGTGGTGCTGGGCCAGCTGGCTAACGCCTTTGCGTGCCGAAGTGCAACCCTGCCGCCCTGGCGGCTGGGCTGGGGCACAAACAGGCTCCTGGCATGGGCAGTCCTGGCTGAACTGGCTGTGCTTGCGGCCTGCCTGTTCATTCCACAGCTCGCCGCCGTGCTGGGGCAGGCCCCGCCGACGCCTGATGGGCTGCTCGTTGCCGTGCTGGCAGTGCCTGCCGTCCTGGCCGCGGACTGGGCCTACAAGCGCATCAGGGGCCGCTCAAGCCACAGGTGACAGGGACATGCCCTGGTGCTGGCCGGCATGGGCTTTTCCAGGGGCAGGGGAGGGGCTCGGGACCAAAGACTCTGCCCGGTATCTTCCGCCACGGCCCAGAATCAAGGCATGGCTCCTCCCGCAAACCCCCTTGCCGATGTCCACGTCATATGGATCGAAGACACCGGGATGGGGGACATAGCGTCCGTGGGGGGAAAGAACGCCTCCCTCGGCGAGTTGAGCCGGGCCCTTCGCTCGGCCGGCGTGAGGGTCCCGGAAGGGTTCGCCACCACCGCTGCTGCCTACCGCGCTTTCCTGGAAGCCAACGCCCTGGGGCCGCGCATCCGGGCCTACATCGGGGAGTACCGCGCGGGGCGGGCCACCCTGCGCCAGGCCGGGGCGGCCATCAGGGAACTTTTCCTGTCAGCTACTTTTCCGGAGAACACCGGGCAGGCAATCGACGAACACTACCGCCTCCTTTGCCGCCGCGCCGGCCAGCCCAAGGTTGCGGTTGCGGTCCGCAGCAGTGCCACGGCGGAGGACCTGCCGGACGCCAGTTTCGCGGGCCAGCAGGAGACGTTCCTCAATGTGGCGGGGGAGCGCGCCGTCCTCGAAGCCTGCCGGAACTGCTACGCCTCGCTGTTCACCGATCGCGCCATCAGCTACCGGGAAATGAAGGGCTACGATCACCTCGAGGTGGCATTGTCCGTGGGTGTCCAGCGCATGGTCCGCTCGGATGTCGGCGCTTCGGGGGTCATGTTCTCGATCGACACGGAGTCCGGCTTTCCGCAGGCCGTGCTTATCAGCGCCGCCTGGGGGCTCGGTGAGACGGTAGTGCAGGGCACTATCAACCCGGACAAATACCAGGTGTTCAAACCGCTGCTTGCCGATGCCCGCTTCAGCCCCGTGATTGACAGGGAACGTGGCGCAAAGGAACGCAAGATGGTCTACAGCCTCGGGGGAAACGCCAGGACCCGGATGGTGGAAACGAGCCAACGGGAGCAGGAGACCCTGGTACTGAACGACCAGGACGTTGTCCTGCTGGCGCGTTGGGCCGTTGCCGTGGAGGAACACTACGGGCGGCCCATGGACATGGAATGGGCCAAAGACGGGGTAACGGGCGAACTGTTCATGGTGCAGGCCAGGCCGGAGACAGTCCAGGCCCAGCGCAGCAGCTCGACGTTCCGCATGTACCACCTTCGGCAGCCGGGGCGCGTGCTGGCGTCAGGGGCAGCCATCGGTGATGCCATCGCCAACGGGCAGGCCTGCGTCATCCAGGACGCGAAGGACATCGAATCGTTCGTTGACGGCTCGGTGCTGGTGACCCGGATGACGGATCCGGACTGGGTTCCGGTGATGCAGCGCGCAGCGGGCATCGTCACGGACCACGGCGGACCCACCAGCCACGCGGCGATCGTGAGCCGGGAACTGGGCGTGCCCGCCGTCGTCGGAACACGCAACGCAACCGAAACCCTGCCTGACGGTGACCCGATCACCCTGTCCTGCGCGGAAGGCGAAGAAGGCCGCGTGTACGAAGGACTCCTGGCGTATGCCGTGGAGGACGTGGACATGGAAGCGCTTCCCGCCACCGGCACGGACGTCATGGTCAATATCGGCAGTCCTGCCGCAGCCTTCAAATGGTGGCGCCTGCCGGCCGCGGGAGTGGGGCTGGCCAGGATGGAATTCATCATCAACAACCTCATCCGCATCCATCCCATGGCGCTGGTGCATCCTGAGCGGGTGGCAGACCCGGAGGAAGCTGGGCTCATCCGGAAACTGACCAGCGGCTACGCTGACCCCAAGGATTACTTCATTGACGTGCTGGCCACCGGCATCGCCAAGATAGCAGCGCCCTTCCACCCCAAACCGGTGATAGTCCGGCTCAGTGATTTCAAGAGCAACGAATACAGCCACCTGATTGGCGGCAGCTCCTTTGAGCTTCCGGAAGAAAACCCGATGCTGGGTTTCCGGGGTGCTTCGCGCTACTACAGCGAGCACTATCGCGAAGGCTTTGCCCTGGAATGCAAGGCACTCAAGCGCGTGCGGGAAGAGGTGGGCTTCTCCAATGTCATCGTCATGGTCCCCTTCTGCCGCACCGTGGGGGAAGCGGACCTGGTCATCGCTGCGATGGCGGAGCACGGCCTGGTGCGGGGCAGTGCCGGCCTGCAGCTTTACATGATGTGCGAGATCCCTTCAAATGTGGTCCTCGCGGATCAGTTCGCCCAGCGGTTCGACGGCTTCTCCATCGGCTCCAACGACCTCACCCAGCTGGTCCTGGGCGTAGACCGCGACTCGGAACAGCTGGCCGGACTGTTCGACGAAAGGGACCCCGCCGTCAGCTCCATGATTGCCCAGGCCATCGAGAAGGCACATGCCGCCGGCATCAAGATAGGTATCTGCGGCCAGGGCCCCAGCAACCACCCGGACCTGGCCGAGTTCCTGATAGGCCGCGGCATTGATTCCATCTCGCTGAACCCGGACACGTTCCTGAAGGCCCTGCCCGTCATCGCCGCAGCCGAGCAGCGGCTGGGCAGACAGGCCTAACGGCACTGTCCCGGGGGGACGGCCGGCTGATAGCACTGTCATATGACCGCGTCGCCCACCGCAGCTGCCGCCAAGCCGCCCTTTGACGCCGTCATCTTCGACCTGGACGGCGTGGTCACCAACACGGCGCTGGTCCATCAGTCCGCCTGGAAAGAGGCCTTCGACCAGATCCTGCTGGATCCCCGGGTGCCCGCTGCTGCGGACCGGTCCCCCCTCACCAAAGCCGACTACCGCACCTACATTGACGGCCTTCCCCGGGAGGAAGGCGTGCTGAAATTCCTTGCGTCCAGGGGCGTGCGGGTTGAACGCGGCTCCGAGCGGGACGAACCAGGGGCCTGGACAGCCTTCGGCCTGGGGGCCCTGAAGAACCGCCTTTTCCTGGAGCACCTGAGGCACGACGGGGTCCAGGCTTACCCCGGAACCATGCAATTACTCCGGACATTGTCCGACGCCGGCATCCTCATGGGCGTGGTCACATCCAGCCGCAATGCCAGTTCCGTGCTGGAGGCAGCGGGCATCCCGGGTTCCTTCGGCGTCATCCTGGACGGGTCTGCTGCAGCTAGCCTTGGATTGCGGGGAAAGCCCGCTCCTGACGTCTTCCTGGCCGCTGCGTTCCGCCTCGGTGTCTCGCCGTCGCACGCCGTGGTCATAGAGGACTCGGTGGCAGGGGTCCTCGCCGCACGACGGGGCGGGTTCGGCCTTGTGGTGGGCATTGACCGGAGCGGCACCAGGCGGGAACTCGAAGCTGCCGGTGCAGGCACGGTCCTCAACGACGTCGGCGAACTGGACCTGGGCCTCGTCCTGGGCGATCCCTGGCAACTCGTCTACGAGGGCTTCGATGCCGGGCACGAGGGGCATCGCGAAGCGCTGACCACCCTGGGCAACGGCTACCTGGCCGTCAGGGGTGCCGCTCCGGAGGGCGGCGGCAGCGCCCGGTATGCCGGTATGTACCTGGCGGGCGTCTTCAACCGTGTTGCGGCCAAAGTCGCCGACGAAGTCCTCGTGGAAGAACACATGGTTAACGCCCCCGATTGCCTTCCCCTGGACCTGCGGCCGGCGGACGGACAATGGTGGTCGGCGGGAGGCATGGTTGTTCTCCGCGAACGCCGCAGCCTGGATCTTCAACGGGCGGTTTTGGAGCGGCGGCTCCTGCTGGAAACGGGGGACAAGCGGCGCATGGAAGTCGTCCAGACCAGGTTCGTGTCCATGGCCGAGCCCCACCTGCTGGCCCTCGAAACGAAGATCACGCCTTTGGGCTGGAGCGGCGCCATGGAAGTGCGCAGCGGGGTTGATGCCGGTGTCAGGAACGCAAATATCCCGGAACCGGCGTCCAGCCCCGGCATCCACCTTGTTGACCGGACCCCGGCCGGCAGAGGCCTGCAGCATCGGCCGGACGATATATCCGTTGTCGAGGCTGAAACAACCCAGAGCCTGATCCGGATCGCAGCGGCCTACCGCACCAGCGTGTCCGGGGAACCGGTCGCCGGACAACGGGGCAGCATGGGCGCCTTTCACTTCCACATGTTCCCGGTAAACCTTTCGGACGGAGTTCCAACAAGGATCAGCAAGACCGTGGCCGTGGTGACCTCGCGGGACCGCGCGATTTCCTCCACGGCCTCCGCAGCAGAGGCGGTGCTGGTCCGCAGCGGCGGAAACCTTGACTCCCTTCTAACCGCCCACGAGCAAGCATGGAGGCACGAACTCCGTCCGTTCCTGGTGGACATAGAGGCTCCGGTGCAGGTGCGGCTGGTCCTCAACCTGCACATTTTCCATCTGCTGCAGACCCTCACCCGCCATACAGCAGAACTCGATGCGGGTGTCACCGCCCGGGGGCTCCATGGCGAGGGATACCGGGGCCATGTCTTTTGGGACGAGTTGTTTGTGCTGCCCCTCCTGACAACCAGGACCCCGGATGTTGCCCGCGCCCTCATCGAATACCGTTGGAGGAGACTTCCTGCCGCCCGCCACTCAGCTGCCGTCCTGGGCCTGGCCGGCGCGAAGTTCCCTTGGCAAAGCGGGAGTGACGGTACGGAAGAAACGCCTAAGTGGCTGTACAACGACAGATCCGGCAGATGGGTTAAGGACCATTCACATATGCAGCTGCATGCAGGACTCGCCGTGGCCTTCAACGTCTGGCAGTACTTCCAGGCCACCAGCGACAAAGCCTGGCTTCTGCGGAAGGGCGCCGAACTCGTGATCGACATAGCCCGGTTCTTCACCTCGCGGGCAGAGTACAGCCAGGACACCGGCCGGTACCACGTCCGTGGCGTCGTCGGACCGGATGAGTACCACACGGGGTATCCGGGCAACGATGAACCCGGGGTAGACGACAATGCCTACACCAACGCAATGGCTGCCTGGGTCTGCCTTCGGGCTGCGGAGATTATCGGCACCTTCCACCCAAACGAACTCGCCGACCTTACGGAAAGACTGGGCATCACCGGCGGGGAAGCGGCTGGATGGGAACAGGTGGGCCGGGCCATGTTCATCCCTTTCCACTCTGACGGCGTCATCAGCCAGTTTGCCGGATATGAAAAGCTCGAAGAACTCGATTGGGAAAGATACCGCGAAACCTATGAAAGCATCGAGCGGCTCGACCTGATCCTGGAAGCAGAAGCGGACAATATCAATCGGTACAAGCTTGCCAAGCAGGCTGATGTCCTGATGCTGCCCTACCTGCTGGGCCAGGAAGGACTCATCAGCCTTCTTTCCGAACTTGGATACGCCTTCACCGCGGACCAGCTGAACCGGACCATCGAGTACTACCTCGCCCGCACTGCCCATGGATCCACGCTGAGCCGGGTTGCCCACGCTTCCGTCCTTGCAGCGCTGGACGCCGACCGTGCATGGGACAGCTTCCGCGAAGCGCTCGACGCCGACCTCGACGACACCCAGCATGGCACCACGCGGGCGGGCATCCACTTGGGCGCCATGGCCGGCAGCATCGATGTCATCCAGCGCAGTTTCGCCGGCCTGCGGCTGAGTGGCGACACCATCGTTTTCGCCCCCAACCTGCCCACTGGCCTGCGGTCCGTCGCCTTCAGGGTCCACTACAGGGGTCATCAGTTGAACATCGAACTCAAGGACGGGCGCATGCGCATTGCGTCGGCGGCCGGAGACGCCGAGCCCATCAGCGTGCGGGTGAACGGCAGGAAAGCGGCACTCATGCCAGGCCAGGCCAGGACCTTTCGGCTTCCCCTTCCGGTGCACGGTTCAGCCGCATCATGAAGCGGATCGGGATCCTGACAAGTGGCGGCGACTGCCCTGGGGTGAACGCCGTGATCCGCGGCGCCGTACTGGCAGGGGAGATTGTCCACGGTTATGGGTTCCTGGGTTTCCGGGACGGCTGGCGGGGTGTCCTGGAACAGGACGTGGTTCCTTTGCCGCGGCGCAGCGTCCGGGGGATTTCGCGGCTGGGCGGGACCATCCTGGGAACTTCACGCACAAATCCGCTGAATGGCGAGGGAAGCGATGCAGTGCGTGAGAGCTTGCGGCGCAACAATCTGCAGGGCCTGATCGCCATCGGGGGCGAGGGAACCCTGGCGGCGGCAAGGGCACTGTCCGATCAGGGCATCAACGTGGTGGGTGTACCCAAAACGATCGACAACGATCTCGGCGCAACGGACTATACCTTCGGGTTTGATTCAGCCGTCCAAACAGCAACACAGGCCATCGACAGGCTGCGGACCACGGGGGAGTCCCACCACCGCTGCATGATCGCGGAGGTCATGGGCAGGAACGCGGGATGGATCGCGCTGCATGCAGGGATGGCATCAGGTGCCCACGCGATCCTGATTCCCGAGCATCAGGTCTCCCTGGAGCAAATCGCCGCCTGGGTCCTGTCGGCACGGGACCGGGGTAGGGCGCCGCTGGTGGTAGTGGCTGAAGCGTTCACACCGGAAGGCCATGAAGCGCCTTACGCACCCCGCGGACTTGATACTTTCGGGCGGCCCCGGCTTGGCGGCATCGGCCGCCTGCTGGAAGAACAGTTGCAGCAAGCAACCGGCATAGAAACAAGGGCTACCGTTCTGGGCCACATCCAGCGCGGCGGCGAACCGACCGCCTATGACCGGGTACTGGCCACGCGGCTGGGGATGGCCGCCGTCGAAGCAACAGCGAACGGTAGCTGGGGGACCATGGTGTCCCTGCGCGGCACTGACATTGTCACCGTGGGCCTCGAGCTCGCGCTTGGAACCCTGAAGGTGGTTCCCGAACAACGGTACCGGGAGGCGGCAGTCCTTTTCGGCTGACCGGCTCGAAGCTTCGGCCGCCGGCTCGAGAGCCTGTGCCTGGCCCTGCCCGGGGCCAGGCACCAAGCAGTCAGGCCCTGGTGATCGGAATCTTCTTGGCAGAGGACACCTGCCCCTGGTCAGGGATGGGGGCGCGGACTTCCAGGACGCCGTCCTTGTAGGAAGCAGTGACGTCGCCCTGGTGCACATCCCGGGGCAACGGGAGCCGCCGGACGAAGGAACCGTAGCGGAATTCGGACCTGTAGCTGTCCTTGTCCTTCTGCTCCTTCTTTTCCTGCCGCTCCGCCTTGATGGACAGCACGCCGTCGGCAACCGTTACATCCACGTCCTTCTCCGGGTCGATCCCGGGCAACTCCGCCCGCACCACCAAGGTGTTGCCGTCCACCATCTCTTCCACCCGGATGGCGGAAGCGCCCGCATCCCCTTCGAACAGTCTCTCGATCACGTCAATGGGGGAGCGGCGCGACTCAAACCACTTCATTAGCTCGCTCATGCTTGTCTCCTGCTCATACTGGTCCGGGGCATCTGGTTACCCGGCACTACCACCATCCGCTTTATGCCGGGAAGGTTCCAGAGTCCAAGGTCCCACCCTGGCGTGCTGGGGTTTGCGGGCGGACCCGGAGAACGGCGGAACCGGTGATCCTGTCCGCAGCGAGATCATCCAGCGCGGTGCCGGCTGCATCAAACGGGTAGACGGTGGTGGCCGGCACGAGCGGAATTTCGGCTGCGAGCGCCAGGAATTCCAGCCCGTCTGCGCGGGTATTGGCGGTCACGCTGCACACTTGGCGCTCGAAGAACAGATGGTCGTGGTAATTCAGGGCCGGTATTTCACTGACGTAGATGCCCGCAATCGCAAGTGTTCCTCCGCGGTCAAGGGCCCGGAGGGCCACGGGCACGAGGTCGCCCACGGGAGCAAAGAGGATGGCGGAATCAAGCGGCACCGGCGGGTCGTCGTAGGCATCGCCGACATACTCGGCGCCGAGGTCCCGGGCAAGTGCGCGCGCCTTCGCGGAGCGGGTCATGACGAAGACGGAGGCGCCTTGGTGCATGGCCAGCTGCGCCGTCAGGTGGGCGGAACTGCCGAACCCGTAGATGCCAAGGCGCCCGCCAGCCGGCACACGGGCCCGCTTCAGCGCGCGGTAGCCGATGATGCCCGAGCACAGCAGGGGTGCGGCCTCTTCATCCTTAAACACGTCCGGAATGGTGTAGGCGAAGTCCTGGGAGACCGTGAGCTGCTGGGCGTAGCCGCCGTCCTTGTCCCAGCCGGTGAAGACGGGAGCCGTGCACAGGTTTTCGTCCCCGCGGAGGCAGTAGGCACAGGTACCGCAGACCCCGCCAAGCCAGGCGATGCCAACCCTGTCACCCCGCGCGAACAGGGAATTGCCCGGCCCGCTCCCCACCACAACGCCCACTGCCTCATGCCCCGGGACAATTCCGGGACGGCGCGGCTGGAGGTCCCCTTCGGCGAGATGCAGGTCAGTGCGGCAGATGCCGCACACACTCACATCCACCAGGAGTTCATTGGTCCCGGGCTTCGGGTTTTCGCGGGTGCCCTTGACCAGGGGACGGGTAGAGACGGGGCCGGGCCGGCCCACCCACCAAGCGAGCACCGGTTCCTCCTCTTGCCGTCCGGCCTAAGACATGCATGGCTTCATACTTCACGCCGTCAGCAGGTTCCGCCCGTCATTACTCGCGCCGGGCCTTCTTCAGGCGTGTGATCACAGTGGGGCAGGGCGGCTGGGTCAGGACGCCATGCGCCGTCGATCCGAGGAGCAGCCTTCCAAAGCCGCCCCTGCCCCGGCTGCCCAGAACCAGCATCCGTGCGTTGGCGGCTGCCTGGACCAGGGCATCGGCAGGTTCCAGCACTGTTTCGAGGACTCCGTGCACCACAAGGCCGGGGTAGTCCTGGCGGAGCCCCGCTACTGTCTCCGACAGGACGATCTGTTCCTCCTGCACCACGTGCTCCGCGAAACTGCTGGACGGCAGTCCAGCCTTGATCCAGCGGTTGGGGCCAGCGAAGGCGTAGATGACGGTAAGTTCTTCGCCCAGAGCGTCCGCCTCGGATGCCGCGAAGGCCACGGCTTGGGTGGACTCCCTGGATCCGTCCACGCCCACCACGACGCCTTGCCCGCCGCCCTGGCCTGCGCCGACGACCGCCACCGGGCATTCTGCGTGGGCAGCCGCCTGGAGCGCCCGGTCCGTCAGTGCAGCACGTGAGTGGCCGCTGCTGCCGAGGACCAGCATGGACGCCTTCGTTGAATAGTCGCCAAGAGATCCCCCGACGCTTCCTTCCAACAGTTCGGTTGTTACCTGAAGGTCCGGTTCTGCTGCGCGGACGCGTTCTCCGGCCTCCTTCAGCATGCCCAGCGCGGAATTCCGCAATGCGTCGATATAGGGGAGCGCATCCAGCGCCTCGCCTCCCATCCAGCGGTCATCCAGGACATGAAGGATGGCCAGCGGCAGCCTGAGCCGGCGGGCACGGGAGGCCGCCCATAGCATGGCGGCGTTCGAGGGGGAGGAGTCGACGATGCCGACGGCGATGGGCTTGTTTGCATCCATGGGGTACCTTCCTTGGTTTTGTCAGTCCGGCGGTGCAGATGCGCCTCAGGCTGTGTCCGCCGGTTCCTGCGGGGCCCACCACCGGGTAGGCGGAGCAATCACGAACCGCCGCCCGGTGATCTCCTCCGGTGTTACGCGGATTAGGCTGTTCTTTGGTCCCGCCTGCCAGGGGGAGAGCCCCGCGTCGGCGGCGTCCTCGAATTCCTCGGCGTCGGTAACGACGGCAGCGCGGCCTTTCACCACCACGCTCCAGGCGATGGTGCCGTACTGGTTCAATCCGTCGGCCTCCAGCGCCACCACCTTCCCTTCGGCCAGCGCATCGGTCTTCGTTCCCTCGCCCGTACGCACCAGCAGGGTGCCGTTGCTGGGCACGTAATTAAGCGGGAAAATCTCCACTGTGTTCCCCCGGGTAAAGGCCATCCTGCACACGGACGTCGACCGCAGGTATCTCCAGCACTCGTGTACACCGAGGCGTTGGGCTTCCGGTTCTGCAGCAGCTGTGTCCATGGCCGTAGCCTAAGGCCGAGAATTCCATCGGGCTAGGGAAGAAGGTCCCGCGGCATTTTCCGGAATGCCGCGGGCATTAATAAGTGCTGCAAATCGGGCATTTCAGGCCTTGACTTTGTCTTCTAGACTGGTCCCAAGGCATGTCTTCGTGCCAGGCAAAGGCGATGTTTCCGGGGGAACAAACCGGCCCGGAGGAACGGAATGCCGGTAGGCCCGCAGAGTCGCGGGCCACTGCCACAGGAGGTCGGACGTGAGCACTGAACCTTGGCGCCCTCCCATGGAGGAAAGGGCAGAAGACCTCCTGCAGGATTTTGTTGCCCGTGCGGATGAATTGCTGCAAACCCAGGAGCGGATGAACGGACTGCTCGCCGCAGTCGTCGCCCTCGCCGAGGATCTTAGCCTTGAAGCCGTTCTGGACCGCCTGGTGCGGTCAGCCTGTGGACTCGTCGGTGCGAAATATGGTGCACTCGGGGTTATCGCCGAGGACCGCAGCCTCAGCCACTTCATCACCGTAGGAATAGACGGCGACGGAATCCGGTCAATCGGGAACCTGCCGACAGGACACGGCGTCCTGGGACTTCTGATCCGCGAGCCGCGGCCGTTGCGGCTGCACGACCTCGGCCAGCATCCCATTGCTTCAGGTTTTCCACGGAACCATCCCCCCATGAAAACTTTCCTGGGCGTACCGGTCCGCGTCCGGGACGAGGTGTTCGGGAATCTCTATCTGACGGAAAAGGACGGCGGGCAGGACTTCACACCGGAGGATGAGGACCTCGCCGTCGCTTTGGCCGCTGCTGCCGGCGTGGCCATCCAGAATGCCCGCCTCTTCGAAGACAGCAAGCGGCGCCAGAAATGGCTGGAGGCAGGCATGGAGCTGAGCAGCCGGCTGATCATGACGCCCCACCCGGGGAATGTGGAGAACCTCGACCTCGTTGCCGAAACGGCATTGAGGGTGTCAGATTCAGCGCTGGCCGTGATTGCTGTTCCCGCCGGGGACGGCGTCCTGAGGTGCAGGGCCTGCCTTGGGGTGCAGGGCCTGCAGGCGGGGCAGGAAATCAACGCGTCGGACGTGGTTTTCCGGGTCATCGAAACAGGCGAGTCCCTGGTGGCGCGGGATCCCCGCCAGGTGTTCGAGGACGGGATAGCGGAGAAACTGGGTCCGGTGCTCGTATGTGCCCTTGGCCACGGCAACAGTGAAAACGGTGTACTGATGCTGGCCCGTCCGCACGGCTCGGCTGCCTACAGCCAGGCCGAAGTGGAGTCCAGCTCCCTTTTCGGCAGCAGGATTGGCCTGGCACTGGACCTGGCCCGCGTCCATGCCTTGCGTGAACAGAATCTTCTGTTCACGGACCGGGAACGGATCGCCCGTGACCTGCACGACCTCGTCATCCAGAGGCTCTTCGCTTCGGGGCTGAGTATCCAGAGCCTGCGCCGTTACACCCTGGACCCCGTGGCGCACGACCGAATTGCCGCCGTCACGTCCGAACTTGACGACACCATCCGGAAGTTGAGGGACACGATCTACTCCCTGCGGACGGGCGAGCAGGAGCATGAGCCACTCACAGGCCGCATCCTGAGGGTGGTCCAGGAAACGTCGCGCAGCTATGCCGTGGCGCCAAAAGTCGCTTTTGCCGGGCCGGTGGACGATTCAGTCAGGGAGAACATTGCCGGCCACCTGCTCTCCGTCCTCTCCGAAGGGCTGAGCAATGCGGCACGGCATTCCGGGGCGGAGGAGATCCGGGTTACCGTCTCAGTTACCCAAAGCCGGGTCGAGCTGGTCATCGAGGACAACGGCTGCGGTTTTGACGAACCGGCGAAGGTGAGCGGCCTGGCAAACATGCGGCATCGGGCAGAGCTGCTGGACGGCACGTGCACCATCCAGAGCCCGCCGGGGCAAGGGACCCGGATTACGTGGTCCGTTCATCGTAAGTGATGGCGACGGGACGCAAGCTAGTGCGCGTCCTGGGCGTTGCGGGTGACATACACGGCAGCCTGTGTCCGTCTTTCGAATCCCAGCTTCGCCAGGATGGAAGAGACATAGTTCTTCACAGTTTTCTCGGCAAGGAAGAGCTCCTCTCCGATTTGGCGGTTCGTCAGTCCCTGCCCGATAAGCGCCAGGACCTTCTTCTCCTGCGCACTGAGCGCCTCCATCCGCGGGTCTGTCGGGGCTTTGGAAAGGCCGGCGATAATCCGCTCCTTGACTCCGGGCTCGAACAGCGATTCGCCCTTGGCAGCCTTGCGGATGCCCTGAAGCAGGTCGTCACTCCTGATCTGCTTCAGGATGTACCCCGACGCTCCGGCCAGGACTGCCCCGCGGATCGCCTGCTCGTCGTCGTAGCTGGTCAGGATCAGGCAGTGCAGGCGGGGGTCGAACGAACGCACGTCGCGGCAGACCTCGATTCCGGTGCCGTCCGGGAGCCGTCCGTCCAAGATGGAAATGTCCGGCCGCAGTGCCGGAATACGCCGGGTGGCTTCCGCCGCGGACCCGCTTTCCCCGACCACAGCAAACCCCTCGCCCTCAAGCAGGTCCTTCAGTCCCTGCCTTACAAGTTCATGGTCATCGAGGATGAAGACGCGCAGCGGCTCCCGCGGATCTGTAGCTTCCCCCGAGCCTGATTCACTCATCTGCACCAAATGCTCCCGTTTTCATAAGGACCAGACCTTCACCACCGTGTGAGGCAGCCCCTGCGAAGGGCCTAGGCCCATTCTTCCTTCCGCGCAGATCATCCGGAAGGGACCAAAGTCTGGAGTCATGGTCATTCCGTACACCCTGTTGTCCTCCGGCAGTACTTCCTCCGGCCGGTCCCGCAGTCGGACCCGCTGCCCGGAGGGTGACTTTGGGCCCTATCCCGCAGGCCCGCACCTTGTCCAGTCTTGGAGCATGCCAAAGAGAATGGAGCCCGCATCATGGATGCCCTCAATCGGCACCCCAAAATAATTGTGGGCGTAGACGGTTCCGACGCCTCTGTTGCGGCCCTCCGGACGGCCGCAACCCTGGCCGGGCCGCTCGAAGCAACGGTGGAGGCGTGGGCATGCTGGGATGTCCCGGCCGGCTTCGGGCTTTACCTGGTAGTGGGAATTGAAGGTTTCAAGTCCGCTGCGGAGCAGTCGCTGGAGCGGGCGCTCACAGCCGCGTTCGGCCCGGAGCGGCCGCCAGATGTCCATACCCGCCTGATGCGTGGAAAACCCGGCGAGCTCCTGGTTGAGGGGAGCCGCAACGCCTCGCTCCTCATTGTTGGACGCCGCGGGCATAGCGGTTTTGTACTGGGCTCGGTCAGTTCTGCGTGCATCAGTCACGCTCACTGCCCCGTCCTGGTGGTCCATGCCCCGGACGAAGAACGTGCCCGCGCGAAAGACCGCGGCGGGAAAGTCGGCGACGGCGGTAAGTAGCTACGCGGGCAGGTCACCGCTGGTGCGCGCCGCCGTCGTGCGTTTCCGGTGGTGCCCTGCCTTCCCCGGTGATTGGACCCGGTAAGGGCGTCAGCCTTTCTTCAGTTTCTCGGCGAGCATCACGAGGATTCCGCTGGGACCGCGGAGGTAAGTGAGTTTGTAGGCTTCGCGGTAGGTCGCCACGCCGCGGAGCGGATGGCATCCGTGCCTCGCGGCTATTTCGAGGGTTTTGTCGATGTCGTCCACCGAGAAGGCCACACGGTGCATCCCGATATCGTTGGGACGGGTCGGGTTCGATTCGATCGCTTCGGGGTGGATGTATTCGAAGAGCTCAAGTTGACCCTGGCCGTCCGGGGTCTGGAGGAGCGCAATCCTGGCATGGTTGCCATCAAGCCCCACGGCAGTGTCCGCCCACTCGCCGCTGACAGTGTCACGGCCGACGAGCATTAGCCCAAGGTCGGTGAAAAAGGCGATTGTCGCTTCGAGGTCGCGGACCGCAATACCGACGTTCTCAAGTTTGATGGCCATGCGTTGAAGCTACCAAGGCGGACCGGCCAGCTCCAGTGCCACCGCAGGGCCATTGGAACTGGTGTTCCGCCGCTGCCGGGCCCACTCTGGGGAAGACACCAGAAGGAGGACTGTGACCGGTGGCTGAGGGACCTGTTGTGGACGGTAGGACTGGACGTCTTCATGGCGGTGGCCACGCCCCTGTGGCAGCCCGGCCAGGTTGTGTGGCTGGTTGCCGCCAGGCACAGCGGGCCCGGCGTTGTCCGCATCGTCGAAACGGCACCTAGAACTCACTGCGCCGGAAGCGCTTTTCCACTGCCACAACCAGGGACGCGAGCAGTGCGATGCCCAGGATGCGCAGCCAGGCTTCTGCCGTGATCGGGGCCGTATGGAAAAGCTCGTTCATCAGCGGCAGGTACGTGATGGCCAGTTGGCCGGCCGCTTGGACCAGGACACCAAGGATGACCCAGCGGTTGCTGAAGAAGCCGATCCGCCAGACTGACCGGGTGAGGGAACGGCAGCTGAACAGGTAGAACAGTTCCACGGCAACAAAAAGGTTGACGGCCGCCGTTCGGGCCTCTGCGAGGGACGCGCCGCCTGCGAGCTCGAGTTCGAAGATCCACCAGGTGCCCGCCACGAGGAGGGTGGAGACCAGCAGGATCCGAAGGATGAGTGTCCAGGTCAGGAGCGGACGGCCGGGGGCCCGGGGCGGGCGGGACATAAGGCCGGGTTCCTTCGGCTCGAAGGCAAGCATCAGCCCCAGGGCCACAGCGGTGGTCATGTTGATCCACAGGATCTGGGTGGGCAGGACGGGGAGCGTTGCCCCGATCAAAATTGCCACCAGGATCACCAGGCCTTCCCCCATGTTCGTGGGCAGGGTCCAGACGATGAACTTGGTCAGGTTGTCGAAGACGTTCCGGCCCTCCTCGACGGCAGCCTCAATGGTGGCAAAGTCGTCGTCGGTGAGGACGATGTCCGAGGCCTCCTTGGCCACTTCCGTCCCGGAGCGGCCCATGGCTATGCCCACGTTCGCCTGCCTCAGGGCCGGTGCGTCGTTGACCCCGTCACCTGTCATGGCGACGACGTTTCCCCGGGACTGCAGGGCGCCGACCAGGCGAAGCTTCTGTTCGGGGGACACCCGCGCGAAGACCGTAGCCCGCTCGACGGCCTCGGGCAGTCCGTCCGCGGGTATCGCGTCAAGTTCAGTCCCGGTCAATGCCTTTCCGTCCGCCCCGTCCGCGGTCAGGCCCACTGCCCTGGCAATGGTGGAGGCTGTTCCCACATGGTCTCCGGTGATCATTTTCACTGCCACGCCCGCCTGGCGGCAGGCCCGCACCGATGCCGCCGCGCCCTCCCGCGGCGGATCGAACATGGCCTGCAGCCCGGTCAGTGTCAGCTGCCCGTGCAGGCTTGACTCGGCCAGGGCGTCCCCGGCAGGAAGGCGCATCATCGCCGTGGCAAGAACCCTCAGGCCGGTGGCGGCGAACCGGTGGGCCTCATCGAGCACCGGCTGCCGGGCCAGCGGAATGGCGCGGCCCTGGTGGTCCATCTGCGCCGCGCACAGCTCCAGCACGCGTTCCACCGCGCCCTTGACCAGCACGATGCCCGAGTCCTTGCCGCTGCCGTCCGGCACGGCGGAGGTGTGGAGGGTTGCCATGTATTGGTGCTCGGAGGCGAAGGGCAGCGTGCCGGTCCGCGGATGCGAGGAAAGGAACTCGCCGGCGTCCACGCCGCCCTTCACCGCCGCCACCACCATGGCCGCCTCCGTGGGGTCCCCCCGGGCCTGCCAGTGCTGTCCCTCCCGGATGATCCTGGCGTCATTGCAGGCGCCTCCCGCCAGGAGGGACCAGTACAGGCCCTCGTCCTGCGCCGCGGCCGTCGTCCGGCCGGCGGCTCCGGCCTCCCGGATGGCGGCCCCGGTGCGAAGGACATGCCCCTCCGGGCCGTAACCGGAGCCTGTCACCTCGTACCGCGCGGACGGTGTCCAAAGCGCACGCACCGTCATCTGGTTTTCCGTGAAGGTGCCGGTCTTGTCCGAGCAGATGACGGTGGTGCTGCCTAATGTCTCAACCACCGGCAAACGCCGTACCACGGCGCGGCGCCGGGCCATGCGGCGGACACCGATGGCAAGGGTTACAGTGACCGCTGCCGGCAGGCCTTCGGGAATCGCCCCCACAGCCAGTGCGACGGCGGCGGTGAACATCTGCGCGGGCTCCTGGCCGCGTGCCACGCCGGCGAGGAAAGCCACGGCGGCCAGGGCAAGGATGGCCACCGTCAGGGTCATGCTGAAGCGTGCCAGTTTTTGGGTCAGCGGTGTGGCCACCGGCTGCACCGCACCCATGAGCCGATGGATCTCGCCGAGTTCTGTTTCGCCGCCGATTGCGACGACGACGCCTGCCCCGCTGCCCGCGGTCACCAGGGTGCCGCTGTAGACCATGTTCCGGCGGTCCGCGACGGGGGTGGTCGGGGGCAGTACTACCTCGTCCTTGGCGACGGCGTCGGATTCTCCCGTCAGTGCTGACTCATCCGCGCGCAGGCCGGACAACCTGACCAGCCGGAGGTCCGCCGGCACTTTGTCGCCGGCTTCGAGCAGGACGAGGTCGCCGGGGACGAGGTCCTCTGAGGGCACCTCCTGCCTCTGCCCGCCCCTGGTCACCACCGCGCGCGTACGGACGAGGGAGTGGAGCGCGTCCAAGGCTGCCTCGGCCCGCACTTCCTGGACGAAGCCGATCGCCGTGTTCACCAGGACGACGGCGAGGATGACGCCCGAGTCCAGGTACTCGCCCAGGGCGAGAGTGACGGCGGCCGCAGCCAGCAGGACGTAAACCAGCGGGTTGTTGAACTGCCGCGCCAGTTTCCGGAGAATTCCCGCTCCCCGTGAGCGCGGCAGGACATTGGCTCCGAACTGTTCCTGCCGGCGGGCCACCTCCGCGGAAGCGAGCCCCCGCACGTGGTCTGTTTCAAGCAGGAGGACCACCTCGTGCAAGGGAAGGCCGTGGTGGGCCCGGTCAAGCGTACCGTTCGCGGCCGGACCGGACTTTCTGCCGCCGGATCCTGGCTGCCGGGCCTTAGCCATGGGTCTGGCCTTCCTTGCCTACGGGGCCAGCAGCGCGTCGAGGGTGACGAAGCCATACCCCGCGGCTCTGATCCGGTCGATGATCTGCGGCAGGGCATCGGCGTCCAGGGTAGTGCCGTCGTTGGGGTTGGAGCCGATGTGCATCAGGACGATTTCGCCCGGCTGCAGCCCCGCCAGTGTGCGGTCGGCAACAATCTGCGTATTAATCCCGCCGCTGGTGCCTTTCCAGCCGAGGGTGTCCACAGTCCACCGGACTGCAACATAGCCCAGGTCGTTGACAGCCGCAATGGTCCGGGCATCGCGTTCCCCGAAGGGAAAGCGGAACAGCGGCGTCGGGTCGGCGCCGGCGGCCAGGATGGCCTGTTCCGCCCCGCGCACCTGCTGGGTAATCTCAGTGCCGGAGAGGCCGATGAAACCGGGATGGGTCATGGAGTGGTTGGCTACCCGGTGCCCGGCGGAAACGATCTGCCCCGCCCCGCCGGGGTTGGCATCCGCCCAGTTCCCGGTCAGGAAGAACGTGGCGGCAACCCCTTTTGCGGACAGGGTGGAGAGGATTTTCGGCAGCCCCGCAGCGTTGGCTCCCGCGTCGAAAGTCAGCGCCACGACCTGCCCGGCGCCAGGGATGACCGTGAGGTCCTGTTTGCGGAGCGAGGCCGGGAACGGCGCTGCGGGCGGAACCGGACCAGGGCTGGCAACTGGTTCGGACGGCGGGGCAGCAGGGACGGGCGGTACGGTTACCGGCGGCTGGACGGGATTTTGGCCGGCCTCGGGTGTCTCCGTCGAGGCGTCCGCAGGCTGTGCCGCCGGGGGAGACCCGCTCGATGCGTCGGGGCTGGGGGTGGGGCTTGACGCTTCCGGGCTTGCGGAGGGGCCCGCAGAGCCTGAGGGCCCTGCCGCCGGCGGGCCACCCGCCGGCGCCGTCAGCAAGAGGGCCAGGACTATGGCGAGGGCCAGCAGGGCGAGGGCGGCTGCCACGGCCGCCACCCGCCGTCGTCCGCCCTGCAGCACTGTTGTCAACGGTCCGTACCTGCTGCGCGCCAGCCCAAGCCGCCCTGCCTAGGACGACGCCGTGCGGTTTTCCGGTGTGTGGACCACCAGCACGGGACAATGGGCATGGGCCACCAGGGCGGAACTGACTGAGCCCAGCAGCAGCCCGCCAAAACCGCCGTGGCCGCGCCTCCCCACCACGACCATGTCCGCGTCGCGGCTGGCGTCGATCAGTGATTCCCGCGGATGGCCGCGGACCAGGGTGGAAATGACGTTCGACGGCGTTTCGTCACCGAAGGCGGTTTTGACGGCCTCAGCCAGGATTTCCCCGGCGCGTTCTTCGAAGCCCTCAATGCCCATCATCACGTAGCCCGTGTAGACCTGCGGATAATCCCAGTAGGCGTTGGCCAGGACCTTCGCCCCGAGGGGTACCGCCAGCCGCTGGGCCTGCCGCAGGGCTTCAATGGAAGCCTCCGATCCGTCGACCCCAACAAGTATCCGTGCGAACGGTGCTCCGGAAGTGTTCATCTCAGCTCCTCACGCGGCCAGTGCTGCCACACTGGCAATCGTGTCCCGGCGGGTTCCCGCAAAGGTAGGGCCGAAAGTCACTGCAGGCGGCGGCGCCGAGGAGTGGGAAGGCCCATGCTAATCAGTGTGCCGGCCCTCTTTCAGCCACAACGTATCGCCCTCGACCCGGTCCAGCTCATCCGATGCGAAGTAGGCGTGACCCGCCAACAAGCCGGACCTGTCTACTTTCACATAGCCGATCCGCAGCAGCCTCTCTGCGGCGTGGTGGGGCAGCCTTGACTCCGCGGCAAACCCATCCACCGACGTATTGACGAGGCCCCCCGTTTCAGGGTCGGTCTGGCCGTCAGAGGTCACAGCCTCCGGATCACCCATTTTCAGGTCCTTGACCTTGCCGACCTTCTTCCCGTCCGACGCTACGACGTGCATTCCTTCGCGTACCTGCTCGATGACCGCCATGGCCTTCTCCCTCTTGTCCGCAACCGCTGATTGCAGAACCAGTTTAGGACGGGCCTGTAGCCAGTCATAGAGGCGAACTTGTAGGCGGTACGACGCTCCCGCAGCATCAAATCAATGCAGGCCATCACCCGAGGGGCGGGCTGCTGCGTGGTACGGCGGTCCCGCCAAGGGCGGCGGTACTTCACGGGCTCCCTGGTCCAACCGGAACGGAGGGTATTCGTCCCGCATCAGGGCCGCGTAGGCCACGACGCGGTAGATCCATCGGTTGATGCCGAGTATCAGGTCGAACAGCGGAGGCTGGTAGCGGCCGGTAAAGAGCAGGGCCACTACTGCAACCAGGACCAGCAGGCCCAGCAGCGACAGGCCTACGCTCCGTTGATAGGTGGTTCCCACATCATCGGTCTCCGCCTGCCAGGTCCAGGTGGGGCCGGAGAAGGCTGCAACGATGAGCAGATGCGGGATGGCGAGGAGCCACGACTTGACCAGGACCAGCCCGCGGGAGAGGCGTTCCGGGTAGTCCACCTCGAAGTCGGCCGGATAATTGGTGCGTGCCAGGGTGAACGGCGGGTAGAGGTCCGTTCCTGCAGCGGCATAAGCATAAAAAGCCACCCTCCAGTTCCAGCGCAGGACGCCCACGTTGAAGTCAAACAGGGACCGGGGATAGCGGCCGGTAAACAGGATCGCGAACCAGGCCACGATCGTGGTCACGACCAACGCAAACCACAGGAAAAACAGCACGACGAAATGCGGGATGGCAAGGAACCACTTGACCAGCCACATTGCCCGCGACAAGGCCGGGTCAAGGTCGCCGAAGAGCCGGGCCGGGTAGGGTGCACGGTCGGCCCGGTCGCCTTGACCGGGCTGTTGCAGGGGCGGGGTTACCGGTGAGCCGGGATTTCCGGGGTCTCCCGCCGTGCCGGGCGCTCCGCCCGCATATCCGGGTGGTGGCGCATATCCGGGGGGCGGCGCATATCCGGGGGATGGCCCGGATGGCGGCGCGGGAGAACCGCCGGAATGCGGTCCTGTGTGCCGGCCAAGCCCGACGGCTCCCAGGATTAGCAAGGGAATCCCGATTGCCAGCGCAACGGCACCTCCCACCAGCAGCCCGGTTGCCGCCGGCCGGATCAGGTCGGAGCGAAAGCCGGCCTGCACTTCGGCATTGATCCCGGGGCTGGCATCGGCGTTCATGATGACGATGGCCCAATTGCCGGCGGCAAGTTCCCACGTGAGATCCTGTTGGCCGGGCCCGGAGGCGGAGGCGCTCCAGAATGTTTGTTCTCCCGGGGGTGCGGGGGTGCTGGTGCCGGGAATGTCGCGGAATTCGGCCCGGAAGGGTCGGCTGTCGACTTTGAGCAGCTCCGAGCGATGGACGCCCGAGAGGTATTGCTCGACGTCGGCCTGCGGGGCGACGCCTATGAAGATTTCCTTGGCGGGGTCCAGGGAAGAGGCACGCAGCCTGAGCGTACCGACGTCGAAAGGAAGACGTGGCGGAACGCCCTCTCCTACCGCATCGAGCCTGGGCGAGGTCAGTGCATGGGATCCAACGGAAAGGCGTTCCGTGCGTGTGGTGAGGTATCCGTCGCCCTGGGCGGATCCAACCACTGATGCCACGGCTCCTGCGGCCAGGACGGCGGCCCCAACGATGGAGATGAGGATCCCGAGGATGAGCATGGCTACTGCAGCGGTCTTTTTCATGATGCCAACCCGGAACGTAGGGAATGGGACAGATTGTGCGGGGGCGCGGGAAGCCGGCACCGCCTAGGTTTTGTTCTTGAGTGCCTGGATCCGGGTAATCACGGTGGGACACGGCAGGTGCTTGAGGACGCCATGGGCTGTGGAACCGAGAAGAAGCCGTTTGATTCCGCTCCTCCCACGGCTGCCCACTACGAGCATTCTGGCCCCGGAAGCAGCATCAACCAACGATTCCACCGGTCCCCTCTCGGTCTCCAGCACCCGGTTCACGCGCAGGCTTGGATAGTCCTCATTGAGCCCTGCCACTGTTTCGGACAGGACGATGCGTTCTTCCTCGGTGAAAAGGTCGGCCAGGCTGGTGGTCAGCAGGCCCGCATCGGTAACACGGTCCGGCGCATTGATGGCATAGACCACAGTGAGGTCGTCCCCCTCCCGGTCAGCCTCGGCGGCGGCGAAGGCCACAGCCTGGGTGGCTTCCTTGGAGCCGTCGACGCCCACCACCACGCCGGACCGGCCCCCGAGCTCCCGGGTACCCACCACGGCAACGGGAACCTTTGAAGAAGCCGCAACCTGCAGCGCCCGGTCTGCAAGGGATCCGCCGTCGAGCCCGGTGCCCGAGCCTACAACCACCATGGATGCTTTGCCGGAGTACTTCGCCAGCGAGCCGCCCACGCTTCCGGTGAGGAGCCGGGTGGTAACGCTGATGGGGAAGGTTCCCCGGATACGTCCGGCGGCAGTCTGCAGGAGCTTGTCGCCCGCCTCCTCGAGAACGCCGATCCACGGATACGGTTCAGCCATCCACCGGTCGTCCACGACGTGGAGGATCACCAGCGGCAGGCCCGAGCGTTCAGCCCGCCGGGCAGCCCAGAGCACAGCCGCCTGGCTCTGCGGGGAGTCGTTGGTGGCCACTGCGATGGGTTTACGGGTTGTCATGGCCGGGCTTCCTGTTTTCTTCTGGGGCGGGGTCCAGTTCAAGACTTGCCCGGTGCCTGCAGGAGGTATAGGGCCAAAGGTCATGGCACATCGTGCCGGGGGAAGTTAGCGCGGCCCCTGTTTCATCAGTACGCTTACTATTGTTCGCTTTACCTGTCCAAGTGACATTGGCTGTTCGAGAGAAAGGCATCACCATGACGGAACAGAACCTCCCCGACGACCTTGAGGTTGTCCAGGATGACGACGTGCTCCTTGATGAGACCCCCGGTGCGGCTGCCTCATTTGAACTTGACCCTGTGAGAGGCGAACCGGACAGCTATCCGGGAGCAGCCGAAAACAATCCGGATCGCTGGCAGGAGGACCCGCTACTCCAGGATGAAGAGGTCTCCGGGGAGGAAGAGGACTTCATCAGCGACCAGGCTTTCCGCGACGGATCAGCCCAGGCACGTAACGCAGCCGATGAATCCCAGGAGGCTCCCATCGCGCCCACTTTGGGTGAAGCCGTGGCCGATGTCGACTTCGGCGAGCATCCGGACGGGCCAGAGGCCGAGGGCAGTGACGACACGGAAAACTTTGGCGGGTCCCCGCTCAGCGAGTTCGAGCCTGACGATCTGGAGCGCTGAGGGGCTGCGGCTGTCCTGACCCGACCAGTCATCCTGGGGACGAAAGACTCTGGCACCGCACATGGGCCGGATGGATCATCGAAAAGGGAGCAGTGGCGGGGCCCCACGAGGGGAGGATGCAGGGATGATGTGGTGGGACGGGAACATGGGAGCCTGGGGCTACATCCTGATGGTGGTGAGTTTCATCCTCTTCTGGGGTGCCATCATCGCCGCCATCGTGGTTTTTGCCCGCTCGATGTCAGGCAGCAACCGCAGGGACGGCGGAGGCCACAGTACTGGCAGTGCGGAGCAGATGCTGGCCGAGCGGTTTGCCCGCGGTGAAATAGACGAGACGGAATACTCGGCCCGCCTCACCGCCCTCCGCCGCGCCCGCGGGGCCTGACCCGCCGCCGAGCCGGCTCTTCCAAGGCCGGATCGCATGGATGCGCGGCTCATAGTCCGGGTGCTCGTTCTTCGGGCTGCCTTAAAGCGACGGGACCAGTGGGGCCCTGCCCGGATTGCCGCTCACCAGCAACGTGCCCTGCAAAGACTCCGGACGGCGGCCTACACCGGGTCCGAGTTCTACCGGCGCCACCATTCAGGGCTCCACGATGCTCCCCTTGCCCAGTTGCCGCCCGTGACCAAGGCACATCTCATGGGCCACTTCGACGAGGTCCTTACTACGCGCGACCTGAGCCTGGCCGACCTGGAACAACGTCTCCGGACCCTCGCGGCCGAGGACGGTGATCCCGGCTTGCCGTGGAGGGGGCGTTGGTGGGCTGCGGCGACAGCCGGGACCGCCGGTCCGCGCGGAACCTTCGTGTGGAGCCGGCCGGAATGGGCACATGTGCTGGCCTCGTATGCCCGCGCCAACGACTGGGCTGGAATAGCGGCCGGCCTCAGCCGGCCGCTTAAAATGGCGCTGGTAAGCTCGCGCGTCCCCACCCACCAGTCCGCCGTGGTTGGCTCTTCGCTGCGTTCGGGGCTTGTTCCCACGCTCCGGCTGGACGTGACCGCACCCATGCAGGAAACGGTGGCGGCGCTGGACGGGTTCCAGCCCCGGGTCCTGGTGGGTTACGCTTCCGCGCTTTTGCCCCTGGCGGCCGAACAGCTGGCCGGGCGCCTGAAAATCTCGCCGCAGGCAGTGATGTCGGCCTCGGAGGTGCTCACCCCGCCCGCTGCCCGGGAATTGGAAAGGGCCTGGGGGAGCGCGCCGTTCGATGTCTACGCCGCCACTGAGACGGCCGGCATCGCTTCACCGTGCGTCTACCGGAACCGGCATGTCTACGAGGACCTGCTCATCGTCGAACCAGTGGACAAGGAGGGGGTTCCGGTACCGCCCGGGTCAATGGGCGCGAAGCTTTTGGTCACGGTCCTGTTCTCGCGGACGTTGCCGCTGATCCGCTACGAACTGTCGGACAGCGTGACGTTGGGGCAGCGCGGTTGCCCCTGTGGCCGCTCGTTCATCCGCATGGAGGATATCGAAGGCAGGTTGGAGGATGTGCTTGAGCTGCCAGGCAAGGCAGGCCTTGTGAGCGTCCACCCCATCGTGTTCCACCACGTCCTGGACCAGGCTGCCGCCGCCGGCTGGCAGGTGGTCCAGGAACCCATGGGACTGCGGGTCCTCGTCGCAGGACTGGCGCCGGGAAGCACAACCTCCGGAATACAGGCCTCGGTGGCCGAAGCCCTCGCAGCTGCCGGCGTCGCGCGAACCCCGGTCTCCGTGTCCGTGGTGGACCAGCTTCAGCGGACACCCTCGGGTAAGGCGCCCTTCGTCCGCCGGCTCAAGCCGTGAGCCGCCGGAACGGACCTGGCCGTTTCCGGCGAGCTGTTCCGTGCTGGCTTCCCTTCCTTACCGGAAGGCAGCCAGCCAGCAGGATGGATTGTGGCTCCTGCGCTGATCACGCCAGATTCCGGGGAACTTCCGCTGTTTCCCCTGAATGCCGCCAAACTACGCTAAAATGATAAGCAGGCTGATGAATATCGGTTGGCAGGATCAATACTGAAGGAGTTTCACATGAACTTGGGAAGCATGATCAGGAATGCCGCTGGACGAGTCTCCGGCAGGACCGGGACCGCCGGAACAACGCGCCGGACCGGACTGAATTCCACAGGCCGGACACCCGGCACGACGGGCGCCGCAGGAGCCCGGACCGGTGGCGTGGCCGGCAAAATCATGGGAATGCTCCGGCGGCGCTAGGCCGTCCCAGCAACCACAAAAGCAGGTCCCGGACTCCTCCGGAGCCTGCTTTTTGGCACCCACCGCCATGCGCGACCTCACCATCCTCGGCACGGCCTCCCAGGTCCCCAGCCGGACCAGGAACCACAACGGCTACCTGCTGCGCTGGGACGGGGAAGGTTTCCTCTTTGATCCGGGCGAGGGAACGCAGCGCCAAATGATCCACGCGGGGGTCCCGGCGAGCCAGATCACCCGTATCTGCCTCACCCACGTCCATGGAGACCATTGTTTCGGGTTGCCGGGGGTGTTGTCGCGGATGGCACTCGACGCCGTGGCGCACCCGGTGCACCTTCACTACCCGGCATCCGGGGAGGACGTGGTGCGCGCCCTCGTATCTGTCAGTTCACCGGGAATCGACCTCAGGCTTCGCCCTCACGGCGGAAGCGGGACGGTGGCCGAAGGCCTGGACGTCCGGCCACTGAAGCACCGCATTGAGACCTACGGCTACCGACTGGTGGAACCGGACGGCCGCACCCTGCTGCCTGAACGCCTTGCCGCAGCAGGAATTTCGGGCCCCGCGATCGGACGCCTGCAACATGAAGGCAGCTTTGCTGGCGTCCGCCTCGATGATGTCAGCATTCCGCGGCCGGGCCAGCGCTTCGCTTTCGTGATGGATACGGCGCCCTGCGAGGGCGCTGAAGAGCTGGCCGACGGCGTCGACCTCCTCGTTGCGGAGTCCACCTTCAGCGATGACGACGGCGGGCTGGCGCGCCAGTACCGCCACCTCACCGCCGGGCAGGCAGGGGAACTGGCTGCGGGGGCAGCCGCCCGAACCCTCGTGCTGACGCACTTCTCCGCACGGTACGGCGAGGACGCCGCGCCGCTGGCGGTCCAGGCCAGGGCCCGCGCGGCGGACACTGTCGTCATTGCCGCGCAGGACCTGCAACGCGTCCCCATGCCTCAGCGGCGCCGGTGGCCGGGGCACGGCGTCACGGCACCTGAACGGTCCACTGCACCTGAACGGTCCGCGATGCCGGGCCATGCCATTCATCGCGCCATGGAGGCCACCGATGAGCTCATCAACGGCCGGACAAGCGACGGCGATAGGGTTAACCCATGACTGCTGCAGCAGAATCAACTGTCGTCTTCGAGGGCCGCTTTGCCCGTGAACTAGCGGAGCTGGCCGTTCCGTGGCAGGCGGAGGAAGCGCCGGATCCTGAGCTTTTGGTACTTAACGACGCACTGGCGAACGAGCTGGGCCTGGCACCCGACTACCTGCGGACGCCGGAAGGCGTGCGCGTCCTACTGGGTAACCACATCCCGCCGGGCGCAACCCCCGTTGCCCAGGCATACGCCGGGCACCAGTTCGGCGGCTACTCACCGCTGCTGGGCGACGGCCGGGCGCTGCTGCTGGGCGAGATTGTTGCCGAGGGCGGACGCTTGCGGGATGTGCACCTGAAGGGTTCCGGCCGAACACCTTTCGCCCGTGCGGGCGACGGCCGGGCCGTCATCGGCCCCATGCTGCGGGAGTACCTGGTGAGTGAGGCCATGCACGCCCTGGGTATTCCCACCACGCGGGCCCTCGCCGTCGTAGCTACCGGGCGGCCGGTGCGCCGGGATGCGATGCTGCCGGGTGCCGTCCTGGCCCGGGTGGCCAGCAGCCACCTTCGCGTGGGCAGCTTCCAGTACGCCCGGGCGACGGAGAATATGGACCTGCTGCGCCGCTTGGCGGACCACGCCATCAGCAGGCACCACCCGGCGGCAGCCCGGTCCGAACACCCCTACCTGGCGTTGTTTGAAGCAGTCGTGGCTGCCCAGGCAGAGCTCGTGGCCAAATGGATGCTGGTGGGCTTCGTGCACGGGGTCATGAACACGGACAATATGACCATCTCCGGGGAAACCATCGACTACGGGCCCTGCGCATTCATGGACGCGTTTGATCCCGCCGCCGTGTATAGCTCCATCGATGTAGGCGGCCGCTACGCCTACGCGAACCAGCCCGTGGTTGCCGAGTGGAACCTGGCCCGGCTCGCTGAGGCCATGCTGCCGCTCTTCAACGAAGACCAGGAGCAGGCTGTCGGCCCCGCCGTGGAGGCACTCGGCACATTCCGCGGCCGGTACAGTGACGCCTGGTTCGGGGGCATGAAGGCCAAGCTCGGTGTGGCGGCCAGCCCGGAACATGACGAAGCGTCGGACCTCGTGGATGGCGTGATCGGCCTGCTGAAGGACGGACCCGTTGACTACACGCAATTCTTCCGGAGCCTTGGCCAGGCCGCCCGGGGCAACTCCGGGCCTGCCCGCGGTATGGTGCTGGACCTCCGGGCTTTCGATGCCTGGGCTGAACGCTGGGCCGCGCTGAAGCCCGACGCTGAACTCATGGACAGCGTGAACCCCGCGTACATTCCCAGGAACCACCTTGTGGAGGAAGCACTGGCTGCGGCTACCGCGGGTGATCTTGACCCGTTTCACCGGCTCCTCGAGGTTGTCAGGTCCCCGTGCCAGGAGCGCCAGGGGCTGGAACGCTACACGGAGGGACCGCCGGAGGACTTCGGCAAATACCGGACCTTCTGCGGCACATAGCTGTCATTCCAGCGGGAACAGGGGAAGCCCGGAGGACCAGGACCGTTGGGAACGTGGAAGGGGCGGCAGCCGGAAAAAACCGGCTGCCGCCCCTTCCGCGGGGTGGGCCCGCCCGCTAAGAGCGGCCTATCCCGTTGCCGCTGGCTAGGCCACGCGGACGAAGGAAGCGCCGCTCAGCCAGCTGATGGAGTGCACGGCAGTCTGGTTGCCGTTCACGCCGCCGCTGACAACCTGGCCGTCACCGGCGTAAACGCCCACGTGGCCGGCGGTGATCACGAGGTCACCGGGAGCAGGGGAGCTCACGGTGGAGCCGTACTGGTAGAACTGGGTGGGAGCCAGGTCGCCCACGGACATGCCAACAGACCGCAAGGCCTTTTCCACCATGGCGGTGCAGTCCTGGATCTGGCCCACCTGGCCATAGGCGTTAGCCAGGATGGCTGCCCCCGTACCCGTGCCGGTGCCGGCGGAGGCGTAGGACAGGTTCATCCCGGTGTTGGCCGGTGCGGTGGCGGCAGCGGTCTGGACAGGTGCCGGTGCCGGCGCGGCGGAGGGAACTGCCGGGGCGTAGCCTGCAGCCGGGATCTGAATCTGGTCGCCCGGGTAGATGACCGCGGAGATCGCCAGGCCGTTGGCAGCCAGGACATCGTTCAGGGCTACGCCGTGGGCGGCCGAGATGGCGCCCAGCGTGTCGCCGGATACAACCGTATGGACGGTGCCCGCGGCCGCGGCGGGGGCTGCAACTGCTGCGGCCGGGGCGGCGGAGGCCTGGACGTTAGCGGTCTCGGTGGTGTCCGGCCCTGTCACACCGGCGTGCGCCGGGGCTCCGACGCCGAAGGCAATGCCGGATGCGGCTGCGACGGCGAGTGCCGGACGGCCCAGGGTCCTGGCCTGGGACTTGGCCGAAACAGCCAGCCCATCCAGGATGATGGAACGGGCCGGAGTTGCGCGGTGACGGGCGGTGGTGGAATTTTTTGACACGGTTGATCGCCTCTCCCATGCCTGCGGGGTGAGCTGTCGGGTTCGGGCTGGAGATGCCCGGCCGGAAGCAACTCCGAACGGAACGGAGGCGCTAGCGACTTAACCCCAAGGCCTCTTGAGAGGCCGTGGAAACTTGGTTCCCCCGTCCCTGCCAGCTGGAAGCGATTGGTTCCCGGATCAGCGGCAGGGCTCGGCAAGCTGAGGGGAATGTCCCGTCTGGGAGGGACACCTGAAGACCATAACCCGCTCCGGCACCAATTGTCACATTTGGGTAACATGCGAGGTTCTCCTCTCGCTTTACGCAAACGATTCGACTCTTTTTCGCCGGGGTGCTGACCTCGGAAGATACCTCCGTCGGGACGGTTGAAGGTGGGAAGCGTCACGAAGTCATAAACGGCGAGGTTTGTGCGGGTGTGCACGGCCTCGATTCGGCCTTGACCATTCCGCCGACAATCAGGCTTTCCGTGTTGAAATTCGAGGGCCTGTTTCTGCTGTATAACGATGCAGGCCCCTCATCCTTAAAGTGAAGGTTGAAGCCGGTAAGCTTCCGAGCTATGGCCCGTTTCGCTGCAAATGTCCGCCACCGCCTGCCCGGGATACTGCTGACCGCTGCCCTCGCCGGCAGTGTGTGGCTGCCTCCGGCCGGGGCGGCCGAAAGCGTTCCGCCTGGCGGCTACCCTTCGTGGGAGGACGTGGAGCGGGCCAAGCTGACCGAGGCCGGCACGGCCAAAGAGATCACGTTGATCGCAGGCCTTTTGGACGGGCTGCAATCGCAGTCGGAGGCCTTGGGCAACGCCGCGGTGGCGTCCGCCGCTGAGTCTGCAGCGGCAGATGCCGCGTTGGCAGCATCCACTGCAAAGGTAGAGTCGCTGGCGGAACGAGCCGGGACGGCCAAGGCCGAACTCATCCGCCACAGGAAGGACATCGGAGCGCTGGCCGCCCAGTCCTACAAAACGGGCGGTACGAACATGGGGTTCTTCGTGGCGTTGGACGCGATCGAGAACAACAACGTCCACGGGCTCAACGTGGTGCACCTGGTGGGCGGCAAAACGGCGGGCCTTGTGGACAAAGCCGCCGCCGCGGGGAAAATCACGGCTTCACTGGCTGATCAGGAGAAATCCGCCCGGACCGAGCGCGAACGGCTGTCCCGCGAGGCGGCGGAAAAGCTTGCAGCGGCCCGATCGGCCCAGGAAGCCATGGCGCGCCAGCTTACGGAAGAACGGCAGCGCAACCGGGAGCTGACCGGGCAGTTGGCGTCCCTGAAGGGCACGACGGCGGCGGTTGAGGGCGAATTCCGGCGTGGACAGGCGGCACTGGCCGCTTATGAAGCAGCGCAGGAGGCGAAACGGGCCGCGGCCGGGGAGGAAGCCCGACGACGTGCGGCCGCAGCGGCAGCGGCGGCAAAGGTGCAGCCCCCTGCTGTTCCCGCCCCCATGCGTCCGGCTCCCGCCGATCCGGCACCTGAGAATCCTCCAGCCGGCAACCCTGTGCCGGCAAATCCTGCTCCGCCTGTCCCCGCCCCGGCGCCTGCCGCACCGCCCAGCCCGCCCGCCGTCGTCGTTCCCTCTGCTCCTGCGGGTGCGGTCAACGATCCTGCCGGTGCCAAGAGCTACGCCTCGGGCAGGCTGGGGGCCTACGGGTGGGGATCGGACCAGTTCCTCTGCCTCGCCCAGCTTTGGACCAAGGAATCGAACTGGCTGACCACGGCCACCAACCCGTATTCCGGTGCCTACGGCATTCCGCAGGCACTTCCGCCGGGCAAGTATTCCAGCGCGGGCAGCGACTGGCTGACCAACTACCGGACGCAGATCGAGTGGGGCCTTGGCTACATCCGTGAGCGGTATGGCTCACCATGCTCGGCATGGAACCACTCCGTGGCCAGGAATTGGTACTGACACCGCGTTAGGCTTTTCCCATGCCTGATGTGGAAAGGTTCCGCATCCTCCTCGAGGAGGAGCGGAAGCGGAAGCTGGCACTGCTCCCCGCGCTCCGCGCCGACATTGCCTCGGCAAACTCCGCGCGCCAGGATTCGAACGTCGACGACGAACACGATCCGGAGGGTTCCACCATTGCGTTCGAGCTGTCCCAGGCAGCTGCCCTGCTCAAGCAAAGCACCGCCGGCCTTGACCAGGTGGATGCCGCACTGGCCCGGATCGCTGCCGGCACGTACGGCATCTGCGCGGTCTGCGGGGAATCCATAGCGGAGGGAAGGCTGGAGGCCAGGCCCTGGACGCCGTTCTGCATCCGGCACGCGTCCGCTGGACGTGGCCGATGAACGGCGGGCCCGACTATGTGGCAGCGGCCGCTGCGTTCATCGACCGCACCCTGCAGAATGAGGGCGCCTGGTACCGCGCGGACGACGTCGAGTCCCGGCTGGGCGGGGTGCTTGCCTCCTACGGCTCCTCGGTGGGTGCCGTCCGTGGAACGGTCCGGGACGCCCTGAGGAAGTTCAAGGACCTGGACCACGATGCCGTGGTCCTGCTGGCGTCCGGGCTGTGGGCCCAACCGAAACCCGGTGGCAGGCCGGTTTTTGAGCGCCGACAGGCCGCCGTGGTGCTGCTTCAGTCAAGGGCCAGTCTCCTGCTGCACTCGGACCTGACCCGGATCGAGGGCTTCCTTCGTTCCGCGGGAAGCCGCGAGTTGGTGGAGCCCCTGCTGTCCGACGTAGTGTTGCCGCTACTGGCTGGACTGGCAGGACGCGACCGGCAGCGCGCAGGTGTTGTCCTTGCCAGGTGGAGCCAGGACCCGGACGGGCGGCTGCGCAGGGCTGCGGCCTTCATCGAGCAGCAGTCCGGCCCTGAGACCCCGCACAAAGGAGACAGCTATGAACGATCCCTATGACCTGGACCGCTTCGTGTCAGCCCAGGACAGCGGCGCAGGGGAGGGCGGGACCTTCGGACAGGCCTTGGCTGAGCTGCAGCTCGGCAACAAGACCGGCCACTGGATGTGGTTCATCTTCCCGCAGCTCGCCGGCCTGGGGCAAAGCCCCACCTCCCGGAAATACGCCATCACTTCGCTTGCCGAAGCCCGGGCGTACCTCGAGCACGGGGTCCTCGGCCCGCGGCTCCTGCAGTGCGCCCAGGCGCTCACCAACCACGCCGGGCGCACTGCAGAGGACATCCTGGGCGGCATCGATGCCCGGAAGCTGCACTCGTCCATGACCCTGTTCCTCCGCGCCGCGCCCGGCGAAACGGTGTTCAAGACAGTCCTTGCCCAGTTCTTTGACGGCCAGCCGGACGAGGCCACCGACGCGCTGCTCGCGGAGCAGGACCAGGACTGAAAAGCTAAGCATCTTTGCTGTTCCAACACAGGCAGTTATGCGGGCGCCGTCAACCCCGTCCCTTCCAGCCTCCCGTCAGCCGCGGGGAACCTCCACCAGGCGGACGTCGGCCAGCCGGCCGGCGTCCACGACGGCGGTCATGTAGGTGCACACAGGCTGGCGGCGGCGGTCGGTGGGTGAACCCGGGTTGAGCAGCCGCAGCCCGCGCGGGGTGGTGGTGTCCCACGGAATGTGGCTATGGCCGAAGACCAGGACGTCCGCCTCCGGATACAGCGCTTCGCAGCGTGCCTCGCGTCCCTTTGCCTGGCCGGTTTCGTGGACCATCGCAAAGCGGACGCCCTCAAGGGTGGCCGTGGCAATTTCCGGCAACCGCCGGCGCAGCTCCGGCCCGTCGTTGTTTCCGTAGACGCCCAGCAGCGAGCGGCTCCGCTCTTCGAATTCCGCCAAGAGGGACGCCTCCACCCAGTCCCCGGCGTGAAAGACCAGGTCGGCGTTTTCGACGGCGGACCACACCTGTGCGGGGAGCGCCCTGGCGCGCTTCGGGACATGGGTATCGGCGACCAGCACCAGATTCAAAGGCATGGCCAAAATCCTGCCATGGCACGGCCTTTTCCCCACCTCGCTTCCATGCCCCCATTTCCCTCCGCACTTTCTCCTTCGCCCTTTCCCCGCTGCGGAGGCAGTCGTACTCTTGGGCTTGGAGGTGATTGCCATGGAGGCAACGCAAGGCGACCGCATCATCGTCCATGGAAGGACCGTTGGGGCCACAGACCGGCATGGAGTGATCCTGGAGGTGCGGGGCCAGGGCGGGACGCCGCCCTACCTGGTCCGCTTTGATGACGGACACGAAACCATCATGTATCCCGGCGGTGATTTCGCCGTCGAACGCGGCCACGCGAACCAGGCCTGACTGACGGAACGGCCAGGCAGGTGCACCGATCCATGGCACCTGCCAGACTGGAGCGATGGATCACTTGTCGGCTTCCACCGCGTCCACAGCCCCACCCGTCCGCACCGGTCCCCGGGACCCCGGCGACGCCTGGGTCGAAGGGGACCGGGGCCGCTACTGGGGGCGGTTCGGTGCAGCCGGAGTGCTGGCCTACGATCCGGAAAAAGGCGTGCTGCTGCAGCACCGGGCTGTCTGGAGCCATAACGGGGGGACATGGGGCCTGCCCGGCGGGGCCCTCCATCATGGCGAGGAGCCCATCACGGGCGCGCTCCGGGAAGCCTTCGAGGAAGCGGCCGTCCCCGCCGGCAACGTGGAGCTGCTCTTCACGTCCCTGTTTGACGTGGGCTACTGGTCCTACACCACGGTGGTGGTCCTGGTCAGGGAGCCCTTTGATCCGGTGATCAGTGATCCCGAAAGCCTCGAACTGCGGTGGGTGCCGATGGCCGATGTGGCCTGCCTGGAACTGCACCCGGGATTCGCGGCATCGTGGCCCGCCCTGCGTGAACGGCTTGGGCCTAGTAGTCCGGACCGTACTCGGCGGTGACCAGGATCGGGAGGTGGTCCGAGTTCCCGCGTGGAAGCGTTTCGACGCTTTCGATGTCCAGGCCCAGTGACGTTGCAAAATCGAAATGGCCCTTAAACACCTTGTACCGGGTGTAGGTGCGCCTGTTGCTGAGCGACAGGGCATAGCCGGAATTCTTCATGTGCATGTCCAGGTTCTTGGTGAAGAACGGATAGTTGAAGTCGCCCACCATCAAGGTCATCAGGCCTTTGCCCATGCTGAGCAGCTCGGCGTGGGCGGCATGGATCTGCTTCCGCCGCAGCGAGTTCGACGCCGTGAGGGGCGCGGCGTGGAAGGAGCCGATGACCAGCTCATGCTGGGTCTCATTGTCCATCACCCGGGTGCCGATCAGCCGCTCATGGGCCGGGGCCAGGACCCGGTCATGCATTGATTTCTTGAGTGCGAAGGACTGGGTGTCCAAAGCGGTGAAGCGGCTCATCCGGTAATAGATGGCCAGCCCCAGCCGGTTGCCCTTGGTGGCATCCGCGAGGTGCAGCGGCCCAAGCGTTTCGGGGAGGTCGCTGGAATCCACCTCCTGGAGGCAGAGCGCATCAATATCATGGTTCCGCGCCAGGGCGAGGAGTTCACCGCTAGCCTTGTGCTTGCGGAGGTTGTAGCTGATGACACGCATGGAACACCTCTTCCGAGGGTTGCTGACAGGACCAGTTCCTGAGTCTAGTCGGATGACTCCTGTCAGGCTCCAACATTTCGCCGCGTCCGGCCAAGTCCCCCTCGGCTGACCGCCTCTGCCAGCCACCTGGCGGATGGCAGATAGGGTTAAGGCCAATTCACTGAGTATCACCGGAGGGGCCCGCTTTGACCGCAGATTTGCCTGAACTGGCCGAGGGAAGCTTCTACTACCTGAACCTGGGCGGGGGACGTTTCCGTTCCACCATCCATGCCCAGGGCGCCTGGAACGTGCACGAGCAACACATGGCGCCCGCGTCGGGCCTGATGGCGGACAGCCTGGAACGGCATGAGCCGCGGGCGGACATGCGGATGGCGCGGATCAGCTACGAGATCCTGGGCCTTATTCCGGGCGGCGCCTTCCATATCGAAACCACTACCCTCCGGCCCGGGAAGACCATCGAACTCCTGCAGGCGGAACTGGTGGCCGGCGGGCGGACTGCCATTCGCGCCACTGCCTGGCGGCTGGTCACCAGCGATACCACCGAAGTGGCCGCCATCGAGGACAGCCCGATTCCCGGACCGGAGGACTGCAAGCCGTACGATGGCGCATCCGTCTGGCCGGGCGGCTACATCCGCTCCCTTGAAATGAGGGTGGCGGAAGGGCACCGGCCGGGCGCCGGAAAGGTCTGGCTCCGGACAGGCCACCCCTTGACGGACCGTGGCGACAGCGGCGACCTTGCCCGGCTCATGGGGCTGGTGGACACCGCCAACGGTATTGCGGCCAGGGTCCCCCCGGGCAAGGACAGTTATGCCTTTCCCAACCTGGACCTGCAGGTCCACATGTACCGCAGCCCCGAGGGGGAGTGGCTGGGCCTGGACAATGCTGTGTCGTTCGGCGGAGACGGGATTGGCCTGACATCCACCGTGCTGCACGACCTCCAGGGTCCGTTCGGGCGTGCCGAGCAGATCCTCACTATCCGCAGAACCTGACATTGCCCTCAGATTTCGGCCGCGGGAAGCGAAGCCTCGCGTGGTTGAAATCTGCCCTGCCCCTAGATCCCGCCCTGTGTCGTTGAGTATCGTTGTATATCGTTCAAGATTCACAAGGGAGAACATCATGCGTGGTTCATATCCGTCCGGCGGATTCGGCGGGACCAACATCGATGGCATGTGGCAGGCCGTCGAGGAGCTGCGGTCCCGGTTTGAAAAGCGCGCAGGAACCCGCGCCGGCAAGGGCGAGGTCCGTGCAGCCGTGCTGGCCCTCTTGGCGGAGCGGCCAATGCACGGCTACCAGATCATCCGCGAGATCGAGGAGCGCAGCAACGGCAGCTGGAAGCCAAGCGCCGGCTCCGTCTACCCCACACTGCAGCTGCTCGCGGACGAGGGCACCATCCGTGCGGAGGAGTCCAACAGCCGCAAGATCTATTCGCTGACAGAGGCAGGCCGTGAGGAAGTGGCGAACGACCATGCCGCGGCGGCCCCCTGGGAATCAGCAGGTTCCCAGGCCGGCGGGTTTACGGCCCTGCCCAAGGCCGGTGTGGAACTAGCGCAGGCTGCGGCCCAGGTTGGCCGCACGGGTTCACCGGAGCAGGTGCGGCAGGCCGTGGCAGTGCTCGACGAGGCGCGGCGCCGGATCTACTCGATCCTCGCCCAGGACTGACGCGGGTGGCGTTCGTCCGCCGGGACCGCCCCGCCCCGGTACCCGGCGCCGGAGACACCCGTGCCCGCTACCGCCGCATCCTTCGCTTTGCCGCGTGGAACCTGGCCGTGACGTGGTGGTTTGAGCTGTTCCTCCCGCGGATCGGACTTGCCCGCATCGCCAGGCGGACACGTTCGAAGAGGATGCAGGGCTTCGCCCGGAACTTCCACCTGATGGCAGTGGAACTGGGCGGCCTGATGATCAAGGTGGGGCAGTTCCTGTCCTCCAGGCTCGACGTCCTTCCGCCCGAGATCACCAGGGAGCTGGAGGGGCTGCAGGACGAAGTCCCCCCGGTTCCGTTTCCCGCGATCCGCGCCCTTGCGGAGGAGGAACTGGGCGCCCGGCTTGAGCAGGTGTTCGCCTTCGTCGAGGAGGTACCGGTCGCCGCCGCCTCGCTGGGGCAGGCGCACCGTGCCCGCCTTCTGCCCGCCGACGCGGCCGACACCGGGCTCGCCAATGTTGTGCTGAAGGTGCAGCGCCCGGGCATTGACAGGATTGTCGACGTCGACCTGGCGGCCCTGCGCAAGGTGGGAGGATGGCTCAGCCGCATCCGCCTGGTTTCCAGCCGTGCGGACGTCCCGGCCCTGGTCGAGGAGTTCGCGCAGACGAGTTTCGAGGAGATCGACTACCTGCACGAGGCGGCAAATGCCGAGCGCTTCGAGGCCGGGTTTGCACATGATGACAGGGTCAGCGTGCCCCGCGTCGCGTGGGAGCGGACCACCCGGCGCCTCCTTGCCCTTGAAGATGTCACGGCCGTCAAGATCACGGAGGCCGCAGCCCTTCGCGCCGCCGGCATCGATCCGGCCGAAGTGGCCCCGGTGTTCGCGTCCGTTATGTTCGACCAGTTGTTCACCACCGGCTTTTTCCACGCGGATCCGCACCCGGGGAACATTTTCGTCACTCCTGATTCCGCCGGCCCAGGGGGACATCCGTGGAAACTGACGTTCATCGACTTCGGCATGATGGGCGAGGTCACCGACTCCACGCGCAGCGGTCTAAGGAAGCTGCTGATTGCGGCCGCGGCGCGTGACGGCAAGGGGCTGGTGGCGGCGATCAACGACGTCGGCGTGCTGGCGCCGTCGGCGGACATCGTGGAGCTGGAAAGGGCCATGACGCACCTTTTCGCCCGCTTCGGGGGGATGGGGTTTGCCGAGCTCCGTGAAGTGGATCCCAAGGAATTCCGCGATTTCGCCGTGGAGTTCGGTGACGTTATCCGCTCTTTGCCGTTCCAGTTCCCGGAGAACTTCCTGCTGATCATCCGGGCGATGTCTCTGACGTCCGGCGTCTGCAGCTCGCTTGATGAACGCTTCAACCTGTGGGACTCGGTGGAACCGTATGCTGCCCGGCTGTTGCGCGACGAGCGCGGCAACCTCCTGCAGGACGTGGCCCAGCAGGCCCTCGACGCCGCGGCGATCGCCCTGCGGCTGCCGAAACGCCTGGAAGCACTGGCCAGCCGCCTCGAGGAGGGGTCGCTTGCGGTGGCCAATCCCCGCATTGAGCGCCAGCTCGCCCGGCTGGACCGCAGGGCCCGGCGGTCGGCGTCGGCCCTTGTTTTTGCGGCCCTGCTCATCGCCGGAGCCGTGGTGCGGGCAGACGACGTTGTCCTGGGCAGCGTCCTCATGGCCGGTTCCGTGGTCCCGCTGCTGCACGGGCTGTGGGCGGGCCGCCGCGGCCCGTGACCGCGTCAGGCGCGTCCCTGGAATACAAGCCAGCCGGCAAGCGTGGACAGCCCCGTGAGTAAGGCGCCCCACAGCATGTCCACCACGACCAGCTGCAGCGGCCACACCTTCAGGGTGGCGGCGTTGGTGAGGTCATACGTAGCGTAGGCGAAGGCGCCCACCGCCGCGCCGTAACCCAGGGCAGTGAGCCAGCTGCCGCCGTCGAGGGCAGGCCGAAGGGCGAAAAACACAATCCCGGCGATGTAAATGACATAGAAGGCGACGGCGTAACCTAGGTGTGGTTTATCCGCCAGCAGCTCGCCGATATGGCTGCGGTAAAAGGGGTTCATCAGTTTGAGCCAGGCGGCGTCAATCGCGGCGAAGGCGGCGGCGACAACCAGGAACTGCAGTATGACCATAGGGGAGCTTAGCAACATGTACGACGACGGCCCCGGACCCCGCACGCTAACCGTTGTGCGGCAGGAACGGTCGCTGGGTGCGGGCCGTGACCTGGAGCTCGGCCTGGAACTCCTGGCGCGGGTGAAGACGGGGGACATTGGCCCCACGCTCCGGCTTTACCGGCCTGCGCCCACCGTGGCCTTCGGCCAGCGTGACACCCGCTTGCCGGGCTTTGAGGCGGCTGCCCGGGCGTGCAGGGCCAACGGCTTCGAGCCCCTGGTCCGCCGGGCAGGGGGGCGGGCGGCCGCCTACCACGAGGGGGCCCTGGTGGTGGACCACCTTCAACCGGATGCCGATGCGATCGCAGGGTCCAAAACCAGGTTCGGTTTCTTTGGGGAGCTGTTTGCCGAGGTACTGCGCAGCGTCGGCGTGCAGGCGGCCGTGGGCGAGATTCCGGGCGAATACTGCCCCGGTGAGTTCAGCGTGCACGGAACCGATCCGGCTGACGGCGGCCGCCGGGTGAAGCTGGTGGGCACGGCGCAACGCGTTGTGGCCGGCGGTTGGCTTTTCAGTTCCGTCATTGTGGTGGAAAACTCTGCGCCCATCCGCAAAGTGCTGACCGACAGCTATGCCGCCCTGGGGCTGGACTGGAATCCCGCCACGGCAGGTGCGGTGGACGATCTGGTCCCTGGCGTGGACGTAGCCGCGGTGGAAAATGCCTTGCTTGCCACCTACGCGGGCCATGCCGTCCTGGAGGCCGCTTCCTTCAGCAGCCTGGGGGCATGACCCGCGCGGTGGCGTTAAAACCTAGGCTGCGAGACGGGTCTTGACCTCGGCTGCGGAAGGGTTCGTGGCTGCGGTGCCGTCCGGGAAGAGGACGGTGGGTACCGTGCGGTTGCCGCCGTTAAGCTGCTCCACGAGTTCGGCAGTGCCTTCCACTTCCTCGATGTTGATCTCGGTGTAGCCGATGCCCTGGGCATCCAGCTGCTTCTTCAGCCGGTTGCAGTAGCCGCACCAGGTAGTGGAAAACATGGTGATGGTGCCGGAGTCGGGAGTGAAGTCCACGGAGCTCTCCTCTGTGTCGATGACGGTTTCGTTCCTGACAACGGTAACGTGGCGGCCTCTATTCCCAGGCAAACCCCGGCCGCAGGCCCTTCATATGTCGCCAATGGCGGTTCAGCAGGAGACGGTGGCGCCTGGAAGGGGTTGCCCGGTCCAGGTGTTCCCTCCCCCGGTGGTGTAGAGTCCCCGGATGTTATAGGGCCTTGCGAACCTTACGCCTGACAGCCTGACGGTGACCGGAGTGAGGTCGTTTTGGGCCCTGTCCACCACGAGCAGCGGCGTCATGCCGTTGGCATCCTGGAAGATTTCGATCCGGAATGCATTGGCGCGGGGAACGTAGCCATAGTTCGTGAAGGTGAGCGTCAGGTCCCTGCCGGTGCAACTCGACGTGGCCGCCGTGCCGACCGGCTGCGCCAGGTAGACAGTTGCTGCGCTCATCTTCCCCGCTGCCTCGGAAGTAAACGCCGCCTGGGCGATTCCTGGCGCGAAGAGCAGTACCGCGGCCGCTGTCAGGACCGCCGCGGACCGGGCGACACCGGAGGGCCTGGCCGCCTCGGTGTCTCGGATGGTGCGCACGGCCTAATCTCCTTTTCAGTGTCCGGGATGGTCTATTCCTGTTTGTATTCGCCGCCGCTCCGGAAGGATGTGGAGCAGCCACAGGCAAGAGCAGGATGTGCGTAACCGCCCTGTTGGTCCAGGCTGCCGTGCCCTCTGCCATTTTTCCGCAGCCGACGGTCATCGAGCACCGTGGGCCGGATCCCCGGCGGCAAGATGTCCATCAGCCGTGCTCTGCGACGGGGAGGAGCTGTTGGCACTGGGTTCCGTCTTCCAGATCGAGAGCAGGACCATGGCGACCAGGACCGCCGGTGCGCCGTACACCAGGCTTTGCAGGAGCACCGGTTCCCGGAGGGCCCGGATGGCCGACCCGAGGTACGGGATGGTGGCGGCGTGGACATGGACCGTGCCGCCCTGCAGGGCGGCGGTCCACGGATCGGCACCGTTGTTTGCGTCGCCCTTGGTGCGGACGGTCGTGGTCCCGTCGCCTTTCCTGACAATTTCGATGATGCGGTGGGTTTCTACGCGGTGGTCCTCGACCGGTATCCCATAGGTGATGATGTCCCCGGTTTTGAGGCTGCTGACCGGTTTCGGTACTGATACCACGACGTCACCGGCGTTGATCAGCGGGGCCATGGATCCGGTGAGCATGGTGCTGGTCTGGTACCCCAGGACCCTGGGCCCGACGGCCAGGAACAGGAACGCTGCCACGGCGCCGAGCATCATCAGCGTCGATGCAGCCCTGGCCGTGGGCCGGAGCGCTTTGGCCCAGCGGCCTACGGCCGGTGCAGCGGCGGAGGATGCCGCCGTGGTGGCACAAGGGGGGTCTTGGGTGAAAGCTGCCGTCATGGCGGTGTCCGTTCCAGGTGGTGCCCTCCGCCGCCCACGTCTCAGCAGGCGGCGGAGGACCAGGTTGGTTAGTTGCTGGCGCCGGAGCGCTGCGTTCCGGTGAAGGACAGGTCGATGGCGCTGCTCTTGGCCTGGAAGGTGTTGTCCGCTGCGCCGGGCAGGGACAGGGTTACGCGCAGGTTATCGGTGTTGCCGGCCGCAGTGGAGGTGAGACCGGTCAGCGGGAGGTTGGCACCGATGACCGCGCGGGGGGCCAGGACCTGGGTGATGGTCCCGCCCGCGCAGGTGTAGGTGTAGGCGGGGGCGGTGCCGGCTTCGGTCCACGGAACGGAGCAATTGTCGATCGCGAGCTGCAGGCCAAGGGCCGGGTCGGTGTCCAGCTTGGAGGTGGTGGTGGCCAGCGTTGTCAGTGTGATGCCGGCCAGTGCCTGGTTGCCGGTGGCATTGGTGAGCGTCACGGCGCGCTGCACGGTGTCGCCCGGGACCAGGCCGGTGGCGGCGACGCTGAGGCGGTTGGCTGCGCCTGAGGCGCCCAGTGTGATTGCAACGGTGCCCGAGGAGACCTCGGCGGAGGCGGAGGTGCTGGAGGTGAATGCACCGTACGTGCCCAGGCCTGCGACGCCGGCGGCGGTGCCGACCAGGGCCAGGGAGGCGACGACTTTACCTGTGGTGGTGTTGAGGCTGAGACCCATGATGACAAACTTCCATTTCTTTGAGGACGGCCCGCCTTCTGCGGTCCGATTGGCTGCCGGCTTCCCCTTCCGACAACGCCAACAATGCCCGCCCCGTATCAAGAAACCTGGTCGGTGATAGTCAAAGTCCCATCAAAAACAAGACCTAACGCTCAAGATTGAATCAAGGCCAGCGTAGCCAGCCCCTTGGCCACATCCACTCCCTTGACAGAATCCCTGGCATCAATCCGGATGACACCACCTGGCGCCGGTGGCATGCTGGAGCCATGTGTGGACGCTACGTGATGGCCCGTGCCGTGGGGGACCTTTTGGCCGAGTTCGACGCCGAGCTTGAGGGCGAGGTGAGCATTCCGCCGTCGTGGAATGTGGCGCCGACGGATGACGTTCCCATTGTCCTGGAACGCCTGGTGGATGACGGGAGGGCTGCCAGGCAGGTGCGCCAGCTCCATGTTGCCCGGTGGGGGCTGGTCCCGTCCTGGGCCAAGGACCCGGGCATCGGCTCAAGGATGATCAACGCGCGCAGTGAGTCCGTGCTTGAGAAGCCGGCGTTCCGCAAGGCCGCGCAGTCGCGCCGCTGTGCAGTCCCGGCAGATGGATACTACGAATGGAAGCAGGGTCCGGGAAAATCCAAGCAGCCGTACTATGTGCACCCGGGCGGGGGGACGGGCCTGGTCTTCGCAGGGCTCTATGAGTGGTGGAAGGATCCCGCGTGGCCGGCAGGGGAGCCCGGCGGCTGGATGCTCTCCACGTCCATCCTGACCACTGACACGCCGCCGCCGGGCAGTGAGTCGACGGTGTTCGGAAAACTCACCGCCTTGCATGACCGCGTGCCGCTGCCCATGGACAAAGCCACGATGCGGGCATGGCTCGACCCGGCCGCGGACGACGCCGCAGGCCTGGTTGACCTGGTGCGGGCGGGGGTCAAGGACGTGGCGGCGGACTGGCGCGTGGACTCAGTCGGGAAAGAAGTCGGCAACGTCCGGAACAACGGGCCGGAACTCATCCGGCCCGTTGAAGCACTCTTCTAGCAGTCCGGCGCGGACCCGCGGCAAGCGCTAAACGGTGACCGCGCCGTCGTCGTCCACTCTCCAGGTGGGATTGTAGGCAACCTCCCACCGGAAGCCGTCCGGATCGGCGAAGTATCCGCTGTACCCGCCCCACGGCTGGGTGATGGGTTCCGCGATAATGACGGCCCCCGCAGCGGCCGCTTCTTCCATGACACGGTCCACGTCCTCAGTGGACGGAAGGTTGTGGCTAAGCGTGATGCAGGGAACCGGGCCGGGCGGACTGACGCCGGCGTCAGCCTGCATCTGGCGCACGTCCCACAGGGACAGCACCAAACCGTGGTTCACCTGGATGAACACAACATCCTCCGCAAGTTCACGGTGGACCGGCCAGCCAAGGCCGTCCACATAGAACGCGCGGGAGGCGGAAACGCTGCGGACACCTAGTGAGATGAAGTCGACTCTGGGCTGCATGCTTCGATACTGTCAGACGATGGCGACAATTCAAGGAAATGATCGAGATGCTTTGGCCGACAAGGAACAGCTCGCTGCGGTCCGCATTGCTGTTGACGAGGTTGATGACCAGATTGTCACCCTCATCGCCCGCCGGGAACGGCTGATCCGGATTGCCGGAACCCTCAAGGGCGATGACGCCGAAGTCCGAGCGCCCGGGCGCGTGGAGCGAATCATTGAGCATGTCCGCTCGGCAGCGGAGAAAAAAGACATCGACCCGGACATCGTGGAGTCCACGTACCGGGCAATGATCTCCGGCTTCATCGAACTGGAAATGCGGGTCCACAAAGGGAACAGCTGAGCTGCCCGCAAGCCCTTGTTCAGAGGTGTTCCTCCACGGGGACGCCGTGCTGGAATTCCCTGCCTTCGGCCTCGCTGAAGGCTGACATGACATGCCCCTTGCCAAGGCCGTTCAAGGCCGCCATGGGGAAGCTGCCCGTAATGGTGCTATCGGAGTGGGTCACGCCGGACAGGTCGTAGTCTTCTTCGACTCCCTGTTCACGGTTGAATGAGTAAAAGGCAATCGCCTCCCCGTTCATGAACTCAATGCATAACCGCCGTTGTGTTGAATAGTCCGGCGTAGCACCTACCAGCCCAACCACGTAAGCACCGGACGACGGGATGGTGCCGTCTATATTGAACGTGGCCACCACGGTGGAGTCCTGGGTTGAAATGCTTGCCTGCTTTAGAAGTGCGTCTTGGGTGCTCATGGCACCATCCTGCTCCCTGTCGATCGGTCCGTCCACCCTTGCGCGCCATTCTCCTTGTCCTTCCCCGTACCCTTCTTTGCGCACGTTCAGGGCAGGGGTAGACTGGATGTATTCGAACAAGTATTCGAATAAACCAGTTTGGATCCGGGAGGCGCCATGGGCATGTTCAGCCAATCCGTGGACGTCGAGTGCGGCGCTTACGGCGAACCCCTGCGCCTGCTGTGGGCAGGACGTTCCTATGCTGTTTGTGCTGAACCGGTGCGCTGGTACGAACGCCGGCAATGGTGGGCGGAAGAAAGCCGCGCTCCGCTTGGCAGTGGACCCGGACTGGTGGACCACGAAATCTGGCGGGTCCAGGTGCGGCCTGACCCCCCTGTCCTTGGAGCCCTTGAGCCGGAAGAAACTTTGACGCTTGACCTCACCAGGCATATCCAAAGCGGCCGCTGGCGGCTGCTGCGCATCCATGACGCACTCCGGCCAAGGACAGCATGAGCTTCACCCATCTTCACGTCTCCACTGCCTTCAGTGCGCACTACGGCGTCTCCTGGCCTGAGGAACTGGCACAGGCCGCCGCCGCTGACGGTGCAACAGCACTTGCCTGCACTGACCGTGACGGTTTGTACGGAACCATCAAACACCTCAAGGCATGCATGGGAGCGGGCATTGATCCCATTGTGGGTGTTGACCTTGCGGTATTTGACGACGACGACGATCACCGCACCCAGCTTGCCGGCAGGGTGGTGGTGCTGGCTCGGGGCAACAACAACGGGGCGGGCTACCGCGCGCTCTGCAGGCTGATATCAGATGCCCATGCCCGTACCTCCGGGAAATCCGGGGGAACGGTTCCAGTTGCCGTGACCAGGGCGGAACTTGCTTCCCGAACCCTCGATCCCCAAACCCTGAAACCGGTGTTGACTGTCCTGATCGGGCCAGATTCCGACGTCGGCCGGGCCATGGGCGGGCGGCGCTACCTTCGCCCGCGCACCTTGTTCATGCAATGGCTGGACGCAATGCCCGCAGGCACTTTGGTTGCCGAGATAGTCTCCCAGCTCAGCGCACCCGGAAAGCCCTTGAGTACAGCCCATGCTGTCCGCATGCTCAAGCTGGCAGAAGAGCATCATGTTCCTGCAATCCTGACAAACGCCGTCCGGTACTGCGCTGCAGACGGAGCACCCACCGCGGATGTGCTCGACTCAGCACGCACCCTGAAATCCCTGCCGGAACTCGCGGAAGAGCCCCTGCTGCAGCCAACAGGCCAAGGCTGGCTTAAATCCTCCGCGGAGATGCTCCGCCTGGGCAAGGAGATCATTTCTGCGGCAGGCTATGGCGCAGCGGACCTCAAGCAACTGATGAAGCAGACCGAGGCGCTGGCGGACCTTTGCAGGATTGATCCGGTCACGGACATGGGGTGGAAGCAGCCCGTGGTGCCGGAAGCTTCAGTGATCGGGATCAGCCAGGATCCGCATCTTGAACTCGTCCAGCGGTGCCAGGCTGGAATCACCAGGCGGTTCCCGGGAATTACTGGTACTGCCGGACAAAGGATGCGCTCCCGGCTCGATCACGAACTGGGCATCATCCGCAACCTTGGCTTCTCCTCCTATTTCCTGACGGTTGCCGAGGTGTCCCGCATGATCCAGGAAATGGGAGTGCGGGCAGCAGCCCGTGGATCCGGCGCCTCAAGCCTGGTCAATTACCTGATCGACGTCAGCCAGGTGAACCCCCTGCAGCATGACCTGATTTTCGAACGCTTCCTGTCGCAGGACCGGGCAACACTTCCGGATATTGATATCGACGTTGAAAGCGCGGAGCGGCACAACGTCTACCACCGGATTTTTCAGCGCTTTGGTACCGAGCGGGTCACCCTGATGAGCATGCAGAATGGCTACCGGGCCAGGGGTGCAGTGCGGGACGCCGGCATGGCGCTGGGCATGGACGACGACGAGGTGGGGGAGATTGCAAAGCAGCTGTGGCGCTTTTCTGCCCGCAACTTCCGTGAAGCACTCCAGGAAAAACCTGAACTTCGGGAGTTCGCCGGCCGGGTGGAACAGCGGGACCTGGATGGAAACCAGCAACTTGATCTGTTGGTGGACCTGACGGAACGCCTTGACAGGCTGCCCCGGCATATCTCCATGCATCCCTGCGGCGTGATCCTTGGCGACGCAACCCTGCTTGACCGCACTCCTGTGCAGCCCAGTGGACTTGGCCTCCCCATGAGCCAGTTCGATAAACACGACATGGATCCCATGGGCATGCTCAAGCTTGATGTCCTTGGGGTCCGGATGCAAAGCGCCATGGCTTTTGCCGTGCGGGAAGTCATCCGTATCCACCCCTCCAAGGAAGAAGTGGTGGCAGCCGGAAAGCATTCACCTGGTCCGGACGGTGCCGGTCCCGACTACATTGCGGACAACGGACGCATCGACCTCAATGCCGTCCCGCTGGATGATGAAGCCACCTTTGAACTGATCAGGAGCACCCACACCCTGGGCTGCTTCCAGATTGAATCGCCCGGGCAGCGTGAGCTCATCGGCAAGATGGCACCCCGGGAATTCAACGACCTCATCATCGATATCTCACTGTTCCGCCCCGGCCCCATGAAATCGGACATGGTTCGGCCCTTCCTTGAGCACCGGCATGGTTTCGCCCCCGAGGTGTACCCCCATCCGGACCTGAAACCGGTCCTCGCGGAGACCCACGGCGTCACCGTTTTCCACGAACAGATCCTGAAGACCTTCGACGTCATGACAGGCTGCGGACTTGCACGGGCGGACGAGTTCCGCCGTGCATTGGGCAACGACGCCCTTGAGCCGGGCGTGGAGGAGTTCTTCCGCAAAGCGGCTAGGGAAAGGGGCTACGCACCCGCTGTGGTGGACAACGTCTGGGGGACCTTGAAAGCCTTCGGAAGCTTCGGATTCTGCAAGGCGCATGGTGCTGCCTTTGCCGTCCCCACATACCAGTCTGCCTGGCTGAAAGCTCACCATCCCGAAGCATTCCTTGCCGGGCTGTGGGAACACGATCCCGGGATGTACCCCAAAAGGCTGCTGGTAGCGGAAGCCCGGCGCCTGGGGATCACGATCCTCCCGTTGGACATCAACCGAAGCAAGGCGGAGTACCGGGTGGAACGGGTAGGGCAAGGCCCGGATGAAGGAAAACTGGGAATCAGGCTAAGCCTGAACGGCATTTACGGATTGTCCGCAACAGAACTTAAGCGGATCGTCGCCGGCCAGCCCTTCGACTCCCTCGCTGACCTGAGGGCACGGTCAAGGATCAGCAAGCCCGGCATCAAAAGGCTGGCCCAGCTGGGCGCTTTTGATTCCCTTCACCGGGAGGCAGGCGGCAATGCAAACCGTGCGGACCTTGTCCAACATCTGCAAAAACTCCAAGGTTCCGGCAGTGGACGGAAAGGAGTGGAGGTTATCGAGGGGCAGCTCTCCCTGCCTTTGGGGGATGTTGAGCTGCGCAACGTCAAGCCGGGGCTGCCGGCGCCAACCTTGGTGGAGAATGTGCGGGCCGAACTCGACCTTATGGCTGTTGATGTCAGCAGCCACCTGATGGACAGCCACCGGCCGATGCTCAACAGGCTGGGAGTCACCACGGCGGATAAGCTCCTCGGACTGCGGAACGGGACGGAAGTGCTGGTGGCCGGGGTTCGCGTGGCAACCCAGACGCCGCCCATGCGGGGCGGCCGGCGGGTAGTTTTCATCAGCATCGACGACGGCACCGGCTGCATAGATTCGGTCTTCTTCCATGAAGCCCAGGAAAAGGCAGGAATGCTCCTCTTTGGAACCCGGCTGCTCCTGATCCGTGGCACCACCAGGCGGACCGGCCCGCGGGGAATAAGCCTGAGCGCGAGCATGGCCTGGGACCTGAGCCGCACCGAAACCTTGCCGTTCCAGGGTTCCCAGGCGCAGGAACCGGAGGCCCGGCACCCCCTGGACGGAATCACCCGCACCCTCGCCATCACGGGATTCAGCGGCTGATCCTCGGGTGCGCCGCGTTGGTCGGGCCTGAGCGGAACCGATAGCATTGACGATGGCTGGCTGTGGTCCCCGTATGCCACAAGCTATGAAGCCTTAACTTTGAATAGGAGACACCCGTGTCAGATGCCCAGCAGATCACCCTTCTCGTCGATGGCGAAGAGACCAAGGTGACTACCGGGACAACCGGTGCGGAACTCTTCTTTGAGCGCCGTGATGTTGTTGTTGCCCGCGTCAATGGCGAGCTTAAGGACCTGGACCAGGAGCTGCCTGAAGGCGCTGACGTCGAGGGCGTAACCATCGATTCCCCGGACGGGCTCAACGTCCTCCGCCACTCCACCGCCCACGTCATGGCACAGGCCGTCCAGCAGTTGCGGCCGGACGCCAAACTGGGCATCGGCCCGTACATCACCGACGGCTTCTACTTCGATTTCGATGTTGCCGAGCCGTTCACTCCCGAGGACCTCAAGACCCTCGAAAAGATGATGCAGAAGATCATCAACCAGAACCAGAAGTTCGTCCGCCGCGTGGTCAACGAGGACGAGGCCCGCGAAGCGATGAAGGACGAGCCCTACAAGCTTGAACTCCTTGGCAAGAAGAATGAAGCCGCAGAGGCCGGCGAGGGCGTCAACGTTGAGGTCGGCGCCGGCGACATCACCATCTACGACAACGTGGAGCGCAAGGACGGGACCACCGTCTGGTGCGACCTTTGCCGCGGGCCGCACCTGCCCAACACCAAGCTGATCTCCAATGCCTTCGCCCTCACCCGTTCGTCCTCCGCCTACTGGCTGGGCAACCAGAAGAACCAGCAGCTGCAGCGGATCTACGGCACTGCGTGGCCCACCAAGGACGCGCTCAAGGCCTACCAGGAGCGCATCGCCGAGGCCGAACGCCGGGACCACCGCAAGCTCGGCTCTGAACTGGACCTGTTCTCCTTCCCGGACGAACTCGGCTCGGGCCTTCCGGTCTTCCACCCCAAGGGCGGCATCATCCGCAAGGAGATGGAGGACTACTCCCGGCAGCGCCATGTTGAGGCCGGCTATGAGTTCGTGTACACGCCGCATATCACCAAGGGCCACCTGTACGAGGTCTCGGGCCACCTGGACTGGTACAAGGACGGCATGTTCCCGGCCATGCATGTGGACGCCGAACTCAATGAAGACGGCACCGTCCGCAAACCCGGCCAGGACTACTACCTCAAGCCGATGAACTGCCCCATGCACAACCTGGTCTTCCGGTCCCGCGGCCGCTCCTACCGTGAGCTGCCCCTGCGGCTGTTCGAATTCGGGTCCGTGTACCGGTACGAGAAGTCCGGCGTGGTGCACGGGCTGACCCGGGTCCGCGGCATGACACAGGACGACGCCCACATCTACTGCACCCGCGAGCAGATGAAGGGTGAGCTCACCAAGACCCTGACGTTCGTGCTCGACCTGCTCAAGGACTACGGCCTGAACGACTTCTACCTGGAGCTTTCCACCAAGGATCCGGAGAAGTTCGTCGGTGACGACGCCGCCTGGGAGGAAGCCACCCGGACCCTCGCCGAAGTGGCCGAGGAATCAGGCCTGGAACTTGTCGCTGATCCGGGCGGGGCCGCGTTCTACGGCCCCAAGATCTCCGTGCAGGCGAAGGACGCCCTGGGCCGGACCTGGCAGATGTCCACCATCCAGCTGGACTTCAACCTGCCGGAACGGTTCGAACTGGAATTCCAGGCGGCAGACGGCACGCGCCAGCGGCCCGTTATGATCCACCGCGCCCTGTTCGGATCGATTGAGCGGTTCATGGGAGTGCTCACCGAGCATTACGCCGGCGCCTTCCCCGCCTGGCTGGCCCCGGTGCAGGTGGTGGGCATCCCCGTGGCGGAAACGTTCAATGAATACATGTTCGACGTCGTCGACCAGCTCAAGGCCGCAGGCATCCGTGCCGAGGTGGACACCTCCTCGGACCGGTTCCCGAAGAAGATCCGCACCGCCAGCAAGGACAAGATCCCGTTCGTGCTGATCGCCGGCGGGGATGACGCCGAGGCAGGCGCAGTCTCGTTCCGCTTCCGGGACGGAAGCCAGGACAACGGCGTGCCCGTGGCAGAGGCAGTCAAGCGGATCACGGAAGCCGTCCGTAACCGGACCAGCTAGCGGAAACGGAACAGCACGGTGCAGGAGAACACAGGAGCAGGGTATCCAGGCGATGCCGGCGTTACCGACGACTTTGACCTCGCCGGTGTCCCGGACGCCTTCCAGCGCCTGTGGACTCCGCACCGCATGGCCTACATCAAAGGCGGGCAGCACCAGTTCAAGAATGAGAACGACTGCCCGTTCTGCATTGGCCCCGGCCGGACAGACGAGGAAGCCCTCATCGTCCACCGCGGAAAGACGTGCTACGTGGTGCTGAACCTTTTTCCCTATAACCCCGGCCATCTCCTGGTGTGCCCCTACCGCCACATTCCGGACTACACCGACCTGACCCTCGACGAGACCGCCGAGTTCGCGGAGCTCACCCAGACCGCCATGAAAGTCCTGCGGAAAGTGGCCAACCCGGGAGGATTCAACCTCGGCATGAACCAGGGCGTCGTGGGCGGCGCCGGAATCGCGGCGCACCTCCACCAGCACATCGTTCCCCGCTGGGGCGGTGACGGGAATTTCTTCCCGATCATCGCCCAGACCAAGGCCATCACGCAGACCCTCGACGAGGTCCGCCAGCAGGTGGCCGACGCCTGGCCCGGGGAGACGGATGCTGAATAGGCACGCCCGCGGTTTCTTCACCGCGCTGTTCACCCCGCTTGCCCGCTGGCTCCTCAAGATCGGTGTTTCGCCGGACGCCGTAACCGTCATCGGCACCGCCGGTGTCGTGGTGGGTGCCCTGGTCTTTTATCCGCTCGGCCAGCTTTGGTGGGGGACCTTGTTCATCACCGCGTTTATCTTCTCCGATGTCCTGGACGGCATCATGGCCAGGATGCGGGAGGTGGGCAGCCGGTGGGGCAACTTCCTCGACTCCACGCTCGACCGGATAGCCGACGGCGCCCTGTTCGCCGGCCTGGCCGTGTGGTTTTTCACCGGCGGGGCGAACATTCCCATTGCAGTGGCAGCCACGGTCTGCCTGGTTCTTGGCATGGTGGTTTCGTATGCCAGGGCGAAAGCCGAATCGCTGGGCTTCACGGCCAACACCGGGATCGCGGAGCGGGCCGAGCGCCTGGTATCGGTGCTGGTTGTCACCGGCTTCACGGGCCTGGGGCTTCCGGAGGTGGTGCTGCTGGTGACGCTCCTTCTGCTGGCCATCGCGAGTTTCATCACGGTGGTGCAGCGAGTACTATCCGTCCGGCGCCAGTCCCTCGCCGAGCCGTCGCCTGCTGATTAAGGCGAATTAAGCCTGCTGGCTGCGGTGAGACTAGTATTAGGACTGCCCGGTCAATGGATCCGGCAACCCGGTGAGTGTACATCGGCATCTCCGTGCCGCCCTGCACCCCGGCGAAGGTCATCTATCTACCCATAGGGGTTTTTGTGTCTACACCTGATGTAAGCAGCGAAGCCGGTTCGTCCGCGAACACTGTCACGGGCAGCAACCGCGTCAAGCGCGGTATGGCTGAGATGCTCAAGGGCGGCGTCATCATGGACGTCGTCAACGTCGAACAGGCCCGCATCGCCGAGGACGCCGGTGCCGTTGCTGTGATGGCGCTGGAACGCGTTCCGGCCGATATCCGCGCCCAGGGCGGCGTGTCCCGCATGTCGGATCCGGACATGATCGACCAGATCATCGATGCCGTGTCCATCCCCGTCATGGCCAAGGCCCGGATCGGCCACTTCGTGGAGGCCCAGGTCCTGCAGTCCCTGGGCGTGGACTACATCGACGAGTCCGAGGTCCTGACCCCGGCCGACTATGTCAACCACATCGACAAGTGGAACTTCAAGGTTCCCTTCGTTTGCGGTGCCACCAACCTTGGTGAGGCGCTGCGCCGCATCAACGAGGGCGCCGCGATGATCCGTTCCAAGGGCGAGGCCGGCACCGGCGACGTCTCCAACGCCACCGGTCACATGCGCCAGATCCGTTCCGAGATCGCCAAGCTTGCGGCCCTGCCCGAGGACGAGCTGTACGTTGCGGCCAAGGAACTGCAGGCACCGTACGAACTGGTCAAGGAAGTTGCCGCCGCCGGCAAGCTCCCCGTGGTGCTGTTCACCGCCGGCGGCATCGCCACCCCGGCCGACGCGGCCATGATGATGCAGCTCGGCGCTGACGGCGTGTTCGTCGGCTCCGGCATCTTCAAGTCCGGCAACCCCGCCCAGCGCGCCGCGGCGGTCGTGAAGGCCACCACCTTCTTCGATGACCCCGACGTCATCGCCAAGGCCTCCCGCGGCCTGGGCGAAGCCATGGTGGGCATCAACGTCGACGAGATCCCCCAGCCACACCGCCTTGCCGAGCGCGGCTGGTAACAGCTTCAAAAGCAGTACGACGGCGGCGGGTCACCTGGGAAGGTGACCCGCCGCCGTCGTTCGTTTATCCCAAGTAGGTAGCGCTAAGTGTCGTTTTGGAGGTTCAAAACGACACTTAGCGCTACCTACTTGGAAACCCTTACTCCAGGCCGCGGCGCTTCAGCAGCGGTTCCAGCCGGGCGTCGCGGCCGCGGAGGGTGCGGAAGGATTCCAGCGGGTCCCGGCTGTTGCCCCGGGACAGCAGCTCCTGGCGGAAGCGTTGGCCGTTGGCGCGTGTCAGGCCGCCGTTTTCGGTGAACCAGTCCACTGTTTCCGCGTCCAAAACCTCGCTCCAGATATAGGAGTAGTAGCCCGCCGCGTACCCTGCGCCCGCGAAGACGTGCTGGAAGTAGCCGGTGCGGTAGCGCGGCGGAATCAGGGCGTGGGCGATGCCGGCGGCAGCGAGGGCCTTGTCTTCGAAGGCTATGGCGTCTTCGGGAACATCGCCGGCCCCGAGGACATGCCAGGCGAGGTCCAGTAGCGCCGCGCCCAGGTACTCGGTGGTGGCAAAACCCTCGCCCCACAGCCGGGATTCGTTGAGCTTCTCCACGACGGCGGCCGGCAACGGCTCCCCGGTGGCGTGGTGGCGCGCATAATTTTCCAGGACTTCGGGCCACATGATCCACATCTCATTGACTTGGGACGGGTACTCAACGAAGTCGCGGGGAACCGACGTGCCGGAAAACCGGGCGTACGTAACGTTGGAGAAGAGCCCGTGCAGGGCGTGGCCAAATTCGTGGAACGTGGTCCGCAGCTCATCCAGGGTCAAAAGGGCCGGTTCGCCCGCCGGCGGCTTCGAGATGTTCAGGTTGTTGATGACAACAGGCTTTGTCCCCAGCAGCGCCGACTGTTCAACCAGGGAATTCATCCATGCCCCGCCGCGCTTGGACTCGCGGGTGTAGTAGTCGCCCAGGAACAGCCCCAGTCCCTCCCCGTCTTCGTCCCTGACCTCCCAGACGCGTACATCGGGGTGGTAGCCGGAGAGATCGTCCCGTTCGTGGAACGTGATGCCGTACAGGGAAGTGGCGGCGAAGAAGACGCCGTCGGCCAGGACCCGGTCAAGTTCGAAATAGGGACGCAGCGCCTGTTCGTCCACCGAATACTTCTCGCGGCGGACCCTGGCGGAATAGAAGGCCCAGTCCCAGGCTTCCAGCGGATGGCCTGCAGCCTCGGCCAGCGCCGCCGCTTCGGCGTCTGCGTTCCGCACGGCTGCCGGCGCCATGCGGCCAAGCATGGCCTGGACCGATTCGAAGTCCGGAGCAGTTTGGCGGTCCACTACCAGCTCGGCGTAGTTGGCAAAGCCGAGCAGCGCCGCCTTCTCGGCGCGGAGCCGCGCCATTGACGTTGCCAGGTCCAGCACGTCGAGGCTGCCGCCGCCGCTGCCCCGGGCTACGGACGCTTCGAAGAGCCGACGGCGGACGTCGCGGTTTTCGAGTGCGGCCAGGGCAGGCTGGTTGCTGGGCTGGATGAGCGTCAGCAGGAACTTCCCGGCATGACCGGCCGCCCGGGCAGCCTCCGCGGCGCTGGCAATGTCATCCGCCGGCAGGCCGGCCAGATCCCCGGCATGGTCCAGCAGGAGGGCGGCCGACTTCATTCCTTCCTTGACCCGCTGTCCGAACTCCGTGCCCAGCCGTGAGAGTTCGGCGTTGATGGCGCGGAGCCTTTCCTGGCCAGGGCCGTCGAGCTGGATGCCGGACTGCCGGAATTCCCTGAGGTATTCCTCCACCAGCCGGGTGGACTCGGCATCACATTCGGCCGTATCTATGGCGGCAAAGCGCTCGAAAAGTCCCCGGTTCAGGAAGATCTCGTCCTGGTGGGCTGAGAAGAGCGGGGAAAGCTTTGTTTCAAGGTCGCGGATCCGGTCCGACGCGTCCGCTGACACCAGTGTGAAGAAGGAAGCGGCGGCCCGGTCCAGCAGGCGGCCGGAGCGCTCGATTGCAAGCGCCGTGTTGTCGAAGGTGGCCGGTGCCGGTGTGTCCACGATGGCCTGGATCTCTGCCAGGTGTTCGGCGAGGCCCGCCTCAATGGCTTCCTCGTAATGTGCGGGTTCAATATCGGCGAAGGGAGGAAGTCCGTACGGCAGGGGACTGGGCGCCAGGAGGGGGTTGGTCATGGACTAAAACCTTTCACAGCAGGCCAGGCTTCTCAATGTGCGCCACGCCACGCCGGCCTCCCCGGAATGGCAGTTATGGGGACCACGTCCGGTAGGGAATCTCCGCTTCCGCCGGGGCGGCTCTGGCTACGAGCGGGTCCGGCAGCTCCCGTCCCGTGACGGCCACCCCTCCTGCCCCGTTGCCCGCACCAACGCCCACCCCGACCCCCGGCAGGTGGACATGCTCGATGCGCCCGTGTACGGGCTGGGCAACGGAATCACGGAACTTTCCCCGTGGTAGGTGGTGAACAATGAGGGCCTGCTGGCCAGGGGCCCTGCGGCCGCCGGTGCCCGCGAGCTCCTGGTCACCCGGGAGCCGTGAGGCGGTTCCCCACGGGGAGTGCCGCCGTCGTCCCTTTAATGCCGGGCGTGCTTATTAATGCCGGGCATGCTTAGCGCGGGCGCCGCGCCGCGTGTTCCCTGGCCAGTTCCGCGAAGTGGTCGTCCGGATGGCCCGGAACGAATGTGCCGAACTTGCGCTCAGCGGCAGTTCGGATCAGGAAGTCCGCGATGGCGGGGTTCTTGGGCAGCAGTGACCCATGGAGGTAGCTGGCCACAATGTTGCGGTAGCGGGCACCCTCGTGGCCGTCGCTGCTGTTGTTTCCGGTGCCCTTGGCTACGGTGCCCAGCGGGCGGACTCCGCTGCCCAGCGTGGTCTGCCCGCTGTGGTTCTCATAACCCAGGACCTCGCCGAACTCCGGGGTGGAGACCTTGACGTTGCCAATCAGGCGCTCGTCCGTGCCGTGGGTTTCCACGTCCAGGATCCCGATGCCGGGGATGACAGCCCCCGTGCGCGTCTTGAAGAAGCGTCCGAAGAGCTGGTACAGCCCGCAAATCACCAGCATCGGTGCGCCGTCCTCAGCGAGGTCCCCCAGGACTCCGGCCCGCGACTGCAGGTCGTCCTGGATGACCAGCTGGCCGCTGTCCTGCCCGCCGCCGCCCACGATGATGTCCACAACGTCGGGGAAGGGATCCCCCACGTTGTACTCGACCAGCTCCGGGGTGTAGCCGTGCCACCTGATCCGCTGCTGGAGGACCAGGGCATTGCCCCAGTCGCCGTAGATGTTCATGTCCCGCGGGTAGAGCTGCACCACGCAGATGGTGCCTTTGCTTCCGGAGTTCTCCTGTGCGGCGTCCGCACCTGCCTGGCTCAAGAGACGACCTCCACGGTGGTGATTTTGGACAGTTCACGCCGGATGGCAAGCATGGCGGTGTAGGTGCAGAAGATGCGCTTCGGCTTCCCCTGGGCTTCCCGGATGAAGGCGGCAAGG